>JBEHYS010000001.1:0-233593 GCA_048498055.1 Bacteroidota bacterium
GGGAGAAGGGACGCTCGCGCACTTCCGCAACACCTGGCAAGGTCTTTGAGATACAGGATTTTTTGTCGCGAAATGCCGCAGCCGCGCAGGCTTTCGTCTGAAGCCGCGAGCATGTTTCCGGGTGTGATTTCCTTGAGGTGCAAAAACAACTTTTGATAGGTTGCGCGCGCCGAAGCGATCGATACCTGCTGCTCTAAGATGATGTGGCACATCGCGGCGAAACCTTCGTCCCGGAACTGGATATTTGGATTGCCGTAGGTATCGATGACAGTTTTCAGGACGTCGTCGTTGGCGGTAAGAAAATCGATGGCGTGTTGCATGAGGTAAGGTCTGAAGCCTAGCCCGGATTGCCGCGGCATCCTTTTGCTGAACAAAGTGAAGCAAAAGATATAGCAGAAAGCCGGAAAAGCTCCTGAAAAAAATTAAAAATAAAACCCGAATTCGCCCTTGATCGTAAAATTCTGCGCATCGGGCACGTCGCGGTAATTGCCGCGCCATGCAAAATCGATACGGATTACTTTAAAGATATTGCCGATCCCGAAACCGTATTCCCAATAAGCCGGATTCGGAGCGCGATACGTCAGTCCCGAGGCGTTGAGCGCCTTGTTTTCGTCGGACACATTGCCATAGACGCCGCGGGCAAAGATGATTTCACGCAAATTCATCTTACGGACATACGGCAGATAAGCGAACAGTTTTCCGTTGAAGTGGTGGTCGATCTGGAACGTCGCATACTCATCTGCGACAAATTCGTAGAAATTCAGGTTGCTAAACGTGTTCTCGATCGTAAAATATGTCTGGTTGCCCGGAATGATACTCATCAGCCCGAGCGGTACGGCGCCAAATGTCTTCCCGATCTCGGTGGTCAGGTTCGTACGGCCGAGCATTCCGATGATCAGCGGCTGTCGGTAATACAACTGCAGGCGCTGGTAATCGAAATCGCTGTCGAAAAGTCCTTTCGAACCCGAGCTGTAATTGACAAATACGCGCGGGAACGGCGCATCTACTTCATTGCGTTCTACGCCGTAACCGACCATTTTCCGTCCCGGAGTATATTCGATCTGGACGTTGGTCTCGGCCTGTTTCACGTCGCCGGCAATCACGCCGACCGGATTTTCGGCCGTCGGTTTCACTTTGTAATAATCGAGACTGAAGGTCGGCGATGCCGATTCGAGCGTCCGATAGGAGAATCCGGCCTGGAACACGAGGTTTTTGAGCGGCTCGATCTCAAAAGCGAACGTGCTTAAATTGATGTTGGTCAATTTGCCGTTGCTGCTCGTGGTAAACAGTCCCGACGAAGCGAAACTGCGGCCCAAAACGTCGTTGGTTGTCGTCAGGCTCGCGCCGATTTGTTCGATGTCGCGCCGGTTTCCGCCCGAAAGGATGATCCGGCTTTTCTTGTCGACCATCCATTTTCCGGAAAGGCCGTATTTGAATTTATGGTCGTCGAAACCGTATGCCGTATAACCTTCGATGCGCCACGGATCGTTCGGCCCGAAATACGTTCGCCCACCCGTTCGCAGCCTTACGCCTTCGACTTCGTTATAGCCGACGGTCGAGAAAATCGGCCCGTAATCGAACTTGCCGTAATTGATGTAGCCGCTGCCGAGGATTTCGACCAGGCTCGTCAATCGCTTGAACTTGCGGTTGGTCTTGAGCGTATCGAGCATCTGGTAAACGCCTTTTTCGTCTTTGCTGAGTTTTTCGAAGCGGTTTTCTTCCCAGTATTCTTCGGGTTTCTGGTAAACCGAATTGTCGACAAAGTTCACAGGTTCCTTATAAAAGCTCTCCGGCTTGGGCTGGTTGAATTCGTGGTTGCGGTAATAGGTCGTCCGCTTGCCGTAAATCCCGCGCGAGGTTTCCTTTTTCCTGAGCGCGAAGTCCGACATCATGTAATCTTTGGTCAAAAGGAAAACGGAATCGTTCAAGACGTCGAATTCCTGTTCGATGTAAATGTCCTTGACCCAGTTGATGTTGGCGCTTTTGGTCGCGGCCATGTTGATGTTCTTGATCGCGAAGGTCGTATCGTTGACCCAAAAATCGCCTTTGAACGTCAGCTCGCTTTTGCGCCTTGGATAGAACACGATGTTGTAGCACCATTTGCCGTCGACGAAAGCCGTGTCGCGCAAAACGTAATTGTAGACGTCGATTCCCGTACGCGAAAGCGGACTCGTAAAGCTCTTGTCGAAAAACGTCAGGTAATTGTCATAAATGTTGTAATCGGCATACAGATCCTTGATGAACGCGATGACCTGCTGGTTGTCGCTGAAACCCGAATTTTTGTTGGCCGTCAGGATTTCCTTGGTTTTCTTGAGCTTGTTATCGCCATAGACTTCCGAAAGCGCTTCGTTGATGAAGATCGGCAGATACGTTTTTCCGGTCACGCGCGAAGTATCGACATGCTTGAAAATGAATTCCATGCCTTTGAAAATCTTGTTTTTCATAAACGCGCTGTCGATGGTATTCATATCGAACTCGACCTTTTCGTATTTCTGCATTTTGTACTGGTCGAACATATACAGGCCGTTCTTCCGCTTTCGCGCCCAGATTTTCCTGAGGATGTCGAGCGCCGGATTGTTCTTTTTCGAGGTTTTCCCGGAATAGATCACGACTTCTTTTAATTGATTGGCTTCCTTGAGGACAATCTTGAAATCGTAGTTGACGGCTTTCGGCAGCGGAATTTCCTTTTCCATAAAACCGGTAAAAGACACGATGATCGAGGTATAGGTTTTTTGCGATTCGATGTAGAACCGGCCGTCTTCATTGGTCACGATACCTTCGGTCGAGCCTTTGAATACGACGTTGGCAAACGGAACCGGCTGGCCCGTATCGTCAACAACGATGCCGCTGACCTTGGTTTGCGCCGACGCAAATACGACCGATAAAAGAAATAGGAAAGTAAGTAACCGTTTCATAGTGTTTTTTGACCGGTGTCAAATATAAGTTATTTCTTCTTTCTTTGTCTGATAGAAAAGAAAACAATTTCTTCTCTACTTTGCCTGGTCGCAAAGTAGCAAAAGACCGTAGCGGCCATAAACCTGGCTAAAAACCGTCACATTCGCTAAAAGAAAAAAACTCGCCTGCGGCTCAAACAGTTTTTCTTTTTTAACGCTCATATTTCCGGTTTTCTTTACGCCAATTTTATGACGCCGCAGTATTTGGAAATACTTATTGATTTTCGGCTCGCTGCACAGCGCCGAAAATCTTCACCGGAACTTTTGGATTTAGATAGAACGATTTGACATCCGGCATCATGCAGCAGCTTTGTCGCCTTTTTTCATTTTTGTAGATTTTTCCGATCGAAGCTGCAATAGTTCAAAACAAGTAGTTAGACAATATAGCGATCCGGAGAAGTGAGGAAGCATGACGAACGGCTCGGATAGCGTATCATGCAGCAAGGTCGATAAAATCACAAAAATGAAAAGCAGCCCTAGCTATTTTTGTTTCTTTTGTTGCCAGACAAAAGAAAAAATAAAAAGCCGAAACGATGTTTCGGCTTTACTTCATTATCGAAGATATTATTTCTTATACAAAACCTTCCTCACAGCCTTCACAACGTCACCGCTATTCGGCAACCATTCTTTCAACAATGTCGGCGAATACGGCGCCGGCGTATCGGCAGTCGTGATTCTTTGGACCGGCGCATCGAGGTAATCGAACGCGCGTTCCTGCACCATGTATGTAATTTCGGAAGCGACACTCGCAAACGGCCACGCTTCTTCGAGCACAACTAAGCGGTTTGTCTTTTTTACGGAGTTGATGATCGCATCGTAATCCATCGGGCGAACGGTGCGCAGATCGATGATCTCGCACGAAATGTCTTCCTTTGCGAGTTCGTCGGCGGCGATATACGCTTCCTTGATGATTTTCCCGAACGATACGATCGTCACGTCCTTGCCTTCGCGCTTGATATCGGCAACGCCCAGCGGAATCAAATATTCGCCTTCGGGCACTTCGCCTTTGTCGCCGTACATTTGCTCCGATTCCATGAAAATGACCGGATCGTTGTCGCGGATCGCCGATTTCAACAATCCTTTCGCATCGTACGGATTCGACGGAACGACGACTTTCAATCCAGGCGTATTGGCAAACCAGTTCTCGAACGCCTGCGAATGCGTCGCGCCCAATTGCCCTGCCGAAGCCGTCGGGCCGCGGAAAACCATCGGCATCGGGAACTGCCCGGCCGACATCTGGCGCATTTTTGCCGCATTGTTGATGATCTGGTCGATACCTACCAATGAGAAGTTGAAGGTCATGTATTCAACGATCGGGCGGCAGCCGTTCATTGCAGAGCCAACCGCGATTCCCGCAAAACCCAGTTCGGCGATCGGCGTATCAATGACGCGCTTCGGCCCGAACTCGTCGAGCATGCCTTTCGAGGCTTTGTATGCACCGTTGTATTCGGCGACTTCCTCGCCCATCAAATAAACCGATTCGTCGCGGCGCATTTCCTCGCTCATCGCTTCGGCCACCGCTTCCCGGAATTGTATCGTTCTCATATATTGTATCGTTGGATTAAATTGGAAAGGCAAAAATAGGAATTAATCCTACTGAATAAATTTTTTTAAAGCCATTTTTTTCAGGAGCTGTTCCGGCTGTCCATTTTATCTTTTCCCCGCTAAAGAAGCGGGAAAAAGGATGCCATTCCCATCCGGGCTAGGGCATAAAAAAAGCCGGGACATTGCCCGGCTTAGTGATGCAGTTCGGCACCGATTAATCGTTCCTGTTGTCGACGTAATCAAACCCGCTGTGATAAGTATAGTCGAGCGTGCTGCCGTCTGAAAGCGTCACGTCGAAATCAAGCGTACGGTTGTTTCCCGAGCCGGTGACTTCTATCGTACCGCCGGTAGCCCAGAGGGCATTGTCGCTGGAATCGATCTGATGGTCGCCGTTACTGTCCGTGGTTACGATCAGGTCATCGAAGAAATAGCCGGTTTCACTTTCGGGAAATTCATCGAATGTATAAGTGCCGTTCGTAAGGGTTGCATCCTGGCAAAACAGATAAGCGTCAATTGAAATCGTTCCGTTGGCAACCGTAAAGCCAATCGAAGTTCCCGGATCGGCTTCGACCGTGATTTCCCCGTTGGACAAAATGAAATCGAATTCGGAACCGCTTTCATAAAAAAGACGATAGTTGTCCACCATTTTGGCATCGCTGATGGTGTAATGGGTGCCATCAACCGTAAGGCCTGAGGAGCTTCCGCCACCATCGCTGTCGCTGCTACAGGCAAAGGCCATTAATGCCAAAGGCAACAGTAAAAATTTTGTTTTTTTCATAATATAAGAGTTTTGATGTTGGGCAAATGTAGCCGAAAAATCCAGCAGTGCAAATTTCGTGTTGACTTCCTCACGAAATCGATATAATTTAAAAATTAAATTACTAATTTCGCACCCTGAAACTCATGAAAATTTACTGAAAAATGAAAATATTAGTCTGCATCAGCCACGTGCCTGATACTACTTCCAAAATCAATTTCACCAATGGCGACAGCGAGTTTGACCAAAACGGAGTTCAGTTCGTGATTAATCCGAACGACGAATTCGGACTGACGCGCGCGATCTGGTTCCAGGAGCAGCAGGGTGCGAACGTAACGGTCGTCAATGTCGGCGGGCCAGAAACCGAAGCGACTTTGCGTAAAGCTTTGGCCATCGGCGCAAATGAAGCGATCCGCGTGAACGCGAACCCGACCGACGGTTTCTTCGTGGCCAAGCAGTTGTCCGAAGTCATTAAAAACGGCGGTTACGATTTGGTTATTGCAGGAAAGGAATCGCTCGATTACAATGGCGGTATGGTTCCGGGAATGATTGCCGGGCTGACGGGCGCGAATTTCGTGAACTCGTGCATCGGGCTGACCGTTGACGGGAACAACGTAAAAGCGATCCGCGAGATTGACGGCGGAAAGGAAACCGTATCGACGACTTTGCCGCTGATCATCGGCGGGCAAAAAGGCCTGGTCGAAGAAAAAGATCTGCGCATCCCGAACATGCGCGGCATTATGACAGCGCGGACCAAAGCATTGCAAGTTCTGGAGCCGGTTGCGGCGGATGTGAACACGAAAGCGGTGAAATTCGAGAAACCGGCACCGAAATCGGCGGTGAAGCTATTTACCGTTGATAATCTCGACGGATTGGTCGAGGCATTGCACAACGAGGCGAAAGTCATTTAAACAAGTTGATTGCCCGCGTTAGCGATTGGAGCGGAAATCCTTTTACGGAGTGCAATGACGTAAAAGATTGAAGCGAAAAGCGCGGCCGAAGGCAACGCCCAAAAAATAAAATTCATCATTTAAAACAGTCAAAATGTCAATATTAATATACGCGGAAACCGCCGACGGAAAATTCAAGAAAGTAGCTTTCGAGCTGGCTTCGTACGGTAAAAAAGTAGCCGAATCGCTCGGGACGACCGTAACTGCGGTTACGATCAATGCCGGCGACGTTTCGGAGCTTTCGAAATACGGCGTCGATAAAGTGCTGAAGGTAAACGATGCGAAATTGTCGCAATACTCGGCGAAAGCCTACGCCGATGTCATCAAACAAGCCGCGCAAAAAGAAAATGTGAAAGTGGTTTTGCTTTCTTCTACAACCGATAGTTTGTATCTGGCGCCGCTGGTAGCCGTTTCGCTCGACGCGGGTTATGCCTCGAACGTCGTCGGGTTGCCGGTTTCGACCTCGCCGTTCCAAGTAAAGCGCAATGCGTTCTCGAACAAGGCGTTCAACATCACGCAGATCGATACGGATATCAAAGTTTTGGGGTTGGCGAAAAACTCATACGGATTGAGTGAAAGCACGTCTTCATTGACGCAGGAAGATTTTGCGCCGTCGATCAGCGATGCGGATTTTGCAATCAAAACCGAATCGGTGGACCGCACGACGGGAAAAGTCACGATTGCCGACGCCGACATCGTCGTTTCGGCCGGACGCGGAATGAAAGGCCCTGAAAATTGGGGCATCGTCGAAGATTTAGCTGCAGCTTTGGGCGCAGCGACGGCTTGCTCGAAACCGGTTTCGGACTTGGGCTGGCGGCCGCACAGCGAGCACGTCGGGCAAACCGGAAAACCGGTGGCGGCGAATTTGTATATCGCGATCGGGATTTCGGGAGCTATCCAACACATTGCGGGAATTAACTCGTCGAAAGTGAAAGTCGCAATCAACTCAGACCCGGAAGCGCCGTTCTTCAAAGTTGCCGATTATGGCGTTGTGGGCGATTTGTTTGAGATTGTTCCGAAACTGACGGAAAAAATCAAGGCATTTAAGGCGCAGCACTCGTAAGATTGATCGCTGGTCGCTGGTGGCTGGTCGTTGGATAGATTTGTCTGGCGACCAGCCATTGTGTTTTTATTGGCGTCAAACATCCAAGCTTTTTAAGAAAACATATCATAAATCTTAATGCTTTTGTAAAGCCAGCAGTAATATAGGTAGGCAAAACATCCAGCGACTAAAGACTATCGACCATCGACCTTTTTAAATCACGAACCACTCTTTTTTAATCCAATTAAAATTCGGTAATTTGCGTTAGTGTAAGATATTATGAGCTTAGTAAAACTGACAATAAAAGGGATTTCGTACAGCCAGACCCAAAACGGCGCGTATGCCCTGATCCTGAATGAGGCCGACGGCGACCGGAAATTGCCCATCGTGATCGGCGCGTTTGAGGCACAATCGATCGCCATCGCGCTGGAGAAGGAAATCAAGCCGCCGCGTCCGCTGACGCACGACCTTTTCAGGAATTTTGCCGACCGTTTCGATATTGTCGTCAAACAGGTCATCATCCACAAACTCGTCGACGGCGTGTTTTATTCGAGCATCATTTGCGAACGCGACAAGATCGAGGAAATTATCGACGCCCGGACTTCGGATGCGATTGCACTGGCACTGCGTTTCAACGCGCCGATCTTCACCTACAAGAACATTCTCGACAAAGCCGGAATTTACCTCAAAGCCAATCCTGCCGAAGGCGAAAAGCAGGAACACGAAGTGGAAGACGTGCTTTCGAATCCGGAAACTTTCGGGATGGAAGAAAGCAACACTTCGGGCAACACCTATACGCAGCTGAGCCTTTCCGAACTGCACGAGCAATTGCTCACGGCGGTACAGGACGAAGATTATGAAAAGGCTGCGAAAATCCGGGACGAAATCTCGAAACGCGAATCTTAGATCCCGAAACATGAAGCAATATCTCGATTTAGTAAAGCACGTGCTTGAAAACGGAACCCAGAAAGGCGACCGCACCGGAACCGGAACCAAAAGCGTTTTCGGCTATCAGATGCGTTTCGACCTCAGCGAAGGCTTCCCGATGGTTACCACGAAAAAACTACACCTGAAGTCGATCATTTACGAATTGCTCTGGTTTTTGAACGGCGATACGAACATCAATTACCTCAACGAAAACGGCGTAAAGATCTGGGACGAATGGGCCGATCCAAACGGCAACCTCGGTCCGGTTTACGGTTACCAATGGCGCAACTGGAACGGCGAGGAAATCGATCAGATTACGGAACTCATCGACACGTTAAAAAATAACCCCAACAG
Organism: Bacteroidota bacterium; assembly: GCA_048498055.1. Lineage (GTDB taxonomy): Bacteria > Bacteroidota > Bacteroidia > Flavobacteriales > Flavobacteriaceae > Flavobacterium. Next base: position 8,530 of record JBEHYS010000001.1, read on the forward strand.
CCGCCGGATGCTGGTTTCGGCGTGGAACCCGTCGGTATTGCCCGATACCTCGAAATCTTTCGCCGAAAATGTCGCGGACGGGAAAGCCGCGCTTCCGCCGTGCCACGCGTTCTTCCAGTTTTATGTTGCCGACGGAAAATTGTCCTGCCAATTGTACCAGCGCAGCGCCGATATCTTTCTGGGCGTTCCGTTCAACATCGCATCCTACGCCTTGTTCACAATGATGGTCGCGCAGGTCGTCGGGCTACAGCCGGGCGAATTCATCCATACTTTTGGGGACGCGCACATTTACAACAACCACATCGAACAACTCGAACTGCAACTCTCACGCGATCCGAAACCGCTGCCGAAAATGGTGCTGAATCCTAACGTAAAAGATATTTTCGACTTTAAATTCGAGGATTTCACATTGGAAGATTACGACCCGCACCCGCACATCAAAGGCGCGGTGGCGGTATGATCATGAAAGGGCATTTCGCATTATTGTTTCTTTTCATGTGGGCAATGCCGGCGCACTCGCAAATCGCTTCGTCGCGCGACAAAATCACGCAGCTTTCATCCGCAGGCGATTATAGGATTGTCCGGAATTATTCCTCCGACACAACGGCTTATAAAATATCCGAATATTACGCGACGGGCGAATTGGCGCTCGAAAGCATTTCTTCAGACAAAACGATTCCGCATTATGAAGGTCCGTATACGACCTATTACCGGAATGGGAACAAGCAGCTCCAGACGCAATATGTCAACGACGTTCCAATGGGACGTTTATCCGAATGGTACGAAAACGGCAAAAAGAAACTGGAAGGCGAATATTTGCCGAAGGACATTCCGGATTGGGACGTAAACAATATGCGCATCCTGCAATATTGGGACGAGAACGGCACGCAAAAAGTCGTCGACGGCAACGGCGATTACCGTTATACGGACTTCGACAATGTCGTTTCTGAAGGCAGGATCACTGACGGGCTGAAAGATGGCGTATGGACCGGGAAAAACCTCCGGCGAAGGTTTTCCTATTCCGAAACGTACAATCGCGGAAAATTCATTTCGGGCACGAGCATCGATTCCAATTCGGTGCAACATCCTTACACCAAGCTTATGATTAAGCCCGGGCCCAAAAAAGGGCTTCAGCATTTTTACGGCTTCATCTCCAAAAAATTCCACTTTTCCAAACCGGTCAAGCCGGGACAAATCATCCTGAGTTTCGTGGTCGAGAAAGACGGCAGCCTGAGCGACATCCGCATATTGAAAAGCATCGATGCCAAGTCTGACAATGAAGCCGTCCGGGTATTGACCAAATATCCGGACTGGCAGCCGGGCATGATGCACGGCCGATTTGTCAGGGTGCGCTATTCGCTGCCGATTAAAATCAAAAGCAACGATTCCTGACATGCTTCATCTCAAAAATGTAAGGTTTTTTTTGTAAACTTGCGTAAACCAATTAATATTAAAACCTTATGAGAATTGCAGTAATTATTGTCCGAATCCTGATGGGACTAATGTTCCTGAATGCATCGCTGGGCTATTTCTTTCATTGGTATGACAATCAGCCAAAGCCACCTGCTGAAGTCATTACCTACATGAACGGTATTGGGACAGTTCATTTAATGGAAATCATCAAATCAATCGAGCTGCTTTGTGCAATTTGTTTCCTCGCCGGCCGTTACGTAGCGCTTGCTGCCGTTGCGCTGTTTCCGATTACCTTCAACATCCTGCTTTTGCACGCGATGATAAATCCGGCCACCGTTGCGATAGCCATCGCGATTTTCGTCGCCCACATTTTTCTGCTTTACGCCTACCGGAAAAATTACGCCGGTCTGTTCAGGGCCAGGCGAATAGAATAATAAAAATCCGTCTTCGGGCGGATTTTCATTTTCCAGGATAATTATTCCCCGATCGCCGTTTGGCCTTTTCGGAAAAAATTCTACCTTTAAATCGGAAAAAAAGCCGGATATGGACAATTTGCAACACGAACAATACGAATATGCCCGGAAACGGATCCGCCAGAAAAAGAATGTCTTCATCCATTTCATCGTTTTTCTTGCGGGCAGCTTTTTTTTATTCGTCATCAACAAGATGCTCAGCGTCGACGAGCCCGACGACTGGTACATCTGGGCCATTACCGGCTGGGCGTTTCTGCTCATATTGCACTTCATGAAGGTTTTCATTACCGACAGCTTCATGAACAAGAACTGGGAACGGCACCAGATCGATAAACTCGTGGCGATGCAACAAAAAAAAATGCAGAAACTACAGGATCAGCTTGACGCCGAAAAAGAAAATCCCCAATGATCATACTCATCGCGGCCGCAGCCGAAAACAATGCGCTCGGCAAAGACAACCAGTTGCTCTGGCATCTGCCCGACGATTTCAAAAGGTTCAAGGAATTGACTTCGGGGCATTACATCATCATGGGCCGGAAAACCTTCGAGAGTTTTCCAAAACCGCTCCCGAACCGGACGCATGTCGTGATTACACGGCAGAAGGATTACGATTGCGAAGATTGCATCGTTGTTGACAGCATTGAAAAAGCGCTCGAAATTTCCCCAAAAAATGAAGACGTCTATATCATCGGCGGCGGCGAAATCTTTGAATTGGCCATGCCTTTTGCCGACAAAATCGACGTGACGCGCGTGCACGCAACTTTCGACGCCGATGCGTTTTTCCCCGAAATCGATCCGGCAATCTGGCATAAAAACTGGGAGCAATTTCATCCGAAAGACCAGAAACACGCCTACGACTTCACCTTCACGACTTTCATAAGGAACTCATAATCACTTTTTCGTTTTAGGTAATAAAACCTATATTTGCCGACCGCAGCCAAGCCGGCTCAGGCGGATGACGCAAAAAACAAGCATGATGCCCGACAACGTTACGCCATACAAAGATTCCGGATTGGGGAAAAAAGAGCAGGTCGCGAAAATGTTCGACAACATTTCCGAAGGCTACGACGGGATGAACCGCGTGATTTCTTTCGGGATCGATGTGAAATGGCGCAAAAAGGTCCTGAAGCTCGTCGCGTCCAAAAACCCGCAGACCATTCTGGACATCGCCACCGGAACCGGCGACCTCGCAATTATGATGGCTTCGACTTCGGCATCAAAAATTACCGGTATCGACATTTCCGAAGGCATGCTCGAAGTCGGGCGCAAGAAAGTCGCCGCAAAAAACCTGTCGGATAAAATCGAACTTCAACTCGCCGATTCCGAAAACATGCCATTCCCCGACAACAGCTTCGACGCGATCACCGTCGGTTTCGGCATCCGGAACTTCGAGCATCTCCAAACCGGGCTTGCCGAGATTCTGCGCGTTTTGAAACCGGGCGGGATTTTCGTCATCCTCGAGACCTCGATGCCCGAAAAATTCCCATACAAACAAGGTTATTGGTTTTACACAAAGCTCATCCTGCCCACAATCGGCAGGTTGTTTTCGAAAGACAATGCCGCGTACGGTTATCTTTGCGAATCGGCATCGGTTTTCCCTTATGGCGAAAAACTGAACAATATTTTACGCAAAATCGGGTTTATAGACGTAGTTTCCCTGCCGCAGACTTTCGGCGTGGCAACGATTTATTCCGCTTCAAAAACCGCATGAAAAAAACCTTCTTAGCCATATTAGCCTTGATTTCCCTGCACAGCCATGCCCAGTTTGGGAAAGATCCGCTGATCAATCTGGAGAATTTCGACAAACAGCGCGTCTATTGGGGCTATTACCTGGGGTTCAACGCCTACGATTTCAAGATCGACTACAAAACCCCGATGCAGCAGGACATTGCCGTGAAAAGCGTGACCGGTTTCAACGTCGGGCTTGTGGGCGTACTGCGGCTGCACGAATACGCCGAACTGCGGTTCGAACCGGGCCTGCTCTATACCGAGCGTGATCTCGAATACCCGAATTTCGACAACGACATCGACCGGCTGCGCCCCGTAAAATCAACCTACATCCATTTTCCGCTGTTGCTGAAATTCATGTCGGAACGCATCGGCAACGTCCGGCCTTATCTGGAAGGCGGCGTTTCGGCCACACTCAATTTGTCGAGCAATTCCAAATCACAGGAAGACAATCTCGAGCAGCGGTTCCGCGTTCATCCCTGGACGTACAATTACGAGCTCGGTTTCGGGATTGATCTGTATTTCGAATACTTCAAATTCTCGCCATCGATCCGCGGCGTTTTCGGCTTCGGCGACGAGCTCATCCGCGACAACGACCCGAACAGTCCGTGGACGGGGAATATCCAGTCGTTGAAAACGAGGGCTGTTTTGGTAAACTTTACTTTTCACTAGGAGCTTTTTCCGGCTATACGCTGCAATCTTTTACTCCGCTGCGCTGCGTAAAAGGATTTCCGCTGCTATCCGGACTAGTTTTATCTTCTTTTGTCTCGCAACAAAAGAAGCAAAAATGCGTGAGGCTGCTTTTCATTTTTTTGATTTTCTCAACCTCGCTGCCAGATACGCTATCCAAGCCGTTCGTCATACTTCCTCACTTCTCCGGATAGCTATTTTGTTTCACTTCTTATTTCTAACTAAGGCAGCTTCGGCCGGAAAATCTGCAAAAATGAAAAAAGGCCGGCTCGAGCTGCTGCGTGATACCGGATGTTGAATCTTCATCGAAGCTTAAAGCGCAACTACAGTTTCAGGTTTGGATTTTTCGCGCTGCGGAGCGAGCGAAAAATAAAAAATTGGACTTCCGCTTGGCTGCGACTTAATAAAATTCGCGTTAAGAAAATCAAATGAGCAAGCGTAAAAACAAATTCTGTCTGAGCATATGAAATATAAAGGAGGACAGCCAGTGGCTGTCAGGTACTTTTGGAACAAAAGCTTTTTAGAGTTTATTTGTTTTAGCTTGTGAATTTGATTTTAGCGGAATTTTATTGTCGCCCACGCACTTTTGCTTCTTTTGTTGCGAGACAAAAGAAGAAGAAACCCAAATTTTCGGTATTGCCGAAATTATCTCCGCCTAAACTCACTAAGGATTATCGCCGCAGCAGTCGCAACATTCAAACTTTCCGTTTTCTGCAACTTCCCAAACCGGGGAATCGAAATACGTTGTTGCATGAACTTTTCAACAGCAGACGAAATCCCGTTCGCCTCATTCCCGAAAACGACGACACCGGTTTCCGGCAATTTTTTTTGGTAGATATTTTCACCGTCCATAAACGTCCCGAAGACTGGAAGTTCTGTGTTTTTCAGAAAATCTCCGAGATCGATATAAGAAACGTTTACGCGCGCCAGCGAACCCATCGTGGCCTGCACGACTTTCGGGTTGTAGCAGTCGGCGGTCTCGTTGGAACACACGAGCTCGGAAATGCCAAACCAATCGCAGAGCCTGATAATGGTTCCGAGGTTTCCGGGATCGCGGATATCGTCAAGGGCGACAATCAGCCCGGTTTGATCGACCGGTTTCGTCTCGGGAATGTGAAACACCGCAAGGCAATTGTTCGGGGATGAAAGCGCTGAGATTTTTTTGAGTTCGGTTTCGGAAATTCCGGTTGTCTTATGCTTTGGCACTTCCGGGAAAACAGCATCGGTAACATACAAATGTTCCAGCGAAAACCCTTCGGAGAGCAGTTCGCCGATGACTTTTACGCCTTCGGCCACAAACAACCCGTCGGCCTGCCGGAACTTTTTTTGGTGAAGTCCGGTGATTAACTTTATTTGGTTTTTGCTAACCATAGAAAAAATGTACTTTTGGCTTAAATAAGCTATTCCCTTGAGAAACCGCCCTGCAAAAATATCACTATTTATTCTATTGGGGATAATTATATCGGCATGCAACGCCACAAAGCGCGTCCCCGACGGAAAGCGGCTGCTGACCGGCAACGATATCCTGGTGAACGGCAAAAAAGAAAAAAGCGAGGAAGTCGAATACCAGCTTTACCAACGCCCGAACAGCTCGATCCTCGGGTATCATCTGCGGCTGAACCTGTTCAACCTGGCCAAACCCGACCCGGAAGCTTCCTACAGGGCTAAATTCCTCAAACATCCCGGAAAATACGAGCGCATGTCCAAAATCCTTTCGAAGAAACAGGTTGACCGGCTCGGAAAATCATTTTGGTATTTCGGCATCCACAACTTCCTGAAAAAATCGGGCGAAGCGCCGGTCATCGTCGATGATAAAAGCACCAAGAAATCGGTCGCGCGTCTTAAAGCTTACTATTACAACAAAGGCTTTTTCGACGTGACGTCGGACTATAAAATCGATTCGGTCGCGGCGAAAAAAGCGGAAATCGACTATACGATCAACACCGGCAGCCCGTATTTCCTGGATACGATCACAGCCAAAATCTCGACGCCGGCGCTTGATTCGCTTTACCGCGTCGCCAAGGGCAAAAGCATGCTGAAGACCGGCAATCAATACATGACCGCCGATTTCGATGCCGAGCGCAACCGGATTACCTCGAATTTCCGCAACCGCGGCGTCTATCATTTCCAGCAGAATTACATCAAGTTCAACATCGACACGGTTGCGAAAACGAAAAAAGCAAATGTGAAGATGATCATCAGCGACTACAATTACCGGAAGAACGATTCGACATTTACCGAGCCGTTCAAAATCTATAAGATCAGCCGCGTAAACGTTTACAGTTCGGGCCCGAACGAAAAGATCGACAGCAAAAAGACCGACAGCGTTTTCTACAACAACGTCTGGCTTTACAGCACCGGCAAACTACGCTACAAGCCCAAGGCGATCACCGACGCGGTTTTCGTGACCAAAGACGGGCTTTATGCCGATTACAAAACCACGCTCACATCGCGCTACCTGAGCAACCTGCGCGTGTTCAATTATCCGACGATACAATATGCCGCCGACAGTACGGGAAACGGATTGGTCGCCAATGTTTATCTGTCGTCGCGTCCCAAGTACAGTTTTGGCGCCGGGCTCGATTTCACGCATTCGAACATCCAGGATTTCGGGATCTCGGGCAATACTTCGGTATCGATCCGGAACGTTTTCAATGGAGCCGAAACGTTGGAAATCGCGCTGCGCGGCAACATCGGCTCGTCGAAAGATTTCGCGAATCCTGAAAATACGTTTTTCAACGTCTCGGAATACGGCGGCGACATGAAACTGACTTTCCCGCGGATTTTCTTCCCGTTCCAAACCGAAAGCATCATCCCGAAAAACATGATTCCGTCTACGAACATCAGCGTGGGCTTTGCCAAACAGCGCAATATCGGGCTCGACAAGGAAAATTTCACCTCGGCGCTGACTTATAACTGGACGCCGCAGCGGTTCCGGAGCGCGAGGTTCGATTTGTTCAACATACAGTATGTGAACAATGTCAACATCGGGAACTATTTCAACGTTTACAAATCGTCTTACGACGTACTGAACGACATTGCGCAGGATTATCCGGCCTATTTGAACGGCTCAGGCAATCTGGGCATCGACGACGGCGGCGCGATCGTTTTCATCAATGCCGTCAAGGACGGCACGGTCGCCGTAACGCCTGAAGATTTAAAAACCGTGACCAATATTGAAGAACGGCGCGTCAGGCTGACCGAAAACAACCTGATCTTCGCCTCGAGCTACAGCTATTCGAAGACGACCAAAACCGATTTGCAGGACGACACGTTCCATGTGTTCCGGGCCAAAGTCGAATCGGCGGGAAACACGCTGTCGCTTTTGGCAAAGGTTTCGAAGACGCTGAAAAACCAGAACGGCGACAATACCTTTTTGGGCGTGGCCTATTCGCAGTACATCAAGACCGAATTCGAGTTCATCAAGCATTTTGACATGGGCGTGAAAAAAGTGCTGGCGTTCCGCGCGTTCGGCGGCATTGCGATACCGTACGGCAATTCGAACAGCGTCCCGTTTTCGCGAAGCTATTTTGCCGGCGGATCGAACGACAACCGCGCCTGGCAATCCTACAGCCTCGGCCCGGGCAGCTCGAAAACGATTTACGATTTCAACGAGGCCAACATGAAAATTGCGCTCAGCGGCGAATACCGGTTCAACGTTTTCGGGAATTTCAACAGCGCGCTGTTTATCGATGCGGGAAACATCTGGAACGTTCTGGACAATATTACAGACGAAAAATCGACTTTTACAAGCCTGAAATCGCTTGAGGATATTGCAGTCGGTTCGGGATTCGGACTGCGCTACGACTTCAATTTCTTCGTGGTCCGGCTCGATGTGGGATTCAAAACCTATAATCCCGCCGACGAAACCAAAAAGTGGTTCCACGATTATAATTTCAGCCATTCCGTTTTAAATATCGGGATAAATTATCCTTTCTAAAGTTATAAATCATTAATTTTGTTCCCCTAACTTAAATCCTGAAAGTATGTCCCACAATATAAAACCCGGCGTAGCGACAGGCGACGCGGTACAGGAAATTTTCCGTTACGCCAAAGAAAAAGGCTTCGCGCTTCCGGCGGTAAACGTCGTCGGCTCAAGTACGATCAACGGCACGTTGGAAACCGCTGCGAAGCTTAAATCTCCGGTCATCATTCAATTTTCAAACGGCGGCGCGGCGTTCAATGCCGGAAAAGGATTGTCGAACGAAAACGAAAAAGCGGCCATCGCGGGCGGCATTGCAGGCGCGAAACACATCCACACATTGGCAGAGGCTTACGGCGCGACCGTGATTTTGCACACCGATCATTGCGCGAAGAAACTCCTTCCGTGGCTCGACGGACTGCTCGTGGCTTCCGAAAAGCATTTTGCCGAAACCGGAAAGCCGCTCTACAGTTCGCACATGATCGACCTTTCCGAAGAGCCGATCCACGAGAACATCGAAATCTGCAAGAAATACCTCGAACGCATGAGCAAAATGGGTATGACCCTCGAAATCGAGCTCGGGATTACCGGCGGCGAGGAAGACGGCGTGGACAACTCGGATGTCGAGGATTCTAAACTCTACACACAGCCCGAAGAAGTCGCGTATGCATATGAAGAACTGATGAAAGTCAGCCACCGATTTACGATCGCGGCGGCGTTCGGGAACGTACACGGCGTTTACAAACCGGGCAACGTGAAACTGACCCCAAAAATCCTGAAAAACTCGCAGGAATTCGTCAAGCACCGTTTCCAGACGGGCGAAAATCCGGTCGATTTCGTATTTCACGGCGGATCGGGATCGACGCTGGAGGAAATCCGCGAGGCCATCAGCTACGGCGTGATCAAGATGAACATCGATACCGATCTTCAGTTCGCATTTACCGAAGGCATCCGCGATTATATGGTCAAAAATATCGATTACCTCAAGACGCAGATCGGCAACCCCGAAGGTCCGGACGCGCCGAACAAAAAGCACTACGACCCGAGAAAATGGGTGCGCGAAGGCGAACTGACGTTCAACAAACGTTTGGAGCAGGCTTTTGCGGATTTGAATAACGTGAATACTTTATAAATTAACAATTGACAATTGATAATTGATAATTAAATTGTCAATTGTCAATCGTCCATTATCACCCGAGGCGCGGCCGAATTGTATGGAGCGCAGCGTAATAAATTAAGATATGGCTTGGTTTAAAAGAACGACAAAAGGAATCACCACTGCAACCGAAGACAAGAAAGACGTCCCGAAAGGACTTTGGTATAAATCCCCGACGGGCAAAATCGTCGATGCCGACGAGTTGGCGCGCAACCTTTACGTAAGCCCGGAAGACGGTTTCCACGTCAGGATCGGGAGCAAGGAATATTTCGAAATCCTGTTTGACAACAACGAGTTTACCGAACTCGATGCGAAAATGACCTCGAAAGATCCGTTGAATTTCGTCGATACGAAAAAGTATTCCGACCGGTTGAAGGAAGCGATGGACAAAACCAAACTCAAGGATGCGGTGCGCACCGGCGTTGGAAAATCGAAAGGCAAAGACCTTGTGGTCTGCTGTATGGATTTCGCGTTCATCGGCGGATCGATGGGCGCTGTCGTCGGCGAAAAGATCGCGCGCGGCATCGATCATTCGATCAAAAACAAAATCCCGTTCGTGATGATTTCGAAGTCGGGCGGCGCGCGGATGATGGAAGCCGCGTACTCGCTGATGCAGCTGGCCAAAACGTCGGCAAAACTCGCACAATTGGCCGAAGCCAAAATCCCGTACATTTCGCTTTGTACCGATCCGACAACCGGCGGAACGACCGCTTCTTATGCGATGCTCGGCGACGTGAACATTTCGGAACCCGGAGCGCTGATCGGGTTTGCCGGGCCGCGGGTTGTAAAAGACACGACCGGAAAGGATTTGCCGGAAGGTTTCCAAACTGCGGAATTCGTCCTCGACCACGGTTTTTTGGATTTTATCACGCCGCGAAAAGAGCTGAAGGATAAAATCAATTTGTTTATTGATTTGATTTTGAATCAACCGATACGATAATAAAATCCCGCATCAGCGGGATTTTTTGTTTCTTCTTTTGTTACCAAAGACCAAAACCTCAACGATCATATAAGTTGAATGATTTCAACAGTCGGTTTGGATTTCAGGTGCAGCGCAGCAAACCTGAAATAAAATAAAAACTTCCAATTAGTGCGGCTTCAGGAAATTCGCGTAAAGAAATTGAATGAGCGAGCGTTAAAAAAGAAATTCTGTTTGAGCGAAGCGAGTTTATTTCTTTTAGCTCGTGAGTGAAATTTTAGCGAAAATTCCTGGCTGCTTCCGCCCTTTGCTACTTTGCGGCGAGGCAAAGTAGTAGAAATACCTGGCTTGAAAAGAATTTTCTAAAAAACAAAACCCTTCCGGTTAGAAAAGTCCCTAGCCCGGATGGCAGCGGCATCCTTTTGCGGCCGCAGCGCAGCGGAGGCCGTGAAAGATATAGCGAACAGCCGGAAACAGCTCCTGAAAAAATCACATTCCCGTCCGGATCGCCTCTACCGGATCCAGCCTGGACGCTGAAATTGCAGGCAAAATTCCCGAGATTAATCCGATGCCCGCGGCAAGCGAAGTCCCGAGGAGGATGTTTGCGGTACTGAGGACGAAATCGAAATCGAGCGCCTGGGTCAGGATCAGCGTAATGATCCAAACCATCAGGATGCCGATGGCACCTCCGATTACCGAAAGGATTACGGCCTCAAACAAAAACTGGAACAGGATAAATTTGTTTTTGGCGCCGAGTGATTTCTGTATCCCGATCAGGTTCGTGCGTTCCTTGACCGATACGAACATAATGTTGGCAATCCCGAAACCGCCCACCAAAAGCGAGAAGCCGCTGATGATCCAGCCGATCATGTTCATAAAACCGACAATCCCGTCAATCAGATCGGTAAAGCCTGAAAGCACATTCACGAAAAAGTTGTCGGGTTCGCCTTCCTTGATGCCGCGGATGTTGCGGAGTTTCTGCTTTATTTCGCCTTTGAGCTCTTCTTTATCGATGCCTTTTACGGGCTTGATGATGATTACCGGAAGTACCGAATCGTTGTTGTCGCCGTAAAGCCGGCGAAGGAAATTCGACGGAAAAAACGCCGAAGTATCGTGGCTGTCGCCGAACATGCCCACACCCTGCTTTTTGATGACGCCGATGACCGTAAACCGCTGCCCGTAGGCACGGACTTGTTTCCCGATCGGGTCGGTGTCGCCGAAAAGGTTTTTCGTGACGTCGAAGCCCAAAACGATGACCGGAGCACCGGAGTTGGATTCGGCTTCGTTGTAAAAACGGCCTTCCTCAAATTCTAGCGTCTGGATATCGGTAAATTCGTAAGATACCGGAACCATGTTGATGTCCTTGACCGTTTCCGATTCGTATTTGATGGTTTGTCGTTCGGTAAAATATTGATAACTGAGGTTTTCGGCGCCGTTGAGCGTTTCCTTGAGCTGGCGGTATTCGTCGTAGGATACGTTCGGGAATTGTTCCCGTTTCCATTCGGGTATGTCGGTCGGGCCGAATGAAACCTTGGTCAGATACATGGTGTTCTTGTCGAGCGCACTGAGGTCTTTCTTGATTTTCCGGTCGAGCGAATCGACTGCCGCAAGAACAGCAATGATCGAGAAAATCCCGATGGTCACGCCCAACAGCGAGAGCAGTGTACGCAGTTTATTGTTCCGCAGCGCATTGGCCGCAAAACTGAAACTTTCTTTCAGCAACCTGAGATAAACGAACATCACGGAAAATTAGGTGCGTAAAATTCAGGATTTTTTCTGCAAAAACCTAATAATTGAGTACGGGAAATAACTCCATAGGTTACTTATTTATTGACTTGATTAACAGTTCGTATGGTTTTCCAGCAGTTACGGCATTTGGGGAAATTGTAATTTGTCTCCGGGGAAAGGGCGGATGCGTTCCCTACGAAATCGCCAGGTTTCCCGCTTGCGGCAACACCGCACATTTTACTAAATTATTGTTGCCGAAACCGCCTGAAGATTCGCGCCAAAAAACTACTTTTGCAACTTCAACACAACTACATTCCATGAACACTCAAAAAACCATCAAATCGGCATTGGTTTCCGTTTTTTCAAAAGGCGGATTGGCGCCAATCATCCAAAAACTGCACGAGCAAAACGTAACGTTCTATTCCACGGGCGGGACCGAAGAATTCATCAAAAGCCTTGGCATTCCGGTGGTTGCCGTCGAAGACGTGACTTCGTATCCTTCGATTCTCGGCGGACGCGTGAAAACATTGCACCCGAAAATTTTCGGCGGAATCCTCAACCGCCAGGATAATGAAAGCGACCTCGCGCAAATGGAAGAATTCGACATTCCGCAGATCGATCTGGTCATCGTCGATTTGTATCCGTTCGAAAAAACGGTCGCGTCGGGCGCATCGGAAAACGACATCATTGAAAAAATCGACATCGGCGGCATCTCGCTGATTCGCGCGGCGGCGAAAAATTTCAAGGATACGGTTATCGTTCCTTCGGTAGCCGAATATCCGATGCTTTTGGATCTGCTCAATGAAAAGAACGGCGAGACTTCACTTGAAGACCGAAAGCTTTTCGCGACTAAAGCTTTCCACGTTTCCTCGAATTACGATACGGCGATCTTCAATTATTTCAATACCGACGACACGTATTTCAAAGCAAGCGTCAATAACGGAATGACGTTGCGCTACGGCGAGAATCCGCACCAGAAAGGCTGGTTCTTCGGCGATTTCGATGCGATGTTCCAAAAACTGCACGGCAAGGAATTGTCGTACAACAATCTTTTGGATGTGGACGCCGCAGTCAATTTGATTCTCGAATTTAAGAATGACGATCCGACGTTCGCGATCCTGAAACACAACAACGCCTGCGGATTGGCTACGGCTTCGACTATGAAACAAGCTTATCTGGACGCATTGGCCGGCGACCCGACATCGGCATTCGGCGGGGTTTTGATCGCCAACGGAAAAATCGACAGGGAAACGGCCGAAGAAATCAACAAGCTGTTTTGCGAGGTCGTCATTGCGCCAGGTTATGACGATGATGCCGTTGCGATCCTGTCCGAAAAGAAAAACAGGATTATTTTAATCCAGAACGATGTGGCATTGCCTGAAAAACAAGTCCGTACGTGCTTAAACGGATTGCTCGTCCAGGACAGAAACGACGTCACCGACAATAAATCGCACTTAAAAACCGTTACGGAAATTGCCCCTACGCCCGAAGAAATCGACGACCTGCTTTTTGCTTCCAAAATCTGCAAGAACACGAAATCGAATACGATCGTGCTCGCAAAAGACAACAAGCTGATCGCGTCCGGCACCGGACAGACTTCCCGCGTGGATGCATTGAAACAAGCCATTGAGAAGGCCAATTCGTTTGGTTTTGATCTGCACGGTGCTGTCATGGCAAGTGACGCTTTTTTCCCGTTCCCGGATTGTGTCGAGATTGCGAAAAATGCCGGAATATCTGCTGTAATCCAGCCGGGCGGCTCGATAAAAGACGAGTTGAGCATCGATTTTTGCAACGAAAATAAAATGGCGATGGTTTTTACCGGAACGCGTCATTTCAAACATTAAAAATCGTTTGGAAACCAGCGAAAAAAGTTTAACATTCGTGTAGTATTTTGTTTAACTTTGCTCATATTTTTTTAGTAATTTTTAACCCAAATAGAACCTATGGGATTTTTTGATTTCATGACCGAAGATATCGCGATTGACCTCGGTACCGCCAACACCCTCATTATCCACAATGACAAGGTTGTCATTGACAGCCCGTCGATCGTAGCGCGCGACCGAATTTCGGGGAAAATCACGGCTGTGGGGAAAGAGGCGAACATGATGCAGGGAAAAACCCATGAGAATATCAAAACGATCCGGCCACTCAAAGACGGTGTAATCGCCGACTTCGACGCTTCCGAAAAAATGATCAACATGTTCATCAAAAGCATCCCGGCGCTGAAGAAACGGATGTTCACGCCGGCGCTTCGCATGGTCGTCTGTATTCCTTCCGGGATTACTGAAGTTGAAATGCGCGCGGTAAAGGAATCGTGCGAACGGGTTAACGGAAAAGAAGTCTACCTGATCCATGAGCCGATGGCCGCAGCGATCGGTATCGGAATCGACATCATGCAGCCCAAAGGAAACATGATCGTCGACATCGGTGGCGGAACGACCGAAATTGCGGTAATTGCGCTCGGCGGAATCGTTTGTGACAAATCGGTGAAAATCGCGGGCGACGTGTTTACGAACGACATCATTTACTACATGCGGACGCAGCACAACCTTTTTGTGGGCGAAAGCACTGCGGAAAAAATCAAGATTACCATTGGAGCAGCCATCGAAGACCTGGACACTCCTCCGGACGACATGTCGGTGCAAGGCCGCGACCTTTTGACCGGGAAACCGAAACAGGTCGAAGTTTCCTTCAGGGAAATCGCCAAAGCGCTCGACAAATCGATCCAGCGTATCGAGGATGCAATCATGGAAACCTTATCACAGACACCGCCCGAACTCGCAGCCGATATTTACAACACCGGAATTTACCTGGCCGGCGGCGGATCGATGCTTCGCGGATTGGACAAAAGGATTTCGCAAAAAACCGACCTTCCGGTTTACATCGCCGAAGATCCGCTGCGTGCCGTAGTCCGCGGTACCGGAATGGCTTTGAAAAACATCCCGAAATTCAGAAGCATACTTATAAAATAACAATAATCAATTCCAGATTCCATCGCTTGGGTTTGGATTTAAAATTGGAATTTTCCCCGAAGGTCGATGCAGCAAATACTTAATTTCATGTTTAAAAACAGTAGTAAGCTACTGTTTTTGCTGCTTTTAGGCTTTTCGTTGATCCTGACCATCGAGGCGCATTCTTACCACCGGAGTAAAATCGTGAGCTCAGCCAATTTCCTGACCGGCGGCGTTTACGAAAAAATGAATTCGATAAGCGAATATTTCAACCTCAAAGGACAAAACGAAGAGCTTGCAAAGGAAAACGCCCGGTTGAAGGCCTTGCTGTTCAACGTCCAGGATTCGAGCAAAGTGCGTCCCGAAATCGACAGCATCAAAGGCATTTCGAAAACGAACATCATCGTCTCTAAAGTCATCCACAACTCGTATAACGTCCACGAAAACATCCTGACGCTCAACAGCGGCTCGGCCGACGGCGTGAAGCCGGATATGGGCGTAATTAACAGCGCGGGCGTCGTGGGCATTGTCGACAAGACCTCGAAAAACTATTCGACGGTGATCAGCATCCTCAACACGCGTTCGGCGATCAATGCCAAAATCAAGAAGTCGAACCATTTCGGCTCACTGGTCTGGGATGGCGAAAACACCGGCTACGTCCAGCTGATCGACGTGCCGCGACTCGCATCGGTGCGCAAGGGCGATACGATCGTTACCGGCGGACAATCGGTCATTTTCCCGGAGAATATCGGAATCGGCACTATCGACAAAGTCTACACCGACGACCAGACGCATTACTATACGCTAAGCGTCAAATTGTTTAACGACATGACGAACCTCGGGCACGTCTATATCCTGAAAAGCAAGGACCGCGACGAAGTGATCCAGCTCGAAAAAGCCTCAAAGAAAGAAGATGAATAGTACGATATTGACCAATATTGCCCGTTTCATCCTGCTGCTTGCGGCACAGGTCATCATTTTCAACAACATGGATTTCCTGGGTTTCATCAGCCCGTTCCCGTATATTTTGTTCATCATGCTGTATCCGGTCGACGGCAACAAATCGGGATTGCTGGCTGCGGCTTTTATGCTGGGCATCATCATGGACATGTTTTGCGATTCGGGCGGCGTACATGCGGCGGCCTGTCTGATCCTGGCGAATTTCCGGCCGGCGATTTTCAAATTTTCGTTCGGGCTCAGTTACGAATACCAAACCATCAAAATCAATGACGTGCTAACGCCGGAGCGGTTTTCGTTTATCCTGCTGTCGGTTGTGATCCATCATTTTACGTTGTTCGTGCTGGAAGTTTTCAGCTTCGGCAATCTTTGGGAGATTTTCCTCCGGACGATTTGCAGCACTATTTTCACCATCATCCTGTGTATCGTCATCATTTACATCTTTAAACCGAGCCGGCGATGAGAAAAGTCCTGTTACCAACGATTGCAATTGTAGCGGCAGCCTTACTATTGCTGCGATTGTTTTATCTGCAGGTTATCGATGATTCGCTCAAGCTCAAGTCCGACAACAATGCGATCAAAATCAAGTATGATTATCCCGAGCGCGGTTATATTTACGACCGGCACGGAAAATTGCTCGTCGCCAACCAGCCGTCATACGACATCATGGTAATCCCGAGGGAATTGAAAAACATCGACACGCTCGAGTTCTGCCATCTGCTCAACATTACCAAAGACGATTTCATCAAAATCATGGTCAAGGCAAAAGTCTACAGCCCGAGGCTGCCGTCGGTTTTCCTGCCACAGCTCAACAAGGCTGAGTTTGCCGCGTTCCAGGAAAAGATCCGGAAATTCGAGGGTTTCTACATCCAGAAACGTTCGCTCCGCGATTACCAGGTAAAATTCGGGGCCAACATTTTCGGGTTCATCACACAGGCCAGCGAAAAAACCGTCAAGAAAAATCCGTATTACAACAGCGGCGATCTCCTCGGGAAACAAGGCGTCGAGGAAAGTTACGAAACGACGCTCCGCGGCGTCAAAGGCGTAAAATACATTCAGAAAGACAAATTCAACCGCGAGATCGGATCATACAAGGAAGGCCGTTTTGATACCGTGGCCATTCCCGGCCGAGACATCCATTTGAGCATCGATGCGATTTTACAGGAATACGGTGAACAGCTGATGATCCACAAACGCGGCGGCATCGTTGCGATCGAGCCGAAAACGGGCGAAATCCTGTCGTTGGTCACTGCGCCGTCGTACGATCCGGCTATTCTGGTCGGGCGGCAGCGTTCGCGGAATTATACGGCGCTGTTCAACGATTCGATTGCAAAACCGCTGTACGACCGCGGCTTGCTGGCCGAATATCCGCCGGGTTCGCCGTTCAAGATCCTGACCGGGCTCATTGCGCTCCAGGAAGGCGTCATCGACGAGAATTTTTCGGTGACCTGCAATCACGGTTTCAGCTACGCACGCGGGCGTTTCATGAAATGCCATTGCCACGGCGGCGTGATGCAGCTCCATCGCGGGATTTACGAATCGTGCAACACGTTTTTCGCGACTTCGTATATGCGGACGATCAACAAATTCGTGCGTCCGGCCGACGGTGTGGATGTGTGGAGCAACCATTTGAAGAGTTTCGGATTGGGCCAGTTCATGGGCTACGACCTGCCGACCGGAAGACGCGGCAAGGCGCCGACATCCAAAACGTATAAAAGAATTTACCCGAACGGCGGCTGGCGCAGCACGGCCATCGTCTCGAATGCGATCGGACAGGGAGAAGTCCTGATGACGCCGATACAGATGGCCAATATGATGGCGGCCGTAGCCAACCGCGGATACTATTACACGCCGCACATCATCAAATCGATCAAGGGCGAAAAAATCGACAAGAAATTCACGACCAAGCACGTTACGACGATCAACCGCAAATATTTCGACCCGATGATCAGCGGATTGTTCGATGTTTATAACCTCGGAACGGCTTACGCTTTGAAAGTGGACGGCATCGACATTTGCGGAAAGACCGGAACCGCCGAAAACTACGCAAAGATCAACGGAAAGCGCGTCAAGCTGCAGGATCACTCGCTGTTTGTCGCCTTCGCCCCGAAAGACAATCCGAAAATCGCAATCGCGGTCATGGTCGAAAACGGCTATTGGGGCGCACGCTGGGCCGGGCCGATCGCGAGCTTGATGATCGAGAAATACCTTAGGGGCAAAATCACGCGTACCGATCTCGAAAAGCGCATGCTCGAGGGAAGCCTTGAAGCCGAATATGCGAAATACACGGGCAAAAAATCCGACACGCTGTTGCTGTCTAAACCTGCCGCACCTGTCGGCGATGCAGAAACCGAAAATTAAAGCCCAATGAAGAACCAAAGTGTAACAAGCAACCTCGACTGGATCAGCGTATTGATTTTCGCTGTATTGGTCATTATGGGCTGGTTGAACATCTATTCCTCGTCGCTTTCGATGGACCCGAACGTATCTTTCGATTTCGGGCAGGTTTACGGAAAACAGCTCTTCTTTATCTTGTTCACGATCCCGATCATTTTTGTGATTTTGTCGCTCGAAGGCAAATTCTACGAGAAATTTTCAAGCATCATTTTTGGGATTTCACTGCTTTCTATAGCCGGATTGTTCGTTTTCGGAAAGACTGTCAACGGCCAGGCCAACTGGTATTCGTTCGGTTCGTTCGGACTGCAGCCGTCCGAATTTGCGAAAGCCGCGACCGCATTGGCCTTGGCGAAATATCTTAGCGACGTACAGGTCAACCTGAGCGACATCAACCGCCAGATACAGGCTTTGGGCATCATCGCGCTTCCGGTTTTGCTGATTGTCATTCACGATCCGGGCAGCGCACTGATTTATGCAGTGTTCATTCTTGTACTTTATCGCGAAGGATTGCCGGCGTGGTATTTATGGACCGGATTCATCGCGATTCTTGTGTTTGTCCTGTCGCTGCTTTTTGAGCCGTGGGCCATTATGGTCATGGCGCTTATCGTGATCGTTATCGTATATTTCATGAGCCGCATCGCGAACCGGAATTTTGTGGCCAGCGCTGTTGTATTTGTATTGATTTCGGGATTTTCCTTTTCAGTCAATTATGTTTTCGACAATGTCTTTCAGCAGCACCATCGTGACCGTTTCAACATCTTGTTGGGGAAACAGGTCGATATGAAAGGCATCGGATACAACATCAACCAAGCGGAAATCGCGATCGGTTCGGGCGGATTTTTCGGCAAAGGCTATCTCGAAGGCACGCAGACCAAAGGCGGTTTCGTGCCAGAACAGCACACCGATTACATCTTTACGACGGTTGGCGAGGAATGGGGCTTTTTGGGCTGCCTGGTCGTCGTGGCGCTTTTCCTGGGATTGATTCTTCGGATCATCTACCTATCCGAACGACAGAAAACCAAATTCAGCCGCGTTTACGGCTATTGCGTAGCCAGTATCCTGTTCATCCACTTCTTCGTGAACATCGCGATGGTGGCCGGCGTTTTCCCGACAATCGGCGTACCGCTGCCGTTTTTCTCCTATGGCGGTTCCGGACTTTGGGGTTTTACCATTTTGCTGTTCATCTTTTTGAAGATGGATGCCAACAAGGTGAACGAATGGTAATTTCCGGCTCCGTCCCAAGGACACAAACGATTTCATGATGATTTCCTGCGCGTTAGCGATCGAAGCGAAAATCCTTTTTTGCGAGGCACGAGCAGAAAAGATTGCAGCGTAGAGCGCGGCCAAAGGCAACGCCCAAAATCAAATAAAAAACGCCCCTTCCGGAGCGTTTTCCTATTTCAATCGGCAATTAAGACTTCACCGATTTTTCCTTCTTCATCGTAACGCCGTTCTTGATATTCTTGTTCGGCTGCAGGTCGTCAAGAATATTGACCGCTTCCTGGACGTAGATATCTTTCGCGAGGCTTTCGTGCCAACGGTCGCGTTTTTCCTTTAATACCGGATCTTTCGCCGTTTCGGCTTCCTCGTAAGGCAGCGATGCGAATTTCAGGTTGTTCTGATAATCGACGATCGATTTGTATTTCTTGGCTTTTTCCTCGAGCGCTTTCTGCTCGGCCTCGAACTTGTCGAGTTTGAGGTTGTAAGTCGTTTCCTCGCTCCGGTCGTTGAGCCATTTCGCATTTTCGTCGATGAGCTTGAATTCCGGATTGAGCTCGATCCGTCTTTTGCTGTTTGCGATGGCATTGTCGAAATTGGCGTCTTTCCAGGTCGTGTAATCCGCCGGATCGATCTTGTCCCAAGGCATGGCATTGTCGATATCGCGCTCGCCCATTTTTACGTAAGCATAGCGGTCCGGCATCGCGACGTCGCTGCTGACGCCTTCGAGTTGCGTCGATCCGCCGTTGATGCGGTAGAACTTCTGCGTCGTGGTTTTCAGTGCGCCCAAATCGCCGAGATCGCTGCTGCGGACGAACTGGTTCAGGTCGATGACGTTCTGCACCGTGCCTTTTCCGTAAGTTTGCTTGCTGCCGATGATGATTCCGCGGTGGTAATCCTGGATCGCGGCGGCCAGGATTTCAGAAGCCGAAGCCGAGAAACTGTTGACCATCACGACCAATGGGCCGTCCCATTGGATCCGCTTGTCTTTATCGTAAAGGACTTCTTTTTTCTTGCCGGCCGATTTGACCTGGACGATCGGACCTTCCTCGATGAACAATCCGGCAATATCAACTACGGTTTTCAAAGAGCCGCCACCATTGTCGCGCACGTCCATGATGATGCCCTGAACGCCTTCTTTTTTAAGCCTGTCGATCTCGATCGCGATATCTTTTCCGGCATCGCGGCTGCTGTTGTCCTCAAAATCGATATAGAATTTCGGCAGATAAATGATGCCGTATTTCATTCCGTTTTTCGTAACGATGCTCGATTTGGCATACGTTTCCTCGATTTCAACCTCGTCACGGATGATCGAGATGACTTTCATCGTACCATCGGCTTTCTTGACCGACAGTCGCACTTCAGTACCTTTCGGGCCTTTGATTTTTTTCACGACATCGTCAAGCCGCATCCCGACTACATCCACAGGTTCGGCATTGCCTTGTGCGACCTTCAAAATGATATCGCCTGGCTCAAGCTCTTTTTGCCTCCACGCCGGCCCGCCCGAAATGAGCTCGGTGATTTCGGTAAAGTCGTTTTTCTTTTGCAACCTTGCCCCGATTCCTTCGAGTTTCCCGCTCATCGAAATATCGAAACGGTCTTTTTCCTCTGGTGCGAAATACGAAGTGTGCGGATCGAAACGCGATGCAATCGAATTCACGAACACCGAAAACCAGTCTTCCCGGTTCAGGTCGTCGATGAATCCGAAATATTCGTTGAGCGATTTCAAGGAACTGTCGCGGGTTTCCTTTTCGAGCTGCTCGTAACTTTTATTTTCGATTTTTACCGCATCTTTTTTGTCCTTGTCGCTCACGTCGGCGGTTTTGCCTTTTTCCTGCAATTCGAGCTTATCGGTCAGCGAAGATAATGTCGAAAGCTTGATCTGCTTGCGCCACCGTTCCTTGAGTTCGGCGACGTCCTTGCAATACGGCAATTTGTCGTAATCGGTGTTGGTCTGCTCGTCAACATTGTAATTGATCGGGCTGGCCAAAACATCTTTGTAATAATTCTTGCTTTCCTTGATGCGCTGGGTCAGCCGGTTGTAGGTGAGTTCGAAAAAAGTCAGGTCTTTGTTGCGGATTTCGTCGTCGATCTCAGTTTCGTATTTCGCGAATTCGTCGATATCCGACTGTAGGAAAAAGCGCTTCGAAGGATCTAACGCCTGGATGTAATCTTTGTAAACGCCTTTGGAAAACGTATCGTCGATCGCAGCCGGATCGTAATGCCCGCGCTCGATTACGAAGGTCAGCAATTCTAAAAGGACTTTGTCTTTTTCCGGATCGTTGCCAGATTTTGTTTTCGGCATAAAACTCCAGAATGCTACCGATAGGGCGGTAACGAGCAATAAAATTTTATAATTCCTTTTCATAAATGTCGTTAAAGTATTCATCAGTTTAAAATTTCACTTGAAAATGAGCTTGAAAACCGGCTTCCATAATAATTTGTCAAAGGTACAAACTGGGTCAGCGTGATTAATTTGCTTATTTTTGTTTTCCAAATGTAAAAATATTATCCTATGCCGGATGTTAAATTTTACACAATCATTTCAGCCGTAGCGGCCTGATATTTCTGCATTTGTCGACTGTTTCCAAAATTTGTTACCAACCGATTTTCATGAGCCAAAAACCCCTGATTTTAGTGACCAACGACGACGGCATCACGGCGCCCGGAATCCGTACCCTGATTGACGTGATGACCAATCTCGGCGATGTGATCGTGGTCGCGCCCGACAAGCCGCAAAGCGCGATGGGACATGCCATTACGATCAACAATACCTTATATCTCAATAAGATTTCGGCCCACGGTGCGGCCATTACCGAATACAGCTGTTCGGGTACGCCGGTCGACTGCGTGAAAATGGCTGTCAGCGAAATCCTGCACCGCAAGCCCGATTTGTGCGTTTCGGGAATCAACCACGGATTGAACTCGTCGATCAACATTATTTACTCGGGAACGATGAGCGCCGCGGTCGAAGCGGGAATCGAAGGCATTCCGGCAATCGGGTTCTCGCTTGGCGATTTCGACTGGAACGCCGATTTTTCGCCGGTGCGGAAATTTGTCGGACAGATCGCGTCAGAAGTGCTCAAAAACGGTTTGCCCGAAGGCGTTTTGCTCAACGTGAATTTCCCGAAATTGCCCGAAGGCGAAATCAAGGGAATCAAGGTTTGCCGGCAGGCGAAGGCGAGCTGGATCGAGAAATTCGACAAGCGTCAAACGCCATCGGGACGTGATTATTACTGGCTTACCGGCGAATTCGTCAACCACGACAAAGGCGAAGACACCGACCAATGGGCTTTGGACAACGGTTACATCTCGCTCGTGCCGGTGCAGTTTGACATGACCGCGCACCACGCCATGCAGCAACTCAATACCTGGAAACTCAATGAATAAGAAAATCGATTTGTTTTATGGCGTGCTGATCGCCTTTGCGGCAACGCTGATCGGAACCTGGCTGCTCATCGCTTATTTTACGGATCTTGGGTTCGTGAAAGGCTTGCAGGATTTGCATGCAAAAGACAAACTCGGCAAAGTCATCGCCCTCGGCGCAGCGCTGAACATCGTCGCCTTTTTCGTATTATTGAACCGAAAAAAAGAAATAATGGCGCGCGGCGTCGTGCTCGGAACCATTATCCTGACGGTCGTTACACTATTGGTTTAAAATGAAATACTACATTATTGCAGGCGAAGCATCGGGAGATTTGCACGGTTCGGGGCTGATGAAGGCTTTGTATCGCGAAGATCCGCAGGCCGACATCCGGTTTTGGGGCGGCGATTTGATGCAGCAAGCCGGCGGCACGCTCGTAAAACATTACCGTGAATTGGCCTTTATGGGATTTGCCGAAGTCGTTTCGAACCTGAAAACAATCCTGGACAACATCAAGTTCTGCAAAAAGGACATCGAGACTTTTCAGCCTGACATAATTATTTTCATCGATTATCCGGGGTTCAACATGCGCATTGCGAAATGGGCCAAAGCCAAAGGCTACCAAACGCATTATTACATCTCGCCGCAAATCTGGGCCTGGAAGGAAAACCGGATCAAGGCCATCCGCCGCGATGTCGACAAAATGTATGTCATTCTGCCTTTTGAAAAGGATTTCTACGAAAAAAAGCACCAGTATCCAGTGGAATTCGTCGGGCATCCGCTGATCGATGTGATCCACAACCGCGAAAAAGTAAACGAAGACGAATTCCGCAAAGTAAACGGACTCGACGAAAAACCTATTATTGCGCTATTGCCCGGAAGCAGGAAACAGGAAATCACGAAAATGCTTTCGGTGATGCTGACCGCCGTTGATGCGTTTCCCCATTACCAGTTCGTGATTGCCGGCGCTCCGGCGCAGGATTATCATTTTTACGAACAATTCCTGACCAATAAAAACGTACACTTCATTTCGAACAAAACCTACGATTTGCTAAGTATTTCGACCGCAGCGCTCGTCACATCGGGAACGGCGACGCTCGAAACCGCATTGTTCAAAGTCCCGGAAGTCGTTTGCTATAAAGGCAGTTGGGCATCGTACCAGATCGCCAAACGGATCATTACCTTAAAATACATTTCGCTGGTGAACCTGATCATGGACAAACCCATCGTGACCGAATTAATCCAGGACGATCTTAACCCGAAACGCATCCGCGAAGAACTCGGCAAAATCCTTGTGCCGGAGCACCGTAAAAAGCTGCTGGACCAATACGGCCAACTCGAGAAAATTCTCGGCGGATCTGGCGCAGCCTCAAAAACCGCAAAATTGATTGTGGAAAGCGCAAAATAAATCCCTGCTTGTAAATTTCTGTAAATTAGTTGATTACTTGTTTATAACCCGTAAACTTATAAACAAAATGCAGGAAAATTTTCCTAAAGATGGAAATTTTGCTAGTTTTGACAAAAATCGTGTAATAATCTTTCACGGAAAACGTTTATAATTTTTCAATTCAAATCCTACTTTGTTTTTGAATTTTATTAATAAACCAGCAGAATTTTCTGCGACAATAAAAAATAAAATATGCAGAACAAGCAATTCGTACTCATTATTTTTCTTTTCATTGCCTCGCTGACACAAGCCCAAGTCGTCACGAGTAAGAAAGAAGCCATCAAAAAAGGAATCTACGAAAAACCCGTAGAGAAATCAACTCCAGTTACGGTATCCGCAACCAACGCAACGACAAAAACGGTTGCAATGACAAAACCGTCTGCGATCAACCGTCCGGTAAAGACAGCAATCAAACCAAAAAAGAAAATCGTTATCGACGATTCGGGCGACGAAGACCTCATTTTCGACGGTTCCGACAGTTATCTTGCGACACAAATGATCAATAATGCGCTCGAATTCATCGGCGTCAATTACCGCGGCGGCGGCACATCGAGATCCGGGATGGACTGCTCGGGAATGGTGACGGCCGTATTCGACATTTTCGGGTTGAAATTGCCGAGAAGTTCGCACGAAATGGCGAAAGTCGGCGAGAAACTCGCGCAAAGCGACATCAAGAAAGGCGACCTCGTTTTTTTCAAGACCAACGGAAAAAACAGCATCAACCACGTGGGAATGGTCATCGAAAATGACGGCGACGAAATCAAGTTCATCCACTCATCGACCCAGAAAGGCGTCATCATTTCATCAACCAAAGAGCCATATTATAAAAGGACATTCGTTCAGGCTAACAGAGTCCTGATGTAAAATAACAATTTTCATTACCTGAAAGACCCGGTTCATCCGGGTTTTTTTACGCCCGTATTTAACTTCAATTGCGGGAAAACCGTATTCAGGCCATAAAGTAGATTGTAATTTTACGCATGGATCTTTTTCGTTTTCCGTTGGCAAGAATTGCGGGATGTTTCGTTCCGGGAATTGCGTTTGCCTATTATCTGAAACCCAATATCACTATTGTCGCAATTTCACTGACTGCGGCTTTTCTGATTTTGGCTTTGGCGTATGCTATAGCCGCGCAGGATTTCAGACAAAAGATTTATTACGGCCTGATGGTTTCCGTAACTGCGTTCCTGTTTGGCATGACCACGCAAACAATCCACGATTGCCGGCTCGACCCGGAGCATTATCTGAACAAGGTTACAGATGCAAAGCAGCATTTAATTTACCTGGTTCTGCGGGAAAAACTGAAAAGCACCGCTCGTGGCAAACGTTATATCGCGGTCGTAAAAAGTATCGATGGGGAAAATGCTTCGGGGAAAATACTTCTGAACCTTACCGATGCCGGAAATAATTTTTTTGTGGCAGGAACAGGTATGTTCGTTTCAGGACAGATTGTAAAGAACAAACGACCGCTTAATCCTGACCAATTCGATTACGGAAGATATCTCGACAACAAATCGGTGCCGGCTCAAATCTACGCGAAAAAAGATGCTTTGCGATTGTCGGGGAATATTTACAAAGACATTTGGTACTATTCTGACGCCTTCCGGAACAGGATTATCCGCAATCTCAAAAATCACGGTTTCAGGGAAAACGAACTGCAGGTAGCCAATGCCCTAATTCTCGGCCAGCAACAGGAAATCGCGCCGGATATTGTCCAGGATTATCAATATGCGGGCGCGGTTCATATTTTGTCGGTTTCCGGATTGCACGTGGGTTTCATACTTCTTTTCCTGAATTTCCTTTTGCGTCCGTTGCCCCAAAGCAGAAATGGCCGTCTGGCCCGATTGATAATCGTATTAATCGCGCTATGGGTTTTTGCCATTGTTGCCGGGCTTTCACCGTCGGTTGTACGATCCGCCGCAATGTTTTCGTTCGTCGCTTTGGGAATGTCGTTGCGGAGAAGCACAAACATTTTCCATACAATGATCGTTTCCGTTTTACTTATCCTGCTTTTCGAACCTTCATTTTTATTCGATGTCGGGTTCCAGCTCAGTTATGCCGCATTGTTTTTCATTCTTTGGTTGCAACCGTCGCTATCGGGACTATGGAATCCGGGCAATAAAGTCGCAAAATACTTTTGGGATATCCTGACGGTTTCCTTCGCGGCGCAAATCGGAACACTTCCACTAAGCATTTACTATTTCCATCAGTTTCCGGGATTGTTTTTTGTGACCAATCTCATTGTTATCCCGTTCCTCAGCATTATCATGATTGTCGGTATTTTGGTCCTGACAATGGCGGCATTCGGATGGGTGCCTCACTTGCCCGCCCTAGTTTTGGAGCGTTCAATTTTCCTGATGGATGCCATTATCAGCCGCGTGGCTTCGCTGGAGAATTTCATCCTCCGGGATATTCCGTTGAACTTCCCTATGCTCCTTGGCTCTTATTTATTGATTTTTACATTTGTCCTTTGGTTCAGAAAACCAGCTTTTGCGCGGCTGTTTTCGGTAATGATCAGTATAACCGTTTTGCAATGCATCGTTTTTTTCTCTTTCTGGAAAACCGGACACGAAAAAGAATGGATCGTATTCAACGCACACAAAGACCCGGTCATTGCTGAGAGAAATGGCAGAATGCTTACGATTTTCAATAAAAATCAGAGACAAAACCAATTCCTGAAACCCTATCGGATTGCCCATTTTTGCAGCTTCGAAAAGCAGTATATCACGCGAAATCTGTATTGGTTTGAAGGGTACAAAATTTTGAGGATTGACAGCAGTGCAGTTTACCCAGTGCATCTGCAGCCCGAAATTTTACTGCTCAGCGGTTCCCCGAAAATCAATCTGGAACGGGTGCTGCTGCAATTGAAACCGAAAATAATCATTGCCGACGGATCCAATTTCAAAAGTTATGCGGCGAGATGGAAGCAGACTTGTGAAAAAAGAAAAATCCCTTTCCACGATACACGCGAAAAGGGATTCTTCAGGTTGAATAAATAATTATAACTTTTTGGAAGCGATGATTTTGTTGGCGCCATCGAGCCAGGCAGACGGTCCGCCGGCTACATAACCGGTACTTCCCAGCCTGTCAAAGCTGACTTGTTTGTCTTTCTCGGATGCGTTCACAAACCAGACGGTCGGATAGCCCATTACCTGGAACGTTTGCTGAAGCTGCGCATTTTGCTGTTGGATATCGACAGCTTGCGGCGTTCTTCTCGGGAAATCAAGCTCAACGAGGACGACGTTGTCTTTGGCCCATTTGGTGAATTCGGGTGTTTTGAATACTTCTTTCTGGAGCCTCATGCACCAGCCGCACCAATCGCTTCCGGTGAAGAACAGCATCAAAGGTTTCTTTTGTTTTTTGGAAACTTTCATGGCTTCCTGTAAGTTGGTGTGCCAGGTCTGGTCCTGTTCCTGTGCCTGGACGGTCATTGAGCCGACAACCAAAAGCAGTGCGATGACTATTTTTTTCATTTTAATTTTTTTTAGGGTGGCGCGTTTTTCAAAAACGGTGCCGAAAATTACTGAATTTATTTTACTTCCTGCATTAATTTTTTGACAAAAGGTGAAATGGCGATCAGGATACCACCGGCAATCAAGGCATAAATCGCGAGTTGCAGATAACCGTCGGCATAGATATTCAGTTTTTCGAGATTGTTCGCTTTTTCGGACGCTTCCGCTATGTTAGCGCCCAAAATCCCTGCAAAATACTGGCCATAGGCACTGGCCAAAAACCACATACCCATGACGACTGCCTGCGTTTTTTGCGGCGAGAGCTTAGTCATCGCAGACATGCCTATCGGAGATAGCGACAATTCGCCAAAAGTGATGACGAGCCATCCGAGGGTGAATACATTCAGCGACGTCATTCCATTGGCATCGGAGAAAAACTTCGTGTAATAAAATATCCAAAAGCCGCCGGCAAGAAAGAGAAATCCGAGGCCAAACTTGACCATTGTATTGGGTTCCATTTTTCTTTTTCCGAGCCACAGCCAAAACATTCCGAGCAAAGCTGCAAAAATAATCACAAACAGCGAGTTAGCCGAATTGTTGACGCCCGGCGGACTGACCGTAACCCCCAATAATTTCGGTTTCAGGTTGTGCAGTGCGAATAGACTTAACGATCCGCCGCTTTGTTCGAAGAACGCCCAGAAAAAAATTGAGAAAATAATGAAGACGAGCGCCGCAATCAGCTTTTTATTTTCCGATACCGAGAAATTCCGCATTTCATAAAACAGGTAAAGCAATGACAGCGGCCCGATGATGAACATGAAATAGTCGGTATATTCGGTCTTGGAAACCATCATCATGATCACCGGGATGATGGCCAGCGAACCGATATAAGTAAGTATCTCATAAAGCCTCTTTTTGGACAATTCCAAATGTTTCAACGGGGAAAGACCAATCGAACCGAGGCTTTTTTGTGTTTGGGTAAAGGTCAAAAGGCTGATGACCATAACCACGGCCGCAAACCCGAATGCGACATTCCATCTTAAATGTTCGGGAACATACGAAGCGAACAAACTCCCGTCGGCCACGGCGATACAAAGGTAACCGCCGATCAGCGCGCCGAGGTTTACTCCTGCATAAAACAAAGAAAAACCGGCATCTGTACGATTATCTCCATCTTTGTATAAACGCCCGACCATCGTTGAAATATTCGGCTTGAAGAAACCGGTCCCGATAATGGTAAAACTGATTCCGAAAAAGAAAAACTGTTTTGGATCGATCGACAGGATAATACTACCGGCAATCATGAGCAGGCCGCCCCAGAATAAGGATTTTCGGTAGCCTAATATCTTGTCGGCAAACAATCCGCCGATGAACGTGAAAGCGTAAACGAACGCCTGTGTCGCGCCATATTGCAGGTTGGCTACTTTGTCGTCCATCATCAGCTGGCTCACCATAAAAATGACGAGCATTCCGCGCATGCCGTAAAAGCAAAAGCGCTCCCACATTTCGCTGAAGAACAAATACCACAATTGTTTGGGGTATTTGCCCTTGAAATTCTGGATTTGCTCTAAATCCGCATTGGGTATCGCTTCCATATTATCGGACGCCGTTCATCATTTTCTTCAACACCGGCGTCAGCGAGAACAGGATGACCGCCGCGATTCCGCAGAGTACGACGAACACCATAAAGAATTCGTAAAGGTTGGTGATGACGAACCCGGCAAACTTCGGATACTCGGCCTTGATGATTTTTTTGTCTTTGATGATGTCGAGCTCCGCCGCGGTGAACGTCGTATCCGTCGCTTTATAGTTGTCGACGAAAGGAATTTTCTTTTGCGCCGCAACATCGATTTCGCCTTTTTTGTCGGCGAGCTTTTTCAGTTTGGCATCCACATCGATGTTGTTTTCCTTGGCGGCTTTCTGATCGACGCTTGCCAGATTGAGTTTGGCCAATGTATACAATTCGGCACCTTCAGCCGGTTTCGTACCGTCGAGAATCGCTTTGTAATCGATATGCGCCTTATCGGCCATTTGATATTTATCCCCGGTCGGCGGCAGAATCGCACCCAATGTTCCGGACAAAGCGTAACCCGCGGCATTCGAGATGAAAAACACGCCGTAAGCCAACGATGCAAAACGTTTCGGCGCGAGTTTCCCCACGAGCGACAACCCGATCGGCGACAGGCAAAGCTCGCCGAAAGTCTGGATCAAATACAGGAGAACCAGCCAATAAATCGCCAAAAGACCCGTATTTCCTAAATCTTTCACATTGTGAGCGATGATGAAATAACTGATCGCGATCAGCAAAAGCCCGAACGATTGCTTCATCGTCGAAATCGGCTCTTTTCCTTTCGCCCGCAGCTTATCCCAAAGGATACTGAACGGTACGGCGAACATCACGACGAACAATCCGTTGAAAATCTGTACCATCGAGGCCGGCATGTTCCAGCCGAAGAAATTCCGGTCGGTCTGGTTGTCGGCAATAAAAGTCAATGACGATCCCGCCTGCTCGAAAGCCGCCCAGAAGAAAATGATGAAGAACGACATGATGTAAATCACCCAGATCCGCTGCGTCTCGACTTTGGTCAATGACTTATCGGACAGGATCAACCCGGCCAGGGTAAGCCCGCTCGCATAAATGATCGGGTAAATGATCGTTTTCACGACGTTGTCGCCATCGGTCGTATAGTGAAACAAACAGAACAATCCGACGAACGCGATGACCGCGCCCACGAGCGATGCAACCGTAAAATGGGTTTTCTGCGCTTCGCCTTCCTCATAGTCGGCGGCATCGTTTTTAGACGGCAATCCGCCGATCGGCCTGCCTTCGGGCGTGACCACATATTTGTTTTTCAGGACCAGGAAAACCACGGTTCCAATGAGCATCGCCAAAGCAGCGGCCAAAAATCCCCATTTGAAAGCGTGGATGTCGCGGACGCCGCCGGCATCTTTCACATCGCCTACGATCGGGCAGATGAACTGGCCCAAAAATGCACCGATATTGATTCCCATGTAGAAAATCGTGAACGCCGTATCAAGTTTGGTTTTTTCCTGTTTCGGATAAAGGCTTCCGACCATCGAGGAAATATTCGGCTTGAAGAAACCGTTTCCGAAAATGATAATGCCGAGCGCGCACCACATCAGAGTCGTCGCCAGTGAAAGATTGCTCGAGAATACGCTGGCGCTCGCAAACAGCATCAGCTGCCCGCAGGCCATCATCAGTCCGCCAAGCAAAATACAGTTCCGGTTGCCGAAAAAACGATCGGAAATGAACCCGCCCAAAAGCGGCGTCAAATAACAAAGACCGAGAAAACCTCCGTAAATCAGGGAAGCATCGGCTTCTTTCATCAATAACGAGTTCACGAGGAACAGCGTCAAAAGCGCGCGCATTCCGTAGAAGTTGAACCGCTCCCACATCTCTGTCCCGAATAATACCCAAAGTCCTTTTGGATGTCCTGTTTTTGCCTGAGTTTCTGTCATTTTGTTGTTATTTGGTTAAGGTGCTAATTTATAAATTATCGTGGATAAAATTTGTCATTTTGTTGTATAACTGAATCCGGGTTTTCCCGCCGTAAATCCCGTGGTTCTTGTCCGGATAAATCTGCGAATCGAACTGCTTGTTGGCCTGGATCAGCGCTTCCATCATCTGCATCGAGTTCTGGACATGGACGTTGTCGTCGCCCGAACCGTGAATCAAAAGATATTTGCCTTTCAAGCGGTCGGCGAAATTGATCGGTGAGTTGTCGTCGTAACCGCTTGCGTTTTCCTGCGGCGTCTGCATGTAGCGCTCGGTGTAGATCGAATCATAGAAACGCCAGTTGGTGACCGGCGCAACCGCAATCGCCATCTTGAAAACGTCGTTGCCTTTCAAAATACAGTTGGACGACATGAATGCGCCGTAGCTCCAGCCCCAGATGCCGATGCGCGATTTATCTACAAATGCGTAATTCCCGATGACTTTAGCGGCATCGATTTGGTCTTCGACTTCGTATTTACCCAATTGCAGCTGCGTGACTTTCTTAAAATCCGCGCCTTTGAAACCCGTTCCGCGGCCATCAACACATGCAATAATGTAGCCTTGCTGCGAAAGCATATCATACCAATAATCGTCAGAATTGTTCCAGTCGTTGTTGACCTGTTGCGAGCCCGGACCTGAATACTGGTACATCAATACCGGATATTTCTTAGATGCGTCGAAATCCTTCGGCTTGATCATCCAGGCGTTGAGCTGGTTGCCTTTTTCGGTCGTGAGCACGAAAAACTCCTTGGTTGGCAGGTTATAGCCTTTGAGTTTTTCCGCCAGCGCTTTGTTGTCGACGATCGGCTGGATTTCCTTCCCGCTCTTCGCATCGTTGAGCGTATAAACCGGCGGCGTCGAAACGTTCGAGAATTTGTTGATGTAATACTGGAAGTTCGGGCTGAACGTCGCGTCGTTCGTTCCTGTGCCCGCAGACAATCTCACCTTATTTTTGCCGTCGAGCCCGATCCGGTAAATGTCGCGATTGATCGATCCGTTTTCGACCGACTGGTAAAAAATGGTTTTGTTTTTTTCGTCGAAACCGTAATATGCGGTGACTTCCCAATTGCCCTTCGTGACTTGGTTTTTCAGTTTCCCGTTTTTGTCGTAGAGATAGATGTGGTTGAAGCCGTCCTTTTCGCTGGTCCAAATGAAGCTGTTGTCTTTCAGAAAAGTCAGGTTGTCGGTAATATCGACGTACGCTTTGTCCTTTTCATTGAGGACGACTTTGGCCGATCCGGTTTTCCCGTCCACGAAAATCAAATCGAGGTTGTCCTGGTGCCGGTTGATGACCTGAACGCTCAAAACGTTCGCATCTTTGGTCCATTTGATCCGCGGAATGTAGAAGTCCTTGTAATTCCCGAGCTTGATTTCCTTCGCAGATTTGGATGCCATGGTATACAAGTGCAGGCTCACATCCGAATTCTTCTCGCCGGCTTTCGGGTATTTGAACGTCTCGATCTGCGGGTACAAGTCCTTGTGGAACATGCTCATCGAGAATTCGGGCACGGCGCTTTCGTCAAAACGGATGTAAGCCAGCCGGCTGCCGTCGGCGCTCCAGTCGAAGGCGCGCACGAAAGCGAATTCCTCTTCATAAACCCAGTCGGTAATCCCGTTGATGATCGAATTCTTCTTGCCGTCGGTCGTGATTTGCTCGGTGGTTTTCGACGCGATGTCGTAAATGTATAAGTTGTTGTCTTTCGCGAAAGCGATTCGTTTGCCGTCGGGCGAGAACGTCGGTTCCTGCACCTGCTCGAAGAGTTTGGTGAGTTGTTTCGTCGCGATGTCGAACAGGAAATAATCAGCGGTAAACGAATGCCGGAAAATCGGCTTTGTGTTGTTGGCGATCAGCATCTGTTTTTCGTCGGCGCTGAAACCGTAACTGTCGATGCCGTCGAGATTGCTGAAATCTTTGGTCGAAATCAGCGTCGCGATTTTTTTCAGCGTTGCGAAATCGTACAGATCGACCGTCTGCGAAGTACGGTCCGAATTGAGCACGGTATATTGGTTGGTGTTCGACATCGACTGGAGCTCGTCCATGCCTTTGGCCCGGAACGCGCCGGTATAAATATCTTCAACGGTGATTTTTTGCTGCGCGGCGGCCGATAAACAGATGAGCAGAAAGAGCGCGGTAATCTTGATTGGTTTTATCATTTTTTGCTGAAATATAAAAACCATCAATTTTAGTGAAAAATTTACACATAGCGTCATTTTTCACTGTTAAATGCGGTTTTTGGTTAATCAGCATTTGACGCGCGATCCCGGATTTGTTACGGCGGGAAACGTAAACTAAATTTTATTAACATTGTCCAGATTGAGTTTTTCGAGTATGATTTCGGGTAAATCGTTGATTTGCGGTAGTGTAACCGGCTTTTCAAGGAATTTTATGTTCTTATTGCTTCCGAATTTGTCTTCCTCTGTTCGGTTTATCGTGGTCGAAATTATAAATATTTCCATCGAAGCCGCATTCTTTTCGAGCAGTTCCTGAACGGCTTCGGCGCCGGTCAACAACGGCATGTACATGTCGGTAATCAAGACGTCCGGGACGTTTCCTTTCTCGAGAATTTCATCCAGGATTTGCTTTCCGGTAGACAGGCAGTCGATTATTTCAAAACTCTTGTGGTTTTGGAACAGGAATTTCAGGTATTCGAGATCGTCGGGATCGTCGTCGGCAATCAGGATTTTTAAAGGCGTATTTTTCATCGTATGGTTATTGACCTAACAAATTTGCATCGCTTTTCTATAAAAAAAGTTATTCCAAAAGGAAATTCCTTTACATAATTAGGCTCATTTAACCGAAAAGACTCAATTGGCCGCCTTTATATTGCTCATAAAGCGACTTGTTCAGCGGCGGAAACTGTTTGCCCGCGAAAAACTTCCGGCGCGCCAATGCCATCTGCGAATGGATCATTTCTGCAAATTCACCTTCACCTTTTTTGCGCGTTCCCCAGCGGCTGTCGTTCAATGTTCCGCCGTGGCAGGCTTTGATTTGGTTCAGGACTTTTTCGGCGCGGTCGGGCATCGCCTTGTGTATCCAGTCGGTAAAGATTTCGCCGATCGCACCGTTCAACCGTACGACCGTATGCGCGATCGAAACCGCTCCTGCATCGGATGCGGCTTTGGCCAACGGCAAGATTTCATGGCTGTTGATTCCCGGAATTACCGGTGCGATCATGACGTTCACCGGAATTCCGTTTTTAGAAAGTTCGCTGACGGTTTCGAGCCGCTTTTTGATCGATGCAGTCCGCGGTTCGACGAGTGAACGCGTTTTTTCGGACATCGACGTAATCGATACGTTCACGCCGATCAGGTTGTCTTTGGCTAGCTCCGAAAGAATATCGAGATCGCGCGTGATCAACGCATTTTTTGTGATGATTGCCACCGGATGCCGGAATTTCAGGAACAGTTCGAGGCATTGCCGCGTGATTTTGAATTTTCGTTCCGCCGGCTGGTAGCAATCGGTGTTGCCTGACATGACAATGGTATGTGCCGCCCAGTTTTTGCTTTTGAGTTTTTCCTCGAGCAGTTGCGGCGCATTTTTCTTGACCAGGATTTTCCGCTCGAAATCGAGCCCGGCGCTGTAACCCCAATATTCGTGGGAATTCCGCGCGAAACAATAAATACAACCATGTTCGCAGCCCTGATAAACGTTCATCGAATAACCCATGCCTACATCGGGACTATCGACCTTGTTGACGATGGTTTTGGGGAAGACTTCGAGATAATGTGTGCGGTTGTCGTCGGCATTGTCGTCCTCGGCCGCACAGTAGTTCAAAAAGTCGTCGAGCATTTCCTGCGACTCGGCAAAAAAGCGGTTGTGCACATTTTTTTGCGCACCTCTTCCTTTGATATATTGGCTTTCTTCGTTCATGATTGTGCTTTGTAAATTACGTCCCGGAAAGCGGAAACGGAAATTCCAAAAGTTAAAAATTGACCGCTGTTGATAATTTTTTGCCACTTGAAAAACTTATCTTTGCTTAAACTTTTAAGTATTAAACTTTTGGACCCAAACCACAATATTTCCGGCTTTTCCAAACTTTCAAAAACCGAAAAAATCAGCTGGATCGCACAAACGTATTTCGCGAATCCGATTGAGGCCGAAACGCTGATCCGCAGCTATTGGAATTCGGATGCAAAGCTCCAGCAGCTTCACGACGAGTTCATCGAAAATACGATCACGAATTTTTACTTGCCGCTCGGCGTGGCGCCCAATTTCCTGATCAACGGGAAATATTTCACGCTTCCACTCGCCATCGAGGAAAGCTCGGTCGTTGCCGCAGCCGCGAAATCGGCGAAATTCTGGGCTACGCGCGGCGGTTTCAAGGCCACGGTCATCGGCACCGAAAAAATCGGACAGGTGCATTTCATCTTCAACGGCGAGGGCGAAAAACTCCGCAAATTCTTTGACCAGATCAAACCCCATTTCTTTTCCGCAACCGAAAATCTTACGAAAAACATGCGCCAGCGCGGTGGTGGCATATTGGATATCGAGCTTCGCGACAAGACCCAAATGCTCGAGAGTTATTATCAGTTGCACGCGACTTTTGAGACCAAAGATTCGATGGGCGCGAATTTCATCAACTCATGCCTTGAGCAGTTTGCCCGGACGCTGAAGGAAAAAGCGCAGGATTTCGACGGTTTTACCGAAGAAGAAAAAGACATCGAGGTTGTCATGAGCATTCTCTCGAACTATGTCCCGAACTGCATCGTCCGCGCCGAAGTTTCCTGCAAAGTCGCGGAACTCGCCGAAAAGCATATCGAAAATCCGCAGGCGTTCGCCGAAAAATTCGTTCGCGCCGTCCGGGTCGCCGAAGCCGAAACGTTCCGCGCCGTGACGCACAACAAAGGCATTATGAACGGTGTCGATGCCGTGGTTTTGGCAACCGGAAACGATTTCCGCGCGGTCGAAGCCGGAATCCACGCCTACGCATCGCGAAACGGCCGATATTCAAGCCTGTCGCATGCGAAAATCGAAAACGGCATTTTCACATTCTGGCTCGAAATCCCATTGGCACTCGGCACGGTCGGAGGTTTGACGTCGCTGCATCCGCTGGTAAAACTGTCGATGGAAATGCTCGAAAAACCTTCCGCTCAAGAACTGATGCAGATTGTCGCTGTTGCCGGCTTGGCACAGAATTTCGCGGCCTTGCGCTCGCTGACCACGACCGGAATCCAGGAAGGCCACATGAAAATGCACCTGAACAACATCATCAACCAGTTTCACGCGACCAAGGAAGAACGCAGCGAAATCAGGAACCATTTCCATTCGCGGCCGGTTTCGCACGCGGCGGTCGTCGATTATATTGAACATTTAAGGAAGAAAAATTAGGAGCATTTTCCCGCTTTCCGCCTGTATCTTTGCTCGTCCCTCGCAAAGGATGCCGGCTTCAATCGGGGCTAGGCTTTGGAAATACCATTTGAAAATCCGTGTCCAAACAAACTTTCTACAGTAACGGAAAACTCCTGCTGACCGGCGAATACGTCGTGCTCGACGGCGCGAAGGCGTTGGCATTGCCTACGAAATTCGGCCAAAACCTGATCGTGGAAAATGCACCGGGCAAAGAAATCGGCTGGAAAAGCTTCGACAGCGACGGCACAATTTGGTTTGAGGACGTCATTACTTTTGAAGAAATCACGGCCGAGAAAGACCCGCACAGCCCGTCGACAATCAAAAGCACATTGCTTGAAATCCTGCACGAAGCCTGGAAAATGAACCCCGATCTTATCGAAAACGGGAAAGGGTATAAAATCGAAACACACCTGACGTTCCCGAAATTCTGGGGTTTGGGCACATCCTCGACACTGATCAACAACATCGCGCAGTGGCTGCAAATCGATGCCTTTACTTTGTTGCGCAACAGTTTTGGCGGCAGCGGCTACGATATCGCCTGTGCACAGAACGACACGCCAATTCTCTATAAACTGGTCAACGACGTCCCGAACATCGAAAAAGCCGATTTCCATCCGGCATTTGCCGAAAACCTGCATTTCGTTTACCTGAACCGCAAGCAAAGCAGCAAGGCCGCCATCGCGTCGTATTACAACAACCGCCTCATCGATTTGCAGCGGCATATCGCAACCCTCGACCGGATTACCGAAAATATCCTGACGGCCGAAAGCGCCGGCCGGTTCGCGCGCGAGCTCGAAAACCACGAAAGCATTATGAGCGATATCATCGAGATGAAAACGGTCAAGGAAACTTTTTTCCCGGATTTCAACGGCGCCGTAAAAAGCCTCGGCGGCTGGGGCGGCGATTTCGTGCTGGCCGTATCCAAAGAAAATCCGGCGGAGTATTTCAAAGAGCGCGGCTTCAATACGGTCATTCCCTACAAGGAGATGATTCTGTAAATAAAAAAATCCCGGAGTTTTCCGGGATTTTTTTTATGGTTTGGCTTGCTTGGTTTAGTTAAACACTGCCCTGTTGTCTTCGATATCGGCATCGGCTTTGAGCGCCGGAACGATCCGGTTAGCATCGCCGCCTCGCTGCGCTTTCACTTTATTGGTATAGTCCGCAACGTCTTTCAATGCAGGCGCTTTGGTCACAACAGTCGTTTTTACTACAAATACGCCGGTGTTGCCTTCGATCGGCGCCGACATTTTGCCTGCCTCGATTCCCATTGCCGTTCCCACGACTTTAGCTTCTCCGCCTACATTCGGCAGTGACGGGTTCATCATTGTCACGTCGGCAGCCGACATCACGGTAGTATTGACCGCTTTTGCGATTGCGTCGAGTGAACTTCCGGCCATTTTGGCTTTGAGTTTTTCGGCTTTTTTCTTGTTTTTCAGGATCGGCTCGATCATCGGACGGGCTTCATCGAGCGGGAGCAATCCTTTTTCATAAACTTTCTTCAGCTTCACGATGATGTTGCCGACGTTAGGCACGTCAAACCTTTTCACGTCGCCGGTTTTGGTTTCCTTGTCGAAAGCCCACCGTACGATCTGCCGTTGGTTGGCGACCGAACCGATGTTTTCGTCCATTACTTTCACTTTTGCGGCAGGATTTACGGTAAGTCCGGCAGCTTTGGCGGTTTTCTCGAAATCCTTGTCCTGTACGTCCATTTCGAATTTTGTGGCTTGAGTGTACATTTTATCGCTGGTAGCGGTAGATGCAACGATTTTACGCGCAATGGTCGCCAGGCGTATGCCGTCTTGCTTGTCGGTGATGTTGATGATGTGGTAGCCGAATTCAGACTCGACCAAACCGATCGTTCCCTGCGGATTCGCGAAAACGAAATCCTTGAACGGCTTGACGAAATTGGTTTCCTGCGTGATGTAGCCCAGATCGCCGCCTTGCTGCGCCGAACTGTCGTCGGAGTTGGTCAGGGCCAGCATCATGAACGATCCCGGATTGGCTTTGGCCTGCGCCAGGAGCATTTCAGCTTTTACTTTGGCTTCTTCCTTGGTCCTTTTTTCTTTTTTCTGCACCCTGTCAATGCCTTCCCAGCTGATCAGGATGTGGCTGACTTTGGCGGTGAAGTTCGGCTTTTTGCCCATCACTTTTGAAATGCAGTAATAATCGCCGCGCATATACGGCCCGTAAATTCCGCCCACCGGCGTATTGACCAAGCCTTGCGCCACGTCGGCAGGAAGATCTTTTTGCGCTACATAAGTCGAATCATACGGAACGTCCGAGTTTTCGGCAACGAATTCCGGGACATTGGTTAC
The DNA here is from genome assembly GCA_048498055.1 of Bacteroidota bacterium. GTDB lineage: Bacteria > Bacteroidota > Bacteroidia > Flavobacteriales > Flavobacteriaceae > Flavobacterium. Next base: position 47,527 of record JBEHYS010000001.1, read on the forward strand.
GTTGGCAAAACCAGGAACCGTGTCGTTTTTGGACGTCGCCTGGTTGTAAACCGGCCGTGAAGACAATAAAGAATTGATTTGCGTCTTGACTTCGTTCTGGTCTTCGGCCGACGGCTTGTCTGCGATCAGCACATATTCGAGCTCGCGCGATTCTTCCGATTTGTATTTCTTTTCGTTCTTTTTCATGAAATCCGTGATTTCCGCATCGGAGACTTTCACTTCGCTGTCCTTAATAGAAGAATACGGCGCCGAAACGAAATCGAAAGAGACTTTGTCCATTTCCATTTGGTAACGGAGTTTGCCTTCGGTATCGGTGGTGTAAGTTCCGCCACGGACGAGCGCGTTATAGATTTGATATTTCGCGTTGAGTTCAGCGTCCTTGAGCAAATCCTGATAGGTTTGCGTCAGCGACGGATTGGCTTTGAAATATTGTTCGAACTTGGCTTCGTCAAATTTGCCTGCGGCATTTTTGAACATCGGGTTCTGCCCGATCTGCGGATTGTTCTGCAGGATTTCCATGATGTGCTTCTTGCTCACACGGATTCCCAGCTTATCGAACTCCGCAGTAAGCAGGGCAACCGAAACTTCCTGATCCCAGACGCGGTTGGTCGCCTGGGTCGATGTCATTCCCTGTCCGCTCTTTTCCAGATTGCTGACCTTGATCCTGAAATCTTCCAATGCGATGTCTTTCCCGTTGACGCTTCCCACATTTTTCGGGGTGCTGTTAAAGCCGCCTTTGTTGACCAAATCCCCAATGATGAATGCGAACAAGCAAAATCCGATAACCAATATCAGAAGGAGTGAACGTTGCCTGATTTTTGATAAAACTGCCATTTTTATTACGTTAATTTTAAATTCAGTTTGCAAAAATACAATTATCTATTAAATAATTGCAGTTGTAAACAAGAAATTTCATTTTTTTTGAACCGGTAAACCGATACGGGGTTTGCGTTCCGATTTAAGGTTTGCGGTTCCGGTCCTGCATCCTTTTGACGAAACCCCGACGGAAGAAAAACATGAAAATGCAGACCGCCGCGATAATGAAGCTCAGCGCATAGCCGCTTTCGCCCGAAGTGATTTTGATTGCGCCGTCATAAGTGAAAAATGCCGCAAAAACAAGATAAATGAAAGGTGTATATTTAAGGTAGCTGTTCATAAGTGAATTATTCGGCGTGGTCGATTTCGCCTGTTATTTTTTGTGAATTTACGATTTTGAAGTCTTTGCTGAAATCGATTCCCTGCCCGTAGGAAATGCCTTTCGGATCGGTGAATTTGAATTTGTGCTCGGTATAGAACCATTGGTTTTTCTGGTCAAAATAGAGCTGCTCGGTTTCCATAACCTGCCCGGTTTCGTTCCAAATCTTTACTTTGCCTTGCAAATCGATTACGTCCGTACCTTTATAGGTCACGGCGTAATCAGAACGCACGAAAGTCTTTTTGCCGTTCTTGTCATAAAAAGTGACGTTGATGCCTTTCGGGAATTCGGTGAACGGGAATTCGACCGTCGCGTAATCGAGCATTTTCGGGCTGACCAAAACCGACGTGATCCGGCCCGAATCGGTGTATTTCAGGTTGAAATCGTCGGCTTCGCCGCTTGGCGTGAATTCGGAAAAATTAATTTTCTGGATGTCCTTGAACGAGCTTTCGCAGCCCGCAAAAATCAGTACCGAAGCCAATACGGTCAGAGAAGAAAATATATGTCGTTTGCTTACCATTCTATTCCGGCACCACAATCGATTCGTTAATGCCGCAGCCGTAAGTAATTTTCTTTCCGGCTTTTCTGGCTTGCTTGATTTCCTGTTTAGACGGCGCTTTTTTCAGGTAAAGTTCTGACTGGCTTTGGGCGGCCTTTTTGAAATAAGCATCCACTTCACCCGCTTTTTTTGCGGTTTGCGCAGCCAGCAGCCAAATGGCTTTCTTTTCAAACGCGGTTTCGCCACAGCCCGATTCGGCGTAAAGTTGCGCGAGCATCAGATACGCCTTGGCGTAGGAAGGTTTTGCGGCCAGCGCTTTTCTGAGGTAATCGTATGCTTTTTCTTTTTCGGTGCCGGTCAGCGTCGCGAGCGAATAATAAATATCCGCCTTTTTCCCTGGATCCTGTTCAAGTCCAACTGCCGTATTGAGGTATGCGATGCCTTTTTCCAGCTGCTTGTTCCGGATCGAAGCCATACCAAGCGCATAGGCTGATGCAGCATCCGGACGGAGCTTGTATAATTCCATCGCAATAGTAAGGTAAAGCGGCGCACTCGTGCATTTGTATCCGGCGAGTTGCCCGAGTGCAGTTTCCATCCAGGCGGCATCGGTTTTTTTGGTTTCGAAGTTTTTTCCGTAGTACGCCACAAGCTTTTCACAGGTTGTGAAACCGGCCGTCAATGCCCGGATCCCGCCGCTTGCAGTCTCGAATTCGCGGAGTTTTTCAGGTTGCTTTGCCGAAAGTTGTGCCAATCGGGCGTTTACTTCGTCCTGCCGGGCAAAAACCATGTCTTCGGTAATGCCTTTGCCGGTTTTGAACCGGTCGTAAAACAATTCGAAATATACATACAGCGAATTGGCGTCGGTAAAATTTTCGCGGTCGGCGGCAAAAGCCTTGTCGAGCATCGCATAGACTTCTTCGTCGGTAGCGGTTTTATAATTGCGCCCGAGCATAGCCTTTTTTACAAGGTTGCCGTTTTTGTTTCCGGGAAATTTTTTGTCGTAGTTGTCGTAGTTTCGTTCGAGAAGCGACAGGAATTCTTTGGTCGATTCTTCCGAGTTGGGAAGCGTAAGTTTGTACAGCAGGACTTTTTCGCCGTTCACATACAAGGATTCCTGATCGGAATCAGGGCAAAGTATCCAAGCCTTGTATGCATTTTCATAATCCGCCGCTTTGACCAGCGAATCGACAGATCGGGCAATTTGCCCGCATTCCTTATTCTGGCTTTGTGCCTGTATGGTAAAAAAACATAAGGTCAGCAGCAAAAAGAAGGATTTGGTTTTCATGGCGATAGTTTTAATCGTATTTCCGCTTCACAAACCAACGGTCGCTCAGCGAAAGCCCGAATGTAAAGTTAACATAATTTTCTTCAACAAGCCCGGCATCGCGCGTACCGCGTTTCCCGTATTCGAACCCGAAGTTCAGGTTCGAGAACGTTCCGCCGAGCGGAAACCCGAGACCTAAAGTAAGCCCGGTATCTTTGATGGATTTATTGTTGATGACGAGTCCGGTTTCCTCATATTTCAATCCGCCGCGATACACGATTTTTTTCCAGTAATCCGAGAAAGCGTTGTATTTCGGGATGAAGTAGCCGCCAAGACTGAGTTTCGTGCCGTTTTTAAAACTTGCGCCCTGAATGTCGTTGAAGCGGTTTCCGGTATTTTCGCTCTGGATGAAAGTCATCTCGGCGCCGACCATCCATTTTTTAGGCTGGCCCAGCGATGCTCCGAAGGACATCCGGGAACCCATTTTCAGTTTGGTATCGCTCGTCGGGATCGTATCCGAATCGACGATGATCACCTGATTGTTCGTCAAGATGCGTACGATCGACAATATTCTTTCGTTGCTCGCCGTAAGTTTGGTTTCGGGCGAAAACATCGCGCTGGCCGAAAACTGGAGTTTTTTCCCAACTTTGGAAGTATAGGATGCACCGAAGTTATACCCTGCGCCGCTGATCTTGGAGTTGTTGAGTTCCCTCGTGCTGTATTGCACCACGGAAGTCGAATCGTATACGGTAAGCAAAGATGTCGTTTCGATTTCGCCGAAATAGTATCCGAATTCGGCGCCCACGGTGAATTTTTTGGTCAGCTGATAACCCAATCCGAGAAAGGCCTTGTTAACCCCGCCGTCGCCGCGGTATTGATGCTGCCTGAACTGGATCGGATCGGTAAGATGTTCGGTCGCCTGGATTTTATATCCGGTCGCAGTATAAGGCATAAGTCCGAAACCCGCCGATAATTTCCCCATCGGGATACCAACGGCCAGATAATCGAGCGTTGTCCTCCGGGCTTTTTCTTCATCAGAATTGGTCTTGAGCTTAGTAGTAGAATAGCTTGCGCCGGTTGTCAGGCTTACTTGTTTCAGATACGGATAGAAAGCCGGATTCTGCAAATTGATATGGATACTGTCCGGAATCACCGAAATGCCACCCATAGAACGGTTGTCGACAGTTCCCTTGAACCTCATTTCGCCAAGGCCGTAAAAAGAATATGGAGATGCTGTGCCTTCCTGTGCAAAGGAAACGAGCGAAAAAAACAGGAAAAGGGCAACCAGGGATTTTTTAATCATTTGTGATTCTGTATAAATGTTCTGTACAAGCTTTCCAGCAGGAAATTTTGATTGGCAAATATGGTATTTTTTAATCGCTTAGCCAAAAATTCTGCATCGCCGCCCGTTAAAATTATGATAAAGTTTGTGCGCCCGTCTTTGTACCGGTCTATGAATCCGTCGATTTCGCCGAGCACGCCGTTGATCACTCCGGAATGAATCGATCCGGCAGTCGATTTTCCGATAAAATCCTCGGGCATTTCAGGAGCCAGCAACGGAAGTTTTGCCGTGTAATCGTGCAGCGCCGCATACCGAAGACTGATTCCCGGAGATATCGCGCCGCCGTGATATTGGTTCCGCTCGTCGATAAAATCGTAGGTGATACAGGTTCCGGCATCGATCACCAGCCGGTTGCGCTCCGGATACTGCAATACGGCGCCCGAGGCAAGCACCATGCGATCAATTCCTAATGTCAGCGGCGTTTCATATAAATTATGGAAGGGAAAATGCCATGAATGGTCGATAGTATGCACCGCAACGCGCGCCGGAACAGGGAAGTCGATCAATTCCTTCCCGACCGATGAAACCACCAGATCGGCAATGTTTTCATAACGCGAAAGGATTTCCAAAATGTTTTTTTCCAGCTCGTCTTTCGGAAAGATGAATTTCTTGAGCAGGCTACCGTCTTCAAAGACAGCGGCTTTAGACCTGGTATTTCCGATATCGACTGCCAGCAGCATATTCCACATTTAAGGCTGCGAAGTTACGAATTGATTTTTTTTAATATTTGTTTTGGATAAATTAAAAATCAGCCTATATTTGCACCCGCTACGGCGCTACGGTATCTTAGCTCAGTTGGTAGAGCAATGGACTGAAAATCCATGTGTCCCTGGTTCGATTCCTGGAGATACCACTTCAAACCCATCATTCGTGATGGGTTTTTTGTTTTGACTATGCACTACTTGTACATTATTTTCAGTGAAACTTCAAACCGCTATTACATTGGCGAATCCCACGATGTGGCTGAACGTTTAAAGAAGCATAACGATCACAGCTATGCCGGAGCGTTCACAAAAACTTCAATCGATTGGAAAATCGCATTGTCATTCGGCTGCACAAAAGAAGAAGCCTTGAAACTCGAAAAATTCATCAAACGGATGAAAAGCAGAAAATTCATTGAAAAAATAATCCGAAACCCCGAAATCCTGAAGGACATTTTATCGAAATAGACCAATCCGTCCCTGGTTCTCCCGACGCTTCGGGACTGGAGATACCACTTCAAACCCATCATTCGTGATGGGTTTTTGTTTTAAAGGCTTGGGCGTTGCCTTCGGCCGCGCTTTCGGCTGCACGCGGTGCTTGCCTCTATCGCTAACGCAGATTGATTTCACCGTTACATTCTATTTTTCATACTTTTACAAGCCAAAATCCGAAACATGAAAAAAATTACTTTCTTCTCGCTGCTTGCGCTGAATCTATCGCTTGCACAAGCCCCGAATATCACATACAACAACCCGAACGATTTTACCATCGGCCAGGCTGTTGCTCCGCTTTTGCCATCCAATACCGGCGGCGCGGTTACCGTCGGGACGTACGTGTCGACTTTTGCCGGATCGGGAAATGTCGGTTCGGCTGATGGTTTAGGAACAGTCGCGGGTTTCAACCTGCCGACGGTCGTCACGATCGACAACTCCGGAATCCTTTACGTCGTTGACCGAAGCAATCACAAAATCCGAAAGATTACGCCCGAAGGCGAAGTTTCTACATTTGCCGGCTCCGGCTTTTCCGGTTCTGCCGACGGGCTGGGAACGGCCGCAAGCTTCCGCTATCCGGACGGCGCGGTTGCCGATTCGAACGGTAATCTTTTCGTGACCGACCAAAGCAACCATAAAATCCGCAAGATCACGCCCGACGGAAACGTTGCGACCTTCGCCGGAACGGGAAGCATCGGAGCGGTTGATGCCGTCGGCACCGACGCAAGTTTTTATTACCCGGCGGGAATGGCCGTCGATGCCTCAGACAATTTATACATCGCCGATTACGGCAACAACAAAATCCGCAAGATCACACCTGACGCAGTTGTAACAACCTATGCCGGAACGGGCGTTGCAGGTTCGGCAGACGGCCCGGCTCTCGAAGCGCAGTTCAATGGCGCGACCGGTGTGGCCGTCGATCCGGACGGGAATGTTTTCGTCGCCGATTATTACAATCATTTAATCCGGAAAATCTCGTTCGACGGAAACGTCACGACCATCGCAGGCAGCGGCGCCGAGGGTTTTGCCGACGGCAACGGAACGCTCGCAGTTTTTGACCATCCGGCGATCGTGGCCATCGACAACGCGGAAAATCTTTTCATCACCGACGAGGAAAACAACAAAATCCGCAAGATCACGCCTGACGGCCAGGTCACGACTCTGGCAGGAACCGGAACCGTTGGCGCGACCGACGGCGAAGCTTCGACAGCCGAGTTCAATTCGCCGACCGGCGTTGTTGCCGATACATCCGGACATGTTTTCGTATGCGACTATGGCAACAACAAAATCCGTAAAATCGGCGATTACGGCTACAGCATTTCTCCGGCGTTGCCCGACGGACTGGTTTTCGATACGGAAACGGGAATCATCAGCGGCATGCCAACGACGATTTCCGCGACGGCCGATTATACCGTTACGGCTTCGAATCCTGACGGGACCAGTTCTTTTGCCGTGACGATCACCGTTTCCGGCGCGCTGCAAAACCCTGATTTCGCTGCGGCTTCTGTCCGTTTATACCCGAATCCGATAAAAGACCTGATGAACATCGAAGCATTGGAGGATATTCAAACGATAACGCTTTTAAATCTGGTCGGACAGAAAATCCTGACACGGAACATCGGGAATAAAAACGCGGCGGTTGACCTGTCGGGAATTCCCAGCGGCTTTTATTTTGTCCGATTGGCTTTGCCTTCAACAACACAAGCCATCCGGATCGTAAAAAAATAAAGTGAAATTTTCCGGTAGTTTTCCTCCGATTTTGAATCCGGTGTTTGCCCAAACATTGCCTGTTTTAAAAAAATGAAGTAATATTGTCGCGCAAACAACCTAAACTATGAAAAAACTTTTCCTCATCCTGATGCTGGCTTCGGCCACGACTCAGGCGCAAAAGACGATGCCGTCGGTTTCGCTGAAATCTACACAGGACAAAACCGTAAACGTCAAAACTGATTTTTCCGAAAAAGACAAAATATACGTCTTTGCCTTTTGGGCTACCTGGTGCACACCGTGTGTCAATGAACTCGATGCGATTAACGAACAATATGCCGAATGGACCAAATCGCTGAACATGGAAGTCGTCGCCGTATCGATCGACGACGCGCGCACCGAAAAACGCGTCAAGCCGCTGCTCAACGGAAAGAAATGGCCTTACACCGTGCTGTTCGACTCGAACCAGGACCTCAAGCGCGCGCTGTCTATCGCCAATGTGCCTTATACGGTTGTCGTAAAAAACGGCGCAATCGTATACGTACACAACGGGTACATCCAGGGCGGCGAAAACGAGTTGTACAACGCGCTTAAAACGCTGTGACGATGAGGAATTATTTCGCATTGGCCGGGCTTTTGGCGGTACTGACGGCCTCCGCACAGGATGAACAGCCTAAAAAAGACTACGGAAAAGTGTTTGGCGGCTTCGAATCCAACGCGCAATGGTATCTCAACGACAACGGCCGCAACATCGAACATCCGGAAGATCCGCTGCGTTCCAACAGCTATTTGCTGGTCAATTACAACTACAAACAATTCACTGCCGGAATTCAGGCTGAAGGCTACGAGCAGAAAGCGCTCCTGAACTACAATCCGGGTTACGAAGGCGTCAATGTAGGCACTTGGTTCCTCGATTATAAAGCCAAAAAAGTCCAATTGACCGCCGGCTATTTTTACGAACAGTTCGGAAGCGGCATCATTTTGCGGGCATGGGAAGACCGTGCACTCGGCATCAATACGGCATTGCGCGGCGGACGCGTGATCTGGACGCCATCCGACAACCTCAAGTTTACGGCGCTTTACGGTCGCATGCGCAGCGGTTTCGATGTTGCGCGCAGCGATATTTACGGCTTCAATGCCGAGGCTTCGCTCAACAAACTTTTCGGGTTTACCGATTCGGATCTTTCAATTGGCGCGAGCTATGTTGGGCGGTATGAGAAAATCGATTTGCCCGATCCGGGTTACGACGACTTGACCAATGCCTATTCCGGACGTGCGAATTATACGTACAAATCGTTTTACGCTTCGGCCGAATTCGATTACAAATCCGACGACGGCGTACTCGACCAGCAGAACCACATCGGGAGCGATTTCGTCAAATCGGGCAACGCGCTGCTTTTGAATTTCGGGTTTTCGGGCAAAGGATTGGGTTTTGACGCGACGCTTCGACGGATCGAAAATATGCTCTTTCTGGCCGAACGCGAACCGACACCGTCGGGCGACGGTGTGTCGACAAGCCTGAACTTCAACGACAAAGTCATCGGCTACACGCCGGCGCTGACCAAGCAGCACCACGGCAATCTTGCCAATATTTACGTATACCAGGCGCAAGCCCGGGTCGATTATATTGACCCGACGAGGATGAAGGCCGGCGAAACCGGTGGGCAGGTTGACTTTTACTACAATTTCGCGAAAAATACGCCAATGGGCGGAAAGTACGGAACCGACTTGGCCGTAAACCTTTCTTCGTGGTACAATCTGGCGGGAGATTACCGTTTCGTACCTGCAGATTACCATACCAATTTCTTTGGCGTGGGCGAAACTTATTTTACCGATTACAATCTTGAAATCAAAAAACAGCTGGCCGAAAAATGGCATTCGGCGTTTTATTACATCACCCAATATTACAACAAGCAATGGCTCGAAGGCGGCGACAAGGTCCGTACGCATATTCTCGATGCCGAGGCGACGTACAATTTCACCAAATCGCGCTCCATCCGCGTTGAAGGCGAACACCTGTGGGCCGACACCGACAAAAGGAACTGGGCGGGCGCAACCCTCGAATTCAACTTCAATGACCGTTGGTCGGCCTATGTTTGGGACATGTACAATTACGGCAACGAGACCGCATCGCAGCAAACGCATTATTACAACCTTGGCGGGACTTTCCGTACCGGTGCCACGCGCATTGCGGTGAATTACGGAAGGCAGCGCGGCGGCTTGGTCTGCGTAGGCGGCGTTTGCCGGTTCGTCCCGGAAAGTACTGGGATAAGTTTATCGCTCAGCACCGCATTCTAAAACTGTTTTGCGAGAAAGATATCGAAAATTAAAATTAGTAGTGTTAAGAATGGGATAAATTAAAAACAATTTCCTATTTTCGCGTTCTTACTATTAACAAACGACAGATTATCAACAACTAACATTGAAAAAATGAAAAAAACATTACTCCTTCTTGTTTTGCTGATTTCAGGTGCCGGTGCATTTGCACAGCTTGCCAACGGCAGTTCGGCTCCTGATTTTACCGCAACCGACATCAACGGCAACACACATCACCTGGCAGATTACCTCGCAGCGGGCAAAACCGTTATCATAGATATTTCGGCAACATGGTGCAGCCCGTGCTGGAATTACCACAACACGCATTACCTCGACGACATTTGCAACGCCTACGGGCCTGAGGCATCGAACGAGATTGTCGTACTGTTCGTGGAAGGCGACGGAACGACCAGCATCAGCGATCTTTACGGAACAGGAACCAATACGCGGGGTAACTGGGTATCGGGTTCCGAATATCCGATCATTGACAGCGCTTCGATCGCAAACCTTTACGAGATTACTTATTTCCCTACTATTTACAGGATTTGTCCAAGCGGAATCGTGACCGAAATCGGTGCGGCTTCAGCTGCTTCGATCCGCAACGGGGTTAACACCAACTGCGGTGCAGTGAGCGGCGTGGCAAACCATGTTAAGGCCGATGCCGACAGTCAGCGTTTTTGCGCCGCGGGAGACAACATCGTAAAAGCCAAAATGCGTAACCTGGGCAACAATACCATCACAAGCGCCACGATCGAGCTTAAAGAAAACGGTGTTACGGTTGCAACCAAAGACTTTACGGGAAATCTTGCCCAGTTCAGTACTTCTTCACAAAGTTTCCCGGCCATTACAGTAAATCCTGACGCAACATATACCGCGGAAATTACTGCCGTCAACACTGCGACGCCTTACAATGCGGAACTGGTCACGAAAGATGTTCCGATTGCGCTAGCGCAGCAGGCCAATACTTCGATTGAAGTACATGTCAACACCGACGATTATCCGGGCGAAATTTCGTGGGAAATCCGAAACAGCAGTAACGCTGTGGCAGCCAGCGGCGGACCTTACCAGGCAGGCCCTGCTTCGGACGGTGCCGGAGGCCCGGATGCCAACACGACAATTGTGGAAAATGTAACTCTTGATGCCAACGAATGTTATTCAGTGATTCTTAAAGACGGATACGGCGATGGCTGGACTTACGGCTCAACGCCGCACGGACTTGAGATTTACAGCGAAGACAATTTGGTATTTTCGCACGACGGAAGCTTCGGCACTTCGCTGAACATCCCTGCGGGCATGAATACAACACAATTAGGTGTAGCACACCAAGACCGGAATGTGTTTTCGATTTCGCCTAACCCTTCCAGTGGAATATTCAATTTGCACACTACAGAAGCCGCATCTGTCAACGTTTTTGACCTTACCGGGAAAAAAGTATTTGCCGCCCCTGTAATCAACGACAATGGCGTCATTAACCTTTCCGGCCTGCAGAAAGGAATGTACTTTGCCAAAATAAAAACGGCATCGGGCGAAGATGTCGAAAAACTAATGCTTCAGTAAATTTAATCTTATATGCTGCCGGCCCTTTGCCGGCAGCTTTTTTCAATTAAACAACCTTAAATTCTACCCATGAAAAAGATGATGCTCGTTTTTGGCCTGGCTTTCGGTTTTGCCCAGGCTCAGATAACAGTGAATACAAACGGTTCACAGATAACCAACAATCAGGAATTTGAATACCACGCACTTGACACCAGTGCCGAATTGCCTTTTATTGTCACCAATGATTCCGACGAAAACCCTATCAACATCAAAGTTCGCGTAGACCAGATACAAAATTCCGACGGCACCAATTTGCAGCTTTGTTTCGGAGGGCTTTGCTTTTTTGCCATCAACCAGGGCGTGATCTATCCGACAAATTTTGCCGTGACGCTCGAACCGGGACAATCTACCACGGTAGGTGACCATTTCTGGAACTCGAATCCTGGCGACGGCATGAACTATCCGATGGTCTATAAGCTGACTTTCGTCCAGGTTGATGACAACGGCGTTTATATGAACGACTTACTGACCTTTACTTACCGTTACAGCCCGACATTGGGCGTGACCGATTTCACTTCGTTGGCTGCAGCCGGATTGACCAAAATAAACACACTGGTTTCGCACGATCTCCAGATCGAAACTTCTGAAAACGGCACACTTGAAATCGTGGACCTATCCGGAAAAACGCTTGTCAGCCGCCATTTGCAGGCTGCCGCACAAAGTGTGGATTTTTCCGACGCATCGTCCGGGGTGTACATCGTGCGCTTTATCAACGATCAGAAACGATCGGCTCAAGTGAAAATCGTTAAGCAGTAAGCCATGTCTATTCGATTCCGGTACAATGCGGTCTGCGTGTTTGTTATTGCGGCAGTTTCGGCGCTATTGACCTCATGCCATTCCGACTACGACGTCTTGCCGTCTACCGAAAATATTATTTTGACTGCCGATAGTTCGACCAAACTCATCGGGCAAACCATCACCTTTTCGGTTACCAACAGCGCCGGCGATGACCTTACCACAGATTCGCAGTTTTTTGTCGATGGTGCCGCGATAAGCGGAAATAGTTATTCAAGCAGCGAAGTCGGCCAGCATATTGTGACTGCAAGCTATTATACCGTTTCATCGCAGCCGGTCAGCATCACGTTCCACGACGGATCCGAAATCAATTTCCTGAAACGGGCGCTTGTCGAAGATTATACCGGAACCTGGTGCGGCTATTGCCCGCGCGTAGCTTATGCCACCGAACTGGTACACAACCTGACCGACGCCTATGTTGCAGTTTCGATACATCGCGCGAGTTCGAGTCCTGACAATGCGACCTACGACCCGTACAATTACGATACGACGGTGCTCGAAGACCTGATCAACGTGCCCGGTTATCCGAAAGGAATGCTGAACCGGACCACGCAATGGAATTATCCCGAGCCCAACAACGTCAACCAGGCGATCGGTTTTACACAAGGCGACAATCCGAAAATGGGACTGGCTATGCAGGCAACGGTTTCAGGCGGTATGATTTCGCTGACGGTCAAGGCCAAATGCGCGAAGAATTTCAACAACACGAAACTTGTGGTTTACGTTCTGGAAAACGGTTTGGTTTATGACCAGCACAATTACACAACTTATTTTGGAGGACAAGACCCGATACCGAATTATGTCCACAATCACGTATTGCGCAGTTGCCTCACCAATCTTTTGGGCGATCCGGTTAGCGACGAACAAGTCCAGTTGGGGCAAACTTACACGCGTACCTTTAACTCGGCTATTCCCGCCAGCGTAGCCAATACCGGCAACATCGAATTCGTTGCGTTTATGCTTGGGCCTGACAACTCGGTCATCAACGTTCGTAAGGCGGCGCCTGGCGACGACCAGGGATTTGAAGAACTATAACCAATATACGGTTTACGAAAACGCCTTGACCTAAAAAGTCAAGGCGTTTTTATTTGGACTGAAAACGTTTTGCAGAAAACCTAAATAAATCTTAACGACCTGCAACGCCCTTTAATTAATCCTTAATTTTATTTGTAAACCCTTATAAATGAAATGGATTAAACGGATTGCCATTGGTTTGCTTTCACTGGTGTTGATTGTGGTATTGGCCGATATCGGACTCAACGCCTGGATCAAATACCAACTGCCGCACATCATTAACGAAAACAACGATTCGCCGTACGAAATCACATACAAGGAACTCAAAATTTCGCTGCTTGACCGAAACCTCAAAGCCACAGATATCGTTCTTGTTCCAAAGGCGTCACTGAACCATTCAAAAAACAAAGCCGGAATCTATTCGAAAATAACGGCGATCGAAGTCAATGATTTCAGCCTTTGGGACATCGTTTTCGGCAAACGCATCCATGCCCGGAATCTAATCGTAAGCAATCCCGAGGTGAATTTGCTGAAAGCAAACGAAAAAGCGCTCGAAAACCCAAAAAGCATCGGCTCGGAAATCGTCAAGCCGTTCAGCAGGATCATCACGGTTTCAGATGTGTTTTTGAACAACGGCAAATTCAGGATCGGAACGCTGAAAAACAAAACGATTCTTGAAATCAGCAATGTTTCCATCAAGCTCGAAGGCATTCTCATTACCGATGCGACGCTTGCCCAAAAACTTCCTTTTGCTTTCAGGACGTATGCGATTGACTGCGACAGCGTGTTTTATCGTCCCGACGGCTTTTACCGTATGACGTTGCAGGGCCTGAAAACAACCAATACCGGACTGCGCTTCGACAAATTTGAACTCCGTCCCGAACTTAACAGGAAAGCGTTTGTCAGGGCGCTTCCAAAAGAAAAAGATATTTACGATATTTCGGTCGGAAGCGTGGCTGTGGACCGGATCGACTGGGGCTTCAAGGGCGACGATTTCTTTTTCCGTTCGGGAAATATTACACTCGACCGTGTCGTTGCCGATATTTACCGCAACAAAGGCCCGAAAGACGACCCGACAACGCGCAAAATGTACAGTGAAATGCTCCGGAACATCCCGTTTGCGCTCAAAGTCGATACGCTTTTGATGCGCCGTTCAAGAATTACGTACGAGGAAGCGCTCGATTACGACAAAAGCCCCGGCGTGTTGACTTTCAGTAAATTCAATATGCACGTTACCGGGTTACAAAGCGGGTTCCGGCAAGCCAAAATGCCCGATGTCCGGATCAAGGTGCTTTGCAACTTCATGGAATCGTCGCGGCTCGATGTGGATTGGACATTTAATGTACTCGATAAATCCGACCGGTTTAACATTCGCGGACGGTTTTTCGATTTCCCGGCCGATCGGCTGACCGCGTTTACCAAACCCTATCTCAACGTGACATTCAAGGGCAGTCTCGACGAGGTGTATTTCAATTTTACCGGAAACAATGAGCGCTCCGGCGGCGACTTCGCTATCAACTACGACGATTTAAAAGTCAAGATCTTTAAGAAAAAAGACAAAAAGAAACAGAGCAAACTGCTCAGCGCAATTGCGAACCTATTCGTCAAGCACGACACGAAAGACAAAGTCAACAATGCCGAAGTTTCGGTCAAAAGGACCAAGAACCGTTCGTTCTTCAACCTGCTTTGGCGCTGTCTCGAGGAAGGCTTGAAAAAAATTATGCTCTGATTATTTCCCGGTATTTCCGGTAGCCGGCACCGGATTTAGTTCTACCGGCGGCTCTTGGATTTGCGCCGGTTGGGTTTTGTCAACAGCTGGAGAAATCGATTCCTTCGACACCGGTTTAGCCGGTCCGTTCGGGTTGTAAATCGTTTCTTCCAAATCCTGTGTCTTGCGGCCCAATTTCACTTTCGGCTCGTCCTGCGTCCCGGTAATGGTCAGTGGAATCCCGATAATCCCGAGCGGCGGCAATCCCAAACGCATTTTGATGTTGAGTTTCCCATCCAGACTCGTCGTGCCTTCGATCCTCGGGCGGAAACCCGCGACCTTAAATTTGAATCGGTCGATCGTAATGATATTGTTTTTGATTTTGGTCTTGATGTCCACTTTGGTCACATCCGGATCGCTGATCGAATCGCGCCCGGTGGTTTTTCCGACAGCATTGAACATTCGGAAACCGTGCATTTTTACTTTTTTGACCGACAAGGTTCCGCCTCCAAGCAGCGACGGATAAATCGGCATCATTCCGCTGTCGAGCTTGCCGCCTATTTTGTAATCGAGTGATACGATGCCTTCGGCTTTTTCGGCCGCCGAAGCCATTTCCCGGAACAACGCGATTTCATCATAGGCACGCTTGATATCGAAATCCTTTGCCTTGACGCTGAAATCAAAAAACGCCCGCGTAGGGGTTTCGCTGCCATAAACCGCATTCATGTTTACGTTGCAGCCGATCAGGCTAAAACCGGTATTATTTAGCGACAGCCGGCCGCTGCTGATGTTCAGATTGCCTTTTGCCTTTTCGATATTCAATCCGTTGAAAGTGACTTTTCCCGCATTGGCCGTAAGGTTCAGATCGAGGTTCGACGGTATGATGATGACGCCGGTTTCGACAGTTTGTTTCGGTTTGGGTTCGGCCGATTCGACAGGTTTCGCTGCAGCCGCGCCCGATGCGAATTCGTCTACATTGATGTAATTTGAGGTAAAGGCGAAATTTCCCTTGAGGATTTCCCTGTCAGATAAGGCAAAATTGATGACATTCCGTAGGTTGCCGTTCATCGTGAAATCGGATTGCCCGTATGCCGCGATAAAATTATTGAAATCCATTTTGTCCTGATGGAATCTGAACAATCCTTCACGGATCAAGAGCGGTTTCGGGAAATATTCTGACCGCATCCGGATGTTTTTCAGCGCCAGCGTACCGTTGTTCTGCAAATTCGCGTAACGCCCGGCTGTCGCATCGCTTTGTTTTCCTTTAAAAGCAACGTCGGCCTTGATATAGCCGTCGAGATCCAAGCCTTTTTTCGAAAATACCTTGTAGACTTTCGCGACGTCGATTTCTCCCTTGGCCTTGATGTCGTAGGCCACGTCTTCAAAATTCATGAAACCGGCATTGAGCGCGAACGGCTTTCCTTCAAAAACGAACAATGCCGGCGCAATGACGAATTTCGTATCGCGGAATGCGCCGTTGCCGTTGGTCAGCTGTGCGTTTAGGTTGATGTTCTCGATCGGGTTCGGGTAATAAATCGTTTTGATGTAGCCGTTTTTCAGGACAATGTTGCCTTTGGTAACCGGAAAAATATTGTTCGCCTTGTCGTAAGCGCCGTTTGCCACGATATCCATATTCAGGATACCGGATAAATCCGCGTTTTCGATCCCGAACGCCTGATCCATTTTCTTCAGATCGAGCGACGCCTTGACGATCGCATTGACTTTCGGTTTGGCAAGCCCCGACGATTTGACGATGGCTTTCAGGTAATCTTCCCCGACGTTGAAATACAGCGAATCGAGATTGACCTGCAGCCGCTCCGTATCTAGCGCCGGCAGTTTCGTATCGAAATTCAGAAAGATGTCCGAGACCGGAAACGGCGCGTTTTTGTACTCGATTTCGCCTTCGCGGATTTTCATATTGAATGCCAGATCGGGCTTGCGGTTTTCGGAGGCAATGTATTGTCCTTTGAGCGTCAGGGAAATATCGGTTTTGCCCTTGACTTTGGTCTTTTCGAGCCAGGTTACATAGGCTGGCGGCAGCGCAGTAAAGAAATCGTTGAGCTTGCTGTCTTCCGATTTGATTGCGAAATCCATGTCGTAGCCGTTGCTCAGGAAATCGAATTTGCCGGTAAATTCGACCGGGAGCTTGTTGATTTTCAAATCGTTTTTTTGGAAAATGAACGCGAGCGAACTGGTGTTGATCTGGGTAATCAGTTCGGCATGGACTTTCTTGTTTTTGAGATACGGCTCGTTGTCGAAGGTAAAATCAAGGGAATCGATGTCGGCTTTGGTGCGCAAATCGAAAATCGCCTTGTCGAGATCGCCGTTGCCGATATAATTGAACCCTTTGGCATCGATCAGCACTTTCGCGGATTTGTCGTCGTAAACCAGATGGCTGTTTTCGATCGCGATTTTTTCGAGTCTCAACGACGTTTCAGAGTTGTCTTTTGCAGGCGTTTGATCTTCCGAAACGTAAACGTTGTAATTGGCTTCGCCATTTTCATTGACCTTGACGTTGATCAACGCGCCGGAAACATAAATCTTGTCGATTTTGACCATGCTGTCGAAAATCAGGCTTTTGAGGTTGATCCCGAATGCGACTTCTTTAGCCGAAACCAGCGTTTGTTTTTGATACGGCGCCGAACCCTTGAGCGAGAAATCTTCCAAACTAAGCGTCAGCGAAGGAAAATGATTGAAAAACGACAGGTTCGCTTGCTTGAAATTGAGTTCGCCCTTGAGCTTTTTGTTGGCAAAGCCCTTGACTTCTTCGGCAACTTTCCCCGGAAACAAAATCGGCAAAAGGAACAGCGAAAGCAAAAGGACCGCGAACGAAATTCCCGTAATCTTCAATATCCTGAGCGCTTTGCCTTTACCCGTTTTCTTCATGGGACAAAATTAGCATTTAACATCAAAAAACCACTAATTTCTTACTAAAAAGAAAAGCCCTTCTTTTCAGAAAGGCTTCTCCACTCAACTATTTAACTAACTCGAAAATTATTGCTTGATGAGCTTCATCGTTTTTTCATGCCCGTTTTGGTCGGTGGCTTTCACCAGATAAAGGCCGTTGCCCAATTCGCCGATGCTGAATTGGAAACCGTCAGGCGCATCGGTAAAGTCTTTCACCAATTGGCATGTCAGCGAAAATACCTGGACTTTAGCAGTTGCAGTATTGATCGTGAAATAATTGGCCGCAGGGTTCGGGTAAAGGTTGACATTGGCCATGGCCTCAAACTGGTCGTTGTTCAGCGTCGGCAACTGGTTTCCGTAAACCCGAAACTGCCCAGGCGCGAGCGTGATGCCGGCCGTCGTGCTGGCTACGTTAACCGATGTATCGTCCATGAGGTTGTACCAGGTTCCGGTGTACGGGAAACTCGGATTGATCGTTTGCTGATTCGTCGAAAAGTTCGCGATCACGACCACGTTCTTGAGTTGTGTAGCCGGAATCGCATCGTCGTAGATGTAAATCCTTTGCTTGAGGTTGTCGCCGTCAGGGCTGATGGCGTAATTGCCCTCAAAAACCGGTTCGTTGATCTTGAGCTGAATCAATTTGGACCAGTCACTGTAAACCTGTGCGCGCTCGGCAACACCGGGCCAGTTGTTCGCCCATTGCGGCTGTGGCTTGGTCGCGAGCTTGCAGTCGCCCGAAGTCGCATCCGATTCGGTATTGACCGTTCCGTTGGTACAGGTGTAAATCGATTGGTTCATGCCCAAATCGGCGAAGTGCCAAAGCATTTTCGGGCCCGGAATAAGGATGGACGTCGCACCGATGGCAGACATTCTGCCCAATGCATTGTTCAGGTTGTTCAACGGCGAAGCGCTTCCGGATGCACCGTAGGTCATCGCGCTGTACATCAATCGTTCCTTGTCGTGGCTTTCCGGATAACCTATCAGCCTTTTGGCCGTAAATCCGTGAGCAACGTTGCCCATTCGGGACAAATCGCCGCCGGTCGCATAGCCTTCGATGAGCTGGGTGTACGGATAGGTCATTTCGCCCCACATCATGACGCCTTTGCTCGGCGTTTCACCAATACGGTAATTGGCCCATTGCTGTTCTTCGTTGTCTTGTCCGAGATGCTCAAAAATCACATAGTGCGTCGGATCCAGGCTCCACGAATAATCGGCGTATTCCTTAAGGACTGCCACCCTGTCGGCTTGGTAGGAATTCGTACACGCTTCGCTGCCGGTACAGTTTTGTGTAAAGCCCT
Organism: Bacteroidota bacterium; assembly: GCA_048498055.1. Lineage (GTDB taxonomy): Bacteria > Bacteroidota > Bacteroidia > Flavobacteriales > Flavobacteriaceae > Flavobacterium. Next base: position 66,361 of record JBEHYS010000001.1, read on the forward strand.
TGGTCAGGTCCCAGCGGAATCCGTCGATGTGGTACTGTTCGATCCATTGCTTGATGACGCGCTTGACATAGTATTTCGTCCGCGCCTGCGAATGGTTGAAATCGTTGCCTACGCCATAACTGTGCGTCGCGAATTCGTTGAAATACGGGTTTTCGGAACTTGCATCGCCCCAGCCGTCGCCGTCGGGATCTTTCATCCACATGCGGACCATCGGGTTTCTGCCGAATGCATGGTTCAGGGCAACGTCGAGAATTACGGCGATACCGTTCTGGTGGCAAAGGTCAACCAGTTCGCGGAGCTTATCGGCCGGACCGTAAAATTTGTCATTGGCAAGGTGGAAACTCGGGTTATAGCCCCAGCCTTCGTCGCCTTCGAATTCCATGACCGGCATCAGTTCGATCGCATTGATTTTGAGGTTCTTGAAATAATCGATACGGTTGATCAAATCCTGATACGTTCTGTTGGAATCGAAATCCCGGATCAGCGCCTCATAAACGACAAGGTCTTCTTTTTTCGGCTTTTCGAAATTCGTCACCTGCCAGTTATAGGGCGCTTGCCCGGTCTGGAGAACGGTCACTTCGCGTTCCTGACCTGCCGGATAAGCCGGAAGGTTCGGATAGTTGCCCGCCGGGATATACGGATCATCGAAAGGCGACAACACGAGTGTGGAATACGGATCTGCTGTTTTGACCAATGCAGGCGAATTTGCGATCGGCGTGGTATCGACGACCCAATATTGGTAGGTATAATTCTGATTGGCGGTCAGGTTCATGAGCTCGAGCCAGAATTTTCCGGTGACCGGGTCTTTTTTCATCGCATAATTGGAATCCGGAAGCCAGTTATTGAAGCTTCCCGCGACATACACATAGTCTTTCCCCGGTGCATCGAGCACGAGCGTCGCCCTTGAAGGATTTACTGGATTGTAATTGATTCCGTCTTCGAGTCCTGAAGGCATGTCCTGACTGACCGTTCCCGGATTGATGATTACGGAAAAATTCTTCGTGATCACTGAACTTCCCTGCGTGACAGTCAATGCATAGTTTTGGTTTTCATAAATGTTCGCATGTGTGTAGGCGTAATTCGCAGTACTTCCGTTAGTATTGATCACTGTTCCGTTGCCCAAAAGGCTATAGCTGGCATTTCCGCCGGTATTGGTTGCGGCGATGTTCAGGCTGCCACCCGAATTGAGCAATGTAACGCTGTTTGCGGCGGGCGTTGTCAGCGATACTTGAAAAGCGCCGACGTTGATAAAATAATCGGAGGTTTGCTGCGAACCGGTACTGCTTCGGAAAACCACACAAATCTGGGTGATCGTACTGGTGGTCGGCACACCGAAATAGGAGTACAAATCAGGCGAAAGCGTCAGGCTGAAAGTGGTACTGTTGACTTGTGTCAACGCCGGTTGGGTCGTATTATTGCCCCAGGTGCCTTTGACGAATTGCCATTGTACGCCATCGACGGTCAGCCCGATGTGGGCATAAATCACCCCATTGTAACTGGCGAGCCCCGTACCTGTTTTGGTAAAAGTCAGCGTCACCGGTCCGGTCGCTTCGGCCGGAGATGGAACGGTCGTAATTTGCGCCGTTGCTGCTAGGCCGATCGTCAGCAATAAAAATAAAACAATCTTTTTCATGTTGAAAATTTAGATAAAAAAGGGCTGTCGAGCAGCCCTTTCTGATGTTTTGAATGTATGTTATTCCACCGGAATATAAATGTACCTTCCGGTCAGGTCGTTGAACCAGATGTCATAATTCCCATTAACCGGAATACCGATGGCAATGTTCGCGCCGCCCGGCGTTGCAAGGCCTGAATAGGAATCGGCCGCACCCCAGTTTACGTCCCAGGAGTTGTTGGCGCGGAACTTCATTTCCCCACCCGCTTTGAGCAACTGGTTGTTGATATACCACATGTGCGGATCGAAAGTCGATTGCGTCATGTCGGTATCCGGATCGTCCCAGTTGTTAGGCGTCGCAGTTCCGATGATAGCAATCGAAGAATAAGTCGCCGCGCTCGAAGCGTCATACGGATCGATGCTGTACGTATTGGCGGCAAGGTCAACTGTTACGGTATAGTAACCTGCAGTTGCGATATCGAAAGTTCCCGGGTCGGAACCTGTACCGTCGTTTACGGCCAATGTTCCTCCGTTTTGTCCCCATTGCGGTTGCCATTGTCCTTTTTTCTCGATCATTTTGAACGAACCGGCATTGAAATATCCAGTGTAATAGTATTTATCCGTATTGGCCGGATCCCTGAACATCGGATAATTATTCGAATCATTGTTCCAATTGTCCTGGGACGCGTTTCCGACAAGGAACAAATCCCTGAAAGGATAAGTGACATACGGCGTAACGTTGTAAGTAATTACGTCCGAGAACGCTTCTTCGGCACCATTGCCGACCGTAGCACGAACCCTTACGTCGAGCGTGCCTGCGGTTCCGTCTTGAAGCCCGGCTGCAATTGCAGCGCCGTTCAGGGCTTCGGAATTTATAGAGGCGTAGGTATTTGCGGTACTGATCAAATCGATTGGCGTAGCGAAATCGGTACCGTTTCCGGCAACCTGAACCGTATAAGTGACTTCGGTCGGCGTTCCGTAATCCATCGCTTCCCAGGTCAATGCGATTCCCGGGTTGAGCGGCGTGGTCGGATTGAGCTCAACGCTGTCTCCCGATGTCGGGCTCAAAATCCTGAACTGGCTTTCAGGGCTCAGGAACTTCAGGTCTTGTTCGTCTTCGCAGGAAGCAAGCCCTGCAATCATTGCCAGTACAATAAATGATTTTAATATATTTTTCATGTTTCTGTTTTTATTTTGCTGTTATTAATATCCAGGGTTCTGTGTCAGATTAGGGTTTGCTGCCAACGAAGCGGTCGGGATCGGGAACAGTTTCTTATCCGGCGATAATGCGATACCGTTTTGTCCGCCGCCTTTCCACGCCCAATTGTAACTGCCGCCGGTGTATTTGCCAAAACGGATCAAATCCTGCCTTCTGTGCCCTTCCCAGTGCAATTCCCTTGCGCGCTCATCGAGAATGAAATCCAATGTGAGGTTCCCAGCGGTAATGTTTGCGCTGCTGCTTCCGCCGTTTGCCCTTTCGCGCAGGTCGTTTACATAAGTTACCGCCTGACCCATATTAGCTCCGGCTGCACCGCGGACAGCACATTCGGCATACATCAGATAGGCATCCGCAAGACGGAACAACGGAAAGTCCGTATCGACAAATGTCGAATTCGGGCCTACAACTCCGGTAGAAGATATGTTTGAATATTTCTGAAGGATGTAACCTTGCTTCTGATCGCTCGGAACGGCAATGTCGATCGGCCTGTCGCCCGGAGGAAGAATCGTATTGCGCTGGTCGGTAGCGAATGCGGCGCCGTCGAACTTTTGTACGAATTCTTTGCGCAGCCTCAACGCACCGCCCCAGCCGCCGCTGGCAACGCCGACGGCAAGACCATTCGATTCGATGGCACCGACCTCGCCGTTGATCATTACCGTAGTCGGCCCGTAGTTTTGCGTGGCAAGACCGTCAGACTGCAAGGTAAAAATCATTTCCGGCGACAATTGGTTGTCGGCTTTGAAGTTATTCAGATAGTTCGGGTTCAAAGAATAACCGCCTGCGATTACGTCATTGATCTCGGTAACACACTGGTCGTACATCGGCGTACCGAGGTAAACTTCTGCATTGAGATACATTTTAGCTAAAATCATGTGTGCGACAGCCTGATCTACACGACCGTACTCGTTGGTACGCGCAGCTTTCAGGTTTGGCATGACAGCATTTAGCTCGCTTTCAATGTAGGCAAAAAGCGCAGGTCTGTCCATTTCCGGGCCTTGCGAATTCAATGCGCTCGATTCATCGTAAAACGGCGCTTTTCCGTAAAGGTCCATCAGGTTATAATAGTACATCGCGCGGATTACGCGGGTTTCTTCCCTAAACGTAGCGACATCTGCAAGTAAAGCAGCATCGGTAACTCCGCGTCCGCTCAACTTTTCAGGTGTGCTCTGCCTCAAAAATTCGTTGCAGATCGCTACACCGACCATGGCGCGGCTGAACATTCCCAATACAAGCGGGTTGCTCGCGTTCCATGTATTGCGTTGCAGGTCTTTCGCGCCCGGATCGTTTTCATAGCTCCAGATAGCTTCGTCAGTGGTCAGGTCCTGCAAGTACCAAAGACAGCGGCCATATTGGCTCGTACCGGCATCCACGCCGCTCAATGACGACGACACCGGCCCGCTGACGCCCGGCATGGCCAGATTTCCGTAAACACCGGCAAGCGCCATCCTGTAAGCGTTAGGTTGTGCATAAAATTCCTCAGCCGTAAAGGCATTGTCGTCTTGTGGGACGATATCGAGGTCGCCCGTACAGGAAAGCAATGAGCCGAATGCGAGGAATGTCATGAAATAAAACTTCATTTTTTTCATAGTTCTTTTTTTAAAATTTAATATTCGCTCCAAAGAGGAAAGTGCGTTGTCTCGGATAAATCGTGTTATCGATCCCGTTGTTGTTGATTTCCGGATCAAGCCCGGAATATTTGGTCCAGATGAAAGGGTTTTGTACCCCGAGCGACAGTCTCAAAGAAGTCGAATCGGTTAACCAGTGCTGGAACGTATAACCCATAGTGATATTATCTACCCGAAGGAAAGAACCGTCTTCGAGATAGTTGTCCGACAAAACCGTACGCCCGTTGTTGTTGACCAGGAAGTTGGTATCGACTACACCTGTCGGCAGGTTTGAAGGGAAACCATTGAAGTTCAAAAACCCGTATTGCGCCTTTGTTGCATCAACAGCATTGTAAACGTGATTACCCACGCTGGCCCTGGCATTGAACGAGAAATCGAAGTTGCCTACATTAAGAGTCGAAGCCAGTCCGAAGGTTGCGTCCGGATCCGGATTTTTGTCGATGTAGCGGTCGGCATCGGTAATGATTCCGTCGCCGTTCAAATCGGCGAATGCGCCTTCTATAGGATGGCCGTCTGTATCGTACAATTGTTTGTAAAGCAAGAACGAGTTCGGCGTCCAGCCTTCGCTGTCGACTTCCACGGTAGTACCGGTTCCGCCGAAACCGCCGTTCACGAAGATATCGGTATCGAGCGCCAAATCGTCGATCCTGCGTTCAAACTTCGTGACGTTGAAATTCAGGTTCCAGGTAACTTTCTGGGTTTTGATGATATCGGCGCTGATGCCAAACTCGATGCCTTTGGTTGACATGTTCCCGATGTTTTGGTAACCGGCGTTCGAAAAGTTCGAGCCGTCGGGAATTGCCGCAGGAATCAGCAGGTCTTTTGAAAGTTTGTAGAATACGTCGATAGTTCCGTTGATACGATTGAACAACCCGAAATCGAGCCCGGCATTATAGGTTGTGGTTTCTTCCCATTTGATGCCCGGATTGTAATATTGCGAAATCGCGAGCGGATACGGCGTCGGGCCAAAATAGTACTGCGAATTGTTGTCTCCGGTCTGGATTACCTGCAGCCAGTCGTCCTGATGGTCTTCGCCAATATCCTGCTGTCCGGTAATCCCGTAGCCCAGACGCAGCTTGAGGTCGGTTACGGTTTTCGAATCTTTAAAGAATTCATTATTCATCTTCCAGGCGAAAGCGGCCGCGGGGAAATTGCCCCAGGCATGATCAAGCCCGAAACGCGACGATCCGTCGCGACGGTAACTCAGCGTGAGCAGGTATTTGTCGTCATAAGACAAGTTCGTCCGGCCAAAGAACCCGATAAGCACCAAAGGCGTCTTGATATCTGTCGTCGGCCCGGTATACGTTGGGTTGTAAATGTTGTTGGTCGCGTACGACTTGGATTCAAATTTCTGATAGGAATAACCCGCCTGGAATTCGGCAGTCAGTTTTCCGAATGTCTTGTTGTAAACGAGGTAACCGTCAAAAAGGCGGTTGATCAGAAGGCGTTCGCTGGTTTCATTGGTGCCGTAGAAAACGTCGCCATTGCTTGGCGCCGATGCAACCGAGTTGTTTCCGTTGACCAGCCGGATACGCTTGCCGCGCGATTGGTCAAAACCGAGGTTTACGACTGCGCGCAGTTCCGGAAGGAAGTGAAATTTGTAATCGGTTTCGAAATTTCCGTAAAAACGGTTGTTGAAGCCGTGATCATTGGTCTGTAACAATTGCGCTACGGGGTTACGCGGCGCGAGTGCCGTAGGAACCGGCGTATCGCCGACCATTCCGTAATATTCGAAAAATCCGCCGAACGGCGATCCGGCATCATAAACAGGCTGCGTAGGATCGAACAACAAAGCCGTTCCTTCAACACCGTCGGCAAACCGGCTGCGTTCGTTGGTAAAGTTTGCATTGACCCTGAATTTCAGATGATCGTCAAAAAAACTTGGGTTTAACGATGTCGAAATCGTATTCCGCGTGTAATTATTGGTCAGTCGCAAACCTTCCTGATACGTATTGCCGACTGACAAACGAGCCGGGATTTTCCCGAATAAATTTCCGCGGAGCGATACGTTCTGGTCAACATAATCCGTCCGACGGTAAATCTCGTCCTGCCAGTCCGTATTGTGTGTCCCGAGCTGATCTTCGAGCCCCGGCTGATAGGTTGAAATCAGCTGTCTGAAATCGTTCGCGCCAAAAACATCGACGTTTCTGATCTTGCTGCCCGAACCGTATTGGAAATTATAATCGACGGCGAGGTTTTTAGAGCCGCGTTTGGTCGTGATGATGATTACGCCGTTAGACGCGCGCGAGCCGTAAATGGCGGTTGCCGATGCGTCTTTAAGAACGGTCAGACTCTCAATATCGTTCGGATTGATCCCGCCAAGCGACGAGGTCGACCCTGTATTGGTCGTGTTTACCAAAGGCAATCCGTCAACGACGATCAACGGGTCATTGGTCGCAAACAACGAAGCACCGCCGCGGATCCTGATCTGCGTTCCCGATCCTGGTGCGCCGCCGCCGGCATTGATCGTGACTCCTGCAACCCGTCCGCTGAGGAGGTTTTCGACGGTAACGTTTGCGCCTTTGTTAAAATCTTTTGTACCAAGTACGCTTACGGCACCGGTCGCATCTTTTTTCTTAACGGTTCCGTAACCGACCTGCACGACAACTTCCTGCAGTTGGTTCGAATCTTCTTCAAGACCGATGTTGGCCGTCGCCTGGCCACTGAAAGTGACCGCAGCCTCTTTATAGCCGACATACGAAAAAACGACGGTGTCGCCATTCTTGAGGCCGGTGAGCTGGTACTTGCCGTCGAAATCGGTCGAAACCCCGTTGCCGCCGCCCTTTACGGCGACGTTCACCCCGGGGAGCGGCTGTCCGGACGCCTTATCCGTAACCGTGCCGCTTAACGTACTCTGTGCCAGTACACTAAACGGAAGCGCCAGTAATAATAATAACAACTTCTTGTAAATTGTCTTCATACATTTTGTTTAGGTTAAAAATTGAATTTTTGTGTGCTCATACTTGCTTCGAATGTTAAATTTAAGTAAAAATTTCACTTTTCTTTGTTAAGGCTTGTTAAATGTCCGCCGAAAACGTTTTCGTGTTGAAAACTTTTACAAATTCACGGATTTTAACGCTAAAATTGGCATTAATGAAAAATACATTTATCTTTAGTTCGAAAACGATAATTGATGAAAAGAAAAGTTACTCTAAAACAAATCGCGAAAGAGCTCGACGTATCGATTTCAACCGTTTCCAAATCGCTCAGGAACAGCCCCGAAATCAGCGAAGATACGCGTCAGAAAGTCCAGGCATTCGCCAAGCTTTATAACTACAAGCCAAACAACATCGCACTGAGCCTGAAAAACAGGAAAACCAAGACTATCGGGATCATCATCCCTGAGATTGTTCATCATTTTTTCGCGACGGTCATCAGCGGCATCGAGCAGGTCGCGAACGAACAGGGCTATAACGTCATCGTGTGTCTTTCCAACGAATCTTTCGACCGCGAGGTCATCAATATGGAAATGCTCGCGAACGGCTCTACCGACGGTTTCATCATGTCGCTGTCGAAAGAAACCCAGTTCAAGGCCGACTTTCATCACATCACCGAAATCATCAACCAGGGAATGCCGGTCGTGATGTTCGACCGCGTGACCAACGACATCCTTTGCGACAAAGTCATCATCGACGATAAAGCCGCGGCCTACGATGCTGTGCAAAGCCTGATCAATGCAGGAAAAAAACGCATTGCGCTGGTCACGACCGTAGATTATGTCAGCGTAGGGAAACTCCGCACCGACGGCTATACCAAAGCCCTGCTCGACAATGAGCTGCCGTTTGACGAAAAGCTGATCCTCAAAGTCGAGGACATCGAGAACTGCGAGGCCAAAATCAGCAGGTTTATCCAAGAATTCTCTCCCGACGCCGTATTCGCGGTCAACGAATTATTCGCCGTAATCACAATTAAGACGGCCAATAAAATGGGGCTTCTCGTGCCTGATAAATTGTCGGTCATCGCTTTTACCGACGGAATCATCTCGATGTATTCGACCCCGACGATCACAACCGTAAGCCAGGACGGTATCAAAATGGGACGTAAAGCCGCAATGATGCTCATCGACCGGCTCGAATCCGACGACGAGGAAGAAGAACATTACCGCACCGAGGTCATCGAAACGCACCTGATCGAACGCGAATCGACGAAATGATCGAATTTAGGATGCTCAATAAATAAAGATCCAAATAAACAAGCCGATTTTCGCAATTGAATTGTTAATTTTTCATTTCCGAAAACGTTGTAAACCGGTCTTTCCTTGAATTGTCAATCGCCAATTGTCGATTGTCAATTAAAATAATTTATCTTTACGTCCGATTATCAAAGCTTATACTTACTTCGAAAACAATTTTAAGTTTTGATAAGCCTCGCGCTTGTCGTAATTCTTTAACATACGATAATGGAAAAGCGTAAATTAGGTTTCTGGGAAATCTGGAACATGAGTTTCGGGTTCCTGGGGATACAATTCGGATTTGCCCTGCAAAACGCGAATACTTCAAGAATTTTTGACACCTTGGGCGCCCACATCGATAAAATCGGGCTGTACTGGCTGGCCGCTCCGCTGACCGGACTGATTATCCAACCGATTGTCGGGTACTTTTCAGACCGCACCTGGACGCGTCTCGGTCGCCGGAGACCGTATTTCCTGGCCGGGGCAATCCTGTCTTCGCTTGCGCTTTTGGTCATGCCCAACTCGCCTACGCTCTGGATCGCGATCGGAACGCTCTGGATCATGGATTCGTCGATCAACATTTCGATGGAGCCGTTTCGCGCTTTCGTAGGCGATAACCTCCCGGAAAATCAGCGTACGCTCGGATTCGCGATGCAGAGTTTCTTCATCGGTTTTGGCGCCGTAGTGGGTTCGGTGCTTCCGTGGGTTTTTACGAACTGGATCGGGCTTGAAAACACAGCGCCTCCGGGCATCATTCCGCCTTCGGTGAAATGGTCGTTTTATATCGGTGCCGTTTGTTTCCTGCTGGCTGTATTGTGGACAGTATTCAAATCCAAAGAATATTCGCCCGAGGAGCTCGAAGCTTTTGAAGATTCAAAAAAGCAACACGCTACCAAAGGCCACCACGAAAGAATGGAAACCCAAAGCGGCGTAACGATAAAAAAACAACTGTTGCTCGGATTGCTGTTGCTGGCCATAGGCTGGGGCGCAACAAGATATGTGTATTACATCAATTCGCGCAGCCGCATCGACAAGCATCCCGAACTGTACATTCTCTCCGTCGGGCTGATCGTTATCGGATGTTTGTTTGCGCTGGTTTCGCAATTGCGCAAAAGCGAAGTCCGGAATGGCTTTACGATCATCGTCACCGATCTGCTCAACATGCCCAAAACCATGAAACAACTGGCCTGGGTGCAATTCTTTTCCTGGTTTGCGCTGTTCTCGATGTGGATTTATACCACACCGGCCATTACAGGACATGTCTTTGGGGCAAAAGATGTGACGTCCAAATTGTATAACGATGCCGCAGACTGGGTTCCGGTGATGTTTGCCGTTTACAACGGCGTTGCCGCAGCCGTGGCGTTCCTGCTTCCGGTTCTGGCAAGAAGGACGAGCAACAAATTCACGCACATGCTGGCTTTGATTGCCGGCGGCATCGGGCTGATCTCCATTTATTTCCTGTCGGACAAAGTCGGCTTGCTGCTCGCCATGATCGGTGTCGGGATTGCCTGGGCAAGTATCCTGTCGATTCCGTATGCCATGCTTTCAGGGGCTTTGCCTGCGGGAAAAATGGGTTATTATATGGGCGTTTTCAACTTCTTTATCGTAATACCGCAAATCGTTGCGGGCACCGTTTTAGGCTTTATCGTAAACGAATTCTTCAACGGACAGGCTATTTGCGCGCTGATCGTCGGCGGCTGTTCGATGATTCTCGCGGGAATATTGACCCTGACGGTTTCCACCAATAAAAAGATTGACATTAATGAATAAAAAAGCATTCATATTCGACCTCGACGGCGTAATCGTAGACACGGCCCGGTATCATTTCCTGGCGTGGCAGAAGATTTCTGACGAGCTCGGCGTCGAATTCACTCCGGAACACAACGAAAAACTCAAGGGCGTGAGCCGCGTCCGTTCTTTGGAAATCATTCTCGATCTCGGAAAAATACAGGCTTCCGAAAAAGACAAGAACCTTTGGCTGAAACAAAAAAACGACGATTACCTCGGCTACATCGAAAATATGGACCAGTCCGAAATCCTCGACGGCGTGTTGAACATCCTGCAATTCCTCAGGGAAAAGCAGCAGCCGATCGCACTGGGATCGGCCAGCAAGAATGCACGCCCGATTCTCGAAAAAGTCGGAATCATCGATTTCTTCGACGCGATCGTAGACGGAAACGACGTGACCAACGCCAAGCCCGATCCGGAAGTTTTCCTTCAGGCCGCCCGATTGCTGAAGATCAAGCCCGAATGCTCTATCGTTTTCGAGGATTCGGTGGCCGGGATTCAGGCGGCGAATACAGCGGGAATGGCCAGCGTCGGGATCGGGGATGCGGCAATCTTGCACGAAGCACAATACAGTTTCCCGGATTTCGTGCACATCGACCCGAGTTTTCTCGAAACGCTGATCAAAAAATGAAAAGACAAAATCACCCGATTTTGAATGCCAATAACAACAACTAAAAAAAATGCATCAGGATTATATAAAACCAGACCATTGGTCAATCGTTGAAGAAGGGTTCGATCCCGACAGCGTGAAGTCGTCCGAAAGCCTTTTCAGCATCGGCAACGGCGCAATGGGACAACGCGCGAATTTTGAGGAAACCTATACCGGGGAAACCTTTCAGGGAAGTTACATCGCCGGGATTTATTACCCCGATAAAACCAAAGTCGGCTGGTGGAAGAACGGTTATCCCGAGTATTTCGCCAAAGTCCTGAACGCGCCCAACTGGATCGGGATCGATATCGAGATCGACGGAGAAAACCTCGATTTGAATACGTGTACAGTTAAAAATTTCCGCCGTGAGCTCAATATGAAAGAAGGTTGGTATCATCGTTCTTTTGAAGTTACATTGCAAAACGGCATCGAAATCTCGGTCAATGTACGCCGTTTCCTGTCGCTTGAACTCGACGAGGCCGGCTGCATCAATTACGAAATCACGCCTCTGAACCGCGATGCGAAAATCGTCTTTAAGCCTTATATCGACGCCGGCGTACACAACGAGGACGCGAACTGGGAAGAAAAATTCTGGGAACCCCTCGAGGTGAAACATTCGGGCAACGAAGCTTTCGTGACCGCGCGTACGTTCAAAACACATTTCACCGTAACGACCTTCATGCAGAACAGCGTTTTCGTCAACGGAATCAACAAAGACCTTTCGCCTGAACACATTCAGACGAACAACGACAAAATACTGTTTTCCTATCCGGTAGATGCGCCTAAGGGCAATACCGTCGCGCTCCGGAAAATCGGCGGCTACACCGTATCGCTGAACCACCAAAACACACCCGCAGCGGCGCAGGATGTCATTAAAACCGCCGTCATCAAAGGGTATGACACGCTGTTGGCGGAGCAATCCGAAGCCTGGGCCAAAATCTGGGAAATGAGCGACATCACCATCGAAGGCGACATCAAGGCACAACAGGGTATCCGATTCAATATTTTCCAATTGAACCAAACCTATCTGGGAAAAGATTCACGTCTGAACATCGGCCCGAAAGGCTTTACCGGCGAGAAATACGGAGGTTCAACCTATTGGGACACCGAAGCTTACTGCATCCCGTTTTACATGGCGACGAAAGACCAGAACGTCGCGAGAAATCTTTTGACCTATCGGTACAATCAATTGGACAAAGCCATTGAAAATGCGGAAAAGCTCGGTTTCAAAAACGGAGCTGCACTTTACCCGATGGTCACGATGAATGGCGAGGAATGCCACAACGAATGGGAAATCACGTTTGAGGAAATCCACCGCAACGGCGCAATCGCATTCGCTATCTACAATTATCACCGTTTCACCGGCGATTACAGCTATATTCCCGAAAAAGGCCTGGAAGTACTGATTGCCATCGCGAGATTCTGGTATCAGCGCGCGACATTTTCGACGTATAAAAACCAGTACGTGATCCTGGGCGTAACCGGGCCGAACGAATACGAAAACAACGTCAACAACAATTTCTACACAAATTACCTTGCGAAATGGTGCATCGACTATGCCATTGAACAAATCGCGAAGGTGAAATCGGAATTCGGCAGCGACTATTCGCGTATTCTTTCGAAAGTAAAATTGGACGATATCGAAATCTCGAAATGGCAAGCCGTTGCCGATAAAATGTACCTGCCATATTCGGAAGAACACGAAGTTTATTTACAGCAGGACGGTTTTCTCGATAAGGAACTCGTGAAAGTTTCTGACCTTGATAACTCTCAGAGACCGATCAACCAGAAATGGTCTTGGGACCGGATTTTGCGTTCGCCTTACATCAAGCAAGCTGATGTTTTGCAGGGATTTTATTTCTTTGAAGACCATTTTTCAAAAGAACAGCTCGAAAAGCATTTCGATTTTTACGAGCCTTTTACCGTGCATGAAAGCTCATTGTCGCCTTGTGTGCATTCGATCCAGGCCGCGGTTTTGGGCAAGATGGATATGGCTTATACCTTTTATTTGAGAACTTCGCGCCTCGATTTGGACGATTACAACAAGGAAGTCGAGGAAGGCTGCCACATCACGTCGATGGCCGGAACCTGGATGAGCATCGTGGAAGGTTTCGGCGGCATGCGGGTTAAAGATGACGTGCTGCATTTTACGCCGAGAATTCCGAAGGAATGGGACGGTTATTCGTTCAAGATCAATTTCAGGAACCAGATTTTGAAGGTTTCCGTGCATCAGAACGAAACGAAGTTTTCGCTCGAAGGCCGGGGCACGAGCGGCAGCGAACTGGCGGAGCAAATAAAAGTCGTTGTTAACGGGAAAGATGTTTTGGTGGAACCGAATAGTTTGGTGACGGTTTAGGAAAATATGCGGGAAAACCCCAAAGGTTTTAAAAACCTTTGGGGTTTATTCGCAAATGCAAAAACTCGAACCGCTCGCGCCTGGTAAAATATTTAAAATCATTCAATACGGGAATGGCGGTGAGCCGCTGTTTTTTGAATTTCAAAACCGCGCTTATTTTCTGGACTTAGCTCAAAAACATTTGTCCCCTGTTTGCTCGATTTTGGATTATAACCTAAAATTGTATCGGATCGAGTTGATTTTGAAGTTTGCGGAAGAATTTGAAATTCCCGAAAAATATCGAGACAAATTATATATGCCTTTATCGAATTTATTTAACAGTTACACAAAATCTATCAATAAGCGATATAACAGAAAAGGAAGCCTATTCAAAAGGCGTTTCGAAAGAATCGAATTTTTTTATCCTGATCCTAACTTTGAAAAATATGAAAGTTTGTAATAAAAAGAGTTTTTACGGAGTTAAACCCCAAAGGTTTTTAAAACCTTTGGGGTTTATATTAATAATTATACTATTACACCCAACAATCCTTTCCGCCCAACTCCAAAGAACCGAACCGCCGTTCTGGTTTTCCGGCATGACAAACCCCGAATTGCAAATTCTCTTCTACGGCAAAAACATTGCGGCAAACGATGTCTCGGTTTCAAACAACATCGTCATCAAAAATGTGGTCAAGACCGAAAACCCGAATTATATTTTCGTCACGATCGACACGAAAAACATTCCCGCTTCCGATATGGTTTTCTCATTCAAAAACAAAGGGAAAATTGCGTTTACAAAAAATTATTCACTAAAACCGCGCCGCGAAAATTCGGCATTACGCCACGGCTTCGACGCTTCCGATGTCATCTATCTGCTGATGCCCGACCGATTCGCCAACGGCAATCCGAGCAATGACTCAACGCCCGATACCGCCGAAAAAGCTGACCGGAGCAATCCCGGCGGACGCCACGGCGGCGACATTGCCGGCATTCTCAAAAACCTCGATTACATCCAGCAGCTTGGCGCGACGGCGCTTTGGTCCACGCCGCTTTGCGAAGACAACGATGCGCGCGGTTCGTATCACGGTTACGGCCAGTCGGATGTGTATAAAATCGATCCGCGGTACGGTACGAGCGACGATTACCTGAAACTGTCGTCGGAATTGCACAAACGCAACATGAAACTTGTGCTCGATTACGTCACGAATCATTGGGGAAAGCACTGGACTTTGGACGATCTGCCAACCTACGACTGGCTGCACCAGTTTCCGGGCTACGCACAAACCAACTACCACATGACAACGCAGTTCGATCCGAACGCATCGCAAATCGACGCCAAAATGTGTATGGACGGCTGGTTTGTCAAGTCGATGCCCGATCTGAACCAATCCAACCCGCTGATGCTGAATTACCTGATCCAGAACGCTATCTGGTGGATCGAATATGCCGATCTCGACGGATTGCGCGTCGACACGTATTCGTATTGCGACAAGACCGGAATCGCGAAATGGACCAAGGCAATCCTCGACGAATACCCGAATTTCAACATCGTCGGCGAAGTCTGGATGCACAACCAGGCGCAAATGGCCTATTGGCAAAAGGACAGCAAGGTCGGCGCGATCGAAGGCTACAATTCCAATTTGCCGTCGGTCATGGATTTTACGCTGCACGACGCGATCGAAACCGTATTCAACGAAGACAAGGCCCAGTGGGACAAAGGCATGATCAAAATCTACGACAACTTCGCGAACGATTTCCTCTACCCGAACCCGAACAGCATCCTCGTGATGCTCGAAAATCACGACACGAACCGCTTCAACCAGATTTATCCCGATTTCAAAAAATACCAGATGGGATTGTCATTAATCATGACAATTCGCGGTATTCCCGAAATTTATTCCGGCTCCGAAATCGGCATGCGCGGCGACAAAAAAATCGGCGACCACGACATCCGGCGCGATTTTCCCGGCGGCTGGGCCGGCGATCCGCACAATGCGTTTTCCGAGTCTGGCCGTACCGAAAGCGAGCGGCAATATTTCGATTTCACCGCAAAGTTGCTGAACTGGCGCAAGAACAAGGACGTCATCCACTCCGGGAAAATGACGCATTACATTCCCGAAAACAACGTCTATGTCTATTTCAGATACGACGAGAAGCAAACCGTCATGGTCGCGATCAACAATTCGGATCAGCCGCAAACCTTTAAAACTGCGCGCTTCCAGGAAAACATCAGGAATTTCAAAAAGGGAAAAGACGTCGTTTCGGGAAAAACCATCGATATTGCAACCGAAATTATGATGGAGCCCAAATCGGCATTGATCCTCGAACTCGAATAATTTTTTGAAGCATTTTCCCGCTGTCCGCTCTATCTTTTTTTCGGTTGAAAACCTCAAAAAAGGATGCCGCTTCCATCGGGGCTAGACACCAGAACCATGAACAAATTCTTTACAGCCGCTACTCTTTTATTCCTTTCGGCATCCGCGACAGCGCAAAACGCCGAGCGCACGTTCGTCGGCCTGAAAAAAAACGCGGACAACATCGAAATATCTGTTTCCGACGGCAAATACCGAATCCTGTTTTACACCGCCGACATCGTCGAAACCTCCTTCATCCCGAACGGCCAAATCTTCAACCCCGAGTCGCACGCCGTAATCCTTCCGCCGGGCGCCGTCACGCCGAACGTCAAGGAAACTGCAGGCAGCATCAAATATTATTTTCCTTCGGGCATGACCGTCAAGATCGATAAGTCGCCGTTCCGGATCAGCTACGACTACAACGGAAAAAATTTGCTTTCGGAGAAAAACGGCTACGTAAAAAAAGACTCGACGGAAATCCTCGACTTCAATCTCGACCCCGTCGAAAAACTCTACGGCGGCGGCGCACGCGTACTCGGCATGGACCGACGCGGCAACCGGCTGCAGCTTTACAACCGCGCGCATTACGGTTATGAAGACCGCGCCGAACTGATGAATTTCTGCATCCCGCTTGTATTGTCGTCGAAAATTTACGCCGTGCATTTCGACAATCCGGCCATCGGATATCTGGATTTGGACAGCAAAAAAAACAATACACTGGCCTACGAAACGATTTCGGGCCGTAAAACCTATCAGGTCATCGCAGGCGACAGTTGGGCGAAACTCATTGAAAACTACACCGCGCTCACCGGGCGGCAGCCGCTTCCGCCGCGCTGGGCTTTCGGGAATTTCGCGAGCCGGTTCGGCTACCGCGACCAGGAAATGGCGCAAACCACGGCGCGTCATTTCAAGGAAGACCGGATTCCGGTCGATGCGATGATTTTCGATCTGTACTGGTTCGGCAAGACGATCAAAGGCACAATGGGCAATCTCGAGTTCGACAAGGAAAATTTCCCGGAACCCGAAAAGATGATCGCCGATCTGAAAACCCAAAACATCAAAACCGTCCTGATTACCGAGCCGTTCATTTTGACAACTTCAAAAAAATGGCAGGAAGCCGTGGATAAGAAAATCCTCGCGACCGACAAATCCGGAAAGCCGTTTACCTACGATTTTTATTTCGGCAATACCGGCATCGTCGACATTTTCAAGCCAGAAGCCAAATCCTGGTTCTGGAATATCTATAAAGACCTTGCAAACAAAGGAGCGGCCGGCGTCTGGGGCGATCTCGGCGAACCCGAAGTCTTTCCTTCCAAAGCCGTAACGGTAAAAGGCACGGCCGACGAAGTTCATAACATTTATGGACACGAATGGGCCAAAACGATTTACGAAGGCTACAAAAAGGATTTTCCCGACCAAAGACCTTTTATCCTGATGCGCGCCGGTTATTCGGGTTCGCAGCGCTTCGGAATGATTCCGTGGAGCGGCGACGTGAACCGCACCTGGGGCGGATTGTCCGGACAGGCCGAAATCGCCCTCGAAATGGGAATGCAGGGTTTGGCCTATATGCATTCGGACCTGGGCGGCTTTGCAGGCGAATACAACGACACCGAGCTCTATTTGCGATGGCTGCAATACGGGGTTTTCCAGCCGATTTTTCGTCCGCATGCGCAGGAATTAGTTGCATCGGAACCGGTTTACAAAGACGTTTTTACAAAAATCCAGGCCAAGAAAATTGTGGAGTTGCGCTACCGCATGCTGCCGTACAACTACACGATCGCTTTTGAAAACAACCGCACCGGAATGCCGATGATGCGGCCGTTATTTTTTGCGGAGCCCGACAACGAAGCGCTGCTCGGGAAAAGCGATGCGTATCTTTGGGGAAATGATTTTCTCGTCGCCCCGATAACCAAACCGGGCGTCACTTCCAAATCGGTGTATTTTCCGAATTCGGGCAATTGGTTCGATTTCTTTTCGGGACAAAAGCATGTTGGCGGAAAGACCGAAGAAATTGCCGTTGCCGGAAACCATATCCCGGTCTTTGTCCGCGGCGGCTCATTCATCCCGATGACGGAAATCGTACAAAACACGGAATCCTATTCGCAATCCGATCTCGGGATTTATTTCTATTACGATGCCGGAACAAAGACCAGCAGCGGGACGCTTTATCTCGACGACGGCAAAACGCCCGGCGCTTTCGAAAAAGGACAGTATGAAATCGTCGATTTTAAATCTGCTGTGGCGAATAATATCATTAACATTGCTATCAGCGACAAACCCGGAAAGAACAGCACAGCAATTGCCAAACGCTATTTGCTTTACCTGCCCAACATCGGGCAAGCCCCGAAAAGCGCAATGATCGGAAATAAAAAAGTTAATGTTATCTTTAGTGCCGATTACGACATGTATTATATTCCGGTTGACATCAATCCCGGCGATACCCAACTCAAAATCTCACTTTGATGAAAAAAATATCCTTTTTGGCCCTGGCACTGCTTTTCCTTGCAAATCCTGCAAAATCACAAAATAAACCGGTGCAGAAGCCATTCGTCTGGGAAGGCGCGAACCTCTATTTCATCGTCACCGACCGTTTCAACAACGGCGACAAATCGAACGACATCAATTTCAACCGGACGAAAACACCGGCAAAATTCCGCGGTTTCGAAGGCGGCGACATTCGTGGGGTAATCCAGAAAATCGACGAAGGTTATTTCGACAAGCTCGGCGTCAATGCCATCTGGCTCACGCCGATTGTCGAGCAGATCCACGACGCGGTCGACGAAGGACAAGGTATAACATACGGCTTCCACGGCTACTGGACGCGCGACTGGAGCAAGATCGACCCGAATTTCGGAACCGAAGCCGATCTCGCCGAACTCGTTGACAAAGCGCATACGCACGGCATCCGAGTCATGCTCGACGCGGTGATCAACCACACCGGCCCGGTCACCGATACCGACACTGCCTGGCCGAAGGAATGGGTTCGCACCGAACCCCAATGCGATTTCAAGACGTATGAAACCACGGTAGCCTGTACGCTCGTGAAAAATCTTCCCGATGTCCGGACCGAAAGCGACCAGCCGGTTTCGCTGCCGCCTTTTCTGGTCGAAAAATGGAAAGCCGAAGGCCGCTACGACAAGGAAGTCAAAGAACTCGACGATTTTTTCAGGACGACCGGCTATCCGCGGGCGCCGAAATATTACATCATCAAATGGCTTACGGATTACATCACAAAATACGGGATCGACGGTTACCGCGTCGATACGGCGAAACACGTCGGCGAAGACGTCTGGACCGAATTCAAGAAACAATGCGACTTCGCATTCGCCAAATGGAAACGCAAGCATACAGACAAAGTGTTAGACAACAATCCGTTCTATACGATCGCAGAGGTCTACAATTACGGAATCAGCGCCGGAACCGACTTCAATTTCGGCGACAAAACTGTCAATTACTACGATCACGGCTTCAACGCGATGATCAATTTCGAGTTCAAATGGAATGCGAAAGACAGCTACGAAGCGTTGTTTTCGATTTATTCCGACCGCTTGAACACTATCTTGGAAGGGCACAGCGTACTCAATTACATTTCCTCGCACGACGACGGCGCGCCGTTTGACGCCAAACGCGAAAAACCGTTCGAAAGCGCATCGAAATTACTGCTAGCGCCGGGAATTTCACAAACCTATTACGGCGACGAAACCGGACGGTCGCTCGTAATCGAAGGCACGCAGGGCGACGCGACGCTGCGATCGCCGATGAACTGGGACGACGTTCAAGATAACCAGCATACGAAAGATATTCTGTCGCACTGGCAAAAACTGGGAATGTTCCGGAAAAACCATCCGGCGATAGGCGCGGGCATCCATAAGGAAATCTCGGCCAAACCGTATGTTTTCAGCCGCGGATATCACAGCAACAGTCTGCTCGATCGCGTGGTCATCGGGCTCGATCTGCCCAAAGGAAAAAAAGAACTCAACGTTTCTTCGGTATTCAAGGAGGGCGCGAAACTGCACGACGCATATTCAAACCAGATGACGACCGTGATCAATGGCCGCGCGACCATCGATTCGGATTACGACACCGTTTTACTCGAAGCGAAATAATGCCATCCGGAAGTCATGGATCATTATGACGTACTTATCGTGGGCGGCGGCGCGGCGGGTTTTTTTACGGCGATCAATATCGCGGAACAAAATCCCCGGCTGAAAATTGCGATTCTCGAACGCGGCAAGGAAGTGCTCACGAAAGTCCGGATTTCGGGCGGCGGCCGGTGCAACGTAACCCACGCGTGTTTTGTCCCGAACGATCTCGTAAAATTTTATCCGCGCGGCGAAAAGGAACTGCGCGGCCCGTTTCACCAGTTTGCGCCGGGCGATACGATCGAATGGTTCGAAAAACATGGCGTCGAACTCAAAATCGAGCAAGACGGAAGAATGTTTCCCGTTTCCGATTCGTCGCAAACCATTATCGATTGCTTTCTCGAAAATGCGAAAAAACTCAGCATCCAGGTTTTGACCGCGCAAAGCGTCCAGTCGGTTTTCCAAAACGAAAACGGCTGGAAAATCGACACCCAAAATGCAAATTACAGTTGTCAAAAACTTATAATGGCCAGCGGTAGCAACCCGAAAATCTGGGAAATGCTCGAAGCGCTCGGGCACAAAATCATAGCGCCGGTTCCGTCACTTTTCACCTTCAACATCAAGGATCCGAGAATCAAAAACCTGCCTGGCGTTTCGGCTTACGCTTCGGTAAAAGTCAACGGGACGAAACTCACGGCTTCCGGCCCTTTGCTTGTGACGCACTGGGGTTTGAGCGGACCGGGCATCCTGAAACTTTCGGCCTGGGGCGCGAGGATACTTGCCGAAAAAAACTATCGATTTACAATTTCCGTGAACTGGCTCGGCGAAACGGATTTTGACGAAAGTCTCGACCGGCTCAGGGAACTCCGGCTTGAACATTCCAAAAAAACGGTATCTAAAAAATCGCCTTTTGAGTTTCCGAACCGCTTGTGGGAAAGTCTTGTCGCGGCATCGTCTATTGCATCCGAAACCAAATGGGCCGATCTTTCAAAACTACAATTGAACAATCTCGCGAACCAATTGACATCGGCACGATTCGAAGTCAATGGAAAAAGCACGTTTAAGGAAGAATTCGTCACGGCCGGCGGCATCGATCTTAAAGAAGTCAATTTTAAGACAATGGAAAGCAAGCTTCTCAAAAATCTATATTTTGCCGGGGAAATCGTCAATATCGATGCGGTTACCGGCGGATTCAACTTCCAGAACGCCTGGACCTGCGGTTTTATACTGGCGGAGTCCATTGTTTAACGTTTGATTTCCTGCAAATCAATATCTTTATCCCGGAAAAATGACACCTATGAAAAAATCCCTACTCGTTTCAATTGTTTTGTTGCTCAATATCGCAGCGTTTGCACAGCCTGTATGCGGAGGCATATTTACCGACCCGGCCGGAGCGAGCGCGAATTATTCCAGTAACAGCAATTATACCGTTACGATTTACCCGACGAATCCCGGCGATATCGTTTCCGTGACGTTCACTTCGTTCGATACCGAGGCTAATTGGGATGCGCTTTATGTTTTTGACGGCAATTCCATTTCGGCGCGCAGATTGCCAGTTCGAATCCGATCGGATCGGTTCCCGGAGGGCTCGCCGGCGGCTATTGGGGAACGGCAATTCCCGGCCCGTTTACTTCCACTGCCGATGACGGTAGCCTGACTTTCAGGTTCAGGAGCGATTCTTCTAATAGCAATCGGCCGGGTTGGATTGCCAATGTGGTTTGTCTTCCCGGCTCGACAGCCTGCCAAAGGCCGAATACGCTGACGGCGACCAATATCGGGGCGACTACCGCATTGTTGGGCTGGACGCAATCCACTACCGATATAACGCAGTGGGAAGTAATCGTTTTGCCGCATGGCTCGCCTCATCCGCAACCATCGGACAGCGGAACGTTAACCTCGGCGAATCCGTATTTGGCCACCGGGCTTACAGGCGGAACAATGTATACTTATTATGTCAGGGCAATCTGCCCTTCAGGCGGCACGAGTAACTGGACCCAAGGGTTGGACTTCAATACGCTTCCAGCCAATGACGAATGCGCTAATGCCGTGGATGTTTCTGTAAATCTTTTTAACGGATGCGCGCAAATCGCCCACGGCTCGCTTCATGGCGCTACGGCTTCGACCCCGGCGCTCCCCGCTAGTTGTTCGGGGACTGCCGATGACGATGTCTGGTTCAAATTCGTGGCGACGAATTCTTACCTCAATGTAACCTTGCGCAATCCGTATCCTGCAAGTAACGACTTGAGATTATCGGTTTATATGGGTAATTGCGGTTCGCTGATCTTGATGAACTGTTCCACTTATTCTTCGATGCCGGTAACTGGGCTTGTTGTGGGGCAGACCTATTATGTCAGGGTATATTCGTTGGCAGCAACGCCGGTGACAACGGAATTCGATCTCTGCATCACGACCCCGTCTACCTGTGCCACGGCCAGTCCGGTTTGCGGCGTACAGAATTATCCGAATACGACGGGCATTGCCAGTCTCGGACAAATCGGATGTTTGTTTTCATCACCCAACCCGACGTTTTTCACCGTTAAAATCACCAACAGCGGATCGGTAAAACTATTGCTGACACAATCTGAATTTGGCAGCACGACGCCGAATCTCGATGTGGATTATGCCGCCTGGGGTCCGTTTACTTCGCCTGGTACGATGTGTTCAGGAATATCAGCGCCAACGTTCAGTTGCAGTTATTCGTCGGCGGCGGCCGAAACGTTCAATATCCCGAATGCCGTTGCCGGGGAATATTATATCCTTCTGATTACGAATTTCAGCAACGATCCGGGATATATCAATGTTACTGTCGACCCGACTTCGACCGGATCGATCGATTGCAGCGGTATCAGGCTCGAGGCGTTTCTCGATGCCAACGGCAATAATATAAAAGACGCGGGCGAAGTGAATTTTACCCTCGGTCAATTCAATTACGAAGCGAATAATGACGGAAATGTACATCAGGCGCAGTCGTCAACCGGAATTTATACTATTTATGACGCTGCAATTTCCAACACATACGATCTTGGTTATTCAGTCCTTCCCGAATATGCGTCTGTATACAACGCATCGACCGCCTATAGTAATGCCGCAATCTCCACGACACAAATGTCGGTATATGAATTTCCGGTGACCAGCACTCAAAGTTTCAGCGATTTGTCGGTAGCGCTCACGCCTTCCAATGCGCCGAGAGCAGGAAACGGTTACCAAAATACCATCGTCTATACCAATAACGGAAACCAGCCGATCGCATCAGGAACCATTACATTCAACCATGACCCGGCCACAAGTATTTCCAATATCTCACAAGCCGGCACTTCGGCTATTGCAAACGGGTTTACGTATGTATTCTCGAACCTTCAGCCTTTCGAAAGCCGCAGTATTACGATAAACCTGTCGGTTCCGGCGATTCCGGCGGTAAGTATCGGGCAATTGCTGACCAATACGGTTTCCGGGGCTATCGTCGGAACCGATTTTCTGCCCTCAAATAACAGCAGCAACTCGACCCAGGCGATTATCGCAGCTTACGACCCGAACGACAAAACCGAGGCGCATGGAGGCAAAATCGCGTTTTCGTCTTTCGGCGCCAACGACTATTTATATTATACCGTACGGTTTGAAAATGTCGGTAACACTTCGGCTACAAATATTAAGATAACCGATTTACTCGACAGCCAGATTGATGAAAATTCGTTTGTCATGGTCAATGCCACTCACGATTATACCCTGGACCGCGTGGGACGAAACCTCATTTGGCATTTCAACGGGATCAATCTGCCGGTATCGGTTGCCAATTCGCAAACGGGCAAAGGCTCGCTTACCTTCAAGGTCAAACTGAAACCGGGCTTTGCAATCGGCGATATCGTCCCGAACAGTGCTGAAATCTATTTTGACGCAAACCCATCGGTTATAACCAATACGTTCCTGACAGAATTCGTATCGTCGTTGGCAAATCAAACGTTCGATGCGGGCAGCGTCAGTATTTATCCGAATCCGGCAAATACAGTCATAAACATCAGCCTGCAGAATCCGGCAGGTACAATTTCAAAAATCTGCGTATACGATATCGTAGGGAAAAGCGTGAAAAAAGCGGCCGATATTTCAGCCAGTGAATTTACGGTCGATGTTTCCGATTTGTCCAAAGGAATGTACCTGATCGAAATCGAAACCGCTTCAGGCAGCAGGATAGTTAAAAAGTTAATTAAAGAATAAAAAGAAAATCCCGAAATACCATTCGGGATTTTTTTATCGGTTCAGCCACCAAATGCCCGCGTTGAGCACCGCGGCAAACGTTACCCAAAGCAGATACGGAACGAAAAGCCAGCCCGCAACCTTGTCGATTTTGCGGAACTTGAACCAGGTTTCGTAAATGATGAGCCAGAGCAGCACGATTTCAATCAGCGCCAGCATTGGATTTTTCAGCCCGAAAAACAACAGCGACCACAATCCGTTGAGACCGAGCTGGATCGCGAAAAAGAACAGCGCGTTGCGGACATTGTCCTTTTCGAAATCGATCCGCGCCCAAACCAGACCGCCCGCGACGCCCATCATGATGTACAACGTGCTCCAGACCGGGGCGAAAACCCGGTTCGGCGGGTTAAAAAAAGGCTTTTGTAAAGTCGGGTACCAGGAATCGACCCCAGACTTCGTAGCGATTCCCGAAAAAAAACCGACCGCAACACACGTGGCCACCAAAACCAGAATTTTCATGAGTCTGCCCATGCAATTTTTATTTTAAAATTACCCATTTCAGCGATTTCAGGCAAGATTTGGCCAAAAAAAGTATCTTTGCAGCGTAATCCCGATTATGACTACAGCCAACGACTTCATTCCTGCTCCTTACAAAAATGCCGTTGAAAGCGGGAGTTTCTGCTGGAGCGCGCCAAGCAACATCGCCCTTGTGAAATACTGGGGAAAGAAACCGCACCAATTGCCTGCGAATCCTTCAGTCAGCTTTACGCTCGATCATTCCAAAACGATCACTTCGGTTGCGTTTGCCCGAAAGATGGCAACGGGTTTTTCATTCGATTTATTGTTCGACGGACAGCCGAAGGAAGAATTCCGCCCGAAAATCGAGCAGTTTTTTGAACGGGTTGAATCCTATCTGCCTTTTTTGCAGCAATATCATTTTACGATCGATACGCGCAATACGTTCCCGCACAGTTCGGGGATAGCGTCGTCTGCATCGGGAATGGCTGCATTGGCGATGAATCTTATGAGCATCGAACGACTGCTCGATCCGGAAATGACCGACGAATATTTTTACGGAAAAGTGTCTTTTCTTGCACGTTTGGGCTCGGGAAGCGCCTGCCGGAGCGTGAAAGGCAAAGTCGTGGTTTGGGGAAATCACGCCGAAATTCCAGGCAGTTCGGATTTGTTCGGAATTGAATTCCCCGAGAAAATCCACGACAATTTCAGCAATTACCAGGATACGATTTTGCTGGTCGACAAAGGCGAAAAACAAGTCTCGAGCACGGTCGGGCACGACCTGATGCACAATCATCCGTTCGCGGCGAAGCGCTTTGAGCAGGCGCATAACAATTTATCTGAAATCAAATCGGTGCTGCAAAACGGCAACCTCGCCGAATTCGTAAAAATCGTCGAAAGCGAAGCCCTGACGCTGCACGCGATGATGCTCACTTCGATGCCGTATTTCATATTGATGAAGCCAAATACGCTCGAAATCATCAACAAAATCTGGAAATTCCGCGTCCGGACCAATATTCCGGTTTGTTTCACGTTAGATGCGGGAGCGAACGTACACGTTTTGTATTCCGAAAGCGATAAAGTTGCCGTTTTGGAATTTATTCAGGCTGAATTGGTTGGCTATTGTGAAAATGGTCAGTACATTTGCGACAGTATTGGATTTGGTGCAGAAAAGTTGTAGCTTTATTTATTCAAAGACAAAATATGAAAAGACCGCTATTTTATTCGAAGATTTTACTGTTCGGAGAATACGGAATCATCAAGGATTCCAAAGGCTTGTCTATTCCTTATAATTTTTACAAGGGCGCATTGAAGCTCGACGGCAGCGATTCGGACGAAGCCAGAAAATCGAATGCCAGCCTGAGCCGTTTCGTATTTTATCTTGAAAACCTCCAGAAGGAAGAACCCGAACTGGTAACGTTCGATCTCGCGCAACTGCACCGCGACATTGCCGAAGGCATGTATTTCGATTCGAGCATCCCGCAGGGTTACGGCGTGGGTTCAAGCGGCGCGCTCGTTGCCGCGATTTACGACCAGTATGCACAGGACAAGATTACGGTTCTGGAAAACCTGACCCGTGAAAAACTCCTGAAACTCAAAAAAATATTCGCCCAGATGGAATCGTTTTTCCACGGCAAAAGTTCCGGGCTCGATCCGCTCAACAGCTATCTCAGCATTCCGATTCTGATCAATTCGCAGGACAACATCGAAGCGACCGGAATCCCGACACAAAGCAAAGCCGGCAAAGGCGCCGTTTTCCTTTTGGATTCGGGAATCGTAGGCGAAACCGCGCCGATGGTCAACATCTTCATGGAAAACCTGAAAGATCAGGGTTTCCGTAAAATGCTCAAGAACGAATTCGTCAAATATACCGATGCGTGCGTCGAAAATTTCCTCGGCGGCGACGTCAAATCACTTTTCTCCAATACGAAGAAACTTTCGAAAGTCGTGCTCAGCCATTTCAAGCCGATGATTCCCGAACAGTTCCACAATATCTGGCAGAAAGGCATCGACAGCAACGATTACTACCTGAAGCTTTGCGGATCGGGCGGCGGCGGCTACATCCTGGGCTTTACCGAAGATCTCGACAAAGCCAAATCGTCGCTGAAAGACTACAAGCTCGAGGTCGTTTACCAGTTCTAAAATCCAAAAAAGGACATGCTCAGTCGGAAAAACAAGCTTTTAGCGATGAAGATCATCAGCTTGTTTTCGGTCGTCCGCGGTTATAACGTGGCCGTGATCGTCGTGGCGCAGTATCTTTCCGCGATTTTTATTCTTGCTCCCAACAACATGCCTGCGCTGGACATTGTCCTCGATTCCGGGATTTTCATCCTTGTGCTGGCTTCGGCTTTATCCATTGCCTCAGGCTATATCATCAACAATTTTTACGACAGCCGGAAAGACCTGATCAACCGTCCCAACAAATCGATGCTCGACCGGCTCGTAAGCCAGAAAACGAAACTGTATGTTTATTTTACGCTCAATTTCATTGTCGCATTCAGCTGCATTTTCCTGTCCTGGCGCGTGTTGTTTTTCTTCTCGGCCTACATTTTCCTGATTTGGTTTTATTCGCACAAGCTCAAAAAATATGCTTTCATCGGGAACATTACCGCTGCAATGCTCGCGGTGATGCCGTTTTTTGCGATCCTGATCTATCTCGCCAAAAAAGACCGTTTCCGGCATTTCGAATTGGCCCATACCGAAATCATCTTTGCCCACGCGGCATTTTTGTTCCTGCTGATTTTAATCCGCGAAATGGTCAAAGACCTCGAAAACATCAAAGGCGATCTGGCCAACGGTTACCTCACGATCCCGATCATCTACGGCGAGCCGGCTTCCAAAAAAATCATCACGGCGCTTACCCTGCTGTCCGTTTTGCCGGTTTACGTGCTGATCGAAATCTACGACGTCGGCTATATGGACATCTATTTTTACGGCTGTTTCATCCTGCTGCTCGTTTTCCTGGCCAAACTCTGGCAGGCCGATTCGCGCGGGCAGTTCCTCAAGCTCCACAACCTCTTGAAATTCCTCATTGTCGCCGGCGTTTTCTGCATCGTGCTCATCGATCCGAAAGTCCTGATCCACGGCCGGAACATGCTGCCGGTTTAGATTTTAGATTTTTGGGCGTTGCGCAAGCGCCGGGCTTTCCGTTACAAGTCCTCGCTGCGCTGCGGGCTTTTCACTTCAATCCCTAACGCGCCATCCGAAGAAACTTCGTAACTTTGCCGTCAAAATCCTCATCGCATGAATTCTCCGAACCGAAATAACAAGCGCACTTCTTCCCGGCCGTCGTCAGACAAACCGAAGCCGGCCATGCCCAAACGTGCGCAAGGTCCTAAAAAAGACAAGCCCGCGGCAAAAACTGCCGATAAGCCAACCGGCAGGCCGCCGAAAAAACCCAATCCGGCGCCGAAAACCAAATCCAACCCGGACGAGATCCGGCTCAATAAATACATCGCGAACTCAGGAGTTTGCTCACGCCGCGACGCCGACATCTACATCCAGTCCGGAAACGTAAAAGTCAACGGAGTTCCCGTGACCGAAATGGGCTACAAGGTAAAACCCGGCGATGTCGTAAACTTCGACGGCGCGGTACTTACACCCGAAAAAAAGGAATACGTCCTTTTGAACAAACCCAAAAACTTCACGACCTCGGCCGACGAGGACGGCGACATGCGCAACGTTAACGAACTCGTGAAATCGGCGACGAAAACCAAGTTGCAGCCTGTCGGCCGTATGGACAAGAATACAACCGGGCTTCTGCTTTTCACCAACGATACCGATATGGTGCGGAAATTCAGCCTTCCCGGCCAGCGCTCGGCGAAAATCTATCAGGTTTCGCTCGGAAAAAACCTCAAATTTGAAGATCTTGAAAATATTGCCGGCGGAATCACGCTCGACGAGCACCGCTTGTTCGTGGACGAAATCAGCTACATCGACGGTGAACCCAAAACCGAAATCGGGCTGAAGCTGCGCACGGCAAACGTAAAAGTCGTCCGCGCCATTTTTGAAAAATTCGGTTACGACGTCCTGAAAGTTGACCGCGTTTCATTTGCCGGGCTGACCAAAAAGAACCTGCCGCGCGGCAACTGGCGCTTTTTGACCGAACAGGAAATCATCAACCTGAAGAATATTTAATGCGGCTTTTCATTTTATACCATTACAAATCCCGAAGCGTTTCGGGATTTTTTATTGTCCGAAAATCACTATTTTAGCGAAAATCAATTTATGCCTGCAAAAGAAAACGAATTCATCGCCATGCAGTGGTTTGCGGCGTTCAACGCACACAATCTCGAACAGCTTTTAAGCCTGTACGACGATGATGCCCGGCATTTCAGCCCGAAGCTCAAAATCCACAAACCCGAAACCTTCGGGCTTGTTACCGGAAAGCCGGCTTTGCGCGATTGGTGGCAGGATGCGTTTGACCGGCTGCCTTCGCTGCATTACAAAGTGACTTCGCTCACCGCCAACGATCAGCGCGTATTTATGGAATACATCCGGCAGGTCGACGGCGAACAAGACATGCTCGTGGCCGAAGTGCTCGAAATCAACGATTCAAAAATCACCGCCTCGCGCGTTTATCACGGTTAATAGTAATCTTATGAAAAAAATCACGCTTCTTTTTATGTCATTGGCTGCGGCCGTTTTGATGATCAACTGCAAAAAATCGGATCACGCCGCCGATTTCTCGGCTTTGACCAAAAGTTATTTCGACGACAAGAACCAGCTTGCCCCGCTCGATGCAACCCAGAACGGGCAAAACCAGTACAACGGACAATTGCAGTTTGAAATGACCGACAGCTATCGCGCGAAGCAAAAAGCGTTTTTTAAAAAATACCAAAAAGCGCTGGCGGCGATTGACGAATCTTCGCTCGATGCCGAAGCGCAAAACAGTTACGAGATCATCAAATGGGAAACCGGTGTCGGGCTTGAATTGTTGAAATATCCGACCAACCTGATGCCGCTCAACCAATTTTGGGGCACACACATCACGATGGGTCAATTTGCCGGCGGCACGAGCGCGCAGCCGTTCAAAAACGAAAAAGATTATCGTGATTTTCTCGAACGGATGGACCGCTACAGCGTTTGGCTCGACTCGGCGATGGTGTATATGAAAAAAGGAATCGACAAGAAAATCGTACTGCCGAAAGCGCTTGTGGTCAAAATTATTCCGCAGTTCAACGACCTGGTGACCGAAAAGGCCGAAGACAATCTTTTTTATTCGGCGATCAAGATTATGCCGGCGACTGTTTCGGACAGCGTGAAAAAAGAGCTTTCGGGGAAATATGCGACAATAATCAATAAAAAGCTGGTCCCGAATTTCAAAAAAATGACCGATTTTTTACAGACCGAATATTTGCCCGCGGCACGAACGACCAGCGGCATCGGCGATTTCGCTTTTGGCAAAAAGTTATATGCCGCCTATGCGAAACAATGGACGACGACCGAAAAAACGCCTGAAGAAATCCACGAGCTCGGGCTGAGCGAAGTCGTGCGGCTGAAATCGGAAATGGAAAAAGTGAAAAACCAACTCGGATTTAAAGGCACGACGAAAGAATTCCTGAATTCGGTGCGCGACAAAAAAGAACTCAAACCGTTTACAAAACCTGAGGAAGTGCTCGCGCATTTTCAGGATATTTACGACCGGATCAAGCCCAACATCAACAAGCTGTTTTCATTGCAGCCGAAAACGAAATTCGAGATCCGCCGTACCGAAAAGTTTCGTGAAGCCAGCGCCAGCGCCGAATACATGCAAGGCACGGCTGACGGTTCGCGCCCCGGGATTTTCTACGTCCCGATTCCCGACGCCAAAGCTTATAATGTATTGGAAGACGAGGATTTGTTTCTCCACGAAGCGATTCCGGGACATCATTTCCAGATGTCGCTCCAGCAGGAAAACAAGGATTTGCCCGACTTCAGGAAGTTCAACTGGTTCGGCGCTTACGGCGAAGGTTGGGCTTTGTATTGCGAAAGCATGGGCAGAGAACTCGGACTGTACACCGATCCGTACCAATATTTAGGCATGCTTAACGATGAGATGCACCGCGCGATCCGGTTGGTCGTCGATACGGGAATCCATACCAAAGGCTGGACGCGCGAGCAGGCAATCCAGTATTCGCTGGACAACGAGGCGGAAAGCGAAGATGCCATTACCGCCGAAATCGAACGTTATATGGCTATTCCGGGACAAGCGCTTTCGTATAAGATCGGGCAGCTGAAAATCCTTGAACTGCGCAAAAAAGCGCAGGACGAAATGGGCGACAAATTCGACATCAAAAAATTCCACGAAATCGTGCTCAAATCCGGAGTCATGCCGCTGGCATTGCTCGAAAAGGAAATCGAAGCCTGGATCGCATCGAAATAAACCGTCGCGAAGGAATAACGAAAAAGCATCGTCTAAGAGGAAAACCAACCGATTCCTCATGAAAAAAATTTTCCTCCCGCTATTGCTTTGCGGTTTCCTCAATTCCTTTTCCCAAGGTCCGATCGTTTCTTCATGGCTGCAAAACACCACCGGAATTACCGGAAGGCATTACGTAAACAGTAACTCGACCCCGATTAATGACGCCGTTTCGGCCAACGTACAAACCGTGCAATATTCGGCAAATTGGGCTTATGTTTCGGCGACGGGCATTCCGGCGTACATCACCGGGCCGTTTCTCGACGGCAATCCGTCGGTTGCCACGAACCAGAATGCGATTTTTAAATTTCCACTGATTCCAACGCCAAACACCGGTACGCCGACCAATACGACCGGTGGAAACATAGGCGTTTTCATCAAT
This sequence comes from Bacteroidota bacterium, assembly GCA_048498055.1. Classification (GTDB taxonomy): domain Bacteria; phylum Bacteroidota; class Bacteroidia; order Flavobacteriales; family Flavobacteriaceae; genus Flavobacterium. Next base: position 97,682 of record JBEHYS010000001.1, read on the forward strand.
GGCGTGGCGCTGTTCGACTACCGCGACGGGGTTTCCTATAAAAATTCGACCGGACAGAATGCAGGCGGTCCGCTCGGCGGCATGGGCGACGGCGTCTGGAACCGCGATGCTGTCGTTGCCGAAAGAACGGGTTTCGATTGCGCGAAAGGCCATCCCGCGATGGGAAATTACCATCATCACCAGAACCCGAGCGCGTTCAACCTCGATTTGGTCGTGATTTCCAATGTATGCAATCTTTACCTGGCCGACGGATTGTACGTCATCGACCCGGCGCTACATTCGCCGCTGCTCGGATTTGCCTATGACGGCTATCCGATTTACGGCGCTTACGGTTATCTGAACGCCGACGGTACGGGCGGAATCACGCGGATGAAATCGAGCTACAGCCTTCGGAACATCACGGTCCGGACACATTATGCCGACGGGACGAACGTTACCGACGGGCCGGCAGTCAGCGCAACCTATCCGCTGGGTATGTACCGCGAGGATTACCAATACAACCCGACTTCGGCAGCAACTCCGGATTATCTCGACGAGCACAACGGTCGGTTTTGCGTCACGCCGGAATTTCCGGGCGGTACGTATGCTTATTTTTGTACGGTCGATGCGAGCCACAATTCGGCGTATCCGTATGTCGTCGGGCCGACGTTTTATGGCGTGAAAACAGCCGTGAAAGTCACATCGATTACCGAACCGACCACGACTTACACGCCGCTGGCAGTTCCTGATTTTACGCTGGAACGTATGGATTTTAAGATCTTTCCAAATCCTGCTGCCGAACTCATTGCGATACAATCAAGCAGCATGATCACCGAAAACTTCAAGGTCGAGCTGATCGACAGTCTGGGTCGCGTGGTCAAAACGACCGATTTTTTACAGGGCAGCACGATTTGTTATTTTGAGACCGGCGGATTTCAGGCGGGATTTTATGTAGTTAAGATTTCAAACGGAAGCAAATCAAAAGTTTTTAAAATTTTGATCGACTAGAACGTTGATTGCCGCTAGGGCAAATTCTCGACTTTAGCGCTTCTCGTCAAATTTTCAGAACAACGATTGTGATATTTTCCCGAAAACCCCAGAATTTTCAGCAAAGCAACCTCAATATACCACAGGCTGAGTTCAAGCGCTTCGGATTTAGCGGCATTTTCGATTTTTCCCAATTTTATTCTTTTCTCTTCCTGCGAGTGGACGATGGCGTTTCGTATCTGTACTATGGCATCGGGCGCATCGGCGAGCTTTTCGGACTTCAAGAATTTTTGTAACGCGGCAAACCTTTTAGGAATTCCATAATCCAGGTTCATCTGCGAAATCAACAACCGGATTTTATTGGAAGCCGCAATGTTTTCGGCGTCTTTGCCCAATAGCAATCTTTTGCCTTCAACAACGTGCCAATTGTATAATAATTCCAATGCCGTTTGGGCCATGATTATCGAACCTTCCACAAAGCCGCTGCTTTTATTGCATTCCAGGTACCAATGGACGATAGTTACCAAGACATGTTTATCTGTTTTATTTTTCCATCTTTTGCTGAACGTCCGCCACAGTCCATTCAAACCTTCGACGGAATGGACATTCAGCCAACCCGTAAGCTCGTCGTAAGTATCGACGTAATAATTTGAATAGTCGCTCCAGATTGTCCGATTCCCGAAAATTCCGTGGATGAACAAAGCGCCGGTTCGTTTGCCGTTGATAAAGCTAAGGTAAACGTTGAGGCAGTGCAAAATATCCCTTGAATTTTCATACGTCAGAATGCCTTTCGCACGCTTCAGCTCACCCGAATAAAGTATCGCATAGCCGCCTTTTTCATGCAATGCCGCAACTGATTCGTTATAGTCGAAACATTTATCGATCACGATCGAATATTCGTCATTGTTCAGCGTCAGCCGGCTTTTAGAAAAACCGCTTGAAGTTTTTGTGATTCTTTGTACCGGTTCGCCGAGAATCGCTTTTAAATTCGGCACACAGAATTTCAGTTTTTCGACGGCTATCGTTTCATCGCCCGTAATGGCAGAAAATTGAAACTGGCCTTTAACCGTAACGGTATCGGCAACGGTAAAACCGGACACGAAACATTTTCCCAAAACAAATCCTTCAACAATCGCATCGAATGTCTCAATTGAACTGATGGCCTTAATTGCATCTGCCGAAGCCCAGGGCAAATGCCCGCAAAAAACGACGCCTTTGTGGGGAAACCACTTGTATTCGATCAGTCCGTCCACGCGAATATCGATTTGCCCCGATTCGAGAATGAATTCTCCTTGAAACAGGGGAATCGATTGATTTGCATCCATCGTAATGGGCGATTCCAAAAGGTCCGGATATGAAAAGACTGACTTCATAGGAAATGTTCAGTAAAAAATAAAGCTCCTCGTTTGAGAAGCTTTGTGCGGATAATAGGACTCGAACCTACACACCTTGCGGCACCAGATCCTAAGTCTGGCGTGTCTACCAATTTCACCATATCCGCGAAATCGAGCTGCAAATATACTTTTTCTTTTCAAAGAACGAAAGAAGAAAAAACCTTATTTTTGGTTTTCACTAAAAACCGCAATATGGATTCCATAAAATCATACGTTCAGGACAACAAGGAACGATTTATCGACGAACTCGTCGAACTTTTGAAAATACCCTCGGTTTCTGCCGATCCCGCTTATTCACAGGATGTCGCGGATATGGCCGACGCCGTAAAAGCCAGCCTCGAAAAAGCCGGCTGCGACAAAGTCGAAATCTGCGATACGCCGGGTTATCCGATCGTTTACGGCGAAAAAACAATCGACAAAAACCTGCCGACCGTTCTGGTTTACGGCCATTACGACGTCCAGCCGCCCGATCCTTTGGATCTGTGGACTTCGCCGCCGTTCGAACCGGTCATCAAAAAAACCGACATCCATCCGGAAGGCGCGATTTTCGCCCGCGGCGCCTGCGACGACAAAGGCCAGATGTACATGCACGTCAAGGCATTGGAATACATGGTCAAAAACAATGCGCTTCCGTGCAACGTAAAATTCATGATCGAAGGCGAAGAAGAAGTCGGCAGTAAAAGCCTCAGCTGGTTTGTTGAAAAAAACCAGGAAAAATTATCGTGCGACGTCATTCTCATTTCCGATACCGGAATGATCTCGAACCAACAGCCGTCGATCACGACCGGATTGCGCGGGCTGAGCTATGTGGAAGTCGAAGTCACGGGCGCGAACCGCGACTTGCACTCGGGGTTGTACGGCGGCGCGGTAGCCAACCCGATCAACGTGCTGGCCAAAATGATCGCTTCGCTCCACGACGAAAACAACCACATCACGATTCCCGGATTTTACGACGATGTCGAAGAGCTTTCCAAAGCCGAGCGTGCCGAAATGGCCAAGGCACCGTTCAATCTCGACGATTACAAAAAAGCGCTCGAGATCAACGACGTTTACGGCGAAAAAGGCTATGTGACCAACGAGCGCAACTCGATCCGCCCGACTTTGGACGTCAACGGAATCTGGGGCGGCTATACCGGTGAAGGCGCGAAAACGGTCATCGCGTCCAAAGCTTATGCGAAAATCTCGATGCGATTGGTGCCGCACCAGAAATCGGACGAAATCACGAAACTCTTTACAAAGCATTTCGAAAGCATCGCGCCGTCGGGCGTTACGGTAAAAGTCACGCCGCACCACGGTGGCGAAGGCTATGTCACGCCAACCGACAGCATCGGTTATCAGGCCGCGAACAAAGCCTATACGGAAACTTTCGGCGTTCCTGCGATTCCGGTGCGCTCGGGCGGTTCGATCCCGATTGTCGCATTGTTCGAAAAGGAACTGAAAAGCAAGACGATCATGATGGGATTTGGTTTGGACTCAGACGCAATCCATTCGCCGAACGAGCATTTCGGGATTTTCAACTACCTGAAAGGCATCGAAACCATTCCGCTGTTCTACAAATATTTCGTCGAATTGTCGAAATGATTTCCACACGAAAAACACGAAAAATCCGTTTCCTATGAGACGGATTTTTTATTCCGGCGCTTATGACAAAATCATTACTTCTTCTCTGCATTGTTTTGCTGTCGGGCTGCAAAACCAATCAGCGCAAAAACGGCGAGCGCGAAGGCTTGTGGATCGAAAAACGAAATGAAAACGGCATCAGTTACAAATCGCGCGGACGCTTCCATAACGGGTTCGAGCGCAAGACCTGGCGTTTTTTCGAAAACGGGAAACTCGTCCGCAAAGAAGTTTACAAAGACAGCGTTTGCCACGTGACGAAATATTTCGAAAACGGCAAGATCATGCTTCAGGGCCAGACGCGGTTGCAAGTGACCGACAAACTCATCCGCTGGTATTATTTCGGCGACTGGCACGAATTCGATCCGTCGGGAAAACTCATTTTGATCAGCACCTACGACAACGGCGAGCTCATCGGCGAAACAGAAGTGAAATAATAGTTTTATGGGCGCCGCCTGCGGCCGGGCTGTCCGCTTTATCTTTTTTTCGCGCGCTCAAAAAAGGATGCCGCTTCCATCCCTGGCGCGGTCTGCGTTGATTTTCAGCATTTTCATTCCAAATAAATATGTTGATCTAAAATAAGATTCCCAGGTTTCGCGTTACCTTTACAATATCATCAATCAAAATCACTTTTATCATGCTCAAAAAATTTTTCATCCTCTGCTCCGGCGCCGATAAAAACCTCATCGGCAATTGCTCCGAAGGCGAACAGACCAAATTCGTCGGGATCGGCGCGACCGTTTTCTTTACCGCTGTCATGGCGTTCATCGCCGGCAGCTATGCGCTTTACACAGTTTTCGACAATGGATATATGGCCGTCGCATTCGGATTTGTCTGGGGTTTATTGATTTTCAACCTCGACCGCTTCATCGTCTCGACCATCCGCAAACGCGACAGCTTTACCAATGAATTTTTGCAGGCCACGCCGCGGATCGCATTGGCCATTATTATAGCCATCGTCATTTCAAAGCCGCTTGAAATCAAGATTTTCGAAAAGGAAATCAACACGGTCCTGCTCAAGGAAAAAAACGCGATGGCGCTCAACAATAAAAAAGAAGTCGGTAATTATTTCAAATCCGATCTCGACCGGAACAAAATGCAATCGGACAGTCTCAAAGCCGAAACCGCGCGCAAGCAAAAACAGGTCGCCGCGCTTTACCAAAGCTACATCGGCGAGGCCGAAGGTTCGTCGGGAACGAAAAAAATCGGCAAAGGCCCTATTTTCGAGGAAAAATTCGCCGCATACGGTATCGCCAAGACCGAACTCGATGCGCTGCAGAAAACCAACGATCTGAAAATCGCCGAACTCGACCAAAAAGCAAAAACGCTGCAGGCCGATCTCGATAAAAAAGTCAGTGCCACCCAGCCGGTCATCGACGGTTTCGACGGGCTGATGGCGCGCATCAACGCGCTCGACAAACTGCCGTGGCTGCCGTCTTTCTTCATCATGCTGCTGTTTTTCGCCATCGAAACCGCGCCGATCATCGCCAAATTATTATCCCCGAAAGGCGAATACGATTTCAAGCTCGAAGACCTCGAAACCGCTTTGACGGCAACGCTCGCGCAGGACAAATACCAACGGGAACTGCTGGTGAAAACCAGCGCCACAATGCACGATAAGGTCTACGCCGACATTGCCGACGACAAGGAACTGTACAAGCTTCAAAGGCAAAAAGCGACCGAACTGCTCGAACTCCAAGCCAACGGTTTCGTCGAAAAACAAAAGAAGACTTTATAAAAAAAGAAAAGCGATAGGTTTCTATCGCTTTTTTTTATGTTTTGATTTGTCCTGTCACATCTTGCTCAGGACTTCCTTTTTCAGCGCATCGTATTCGCTTTGCAGGATCAGCCCGTTGTCGAGCAGCTTTTTGTAGTTCTGCAATTTCTCGAACAACGCTTCGCTCGAAAGCCCGGCGGCAGGCGGAGCGGCGTGAGGTTCGACAGCTTCTTCTTCGGGATGTTGCTTTTCGCTGCGGTAGCCCGATTGAGCGACCGGAATAAGTTCCGCGAAATCGGTCACTTCTTCGGTTTGGATTTCTTCAATTTCCGGTATTTCCGGTTCGGCAATTTCTCCGGCCTGAGCATTGATTTCAGCCGCAGCGGGAACTTTGGGGTTTTTCAGCAACTCGAGTTGCTCTTTGGCAAACGTGTAAATTTTCCGTGCTTGCGCTTTCGGCAGATAATCGATGGAAACGTTGATGTCGGTTTGGGTCGCGAATGAGAATTCCGAGCCCAGGATATTTTCCTTTACGAAAACCCCGGCGATGTCATCCCAGGCATAATCGGTGAAATCCATCGACAATCCCAGATTCTTCGGCTTGCAGAGCACGATCCTTTTATTGGTCAGGATAATGCTGTCGGGAAAAACGTTGATTGCGGGTTTTTTCTGTACGCCGATATAGCCTACTTCTTCGTCCTTCATCAGAAGATCGGCGAGCTTGGCGCTGATTTTTTCTATCGCTTTCGGATCCTGTTCCTCGTTGAGGAAACTTTTGATGTGCTCGTTCATGTCGGATAAATTGTTTGCAAATTTACAACAAAACGCGGTTATCCGGCATTTATTTCGGCCTGGATTTTCCGGGTCAGGCTTTTGAATACCAACGCATACGACTCGTCGATAAGCTGCTTTACTATTGGTTCGGGCACGTCCTGGTTCACATCGACCGTGTTCCAATGCGATTTGTTCATGTGGAAGCCGGGATTGATTCCGTCGTATTCGGCGCGGAGTTCTTCATTTCTTTCGGGATCGCCTTTGAGGTTGACCGCCGCGCGGCCCGCTTCCCATTCCTTTAGCGAGGCCAATGCGAACATTTTCCCGCCGACTTTAAACACCAATGTATCTTCGTCGAACGGAAAATGGTCGGTGACGCCTTTTTTCGACAGGCAGTATTCGGAGTATTGCTGGATATTCATGGCTAACCTATTTTATTACTTTTTCCATCATTTTTTCGGGATGCGCGAGCGGCGTAAACCCGAATTTTTCATACAGGAAATGCGCATCGCTGGTCGCAAGCCGCCAAATTTTGACCTGCTGCAGTTTCGGCTCTTCCATCATCGCCCGGACCAGCATCGACGAATAGCCTTTGCCGCGATGCTGGGGCGTGATGAAAACGTCCATCAGGTAAGCGAATACGACATAATCGGTGATGACACGCGCAAAACCGATCTGGTTTCCGTCGAGGTAAATCCCGAAACAAACCGATGCGTCGATTGTGGTTTGCACTTCGTCAATCGTCCGCCCGGCCGCCCAGTAAATGTCTTTCAGGAAATTCTGGATGAACGGGACATCGAGTCTGGTTTTATCTGTGGAAATTTCGATCATATCTTATACAAAACGGGTTTGGAAGGCGACGCGTCGTTTTCAAATGGCGCAATCTGCAAATTGAGCAGGTAGCTTCCGTCGGGAACTTCGTCGGGAACGAAGATCAGCTCGGTGATTGTCGCGTCGAGCCGCGCTTCAAGATTCAGGTTGTTTATATCAGCAACATTCCAGAAGGCTTTGTGTGCGAGAAGTTTCCCCTGGTCGTGCTCCCTGTCCACGCTCGGCAAATCGATGAGCAGATGTTTTACGCCCAGCTCGCGAAGGAAAACCACCGCGGCTTCCGCCAGGTACGGCGGATTGGTATTCGAATAATTCCGCGATTTTTTCCCCGTTTCATTGGGAAACGTCCGGATTACGACGGCTTCGGGAGTTTTGCCTTCCAAGGCTGCCATCAGCTGTATTTTAGTGATTACGTGATCGCCTTCCTGGACGTACGGCTTTAGCGAAATGAGTTCGGCGATAAAGAAAAACGTTTTCAGTTCCTGATTGATACTGTAAAATTCGCGTGTGATGTGTCCGAGACATTCGGTATGCGTACCGTGTCCGTGCGGATTGAAAAAAATATTGTTGAAATTCGTCGAACCGCCTTCGGAAACTTTCCCGACCCAATCGCCGGATTTGACCGGATCGATCTGAGGCTTTTCGATGTACCATGCGATCGGATTTTTGTCGGTATCGGTCAGCGGGATTGAAATGTCGATGGGTTTTGACAGGTCGGCTTCAAAAACCTGTCCCTGATGTTTTATGGTGGCGCGCATCGCAATAAGTTTAATCCAAATTTACCAAAAATAAGTCGGATGCGATTCCGTCTGTGAGAAACTTACCTTTTTTTGTCGTTTTCAGCGTATCGTTTTCAACTGACAGCAAGCCGTCGCCGATAAATTTCGCTGCCTGCTTTTGGAGATATCCGAGAAAATCAGCGCCAAACTCGTCTTCGATCCGCGCCAATGAAACGCCCCAAATGGTACGCAATCCGGTCATGATATATTCGTTGTAACGGTCGGTATCAGTCAGTATTTCGCGTTCGGATGGCGCCTTATTTTCGCTAATCGCTTTCAGGTAAAGGCTGTTGTTGGCAATGTTCCAGCTCCGCGAAATCCCGTCGTAACTGTGTGCCGAAGGACCGATACCAAGGTATTTTTTACCGAGCCAGTACGCCGAATTGTTCCGTGAAAAATACTCCGGTTTCCCGAAATTCGACAATTCATAATGAACAAAACCGTTGGCCTCAAGCGTTTCCGTAAGAATCCTGAAATGTTCGGAAGCCGCTTCATCATCGGGCGCGGCGACCTGTCCCGACGCGATCAGCTTTTTGAGTGCGGTTTTGGGCTCGACCGTCAGTGCATAGCTTGAAATGTGCGGAATGCCGAAGGAAAGCGCCGTTTCGATATTGCTTTTCCATTTGTTTTCGTCCATGCCCGGAATGCCGTAAATCAGGTCGATCGAAATGCTGTCGAAATGCTTTGCCGCTTCGGCCAGCGATTTTTTGGCTTCGGATGCGTTGTGCGCGCGGTTCATCATCCGCAGGTCGTCATCGAAAAACGACTGGATGCCGATGCTGAGCCGGTTGACCTTGCTTTTTGAAAGCGCTGCGATTTTCCAGTCGGACAAGTCGTCGGGATTGGCTTCGAGCGTGATTTCGGGATTTTCGGAAACGGTGAAATTCCCGTAAACGGTTTCAATAAGGAAATCGATTTCATCCGGATCCAAAACACTGGGCGTACCGCCGCCGAAATATATCGTTTCTACGATTTCATCCAACCCGGATCGCATCTGGATTTCACGAGCCAAAGCCATGACCATTTCGGTGCGCTTTTTCATCGAAGTCGAAAAATGGAAGTCGCAGTAATGGCAAGCCTGTTTGCAGAACGGGATGTGGATGTAGATTCCGGCCAACTTATTCTATTTCTTTATTAATTCTTTTCTCAGCCGCTTATTTGATCCGATCTTCATTTTGCCTGACGAATGCATCCCAGCCCGAATAATTTTTGCCGCCCGTTACTTTTCCCGAATTGAAGAAATGACAGACGGCCGCAGCCAATCCGTCGGTCGAGTCGAGGTTTTTCGGAAGTTCTTTCAACCCGAGCAATTGCTGGAGCATTTTCGCAACCTGTTCCTTGCTCGCATTCCCGTTTCCGGTGATTGCCATCTTGATTTTCTTGGGCTCGTATTCGGTGATCGGCACCTGGCGCGACAAACCGGCCGCCATCGCCACGCCCTGCGCGCGCCCGAGCTTGAGCATCGACTGGACGTTTTTGCCGAAAAACGGCGCCTCGATCGCGATTTCATCCGGACAATGCGTTTCGATGAGTTCGATCGTACGCTCGAAAATTACCTTGAGTTTCGTGTAATGGTCGTCGTATTTGCTCAGGACGAGTTCGTTGAGCTGGAGGAATTCCATGCTTTTTCCGGTAACCCGGATCACGCCGAAACCCATGATGGTCGTTCCCGGATCAATTCCCAATATGATGCGTTCGTTTGCCAATTTATTGCTATTTTGCGCTGATGTTTCTATTGTCTGACAAATCTAAACAATTCCTTGGCGCCGCCGTCAAACTTTTGATTGTCGGTTTCGCATTTTATTTCATCGACGAGCAACTCTCGAAAAACGACTGGGCTTTTTTTTCGGCGAAACTACACGCCAATTTCACCTGGGTTTCTCTCGGGCTTCTGCTTGTGATGAGTTTCTACAACCGCTATTTCGAAATCCTCAAATGGCAGGCGCTCGTTTCGTGGTTTCGGCCAATTTCGCTGGGCGAATCGACCAAACAGGTGCTCGGCGCGCTCACAGCTTCGATCTTCACACCCAACGGCATCGGCGAATACGGCGCAAAGGCGATGTTTTTTGAAAAGAAAAACGCGCGAAAAGTCGTGTTCCTGAATTTGCTGTGCAACGGCATCCAAATGGTCATTACGGTAATTCTTGGTATTGCAGGATTGCTGTATTTCAACTTAAGGTCGAATATCGTCGAGACCAAAATCGTATTTGTGATGTTGCTTGCGATAGGGATTCTGTTCCTGTTGGCTTTCGTGCTCCGCAAAATCAAGGTAAAAGGCTATTCGTTCCAGCGCGTCATGGAAAAAATCCGCGACATTCCCAAACGCATCCACTGCAAAAACGCGATCCTGGCGCTGTGCCGCTACCTGATTTTTTCGCATCAGTACTATTTCATCCTGATGATTTTTAACGTCGAGCTCGATTACTTTACGGCCATGGCCACAATTTGCAGTGTGTATTTCCTTTCGTCCTCGCTCCCAACGTTCCAGTTTCTGGATTTTGCCGTCAAAGGCAGCGTCGCGGTCTATTTCTTCGGGCTTTTGGGCGTGAACCAATGGATCCCGATTTTTGCGACCACGCTGATGTGGCTGCTGAACGTCGTGATTCCGGTGGCCATCGGGAGTTATTACGTGGTAACCTTCAAGCCATCATGGAAGCAGTAATTTTATTATTGCCGGTTTATGTCTTGCTGTATGCGATATATTTGTGCAGGCTGGTTTACGGTTTCGCCAAAGTGCCAGCGCCCCGGTTTTGGGATTCGCAGCCCAGGACGACATTTTCGATCGTCATCCCGTTTCGCGACGAGGCCGAAAACTTGCCCGCGCTATTGGAAAGCATCAAAAAACTCAACTATCCGAAAACACTTTTCGAGGTTATTTTGATCGACGATTTCTCGAGTGACGAATCCGAAAAGCTGATTTACCGCTGGCGGATGGAAAACGGCGAATTCCACATGACGCTGATCGAAAGCGTCCGGATGTCCGGTTCGCCCAAAAAAGACGCGATTGTACGCGCGGTACCAATTGTGGTAAACGATTGGATCGTCACGACCGACGCCGATTGCATCCTTCCGGAAAACTGGCTGCTCATACTAAACGATTATATTTTGACCCACGATACCGCGATGATTGCCGGCCCGGTGGTATATGAAACCAAAAATCGTTTCGGGCATCATTTTCAGCAGCTCGATCTGATGGCTTTGCAGGGCGCGACGATCGGGAGTTTTGGTATCGGAAAAGCGTTTATGTGCAACGGGGCGAATTTTGCCTATGAGAAAAAATTCTTTGCCGAGCTTGGCGGTTTTGCGGGCAACGAACAAACTGCAAGCGGCGACGACGTGTTCCTGCTGCAGAAAGCCGTGGCGAAATTCCCCGAAAAAGTGCATTACCTGAAATCGCGTGAAGCACTTGTCGTGACCAAACCCGTAAACGGATTGCTCAAGCTGTTTTACCAGCGCGTCCGTTGGGCGTCGAAAACCGTTTCGTATGAAAATGATTTCGGGGAAATGCTGGCCTGGGTGGTTTTCTTTGGGAATTTCAGCCTTGTCGCCGGCTTCGGGCTCTGGTGTCTCGGATTTTTGGGATGGAAATCGCTGTTAGGATTGTTTCTTTTGAAGTTTATCCCGGACTTCGTTGTGTTGCTGCAGGCGAACCGGTTTTTGCGCGGCGGAAAATTCTTCTTCCCGGTTGTAAGCGGCGTATTGTATCCTTTTTTCAGCGTTGCCGTGGCCTTATATTCGGTCGTGGGAAAATACGAATGGAAAGGACGGAACCTGCGGTAAGTTCAAATGCCTAGCCCAGTCCCGAAACGTCGGGAGAAGCGACATTTTTTGCGAGAAAGCGAGCAAAGATAAAGGCAAAAGCTGGAACATGCTCCAAAAAAAATCACTCCATTTTCAAGATCACCGGAAGCACGAACTGGCTTTTTACCGGGATGCCGCGCTTGATTGCGGGGCGGATTTTGGGGAAATCGACGAGCCGCGCATGTAAAATACTGTCGATTTTGGCCGTGTCGTAAGCGGTGGAATCGGCGACGAACTGCGGTTCGAATTTGAGGGTCGAATCCGGAAAAACGGTCACTTTTACCTTGATCGTATCGAGTTTCGGATAAAGTATCGCAAGCGTGTCGACGGCCAGTTTTTCTTCAATCGTGCGGGTCATGTATTCGAAAAAACAGCCTTGCTGCTGGGTTTTGTCGGTAACCGATTCGCAGTCTGAAACCGACGGGAATTCGTCGACCTGCTGCCAGTTGATGGTCTTGAGTTCCTTGTCGAGCAGCTCGTCTTTGGACGGAACCTGGCGGTCGAAATACTGGCACGACGCAAGGAAAAGCGGCAAAAGGAATATCAGGTGTGTTTTTTTCATTCGGTCGGCGCAGTTTGCGATCCTAAAAGTAGCATAAATTCCCCAAAAATAAAAAAACCTCCTGTCCCGGCATCCGGAAAGGAGGTTTTCTTTTATCGGGGACGATTATTCGATCACGAGTTTCTTGACGGTTTTGAGGTTGTCCGAAGCCGTCACTTCGATGAAATAGATTCCGGAACTGATGCCCGAAACGTCGATCGTTTCCGTATTGGCCGAAGCCGAAGTCTTTTTCACCAAAATATTCTTGCCGAGCATGTCGTATATAGAGACCGACGCAATGCTTCCCGAAGTTTGGTTCAGCGAAACCGTTACGCGATCGCCGGCCGGATTCGGGTACATCGTAAAGCCAGCGAAGTCAAACTGCGGCCTGCTCAAAAACGGCACGAACTGCGTATTGAACGTATTGGTCACGATGGCCGGGTTGAAATCGAAATAGATCGATGCCGAATTCGGGATGATGTCGCCAATGGCATAGCCCGGTTTGGGCTTCACCATAAACTGTACGTAGCCTTTTCCGCCTTCGGGATCTGAAGATACGGCAGGAAGCTGGATGCCGTCAAAGCTCCAGGCAAGTTGGTTTCCGGTTCTTTCGAGTGTGTAATCATGACTTGCCGCAACCATCCGGACCGAGGTTTCGTCGAGTTTGCTGTCGAGCGCGTCGGTGATCCGGACCATTTCGGCAGCCGCTGTTCCTGAATTCTCGAAACGGATCGTATAGTAGAGATAATCGGCCGGAGTGAAATCCGAAAAGACGATTTGTCCGCCGTGCGATTCCATCTTGTCGTTCGGGTCGTATGAACCGACTACTATCTGCGTCGAGCTGATGGTATTGTTTTCCGGGTGCATGTCGTTGTCGGTCGGTGCGATTGCCGCGCTGTTGGTCAGCAAATCGTTAATATTGACCGCCGGGCTGGCTGGAACGCTCATGGTTACGTAAATCTGCCGGGTCTGGAACGGCTGTAAATCGGTAAAATTATAAGTAAAACCGTTGGCATCGGCAACCGCGCCCGATTCGGAAATATTGGTTATGGCGACATTCGGGTCTTTCGTAAAACTGACCGTGCCCGATGCGATGGTCTGGTTGCCCGCGTTAGTATAGGAAACAATATTGAAATAATCAAAACCCGGTCTCGGGGCAGTGCTCGGGATGATGTTTACGATCAGATCGTTGTAAGGCTGCGAAGCCGATACCGCAAAGTAATATTGCTGCGTGCCTGCGCCAGCGATCGTAGCAAGATTGTCCTGCGAGGCCGGAGTAACGGCGTAATTTGCCGCATAGGCCGGATCGACGGTATAAGTTACGTCGTAAGAATTGGAAGTATCGACGTCATAAACCCCGAAAGTTCCCAGCGAAGAAACGATATCGTGGATGTTGCCGTCGTCGTTTTTCACGTAATGGAACGCTCCGTAAGGGAAATTGATCTCGCCCGCATCTTTGACCCCGTTGCCGTTGTTGTCCAGGAAAGCCGTCAGCCGGAAGCCGCTGCATCCGATTTCGCCGCTTCCCGGCGTCCCGAGATTGGTTTGGGTAATAGTGATATCGCCTGCCTGGTTGCTGAAATTGGTCACGAGCATCATATAATATTGCCCGACCTGTGCATTGGGGATAATCAAATCCTCGTCCGGCGCCGCGGAATAGCTGCACGCCACTTCAGTCGATGCGTTCAGTCCGCCCGCACACGGCGCCAGCGGATCGGAAAACGGACCCCAGCAGATAAAATCCACATCAAGCCCTGTACCCATTGCATTTTGCTGATGGATGTGGAAATCCAGCTCGCCGGCCTGGCTGATCGGAATGTAGAACCACGTCGGGTTAGGTTGGGTAAACAGACAATCATAATCGACTCCTGGCTGTGCAGCCGGAGCGTTGGTCGTATTGGCAAAAGATACGTCGAGCGACGTGCAAAGCGAGTTGGCCGCATAGCAGGCGCTGTTTACACCACAGCTGCCGGTAGTAAAAGTGCTCGCAGTGGACCATGTTGAAAATTCCGAATCGCTGCATACCGAGCGCACATAGAAATCGTAAACCGTTCCGCAGTTCAGTCCTGTGATGACATACGGTGATGTCGGGGCAACGATGCCTGAAGTATCCGGAGTCGGCGCAGGAGAACCTGCAGGAACGACAAGTACTTCGTAGTTTGTGGCTGGGCCGGCCCAGCCTACCACGGCGCTGGTTTCGGTAATCGCTGATGCAGTGAGTTGTGTCGGTTCAAGGCATTGCCCGGAGGAGACTAAAGCAAAAGCAAGAAGCGCAAAAGAGAGTAGTAGTTTTTTCATAAATAATTGGTTTGTTTTAATAGACTGATAAAACGGCATTGGTTGCGTTGTCTTCGCAATTTAGAAAAAAAATGCTCCCGAAGTAAAAAGAATTCTTTTTTTATACCTATTTCAACCTGATACCGAGGCTACTAAGCCAAAAAGCAAAAAAGCCATCCACGATAAAAGTGATCCAATCATTTTTTTCCCGTTTTCTTCAGATAAATCAAAATATCATTTTTTGCCTGTTTTTGTTTTGACATATCATGGTGAATTCCCATCTCATCTGTGACATTATCAAATTTGAAATCTTCCAAATCCAAGGCTTCGCTTAAACTATAAACCCGCATTGTTTTCTTGTCACCTTCGCCCCGAGCGTAAACCTTATCAGGGATATTAATGTTTTTATCGACTACAAAGTATTTCAAGATATCTATGCTGCTATTTGTTAAGCATTCGCTGATCACTCCTTCACACAATTCCGAGTCGGGGTCGGGAACACAACAATTTATATCTGCTCCTTTATCTACCAAGATCTTCACAATACTAAGACAGCTTTCCCCATTATGCGCATTTTGAGAAACAGCGACGATTAGGGGAAAACTATTCCCGAAATAATATCCGTTGTTCGGATTCTTGATTTCCATGTTAGGATTCGCCTTATATTTTAATAAGTTTTCAATGTAATAAGTGTCGCAATTGTCTTGATGCTCAATCGCACAAATAAGTGGCGACGAATCTTTAAATTCCCCGACTAACCCGTTAGGATTTGCTCCACCTTTCAATAATGCTACAAACGCATTTTGCCTTTTGTTCACTATTGATAATGTCAATAACGTCTGTTGAAATTCAGGATCTTTATAATTGACATCGACTTTCGTCGTTTCCAGTATTTCTTTTACTTTTCCGGCATCATCATCGCTTACGGCTTTGGCCAAATCCCACGACGGCGTATCTTTAAAATTGCTGAAGCTGTATTCTTCGCTTTGGCCCAAAGCACATGAAGTTAATACTGTGCTTACCAAAAATGCCAGGATTATATTTTTCATAATTAATTTAAATATTTATTTGAAGTTTCCCAAAAGCAAAAAAGCCATCCACAATTAAGTGGAAAGCTTTTCATTGGTCTAACTACTAAACCTGGCGCTTTCGCGCCGAAACAACACAACTATCGTGAATGCTTCTCTTAAAAAGAGCCGCATATAGGCCTCTATTTTTCGGCAAAAAAGCACTCTGTTTCCAAAGTGCTTCCGTTTTTTTGCGGTCTGGACGGGACTCGAACCCGCGACCTCCGCCGTGACAGGGCGGCATTCTAACCAACTGAACTACCAGACCTCGCTTAATGCGGATGCAAATATAGTACAGAATTTCATATCTGCAAGCGTATTCTAAAAATATTTCCGATTTAACTTTTCGAGGCTAGCCAAACATCTGTTTTTCCACAAGATAAGTCGTCAGGATTTTCTCGAAACTATCGCCGACCGCTACAGGAACGTATTTGATGCGATTCTGCGCACAGGTCATCGCGAGTCTTTTAAAGTAAGCCTCGACCTGTTTTTCGTAAGCCGATTTGACATTATCCGCAAAAATATTGATTTCCTCGCCCGATTCGAGATCGATGAACTTTCGCGGCGCGTTGTCAAAATCAAAGCTGATTTCGGTTTTGTCGTCGATGACGTGGAACAACACGACCTTGTGTTTGTCGTGTTTTAAATGCTGAAGCGCATTGAACAACGCTTCCTCACCCGAAGCGTCGCCGGGCTGGAACATGTCCGTAAAAAGAATGATCATCGAGCGCCTATGCATTTTCTCGGCGATCTGGTGCAGGAACGTGACCGTATCGGTATTCCGGGATTGCTTGGGCTGTTCGAGGAGGTTTTCAAGTTTGTTGAGCAGCATCCTGTGATGGCGGTCGCTGCCTTTTTCGGGTGCATAATATTCGTACGTGTCCGAATAAATACTCAGGCCAACGGCATCGCGCTGCTTCTTCAAAAGATTCATCAAAACGGCCGAAGCCAAGACCGAAAACCCGATCTTGCTTTTAAAAAACGGCTCGCCGTCGCCGAGTTTCGGGTAATGCATCGACGACGAATTGTCGATGATCAGATGGCAACGCAGATTGGTTTCTTCCTCGTAGCGCTTGGTATACAAACGATCGGTTTTGGCGAACAGCTTCCAGTCGATGTGCTTCGTGCTTTCGCCGGAATTGTAGACTTTATGCTCGGCGAACTCGGCCGAAAAACCGTGGAACGGGCTTTTGTGCATCCCCGAAATAAACCCTTCGACGACTTGGTTGGCCAACAGCTCCAGATGTGCGAAGCTGGAAATCTTTTCTATCTGCGATTCGATCTTCATGCTTCAAATATAATCGACAATGTACAATTGGCAATTGCGGATTGACAATTAATTGTGATTTGTTTTTTGGGCGTTGCCGCAGATTAAGATTTTCCATCGCTTTTGCATACCGGCTGCGGCCGCGCTTGCCGCTTTATCTTTGGCTCGTGCCTCGCCAAAGGATGCCGCTGTAATCGCTAACGCAACCCCGATACAAGAAAAGACCCGGCCGGAGCCAGGCCAATTCAACCAAAAAAAACTATTTTCCTGTTTTTTCCTCCAGCGCCTTCAAACGGGCGTCGAGCGTTTCCTGTCTGGCTTTGAGTGTTGCGATTTCGGCTTCCAGCAATGCGTTTTTAGCCTTTTCGCTCTCGATGATTATTTGCTGTTCCTGGACGGCTTTGACCAATGGGACGACAAATGTCGTATAATTCACCGCATACAAGTCTTCCGGGTTTTTCGGGATTTCCACACCGTTGAAATCGTAGTTTGAAGCCCGGGCCGCGTCGGCGACTTCCTGTGCGATAAACCCGGTTTGGGTAATCTTTTCAATGTCGTATTTGCCGTCGAAATCAGCCATTTTTTCCTTGCTGCCGCGATACAGGATATCATTTTGCTTGTGGATGTCGAGATGATAAGTCACAGGTCGAAGTTTGGTAATGAAATCCAGTCCGGGAACATTTTCCTGAATATTGTTTTTGATCCGACGGTCGCTGTAGGCCGTGATTCCCGAAACCTGCGCCCGGATCGAGGTCACGCTGGTATTGCCGAGTTCGATCATGTTGCTCGTAGAAGTCGCCGAGCCGGTATTGTAACCGATTCCGGTATAATTGTTCAGGGTTGTCGTCAGCGGATAGGCATTGTAGCCCACGCCGGTATTAAAGCTTCCGGTCGAGGTGAGCAAAGCCGAATAACCAAGCGCCGTATTATTGCCACCGGTCAAATCGTCACGAAGCGCGTTGGTACCGACGGCGGTATTTTGCGTTCCCGAAGTCAGGGAATTCGTCGCATTGACGCCGAGCGCCGTGTTGTTGGTCGCGATCAGGCCGGCCTTACTGCCGAACCTTTTAAAAGCGATGTCGGCATTATCAGTCGTCCCGATAAAATTTGTGGCTGAACTCGTTCCCGAATTCCCCGTTAATCCCCAGCCGGTTTTCGCACCGACCGAAAGCCAGCTTCCCGAACCCGAATCCCAATAGTAAAAACCGGGTTGGTTCGCCCCGACTGCCGTAGTCAGAAACACCAGCATTCCGTTTTGCGCGGCAGTCATGCCGGCTGCGGCGGAGAGCGCATTGACCCTCGGGATCAAGATTCCGTCGGTATTGGCGGGCGAAGCGATGTTCGAAGCCGGAATATCGAGCCGTGCATTGGGCGCCAGCAGTCCGATCCCGATTTTGGCCGTCAAGGCAACGTCCATTCCCGTACCATAAATGACATTGCCGATGCAAAGCTGGTTGCTTCCCGTAGCTGACGGCAATAAAGCCGTCCGCCCGATCGCAATGTTGTTGCTCCCCGAAGTCTGTATTCCCATCGAGCCGAAACCGATCGCCGTATTGTCGGAACCCGAAGCAAGCACGGTCATCGAGCCAAAGCCGATCGCCGTATTGCTTGAGCCCGATACGTTTTCGTACAGCGCATCCATTCCGAGCGCCGTATTGGAATTACCGTCGACGTTTTTGCGCATGGCTTCCTTGCCCAGAGCCGTGTTGTTCGATCCGTTGACGTTTTCCCACATCGACAGATCGCCGACCGAAGTATTGTAATTCCCGACCGTATTGTGGTAAAGTGCGCTGAAACCCGTAGCGGTGTTGTTATCGCCGGTCGAATTGGTCAGCATTGCATTGACGCCGCTCGCCGTATTGTAATCGCCGTTGCTGTTGAGCAAGGCATTGTAACCCGTTGCCGTGTTGTAAGCGCCGGTGGTATTGCC
This sequence comes from Bacteroidota bacterium, assembly GCA_048498055.1. Lineage (GTDB taxonomy): Bacteria > Bacteroidota > Bacteroidia > Flavobacteriales > Flavobacteriaceae > Flavobacterium. The sequence continues at coordinate 116,643 of JBEHYS010000001.1, forward strand.
CCGAAGCGAATTCGTTCCTGCGCCCGTGTTATAAAGTCCGGTCGTATTGGCCAGCAAGGCTTGCGAACCGATTGCGACCGCGCCCGATACCGTACTGGCTTTCAGCGATTCGCGCCCGATTGCAACGTTGTCATTTCCGGTGCTGTTGCTCAGCAAGGCATAAGCGCCAAGCGCCGTATTGTTGATTCCGACCGTATTGTTGATCGCTGCGAAATAACCCATAGCCGAATTGTTGTATCCGGTCGTATTGAGCTGCAGCGCCGCGCCGCCGACGGCCGAATTCCGGTAACCCGTAGTATTGCTCTGCAAACTCCACGCGCCGAAACCGTTGTTGTCGTAACCGCTGGTATTGTTGATCAGCGAATTCGAGCCGAAAGCGCCGTTGTAATCGCCGTTGGAGTTATACAAAGCGCCGTATCCGGCGGCCGTGTTGTTGGCTCCGGTAGTATTGAGGTAAAGCGTACTTGCGCCAATTCCTACGTTGCTGAATCCGGTCGTATTCGAAAACAGCGAGGCATATCCGACCCCGACGACAAAGGATGCGCTCGTATTATTGTGCATCGCATTATTGCCCAGCGCCGTGTTCTGGCTTCCGGTGGTATTTAAAAACAATGAGTTGTTTCCGGTTCCTACATTGTCATTTCCTGTGGTATTCGAATACAGCGAATTGGTTCCCGTACCGACATTGTAATTCCCGGTTGTGTTGCTGTAACCCGACTGAAATCCAAAAGAACAGTTGTCGTGTCCGGTCGTGTTGGAAACCAGCGCATTCACGCCGTTGGCCGTATTCCCGCTTGCCGTGTTGTTGTAAAGCGCGTTGTAGCCTGTAGCCGTATTGTAAGTTCCGGTGGTATTGCTTCGCAACGTAAAACTTCCCAAACCTGTATTATACAATCCCGAAGTATTTGCAAACAGCGATTCCGCACCGATCGCGACCGCGCCAGAAATCGTGCTCGACTTGAGCGACTCGCGCCCGATGGCCGTGTTGTCGTTTCCGGTGCTGTTGGTCAGCAAAGCATAAGTGCCGAGCGCCGTATTATTGATCCCGGACGTATTGTGTATCGCCGCATAATAACCCATCGCCGTGTTGTTGTAACCGCTCGTATTGAGCTGCAGCGCAGCGCCGCCGACGGCCGAATTGCGGTAACCGGTCGTATTGCTCTGCAAACTCCACGCGCCGAAACCGTTATTGTCGTAGCCGCTCGTGTTGTTGATCAGCGAATTCGACCCGAACGCGCCGTTGTAATCGCCGTTGCTGTTGTACAAAGCGCCGTATCCGGCAGCGGTATTGTTTGCACCGGTGGTATTTGTCACCAAAGTTTGCCCGCCAAGCGCAACATTATTGAATCCCGATGTATTGCTGAATAAGGCATTGTACCCGATCCCGACGCTGTAAGATCCGGTAGTGTTTTTCAGGGAATTGGTACCAACGGCAGTATTTTGCCCGCCCGCCGTATTCGAAAACAACGCATTTCCACCGATGGCCACATTGTCGTTCCCCGTGTTGTTGGAAAACAGCGCATTGTTGCCCAGTGAGGCATTCCAGTTCCCCGAAACATTCAGATAAAGCGACTGGAATCCTAACGCCGCGTTGTCGTGCCCGGTAGTATTGGAAACCAACGCATTGAAGCCGTTGGCCGTATTATCGCTGCCCGTGTTGTTGTAAAGCGCGTTGTAGCCCGTAGCCGTATTGTAGTTTCCGGTAATGTTGTTTCGCAAGGTGTAACTTCCTAGCGCGGTATTGTATAAGCCGGTAGTATTGGTTGCAAGCGCCTGACTTCCTATTCCAACAAGTCCTGAAACATTGCTGTTAAAAAGGGCATTTGTGCCGATTGCTGTGTTTTGCCCGCCGGCGACATTCAACCGCAGCGTGTTGGCCCCGATCGCGACGTTGTCGTTACCTGTGGTATTCGATGTCAGTGCCACGGTTCCGAAAGCGCAATTGTAATTCCCCGAAAGGTTTGCGCCGAGCGCGGTAATCCCGAAAGCCGCATTATTGGTCCCGACGGTATTGCCCATAAGGCTCGATTTCCCGACGGCGGTATTGTCGCTCCCGGTCGTGTCGGCCTTGAGCGTACCTGTGCCGACCGCAGTATTTCCGGATCCGGTCGTTACAGGATTCAGCCCGTCGACCCCGAATGCTGTATTGCCTGAGGCGAGCATTCCGGCGTTTATGTTGTTGCGTTTCAGCATCAAATCCTGGTTGTCGGTCGTCCCGATGAAATTAACTGCGGAGCTTGTCCCTGAATTTCCGGTAATGTTCCAGCCGATGGTTGCAGTGCCGCCCATCGGTTTCCATGCAACAGCCGGATTGTCCCAATAATAAAAGCCCGGCAGGTTGGCGCCTGAAGCCGTAGTCAGGAAAACCAGCATCCCGTTCTGGGCGACCGTTGGGTTGGCTGCGGGAAAAACATCGATTTTAGGAATCAGAAGTCCGTCTTTGTTGGTCGGAGACGACTGGCTCGAAGACCGGATGTCGAGCTGTGCGTCGGGCGCTGCCGTATTGATCCCGACCTGCGAAAAGACACCGAAAGGAATGAGTAAAAACAGGAGAACTTTCAGTTGCGGTTTCATAATTATATAATTTAAATGCTATTATGTCAGACAGTTAACTAAATTCACGACAAAGTTGCAACCAATGATCCTATTAAAAAACAGGCAATAGACGAGCAACAGTTTAAATAGATAATGAGCATATAAATATTTTATTTACATTTGGACAAAGGCTGTTTATGAGACAATTCAACTGCATCATCATCGACGACGATGAAATCGACCGGATTACCGTGGCTTCCTACGCCAAAAGGTTTCCGGAATTGCATGTGGCCGGAATGTTTTCATCGGCAGCAGCCGCGCTTCCATTGCTTGAAAAATCGCCCATCGACGTACTGTTTCTCGACATCGACATGCCCGGTTTGAGCGGAATCGAATTCCGCAAAAAAATGGGCCATGTTCCCGTGTGCGTCTTCATCACGGCGCATCCGGAGCACGCGGCCGAGACCTTCGAGATCGAAACGCTGGATTTCATCGTCAAGCCGATCAGGATCGACCGTTTTACGCAGGCCGTCGAGCGGATCCGGGATTATATGGAACTCCGGACCAAAGCCGAATTGTTCGAATCGAGCATCGGCGGCGACAGCATCTACATCAAGGAAGGCCACGACCAGACCAAGGTAAAGCTGCACGACATCCTGTATCTCGAAGCGCTGAAAGACTATACGAAAATCGTTACGCCGCACCAGAAACATTGCGTTCTGTCGAGTTTGGGGAATTTGCTCAAGGAAAACCATTTCCAATCTTTTATCCGGATTCATCGGAGTTTTGCGGTCCAGAAACAGTTCATCAAAAAAATCGCCTTTCAGGAAGTGACGCTCAACAACGATGTGCAACTGCCTGTGGGTCGCAGCTTTAAAGACAACCTCAACGTTATTCTATGAAGAAAATATTGCTGTTGCTTTTGATCGCGCCGCTTCTGGCATTTGGGCAGAATAGCCAAAAGGCCGTCGATTCGCTGCATTCGGTCTTATCGAAGCGCAACGGTAAGGAAAAATGCGAAGTGCTGAATGAACTCTCCGATAAATTCGTCGATATCGATCCGCAAAAAGGAATCGGGTACGCCGATCAGGCGATGAAGCTGTCGGTCTCGATCGATTATGCCCACGGCCAGGCGATGGGTTGGCTGAATAAGGGAAAAAACCTGTCGGTTCTGGGCGAGAACGACCAATCGCTGGCGTGTTATGCAAAAGCGGGAAAACTTTTCAGGCAATTGGGCGATCAGTGTTCGCTTGGGGTGAATTTTTTGAATACGGGAAACAGCTACGGACGCTCGGGCAAATTTCCCGATGCGCTCGACGCGTTTCTAAATGCGTTGCGCAGCCTTGATAAATGCCACGACGAGAATACAAATCTCAATATGGCCAATTGCTACCAGAACATTGCCAACGTCTACAATGCGACCGAAAACTACGACAAGGCGCTGGCCAATTACGACAAAGCCATTGCCCTGTTTGAAAAAATACGCGGCGAAGAAGTCTCGCTGGCCATGAATCTCGCGAGCAAAGGCATGGTCTACAACAAGCAAAATAAAAACGCCAAATCGCTCGAAATTTATAAGATCGCCGAAAAAAAACTCGTCGCGCTCCATGAAGAAGTGCCGCTTGCCTATCTCAGGAGCTGGATGGCGACGGCTTATCTCGATTTCGGTCAATACGACCAAAGCCTTGCAAGTTCGAAAAGCGCTTTCAACACAATCAGCAATATCGGCGACCAGGATTTAATGGCTTCGACGATACAAAACATCGGCTTCGCATACCTGAAAAAAGGCAAGGCGACCAAAAACCCAAAGGATCTGCAACTTGCTTACGAAAACCTGCAAAAAGCGCTTGCGATGCATCTCGAGCAGCAGAATAACGAGCGGCTGATCCAGGATTACAAGCATTTGTCCGACTATTATGCGGCGACCGGCGATTATAAAAACGGGCTTGAATCGCACATTCTTTATTCGGTTTATGTCGATTCGGTATTCAACTTCAAAAAGAAACAGTCGCTTCAAAATCTCGAAGACCAGCGAACTATCGAGCTTCGCGACAAGCAGCTCGAGCTGAACCGGCTTACGCTTGAGTCAAAGGAAAGACAGAAGTGGCTGTACATTATCGGAATTTTAGGCTTGCTGCTCATTGCCGGACTCGTTTTCAGGCAAAGCCAGTCGCGGAAAAAAATCAATACGAAACTTAAAAAACTCAATGAAGATCTCGACCGGGCCAACAAAACCAAGGCGCGATTCTTCAGCATCCTGAACCACGACCTGCGCACTCCGGTTTCGAACCTGATCCATTTCCTGCACCTGCAAACCGACAATCCGGAATTGCTTACCGAAGACAGCAGGCATCGAATGCAGGCCAAAACGACTTCGGCCGTCGAAAATCTGCTCGGCTCGATGGAAGACATGCTGCTTTGGAGCAAGGGTCAAATGGAAAATTTCAGCCCTGAACTGAAAAAAGTTCCGGCTGCTGCTATTTTTAACGATCTTCAAAAACATTTTTCAAGCACCGAAAATGTCCGTATCGATTTTGAAACCGGCGAAAACCCAATCCTGCTTACCGATGAAAATTACCTGAAAACCATCCTGAGGAATATAATCGGAAATGCCGTTGCAGCGCTCGGAAAAACAGAAAATGCCCGTGTCACCGTACAAGCCGGCGGTGGCGACCATCCGTTTATTTCGGTTTCGGACAACGGTCCGGGCGCGGCACAGGAACAATTTCGAGCACTTTACGACGATAAGGAAGTCATCGGGATTGGATCGGGACTGGGCTTGCACCTGGTCCGCGACCTTGCAAAAGTGATCGGCTGTGCAGTGTCGGTCGAATCGAAACCCGGATCCGGGGCGATTTTCACCCTGACTTTTTAGGGCAACTACGGGACGGACCAAAAGCAAGTCAAGAATGAAAACCTACAACTGCATCATTATCGACGACGAATTGATTGACCGCCTGACAGTGGAAATGTTTGCCAAAAGGGTTTTGGTGCTGGATATTTTAGGCGTTTTCCCCTCCGCCGAAGATGCGCTGCCGATCCTCGAAAAAGAAAATGTAGACATTCTGTTCCTCGATATCGACATGCCTTCGGTCAACGGGTTTGAATTCCGGAAAATGGCCGCACACGTGCCGGTTTGCATCTTCATTACAGCGCATCCGGAACATGCCGTGGAAAGTTTCGGGCTCGACACGCTGGATTTTATGGTCAAGCCCATTACTTTCGAACGCTTCTCCAAAACAATGATGCGGATCGAAGATTATATGGAACTCCGGCATAAGGCTTCGCGGCTCGAATCGGCGCTTGGCGGCGACTTAGTTTATATCAAAGAAGGCCACGAGCAAACTGAGGTTAAACTCCACGATATTTTTTACCTGGAAGCCCTGCGGGATTATACGAAAATCGCCACCGGCCAAAAGCAGCACTGCGTATTGGTAACATTGGGCGCTTTGCTGAAAGAACCGCATTTCGGCACGTTCATCCGCGTGCACCGGAGTTATGCCGTCCAGCGGAAATATATCCAAAAAGTTTTGCCCAATAAACTTATGCTCAGCAACGGCGCCGTGATTCCCGTAGGCCGGAGTTACCGCGAAAGCCTGAATTCCATTTTGTGATTCTTCAATGTCAATCAGCCCGGAAGGCAAAGCTTAAATCGCCTGCATAATCGCTGTTATCGAAAACCACCGGAAATGATTGCGCCGTGGCTTCGATATAACCGTATCCTTCAATCACGACGTCGCCGATCGCAACCGGATAGGCGGCATTCGCGCCGTCAGTCCTGTAATGCTTGTAATAGGCCGTGCTGTTCATGGTAATCAAATATGGCGTTCCCGCGCTAAGCTGCAGGTCGTCGATATCAAATGTTTTGGATTGCCCAGCGGCAGTAACATTGAAGTGCTCAGTCCGGAGAATGGTTTGCGTTGCCGCATTCCAAACCGTAACGCGCAGGTCCGGATTGACAGCTGGGGTTTTCACCGCAATCTTGGTCATTTTACCATCGGCAGTTACATGGAACGGAACGCCGAATTCATAGGCTTCGCTGTCGAGGATTTGATCCGTATTCTGGTCGAAGCCGGTTTGCGAGAGATAACGGTCAAGGAAATCGGCGGTCGTGCCGCCGCTGCCATTGTCATCGCTGCTGCATGAGAATAACACGGTCATAAAAATAGCGGGCAGGATCAGTTTCAGTTTTTTCATTTCGATTGTTGTTAAAAATTAAAAAGATTTGATAATTAAGAGTGATTTATTGTTCGTATGTAATCAGGACTCGGAATGGCTTCGACAAAATACTGGCCGAATTCCCGGCGTTGTTGATCACGATCACGCTTCCGCCGTTGACATAATAGGAGAATTCATAACCCGAATTGACATTGTAGCCGGCCGTCATGATGCTGCCCGGCGTATATTCGACCAACACCGAAATGTCTAGGATTTTTGCCGTCGTCAACCCGTGCGCGACTGTGACGCTCGCACCCTGAGAGGAAGCGGTTGTGCCGGTAAGCTTGAGCATTTTTACGGCCGGAGCGCTAGAACCGAGCTGCGTGTAATTATCGGCTAGGACATTGCCCGAGGTTTTCAGCCGCAGTGCTTCCGAACCATTGGCGCGCATCGATACATCGTTATTGTCGGTCGTGCCCAAGTAGTACGTCGCTGGATTCATCCCCGAATTTCCGGTCGTGCTCCAGTTGTTTTTCGTCCCGACGCCAAACCAGCTCACCGCCGAATTATCCCAATAATAAAATCCTGCCGGCGACGATCCGACACTTGTGGTCAGGAAAACCATCATCCCGTTTTGCGACGCCGTCGGGTTGGTCAATGGGAACGAAGCGACTCTCGGGATCAGGATTCCGTCGGTATTGGCCGGAGTTGCCGCGTTGGATGCGTTTATCTGCAGCCTTGCATCGGCTATCCCGTTGCCGATCGTAACGTTGCCCGCCGAGGAAATGCCCATCTGGATTATGTTGTTAGTCCTGAAAATTAAGCCGTTCGTATAGCTTCCCACATTGTATAATATGCCGCCGCCACCCGAATTGCCGTTGGCGCCGAAAAGCACGCCGGTATCCGCAGTCGAAAGCAGGTCGATATAATTGCTCGTATTGCTTTCCAGTGCGATACCGGAACCCGAAATCGGCATCATGCCCGAAGCACCGTTGAAAACGTGCAGCTTGGCCAGCGGATTAGTAATCCCGATCCCGACGGTTCCGTTTCCGCGGATGCGCATCGTCTCGTTAAAGGCAGCGCTCGAGCCGTATCCGAACGCGACATCCGAAGAACCGACATCGGTATGTATTTGCAGCAAATGCCCTTGAATACCCAGCCCGTATTGCGTGCCGACGCCGGCCCAAAGACATATTTTATCTCCTAAAACGCTCTCGAACTGCAACGGGTATTGCGGGACGAAATCTCCGATCCCGATACTTCCATCTGAAGAGATCACAAACCGATTTTGGTTGTTGTTCGTCCTGAGTATCATTCCGTTATGCAGCCCGGTCGCGTTGTAGATGATGCCGCCGTCGGTCGAGTTGCCGTTCGCGCCGAACAGGATTCCCGATTCGCCCGACGACAACAAGCTCATATACATAAAGGAATTGTCCTCAAGCGTAAAGATTGAAGCGGGATTTGGCGTCATGCCCGAAGAATTTTTGAAGAGGTGGAATTTACTCTGCGGCGTGGTTGTTCCCAAACCGATGTTGCCTGTATTGCCGATGCGCAGCCGTTCGGTATTGTTGGTGCGGAAAGCCAGCGGCTGGTTGTCGGCCGTGCCGACGAAATTCGCGGTTGGCGCCGTTCCCGTATTTCCGGTCGTTTCCCAGCCTGGTTTCGTGCCTACGCCGATCCAGGACGTCGTCACGTTGTCCCAATAGTAAAATCCAGGGACTTTGCTTCCCGCCGCTGTAGTCAGGTAAACGAGCATGCCCTGCTGAGCGGTCGTCGGATTTGCGGCAGGAAAGACATCGACTTTGGGAATGAGCATCCCGTCAGTGTTCGATGGTGCAGCCTGGTTGCCTGAACGGACGTCGAGTTGCGCCGCCGGTGTCGTCGTATTGATCCCGACTTGGGAAAAAGCCAATGAAGCACTGAATATCAGCACAATAGCAGAACTAATTTTCTTCAAGATTATCATGACTGGTTATTTTTGGGCGCAAAATAACGGCACGGTTGCTTACGAAAAACCACTCAATACACGAACGGCTTTTTAAAAGGACATACTACCGGATTTACAATATTTTTTTGTTATTTTGTTACACAACAGCCAACCATGAAATGGAATTGCCTCATCGCCGACGACACCGAAATCGACAACCTTTTGGTGGTTTCCTATGTCAAGCGATTCCCGCTCTTTAACATTACAGGCGCATTCACATCATCGCGCGAAGCCTTGGCCGCCATCGAAAAAAACAAAATCGACGTAATCTTTCTCGACATCGATATGCCGCACGTCAGCGGGATCGAACTGCGGAAAAAGGCACTTGAAATCCCGGCCTGCGTTTTCATTACCTCGCATCCGGAATACGCGATCGAAGGCTTTGAGCTCGATGCGCTCGACTATATCGTCAAACCGCTGACACTCGACCGCTTTACGAAAACCGTCCGTCGGATCGAGGAATTCATGGACATCCGGAGCAAGGCCGAAATTTTCGATGCGACCATCGGCGGCGACAGTATTTTCATCCGGGAAGGTTATGCCGAAACCAAAGTACGGCTGGTCGACGTCCGCTACCTCGAAGCGCTCAAGAACTATACGCTGATCGCGACTTCCGAGAAAAAACACCGCGTGCTGCTGAACCTCGGAATGCTGCTCAAGGACGATAACTTCCGGTCGTTCGTCCGGGTGCATCGCGGGTTTGCGGTACAGCCGCATTTCATCAGGAAAATGAGCGCGCAGGAAATCGTGCTCGAAGGCGGTATTTCGGTTCCCATCGGGCGCAATTACAAGGACAACCTCAATCATCTGATATGAGAAAAGCGCTGTGCTTACTGGCTTTCTCGTACTCTTTTTTGCTTTTGGCGCAACAGCCTGTCCGCAATACCGATTCGCTGCTGGTGGCGTTGTCCCGGTCGCATGAAGATTCGGCGAAGGTCAACGTATTGAACGATCTTTCGCACGCTTATGTCGAAATCGATTCGGCCAAAGGCATGGTATACGCTCGAAAAGCGCTTGCCACGGCCGAAAAGCTGCAATGGCGCGAAGGCATTTCGCGGGCGTATTTCAGGATTGCCATACAGTATAAGTTCAACTCCAATTACCGAAAATCGCTGGCTTATTTCAATAAATCGCTCGCCGAAACCAACGACAAGCGGCAAATGAGCAAGATTTACGACGGCATCGGCTCGGTACATCTGTATGAAAGCAACTATTCGAAGGCATTGGCCAGTTACCTTCGCGCGCTGAAAATCGATGAAAGTCTCGGCGACAAAAAAGGGATTGCGACGACTTCGGTCAATATCGCAACGGTATATTACAGCATCAAGGATTATCGGAAATCGATCGCCTATTTCAACAAATCGCTGGCACAAAAAACAGGCGGCAAGCATTACCTTTCCATTTTGTACCGGAACCTGGCTGCCGCATACAACGGTATGGGACAGAAGCAGAAAGCGCTCGAATATTTCGGCAAAAGTCTGAGCCTGTGCGAGGAAATGGGCGACGATGCGTTCAAGTCGAACCTGTTGTCAGACATGGCGCTGACTTATTACGACCTGAAGGATTACGAGAAAGCGATCCGGTACAGCAAGCGCGCGCTGATTTCGATGCCGAAAGGTATGGAAGATAAAGTTAATACGGCTTTTACCTTTGGTATTATCGGCGACTCGTATACTGAAAAGGCAAGGCTTCAGGGAAAAAATTCCGTCATGCTCGACAGCGCGATGCATTATCTCGGCAAATCGATTGCACTGCATAAGGAACTCGAAAGCATCCGCGGATTGTATGACGATTACACCAGTTTGACCAAAGCCCAAAAGCTTCGCGGCGATTATGAAAAGGCGTTGGCCTCTTATGAAAAAGCCATCGTTTATAAGGATTCGATTTTCAATAGCGAAAACCGCGAAACGATTAAGAATCTTGAGGACAAACGCAGCATCGAGATCCGCGACCGCGAGCTCAAGATCAGCCAGATTACGCTCGAGGCCGACAAGCGCCAGAAATGGTTTCTGATTGTTGGAATTGCGTTTTTAGCCATTATCGGAATACTGCTTTTTTACCAGAGCAACAGCCGGAAGAAAACCAACCGCAAGCTCAACCGGATGTATGGCGATCTGGACCGCGCCGACCGAATGAAGACCCGGCTTTTGAGCATCCTGAACCACGACCTGCGCAGCCCGGTGAGCAGTTTCCTGCATTTTATCCAGCTGCAACGCGAAGCGCCGGGATTACTTGATACGACAACCAAAAAACGAATTGAAGACGAGACGATCGATTCGGCCAAAAACCTGCTCGAATCGATGGAAGACATGCTGCTCTGGACCAAGGACCAAATGGAAAATTTCGAGCCGCAATATAAGAATGTCGCGATGGGAGAAGTTTTTGACGACCTGAAAAGACATTTTTCGGATGCCGGAAATGTAGTATTGCAATTCGACAATCCCGAAAACATTTCAATATTCACCGACGAAAATTACGTGAAAACGATTTTGCGCAACCTCATTTCAAACGCGATACGTGTTCTCGAAAACCGATCGGAAGCCTCGATTATCGTGTCGGCGCAAAAGCAGGACAGCAGTTATATCCTGACGGTTTCGGACAACGGTCCGGGCGGCACGGCGGAGCAGTTCAGCCCACTGTATGACGACAAGGAAATTTCGGGGATCAAAAGCGGACTTGGGCTGCACCTGATCCGGGATTTGGCCAAAGCCGTGGGTTGCAAAATATCGGTCGATACGAAAATTGGCGAAGGCACGGTTTTCCGGCTGTCGTTTCCATAAAAAAAGCCCGATGATTATCGGGCCTTTCTCTTATTTTATTCGATTACAAAACTGCGTTTAGCGAATCGGCGTAAGTTTGCTTCGGCGCGACACCTACTTGCCTTCCGACGACTTCGCCGCCTTTGAAAACCAATACGGTCGGGATGTTCCGAACGCCGTATTTAGCGGCAAACTCCTGGTTCGCATCGACGTCGACCTTACCGACAACCGCTTTCCCGGCGTATTCCTCGCTGATCTGATCGATGATCGGGCCAACCATACGGCACGGTCCGCACCATGCCGCCCAAAAATCCACCATTACGGGTTTATCTGATTTCAATACGACTTCCTCGAAGTTCGCGTCTGTTATTGCTTGTGCCATAGTACTGTTGTTTAGTTTTTATGACACAAAATTAATCATTTAAGTTGTAAATTCCTGTTAAGAAAATCAGTTTTGGTTATTTGGAGATTGCCGTTCGCTATTTTTGGAGCCGATTCTTTTAATTCAACTTGAAATTCACCTGCATTCGTTCCAGCTCGTGGAGCAATTCCCCGCAAATCCTGACTTTGAGCTTGCGGCTCGGCATCGAAAGTTTGGTAATAATCCGCGTTTCTTCGACTTCTGCCGTGACATTGACCTCGGTTTCCGCGTCGTCTTCGGGCAAAACCTCATCCGAAATCGTGATCGGCACATCGGCAATCGTTTTCTTGACCGATTCGGTTTCGAGGACTTCGAAAGACACCGAATGATCGCCTTTGTTTTCCTGGAATACGTGGCTGAGCTTGTGTATCAGCTCGTTCTCCAATTCGGAAATATTGAGGTTGATGATGAGTTTTTTAGCAAAAGCCGGCAACACATCCTGTAAGTATTGCACAAGCAAAAACTGCAGTCGCGGCTCGCCTTTCTTGCCGGTTTCCTTGTCGGCCCAGCCTTCCTTGACCAGGATTTTCATGAACGTGAAATTGTTCGGGATCAGGAAATGGCGGAATTTCAGGTATTCCTCGCCAAAAATCCGGAATTCGTAGCTTTCGTCATAACCTTCCAGGGTAAACGACGCCCAGCCTTTGCCATTTTTGGCCGTCCGGTGTTGCACGTTGGTAATGATGCCGCCGACCGTCAGGTTTTTATTGATATGCTGTTCGAGGTTTTTCAGCGCCTCGAGTTTGGCGTTGCAGAAATACCGCATCTCGAACTTGTAATCGTCGAGCGGATGCCCCGAAATGTAAATCCCCACGACTTCTCTTTCGCGCGCGAGCTTTTCCATCGTAGACCAATCTTCGCACGGCGGCACGATTGGCTCGGCAATCTGGACTTCGCTCGCCTCTCCGAACAGGCTTACCTGCGACGAATTCTCGTTTTCCTGATATTTCGAACCGTAGCGGATAGCCTTTTCAAGAAACGTCACGCCATCGCCCTCATCGTGGAAATATTGCGAGCGCTTGGTTTCGGTAAAAGAATCGAAACCGCCGGCCAGCGCGAGATTTTCGAACGCCTTTTTGTTGGCCGCACGCAAGTCGATGCGCTTGGCCAGATCGAAAATCGATTTGTAACGACCGTCCTTGCGGTTTGCGACGATCGTCTCCACCGCGCCCATACCCACGCCTTTGACCGCGCCGATCCCGAAACGGACCGCGTAATCCTCATTGACCGTGAACTTGTAAAACGATTCGTTGACATCCGGCCCCAGAACCTGTAATCCCATACGCTTGCATTCTTCCATAAAGAACGAAACCTGCTTGATGTCGCTCATGTTGTTCGAGAGTACGGCAGCCATGTATTCGGCCGGATAATTTGCCTTCAGGTAAGCGGTTTGATACGCAATCCAGGCATAGCAGGTCGAGTGCGATTTGTTGAACGCATACTCGGCGAACGCTTCCCAGTCTTTCCAGATTTTTTCGAGAATATCTTCGGGATGGCCGTTGGCCGCGGCCTGGCTGACGAATTTCGGCTTCATTTTGTCAAGGACTTCGCGCTGCTTTTTACCCATCGCCTTTCGCAGAACGTCGGCATCGCCTTTGGAAAAATTCGCAAGTTTTTGAGACAAGAGCATGACCTGTTCCTGGTAAACTGTAATTCCGTACGTATCTTTGAGCAAATCCTCGCAGGCTTCGAGGTCGTAAGTGATTTCTTCTTCGCCGTTCTTTCGTTTGATGAAACTCGGGATGTACGCGATCGGGCCCGGACGATACAGCGCGTTCATCGCGATCAGGTCGCCGAAAACCGTCGGCTTGAGTTCCTTCATGTATTTCTGCATCCCGGGCGATTCGTACTGGAAAATCCCGACGGTTTCGCCCCGCTGGAAAAGTTCGTAGGTTTTGACGTCGTCAATCGGGAACGCATCGGGATCGAGCTCGACGCCGGTACGGTATTTCACCAATTTGACCGTATCCTTTATAAGCGTCAAGGTCTTCAGTCCGAGGAAGTCCATCTTCAATAGGCCGGCGCTTTCCACGACCGAGTTGTCGAACTGCGTCACATACAGATCCGAATCCTTGGCCGTAGCGACCGGGACGAAATTCGTGATGTCGTCGGGTGTAATGATGACGCCGCACGCGTGGATTCCGGTGTTCCGGAGCGTTCCTTCCAAAACTTTCGCCTGCTGGATAGTCAGTCCGCTTAGATCGGAGCTTTTTTCGAGATCGACGAGTTCTTTGACGCGATCGTATTCTTCGGTCCGGACTGCGGCTTTGAGTTTGGCATCGTCGAGCCCGAAGATTTTAGCAAGGCTCATCGTATTGGGGATCATTTTCGAGATGCGTTCGGCTTCGAAGAGCGGCAAATCGAGCACGCGTGCCGTATCCTTGATCGAGGATTTCGCGGCCATCGTACCGTATGTGATGATTTGCGCGACCTGTTTCGAACCGTATTTCCGGATGACGTAATCCATGACTTTGCTGCGTCCTTCGTCGTCGAAGTCGATATCAATATCGGGAAGCGAAACCCGGTCCGGATTCAGGAAACGCTCAAAGAGCAGTTGGTACTCGAGCGGATCGATGTTGGTAATCCCCAAGCAATAAGCCACGACCGAACCCGCTGCAGAACCCCGGCCCGGCCCGACCGAAACGCCCATGTTCCGCGCTTCGGCAATGAAATCCTGGACAATCAGGAAATAACCGGGATAACCCGAATTCTCAATCGTTAGGAGCTCAAAATCGATGCGCTCTTTGATGTCGTCGGTAATTTCCTTGTAACGGCGTTTCGCGCCTTCGTAGGTCAGGAAATTCAGGTATTTGTTTTCGCCGCGTTTGCCGCCGTCGGCGTTGTCTTCAGGCACTTCGAATTCGGTCGGGATGACAAATTTCGGAAGCAATACGTTGCGCGATAAGTCAAAAACCTCGATCTGCTCGACAATTTCGGAAATGTTCGCGATCGCATCGGGCAGATCATGAAACAATTGCTTCATCACATCGCCCGATTTGAAATAGTATTCCTGGTTGGGCAATCCGTAACGGTAACCGCGCCCGCGCCCGATCGGCGTGGCTTTCTTTTCGCCGTCGCGGACGCAAAGCAAAATGTCGTGCGCCTCGGAATCTTCTTTTTCGAGGTAAAAAACATTGTTGGTCGCGACCAGTTTCACATCGTGTTTTCGCGCCAGTGCAATCAAACTCGAATTGACGCGGTTTTCATCTTCCTGATTGTGCCGCATGATTTCGATATAGAAATCCCTGCCGAACTGTTCCTTCCACCAAACGAGCGCTTCCTCGGCTTGGTTCTCGCCGATGTTCAGCAATTTGTTCGGGATTTCACCGTAAAGATTTCCCGATAATACGATGATGTCTTCTTTGTATTGTTCAATGACATTGCGATCGATCCGCGGCACGTAATAAAACCCCTCGGTATAGGCGATCGACGACATTTTCGCAAGATTGTGGTAGCCTTTTTTGGTTTTAGCCAGCAATACGATTTGGTAGCCGTTGTCTTTCCGGGTCTTGTCTTTGTAATCTTCGCAGACGAAAAACTCGCAGCCGACGATCGGCTTGATCTTGACATCGGTAACCGTTTCGCCGCTTCCTTCCGCCGCCTTGATTTTGGCATCGACCGATTTGTTGTGGTTCAAAATGTCGCGAACAAACTGGAACGCGCCCATCAGGTTCGCGTGATCGGTCATCGCGACGGCGGGCATTTTGTGCTGGATCGCGGCTTTTACAAGCGCTCCGACACTGATCGTGGATTGCAAAACGGAAAACTGCGTATGGTTGTGCAGGTGGACGAAATCGACATCAGCGAGCGACGGAACGTTTTTAGGGGTTTCGTGCCGAATCTCTGGCTGCGCCTTCTGGAAATTTTGCCGGATCGCATCGGAAGCCGCTTTGAGGTTGATGTGCCTGAGCCCGATGAGCTGAATTTCGGCCGGATTGTTTTCCTTGAAATTTTCGAAATAGGATTCGGGAACGTCAAGCTCTTCTTTGGTGAACACTTCGCGCCGGATCAGTTCCAGGAAACAGCGTGTCGTGGCCTCGACGTCGGCCGTTGCGTTGTGCGCCTCTGAAAACGGCGTATGGAAAAGGTACTGGTGTAATTCGGTCAGCGTCGGCAGTTTGTATTTTCCGCCGCGCCCGCCGGGCAATTGCAGTAATGACGCGGTAGTTTCGGTACAGGTGTCGAGCACGCGCATCGGAGAAAGCGGCGATTCCATACCGAGCCGGAAGAATTCGCAGCCCATGATATTGACGTCAAATCCGACATTCTGGCCCACGATGAATTTGGCTTTGGACAGCGCGACATGGAATTTTTCGAGTACGTCAGCTAAAGGAATACCGTCGGCCTGTGCAAGTTCGGTCGAAATCCCGTGGATGCGCTCGGCGTCGTATGGAATATTGAAGCCTTCGGGCCTGACGAGATAATCCTCGTTTTCAATCAGGTTGCCCATCTCGTCGTGCAATTGCCACGCGATCTGGATGCAACGCGGCCAGTTCGAGGTATCGGTAATCGGGGCGTCGTACCGTTTCGGCAATCCGGTTGTCTCGGTATCGAAAATGATATACATAGGTGATTCTGAAGGGTTTTAGATGCCGGAAAATTCGGGAAAACCCAGCCTCCAAAAATACTTTTTTCCAGACAAAATCCGGAGGCAAGTTATCAACAAAAAAACCACCCACAATGTGGATGGCTTTTATATCTGACTTTAATTCTTAACTAAATCAGCAGAACGGTTTTAGTATCCGCCGCGGTTTCCGCCACCGTAGCCTCCGCCACCGCGGTTTCCGCCACCGTAACCTCCGCCACCGCGATTTCCACCGCCGTAACCGCCGCTTCTTCTTTCACCTTCCGGTTTCGGCTCAGACTTGTTCACGACGATTGCACGTCCTTGAACGGTAGCGCCATTGAGCTCATTGATCGCTTTCTGGCCTTCTTCATCATCCGGCATTTCAACAAAACCGAACCCTTTGCTCCGGCCCGTGAATTTGTCCATAATTATTTTGACGGAATCAACCGTACCATAAGCCTCAAAGGACTCTCTTAAATCTGCTTCCCCAAGACTGAACGGAAGGCTTCCAACAAAAATATTCATAAGATTAAATTTAAATTCAAACAAATATAATCTTAATTTCCGAATATTCCCGCGTCTTTCAAAAAGTTTACAAATAAAAAAACCATCTCCGGGCGAGATGGTTTCAGTTTATGTAATATATTGACTACAAAGCCGGTACGACCGGAACTTTATAGAACACGCCGTATTGGAAATTCGTCACGTCGGGACCGAGCGGATTCCCGTTCATATTATTGGCATTGAACCGGAAGGTTCCGCTGATTTTCATCGTGATCGGGTCGTAATCGTCAATGATTACCTGGCCGTCGTTTTCACCGTTTACGGTTTCGTAAGCCAGTTCGATATCGTCATTGGAATATTGATAAAACGCTTTGTTGGCATTGTTCACTCCCAATGCATAAGTTCCCGGATTGACGCTTTGCACCTGAAGGATTACCGTCTCGAACTGCGAAATTCCGGTAATCGTTACCGATTGATTCGCGGCAAGTTCGGCGTAGGAAGTCTTGGCCCTCCAAAGCGCGTCATCTTTCTGCGCCTGGAATGCGGGGTCGTTGCGCGTGACGTCGGTTTCGCAGGACACAAGTACAAAAATCATCAAAAGAAGTGAGGCAATCTTTTTCATTTCGGTTTTCATTTGTTCCACAAAAATAGTTTTTTAAACCAAAAATGCTAATGCAAATCCAAAAAAAAGCGTTAAAATCCGTTGAATCAAAGCAATGCCCGACAAAAAAAGAAAGCCGCATTAGTATCTTTCGAAAAAAGATGTATCTTTGCGCCCTTAATTAACGGGGTCGAGTACCCCAAATTTAATCACAAGATTATGTCTGTAAAAATTAGATTACAAAGACACGGTAAAAAAGGAAAACCTTTTTACTGGGTAGTAGCCGCAGATGCGCGCTCAAAAAGGGACGGTAAATATCTCGAAAAAATCGGTACTTACAATCCAAACACCAATCCTGCAACTGTTGACCTGAACCTGGATGCCGCCGTACAATGGCTGCACAACGGTGCCCAGCCGACCGACACCGCAAGGGCGATCCTTTCTTACAAAGGCGCTTTGTTGAAACACCACCTCGACGGAGGCGTTCGCAAAGGTGCGTTGACGCAAGAGCAAGCCGATGAGAAACTGGCAAAATGGCTCGACGAGAAATCAGGAAAAGTAACCGCAAAAACAGAAGGACTTTCTAAAGCGAAGGCCGACGCCAAAGCAAAAGCACTGAAAGCTGAGCAAAAAGTCAACGAAGACCGTATCGCTGCCGCCAAACAAGCTGAAGCCGACCTGATCGCTGCACAAAGCGCAACAGAAGCTACGGAAGATGTTGCCGAAGAAGTAACCGATGCCGCTGAAGTTGAAGCTCCTGCTGTTGAGGCGCCAGCTGACGAAACTCCGGCTGCTGAAGAAGCTGCCGCTGAGGTTGAAGCTCCTGCTGTAGAAGAAGCGCCTGCCGCTGAAGCTACCGAAACCCCGGCTGCCGAAGACACGACAGAAGAAGCAGAAGCTTAATATTTAAGCGATCATGCGTAAGGAAGATTGCTTCTATTTAGGTAAGATCGCGAAAAAATTCAGTTTCAAGGGCGAGGTCTTAGCGTATCTCGATACGGACCAGCCCGAATTATACCAAAACATGGAATCAATGTTTGTTGACTTGAACAACAACCTGATTCCATTTTTTATTGAGCAAAGCTCGATGCATAAAAACGATTTTCTGCGCATCAAGTTCGAGGACGTCGATACCGAAGACGCCGCCGACGAGCTGATCGGCGCGCCGATTTACCTGCCGCTCAAAATGCTCCCGAAACTCGAAGGCAACAAATTCTATTTCCACGAAGTCATTGGGTTTAACGTAGAAGACAAGCGCTTGGGCATCGTCGGGCGGATTGTTTCCATTAACGACACGGCCGCGCAGCCGCTTTTCGAAGTGCTCTACGGCGAAACCGAAATTCTCATCCCAATGATCGATCAGTTCCTAATCGAAGTCGACCGCAAAAACAAGCGCATCGTCATGGATTTGCCCGAAGGCCTGATCGAGATGTACATTAACAATTAATAATTAATAATTAATAATTGTCAGGAGCTGTTTCCCGCTATCCGCTGCAATCTTTACTTCATTGCATTCCGTAAAGGATTTTCGCTGCTATCGGGGCTAGGCATTTTCAAAAGCGCAACATGAGTTTTCAATTTAAGCAGTTCCGGATCGAACAAGACAAAACCGCTATGAAAGTCGGCACCGACGGCGTGCTGCTCGGCGCGTGGGCGCCAATCGATCACAATCCGTTCTCGATCCTCGACATCGGAGCCGGAACAGGACTGATTGCGTTAATGCTCGCCCAACGAAGCGGCGCACAGCAAATCGACGCGCTCGAAATCGACGAAAACGCCTACGGGCAAGCCACCGACAATTTTGAAAATTCGCCGTGGAACGACCGGCTGTTCTGCTTCCATGCGGCGCTCGACGAATTCGTCGAAGAACCCGAAGACGAGTACGGCCTGATTGTTTCCAATCCGCCGTTCTATACCGAAGATTATCTTTCCGGCAACGAATCCCGCAACAAAGCGCGTTTCGTTGAAGCTTTGCCTTTCGGGGAATTGATCGAAGCTGCGGCCCTATTGCTTTCCGAAAATGGGATTTTCTCGGTGATCGTTCCTTATAAAGAAGAAGAAAGTTTCATTGCATTGGCAAGTGAATGTGAACTATTTCCACATAAAATCACGCGCGTCAAAGGAACGCCAACGAGCGAAATCAAAAGAAGCCTGCTCGCTTTTTCCCGAAATGAAACAAAAGATTTTCCAGTTGATGAATTGGTTATTGAAACTTCCAGGCACCAATATACTACGGATTACATCGCACTGACAAAAGATTTTTATCTGAAGATGTAGTTATGGCGCTTCATCGATTTTGTAGCGCTTCATTTCCTGCAAAGGCTCGATCGCGCCGTAATCTTTCCAGATTTTCGGGTCGTATTGCTTGATCGGCAAATATTTGAATTCGCTTTCCTTCGCATTGTCAAATTCCGCCATTGTAATCTCATCGCGCCCTAAGTTCAGGTATTCAGTTCTTTCGATAATATCGGTCTCGATTTTCAGATCGAACGACACGACGTCTTTTTCTTCTTTGGCCAGCTCGATGAATTTAAGCGGCCGGTTCACATAAATATATTGTCCTCTTTCGCGCGATGCATATTGCAGATAATAGCCGTCGCCTTCGGCTTTTTGCGTATAGATTATCGTTCCGGCCCTGCGGTTTTCGGCTGTCTTTACACCCAGTAGCAATTTCATGTTGAACCCATCGCCTTTCTTGCCTTCGGCCAGCGAATAATCGAGTCGGAGAATCGCGAAATCGGTCTGGGATACATACAGTTTGCCCGCATATTTCGCCTTGCTGCGGTCTGGCTTGAAGGTCAGGACATACGCAAAATTGCCGTCTTTGAGATAAACCGACCCTTCGTAAGTGAATTCATAGATTTCCGGGTAATGGATAAAATCGAAATCGGTCGAAAGCACGCTGTTTTGCGCCGCGAACGACAACAGCCTGCTTTTGGCCTGGCTTGCCTCGCCGGGTTTTTTGGCTTTTCCGGGATGAAAATCCTTGCGGAGCGAAATCGTGTCGCGCGATCCGAACCAGCCGCTCTTAATGCGGTAATATTTTGTCGAATCGAGATGTTTCAGCAGCAAATGCGCCGCGTTTTCCTGCAATCCGTCGAGCGAAACCGAACGGCTTTGATCCTTTAGCTTCGTCGCTTTTACCACATCCATTTTATACGGTACGCCGGGATTTTGCGATTTATAGACATTGCAGAGCAGATCAGTGTATTCGCGCGGCGGACTCGAAATGAACCGCGAAGTGAATGTGCCCAGTTCTTTGTTGAATTCCCTGAGCGCGTCTTTCGTAAAGCCCGTAGACTTATCGATTTCGACATCGAGCTGTTTCGGTAAAAACGAGCTGGACTCGCGCAGAAAAATCCTGTTTTCGGATGCTGTGCCTTTTGCCGTGTAATTGCGGTTTAGGTTCTTTTTGACTTCAGCCATGATCGCCGCTGCACCCGGATGCTGGCTTACCTTGACCTCATCGAGCTGGTAGGTCGACGGCTGGAGCGATATCAAGGATTGCTTTGCCTTGAGCTGCCCGAGAGTGAGCTGCGCCGGTTCGTACCCGAGATAGGACACGGTCAGTAAAGCGTCGTCGCCGACGTTTTCGGAAATCGTGAAAAATCCTTCGGTGTTCGAAACCAAATCCTGGCTTTGTCCGGCGTTGGCGCTGCATTGTATATTGGCGAGCGGAATGGCTTCGCCGGTTGTCGCGTCGATGACTTTTCCTGTGGTTTGTGCCGTTGCGCACGCTCCAAGGAAGGCGATAAGCAATAAGATAAAATTTCGCATAGCTGGATGACTTTTCTTTGGAGACGCGACGGGCGGATTTTTGGTTGCATTAAACTTAAAAATTTATTTTGAAACTGCTTTCATATTGCAAAAGATTTACGGTTGGCTGTTTCGTATCATGAAATTATCGAAGATCTGCGTTAGCGATGGGAGCGGCATCCTTTTTTGAAGCGCAGCGTAGAAAAAGATAGAGCAGACAGCGCGGCCCGCAGGGAAACGCCAAATTATCAAACGTTTTCATTGATTACTAAATCGCAATTCGTTACTTTTGCCCCGCAAATTTTGACCTAAAATATAATAGATATGAAACCCGATTTATTCCAGGCGCCCGATTATTACCTTCTTGACGAATTGCTTTCGGACGAGAACAAACTCGTGCGCGACGCGGCCCGCGAATGGGTAAAGCGCGAAGTTTCGCCGATTATCGAAGACTATGCGCAAAAAGCCGAATTCCCGAAGCAGATCATTAAAGGTTTGGCCGATATCGGCGCTTTCGGGCCGTACATTCCCGAAGAATACGGCGGCGCAGGGCTCGACCAGATTTCTTACGGCCTGATCATGCAGGAAATCGAACGCGGCGATTCGGGCGTGCGTTCGACGGCTTCGGTGCAATCGTCATTGGTAATGTACCCGATCTGGAAATATGGAAACGAAGAACAACGGATGAAGTGGCTGCCAAAGCTCGCTTCGGGCGAATTCATTGGGTGTTTCGGCCTGACCGAGCCCGATCATGGTTCGAATCCAGGCGGCATGACGACCAATTTTAAAGATAAAGGCGACCACTATTTACTGAACGGTGCCAAAATGTGGATTTCGAATGCGCCTTTCGCCGACATCGCAGTCGTTTGGGCCAAGGACGAGACCGGCCGCATCCACGGACTAGTCGTAGAACGCGGCATGGAAGGTTTCACGACACCGGAAACGCACAACAAATGGTCGCTACGCGCTTCGGCGACGGGCGAACTGATTTTCGACAATGTCAAAGTCCCGAAAGAAAACCTGCTTCCGAATAAATCCGGACTGGGCGCGCCGCTGGGCTGCCTCGATTCGGCCCGTTACGGAATCGCCTGGGGCGCGATCGGCGCCGCGATGGATTGCTATGATACGGCCTTGCGCTATGCGAAAGAACGCATCCAGTTCGACAAGCCGATTGCCGGAACGCAATTGCAACAGAAAAAACTCGCCGAAATGATCACCGAAATCACGAAAGCGCAATTATTGACCTGGAGATTGGGCGTTTTGAGAAACGAAGGCCGCGCGACATCGGCACAAATTTCAATGGCGAAAAGAAACAACGTGAACATGGCGATCGAAATTGCGCGCGAGGCAAGGCAAATCCTCGGCGGAATGGGAATCACCGGCGAATATTCGATCATGCGCCACATGATGAACCTCGAATCAGTGATTACCTACGAAGGCACGCACGACATCCATTTGCTGATTACGGGAATGGATATTACGGGAATTTCGGCGTTTAAATAGATTAGATTTTAGATGCGAGAAAGTACTATTCAATTCTCAATCTCAATACAAAAAAAGCCTTTCAAAAACGAAAGGCTTTTTTGTTGAATTATGCCGTCATCTGCTTTGCGATCACGTCTTCCAAACTTTTTAAAATGACCGGCTTGGTGATGAAATCGTCCATGCCGTTCGAAATCGCCTTTACTTTGTCCTGCTCAAATACGCTGGCCGTCACGGCGATGATCGGGGTTGTGCGTTTTTGGTATTTGTCGGAAGCCTGGATTTTGGCCGTCGCTTCGAAGCCATCCATTTCGGGCATGTGCAGATCCATGAAAATGATGTCGTAATCGTTTTTGAGATAAAGTTCGACCGCTTCTTTGCCGTTATTGGCAACTTCCGATTCGATTCCAAGTTTTTCAAGGAGTTTGGCCAACACTTTCTGGTTGATCAGGTTGTCTTCGGCAAGCAATGCTTTTTTGATTTTCGTCTCCTTTTTGGGTTTCAGCGGTTCAACCTGGTTCAGGCTCGGCTCTTCGGGGTTGATTTGGAACGGAACCTCAAAACTGAAACTCGATCCGCCGCCTTCGAGCGCCGCTATATTCAGCCGGTTTCCGCCCATCAATTGGATCAATTGGTTCGAAATGGTCAACCCCAAACCGGTTCCGCCGTATTTCCGGGTCGTCGTCAAATCGGCCTGCTCGAAAGCCATGAGCAGGTTTTCGGCTTTGTCGGCATCGATCCCGATTCCCGAATCCATAACCTTAAAGCCGATTGTTTGCGTATCGCCTTCGCGGGCAATGAGCCGGACTTCGAGCCGGACTTCGCCTTCGTTGGTGAATTTGATCGCGTTGTCTATGAGGTTGATCAGGATTTGCAAAAGCCTGAGGTTGTCGCCGAGAATGTTGCTTGAAATCTGGTCGTCAAAGACAAAATGCATTTCGATATTCTTGTCCTTGACACGATAATTGAACATCCGGACGATTTTGGTCAGCTCCTTTTTCAGGTGGATCGGATAAATATCGAGCTTGATCTTGCCGACTTCCATTTTGGAATGATCCAGGATCATGTTCACGATTCCCAAAAGGTGCGCGGCGCTGTGCTCAGCCGTTTCGATGTATTCGAGCTGCTCGTCGTTGAGTTTCTTGGTCTTCAAAAGACTCAGCATCCCGATTACCCCGTTGAGCGGCGTCCGGATTTCGTGGCTCATGTTGGCCAGAAACTGCGATTTGAATTCGGCGATCTTGTTTGCTTTGTCAGTCGTCTTTTCGAGAAAGTCGATGTTTTCGGCGAGCGTTTCCTTTAAGATTCCGTAACTCTTCAACAGGTAATTGACTTCACCGATTGTCGATTTACCGAGATTGACCGGTTGGTTTTCCTTGAAGTTCGATTTGATGTATCGGGAAATATCGGCAGTCAGTTTTTCGATGTCCTTTGTAAAATAACGCGAAATGAAAATGCACGTGATCAGCCCGATGAGTGCCAGCAGCGCAGTTTGGAACAACTGGTAATAGAACAGCTGGTTCTTGAGCTCGTTGACCCGGCTGACCGAATGGGTCGAAATCTGCACGAACGAATCCTCGACAAACACATTGAGGTAATTGATCTGGCCGTAAAGCCCGGTGTTCTGCGAGAAACCCAAATCCTTGTTCAGGCTGGACAGCCGCTCGAAATGTTCTTTGTAAGCCGTAAGCTGGCCGCGCAACTGTTGCGATCCGCTTTTCGCGATTTCGCCGGCGATTTGCTTTTCGAATTCCTGATAATAAACCTCATCGGCCCGGAGCAGGTAATCTTTTTCGAGCTTGCGCAGCCTCAACAGCTCGACCTTGCCGATCGCAGGATTCATTTCAAGTTGATGCGCCGCCTGTTCGACTTTTCCTTCTTCGCCGTAATCCTCGAACCCGCGGATGAGCGCGACGCGTTTGAATTTGACCACATTTTCGTACAGACTGTCGAGGTCTTTCGAAAGTTTGAAAATCGATTTGCCGAGGTCGATCTTGAGCGATTTGGCTGTCGCGGAAATTTGGGCTACCTCCGATTTCTGACGCCTGAGGTTTTCGATATAAACATCGATGTCGTATTGCCGCTGGTGGATGTAAAAATCTTTTTCCTTGTGCCCGAACAGCAAAAAAGACTGGAAATTGTTGATGTTGGTGCTGAAGTCTTTCGAAACGTGGTTGGTCTTAAAAGTGAAATCGCTCAGTTGGTCGACTTTCGCATCGATTTTCAGGTAAAACGCGAACCAGACGACAATCAGGATCAGCATCAGGGTAAATGCCAAAAAGATTTGGGTCCGGAAATTCCGGAAATTACGCAGGAAAGGTTTCATTTATCATCATCTTAATGCGACTAATATATAAATTTTCGGGACATACAATAAAATAAATGTATTTTACCCGTGATTTCCGTCGCGAAAGAAGTTTCAATTGCTATCTTGCGGTAATGAAACCAACTGCAGCACAGATTTATAGAT
Organism: Bacteroidota bacterium; assembly: GCA_048498055.1. Lineage (GTDB taxonomy): Bacteria > Bacteroidota > Bacteroidia > Flavobacteriales > Flavobacteriaceae > Flavobacterium. The sequence goes on from JBEHYS010000001.1 coordinate 141,883, forward strand.
CGGACTTGAGGGGAAAATCCCAGGACGAATCCCATAGCCGGCTTTCCGTTTTCAATTTCGATTATTATTTCGACGAGTCGCGCAAACCTTTCGGGACGCTGACTGCGCTCAACGAGGAAACGCTCGGCCCGAATCACAAAGTTTTCCGCCACATCGAGGCCGATACGGAAATCGTCATCGTTCCTTTATACGGCGCAGTTTTGTATCGCGATTCGCTCGGCAATGAAGACATCGTCGAAATGGAACGGATCCGGGTTTTCTCGGCCAATGCCGGAACGTCGTATACGCTCGAAAATCCTTACGGCGACGATGACGTGAGTTATCTTCAGATCTGGATCGCGTCCGCAAACGACAGCGGCGACGCTTCATCCGCACAGCAAAAACTGCAGTCAAGCGGGAAGAATTCGATTTTCCCGATCTTTACCGGTATCGACCCCGATGCGCAAGTATTGAAAATCCGGCAAAAAGCATCAGGTCATCTCGGCATTTTCGACAAGGCGCAAACCGGAAGCTATTCGCTGCAAAATCCGGAAAACGGGTTGTTCGGCTTTGTGATCAACGGCGCATTCCAATTCGAAAACCAACGGATTGAAACCCGCGACGGATTGTCATTGGTTGGAATCCAATCGGCTGAATTTGAGGCATTGTCAGAGAATTCGTTGCTGCTTATTATGGAAGTTCCGTTTTAAATTCGCGGAAAAATACTGCGTTGGCGTTTTCCGTTCGGTTTATCCGTATTTTTACAGTATGTATCAGGCCCGCATCAGACTCGCATTCCGCATCGTGATTGACCACACCGCCATTTCGCTTTGGGATCGCTATGTTTTTGAGGATACGTTCCGGGAATACGACGCACAGCAACGACTTTTCAATACTACGGAAAATCCGAAACACACCTTCGCCGAGCTGCTGTCCGAAAACCCAAAAGCCCAGCAATTACATTATCTGGTCGGGATTGCTGCCGATGGCTATATCCGTCAACTCAAAGGAAAATTAAACCGCGTTCCGGACTTGCTCGGCAAACATGCGCTGCCCTTTACGAATTTTGAGCTCGACATCATCGGTTGCGATGTGCGCGAGATCAGCAAGTACAAAATCGGGATTACGTTTTATTCGCCTTTGCTCACTTTGGTCGATACGATCGACAACGCCTACCTCGTCTCGGAAAACACCGAGGCCGAAAACGGTTTTGAAACGATGATGTTTCCCTTTCAGCCCGGTCTTGCCGTTTGCTATTTTGAACGGAACCCAAAGGCTAGCCTTTAAAAAGCGAGGCTAGCATCGGAAAATTTGTCGGTTCTTATGATTCCGGGGCCAGCGCAACTTCCAAACCTTCAAGCGACCCGGTAATCGCAATCTGACAGCCCAGCCGACTGTTGGGTTTTACATAGAACGCTTCCGAAAGCATCGCTTCTTCGTCGTCCTGCATCACAGGAAGTTCCGTATCGCTGAGAATGTAACACTGGCAGGACGCGCACATCGCCATGCCGCCGCAGATCCCGATCGTGCCTTCGGGCGCAAGCTCGTACATTTTGACGACTTCCATGAGGTTCATGTTCATATCGGTCGGGGCCTGAACTTCGTGCGCGATGCCGTTGCGGTCGGTGATTTTGATGGTAATGTCCATTATTTTTTGCAGTAATGATCCGAATTATCCACGGGATATTTCTTGTCGAAGTCGATGTTGTTGAAACTCGCGTCCTTTCCCCACGCAAAGTACTTCTCGTAATAGGGCAGGAATTTATTCGTTTTTATCTTTTCAAGAAAATAAATCTCGTGTTCTTTTTCCTTCATGCCCATATCGTAGAGCAATTGATCGTATTTGCGGATGCCTAGCGAGTTGAAGAATTGTTTCATCCTGAAATATTCGCAGACGTTGCCGCTTTCGAGCCTTCCGGCAAAATAGAACGGCATGAACCAGCCAATGACATAACAGCTTCCCGAAATGATTTTCCCGATAATGTAAAATTTGAATTCATACCATTTGGAAACCGGGATATTAAAATCGCCCATGATCCGGAGCACTTCTTTGCGATGCATCCATTCGTCGAGCTCAATCTGCCGGATGGCATTTTTCTCCTCCATCGATTTTACCGAACCTGCGTGACCCTGATAAGCAAAGCTTGCGGCCTTTTCCGCAGAATAGGCTTTTTGCAGCAAATCGACGAGTTCGGGATGGTTTAGCTGCATCAGTCGATGGATTTGACGACAGGTTTTTCCGCTTCCTTCCGCGTTCCGTCAAAACCGTCGACGCCCGAAACGGTCGTATATTTCATAACGTATTTTTTGCCCGGGTTCATGCGCTGGTAAACGCTTTGGCACATCAGCGTGGCTTCGTGGAAACCGCACAAAATCAATTTAAGTTTGCCCGGATAGGTGTTGACGTCGCCGATGGCGTAAATCCCGGGAATGTTCGTCTGATAATCCAAAGTATTGTCGACCTTGATCGCATTTTTCTCGATTTCCAATCCCCAGTTCGCGATCGGGCCGAGTTTCGGCGTCAATCCGAATAAAGGAACGAAATAATCGGTTTCGAGTTTCTGGTGTGCGCCGTCAATCTCGATGTCGATCGATTCGAGATGCTCGGAACCGCCCAGCCCGACGACTTCGGCCGGCGTGATGAGCTTGATTTTCCCTTCGTGCTTGAGTTCCTGGACTTTGTCGACCGAGTCGAGCGCGCCGCGGAATTCGTTCCTGCGGTGGATCAAGGTCACTTCGGACGCGATATTGGAAAGATAAATGCTCCAATCCAACGCCGAATCGCCGCCGCCGGCAATGACAACGCGTTTGTCGCGGAATTTCTCCGGGTTTTTGATGAAATATTTAACGCCTTTCCCTTCGTAGAATTCGATGTCGTCGATCAGCGGCTTGCGCGGCTCGAAACTGCCGAGCCCGCCGGCAATGGCAACGGCGTGCGCCCGGAATTTCCTGCCTTTGTCGCTTGTGACGATAAAAGTTCCGTCTTCCTGCTTTTCGATGGTTTCGGCGCGATGTCCGAGTGAAAATCCCGGTTGGAACTGCTTGATCTGTTCCATTAAGTTGTGGACCAGATCGCCGGCCATGACTTCGGGGAAACCCGGAATGTCGAAAATCGGCTTTTTGGGATAGAGCTCGGCGAGCTGTCCGCCGGGTTGCGGCAACGCGTCAATCAAATGGCATTTGAGTTTTAAAAGGCCCGCTTCAAAAACGGTGAATAATCCGGTTGGGCCGGCGCCGATGATGAGTATGTCTGTTTCTATGGTTTCTTTCATGGGAATGGATGGAAAAACTTCCGGCTGGGCTGCGTTAGGGATGGAAGCGAAAATCCTTTTTGAAAGACCTTGCAGGTTTTAAAAACCTGCAAGGTCTAAAAAGATTGCAGCGTACAGCCCGGCGCTTGCGCAACGCCCAAAACTTTTATGCGATATTGGTAACGGTCTCGATTTGCGGCGCGAATTTCTTGATTGTCGTTTCTACGCCGGCGCGCAAAGTCATTTTGTTGATGCTGCACGAATTGCACGCACCTTCGAGGCGGACTGTGACGTGCTTGTCGTCTTCAATGCCGATCAGCGTGATGTCGCCGCCGTCGGAATTGAGGAACGGGCGAATTTCTTCGAGCGCTTTTTCGATGTTGAGGGTCAGTTCTTCTGTATTCATATTTGTTATTTTTTCACTGCCGAACAGCCGGCCATGGTCGTGATCTTTATCGCTTCGGTCGGCGGCAGGTTTTGGTTTCTTGCGACGGTTTCCTGCACGACGTTGCGCGTGACTTCGGTAAATACGTTTTCGATCGGCGACCCGAATTGCATCGCGGCGGGACGGCCGTAATCGCCGGCTTCGCGGATCGATTGAACGATCGGGATTTCGCCGAGAAACGGAACGTTCAGGTCTTCAGCCAGGTTTTTCGCGCCTTCGCGACCAAAGATATAATATTTGTTTTCGGGCAGCTCTTCCGGAGTGAAATAGGCCATGTTTTCGATGATTCCCAGTACCGGAACGTTGATGCTGTCGGACAAAAACATCGAAACGCCTTTTTTAGCGTCAGCCAATGCTACGGCCTGCGGCGTACTTACGACGACTGCGCCGGTAATCGGGAGCGACTGCATGATCGAGAGATGAATATCGCCGGTTCCCGGTGGCAGGTCGATGAGCAAAAAGTCCAGCTCGCCCCAGTCGGCGTCGAAAATCATCTGGTTCAATGCTTTTGAGGCCATCGGCCCGCGCCAGATTACGGCCTGGCTCGGTGCGGTGAAAAATCCGATCGACAGGATTTTGACTTCGTAGCTTTCGATCGGTTTCATTTTCGATTTGCCGTCGACAGTGACCGAAATCGGCTTTTCGGATTCGACGTCGAACATGATCGGCATCGACGGGCCGTAAATATCGGCGTCTAAAACCCCTACACTGAATCCCATTTTTGCCAAGCTCACCGCAAGGTTTGCCGTAACGGTGGACTTGCCAACGCCGCCTTTTCCGGAAGCGACCGCAATGATATTCTTGATTCCGGGAATCGATTTGCCTTTGATTTCATTCGGGTTGGCGGCGGGTGTTTCAACTTTGATGTTGACCTTGACTTTCGCGTCGGGCGAAATTGCGTCGTGAATCGTTTTGCGGATGTCGTCTTCGGCGCGCTTGCGGATGTGCATTGCCGGGGTTGCGATCGTAAGCTCTACGACAACCTCGTCGCCGAAAGTCAGCACGTTGGTGACAGCGCCGCTTTCGACCATATTTTTACCTTCGCCGGCGATTGAAATGGTTTCGAGCGCCTTGAGGATTTCTTTTCGGTCTAATTTCATTTGATTCTATTTTAAGCCTTATTAAGACTAAATTAAGTCCCGAGGCTTCGGGAGCAAAGATAAGGGAAAAGTTGATGCGGGAAAAATGTTGAATCGGGTTTTGTCAGTGGCTATTTCCTATTCCGGTTTCCAAAAATGTTTCTCGAAATCGATAATCTTATTGTCTTCGACCGCTATGCCTTCGCTTTCCAAAAGCTGCTGCATCAGATTCGTGCCGTCGAAATGGTGCTTGCCGGTCAGCAATCCGAAACGGTTTACGACGCGGTGCGCCGGAACGTCGCCGGGGCAATTGTTCATCGCCCAGCCGACCATACGAGCCGATCCCGACGATGCGAGGAACTTCGCGATTGCACCGTATGACGTCACTTTTCCGTAAGGAATCCGCCTTGCGACCTGGTAAACCCGTTCAAAAAAATTATCGTTATTGCCCATTACCAGTAGTATTGCAAGATGTTGCACAAGGAAAGTATGCTGACGATTCCGGTGATCGACCCGATGATGTAGTTCATGTTCCGGAGGATGAACGCTGTCCGGTTTTCCATTTTCTTGAAAAAGGCGATGTAGCACCAGAAAGCGAAAAAAGCGCCCATGCCCGAGCCCAACACAAACGTACCGACAAACAAATCCCCAAACGAAAAATAATGGTAAGAAGCCAGAGTGACGCTGATGAAAACGTAGAACGGTATCGGGAAAAAGTTGAGCGCCGAGAGCAGCATCCCGAAAAAGAACCGGCTTTTCTTGCTGTGGAACTTGATTTTCTTTTCTTCGTATTCCGGATTTTGGCCGCGCCAGAAAAAAAAGACCGTCAGCGCGAGGAAAATTCCGAGCCCGATTTCGCGCAGCAACACGACGATGTCCGGGTTCTGGTCGATAAAACGGGCAAAAACCACCGCAATATAAGTCTGGATCAAAACGACCAGCGTAGCGCCCGATGCAAAAATAAGGGCTTGTGTACGCCCTTCCTTGAGGCTGACTTTTGCCGCTGTCATATTAATCAGGCCCGGCGGAGTGATTCCGACCGAGGCCGTGACAAATCCCAAAAAAAGGGGCAGCACAAAAATCATTTTTATTTTATTTTAAACCGAATATACGTAATTGGTTTGTTAATTTCCAAATATTGCTTTTCGTAAAAAGTCTGGATTTCAAGCACTTCGGCAGGCGCGCCCTCATTCCGGTAAATGTTGTGATTGGCATACAGGATTTCCTGCCCGAGCCCTTGGAGCAAGCCCAAAGTATAGCCGTACATAAACTCGCTGTCGGTTTTAAGGTGTACAATGCCTTCGGGTTTCAGGATTTTTTTGTACATCGACAGGAAATCCGGGTTGGTCATCCGGTGCTTGGTGCGCTTATACTTGATCTGCGGATCGGGGAACGTGATCCATATCTCGTCGACTTCGCCTGCGGCAAACAAATGGTCGATGAGTTCGATTTGTGTCCGCAGGAAACCGACGTTATTCATCCCGGCTTCGACCGCGGTTTTCGCACCGCGCCAGAATCGCGCGCCTTTTACATCGATACCGATAAAATTCTTATTGGGAAATCGCTCGCCGAGCCCGACGGTATATTCGCCTTTTCCGCATCCGAGCTCGAGCACGAGCGGATTGTCGTTTTGGAAAAATTCCGTGTTCCATTTGCCTTTGAGCGGAAAATTCCCGCCGATCGCTTCATCTCTTGTCGGTTGGATCACGTTGTTGAACGTCTCGTTTTCCTTAAACCGCTTCAATTTATTTTTACTGCCCACGCCTGAATTAAAATTTTGGTAAAATTAAGGAAATATACGCTACGGGAAATGTTTTTATATTGCAGGCTTAAACGAGCCTTATGTCGGAAATCCCGTTGCAGAAAAACATACTGGTCGCGCCGCTCAACTGGGGTTTGGGACACGCCACGCGCTGTATCCCGATCATCCGGGCGCTTGGACAGAACGGTTACACGCCGATCTTGGCTTCAGACGGCGCCGCGCTCCAGATGCTCCAGAAGGAATTCCCGAAGCTGAAAACACTCGAATTGCCGTCGTACGAAATCGAATATGCAAAGGAAGGCAGGAATTTCAAATGGAAAATGCTCAAGAACGCGCCGAAAATGTTCGAAGCCATCGTCCAGGAAAAGAAAATTGTCAAGCAATGGGTGAAAGAGCACCATTTGTGGGGCATCATCTCGGATAACCGGCTCGGCATCGTAAGCAAGAAAGTGCCGTCGGTCTTCATCACGCACCAGCTCAACGTGCTGACGGGAAATACGAGCTGGCTAACCGGGAAACTCCACCGGATGATCATCGAGAAATTCACCGAATGCTGGGTTCCGGATGTGGACGATATCGTCAACCTGACCGGCAAGCTCGGGCATCTGAAGGAAACCGACCTGAACCTGAAGTACATCGGGCCGCTGAGCCGTTTCGAAAGAAAGCCGCTGCCGCTGAAATACGATTTGATGGTGATACTTTCCGGGCCCGAACCCCAGCGCGGAATGCTGGAAGAACAGCTGCAGCACGAAATTCTGTACTATGAAGGCAACGTGGTTTTCGTCAAGGGAATCATGGAATCCGAGCAGAAGAAGACCGAGATCGGAAACACCGTTTTCTATAATTTCATGACTTCGGAACAGCTCGAAAAAACCTTCAACGAAAGCAAAATCGTGCTGTGCCGCTCAGGCTATACGACGATTATGGATTTGGCCAAACTCGGCAAAAAGGCGTTCTTCATCCCGACGCCGGGACAATACGAACAGGAATACCTAGCCAAACGCCTCAAGAAAGACGGCGCGGTTCCGTATGCGAAACAGGAAAACTTCAGACTCGAGAATTTGCTTGAAGTCGATTTGTATAAAGGTTTGCCGGAGATTAAGAGTGCTATTCATTGGAAGAATCTATTCTGTCTCTTCGAACGTGAATAGCTATCGCGCCATCTGGCTCTTCCGCTAAAACAGTCCCCCGGACTGTTTTTACGCTTCAGCCCTATTTTGTCTTTTTGAAAAAGAATAATTTGTTCTTTTGTCTGGCAACAAAGAACCAAAAATGCCTTGGTTGATTTTCATTTTCCCAAAGCCAATATCAAAAACTTAAACATCAGGCGAGAGAATTTCTGGCGCTTCGCAGAAAGCCAGAAATAAAATTTAACTTCCTTTTAGTGCGCTTATAAATTTGAAACGTTAAAAAACAACGAAGATTGAAGTGGCAGCATACCTGAAGTGAGACTGAAAGTCGAACGGCTTGGTATGCGGAACGGAAATCTGAGGTAGTTTTTCAGTTTGAAATTTTAGCGCTAGGCTATTTTGCTTCTTTGTTAGCAGACAAAGAAGAAGATTACTCCGCTTTCTCTAAAGTAAACGAAAACTCCGAACCTTTTCCAAACTCGCTTTCCACATAAATCTTCTCGCCGTGCGCCTCGATGATGTGCTTGACGATCGACAATCCTAGGCCGGAGCCGCCCGCGCTTCTTGCACCGCTTTTGTCGATCCGGAAAAAGCGCTCGAACAATCTCGGGATGTTGTGTTTTTCGATGCCTTCGCCGTTGTCGGTGATTCGGATGATGACCTTGTTGTCGGTCAGGTCTTCGATCCCGACTTCGGTCGAACCTTTTTCCTTGCCGTATTTGATGGAATTCACGACAAGGTTCAGTACGACTTGTTCAATCTTTTCCTGATCGCCGCTGACCAGGATTTTCTTCGGGTATTTCCGGTCGAACATCAGCAGAATGTCTTTTTTGGATGCTTCCATTTCGAGCAGGTCGAAAATGTTCTGGATGACCTGTACAATGTCGAAATCGGTCAGGTTGATGTTGACCTCGCCGTTTTCGAGCTTCGAGATCATGTCCAGATCCTGGACGATGTAAATGAGCCGCTCCACACCTTTTTCGGCGCGTTCCAGATATTTTTTGCGGATCGTTTTATCCTTCATTCCGCCGTCGAGCAGCGTCGAAAGATAGCCCTGAACGGTGAATAGCGGCGTCTTGAGCTCGTGCGAAACGTTGCCCAGGAACTCGCGGCGGTATTCTTCGCGGACTTTGAGCATTTCGATTTCGAGCTTTTTGTCGGTTGCGAATTTCTGGACTTCGCGCGTAAGGGTTTCCATATCGGTCGTAATGGCTTGGTTGCGCAGCGTCGTGGATTCGAGCAGCGACACGTCGTCGTAGATTTTCTTGACGCGGCGATAAATGAAACGTTCAACACGATATTGAAGGACGAAAAAAGAAAATGCCGCAATACAAACGGCAAAACAAATGAAAAGTTCGATGGGAAAACGATCAAAAAAATAGCACAGGATCGCGAGCAGCCCGGTCGAGAACAACGTGATGTAAAATGAGGATTTTACTGCAAACCGGTACGTTTTTTTGAAAATTACGGCCATTTACGCTTCAATCTTATAACCTACGCCTTTGATGGTTTTGAACAATTCCTCGCCGATCTTCTCGCGGAGCTTGCGGATGTGCACGTCGATCGTACGACCGCCGACAATGACCTCGTTGCCCCAGACTTTGTCGAGGATTTCCTCGCGCTTGAACACTTTTCCTGGTTTGGAGGCCAACAGGTAAAACAGCTCGAATTCCTTTCTTGGCAGCACGATCTCGACGCCGTCCTTGATGATTTTGTATTCTTCGCGGTTGATTTCGATACCCGCTACATTGAGCGTCGCCGAATGTTTCGCATCGTCGTCTTTCAGCCGTCGCAAAAGCGCCTTGACTTTGCTCACGAGCAGTTTGGGCTTGATCGGTTTGGAGATGTAATCGTCGGCTCCGGCCTCGAAACCCGCTACTTGCGAATAGTCTTCGCTTCTCGCCGTCAAAAACGTGATAATGACATTGCTGAGCTCGGGGATTTTCCGGATGGTTTCGGTGGCTTCCATACCGTCCATTTCGGGCATCATTACATCCATAATGATCAGGTGCGGAAGTTCTTTTTTGGCTTTGGCCACCGCTTCCTTGCCATTGGACGCCGTCAAAATCTGATAGCCTTCCTGCGAGAGGTTGTAGCCTACGATTTCAAGAATATCCGGCTCGTCGTCTACCAATAAAATCCTGATTTCTTTTTTTTTCATGATTGGGATTTGGTCAGTTTTTGATGGTAAAAGTAAAGATAATCAATCTGTCAATACAAGCGGTTAACCGTAATTTAATATGTTAACAATTCAGTAATGATTATTAAACTAATTGGTAACCGATGTGTAACTCCCGCTTTACAAATCGCCTGTTACTTTGCACCAAAATTAAAACACACTTAAGGATTGATGAAACACGCACTAATTTTTCTTACACTGTTTTTCGGGCTTTCGGCGATGGCTCAAAAAGGAACCATCACGGGAATTCTTACTGATAAAGATCTGGGCAATGCCTCGTTGCCTTTTGCAAATATCGTCATCAAAGGTACTACAACCGGAACGACCACCGACGAAAACGGAAAATACAGCTTTAGCGTAGCACCCGGAACCTATACCATAGAATACAGCTTTGTCGGATATGAATCCCAGGACCAGCAAGTAACCGTGGGCTCGGGCGAAACCGTAACGGTAGACAAGGCGCTCGGTTCAGGAAGCTATACCTTAAAAGACGTCGAGATCCAGGCGGCCGGAAGCCGCGAAAAGGAAACCGCCCTACTGGTCGAGCAGAAGAATGCCGTGGAAATGAAACAGGCGATCGGCTCGCAGGAAATGGCCAAGAAAGGCGTAAGCGATGCCGCCGGCGCCGTACTGAAAACCACGGGCGTCGCCAAGCAGGAAGGCGTGAACAACGTTTTTGTCCGCGGGCTCGGCGACCGTTACAACTCGACGACGCTGAACGGCATGCCGCTGCCGTCGGAAGATCCTGTATATAAGAACATTTCGCTGGAGTTCTTCGGGTCGAACATCATCAAGAACATCAACGTCAACAAAACGTTCAGCTCCGGGCTATATGGCGATGTGGCCGGAGCCAATGTCGACATTTCCTCCAAAGAACTGGATAAAAAGAGCGTGTTTTCGATTGGTGCAGGTTCCGGGGTAAACACGGCCGCGCTCGATGCGGGAAGCGATTTCCTGGTGTCGGACGGCGCGTACAATTATTTCGGCGTCTTAAAGAACGGGCGGACTTCGCCAATCCGCAATTTACAGCAGTACGAATTCGATTCGCGTTTTAGGCCCGATACCGAGGGCAATCCGGTCAATTCCTCGTTCAATATTTTGGGCGGCGGGAAATTCAAGTTGGGCGAGAACCAATCCTTGTCGTTGTTTGGCGTGGCCAACAGCAGCAGCAATTTTACCTATAAGGAAGGTTTCAACGGAGAATCGACCTACGCGGGATTTTACACGCGCCGAATGGATATGCAACGTTCGCAATATGACGCCGCACAAACGTTCCTGGGCAATGCGAAGTACAAATTTTCGGGAGGTAGCCTTGCGGTGAACTCGCTTTACATCCACGACAATTCGCAATTTGTCGGGCGCTATGTCGGATTCGATCACGACATCAACGACAACCAGGAATTGCCGGGTTCGGAAAAATCGATCATCGTGCGCCAGCAGGCCAACAACAACATCCTGTTTTCGAACCAGCTCCTGGGCGATTACAAGTTTTCGGATAAAATTTCGGCCAATGCCGGCGTGGCCTACAATACGATCCGCGCTACGGAGCCCGATCGGAAAACCAACAAATATTTGTTTGACGACTCGAACGGCGTATACAAGCTTTCGACGGGATCGGCCGGCGACAACAACCGCTTCTTCTCGACTTTGGACGAAAACGACCTGGCGGCAAAAGCGGAAGTGAGCTACACGTTCAATCCCGAGAAAACGATGCCGACGGTTTTGAGCGTGGGCGGAAACTACCGGAATACGGACCGGACATTCGATTTCCTTAAATTCAATTTCGACTTCAATGCGCCACCAACGATCGACCCGGAAAATCCCGACGCGATCTTCAACCAGCAGCATCTCGACCTGGGGGCGAACGGCGGCGGATTCATCCTGGTGACCGACCGCGGAAATTTTACAAATGCCAGTGCGCTTGTTCCGTTCTATTATGAGGCGCACCGCGACATTGCCGCGGCTTATGCCAAACTGACCCATACGTTCGGGGAGAAACTTACCGCCCAGATCGGAGTCCGTGCGGAAACCGTCAAGCAGACGATCGACTGGGACACCAACATTTCGAGCAGTGTGCACGATCTGACGATCCAGCCGTCAAAAATCGACAAGACCTATATTTTACCGAGCCTGAACCTGAAATATGCAATCAACGAAAAGCACGCGTTGCGTTTTGCAGCGAGCGAGACCTATACTACGCCGCAATTCAAGGAAGTGGCGCCGTTCCTTTACGAAAACATCAACAGCTCGGAATACGGCAATCCGTACCTGGTGCCTTCGACCGATTACAACATCGACGCGAAATACGACTTCTCGCCGTCGAAAAAAGAAATCATTTCCATCGGCAGTTTCTACAAATACATCCAGGATCCGATCAGCCGGATCCAGGTGGCTTCGGCGGCCAACGATTATTCATACGTGAATACCGAAAAGGCTTTTGTGGTCGGGGCCGAACTGGAAGTCAAGAAAACGATTTACAGCTTTCAGAGCGACGCACGCAACAGCGACTTTACCTTTGGCCTGAATGCGTCGTACCTGTATAGCGAGCAAACGCAAAACGATGCATCGGCCGATCAGCTGACGGTGCAGTTCACGCAGGACAAGGGCAAGATGCAGGGTGCCGCGCCGTGGCTTGTCAATGCCGATTTGAGCTATAACACCAGCAATGAAAACACTTCATTCTTGTCTACGCTGGTATTCAACTATTTCTATGACAAAGTCTTTTCGGTGGGAACGACAGCGCGCGAAAATACCATCGAAAAAGCAGTACCTACGCTTGATTTCGTGAACAAATTCGAGCTGAAAAAATATAACCTCGGAATTAATCTCAGCGTAATGAATATCCTGAACCCGAAATACAAACTTACGATGGATACGCGCGATCCGAATACCGGCTCGGTCAGCGAAACACTGGTAAACAGCTATCGCAAAGGCGTGATATTCAGCTTCGGGCTGACCTGGACACTTTAAAATCAAACTTAATCTTTAACTATTAAATTTAAACACAATGAACACACTTAAAAAAGTACTGATGCTTTCCGTTTTTGCAGGCTTGTTCGCAGGCTGCAGCAGCGATGACGACAACAATTCCGGAGGCGATACCGCCAACGGCATCATCACCTCGCTGAGCGATCCGGATTATAGCGCCACGAATCTGAAAGGCCGTCTCGGTGCCGACATCACTTTGCCTGCCGGCGAATACACGCTGACCGGAAAACTGGCCATTCCTAACGGTTACACGCTGACCATCGAGCCGGGCGCGGTTTTCAAAGCGCAAACAGGCGGCGAATTGGCAACCAGTATTTACATCCTGGTAGAGCAAGGCGGCAAGCTTAACGCTGTGGGCACTGCCGATCATCCGATCAAATTCATTTCCGGCGCTGCAAATCCGCAACCGGGCGATTGGGGCGGCATCCTGCTTTGCGGAAGAGCTCCGCTGGTAGACGCATCCGGAAACCTGTCAGGCTATACGGCTTTGACCGAGGTTGGAGACGCGATTTACGGTGGTTCTGACGCGCACGACAATTCAGGCCATTTGGAATATGTGGAAATTGCACATTCCGGCGCGCGCATCAACGCTTCTAAAGAATTCAACAACCTTTCCTGCTATGCGGTCGGCGACGGTACGATCCTTAAAAACCTTTACATCCACGATGGCAGCGACGACAACGTCGAATTCTTCGGAGGTACGGTAGGCGTAACAAACATGATGCTGGTCAACTCGGAAGACGACACGCTGGACTGGTGCCTGGGCTGGACCGGAACCGTCACGAACGTTTACGAATCAAGGGAAGCCGATTTTACCAATATTACCAATGGTTCGGGCTTTATGGAAGGCGATGGCTATTTTTCGGATTTAGGTTCGACACCGGCCAATACCGATCATTTGTCTCATCCGGTTTTTACGAACTTTACCATCGTGAATAAATTGCCGGCCGGAACTAACGCTACGGCTGGCGACGGAACCGTTTATCCGCTCAGGGCAGCCTTCACATTGCGGACGGGTTGCGGACTTACGCTTCACAATGCCAAAGTAATCTGGACTGGTGCTGCAGAGCCATCGAACGGTCTGTTCAAATTAACCGATGCTACAGGTACCGGCCTTCCGGGTAAAATCGATATCGATATGAATTACACAGGCCCTGAGTTCCCTGCCGGTACCGGTTTTACCATTACTGCGGGCAGCCCTTTCCCGGGCAGCAATATCAGTACTTTCACAACTGCCGATTTCCTTGGTTTCCAAACTCAGAACGCTGCCGTTACAGGCGCCGATACTTCTGTATTCGGCTGGACGGGTTATACTTTCTGATCAAAATAAAAATTCAGAATTTAGAGTTAGTATTTGAATTAACGCTCCTTTAACCAAAGGGGCGTTTTTTTTAGCTTTATTTTTGAAAAAAGTTTTATACTTTTACAAAACCAAATTGCACCCATGGTAAAACATTACTTTTATATTACATTTTTGTGTTGTCTGTTCTCATTCGCGGCATCTGCCCAGGATGGGAAACAGCCGGTAAAAGCCGATGCTTCTATAGAAGGATTGAACTTTTACCCGAACCCTGTAAGTAACGGTAAGATTTACATTACTTCGAAATCTTCACTTGATAAGGAGATTAGCATTTTTGACGTCTTGGGGAAGAAAGTTCTACAAACCGTGCTCAACTCAAAAGAGCTTAATATCGCCAATCTTTCGCCCGGGGTTTACATCATCAAAATCAAGGAAGATGATGCGACCGCTACGAGGAAACTCATTGTCAAATAGTTCAAATTCTTAATTAACTATTTTTTTACAAAGGTTTCTGTTTAACAAGAGAAATACTTCTTAACTTTGCCTCGATAAATTAAAAACTGAAAAATGAAAAAACTTTACACTCTTTCTTTATTAATCGCTTCGTGCGTAACATTCGCACAGGCGACTGACCCTTTTTTGGGTACTGTAGGTACTGCCTTGAACGCTAGCCCCAACGGGTGGCAAACACACAGCGGAACCGCAGGCCAACTGGTTATTGTTGGAGGTTCATTGTCATATTCTTCATTACCTGCAACAGGAAACAAAACCCAGATCGTCGCAGGAAACTCTGAAGACGTCAACCTTGTTACAGCTCCGCTCACCGGAACAGCATACTATTCTGCTGTCATAAATGTCTTGAATGCCGATGGCTTGTCGCCGAACACCGATCCGGCAGGAAACTATTTCTTTTCGTTGGGCGCAACTTCGGGCGCAACTGTTACGGCACTTCCTGCAAGGCTTTACATCAGAGCGGGTGCTAACGCCGGAACTTACAACCTTGGCGTCCTTAACAACAGCGGTGGAACTGCTACTCCGACTTTTATGTCTTCCGATTATGATGCAGGAACGCCAATTTTCGTAGTAATCAAATATGATCTTGCTTCGAACACCGCCAGTCTTTTTGCAAACCCGTCAGTCGGCGGAGCTGAAGGTTCGGCTACCGTAACCAATGTTACAGGAACAACTGCCGCTCCAACCCAGATCGCCAGCGTCGTAATCCGCGAAGCCGGCAACGCAACTGCCGGAACGGGCAATATCGAAATCGACAACGTGCGTGTCGGCGGAACTTGGGATTATGTCGTTTCAGGCACTTTGGGAACCAGCCACAACTCAATCGCAGGATTGCAGGTATATCCAAACCCGGTAACCAACGGAAATCTGTACATCACTTCGGACAGCAACGATACCAAATCAGTCGCTATTTATGATGTATTGGGAAAACAAGTCGTAAAAACTTCTACCGATAATGTTGTAAATGTTTCAAACCTGAAAGGCGGCGTTTACATCGTTAAAATCACCGAAGCCGGTAAAACAGCTACAAGAAAATTGGTGATCAAATAATCACTTTGAAAATAGATTTTGAAAGCCCTGAGGAATCGGGGCTTTTTTTATTTTAGTTATTTTTGCAGAAAATTTGAACCAGCACCTCGATATATTCGCACTTTCCGGACAGAAGCAGTTTGAAAAAACCGCGCTGAAGATATTCCGTTTCCAATACGAAAACAACGAAGTGTACCGCGAATTCTGCGATTATCTGCAAATCGATCCAAGGCAGGTTAAATCGCTTGGGCAAATCCCGTTTCTTCCGATCAGCTTTTTCAAAAGCCACAAAGTTGTTTCCAATGACAATTCCGTCGAAGCAACCTTCACCAGCAGCGGCACGACCGGAACGGCCACGAGTCGCCATTTCGTGACCGACGTTTCCTTGTATGAAGAAAGTTACCGCAAAGCATTCGCGCAATTTTACGGCAACATTGAAGATTTTGCGGTGTTGGCATTGCTTCCATCTTATCTTGAACGCGAGGGTTCATCGTTGATTTATATGGCCGACGATTTAATTCGGCTTTCGAACAATCCTGACAGCGGATTCTATCTTAACAATACCGACGAACTTGCAGAAAAACTCGTACAGCTCGACAATTCCGGGCAAAATATCCTGCTGATCGGCGTGACATACGCACTTTTGGACATGATTGAATCGCGGAAATTTAATCTGCAAAATACCATTGTCATGGAAACCGGCGGGATGAAAGGCCGCCGCAGGGAAATGATCCGCGAGGAACTGCACCAGATTTTGTGCGAAGGTTTCGGCGTCGCTTCAATTCATTCCGAATACGGCATGACCGAATTGCTGTCGCAGGCCTATTCGCTTGGCGATGGAGTTTTTGAATGCCCGAACTGGATGCAGATTTTAATCCGCGATACCGAAGATGCTTTGTCATACGTTGGCTACGGAAAAACCGGCGGCATCAACGTCATCGATCTGGCCAATGTAAATTCGTGCGCGTTCATCGCGACCCAGGATTTGGGAAAAAGTTATGCCGACGGCTCATTTGAAGTGCTCGGCCGTTTCGACAATTCCGACATCCGCGGGTGCAATTTGATGGTTTTATAACTCGTATTGGCCGAAATGGATTTTAATAATTTCTACGGCTTTCCCGTATCGAAGAACTTCATCTTTTCATAAGGGATAAAACCCGCCCCTTCCCTGAAGGTAAAATACAATTTTCCTAAAAAAAGGGATTACGGGAAAACCATCTATACCGACCGTATCACAAAATAATTCTTCTTCCCGCGTTGAAGCAAAACGAATTGGCCGTTGATCAGGTGCGAATCGTTCAAGACAAAATCTTCACCGACTTTTTCCCGGTTCACCGAAACCGAATTCTCCGCTAAAGCTCTTCGCGCCTCGCCGTTCGATTTCATAAAACCCGATTTCTCGTTCAGCAACGAAACGATGTCGATCCCGTTTTCAATATCAGATTTTGAAATTTCGGCCTGCGGCACGCCGTCGAAAATTTCCAGAAATGTCTCCGAATCCAATTGCTTCAAATCGTCGGCGGTCGAGTTGCCGAATAAAATATTTGAAGCCGTGACCGCTTTTGTCAATTCCACTTCACCGTGTACAAAAATCGTGATTTCTTCGGCGAGCTTTCGCTGAAGCACGCGTAAATGCGCCGCGGTCTTATGCTCTTCGATTAAGGCGTCGATCGTATTTTTATCCAAAAACGTAAAGATTTTGATGTATTTTTCCGCGTCTTCATCCGACGTATTGAGCCAGAACTGGTAGAACTTGTACACCGAAGTCTTGTCGGCGTCGAGCCAGATATTCCCGCCCTCCGATTTGCCGAATTTCGATCCGTCCGACTTGGTGATCAGCGGCGTGGTCAGCGCAAAGGCTTTCGCTTCCACATTCGGGTTCATCCGGCGAACCAATTCCGTTCCGGTCGTGATGTTGCCCCATTGATCCGAACCGCCCATCTGCAAAACGCAGTTGTAATGTTTGTGCAAATGGTAAAAATCGTAGCCTTGGATCAATTGATACGTGAATTCGGTAAACGACATGCCATCGCCCGATTCGCCCGAAAGCCGTTTCTTGACCGAATCCTTGGCCATCATATAATTTACGGTAATGCGTTTTCCGACCTCGCGCGCGAAATCGATGAACGTAAAGTCCTTCATCCAGTCGTAATTGTTCACCATGACCGGCACATTGGCATCGCCCGAATTGAAATCCAGAAAACGCGACAATACGCTTTTGATCCCCGCGACATTTTTCGCCAATTGTTCTTCATTGAGCAAATTCCGCTCGTCCGATTTCCCCGACGGATCGCCGATCATTCCCGTCGCCCCGCCAACCAATGCGATTGGCTTGTGGCCGAAACGCTTGAGATGCACAAGCAAAATAATCTGCACCATGCTCCCGATGTGGAGCGAATCGGCAGTCGGGTCAAACCCGATATACGCCGTGGTCGTTTCTTTCAAAAGCTGTTCTTCGGTTCCCGGCATCGCGTCGTGGTAGAGCCCGCGCCATTTCAATTCTTCGACTAGGTTTTTCATTCCGTATAATTTGAGGGCAAAGATAACGGATTTGAATTTTTTTGGGAGCATTTTCCCGCTTTACTCATTGCAAATATTCAAATTTCGGAATTCGTGAATTACCATTTCGCCTTTATCTTTTTTTTCAAAAAAAGATAAAGGCTCTATCGGGGCTAGGCGCTGCGTTTCAACAGATGTTTATCGTTATATTTGTGATATGATTCTCATCACCGGCGCCACAGGACATATCGGCTCGCACCTTGCGCTGCTGCTTCTCGAACAGGGAGAATCTTTCCGCGCGCTTTACCGCGACGAAAAATCAAAACTGAGAACCAAGGCGCTTTTGACACTGTACAAAAAAACCGAGCTGTTCGAAAAGATCGAATGGCAAAAAGCCGATATCCTCGATCTGCCGTCGCTTGAAAAAGCTTTTGAAGACATCACGCACGTCTATCATTGCGCGGCGCTGGTTTCCTTCGATCCGAATGACGAAGAAGCCTTGCGTAAAACCAATATCGAAGGCACGGCCAACATCGTCAATTGCTGCCTCGCGCACAAAATCGAAAAACTTTGCCACGTCAGCTCGATCGCGGCGCTGGGCGATCTCAAAGACCATGAAACCGGACACCTGGCCATCGTAGATGAAGAAACCGAATGGAACCCCGAGAAACCTCACAGCGATTACGCGATCACGAAACACGGCGCCGAAATGGAAATCTGGCGCGGCCAGCAGGAAGGGCTGAACGTAGTGATCGTCAATCCGGGAATCGTCATCGGGCCGCCGCTTTGGGACACCGGAAGCGCGACGCTTTTTAAAATGGCCGCAAAAGGACAGCGGTTTTACACCAACGGTACGATGGGTTTCATCGGTGCAAAGGATGTAGCGGAAATCATGCGGATTTTGATGGAAAGCGGAATTTCGGGCGAACGTTTTATTCTTTCTTCGCAAACGCTGACCTATCGCGAAGTTTTTTCGCTCGTGGCACGGGCGCTCGGAAAAAAAAGCCCGTCGGTCTATGCTACCCCATGGCTTTTGTCGGTGGCCTGGCGGCTCGATTGGATATTGGCAAACATTTTCAGGCGCAAACGGATCATCTCAAAAGACGATGCGCGGACGCTGCATACGACAGCGCATTATTCAAACGATAAAATACGCGAAGCAACCGGCTATGTTTTCACGGAAATTGCGGATGTCATCAAACAGACTACAGCTCTTGGAAAATAATTTTACTGGATTTGCGGCGCTTTCGGGTCAACGGGTTGCTGATTGTCTTGTGCCCGCAGTTTTTCGGCAACTTTTTCGTAGAGTTCTTTATAATGCTTCAAGTCGGAAGCGTAATACTCGTTGCTCTTCACAAACTGCAGGCTGTCGATTTTGTATTTCCCGTAAATGTACTTGTTGGGATTGATCTGATTTTGTTCGAGTGCAGCCGGCTTTTGCGAACGCATCGCCTCGAGCAGCGACAAATCGTAAATGATGTTTACCATTTTGTCTTCCGGAATCAGGTTGTCGGGCTTTTCGACGGCATTGCCACACCCGGCAAACAGGAAAAACAATCCAAAAAATAAAACGATCGCTCTCATAATCATCGGTCAAAAAGTAGGCGTTTCCCGGTGCGGATGTCTTTGACTTTCCCGTTCTGGAATACCAGGTTTCCGTTCACAAAAGTATGCGTTATCCTCGATTTAAAACTGTATCCTTCAAACGGCGACCAGCCGCATTTGTACAGGATGTTTTCCTTTTTGACATTCCAGGGCAATCCGGTATTGATGATCGCCAGATCAGCATAATAGCCTGGTTTGATGAACCCGCGCTTTTCTATTTTGAAGATTTTCGCCGGATTGTGCGCCATTTTTTCCACGATTTTCTCGATGGATATTTTCCCCTGATGATACGCTTCAAACATGGCGACAACGGCATGCTGCACCAACGGTCCGCCGGACGGCGCTTTCAAGTAAGATTGTTTTTTTTCTTCTAGCGTATGCGGCGCATGGTCGGTCGCGATTACGTCGATACGGTCGTCGAGCAACGCGGCCCAAAGCGCATCACGGTCGTCCGCGGTTTTGACGGCCGGGTTCCATTTGATGAAATTTCCCTTTGTTTTATAGTCGGCGTCCGAAAACCACAGATGGTGTACGCATACTTCCGCCGTGATCTGTTTTTCTTCCAACGGGATTTTGTTGGTGAACAATTCCATTTCCTTTGCCGTCGACAAATGGAAAACATGCAGCCTCGCCCCGGTTTTCTTTGCAAGCGCAACGGCTTTTGACGACGAAATATAACACGCCTCAGCGCTCCGGATCAGCGGATGACATTCAACGGGAATATCTTCTCCGTATTTTTCCTTATACTTTTCAAGATTGGCTTTGATTGTCGCTTCGTCTTCGCAATGCACGGCAATCAGCATCGGCGTGCTCGAGAAAATCTTTTCGAGCACGGCTTCGTTGTCGACGAGCATGTTTCCGGTAGACGAACCGAGAAAAATCTTGATTCCGGGAACGGTTTTCGGGTCGGTTTTCAGGACTTCCTCGAGGTTGTCGTTTGTCGCACCGAACATAAACCCGTAATTGGCGAACGATTTTTCGGCCGCGATCCTGTATTTCTCGGCAAGGATTTCCTGTGTCACGGCATTCGGCACCGTATTGGGCTGTTCGATAAACGAGGTAATGCCGCCGGCCACGGCAGCGCGCGATTCCGATTCGATGTCGCCTTTGTGCGTCAAACCCGGTTCGCGAAAATGAACCTGGTCGTCGATCGCACCGGGAATCAGGTAATTTCCTTCGGCGTCGATGACGGTATAATTCGGCTTCGGGCTGATGCTTTCGGCGACTTCGGTGATCAGTTCGCCTTCGATCAGCACATCGCCTTCAAAAACGGAACCTTCATTGACGATTTTCGCATTGCGGATTAAGACACTGTTCATCTATAACTTGTTAAATAATTTGCGGATCCGGAGCGAAATGACTCCAAATACGGCTTCCTTGATAATGGCGTTGCTCATTTTGGACTGGCCGCGCGTACGGTCGGTGAAAATGATCGGCACTTCGACGATGTTGAACTTATGGGCGAACGTGCGGTATTTCATCTCGATCTGGAATGCATATCCGATGAATTTTACGCGGTCGAGCCCAATCGTTTCCAGCACTTTGCGTTTGTAGCAGATGAAGCCTGCCGTTGCGTCGTGGATTTTCATTCCGGTGATGAAGCGCACGTAACTCGATGCAAAATACGACAGCAGCACACGGCTCAGCGGCCAGTTCACGACATTTACGCCAGTGATATAACGCGACCCGATGGCCATATCGGCGGTGCCGGAACGACAGGCATTATACAATTTTTCCAGATCGTCGGGATTGTGCGAAAAATCGGCATCCATTTCAAAAATGTATTGATAACCGTTTTCGAGCGCCCATTTGAATCCGTGGACGTAAGCAGTGCCCAGTCCGGACTTTTTCAGTCTTTTCTTGAGGCTGAGACGTCCGGCGAATTCGGCCATCAGCTCGGTGACTTTTTCGGCCGTGCCGTCGGGCGAATTATCGTCGACCACGTGAATGTGAAAATCTTTGCTGAGCGAAAACACCTTACGGATGATGCGTTCCACGTTTTCGATTTCGTTATACGTAGGGATGATAACTATGCTGTCGCTCATTGACCGTCGATTTGAGGACAAAAATAACCTTTTTGCAGTTGCAGATTCATAATAAAATGATAATAAATAGCGTCGGGTTGATAACTTTCGGGACGAAAAATCATTAATTTTGCGCGTGATGACAGCTGATGTGATAACCCCTAGGATCGTGGATACCAAGGACTGGGCGACGGCGCTTTTTGTCCTGTGCTTTGTACTGATCGCCATTACGCGAACGGCTTTCGAAAAGCGCTTCGGCGATTTCGCAAGGCTGATCGTTTCCGACAAATACGTCAAGGTCTACAAGGACAGCGGTCATTTAATGAGCGGTTTTACCGCAATCCTTTTTGTGGTACAGGTCATTTCGCTTTCGTTCTTCATCCAGCTCGCGCTGAGCCACTACGGTTATGCCGACAAGACCGACTGGGTGCTGTACGTTCGGATTTTTACGCTGCTGGGCGCGTTCATCCTTTCCAAGTTCCTGATTGACAAGATTATCGCAACGGCATTCAACATCGAGGAGTTCGCCGAACAGTTCAATCTGCGCAAGGTGAGCTACAGGACTTATATCGGTTTGTTGCTGCTTCCGGTAAACATCATATTGTTTTACAACAATAGCCAGTCAGAATATCTGTTTTTTATGATTATTGCCGCTATTTTGGCAACGAACGTGTTAACTTATCTACTCGCATTGAAGAATTACCAAAATTTCATAGCCGGCAAGATGTTTTATTTTATTTTGTATCTTTGCGCACTTGAAATAGCGCCCTATTATTTCATGTATTATTGGTTTACAAAAAGTTAGTACATCTAGAATTGTCTATATATGAAAGTGAAAACTATTTTGGTGTCACAGCCGGAGCCGGTGCAAAATTCCCCGTATTTTGAGCTTCAGCAAAAGTTTAAAGTCAAGATCGACTTCAGGCCTTTCATCCACGTCGAAGGCGTCAGCGCCAAAGACATCCGTCTGCAAAAAATAGATATCAGCCAATATACCGCCATCATTTTAACCAGCAAGAACGCCGTTGATCATTTTTTCCGCGTCGCCGAGGAAATGCGCTATAAAGTTCCGGAAGGACTGAAGTACTTCTGCCAGTCCGAAGCCATCGCTTACTATCTGCAGAAATATGTCGTTTACAGGAAAAGAAAGATTTATGTCGGACAGAAGGATTTTGCCGATATGGCTCCGCTGATCAAGAAATACAAAGAAGAAAAATTCCTGTTGCCCGCTTCAGATCAACTCAATGTCGAGGCGCCGGTTACCTTGAACAATTTGAAAGTCGACTGGACGCAGGCCACATTCTACAAAACTGTCATGAGCGATCTTTCGGACCTTGCCGACGTTTATTACGATGTGCTGGCATTTTTCAGCCCGACGGGAATCAAATCGCTGTTCATGAATTTCCCCGACTTTGAGCAAAACAATACCCGGATCGCCGTTTTCGGCAGCACGACACAAAAAGAAGCCGTCGATCACGGCCTTCGCGTAGACATCATGGCGCCGTCGCCCGAAGCGCCGTCAATGACCATGGCGCTCCAAAAATATATCGAAAAAGCGAATAAGGAAACCAAAGACAAATAAGAGAACGTAAAAATACTTTTAAACGCTGCCGATTGGTGGCGTTTTTTTTTGCAGGCAAAAGAAGCCAAATAAAAAAAGCCGTTCATTTCCGAACGGCTTTTTTTTGAATTAATAACATTATCCTCTCGGCCCGCCTGCCATAATCTCCTCATTGGCAAATTCCTCGAACTTCTTGAAGTTTTCCCGGAATTTATCTGCCAGTTCGTGGGCTTTTGCATCGTATTGATCTTTATCTTCCCAAGTATCCCTCGGATTCAGGATTTCGGAAGGCACGTTCGGGCACGATTGCGGTTTCGCTATACCGAACACCACATGATCTTTGTATTCCACATTGTCAAGCTCGCCGTTCAGGGCAGCCGTGATCATCGCGCGCGTGTATTTCAGTTTCATTCTGTGGCCGATGCCATAAGGACCGCCTGACCAACCGGTATTGACCAGCCACACTTTTACATCGGCGTCCTTCATTTTCTTGCTTAGCATTTCGGCATACTTGGTCGGGTGCAAAGGCATGAACGGCGCACCGAAACAAGCCGAAAAATTCGGTTGCGGCTCATTGACGCCCGCTTCGGTACCGGCTACTTTAGCGGTATAGCCCGAAATGAAATGGTAAGCTGCCTGCCCCGGCGTCAAGCGTGCGATCGGAGGCAAAATCCCGAAGGAATCAGCCGTGAGCATGAAAATATTTTTAGGATTTTTACCGATGGAGCCCGGCTGGATGTTGTCGATAAAATCAATCGGATAGCTTACGCGGGTATTGGGCGTGATGGAAACATCTTCAAAATCGACCTCGTTCGTGCCTTTCTTGAAAATGACGTTTTCCAGGATCGCACCTTTTTTGATGGCGCGGAAAATATCCGGCTCGTTTTCTTCGGTCAGGTTGATGACTTTCGCATAGCATCCGCCTTCAAAATTGAAAACCGTGTTTTCGGAAGTCCAGCCATGCTCGTCGTCGCCGATGAGTTTGCGTTGCGGATCTGCCGACAACGTGGTTTTTCCCGTTCCCGACAATCCGAAGAAAATCGCAGTGTCGCCTTTTTCGCCGACGTTGGCGCTGCAGTGCATCGGCAGGGCGTTTTTGTCGACCGGAAGGATGAAATTCAAAGCGGAGAAAATCCCTTTCTTCATTTCGCCGGTATAGCCGGTTCCGCCAACCAAAGCGATTTTCCGGGTAAAGTTCAGGATTGCAAAATTGTGCTGGCGCGTGCCGTCGACCATCGGGTCGGCCATAAAGCCCGGCGCACAGATGACGTGCCAGTCCGGCGTGAAATTATCGAGTTCCGAAGCTTCCGGCCGTAGGAACATATTGTAGCAGAACAGGTTCGACGAGGCGGTTTCGGTCACCACACGAACGTTGAGCCTGTAATTCGGATCGGCGCAGACATAGCTGTCTCGCGCATAAATTTCCTTATTGGAAAGGTAATCCATCACTTTGCCATACAACGCATCGAACTGTTCCGGCTCGAACGGCTGATTGATTTTTCCCCACCAAACTTTATCCCTTGTGATATTGTCTTTTACGATAAAACGATCCTGCGGCGAGCGTCCGGTGAATTCCCCTGTATTGATGGCCAGCGCACCGGTTGAAGATTCAACGCCTTGTCCGGATTTTATCGTGATCTCGTGGAGCTCGTCCGGCGACAACTGATAATGAACGTTCGCATTTTTAATTCCTAAACTCTCCAACGAAATCGATTTCGTAGTCAAAGCGTTATTCTCCATAAAATTGTGCTTAAGTTGTGTATTAAAAAGAAAGCAAAAGTAAAAATTAAATTCAAGAATCGATTTGCCGCGCCCGAATTTTATGATTTTTTCCTGATAAATTCGACAAAGAGTAAGAACCAGGCGACAATCAGCAACAATCCTCCGACGGGCGTAACCGGGCCGGCAATTTTGGCTCC
This sequence comes from Bacteroidota bacterium, assembly GCA_048498055.1. Taxonomy (GTDB): domain Bacteria; phylum Bacteroidota; class Bacteroidia; order Flavobacteriales; family Flavobacteriaceae; genus Flavobacterium. The sequence continues at coordinate 167,146 of JBEHYS010000001.1, forward strand.
CGCGCCCGAAGCGATGCCCGTGGAAAGCAGATAAATCGATCCGGAAAAACAAAGGATTCCGAAAACGATAAACCAATAAACACGCTTTCGGGTTTTATCCGGAATGCCGGCGCCAAACCCGACGAAAAGCAATAAAAAAGCGTGGTACATCTGATAACGGACGCCGGTCTCAAAAGCCGAGAGCTGCTGCGGGTCGAGATATTGTTTGAGCGTATGCGCCCCGAAAGCGCCGAGGATAACCGCCGTCACCCCGAAGAAAGCGGCCGTTGCAATGATTTTTCGTTCCATATCGATAAATGATTCCGTTACATCCGGATGATGCAAAAATAACGCATCTGCGGCAACATCGAATGCTTTTCAGCGTTTTTGTCCTTTGTTAAAATACATTACATTTGCATCTCAATTCCGGAAAATGAAGAACTCATTACTCGCTGTCTGCTGTCTGCTGTCATTTAGCTACGGATTTTCCCAAATCAAATCCGGCGAAAAACTCGTTTATGCCGCTTCCTATAATATGGGCGGACTGATGACGCAACTGGCACAGGTAACGTTGTCGACCAGCACGATCAGCACATCCAAAAACAGCTACCTTCACCTGAGCTGCCAGGCCGAAACGTTCAGCAAATGGGATTCGTTCTTCAAGATCCGCGACTTGTATGAGTCGTTTGTCAATCCGGCCACGCTGAAACCTTCGATGTACAAAAGGGACATTTTTGAAGGCGGCTATACCAAAACCGAAAAATATATTTTTAAAACGGGCGGCATTGTCAGCAGTACCGTAAAAAAACGCAACCGGCGCGAAACCGCGAAAACCTTTAAAGTTGGGCCGTCAACACAGGATGTCGTTTCGATATTGTATAAATTGCGGACGATCGATTTCAGGAATTACAAAACCGGACAAACCGCGGCTTTCACTATCGTTTTCGATGAAAAGGAAGTGCCGGTCGTGGTTAAATATATGGGTAAGGAAACCGTATCGGCGGGAAACCTTGGCAATAAAGAATGCTACAAGGTCTCGATTTCCGCCCGGACCGACGCGTTGAAAGGCAAAGACAAAAACCTGATCTGGCTCACCGCCGATGCCGATAAAATCCCGGCGATGATCCGGTTCAGCATTCCCGTCGGGACAGGGCAACTGGCGCTCAAAACCGCTTCGGGCATTTAAAACGTGAGAAATGAGTAAAAAAATATTTACCGGACTGGCCGTGTTTTTCGCCCTGATCAGCATCGTGTTCACCGTGCTGCCATTGGGAACGCTTGCCATCATACCGATCGCGCCGGCAATTGTTTTCGGGTTTCTGGCCTTTAGGAAATCGACGGGAAAAGTGATGCACATTTCAAGGCTGGCATTGCTGGTTTCGGCGCTGATGCTGCTGATCGTCATCGGAAAGGAGCTTTTCGTCACCGAGGAAGTCGCCGCCGACAAGCAATTCGAACAGAAAAAAATAGATTCCGAGAAACAAGCCAAAAAAGAGCTTGAAGAACTGGAAGGACTGGAATAACATGAGAAACATCCTGATCATCGGCGCAGGCCGTTCGGCATCGTCACTAATCCGCTACCTGCTGGAAAAATCGTACGGCGAAAACCTGCACGTGACCATCGGCGATCTGTCGCTTGAGCTCGCGCAGAAAAAAACCAACGGACACCCGAATGCCACGGCGATCGCTCTTGATATTTTCGACAAATCACAACGTCGGAGCGAAATCCAGAAAGCCGACATCGTCATTTCGATGCTTCCCGCACATTTGCACATTGAAGTCGCCAAGGACTGCATCACCTATAAAAAACATATGGTCACCGCGTCGTATATTTCAGATGCGATGCAAAGCCTCGATACCGCTGCCAAGGAAAACAACCTGGTTTTCATGAACGAGATCGGGCTCGATCCGGGAATCGACCACCTCAGCGCGATGAAAGTCATTGACGAAATCCGGGACCGCGGCGGGAAAATGCTGCTGTTCGAATCGTTCTGCGGCGGATTGGTCGCGCCCGAATCGGACAACAACCTCTGGAACTATAAGTTCACCTGGGCGCCGCGAAATGTCGTGCTTGCAGGAAACGGCGGCGCTGCGAAATTCCTTCAGGAAGGCACGTACAAATACATTCCGTACCACAAATTATTCCGCCGGACCGAGTTTCTCGACGTCGAAGGCTACGGACGCTTCGAGGCTTACGCCAACCGCGATTCGCTCAAATACAAACACGTTTACGGTCTCGAAAACATCCTGACGCTGTTCCGCGGCACGATCCGCCGGGTCGGATATTCGAAAGCCTGGAACATGTTCGTCCAACTGGGCATGACCGACGATTCGTATGTCGTGGATGACTCCGAAACGATGAGCTATCGCGAATTCACGAACCTTTTCCTGCCCTATCATCCGACGGATTCGGTCGAGATCAAGCTGCGGCTGCAACTCGGCATCGAACAGGACGACATCATGTGGGACAAACTTCTGGAACTCGACATTTTCAATCCGAACAAAATCGTCGGGCTCAAAAACGCCACGCCGGCCCAAATCCTCGAAAAAATCCTGACCGACAAGTGGACGCTCGCACCCGAGGACAAAGACATGATTGTGATGTACCACAAATTCGGTTATGAAATCAACGGCGAGCAAAAGCAGATCGACTCTAAAATGGTCTGCATCGGCGACGACCAAACCTATACGGCAATGGCGAAAACCGTCGGGCTTCCGGTGGCGATGGCGACGCTGCAAATCCTCAACGGAAACATCAAAACTCCGGGCGTACAGCTTCCGATCAGCAAAGAAGTTTATTTGCCGATCCTCAAAGAGCTGGAAGAATACGGTGTGGTTTTCAATGAAAAGGAAATGCCGTATTTTGGGTACAATCCGTTGAAACACAGTTAAATTTTCAGGAGCATATTCCTGCTCCCGCCTTTATCTTTTTTTGCAAAAAAGGATGCCGGCTCTCCCGACGCTTCGGGACAGGCTAGGCCATAGTGGTAAATTTGAATTCTCGTTTCAAATTTGAATTAAAATCGTACATTCGATTCAAATCTTCAAGAAATGAAAATCAATTCACTCCAAATCGAAATCGACGGCATCGATAAGGAAATTCTCCGTGCACTGATGGAAGATGCGCGGAAACCCATTTTGCAGATCGCCAACAAAATCGGTATTTCCGGCGCCGCAATCCACCAAAGACTGCGAAAGCTTGAACAATCCGGCGTGATATCGGGTTCGAAATTTACGGTCAACAACAAGGTTTTGGGTTATACCACGATGGCTTTCGTGGGCATTTATCTCGAAAAAGCCGCAATCAATTTTGAAGCCGTCAAAGAGTTGAAAAAAATCCCGGAAGTACTCGAATGCCACTACACGACCGGAAACTGGTCGATCCTGATCAAGATCATCTGCCGCGACAACGAACACCTGATGCAGCTGCTCAACAAGAAAATCCAGGTCATCGACGGCGTCTCAAGAACGGAAACTTTCATTTCGCTCGACCAGCAGATTGAGCGGCAGATCCAGTTGTAATTTGTGATTGTCTGCGGGAAAACCGTAATGATCGTTGAAAAAGTGGCTTATTTTTGGAAACCCCAAAGGTTTTAAAAACCTTTGGGGTTTAGCTGTCATTAAGTTAATTTCTCAAGACTTAGCAAATCCGGAAATGTTACCCGACAAGGTTAATAATTTTCCCGGGAACGATGATTACCTTATTCGGCGTTTTCCCTTCCATCTGTTTGATCGTACGCTCGTCCCTGAGGATGATTTCCTCGATTTGTTCCTTCGATAAATCGAGCGGCAGTTCGATAAAAAACTTCGTCTTTCCGTTAAATGAAACCGGATATTCCTTGCTGCTTTCGACCAAATGCTCGGGCTGGAAAATCGGGAACGGCACTTTGGAAATGCTGCCTTTGTGTCCGAGCTTTTCCCACAATTCCTCGGCGATGTGCGGCGCATACGGCGAAATCACAATAGCCAGCGGCTCAAGAATGGAACGCTCGTGGCAATTCATCGCGGTCAGCTCGTTGACGCAGATCATGAACTGCGACACCGACGTGTTGAATGAAAACGCCTCGATGTCGTCCTGGACTTTTTTGATCGTTTTATGCAGCGATTTCAAGGCTTCCTTGCTCGCCGGATTCGAAGTCACCACAAGTCCGTTGTCGTCGAAATATAAACGCCAGAGTTTTTTCAAAAACCCGAAAACGCCTGTGATTCCAGCCGTATTCCACGGTTTCGACTGCTCAAGCGGACCGAGGAACATTTCGTACAATCGCAACGTATCGGCGCCGTATTCGTTGCAGATATCGTCAGGATTGACGACGTTGTATTTGGATTTGGACATTTTTTCGACTTCGCGGGAAACGAGGAATTTGCCGTTGTTCAAAATTTCTTCTCCATTTTCGCCAATGAAAATTGCATTTTCATAACCTTGACGCCATTCCCTAAAACCTTTTAAATCCAATTCATCAGAGAAATTTACAAGAGAAACATCAACATGTACTTTTTGCAACGTATCTAATCCAATAGTTATTACAGATGTGTTAAGACTTGTCTTATCAAACAAATCTTCAGCAAACTTTTCTATTTCTGAGTTTTCAAACTTATGCAATCCAATATAAACACCACTACGTTTCAAATTCAATCGTGCCGACTCACTTATTTTTTCTCTTTCATAAAACTTCTTTAATAAAAATATTTGAAGTTTTGCATATACTTCAGAAAAATACAAGTTCTTCAAATTGATTCCGACATCATCAATGCCAGATTCATTCCTTCCTCCACCTACGCCAAACGATCCTAATCGATATACAAACGCACTCGTCCCCAAAATCATCCCCTGATTGATCAGCTTCTTAAACGGTTCCTCATGATTCACCAAACCGCGGTCGAACAAAAACTTATTCCAAAAACGGCTGTACAGCAAATGCCCGGTCGCATGCTCGCTTCCGCCGATGTACAAATCCACGTTCTGCCAGTAATTTTCCGTTTCTTTCGACACGAATTCGAAATCGTTGTGCGGATCCATATACCTCAGCCAGTACCAAGAGCTTCCCGCCCAGCCCGGCATTGTGTTCAGCTCGAGCGGAAACACTTTGACATTGTCGATCTTATCTTTTGAGACTACTTCGTTTTTTTCCGTATCCCAAGCCCATGTTGTAGAATTTCCGAGCGGCGGCGCACCGTCTTCGGTCGGCAAGTATTTCTCGACTTCGGGCAAACGGATCGGTAAATATTCTTTTGCGATCATCTGCGGCAGGCCGTTCACATAGTACACCGGAAACGGTTCGCCCCAATATCTTTGGCGCGAAAATACGGCGTCGCGCAGCCGGTAATTCGTCTTGCCTTTGCCCATTCCGACGGCTTCTAAAGCTTCGATCACTTTTTTTGTCGCGGATTTGTAATCGAGCCCGTTCAAAAAATCGGAGTTTTTGAGCTTGACATTGTCCTTGTCCGCGTAGGCTTCGGCAGAAATATCGACGCCTTCGAAAATGTTCTCGATCGGGATATTGAAATGTTTCGCAAAATCGTAATCGCGCTGGTCGCCGGCCGGAACGCTCATGACCGCGCCGGTGCCATAGCCCGCCAAGACATAGTCGCCAATCCAGATCGGAACAGGCAAACCGCTCAACGGATGCACGGCATAAGCTCCCGTAAACGCGCCTGAAACCGTTTTTACGTCGGCCATGCGCTCGCGCTCGGAGCGTTTTGCCGTTGCTTCAACGTAATTGCTTACGGCTTCTTTTTGTTCTTCGGTCGTGATTTGCGGAACCAATGGATGTTCGGGTGCGAGCGTCAAAAAGCTGACGCCGAAAATCGTGTCGGGACGCGTCGTAAAGACTTCGATGACCGGATCGTCGGCATCGGCGACGGTTTCGCCTTCGTAACCCACGACCTGGAACTTCACCGAAGCGCCGACCGATTTCCCGATCCAGTTTCTTTGGCTTTCCTTGAGCGCGTCAGTCCAGTCGATGGTTTCCAATCCTTGAAGCAATCGTTCGGCATAAGCCGAAATCCGCATGCTCCATTGCGTCATTTTCTTGCGGATGACCGGATGGCCGCCCCGTTCCGAAACGCCGTTGACGATCTCGTCGTTGGCCAAAACGGTTCCGAGCGCCGGACACCAGTTGACTTCGGTTTCGGCGAGATAAGTCATGCGGTATTGAAGCAGGACTTTTTCCTGTTTTTCTTTAGAAAAACTATTCCAATCCGTTGCGGAAAATTGCTGGATATTGTCGTCGGAAACTGCATTGATGTTGGCATTTCCTTCGGTTTGGAATTTTTCTATCAGCGTACAAATGCTTTCGGCTTTGTCCGAATCTTTGTTATACCACGAATTGAAAAGCTGGATGAAAATCCACTGCGTCCATTTGTAATAATCGGGATTCGAAGTCCGGACTTCGCGCGACCAATCGAACGAAAACCCGATTTTATCCAATTGCTCGCGGTAGCGCGCAATGTTCTCGCGTGTCGTCTTCTCCGGATGCTGGCCGGTCTGGATGGCGTACTGCTCGGCGGGAAGCCCGAAGCTGTCGTAACCCTGCGGATGCAACACGTTGAAACCTTTGTGGCGTTTGAAACGTGCGTAAATGTCGGAAGCGATGTAGCCCAGCGGATGTCCGACGTGCAACCCCGCGCCCGACGGATACGGAAACATATCAAGCACGTAATATTTCGGCTTGTCGCTGTGGTTATCGGCGGCGAAGATCTGGTTTTCGGCCCAGTATTTCTGCCATTTGGCTTCGATTTCGGATGGAGTGTATTTCATAAAATTCGGCACGCGGCCGGTTTTGTTTGGATGTTAAAGAGTTGCGGCCTAGCCCCGATGGAAGCGGAAATCCTTTTGAAGACCTTGCAGGTTTTTAAAACCTGCAAGGTCTAAAAGATTGCAGCGGACAGCGGGACCGATCTTCCTGAAAAACGACAAAGCCGTGCTTCAAAAAATCAATACCGACACTTCGGGAGCACGCAAATTTACGGTTATTGTACCAAACTCAAAAGTTTGCGCGTTATAAAGCTGTAGAAACAATTTCTTTACTATTTTTACCGAAATTTAGTCCCGTATGATTTCAAAGTTCGACAGATTCCAGAAACGCAGGTTGATTTCTTCGTATTTTTCGGTGGTTTTGAGTATTTTTCTCGTGCTTTTCCTGCTCGGGATTTTAGGGCTTTTCATCATCAATTCGAAACACCTGTCGGACAATTTCAAGGAAGAAATCACGATGACGGTCTTTTTCAAGAACGAGGCGAAAGATTCGACGATGACCGCCTTTGGCGAGCAGCTGAAAACCGCGCATTTCGCAAAGGATTACAAGTTCGTTTCGAGCGCAGAGGCCGCAGCCGAACACCAAAAAGTCATCGGTGAGGATTTTATGGAATTTCTTGGGATGAACCCGCTCCAGAACTCATACGACATTCACTTAAAGGCCGCGTATGTTGACAACGACAGCATTGCCAAAGTGCAGCGCAAGCTCCGGGAAAATGAAATGATTTCGGATATCGTCTACGACAAGCAGCTCGTGACCTTGGTCAACGACAACATCGAAAAAATCAGTATGTGGATTTTGGTGGCAAGCGCTTTCCTGGCACTGGTCGCGGTGCTTCTGATCAACAGCTCGATGCGGCTGGCGATCCATTCCAACCGGTTCATCATCAAAACGATGCAGATGGTCGGCGCGACCAAGTCGTTCATCCGCAAACCGTTCATCTGGCGTAGCATCCGCCTGGGCGTGATCGGCGCGGTGTTGGCCGTACTAGCGCTGTGCGGCGTATTGTTTTACGTCAACGAAAATTTTCCGAAACTCGAGATTTTGCAGGACCAGATCATGACCGGCGCGGTGCTTTTGGGCGTGATCGTAGTGGGTATTTTGATCACGTGGTTCAGCACGTTCATCGCGACGCAGCGTTTCCTGAATTTGAGGACAGACGATTTGTATTAATAGAGTCGATGGCTTACAGTCGATGGTCGATGGAAACGACCACGACCAACGACCAACGACCAACGACTAAAAGTATGGCTAAGAAAGACATCATAGAAAACCAGAAAGAGGAAAGCCAGGCAGCTCCTGAATTTTTGTTCGAAAAACTGAATTACAAAATCCTGCTGATCGGGCTCGGCGTGATCGCGCTTGGGTTTATCCTGATGTCGGGCGGCGGAAGCAGCGACCCGAAAGTATTCAGCGAGGATATTTTCAGTTTCAGGCGGATCCGGCTGGCGCCGACGACAGTGCTGATCGGGTTCGGGATTACGATTTACTCGATCCTGAAAAACCCGAAGAGATAAATGGATACGCTTCAGGCCATTGTCCTGGCCGTCATCGAAGGACTGACCGAATTCCTGCCGGTTTCATCCACAGGCCACATGATCATCGCCTCGTCGTTTTTCGGCATTGCCCACGACGATTTCACGAAACTCTTTACGATCGTAATCCAGCTCGGCGCGATTTTGTCAGTCATTATTTTATATTTCAAACGATTTTTCCAGTCGGTCGATTTTTACCTGAAACTGCTCGTCGGGTTTATTCCGGCCGTGGTTTTCGGATTGCTGTTCAGCAAAAAAATCGACGCGCTGTTGGAAAATCCCGTAACCGTGGCAGTTTCGTTGTTGATCGGCGGCCTAATTTTATTGAAGGTCGACGATTGGTTCACCGATGCCGAAGAAGCACATTCGACCCAAAAAATTTCTTATCTGACCGCGTTCAAAATCGGGATGTTCCAATGCCTGGCAATGATTCCCGGCGTTTCCCGGAGCGGCGCAAGTATTGTTGGCGGAATGGCTTCGAAACTCTCAAGAAAAACTGCGGCGGAATTCTCTTTCTTCCTTGCCGTCCCGACCATGTTTGGGGCAACGGCCAAGAAATGCTACGATTATTACAAGGACGGTTTCGTGCTGAGCCACGACCAAATCCAATATTTGATCATCGGAAACGTCGTGGCGTTCATCGTGGCGCTTCTGGCGATCAAATCCTTTATCGGCTATTTGCAGAAAAACGGCTTCAAAATTTTCGGTTATTACCGGATAATCGCCGGAATTGCAATTCTCGTCATCCATTTCTTCGTCCTGAAACTGACCTCGATTTAAATGACGGCCCAGGATTTTCTTGACGGGCAAATCATCCTGATCGACAAACCGCTGCACTGGACGTCGTTTCAGGCCGTCAACAAATTGAAATGGACGCTGAAAAGCCGGCTCAAGCTCAAGAAAATCAAGATCGGACATGCCGGTACGCTCGATCCTTTGGCTACGGGATTGCTGATTGTCTGTACCGGGAAATTCACCAAAAAAATTACCGAAATCCAAAGCCAGGCCAAAGAATATACTGGAACGTTTCATATCGGTGCGACCACGCCATCGTACGATCTGGAAACCGGAATCGACGAAACTTTCCCAACCGATCACATCACCGAAACGCTGATCCGCGAAACAACCCGACAATTCATCGGCGAAATCGACCAGAAACCGCCGATCTTTTCGGCAATCAAAAAAGACGGCAAACGGTTGTACGAACACGCGCGCGCAGGCGAGGAAGTCGAAATCGCTTCGCGAAAAACCACGGTTTCCGAATTCGAGATCACACGCATCGATCTGCCCGAAGTCGATTTCCGGATTGCCTGCAGCAAAGGCACTTACATCCGGTCGATGGCGTATGATTTTGGGAAAGCTTTGGGTTCGGGAGCGCATTTGACGGCGTTGCGCCGGACGAAAATCGGGGATTACTCGGTCGAAAATGCGTTATCGGTCACTTCATTTGAGGATTCCGTTGTTCCAGATCCATCATGATCCTGACAACTTCATCCTGCGTCGAAATCCCTTTGTCGTGCAGGTACCACAATTGCAGTTCGGTTTTTAGCGTGTCGTCGATCTTGCCGTACTGGCTGCGGTAGCTTTTTACCAAATCGGTCGCGCCTTTGGGTCTCGGTCCCCAATCGGCCAATACTTCCTTGGTTTTTTTGCAGATCATGATCAGTTTCGGGATCGATCGCGTGCCGTTAGTAAGGAAAAGGTTCATCAATAATGGGTTTTCGTCGCGGAAAACGATTTTCATCTCGATGTGCGGCGTGATCATCGCAAGCTTGTTCAGGATTGGTAGCAATTGCGCCGCATCGCCGCACCAGCCTTCGGAAATCACAAGCCAAATGTATTCTTTTTTGAGATCGAGGAGTTTTTGGATGTTCGCTTCGGAAATCACCATTTTTTTGTCGAGCCGGTTCATGCGCGTCTCGTTCAGATTGGTGTACAGGAGCAAATTGGACGATTGATTTTCGCCTGTGGCTTTACCCTGGAGCAGCAAGTCAGTCACGATTTTCCGGTACCTGACGTAGGAAACGCTTTTCAGCAAGCTTTCAGCAATGGCGACTTTCATGATTTTCGGCATTTGGGATACTCAAATTTACGATTTTAAACATGCAAAATGCAACCTTTTTGACCCGATTAACATTTTTTGAAAACCCGTTTGGCGAAGCGGGATTATAGTTATATTTGCACAACTAAACCCATAAAATTGCAGCAATGAAGTATAAGAGAATTCTCCTGAAACTGAGCGGCGAAGCGCTGATGGGCGACCGTCAGTACGGCATCGATCCGGCACGTTTAGCCGAATATGCCGACGAGATCAGGCAGATTCACGACAAAGGCGTCCAGATTGCGATCGTTATCGGCGGCGGAAACATTTTCCGCGGCGTGGCCGGAGCCAGCAACGGCATGGACCGCGTTCAGGGCGATTATATGGGAATGCTTGCAACGGTCATCAACGGGATGGCTTTGCAGGGCGCGCTTGAAGACGCCGGAATGTTGACGCGCCTACAGACTGCATTGAAAATCGAGGCGATCGCCGAACCGTACATCAAAAGACGCGCGGTCAGGCATTTGGAAAAAGGCCGCATCGTGATTTTCGGAGCCGGAACCGGAAACCCGTATTTCACGACCGACACCGCAGCGGTTTTGCGCGGGGTTGAAATCCACGCCGACGTGATTCTAAAAGGCACGCGCGTTGACGGCATTTACACCGCCGATCCGGAAAAAGACCCGAACGCAACAAAATTCGATACCATTACGTTTGAAGACGTATTGCGCAAAGGATTGAACGTCATGGACACGACGGCTTTCACGCTGAGCCAGGAAAACGAGTTGCCGATCCTGGTTTTCGACATGAACAAAAAAGGCAACCTGGTCAGGATTTGCGAAGGCGAAAATGTCGGGACGGTCGTAAACGTATAATCCGCGTTAGCGATTACTTCACCGGACAATATTTTTTATAGGAGTTCAGTGAATTACATTTGAAGCGGCATCCTTTTGTGACGTCAGGAACAAAAGATATAGCGGACCCGAGCCTGAAAGGCGAACTGAGCGAAGCTAAAGCGCGGTGGCGGCGAGATGAACGCGATTAGCTTTCATTGAGCCGGTAAACGCCAAGATATAACGGTTGTCCAGTCACCAACTGCCAGCCACCAACAACCATAACAATGGAAGAAGAAATTGATTTTATCCTGGAAAGTACCGAAGAAGCCATGAACGGCTCGGTTGCGCATCTCGAAAAGGAATTCGTGAACATCCGTGCGGGGAAAGCTTCGCCTGCAATGATCGGCGGGGTTTTCGTCGATTATTACGGTTCGGCCACGCCGCTTGCTCAGGTTTCGAACATCAATGTGCCGGATGCGCGCACGATCACGATCACGCCGTACGAAAAAAACATGCTCCAGCCAATTGAGAAAGCGATCATGGTGGCCAATATCGGGTTCAACCCGATGAACAACGGCGACATGATCATCATCAGCGTACCGCCGCTGACCGAGGAACGCCGCCGCGATTTGGTAAAGCAAGCCAAATCGGAAGCCGAAGATGCGAAAATCGGGATCCGGAATTCGCGCAAGGATGCCAATACCGAAATCAAGAAGCTCGAAAAAAACGGCCTGTCCGAAGATGCCGGCAAAGGCGCAGAGGAAGAAGTGCAACAGCTGACCAACAGTTTCATCCGGAAAATTGACGAATTGCTGGCCGTCAAGGAAGCCGAAATCATGAAAGTGTAAGAACAACAGATACTATCGAATAAATCCGTCCGCCCGTGACGGATTTTTTGTTTGATGCAATGAAAAAATGGCTGATTTTTTTCCTGTTTCTGACGTTTGCCCTGCAGGCGCAAAACCGCGTTGACGAAAATCCGGCCAACAAGATCATCCGGCGCGCCATCCGGAACAAGCCTGCGAACAATCCCGAAAGGAAACTCCAAAGCTTCGCCTTCAAAAGCTATACGAAGCTCATCGTGACTTCGAACCCGGATTCGATCCGCGGGCAGCTGGATACGGTCGTTAAGCGGAAATTCTTCGGGAAACGCTATACCAAAATCGACTCGACCCAGTACAAGTTCAAGAAATTCGTACGGCGCCAGCATTTTTTCGAAACCGAAAAAGTCTCGCAATACCAATACGACGGAACGCATCTCAAGGAAACGGTCATCGGAACGAAAATGTCCGGATTCCGCGAACCGATCTATGAAGTGCTCGGCTTCAATTTGCAGTCGTTCTCGATTTACGACGAGAATTACGAATTGCTCGAAACCAAATACAACAGCCCGATTGCCGGCGACGCATTCTCGGATTACCGATACCGATTGCTCGATTCGGTCAATGTAGAAGGCCGGAAAGCCTATCGCGTCGCGTTCCACAGCAAAAGGAAAAAAGCCGGGCTTGAAGGCGTTTTGTTCATCGACAGCGAAACCTACGCGATCGCACGGGCCGAAACCGTCATCAAGGGCGTAGTCATCATCAGCGGCACGCACGAATTCAAATACATCCCAGAAGAAAAACTCTGGTTCCCGACCGGCAGGAAATTCAGGGTCCGCAAAGGCAACAACGATGAAGACATCCGGCTGCCGGGCACGACAATCCGTTTTGACGCAGTAAACGGCAACAATCCTGATCGTGAGAAGCAGACCTCCGATTTCACTTATTTGCTTTCCGAATCGAAATATTCCGATATCGCCTACAACATTCCCGTCACGATCCGCAAGCCTTCTGTCGTGATCGAAGTGACCGACAACGCAATCGGCCGCGACGACGATTTCTGGAACCGGTATAAAAAAGATACTATTGACATTCGCGAAAAAAATACCTATCGTTCGCTGGACAGCATCGTCGCCAAGGAAAAAATCGAGAAAAAGCTACGCTTCGGGCGCAAGATCATCAACGGTTACATTCCGTTCGGCCCGATCGACCTGGATTTGCGCTATCTGCTGAGCTATAATAATTACGAAGGAGTCCGGCTTGGTCTGGGCGGAATCACGAACGACAAGCTTTCGGACGTTTACCGCGTCGAAGGCTACTCGGCATATGGAACCAAAGACGGGAATTTCAAATACAATTTAGGAGCTGCGGCCAGAATCGGCAAATTCTCGAACACTTGGGTCGGCGGCAGTTATACCGACGACGTGCGGGAAATCGCGAGTACGTCGTTCGCAATCGACAAACGCGTTTTCAAGTTGTACGATCCGCGCCCGATCAACGTCAGCACGTTCTACAACTATAAAATGAACCGCGCGTACATCGAGACGAAAATCATCCCGAAAACCGAAAGCATCTGGCAGATTTCCCGCACGCGCGTCGAGCCGAAATTCGACTATGCTTTTTTGGCCGACGGCAAATTGTATACGCTTTTCCGGATGACCACGGCGATGGTTTCGCTCCAATGGAATCCGTTCAGCGATTACATGCAGACGCCGGCCGGTAAGATCGAGACCGAGAAACGGTTCCCGAAATTCACGTTCCAGTATACGCAGTCGCTGCCAAAAGTGCTCGACAACGATTTCAGTTTCGGGAAGATCGATTTCAGGGCCGAATACGAAAACAAATACCTCGACGGGCAAAAGACATCGGTACTGATGGAAGCCGGTTATGCTTACGGCGATGTGCCGCTGACGCATTTGTACAATACCTCGCCGAACAGCCTGACCAAAGACAAAATCCTCGAACGGATCACACTCGCAGGCAAGAACAGTTTCGAAACGATGTATTTCAACGAATTCTTCTCGAGCCAGTACGTCATGCTCCAGCTCAAACACGCGCTGAAAAAAGTGTCGCTGTTTCCGAAAGTGCGGCCCGCACTGGTGCTCGTGACGCGCATGGCTTGGGGAAATATGGAACATCCGGAGCAGCACGTCGGGATCGAGTACAAAACGCTCGATCGCGGGTATTTCGAATCGGGCGTCGAAGTGAACCAGATTTTTAAGGGCTTGGGATTGTCAGGCTTTTACCGTTACGGTCCGAACGGACTGCCGCGGTTTGAGGACAACATTTCGGTAAAGATCAGTTTTATCTTCAACATCGGGATTTAGTGCGATACGAATTTTAACCCAATGATCGAAGCGATCAGCGTGGTCAGGAAAAAAATCCGCCAAAAGGTCGCCGGTTCCTTAAAGACGAAAATCCCGACCAGTACGGTTCCCACGGCGCCGATTCCGGTCCAGACCGCATAAGCCGTCCCGATCGGCAAGGTCTGCGTAGCCTTGTAAAGTAAAATCATGCTGATTGTGAGGCAGGCAAAAAAACCGATCATCCAGAACATCGATGCGTTTCCGGTGGTTTCCCTGGCTTTGCCGAGGCAGGACGCAAAACCTACTTCAAAAAAACCGGCGATTATCAGCAGCAGCCATTCCATGATTACGGGCGAATAATGAGTACCGACGGGATATTGCTGAGCCAGACGCTTTGCGAATTGACGAGCTTTTTCCAGCTGTCGAGACTCACGACCATAATATCCTGGCTGACGAGAAAATCCTTTTTCATAATCCGCTCTTCCATCATGCGGATGTTGGCCGGCACATTCCGCTGCATGATCCGGATGCTTTCCGAAATATTGCCGTTGCCTTTGATCGCGTCGTTCGGATCGACGAACGTGATGACCGAACCGTTGTTCTCGACAAGTTTTTTGGCGTAATCCACCAGGAATGCATCGTCGGAGGTAAAAATCGGCATGAATATGTTTTCCAGTCTTTCGAGGTCTTTGTCGACCAGAATTCCGACGGGCATTTTGGTTTTGGCCACAATCTGGCGCGTCCGTTCGTCAAAAGGCGAATTCTCGAAAAGTCCTTCCTTTCCGATGAATTTGTCGATCAGCCGGTCCGGATTGATGATCCGGGTGGTATAACCGAGCACTTTCCCGAGCAGCGTTCCTTCGAAAATAGACTGTCCAAGCCCGACCAAAAGCAGGTTGTATTCGCCCTGGTTCGCAATTTCGATGATGTCGTTGTCTATATCGTTCGAAACCTTGAACAAGGTCACGATCTTTTGGTTCAGGTTTTCCGATTCGGCGATGACAGGCGCAAAGCTTTTCCGTTCCTGTTCCTCGAGGTTGAAGGTATGCAGTTCGTTGCTCAGTGTCAGGTGCATGGCTGTAACGACCGTATCCTGATTCTGTTTTTTTACGAAGCTGTTGGCCAGGCGAAGCAGCGATTTTCCACGATCGGCGTTCCCGAACGAAATCAGGACTTTGTAGCGGTCGTCGTTCCGGATTTCTTCGTGCATATGAACGTCTTTGGTCTTGAAGATGAAATTGATCAGTTCGAGCGCCGGCCCGGTCATAAATGTCGTGACCAAGGCCATGATCACGAGCATCGCAAAAATCCGGTCGTCGAGTACGCCGAGGTCTTTTCCGATGTTGAGCACGATGAGTTCCATCAGCCCGCGCGTATTCATCAACGCACCGATCGTAAAACTGTCGCGCCAGCTCTGTCCTACGAATTTTGCCGCAATCGCACTGCCGAGAAACTTTCCGGCAACGGCTACCACGATGATGACGCCGGTGATTTTCCACATTTCGGGACTGTCGATCAGCCCGATTTTCGTGCGCAGTCCGGTAAATACGAAAAAGAGCGGCAATAATACGATGACCGACAAATCCTCGACCTTATCGATAATGATGCTGCGAAATTTGACATTGTCGGGCATGATCACACCGGCCATAAACGCCCCGAAAAGTGCATGGATGCCGATGATTTCAGTCGTATAGGCCGAAATGATCAGCGTTATCAGGAAAATCGCTACAACCGGTTTGCTGAGGCTTTGCCGGGAATTCTTCAATTCACCGACGCGCGCAAGGAACGGCCTGACGACTTTCAACATCAGAAACACATAGGTTATGGAAAGCCCGATGACATATACCGAACTGCCGAAATCGCCCGCTTTTACGATTGCGATGACCGTGGCCAGAATGCACCAGGCGGTAATGTCGTCGGCGGCGGCGCAGGTAATGACGATCGTGCCGAGTTTCGTTTTGTGGATGCCGCGTTCCTGCACGATCCGGGCCAATACGGGAAAGGCCGTTATGCTCATCGAAATCCCGATGAACAATGCGAACGAGGAAAACTCGACGCCCGGCGGCGCAAATTGATTGTAGATGAAATAACCCAGCCCGATACCGAGCGCAAACGGGAAAATGATGCTGGCGTGGCTGATCACGACCGCATCGTTGGCTTTGTTTTTCAAGGCCTTGAGGTCGAGTTCCATGCCGATGACGAACATGAAGAAAATCAATCCGAGCTCGCTGAAAAGCTTTAAGTTGCCCAGTGATTCCACCGGGAAAAGCGTGCTGAAAAATTCGGGAAAATAAAGCCCGAGCAGCGACGGCCCGAGCACGATGCCCGCGACCATTTCGCCTACGACCGACTGCTGGCCGATTTTCCGGAAAAACCATCCGAAAATCCGGGCGACCAAAATGATGGAAATAATCTGCAGCAGCAAGAGTGCCAGCGATTCCTGCAGGTTGTGCGAGATCGACCCGAGAAATTCGTTCAAACGGTCCGATCCGGATTTCGGCAGGACGATTTCACGACCGGCCTCAAGATGCTTACCCTGGGCCATGATCCAGTAAATGAGAACGGAAAAACCGGAAACGGTAAAAAGGTAAAAAAGGAAGTTTTTCAGGTTTCTCATTGCGTTCGCGCCTTGTGTATTTGCTGCAAAGATGGCGAACCAAATATAAAAAATATCGCCTTAAAAAAGATGGTAACAGAAATTTAATCCTACAAAAAAATAATCGCCTTATCTTTAAATAAATGTAGGTTCCGCAATTGAAAAATACAGGCGGTTTTGCTTACCTTTGCACGCATTTTATCGGATATGAGAAAGAGATTTAAAGTCGGATTCTGGGAATCGGTCGCCAGGGTAATCCTGAAAAACAGGATATTCATCCTGGGCGTGATCGCTGCCATCACGGTTTTCCTGGGACTGCAATGGAAAAACCTCGGCATGACCTACAGCGAGGCCAACCTGCTTCCGCACAAACATATCGCCAACCGGCAGTATCAGGATTTCCTGGACAAGTTCGGCGAGGAAGGCAACCTGATCGTCATCGGGATCAAGGACGACCGGTTTTTTACCCCGAAAGCATACAGTGCCTGGAACGAACTGATGACCGGGCTGAAGAACGCAAAGGAAATCGACTTGGTCGTATCGCTCAACGATTTGAAAAAACTGCAAAAAGATACGATCGCGCAACGTTTCGAAATGGTGCCGCTGATCGATCAGGGCAAAACTGTAGATTCGGCATATTTGCAGCAGATTAAGGACGAACTTTTCCACAAACTGCCGTTTTACGAAGGGCTTTTGTTCAACAAGGAATCGGGCAGCATCCGCTCGGCGGTTTACCTGAACAAGGCGATCGTCAATACCGAAGCGCGGAAAACCTTCATCCTCGACGTGCTCGTACCGAAAATCGACAAGTTCGAAAAAGACACCGGAATCGATTTGCGCGTCTCGGGAATGCCTTACATCCGGACGATCAACGCCGAGAATATGAAAGGCGAAATCGGGCTGTTCATCGGCGCGGCGCTTTTGACCGTATCGCTGATCTTCTTTTTCTTTTTCCGTTCGTACCGGGCAACGTTCATTTCGATCTTCATTTTGATTTTCGGGGTCATGTGGTCGTTCGGAACGCTGGGATTGTTTCATTACAAAATCACGATTTTAACGGCGATCATCCCGCCGCTGATCATCGTCATCGGGATTACGAACTGCATTTTCCTGATCAACAAATACCAGCAGGAAATCAAGATCCACAACAACCAGGCAAAGGCGTTGCAGCGCGTCATTTCCAAAATCGGCGTCTCGACACTGATGACCAACATGACCACGGCGATGGGCTTTGCGACGTTCATGATTACCGGAAACGATTTGCTTTTCGAGTTCGGGCTGGTGACGTCGATCAACGTGATTTCGGTCTATCTGCTGACGCTGATGGTCGTTCCGATCGTGTACAGCTTCATGTCGGTGCCCAAAGAAAAGCACCTGTACCATTTGAGCAAAAACTACATTTCATCATTGCTGGACTGGGTTGAGCGGCTCGTGCGGAGCAAACGCAAAGTCATCTATACGATTTACGGGCTGTTGCTTGCCTTTAGCGTGATCGGCGTTTTGCAGATGAAAGTCTCGGGAAGCCTGATCGGCGAAATGCCCAAATCGGCCTCGTTTTTCAAGGACATCGTGTTTTTCGAAAAGGAATTCAACGGCGTGATGCCGCTCGAGATCATGATCCACCAGAAAAAAGGCAAGGTCGTTTCGCCCAAAACCATCGAAAAGATGGAGGAACTTCAAAAGACAATCGCAAAAATTCCCGAATTGTCGAAGCCGGTTTCGGTCGTTAATTTCGCGAAATATCTCAATCAAGCCTACTATAACGGCAACCCGGAATATTACCAGTTGCCGAGCCCGCAGGAACAGGCTTTCGTGCTTTCGTATGCCAAAAGCATGCTCAAGGGCAAGGGCAAAGGCGACAATCTGATGAAAAGTTATGTTGACAAAACCGGACATTATGCCCGGATAACGACATTCATGAAAGACATCGGCACCGATAAAATGGCGAAAATCGAGCAGAAGCTCCGCAAGCAGACCGATGTGATTTTCCCGGCCGACCGCTACGACGTCACGCTGACCGGAAAGGCGCTCGTTTTTCAGAAAGGCACGTCGTATCTGGTCGATAACCTCATCGAGTCGATCATTTTTGCAATTCTGATGATCGCGCTTCTGATGCTCTATATGTTCCGCAACCTGAAAATGATCGCGGTTGCCGTAATCACGAATATTTTGCCGTTGTGCATCACTTCCGGGCTGATGGGCTATCTGGGCATTCCGCTGAAACCTTCGACGATTCTGGTGTTCAGCATCGCGTTCGGGATTTCGGTCGACAACGCGATCCAGTTCATGGCCAAATACCGCCACGACCTGATTTTGAACAACGGAAAAGTGCGCCGTTCGGTGATGAGCGCGATCCGGGAAACCGGAATCAGCACGTTCTATACGTCGGTTGTTTTGATTCTTGGATTCGCCGTGTTCACGTTATCGAGTTTCTCGGGAACGATCGCCCTCGGCGGATTGATTTCCTGTACGCTGCTTTTCGCGATGTTCGCCAATTTGGTTGTCTTGCCGGCGTTGGTACTGACTTTCGAAAAACGCCAATTGTCACAGGAAGAACTGGTTGACGACGGCATTATCGAAGACGATGAAAACAGCAACGCGAAATCGTAATCCATACGTTTACAAAAAAATTATATTTGCATTCGAGTTTCGAAAAATCGAACTAATTACCGGAAAATGAAACATACAAAAGTCAGGGACTTATTAAGCAGCGAAACAACAGCACAGAACATCAACGCAAAAGGCTGGGTACGGACTTTCAGGAACAACCAGTTCATCGCGCTCAACGACGGCTCGACGATCAACAACATTCAGTGCGTCGTCGATTTCGCGAACACGCCTGAAGAAAACCTGAAGCGCATCACGACCGGCGCGGCGGTTTCGGTCACCGGCGATCTGGTCGAAAGCCAAGGCGCGGGCCAGAAATACGAGATCCAGGTGAAGACCTTGGAAATCCTGGGCGATTCGGATGCCGAAAAGTTTCCGATGCAGCCCAAAAAGCACTCGCTCGAATTCCTTCGTGAAAATGCGCATTTGCGGGTGCGGACCAATGCTTTCGGGGCGATCATGCGCGTTCGGTCGGTATTGGCCTATGCCGTGCACAAATATTTCCAGGACAAAGGTTTCGTATATGTGAATACGCCGATCATCACCGGTGCCGATGCCGAAGGCGCGGGCGAAATGTTCCAGGTGACGTCGCTGCCTCTAGACAAACTGCCGAAAACCGAAACCGGCGAGATCAATTATAAAGAAGATTTCTTCGGAAAACATACGAACCTGACCGTTTCCGGCCAATTGGAAGGCGAGACTTTCGCGATGGCGCTCGGACAGATTTACACCTTTGGACCGACGTTTCGTGCCGAAAATTCGAACACGTCGCGCCATTTGGCGGAATTTTGGATGATCGAGCCGGAAGTGGCATTCAACGATCTGGACGACAACATGGATTTGGCCGAGGAGTTCATCCAATACGTGATCAAATATGCGATGGATCATTGCAAAGACGATTTGGCTTTTCTCAATCAAAGGCTTGCCGACGAGGAAAAACAAAAACCGCAGGCCGAGCGCAGCGAAATGACCTTGCTCGAAAAGCTGGATTTTGTGCTTGGACACAGTTTCAAGCGCGTTTCCTATACCGAAGCGATCGATATTTTAAAGGATTCGACGCCGAACAAAAAGAAAAAATTCCAGTTCATCATCGACCAATGGGGCGCCGACCTGCAGAGCGAACACGAACGTTTCCTGGTCGAAAAACACTTCAAATGCCCGGTGATCCTGTACGATTACCCGGCCAACATCAAAGCGTTTTACATGCGCCTGAACGAAGATGGAAAAACCGTACGCGCGATGGATATTCTGTTCCCGGGAATCGGCGAGATCGTCGGCGGCTCGCAGCGTGAGGAACGTTACGACGTATTGGTCGAAAAAATGCGCGTTTTGGGAATTGACGAAGAAGAACTGTGGTGGTATCTCGATACCCGAAGATTCGGTTCCGCCGTACACTCGGGCTTCGGGCTTGGCTTTGAAAGGCTGGTTTTGTTCGTGACGGGAATGAGTAACATCAGGGATGTGATTCCGTTTCCGAGAACTCCGGGTAGTGCGGAGTTTTAACTTCGTTTGATATGATTTAGGCCCGTTCTTGCGAACGGGCTTTTTTCTTTTCTTCTTTTGTCCGCTAACAAAAGAAGCAAAAATAGCTGAGCGCTAAAATTTAAAACTCAAAAACTACCTCAGATTTCCGTTCCGCATACTAAGCCGCTCGCGCTATGCGCTCGATTCCAAGTATGCTGCCACTTCAATCTTCGTTGTTTTTTAGCGTTTAAAATTTGTATGCGCGCCAATCGGAAGTCAATATTTTATTTTCGGCTCACTTCGTCGCGCCGAAAATCCTAGCCGGAAGTTGCTTTTACGCTTTGGCTTCGATAGAAAGATTTGACATCCGGCGTTACGCAGCAGCTTCAACGGCCTTTTTTCATTTTTGTAGATTTTCCATATAAAGCTGCGATAGTTAGATACAAGAACTTATGCAAAATAGCTACGCGCCGAAGTCGAGCCTGTAAGGCGAGCGGCTTCGCGTAGCGTGAAGGCAGCTTTGGATGTGAAAATCACAAAAATGAAAATCAGCCCAGGCATTTTTGGTTCTTTTGTTGCCAGACAAAAGAACAAGAAACAAAAAGTTTGCATCAAATTTCCTAAATTTGAACAATAAACGCCAATCGAAAAACTTATGTTAAGGCAATCCCTGAACCTCAAACTTTCACAGAAACTCTCGCCGCAGCAGATCCAGCTCATGAAGCTGATCCAGTTGCCGACACAGGCTTTCGAACAACGGCTGAAAGAGGAAATGAACGACAATCCTGCACTTGAGGCCGGAAAGGAAGACGAGGAAGAACAGTACGAGAAGGACGAATTCGACAACGAAGAGGAATATGACGACGACAGCGATTCGATCGAGACCGACGAGATCAACATTGACGAATATTTGAGCGACGACGAAACGCCCGATTACAAATACCAGGCGAACAACTACAGCGACGACGACGAAAACCGCGAAACGCCATTGGCGGCCGCGATGACGTTCCATCAGGATTTGCTGAACCAGTTGCACACGTTCATTTTGTCGGACGAGCAGCGCGAGATTGCGGAGTTTCTGGTCGGCAGCATCGACGATATGGGCTATATCCGCCGGAGCATTCCCGATCTGGTCGACGACATGGCATTTACACAAGGGATTCACACCGACGAGAAAACCGTCGAGCGGATTTTGCACATCGTCCACGAACTGGAGCCTTCGGGCGTCGGCGCGCGCGACCTGCAGGAATGCCTCGTATTGCAGCTCAAGCACAAAACCCCAACGGAATCTGTAGGATTGGCAACCGACATCATCGAGAACCAGTTCGATGCCTTTACGAAAAAACACTACGACAAGCTTCAGGCGAAATACGGCGTGTCGTTGGAACAACTCAAAAAAGCCATCGACGAGATTGAAAAACTAAACCCGAAGCCCGGGAATTCTTATTCCGGAAGCACGCGTCTCGTCGAGCACGTCGTTCCCGATTTTACGATCCGGATCGTCGAAGGCGAACTCGAACTCACGCTCAACGGCCGCAATGCCCCGAGCTTGCACGTTTCTCGGGATTATAAGGAAATGATGCAGACCTATAAGGATTCGCGGGAGAAATCGCAGGCGCAGCGCGACGCAGTGCAGTTCATCAAGCAGAAACTCGATTCGGCGAAATGGTTCATCGACGCGATACGGCAGCGCCAGGAAACGCTGTATGTGACGATGAATGCGATCATGCATTTCCAAAGCGCCTATTTCCTCGACGGCGACGAAACGAAGCTTAAGCCGATGATCTTAAAAGACATCGCAGATTTGGTCGGGCTCGACATTTCGACGATTTCGCGCGTGGCCAACAGCAAATATGTCGAAACGCCTTACGGCACGAAACTCATCAAGGAATTTTTCTCCGAAGGAATGACCAACGACCAGGGCGAAGAGGTTTCGACGATCGAAATCAAGAAAATCCTGCGCGACGTGATCGACGAGGAAGACAAGCGCAAGCCGCTTCCCGACGAAGACCTGATGGAAATCCTGAAAGAAAAAGGCTACCCGATCGCCCGGCGCACGATTGCGAAATACCGCGAACAGCTAGAAATCCCGGTGGCGCGGATGCGCAAGAAAATCTAAACCCCGTATCTTGAAAAAAATCCTGTCGTTTTTTTCGTATTTGTTCCATCCGCTGTTCATTCCGCTTTTTACCGTTTTGTGCTTTTTTTACATCGATGAGAATTACCTCGTTCTGATGGAAAAAGTGCTCGTAATCCTACAGGTGACGATTATTACGGTACTGATTCCGATTGCGTTTTTTTTCCTGTTGCGCACTTTGGGCAAGATCGATACGATCATGGCTTCCGAAGTTAGCCAGCGCAGATGGCCGCTTGCAATGCAAATCGTCTTGCTTTTCCTTTTGCTGCAACAAAGCATAACGGTTGACCACGTTCCGGAGCTTTATTTTTTCTTTGTCGGGGCGATCCTGACCAGCACAATCGCCTTGATTTGCACGTTTTTGAAGTTTAAGCTAAGCCTGCACCTTGCGGCGATCGGCGCGGCGGTTTTTTTTATCGTCGGGCTCGGCATCCACAACCAATACGATCTTACCGGACTGGTCGCTTTACTGTTTGTCATCACCGGAATCGTAGCCAGTTCACGGCTTTCGATGGAAGCGCATAGCCCGGCCGAACTCGCCGCGGGCTTTCTCGCAGGCATCGCCCCGCAAATGGCGTTGTGGTATTTCTGGCTATAGGATGTAGAACATCAAGCCGATGTTGAGTGTCCGCATATCGATGTTTTCCCCATCGATTTTTGCCGATTTGAAAAGCGGATTGAAACCGTAGTAAACCGTCAGGTTCCAGGTATTGTAACCCGTCGCGATGTAGGCGCCGTATTGGAATTTGTTGAAATCCGGAATATTGCTCAGCGAATATTTGTCGTCGCCGTCCTTGAATTTGTATCGGTTGAAAACCATATAGCTGAATTTCAGCCCGGTATACACGCGCCAGAACTTATGGCTTTGCGGTGTCGAGGTGCGCCAGCGGATCTCGATCGGCAGCTCGACGAAATGCAGGATGAATTTGTTCTTGTCGTAAGCAAGATCCGGGTCGATGTTATCGTACTGGTAACCATTCTGCGTTTGCGTGATGAGCAGGTTGGAGTTGAAATTGTCTATCGCATAACCCAATCCGGCAGCAACAGACCAGGTCCGTTTTTTATTGAACGGCATGTCGCGCAAAAAACCCAGCGCAAACCCGGAGGAAAATTTATTTTGCGTGATATCGGCCGGCCGGTGCTGCAGGATGTTATACGTAAATGCGAAATAAAACTGGTCTTCGCGGTAAAGCGAATCCGGCCTTGCAAATTGGGCTTCGAGGTTTTCCTTTGCCGTGACGACCGCCGTCGAATCCTGGGAAAATCCGGAAAAAGTCACAGACAGGAAAAGAATGACGAATAACTGCCGCATCGGTTTTGTTTGCCCGAAAGTTACGAAAAAATCCGCTTGGTGAAATCCGCCGCAACGAATTGCCGGTACGACTCGGCGGTATTTATCCGTTATTTTTCCGATTTGAGCGTTTCCCAGTTTTTATCGGCTTTTTCAATCAGCGCCGATTGGTCGGCTTTCCAGGTTTTTTGCACATTCTTGCTGTAATTCAGGTACAATTTACCGTTTACAATGGCGAAAGCTTCCGGATCGGTCGGGGCTTTGTGGCCCTGAGACGCGCCGTATGCGCAATAGCCACCGTACTGTGGCGCGTATTTTTCGGGATCGGCCTTGAAAATTTCGAGATTTTCCTTGGACGCGAAACGCCAGTCGGTTTCCTGCCATCGGTACACGAATTCCGGACTCCCGCCGGTCGCTTTGTTTTCCCTGAAATAGGCTACGGGATCGTACCCATTGATCGCGCCCGATTTTCCTGAATTGATTTGCGGGTTTTGTCCTTCTGCAAGGGCTGCCGTTACCAGCAGCAAGACTAAAAATAATTTTTTCATTTGTTGTTGTATTGGTTAACGGGACAAATTTATCCGGTGCGGTAGGAGCGATTTGTCGGCTAATTGACAATTGGCGGAAATTTCGTAAAAACATAATTTGTCAAGCTATTCTACTCATTCCGCTGGTTTGGCTTGTTTTAAAAAGAAAAACAAATCGGTTGCGGCATACGTCCGGTTTTGATTTGTAAAAGCTAATTCCCTATTTTTATGGCAAAAACATCATGCTGGAAAAAATAAAGTGGCCTTCGCTCGCCCTGATCTGCATCGCCTGTGCGCAACAACCCGAAATCCTTAAAGTGCTGGGCAATCTGCCCGACGAACTCAAAGAAGCATCGGCTCTGGAAATCACCCCGAAATCAGACCGCATCTGGACTTTGGAAGACAGCGGCAACAAGCCCGAGCTATACGCGCTCGACAAAAACGGAAAAATTATCCACACCTTAAAACTGACCGACGCGGTCAACAACGATTGGGAAGAACTGGCCTCGGATAACGAAGGCAACCTGTATATCGGGGATTTCGGCAACAACCACAACGACCGGCACGATTTGTCGATTTATATGGTGAACGTCCGCGATCTCGACAAGGACGAAGCGCCGATCTATAAAAAATTCTCTTTTTACTATCCGGAACAGCGCGAATTCCCGCCGCAAAAATCCAAACGGATTTACGATGCCGAAGCTTTTTTCTTTTTCGACAACAGTTTTTATGTATTCACCAAAAACCGCAGCATGGAAGGCGCCGACACACAGCTTTACCGGATTCCGGCCATTGAAGGCAACCATCCGGCAACGCTCATCGGAACGTTCCCGACCTGCGACAGTTTCCGGAAATGTGCGATCACCGGTGCCGACATCAGCGACGATGGAAAGAAAATCGTCCTGCTTAGCAACCGCAGGGTCTGGTTGTTCGAGCATTTCAAAGGCGACGATTTCCTGAAAGGGAAAGTCCGCGAAATCGATATGGGCAACGATTCACAAATGGAAGGCATCTGTTTCAAAGGCAATTCGAAGGTTTTCCTTGTGGACGAGCGCGACAAGGGAACGGGCGGAAATCTTTACGAACTCAAGCTGTAACTTAAAAGCCGAAACCAAAACCGATTGCCAGCCTGCCGCCGTCGGGCGAAATGAAATACGACAGCTTGGCCGTCAGGGTTTCGATGCCGCTGAACCAGATTCCACCGCCGAAAGACTTGTGCCATTTGCCCGAATTTTCGCCATCGAGCCAAACGCGGCCGTAATCAAATCCGGCCAAGACGCCGTAATTGAGCGGTAAGACGCCGTTTTTGAACTTCCCGATCTCGTACCGCAGATCCGAAGTCTGGATGAACGATCTTTTCCCTGAAAAACGTTCTTTGCGATAACCTCTCAAATCGTCTTCGCCGCCGATCGTAGCCATCTGATAAAATTCGAAATCGTTGCTCAGTAGCATTTTAGTCCGGAAAAGAGTGGCGAAAACCAGTTTTTCGGTCGTCAATATGCGATGGCTGAAACCCAGTTCCGCCTCGAGTTGCGGCACCTGCCTTTTGAGATCGCCAATGTTGATTTTGTAGTCTGCCTCGAGCGAGAATTTCATCCCCAAAGTCGGGTTTGCAGGCACATCGTAATTTTCGAAACCGTACTTCGCGCCCAGCCCGGCGAAGTTCTGCGTATCGAAAACACGGTCGGGAACGACACCGGTTCCGATGAAGCGGTTCGGCGTACGGTCTACCTCGACCGACTCGAAAAGCACTTGCCCCGAAAAGAACGCGCCCAATTGCCCTTTCCAGCTCATCGACGGAGAAATGCTCAGGACTTGCGTCTTGACGCGGTTGTAATCCTTGTCGAGAAAATCGTAATCGTCGGTCTGGTTTCCGTAACCGAAAAAGTTATAGCTGAAATTCGGGCTCGTGATTTTGGCATCGGCCTGAAACTGCCAGTTGTTGCGGCTATTCGGGAAAACGCCTTTGTAAGCCAGTTCATAACCTGAAGTCGCAAAGTAATAATTGGCCTTTACCGTATGCCGCTGCGAAAACGGGTTGCGCTGGAAACCGTTGACGGTATAAAAAACCATCGCCCCGATTTTCAGCCCGTCGTCGGGGTTGTATCCGGCACTCGGGAATCCGGAAAACGCATTGTATTTGGGCTTCTGGTAATCGTACTGGTTGAGCGCATAGTTGTCAGTGAGTATTTTTCGGACACCCGGCGCAAGCGCAAAGGTGTTTGCCTTTGACTCGAAGTCATAGATCCTGACTTTCCCCGCTTTCGCTACATTGTAGGTATCGTTGTTGAAACCGCCGATGAGCCTGATTTTGATGAGCTTATTTCCTTGGCCCGAAACTTCGTAAAGATCGTCGTCGTCGAGGCCGTAAATCCAGATTTCGCGGGTGTTTTTCCTGTCATAAACCTGTTCGGAAACCAACGTTTCCCCGTCTTTTTTGGGCCGGTAGGTCTTGATCCGGGTTTTGCCGCCGGGCAGTCTTTCGATCTGGAATTTGTCTTTTTTATCCGTCCCGACGACAATCGCCGTTTGCTGCAGCACGCGATGATAACGCGCCGCATAATCGCTGAGTTTTTCGCGTCTGGACTGCAGGTTGCGGATGATTTCCTCGACCGTCGCATCGTGGACTTCTTCGGGCAGTTTGGCAAAAGCCGCTTCGATTTTTTGATCGGTAAGATTGCTTTTGATGAATGCGGCCTGTTCTTCCCAATCGTTGGCGTCCGCATTTCGGATCAAAGCCAGGTCCAAAGGATACGGCTCGCGGTTGAACCATTTCACATTGGCGATGTCTTTTTTGAACGACTGCATGTGCCGCATCGAGGGCATTTTTAGGACCAGCGACAGCAAAACGCCGTCGTATTTGCAGAATGCCTGATCGTGGTCGCGCGGGATCGGACGATAAATGATTTTGCCGTTTTCGCTGTATTGGCCCCAGCGCCATTGGTCGGAATGCCGGTCCCAGTCGCCGATGAGCATATCGAAAAGCCGCGCACGGATGTAGGCTTTTTCGTCAATCGCGTACTTTTCGTCCTTGTGCAGGTTCTGCAAAACGTCATCGGTCGAAACGATCGCGTCGGGACGGCCAAAATCCTCGAAGTTTTCAAATCCCTTTGCCGGACGCTGTTCGATCATGTAGAGCGCATCGCCGTAGTCTTGGTTGAACTCGCCCAGGGCATTTTGCTTGGGAACGTAATACAGTTTCGGGTTGCTGTGGCTGATGCCGAGGCTTTCGGCCAGATCGCCGGTGACAAACGGCGTGTACGGATGCGAGGTCGTATAAAAATCGAGCAGGAAATCCTCGATGTACGTGTCCTTGAAATCGACCGATTTGTCCTTGAATGCCACCGCCTGGAGAAACCGTGTCGCGCTTTTTTTCAGTCCGCGCATCACATACGACCTTCCTTTGGCATCTTCGAGCCGAAGTGAAAGCGACTGGTGCCCTCCGCCGGCCAATATCGGTTTGAGCCCGCCGTAAAGCGTATCGAGATCAATGGTTTCCACGCGGATTTTTTTGCCGTAATATGCGCGGTAGTGCTTGCCCCAGATAAAATTGTAGAATCCCGATTTGTGCAGTCGCGATTCCTCATAAACCGACGCCGATTGCGTTTGCGGGAACGAATTCGGATAATTTGACGCCGCATTTTCCGCTTTTGGCGGCGTAACCTGAATGCTGTAAAGCAACTGTTCTTTTTGACCTTTGATTCCGTAAAACGACACGCGCGATTCGCCCTTGCCGAAAATCTCAAGCACCGCATAACCGTTGCCGCCATAGGAAAAATCGTTCGGACGCATCGCCCGCGCGGCTTCCGATTTGGATCCTGCGCCGCTGACGATCTGTTTGATGTCGTCTTTTTCGACATATTCGAGATTGTGCTCATGCCCCGAAACTACGATCACGTTTTCCCGGCCCTGGATCATCGTTTTGATCCGGCGCACCAGCTCCGAATATTTTTTGTTTTGGATGTCCTGCGGATCGAGCCCGGAGGTTTTCCGGACAAAATTGATCGCCGTCCCGATAATCGGCAGCGGGATGTTCTGCTGGAACGGAAACAGTGATTTTTCGAGCGAATACTGCCCGCCGTGGATGCCGTTGCTCACCAGCGGATGGTGCAGCGCGAGAATCGTCGTCTTGTTCTGGTTTTTATTGAGCAGCTCGTCTAACTCGGCAAAAAACGCGTCGCGTGATTTGATGTCGCAGTTGTCGTTGATCGTCGGGTTTTCGTCCCAGTTTTCCATGTACCATTGCGAATCGATGATCACCAGGCTGATGTCGTCGCTGATTTTAAGGTCTTCGATCCCGCAGCCGTCTTTGGGCAGGAACGATTTTTTCCCGAGTTTGCCGTCGATGTATTTTTCCTCGCGCCCAAGTCCTTTGAGCCCGCCGTTATACCAATCGTGATTTCCGGGGATGAAAATGGTTTTTCCTTTGAATTTATCGGAAAGCGCGATCTGGTTGTCGAGCTTTTCCTCCGATTGCGCGCGGTCCTGTTTGCCTTCGGCGGCCATGCCGTTCGGATAGATGTTGTCGCCAAGGAACAGCAGCGTGCTTTCGCGGTTGGCTTTATCGAGCCGGCTTTTGAGGAACGACAGGCCGTATTTCGCTTTTTCCTTATCTGAATTTCCCGCATCGCCGACAAGGTAGAAGGTATGCACCGGTTTTTCCTGGGACAGACTGTCGATGAAATTTTCGGCGGCATTGCTGCCATACTGCTCGTGAAAAGTCGCACAGGCATTGCACAGCAACAGCAGCAGAAAGCACGTGGAAAGGTTAGAAATTTGTCGGAACGACCGGTTGCCGAAAGCAATTAATTTCATAATTTGGTGCAATAAATTTTCATCATGGACGCGATCCAAAAAGCGGAACACTTCGTCTTAAACCTCTTCAAAGATAAGCTTTCCGGCGCATTTACCTATCACAATCTTAAGCATACCTTAAGAGTCGTATCGGCCGGAAAAGAACTGTCGGCGTCCGAAAATCTTTCCGATACCGAGCGGCAGGCCATCGCCCTGGCAACCTGGTTTCACGATACGGGTTATGTCGAAGGCGAAAAAAACCACGAAGAAAAAAGCGCCGAGATTTTCAGGACGTTCAGCCGGGAAGAAAGCCTCGGCACCGAGCTCACCGAACTTACCGAAAGCCTCATCCGGATTACCGAAATCACCCGGATTCCGCAGACAATTCCCGAATTCATCATTCGCGATGCCGATGCCGCGCACTTTGCGGACGAGCGTTATTTCAAGATCAGTGAACAGCTCAAAAAGGAATGGGCAACAACGCAGGGCAAGCATTTCACCGATCTGGAATGGCTCGAGGGCAATCTGGAAATGCTCGTGAAAAAGCACCGATTCTATTCGGTTTACGCCAATGAAAACTGGCAGCGAAAAAAAGAGGAAAACATTGCCCTGCTCCGGGAAAAGATCAACGAACTGAAACAACCAATCCAAAACGCGAAAACCGTGGAAGAAACAGAAAAGAAACAGAAAAAAGACAAAAAGGAAAAAACCGAACGCGGCGTCGAGACCATGTTCAAGATCACGGCCGCCAACCACACCAAGCTGAGCCAGATCGCCGACAGCAAGGCGAACATTCTTTTATCGGTCAATGCGATCATCATTTCGATTTCGCTCTCGACGCTGATCCCGAAACTCGACAGCCCGGGCAACGCGCACCTGATCGTACCGACGTTCGTGCTGCTGTCGTTCAGCGTGACGTCGATTATTTTCGCTATATTATCGACACGCCCGAAAGTAACCCAGGGCGCGTTTACCCGGAAACAGGTCGACGAGCAGAAAATCAATCTCTTGTTCTTCGGAAACTTCTACAAAATGCCGTACGACGATTACCAGTGGGCGATGAACCAGATGATGAAAGACCCGGAATATCTGTACAATTCGATGATCAAGGATTTGTATTACCTCGGGCTGGTCCTGCACCGCAAATACAAACTGCTCCGGATTACCTACAACATTTTCATGGCCGGAATCATTCTCTCGTCGATCGCGTTCGTCTATGGATTTTGGTCGATCCGGTAATCAGTTCCCGATTTCGTCGAGCAGTTCCTGATAGCTGTACAGCTTCGCGTCCGTCCCGCTTTGGATAACGGCTATCCGCAGCGCCTTCAGTCCGGAAACACCTTGGAGTTCCTCGATTTCAAAAGACTCGACATCCGGACCGACCATACCTTTATGTTGCAAAAACGCGATATAGCGGCGGTATTCCTGCTCTTCGGATTGCTGCGCATAGACGATCGTGATCTTGTTTTTGGCCGTAATCCGTTCCCGTGTCCCTTTGACGAATGCCTTGTCGATACGCTTTTTCACGACTTCGTAGCGCGCGTTGTACGAACCATCGACATCGAAGCGCTTCTCGTCCATCCGGAACCGGATCGTGATCGGCAGGTTGATCACCAGGATCAGCGAGGCGACGTCCATCGGGAACGGCAGCGAGGGTTTGAGCGTCTGGTACTGGATTTCCATTTCGCACATCACCTGCAATTGCCACAGGCGAAGATTGTACAGGTAAAGAAAATCGAACTTTTCAGCATTGGTGATCGAGCCGCCGATGTAAAGATTGTGCTCGACGCCGTCGGTCTTGAAACGCTCGTAATAGTGCGGATAGTAACTTTGCGCTTCAATTTGCCGTTTGTCGAGTATCGCCGCCATTTTCTTGTTGATGATCGAAACGGTGCCGTCGTATTTCTTCCGCGATTCGTAAATCGTTCCCGAAACCAGATCGAGCCGATCGAAATATTCGGAAATCCGCGCGTTGATCTCAGGTTTTCCCGAAACGTAATTTTGCAGGATCGGATGGATTTCGGCCTTGATGTAATTGTGGATCGTCTGTTCGGTATCGGCCTTGAGTTCTTTTTCGGGCTGGCTTTTGAGCTGCGAAAGTTCGAAGATTTTCTGTTCGATCGCCGGCATGCTCTTTTCGGTATTGATCCTTTCGAACAATTCGGTCAGCGCGCCGATCTGTACGACGATATCGTCACGCGTCGTCCGGTTGCGTTTCTCCGACGAGCCTTTGATGTCGATCTGCCCGAAAAGCGGATACACGTCATTGAAAACAATCTCATGCAGCGAAAAATTGGGCGCATCCTTGAGGTGATTAAAGGCTTCTTCGCGGAATTTCCAGTAAACGCTCGGATGGATCGTCGTATATTCTTTCTGGATCAGCGCCTCGATGTGGTTCTGGATTTCGGCATAATACCGGTCAATCGTGTCCACGAGATACGGCAGCACGATGTCAAGCTTGTGCGAATTGATGCTGTTGAGTTTCTTTTTCGTTCCCGAAACGATTTCGATGATTCCCAACAGTTTTTCGTTCTTGATCACCGGCGCGAAAATGGCGCTGCGGATGCCTTGTTTGAGCAGTTTTGCCGCAAGTTTGCTGTCGGGATGTTCCGATTGGAACTTTTCGATATCGGACAGGATGAAATAATTGCCGTTTTCCATCAGTTCCGGTTTGGGAAAATGACAAAAGAAACGCCTGCATTCACACTCCTGATCGTCGGCCAGGATAAAGCTCCGGATGTTTTTCTCGAACGGCGAAATCGTGAAGCGGTTGTTCTGCGCATCGAGCGAGGTGTAGCCCATCTGCAGGTCGGTGAATTTGAAGATCGACCTGAAAATATCTTCGAAATTCGTCCGTGCTTTTTCAGCATCCGTTTCCTTTTTGGACAGCAGGCTCGTCTTGAGGTCCGAAACCGCGATCTCGGTGGTCGCATCGTAAAGCGTCATGATGCCGAAGCCTTTGAGCAGCCAGCTCCCGGGCGGGAATTTTTCCTTCCACAGATCGATGTTGTCGAAATTGTCAATCAGGATATCAATGTCGTCGGGCGTGATTTCAATTGCCGTTCCTGTAGGGGAAATCTCGAGGAAATCCGCATTGAACAAAACGCGGTAATGCCGCAGGATACCGTATTCGTCGGGAATGTCGTAAAAGAACGGCCGCGCCGAATCGATCCGGTAGCCGTAGTAGAAATTCAGGATCATGCAGCAGCAGATCACATAGGAATGATTGTCTGTAAAATCGCGGATCTCGAGGTCGAAATCCGGGCCGGCATTGCTCAGGATGTGCTGGAAGCGCTCGGTGTAATTGAACGTGATGTTGTGAAACGGAATCGATATAGACTTGATTTCGTTTTTGGTGAGCGCCGTCGGGAAAAGATCGGCCAAGAGGTTGCGAATCAGCGCTTTTTGTTCAGTGATGATGTTGAGATCGGAAATTCCGGTACGCAGTTCGGGCACTTTGCCCACTTCACGAAGCAGGCCTTTGGCATAGGCTGCGCGATAATCTACGTCCGATTGGGCGATTTCCTCGAGATTTTCGATCAGCTTGTGAAAGGAAATCTGAACCTCAAACGGATTGTCCATAGGTTTCTTGAAAATCATAATGTTGCGTTTTGATTTACAAAGATACGGATAGTTCGTTTTGGTTGGATGAAGCTGAGAAGCATGAAAAGATATCCGTCATGGATTAGCTGGGATTTCTTTCGCATCGGAAACAAAAAATGCTTCGCAACGGAAGCACTTTTTTGCAGAGAGGATGGGATTCGAAGCATTGTTTTTAGATGATATTCAGATAAGTCTATTTCGTCACTTTGTTTATAAACCTAATAAAATAAGGATATTAAAACAAAAAGCAGATACATCTAAAAACAAATAGATATAAATATTCCCGACTAAATCCCGACTAAATTAAAATTTATTTTTATCTTTGGGACAAATCTTCGTCCTATGGCTACATTCAAATTTCTTCTTCAAAGCGAAAAGAATCCCGCACAGATTTATCTGCGGGTCAATAATGGTGACACAAGCAACTTCAAAAGAAAAACGGGTCATTTCATTAATCCGAAATTTTGGGATAAAAAAGATGGCAAACCTGTTAAAGGCAAGAAAACCGACCTCAACAATTTGGAAGTCGAACTGAACGATTTGCGAAACCATGTAATGAGGCGTTTTAACGAAGATTTCAACAACAAGAAGGGCGAAGTTATCGACGGCGAATGGTTGGACGCTGTAATCAAAAAATATTATAACCGGACACCTGTCAGTGACCTCAACTATTTGGTCGCTTACGGGAAGAAGTACGTCACGGAATTACAGGCGAAGCCAAGAACGGCAGAAAAGTACCATAATGTAATTCGGAAGCTTGAGGAGTTCGAATCACACCAAAAGCGAAAATTTTTAATAAAGGATATGAACTTGGATTTCCGTAAAAAACTACATCATTTTTTATTACACGAAGCACAAAGGCGAATGATTGATAGTACGGCGCAACGATTCATAAAGTTTGTGAAAACAATTGTTTTTGATGCGCGGAACAACGGTTACGAAATCAACCCACAAGTCTACACGATTAAAGCGAAAACCACTGAAATCCCGAATGTGTCGTTGACCAAAGAAGAAATCCAACTCGTGCGAAACATGGATTATCCCGAAGCAAAATACGATGCGACACGAGATTGGCTTATCATCAGTTGCTATACTGCACAGCGTTCAAGTGATTTGCTACGGATGAATAAAAACATGATTCAAAAGCGAAATAACGTGAACCTCATCGAATTGAAACAGGTGAAGACCGAAAAGCCCGTTTACCTTCCGATTCATCCGGTAGTGAAAGAAATCCTTGATAAGCGAAATGGTGAATTTCCGCCGATTTTTTCGGACAAGAACGATGTAAATACTGCGACATACAATAAACACCTGAAAGTGGTTTGCAGACGCGCGGGAATCGACGCGATGACGGAAGGGAATCTTAAAAATCCTGAAACGGGTGAATATGGGACTGGAATGTACCCCAAATGGATGCTTGTGACTTCACACATCGGCCGGAAAAGCTTTGCGACGAATTTCTATGCTCAGGATAAATACCCGACCCCTTTGCTGATGAATGTTACCGGACATTCGACTGAGAAAAATTTCTTGCGCTACAATGGGAATCAGTCGATTGATTATGCGTCGAGGCTGAATGAAATTTGGATGACCGAATATGTGGAAAAGTGATTTGCAGCTAAGTTTTCTCTTTACGAGGTAGTGTCATATACTCACGTAAAAATGTTAAATTTGAGGTATGAAACTGACCGACAGCATATCCAAGTTACTACATCACCATTTCGCACACTACAAAAGTTCATATCTGAAAACCGAAATCAAAGACTTTGTTTTACTGCTTTCAAAAGGAATTTTGACTAAAAATAGTGACGAGACCTATTCGATTGACTTCGATTCAGATTTTGTAAATGAAGTTTTGTCCGTTATTGCGGAAACGCTTTTATCGAAATCGTTACCGATTGATATTGCGGACGCCTTTGCCTATGCCAACGAATTTCGGGATGCTTTAAAAACTTATGCGCCGAACGCGCCATTTA
Organism: Bacteroidota bacterium; assembly: GCA_048498055.1. Classification (GTDB taxonomy): domain Bacteria; phylum Bacteroidota; class Bacteroidia; order Flavobacteriales; family Flavobacteriaceae; genus Flavobacterium. The sequence goes on from JBEHYS010000001.1 coordinate 202,417, forward strand.
ATGCTCTTTCACCATTAGTGAAAGGCTTTCGCAGTTTTGTTCTGAAACGACGAAATGAGAATTTGGATGTGTACAATTTTTTATTAGTGTTGTTGGCATCCAAAGAGAAAAGGCCGAATCATCTTCTAAACTTCGAAGCTGCGTTTTTAAATTTTCTGCCTTTTTCGGGTTATTCACAAGAAATCATTTTTACCTCGTGCTGCGCCATTTCCGACACCAATAAAGAACGTAATCACGATGTTTATAAGTTTTCACTTGCCATTGGACAAAGCAACAGGGACGTGGCTATTGGCTTATATGAGTACGGATTGGCCTACGGCATTATAAATTATCCCGGCTTCGCTCCAAATCTCTTGGTCGGATTATATAACTCAGGATTCGAGAACGCTTTTTCATTGGCGATCAATCTTCTCAGTCTTGATGTCATTGAAGGGCTGAAAGCTTTTGCGGGATTTGATTTCAAAACCGCGACAGAAGTTGAGGAAGTAAATAGATTAATTGAAGGAATCGATGGAGAAGCAAATGTTATCAATTCGAAAACCTGGCTAATGTGCAAGCTTGTACAAAACGAAATGCTCCCGGATCATCTGAAAGCAGAGAATCTGCAAAGGTTACACGAGTTCGTAAAATCGGAGAATCACGATATCGCAAACGCTGTTTTTGAAAACGTTATGTATTCTCTTGATGAGTTCGAAGACGATAAATACGCAATGCTCATTTCGTACCTGAACAATACAAAAAAATTCGATGTCCTTGAAGGCTTCTTCTATCGGGTAAAAAGTCCAAAATATCTTTTCATTATTTTGGTAGACCTCTATCGGGACAAGGGTTTTAGAATGTCGTTAGATCGCTTTGAAAACGCTATCGTACATTATTGGGGCGAATCCCAAACAGAAACGGAAGATTTAATTTTGGAACTTTTTGAGGACAGAAGCTTAAGTTTTTTAGCTGTTAAAATTATGCTTTGTGGCCACGGACTCCCGTTGCATTTAGACGTGAAAAAACTGACCGCCGAACTTCCACAAATGCATGCTGTCGAAAGTCTGTGCGATTATCCCCATTCGGTTGAGAAACTCATTCCTATAGCGCTAAGATTAAGAAATTCAAAATTCAAGTCCGTCAAGACTTTTTTACGACAAAAGTTGGAATACCTAATCTTTAACACTTATCACGAGTCGCTGTTTGAAATCGTAAAAAGTGAACTTTCGCCAACCTCTGACAAACAACTTTTACATCTTTTAAAGAAGTCGCTTAATGAGTACAAAAAGATGCGTGAATTCAAGATGAAGGTAAAGGATTTAGATCCAAGGCAGAACGAACAAGATCTTATGGACTTATATTATAGGCTCGAACACGAAAGCCAAGCCCAAATGATGAAAGAGGGTAATAATCGTGGCTTTTTGTCGGCCTTGCGAGGCGTTACAGTAGTAAGAGGAAAAGCATTCAAATCTGATGATGACAAGCAGATAGTTCCGCTCCAACTTTTCCAGTCAAGTTTATTGATGAACGGAGAAGCCTATAAAAATCCAATCGCGTTCGAGCAAAAACTGGAAAATCTTTAAGCCGTGGATATCAAAAATCTGATAGTCAAAGAGTATCTCGAATCCTTGACCGAACGAAATGAGTTGAACTTTATTTTTCCCATGCTCCTTGAAGCAATGGGATTTAACATACTTTCCAAACCCACAGAATTCGTCGGCCTGTCGGAATACGGAAAAGACATCGTGGCAGTCGGAATTGATCCCGAAGACAATGTGAAAAAGCGTTTTTATTTTGAACTTAAAGGTGGTGCAGACCGGGATATAACACAAAGAAATTTCTATGGTGATGATGGAATTCAGCAGTCATTGAGTGAAGCCTCTTATAATAAATATGTTTCGGCTTTCCCAAGATTTGACAAATTGCCCCTAAAAATAGTTATTGTTCACAACGGAATCATTAAGGGTAATGTTCAATCTACCTTTGAAGGATTTCTAACAAGTTTGCAGAGCAATAATCCGGAGACGTCATACGATCGATGGGACATTTCTCGGCTGACGATTTATTTTTCCGAAAAGTTATTTGGTGCGCATTTACTTGTGGATGCGAAGACAACCAGATTGTTTAACCGGGTGTTACTGAACCTGAATGTTATCGACGGGATTTCGAAGGATTATTTTGCATTGCTCGATATATTATTTAGCGAAAAATGGAAGACGAGCAAAACTGTCCCGCGAAAATGGCAACTATTGTTCAGTAGCCTGAAATTAATCGGATTTGTGATTTATACCGAATCGAAGGAATACAACAATCTTGAAATCGCTAAACGCTACTGTACACACCTGACGCTCAAATTTTGGCATTGGATATTGAAAAACAAGCTTGAAGAAAACAAAGTAATCGTGGCTTATTTCGAACAGATTTTAAAATTATATTTTCAAATTCTTACCGAGTACTTTGAGCGCACTGTTCGTATAGCGACATTAAAGAATGGGCTTTTCTCCGAGTCCGGCGGAAGATATGAGCAGATTGGCTACACGCAACGGACATTTGAATACATCGAATATTTTACTTTTTTCTGTGATATTGTCCGGCTCTATAGCAAACCGCTTGAGCCTTCGATGCTGAAGACTTTAATAAACATCGTAAACCAAAACAACGTGTCTGCTCGGCCATTGATTGACCATCACTCCGTCCCGATAGTCAGGATGCTTAATTTTTTCATCGAGTGTGGTAATCTCGAAAGTGCGAGAAATTATTTGAAGGCTGTCCTTAACTCAATCTTTTATTCAAAAGAAAAACTCGACATGCTCCCCGATGCAAGCAATCGAATCGAGAATGTGATTCGCTTCACAGTAACCGGCAGTAAGCCGGTATATTATTCTGACACTACATCTCCTTTACTCGCAGTTTTGTTCGAGTACATCGGAATTTTGGATATGGAAGAAGAATACGATTCGATGAAGATGTTCGTCAAAAAACACGAAATAGAACTTGGCGTTTTTGTCCCATATACCGGTAAAAATTCCACAGGACTTAATTTAGTTACCGACCACGAAAATGATCTTGAGGAACAACTGTTTTCAAAATCTGTAAACGACGGATATCAATCAGGGTTGGCGCTAACAAAAAACTTTTCGGAAGATTTAAATTTCAGTGACTTTAAGGAAAAACTCAGGAAACGGAAAGATGAATTCAAATATGACTATCGCACTGACAAAGCAGGATTTCCTTTTTTAAAAGATTTGGCGCATACCTACTACATGACACCATACTTCCCTGAAAAATGGCGGCCGTTAATTGTGGATTAAAACAAGACCATTCGCGATAAATTATAGCCTATTTCTATCCTTTTGACATTTTTTTTAGTCTTCAAAGCGTTTAAAATATTGCCTGTGAATTAAAGCCTAAAATTCACAGCCAAAGTAACGCCACTCTCATTTTTCACCAAATCCGGTCGCCATTCATTTGTCGGCGTATCAACCCATCCGTCAGGCGAAGTCGTTCCGCCGTGACCGGCAAAATACGGCTTGTTGCTTTTCCGATACCGGTATTCGAAGCGAAAGGTCACGTAATCGTTCGGGATGATGTCGAAAGTTGCCGTTCCTTGATAAATGGTCAAATCCTGCTTCGGATCGTTTTCAATCGCATCCGTGAAATCGTTCGGCGTAACTGGCGACGGTGAAAACGCAAGATACAACCCCGGATTTTTGACAAAATCACCGCGGAGCGTCACAGCCAATTTATTTTTATTGAACCACAACCGATTACTCAGCGATGCGCCGGTCATGTATTGATCCGATGTCTTAACGCCTGCGCCGCTTTGGAATCCGTAATGCGTATTGAGGCTGAACGCAGCCTGCGATAATCCCGAACTTTCTGCATTATTCAAATAGCGATAAACGACACTGTTGTCATGGTGAAAACGATTCGTCGCAATCCTGCTGTCGTTGCCATAATAGAAATTCGCGACAAGTTGCAAATTCCCGTTCGGGCGATAATAATTCGAGTTGCCGACGCCGATTCCCTTATTCCACGAATTGTACGACTGCCAGCCATTGAGCAGCCACAATTCGGTCTTGAAATGCCGTGTCGGGAACACCTGCATCCGTGCGCCGGAAAAATAAAACGGCGTAAAATCGCAGACCATCGAGCGCTGATACGACCAGTTTTCCTGCGTCACATAGCTTTCCAACCCGATGTAACTCATGAAAATTCCCATTTCTACGTTGATGCCGTACCATTGGTTGAAATGATAACCGGCTGCGGCTTCGCGGATGTTTTTCAGGTTGCCTATCGACGTGTTGCGCCCGCGTCCGGTCGTCGCATCCAAATCCTGGATGATCGCGCCCATTTGTCCGTATTGCAGCCACAACCGACCGATAATATTCTTGTAATTCGTCTCGATTCCGATGCTCGCGAGGTTCAGCGTAAATTCATTGTCACGCCCGATCGTCGAGGAAATCGTGTGCGTGTTGTCGATCGGGTTGTTGAAGTCGTAATTGAAATAGGTATCGAGGTATGCGACGCCCGTCAGAATCGTTTCTCCCTGTTTGTCTTTGAACGTCAACGGAAAATCGGTTTGGCGATTTTGGCCGTTGATCCAGCGCGTATCGATGTCGCTGAATGGAATCTTAGTAGTAACAGTGCCGAACTGCGCGGCACAAGCCGAGGCATAAATCATTATTCCCAAAAATATTTTTTTCATAGGGTTGCAGTTTTTCGTTCGAGTGATAATTTTGAAATCGGCTGGTAAACGATCGGGATCATTTCGGTTTCAACGTCGCTCCGGTCGAGGCCGAAGGCTTTCTCGTCGGAAATCGACCAATTTTTAAGCATATAGTAAGCATTGAGCATCAGCCCGTCGCGGATTGCGAACTCGTTTTCGACCGACAGGAATTTTTCAAGGATGACGAACTTGTAATCGGGTTCGCCGTTGTATTTCGTCGAGCCGTCCGGACGGATGTGCAAATTCAGTTCTTTTGCTTTGACCAAATCCTGTACGATTTTCTTGAAGTACAGTTCGACGCGCGGTTGAATCCTAAACCCAACGTTCAACACGATTTTCATCACCTTGTCGTCGAGCAGTTCAATGACGTCGTAATTGAGCGCATACGGTTCGTTCACGCGGTTAATGTGGAAAAACCAATACACGTCGGCACGCTTCGGCTTTTTCGAGAATATTGACTTGATGATTTTTTCCTCGACTTCATAATTTTTATCGGCTTTTGACAAATAAATCAGATGCGTCGAATATTTCGGGATGTTGTCGTCTTCGCTGAGTTCTTTCAGTAGTTGCGACTGTTCGGCGAGGTTCGTGAATTTCAGGAAACGGTTATTGATTTTCCGCGAGTAGTACCAAACATACATGACCATGAAAATGAACAGCTCGAAAAACAAAAACATCCAACGCTGCTTGATCTTGACGATGTTCGCCGCGAAAAACGATATTTCAATAATTGAAAACACGGCGAGCATCAAAACGACCCAAATCGTATTGACTTTCTTGATGAAAATCAGATAATACGACAGCAGGAACGTCGTCATCATCATCGCGATGGTAATCGAAAATCCATAGGCGGCTTCCATATGCGCCGAATTCTTGAAGTACAACACCATCATGATACAGCCAATCCATAGAATCGTATTGATCGACGGAATGTAAATCTGCCCTTTCAAATCGGTCGGGTTGCGCAACCGGACGCGTGGCCAAAAGTTCAGCGAAATTGCTTCGTTAATCAGCGTGTACGATCCGCTGATCAAAGCCTGCGAAGCGATAATCGCCGCCAATGTCGCGATGATGACACCGGCAAGCAGAAACCATTCGGGCATAATCGCATAAAACGGATTTCGACCGCCCAAATTTGGACTTCCTTGGGTCATCAGCCAAGCAGCTTGTCCGAGATAGTTCGTGACCAACGCGATCTTTACAAAAATCCAGGTCAGGCGGATATTTTTCTTGCCGCAGTGTCCCAAATCGGAATACAATGCTTCCGCGCCGGTCGTGCAGAGGAAAACCGCGCCGAGCAGCCAAAAGCCTTTCGGGTATTCGACAAGTAGTTGATAGGCGTAAACCGGATTGAGCGCTTTGAGGATTTCGGGATGGTGTGTGATTTCGGAAACACCGAGAACGGTCAGCATCGAAAACCAAACCACCATTGCCGGGCCGAAAATGATGCCGACCTTGTGCGTCCCGAACCGTTGGAAGAAAAACAGTCCCGACAAAATGGCGATGACAATAGGGATTGTTGGTATTCCGGGCACAATCGGTTCCAATCCCTCAACTGCGGAAGCTACTGAAATCGGTGGCGTAATGATGCCGTCGGCAAGCAATGTCGTTGCGCCTAAAATCGTAGGAATAACCAACTTGCCTTTTCCGAAACGCTTCACGAGCGCATACAACGAAAACACGCCGCCTTCGCCGTGATTGTCAGCCGAAAGCGTCAGAAAAATGTATTTCAAAGTCGTCTGGAAGGTCAGCGTCCAAAATACGCAGGAAACGCCGCCGTAGACCAATAATTGCGAAATCGGCCGGTCGCCGACGATGGCTTTCATCACATACAACGGGCTTGTGCCGATGTCGCCGTAAATGATTCCGAGTGCGACCAACAGCGTGGCCGCGCTTACTTTTTGGATGGTTGCTTTGTTCATTATTGATTTTTAAATTGACATAAGAATTCCGTCCCGCTAACTTGCAGGGCTACGGATGGAAAATTTCAACAAAGGTTTTTTAGTTAATCGGGACTGAACCGGTAACCGATTCCCGATTCGGTCAGAATGTGCCTCGGTCGGTTCGGGTCGTGTTCGAGTTTCTTTCGCAATTGCGCAATAAATACTCGTAAATATTGGGTTTGCTCGACATAGCTGATTCCCCAGACTTCCTTCAAGATGTGTTGGTGCGTCAGGACGCGACCTTCGTTTTTTACCAAAAGCGACAATAACGAATATTCGGTTGCGGTCAGTTTCACGACTTCGTTTCCGCTCTTCACGATTCGTGACGTCAGATCAATCGTGACATTCCCAAATGTGACTTTCGGTTCTTGTTGTTCCAGTTGTCCGTTGCGCAACGCCGTCCTGATTCTTGCCAAAAGCTCCTGAGTGCGGAACGGCTTGGTCAGATAATCGTTTGCGCCGTTGTCGAGCGCTTTCACGATTTCGGCTTCGGCGCTTTTGACCGTCAGGATGATGATCGCGCCGTTGTACCATTCGCGCAGTTTGACCAATACGTTTTGTCCGTCGTCATCAGGCAATCCGAGGTCGAGCAAAATCAGTTCGGGCGGATGGTTTGCGGCCAGCATTACGCCTTCTTTCGCGGTTGCGGCAAACAACGTCCGATAGCCGCTCGAATCCAGCGTAATTTCCAAAAGCTTCCGGATTTGGCTTTCGTCGTCGATGATCAATAGGGTCGCGCCGTTATTCATCGCCGATGTTTTTGGTTTGCATAACCGGTGCGGGAAACGACAGTTTAAAAACAGCACCGCCGTCTTCTTTGTTTTGAAGGGTAACTTTCCCGTTTTGCGATTCGACGAAGCCTTTGACGATGGAAAGTCCCAATCCCGTACCGCCGGTTTTGGAATGTTTCAAACGGTAAAACTTATCGAATACCTTGTCGAGTTCGTCTTCGGGGAAACCGCTTCCGTCATCTGCAATCGTGATGATACAGGTGAATGGATTGGCTTCGTGAAACTCGAAATCGACTTCGGGTTTGTACTCGATCGTTATTTCGATGCTTGCGCCTTTCGGTGTGTATTGCGCCGCATTGTAAACCAAGTTGTAGACGATTTGTTCGATCAGTCCGTAATCGAATTTGAAAAGCGGCAGATAATCCTCTTTTTTGACGACGATTTTGTGATGCATTAATTCTTCGCCGAGGCTGTCGATGACGTTGTATACGCATTCGCCCACGTCGATCCAATCCAGTTTCGGTTCGACGAATCCCGATTCGAGCCGCGACATATTAAGCAGGTTTTCGACTTGGTGATTGAGGCGCAAAGATGCTTTTTCCATTTCCGAAAGCAGCTTGACGCGGTTTTCGTCCGATAAGTCGCGATTATCCTGTAACGTGCCGACCGCACCCATAATCGTCGAAATCGGCGTGCGGAGTTCGTGCGACAAAGAATCAAGCAAGGTATTGTAAAGCTTCATCGTATTCCAACGCACTTCTTTGGCCTGTGCGATTTGTTCGACGCGTCTTATCTTGTAGGTCAGCACGGCGTTAATTAAGACAATCACGAAAAACATCAGCAGCATTAACGCATCTTCGGGTTTGCTGATATGAAACGTATAGTAGGGCTTTATAAAAAGAAAATCCAAAACGAGCGCCGAAAGCACGGCGGCCAAAAGTACGGGAAGGATTTCGAGAAAAATGGCCAATAATGAAACGACTACCAGCAGCAAGTAACCAACAACCTTATAATCGAGAACGTCTCGCGTAATAAGGCACAATCCTGAAACCAAGACAACCGAAAGAACGCTGGCAAGGTATTGGTTTTTGATTCCCGTATATTTTAAAATCCGGTTCATTTTCCCGTTGAAGTTTAACGAGACAAAGTTACGGCATTCGTTGTAAGGAAGTTGTAAAGAGAAGCGCCGGGAGTATAAAGATTTTATAAAGATTTATTCGTCCAAGCCGTTGACCAAATCGGAGATACTTACGTCCAACGCCCGACAGAATCTAAGTAGTAAATTGAAGGTAATGCTCTGCTCTTTGCGGAAGACTTTACGGACGGCGGCTTCAGAACATCTTGATGCACGAGCAAAAGCTGACTTGTTCCCGTTGAATTTTACAAGGAAAAGCTTGTAAATCCTTTCGCTCAATTCTGCTTCGACTTGTCCGATTTCCTGCCGCATGTAGCAAAGGAAACAAACGGTAATAGCAAAATTCTTTTCTTGATTCGAACTTAAACACAAAACATGAAAAATTTAGCAATTCTCATCTTTTTATGCTCCTTTATCGCCTGCTCGTCTGATGACGGCGGTGCGTCAACTAACGGCCAAGTAAACTCCGCAGATGATGTTATGGGTTCATGGCGCGTCATCGAAAGGTATGAAAGCGGTTCATCGGTAAATTCGGCGACACCGTGCAACCTGCAATTATCGACGGTGTTTTTCGGTGAAAACCATTTATTCACAATGAAAACCGGAAATACAACCGACACAGGCACCTGCTCGACCACAACCTCAACGTTTGACGAATTCTACATTTTGCCAGGAATCGTCCGCATCGAGAAAAACAGTTATACCAAAATCGTCTTCGATGCGCAAATCGTCAACGGTGATTTGCAACTAACGGAGACGGGCTATCAAAATTCCGGCGGTTATCATTCGGTCGAAGAAGCCGATCAAGTTACCTACGTGTACGAGAAACAGTAACCCTGTTTTTGTCTATATGAACGCGCCCGGGAGTGTGCCTATACGCGCGCGCGTGCGAATATGCCGATTGAATTAAGATGGGTTCGCGTCTTGCAAAAAGCCTTGAAACTAAAAGGCGTTTGACATGATGTCGGAATATGTGCATGATGTTGGGAGAATACCCTGTATAAAAAGTTAAGTCCGAAAAAGGAAAATCGTTGTAATTTTGGGTATGGGGTCAGTTTTTTCGCATTCGGCATGGATTTTTTGACTTTTTGCCGTCAAGGGGGTACACTTCTTTTGTTTAGGTGCTTTTTTTTTATTTATACAATCACTTTATAGTATTGATTTGTTAGCTATTTTTATATAGGTTGAGATTTTTGTTCGCTCCTGATCCGCTCCTTGACTCGCTCAAGCATAGCCCGTTCTTCTCGTTTTATTTCTTTCATCCGATATTCGGCTTTTTTTGTTTCAACCTCATAAATCAAGTCCTCGCGGCTCATGTCAAATGTTGCGAAGCAGCCACGCGTTCCTCTGCCATAACATACCAGGTGCCAATCCATCTGTAACTGGCGTTTAATCTTCCGCAATTGATATTCAGTAGCAAATCTGGCAACCTCGTTCGATATAGTTCCAGAAACATGGATTTTCCCGTCCATTCGCGCAATTAAAAACGAATTGGTGACGCGACAATAGGGTTTCGGTCCGATTATACTCCGGTAACTGAGAAAAGCCAGTAGGCAAGCTTTTTCAAAATCGGTTTTATGACTTTTATAAAAGTCCCAAAAAATCTCAAGTCGCATTCCACAATGAGGGCTTTTTTTAGGAATGGAGTTATACAATTTTTCTCCTTGTTTGTACGCGGATTTCAGGTTACTTACTGACATCCTATAATATTTTGTTGCCGCTTCCATTTTGAATAGTATTTCGTCCCCTCCACATTCTTCGTCGATGCCCAACGTATAGGCAAATAAACAGTAGTCAGAAATTCTGTTAAGTGATGAGGCGGAGTCGACCAAGAAATTTTCAAGAAGTTGAATCGGAAAGTTAAAGTATCGAATACCTTTTGCCATTTTACTTCGTCAAAGGCCGTAAACTGCTCTCGACCTCTGACCGCCGAAAGTAAACACGGTTGCCAATACCATACGGCTTTAGCTTGCCTTTTTTACACCAGTTATGGATGGTGGAAAGATTGACTTTGAACAAGTCCGCTACTTCTTTCCGGGTAAGCATCTCTTTAGAAGCCTCTTTAGAAGTTTCGTCCGCGGAATCGGCAAGAGCCTTTTGGATGATTGAATAAATGTCTGCCTGAAGCTGTTCAGGCGTGTACTCGATGAATTGAATGGTACGCATTTGCAGGGTATTTAAATATTACCCGGCAAACTTCACCCTGTTGCGACGTGTTTATCCGTTAGCTAACGTGTTTCTAACGTGTGATTTATTTTCCAACCCGATTGTTTAAGGCGGTAACCAGTTGATTTAATAGTTTCGACTCTTGACCGGCATTCCGGTTGTTTTTCAAGTCCGAAATGTACTTGTCCCTGTATTTGATTTCCACACCGAAAAACTTCCCGCAAATGTCAAAGATTTCTTTATGCGTGGCTTTCAGATTTCCGTTTTCCTTCAAGGCGACCATCAGTTCGACAAAATCCATTTTCGTTCCGTGGAATTGAATTCCTTTCGCAATGGGCGATTGTGCTGACTTTTGAAGGAATAATTGTTCAAACGGCATCGGGTTGGAAAAAATAAAATCCCAATATGCGATATACTTCCCCGTTTCAAATCCGAAAGTACCCATAACCGATGGCAAAAGGACTTGCTTTTCTTCCATTTCCGTTACCGGTAAATTCAATCGTTCGTCAACACGGTAAACGCCCGAAAACGCCGTAAAATTTTGCTGATCCGGGCTGCCTTTCAACGAAGCGAGAATTTGATTGGCTTTTGCGTAGCCACGAACGAATTCAGCGACGTAAGAGTTTTTAAAAATGTCATGCCAAACTTCATCATCCGCCAAAAAGTAAACATCATTTTCCTTGTCGTCAAGTTCGACGCAGTAAAGCTCATTTCTTTCCCGTAATTCAGCGATGGCATCAGAAATCACGTCGTTAAAAACAAGTGAATCACTTCCGGAAAAGGCTTTTAGGGCTTTTTCAGCATGTTTTCGTACCTCACTCGACAACGCCAAAAAATTTAAATTTGCACAAACAGGAAAAAGGGTGAAAAAATGGAATTTTAGACAAGAAGTAGTAGAAGTCGTAGCCCTCACGCGCGCGAGGCAAGGCATCAATAGTCTTGCGCCTTAGTAAATCTACTGATAATCATGATGGTAACTGCGGAACTTGCCGAAGTTGCAGGTCTCACGCGCACGCGCGCACGAGGGGAATGATTCAAAATGTATCTAATTTACAATACAAAAGTGACACATCTGTACTTTTGTGGTTATTTCAGTATCCAATTGTTGGATTACTTTCGCTTTTTTTCTTAGATTTATAAGAAATAAATGAGTTCTAAGATTTACACCATTGGCTACGGGAATCGTCCGATTCAAGCCTTCATTCAACTTCTTAAAAAGTACGACATTGAAATTCTGATCGATATACGTACAAATCCTTTTTCTAGGTTCAATCCCGATTATCGCATTAAAAAACTCGAAGTACATCTGATCAATCACGAAGTCAGGTATTTGTTCCTCGGCAAAGAGCTTGGAGGAAAACCCGCAGATTTAAGCTGCTATAGCGATGGGAATGTTGATTATGCTAAAATTGCTTGCAAACAATTTTTCGTAGACGGCATCGAACAAGTTCTAGCACTTAATTCTGCAGGATTTCGTGTCGCATTAATGTGCGCTGAGCAATCGCCTTTAGATTGCCATCGGAAAATGCTCATCGGCAATCATCTAGAAAGCTTGGGCTATGAAGTAACACACGTAGACAAGAATGGCGAAATTCTCAATACGCTTTTCTAGTACTAAACTTTTACAAACATCCCTTTAAAAAACTTTAGTAATGGAGAAATATATTGCCTACTATCGTGTTAGTACCCAAAAACAAGGTGCTTCCGGCTTGGGAATTGAAGCACAAAAACATGCAGTTCAAAAATTTATTGGTCATAATGAACAACTGATAGACGAACTGATAGATGTCGAGTCAGGGAAAAACAATGCTCGCCCAAATCTGCTGAATGCGATTGAAAATTGTAAACGAACTGACGCAACTTTGTTAATTGCAAAACTTGATAGGCTAAGTCGAAATGCTACATTTATATTTACGCTAAAAGATAGTAAAGTGAAATTCAAGTGCGTTGATATGCCCAACGCAAATTCAGTGACGATAGGTATAATGGCAGTCTTAGCGCAAGACGAAAGGGAGCGTATTAGCCAAAGGACAAAGGATGCACTTGCCGAATTAAAAAGAAAAGGAAAAAAACTCGGCTGTCCTGAAAATTTGACGGTAAGTGCAATACAAAAAGGGCTTGAAATGCGAAAAGCCAATGCTACTAAAAATGAAAATAATCGGAAAGCAGCCGCTTTAATTCATGCACTTTTTTCACAAGGAAAAACGTTTTATCGGATTACTATTGAACTCAATGATCTAGGATTTAAAACGCGGCATGGGAAAGAGTTTACACAAGTGCAAACTAAGATGCTTTATGAAAGATTTTTATAATTTCAACATAATGTTTGAAATTTTGTAATAAAAAAAAATTCCAGAAAACAGTGTAATTAAATTAATTTGATATTTTTAACTTATGAATTACCAAAAAGCACCTATTCGAGAAGCAATTTTTGATATTCGAATTAAGAAACTCGAAGGTAAGACGATTGAAGATTTCCAGCATTTTTTTGATAAACTCAATGATCAATTTGCATCAATGAGGAAAATTAATAATCTGGAGGGTACTTTTACTTTTGGTAATAATAGGATTGACGAAACACAACAAATATTTGGAGGCGTTATTCTATCAAGTGAAAAAAATGATAGACAAGTTCAATTTCGAATTGACGGGTTTTCGTTAAACTATTTACCCGTCTACAGCAACTGGGAAACTTTTAGTAACGAGGCAAAATCTCTTTGGCAAATTTACCGAGATAATTTTCCAACCATCAAGGTGGAGAGAATTGCATTACGTTACATTAATAGAATTGACATTCCATTGCCTTTTGAAAAATTTGACGAATATGTTTCACTTATTCCACCAATTCCAAATGTCTTGCCTCAGATTTATAAATCATTTTTCACACAGATAAATGTTCCTTTAGAGAAGATTGATTGTGCCGCCATTATATCTACTACTATTCAAACGCAAACTGAAAAACACATACCTTACATTCTCGATATTGATGTTTTCCAGATGACAACCGAAGTGAATTTTGAAGATTTTGACTATTTGAGACAGATCAAAAATGAAATCTTCGAAAGCTGTGTTACCGACAAAGCTCGACAATTATTTAAATAGTATTAACTATGGCTTATCGTGATGCAATTGAAATAGTGAGGGGAACCTCAGAAGAATCGCAAACTGTAGCATGGCATTATTCAAATGCATTGTGTGTGATGCGCGGGACAAGTATTCTCGTTTCCGATCGGTATGAATATGTTGCGTACAAAAATTTTTTAAAGCTAAAGATAGTATGGCTTCAAGAAACCCAGTACTTTTCAAGTTCAGCGAAAATATATAATAATGCTGCATATTTACAAATTCTATCAATGGGTTTACAATCTGTTCCGTGGATGCTTAGAGATCTTCAGAAGCATGATACTCATTGGTTTTATGCATTGAATAAGTTAACAGGCATGAACCCAATTCAACCTGCACACTATGGGATTGTCCCAAAGATGAAAGAGGATTGGATAGCATGGGCAAAAGAAAATAATTACGATGTTGATTAGTGTTCCAGAATTCCCTAATTCATATACTACAACGCCATTTCAACTTACTAGTCCCCCTACACCACATTATAATTGTATAGCGTGGGCGTTTGGAGATGATAGTAAATGGTATTGGCCGGACGGAATTTATTTTTGGCCTCCTGATATCAGTAGATCGTTAGAATTAGAATCATTCATTGAGCTATATGCATTGATTGGTTATGATGTTTGTGATCACGGCGAATTTGAAGAAGGCATTGAAAAAATTGCAATATTTGCTGATGTTGATGGTCCTACTCATGCGGCGCGGCAACTAAATAATGGTATGTGGACTAGCAAATTAGGAAATTCGAATGACATCGAACATACAATTGAGGCAATGAATGGTGGAGTGTATGGAGATGCTTGTATTTTTATGGCAAGACCATTTCAATAAACTAAAAGCCTGGTAAAAACCAGGCTTTTTTAAACTACATAGTAACAAGACGTTATTCCTTATAGTTTTTGGTATTGAACTTCACCTATATTTTTCAACGGAAAGTGTGTGCATTTACCGTTTACGAATTTTTTACGGATATGATCGGTAATTGTTCCGACATTTCCATCGTAAGCTAAGTAAACATCATCTGAATTCTTCGCCCAGCCCGTTAGCATATTAACAAAAACGCCGACTGCAGTTGACGCTAAGACTCCATTTGGCCATACGACTTGAGGTCTACCTCCAACATTACCGTATTTAGCAGCTTCTATTGCTAACTTTTGTTCTGTCAAGAATCCATAACATTTCATACAATAGTTACCAGGCATTGAAAGAATTACTTGCCCACTTATTGAGTAACCATCATTATTATGAACATCCATGCCGATATCAATTAACGGGATAAGATTTCTTCTACATTCTGACTCCAATTGTTCGCGCTCTAAATAGGAATCCAGACAACCGACAACAATATCGCATTTTTTTAAATCCTCAGAACGTAGTTGCCATTTAGTATCGATAGCATCTACTTTGCTTTTGGGCAATATTTTCTTAATTAAGCGAGATGCAATTGACGTTTTAGGTGTGGCATCCTTAATATCTGAGTAAAATCCACCAATAAGACGATTAAGATTGCTAGCCTCTAGATGATCATTGTCAAATATTGTTATATTCTTAACCCCTAAATGAGCCAGTTGTTGACCAATGTGCGAACCGCCCCCTCCGTATCCAACAATACCAACCCGAATATTATCGAATAAAAATTGTGAATCTTCTCCAAGAAAAGACTGACGATCAAATATTTTTTGTGAACCATGCTTTACCGCATCAAACTGATGGATAAAGGGTGATCCAACTATTGATACAGCATTAGCTGAAACAGCCTTTTTAAAAGAATTAGTTTTTATCTCTGTATAGAAACTATCTCTACTTAGAATCATAACACCATATACATTTTGACGAGCGACATTGCCTAAACTTGTGATAATGCCTGGGTTACTTTTCTTATCGACCGGGCTTGGAAATGGTTTTCCAAAATGATCATGTAGATGTACATGGAAACAACCATAGTTTTTGTCAAGGCAATCTTGCATCGCAATTCGAAAGGCTGCTGAGTTTATTTTTGCCCCTACCATTGGATCATATATATAATTTTTATCATCCACCGGCAGATAGTCGATTGCCAATACTATACATTCTCCACTTCTAAGTGATATTGTTTTTGTACAAAGAAAACCGATGCGCTCTGATGCAAAATCATGTGTCCGCATTAGGTCTTGTACCATATTATCATATATAGTTTTTGGAATGCGAATCCGTGTGTTTAATGCTTTCTTTTTCATCTTAATGCACTTAAATGAACTTGTAACATTTCGACTAACCGAAGGTCCGATCTTACTTGCCAAGATATTGCAAACCAGTTTGCATCAAGAATTCTTACATTTAAACGGTTCCAATTTCGCGCCGGTCCTCCGCTAACTTGCGAGGAATAGAACAAAGTAGATGCATAGCCTTCGCGTGAGGCAGGACAAAGTAGGGCATTGACAACTCTGGGATTACAATGATCAGGAAGTTGTAGGTTGTCAATCCTTATATAAGTATAGCCCCCTTCCTCAGCTAAACTGAGGTCGGGAGCAATACCTTTTAGCTCTTTAATCTGATCTTCAGGAAACATCATGATTAAGATGATGAACCGTCTTTAACGCAACTAAAAAACTGCTCGCCACCTTTAATCAGCACTGTAGCTGTGTCGGCGAGAGGTTCAAGTTTCCCATTAATTACCTCTGAGAGTTCATGAGCCTGCGGAACACCGCCCAGTTTTTTAATTTCTGCAACCGTGTGCTTTCCACGTTCAATTTCGTACGGTTTTTCATTGATGAAAATCTTAACCAATCTTGGATTTCCTTTAGCTTTCGAAAAAAATTGCTCAATACCAGGTCGCGCAAGATCTACACGCGTGTCATCAACAATGACCTCATCATTCCATGGCTTTTCGATATCAAGAAATATTTCGTGATCGCTAGGAATTTTACCAAGTTTCCGTACTTCAGCACCCAAAATGTATTGCTGTTTCCACTCAAATTTTCCACCGTTGATAATTAATTCAAGGGTAGGTTTGCCTTTTTCAAGGCCGTCTGCATTAATTTCAAGATGCGACATAATTATATAGTGTTTAAATTCTCCATACAAGTTGGGCGCGGAGGTTAGGTCCCCAACAGGTTAAAAAATCGTGGAGTGTTGCTCACTTCATTTAAACAACTATATTTGTATCCACGAACATAGGGTAAGCAAGGTTGATAAGCCTGCTATTTGAAGTCCTCGAAAACTTTTTATCCCTCATCCCAGTTTCCGTTGGCGCGGATTCTGGGTTTTTTTTTATCAAGCAATTCATTTTGATGTTATGTTGGGAGCAAATCTAATTATTTAAATTTATCTAACAAAATATTTGATGTATTTTTTTAAAAAAATCAAACAAATAATTTGCTGTACTTAATATTTTGTGTATTTTTGTAAAAACAATTTTATGGAAACCTTGGGAAAAACTCTGAAGAGTGCTAGAGAAAACGTTTCCCTTACTCTTCGCGACGTAGAAAATTCGACTGGTATTTCTACGGCTTATTTAAGCCAATTAGAAAATGAGAAGATTAAAAAGCCTTCAGCAAATGTCTTGTATAAATTAGCTAATATTTATAAGGTTAAGCTAAATGTACTTTTGTCAGCTGCTGGAATTATTAAACCAAAAGATCATGATCATGAGGATGATGATAAAAGCTTTTTAGAAACACAAGTAGCTTTTTATAAAGATGAACTTAGTGAACATGAGCAACAGCAAGTAGTTGAATTTATTAAATTTTTAAGATTCACGAACGGCAACAAAAATGGAACTTCACAGCAAGGATGAAATTGAAAGAATCTCGTTTGATATTTTAAAAGCATCAAAGTCTTTTGATATTTTCCCTACTCCCGTCAATAATATTGTGGAATATTCCAATTTGATTGTAACAGGTGGTATAGATTTAAAAGCTTTAGAAAAAAAACATAAAAGTTTTGTTTTTACTGATGCGCTTTCATCTGGGCTTTCAAAAATTAGAGGCTTTTTCGATAGAAAAGAGAAAATCATTTATATCGATACTGAGCAAAATGTCTCTAGACAGGGGTTCGTAAAGCTGCATGAAGCCGGGCATCACTTATTATCTTGGCAGAGTGAAATCCTATCTTTTGTTGATGACGACAGTACTTTGAGCGCTGAAGTTTTAGATGAATTTGAAAGGGAAGCAAATTATTTTGCTTCCCTTACTTTATTTCAGCATGATCGCTTTACACGCGAAGTAAAAAAGTACGAATTGGGTTTGCCGGCGGTTTTACAATTGGGTAAGGTTTTTGGAGCTTCTACGCATGCAACATTTAGGCGATATGTTGAAACATCTAAAAGTAGATGTGCTCTTCTAATATTAGAAGACTTTGCGCCTCCCGGTATAATAGCTACCGCGAAAATGCGCAATGCATTCTATTCTGATTCTTTTTTGAAGCAATTTGGAAAAATTGATTGGCCGGAAAATTTTGGATTCGAATGGGAATTTATTCAAGACTATAAATATCGCCGCAAACATAAAACTGACGGAACTATAAAATTACCTACATCAGACAATGAGCAGGAATTTGTGTATCATTTTTTCAATAATTCCTATAATGTGTTTGTGCTTATCTTTCCTAAGGGTGAAAACAAACCTACCCGAACTAAAATCCTTTTAAATAAATAAATCATTTAAAAATCTTCGATAAAAAATTCTCGAAGTGTTACAGAGTAATATTTACATAGTGCATACAATGTTGAAACACTAACATTTTGTTGCCCAGATTCAATTCTAGCAATATGAATTTCAGTATCATTATATACCATTTCTTGGGTTAGGTTTTTCTCTACCCGAAGATTTTTTAATCTTTTAGCTATTTTTTTTAGTAGTTCAATATCTTTTATCTGCTGACCCATTTGTCAGCAAAAATTTGAAATTATATTCACGTAAATAATGACTTATTTGTCATTATTTAATAGATTTACGCGGTAATGTAAAATCATATACTGTGAAGAAAAAAAATGCCATATTAGTAATCTCCGCTATTGTTTTTTTAGCTGTCTTAGGCACAATACGTAATAACAACGAAAAGAAAGACAAAAACTTAACTTCCAAGAAAAATTCAAATAACTTTAATAAAAATCTAGCTAAAACGAAATTCTGCATTTATGGAGAAGAAAAGTCATTTACTATACCTGGGCTTATAGCTGCCGACATTTATGTGGATCTTCAAAACAAAGGTTTTAAAATTGAAAAACAAATAAAGAATGACTACACATCCATATATTGTGAATCACGTTCAACAAGTGAAAATCTAAATGTTGTTATATCCGGATGTTCACCCGACGAAATAGTTGCCATAGAGGCTAGCGCTGTTGATTATACAGGAAATAAAGAAGAAAATATAACGAACTTCCTTGCGTATGTTGCTACTCTTCACTACCAAGGTTCGGAACCAGAAAAAGCTAAAACGTGGGTAAAGGAGAACATCAACATTAATGGCGCAAAAACTGTGATTGGTTCTGTTACATTTTTAATTGCTTTCAAGTCAAATGACTCAAAGTTTCTTACAATTCAGATCAATAATTAATTTGCTGTATTTTCATTTTATTATTTCCATTACATCTTTTTGTGTTTCTAATTATAATTTCCAGAGATAGAAGTTCATCCGAACGGATAATAATAAAATTTTCGTAATAATATAGATTTGTAACCCAAAACAAAGCCCTAACGAAAGTCAGGGCTTTTTCATACATTAGATTCGCCAAAAATATTTAAAAATGTATATGTATGAGTGAAGATACCTTAATCAATATGATTGTAAATAGCTTCAATTCAGAATTTAGAACTGTTGATGTTCACGCGTATGCTAGAAAAAATGGAATAATCCCTATCGATATATTTAGTGCTTTAAATGAGGCTAAAGACTTGGATTTAATAGAATTGCAAGACAATGATTTTAATACGATTAAATTAACTTCATTCGGGGAAAGAGTAAAAAGTGTTGGTGGATGGCTTGAATATAAGTTCCTCGACAAAAGTGAACAGAAAAAAATCAAAAAATCTACCAAACCGAAGAAAGAGAAGAAGCCGAAAAAGGTTAAAATAGTTGATGAAGTAGTTGTTAAACCTAAGGAGGGCAAATTATCTTGGGTTGAAAAGGTATCTTGGATTATTGGGATTATGGCGGGTAGTATTGCCTTATATGAATTCGTTATAAAAAGATTTTTCAAATAAATGGGTTACACAAGTATATCATTGCCAAAATTTTTTTCCAAATATTAAACAGGCATCATAAAACATCCCCTGTAAAATCCCCTAAAAAACAAAACCCTTTATAAATCCAATATTTATAAAGAGTTTTTATTTATACTAGCAGAGAGGATGGGATTCGAACCCACGATACAGTTACCCATATACAAACTTTCCAGGCTTGCTCCTTCAACCACTCGGACACCTCTCTAATTTGCGTTGGCAAAGAACACAAAAAAAAATGGCTTATGAAAGTAATTTGAGATATTTAAGACAATTCCCCGCGCAGCGAAGCTTCGAAATTAGTCTTGAAAGCGGCCGGCTCGATTTTTTGCCCCAAAAGGTACATGAGTTTGGTCACCGCCGCTTCGGTCGTGATGTCCTTTCCCGAAATGACGCCGATTTCGCGCAGTTGCGTACCGGTTTCGTATTGTCCCATATTGACGCTGCCACCCGAACATTGTGTGACATTGACCACCTGCAAACCTTTATCTACTGCGGCCTTGATCGCATCGACGAACCATTCTTCGGTCGGTGCGTTGCCCGAGCCGTAGGTTTCGAGCACGATTCCTTTAAGATTCGGAATGCTCAGGATAGCCGAAAACACCGCTGCATTGATTCCGGGAAACATCTTGATGATCGCGACGTTATCGTCCATGAGTTTGTGGACGGTGAATTTTTTTACGCCGTTTTTCGGAAGCAGCAAATCGTGGTTGATTTTCAGGTGCACGCCCGATTCGGCCAAAGGCAGATAATTCGGAGAGGCAAAAGCGTTGAAATGCTCGGCATTGATTTTTGTCGTCCGGTTGCCGCGGTACAATTTGTATTCGAAGTAAAGGCAGACTTCGCTGATGGCCGGCTTATCTTTGTGCTGTAAGGATGCAATCTGGATGGCCGTAATCAGGTTTTCCTTGGCATCGGTGCGCAAATCGCCGATCGGGAGCTGCGATCCGGTAAAAACGACCGGCTTGGTAAGATTTTCCAGCATGAAACTCAGCGCCGATGCGGAATACGACATCGTATCCGATCCGTGAAGCACGACAAACCCGTCGAAATCGTCATAATGCGTCCCGATCATTTCGGCGATCTGGACCCATTTTTCCGGGTTCATGTTCGAGGAATCGATCGGCTGCTCGAACGAAATCGTCTCGATATTGCAGTCGAGCTGTTTGAGTTCGGGAATTTTATTGAGAAGTTTGCTGAAATCGAACGCCTTGAGTGCGCCGGTCCCGAAATTCCGCATCATCCCAATTGTGCCGCCGGTATAAATCAGCAGAATGTTCGGCTTAGACAGCATCGGCATACTTCAGTTTATTGACCACCGGATTGGCGTACATCGAGAGAAAGCCCTGCACGGCAACCGGATTGTCTTCGTCGATGCGCATCTCAAGCCTTCTTTCGAACAGCGATTTTTCGTTTTCGGTGTACTTATCAGCGTACTTATCGGTGCGGTTGAGCAGGTCGTATGCGATGTAATTCGTCGGCCACAACCGGTAGCTGCTCAAAATGGAATCGTCGATTACCTGCGCCAGCGCCTGGATCTGCTTGTTGGAATTGTCGTATTCGGATTCGATCGCATCCAGTTCGTGGCACAGCACATCGCCAACATGGATGTGGATGCGTTTTTTCTGGCCCATGATGCCGCTCATGAGCGTGATGAAATCCTCGTTTTTCTCTTTCTTGTAGATTTCCTGTTTCGCCTCGGCGAGCAACTGCGGCATTTTAAGCGCGTCGGTCGGGTCGTATTCGTAGGAAATCGACACGGGAACGATCTTGATCCGGCGGAAATAATCCATGAGATTTTCCTCATCGCTCCCCATGGCGAGCATTTTCAATACGCCCTGATGCGTCGCGTCGTTGCCGTCTTTGGTCCGGCCTTCGCGCTGCGCGATCCAGACCGAACGGTTCTCGCGGCGCAGCGAGCGGCAGATGTATTCCGACATCAGCTTCGAGCTTTGCAGCAGTTCCCTTGGCCCAAGCCCGCGCTGTACGACAAAATTCCGGTTGAGTTTCGAAAGCGTGTGCAGGAAATTCCGCTTGACGAGGTTGTCGCCGATCGCCGAAGCGGTCATGACCAGCCCGTGATCGAAAAGGCTCGCATTGATCAGCGAAGTGTCGAGGATGATGTCGCGATGGTTCGATATGAAAAGATAAGCCGTATTTTTTTTGAGCTTCTCGAAGCCCGAAGTCGTCAGCCCGTCCGAAGTTTTCTCGAGGACTTTCTGGAGCGACTTGTAGATGAAATTGCACTGGAAATCGCGGATCGAATGCGTTCGCCTGAGCTGTTCCTTCCAGATTTCGTCGCCGGCTTCGGGAAAAGTGAAATTCATCAGCGCCTTCATCATCGGGTGATTCAGTGAAGACTGGATCGCTTCGTTCACCTCTGCATCATAAAAAGGGCGGATCGCATCAAATTTTGACATCGGGATTTTTTATTTGGAAACAAATTAACAAATTTTTCCAAAAACAAATGGCAAATTGCTGTTAAATCCCAAAAACGGCTTTGGAATTTTCGGTCGTAATGCGGGCGATCTCGGCTTCGGGCAGGCCGTAAATCTCGGAAAGCCTTCGGGCGACGTTCACGATATAGGCGCTTTCGTTGCGTTTGCCGCGATACGGCACCGGAGCGAGATAAGGCGAATCGGTTTCGAGTACGATATTTTCGGGATCGATTTTATGCAGGAACTGGTCGATTTTGCCGTTCTTGAACGTCACGACGCCGCCGATCCCGAGCTTCATCTTCAACGAAATGGCTTGCATCGCCTGCTGTTCGCTTCCCGTAAAACAGTGGAAAATCCCAAACAAATCGTCGCTTTTCTCGCTTTCGAGCACTTCGAATATTTCGTCGAACGCGTCGCGGCAGTGAATATTGATTGGCAAGCCATATTGTTTAGCCAATTGTATCTGCTTCCTGAAAGCGATTTTCTGGATCTCGAGCGTGCTTTGGTCCCAGAACAGGTCGATCCCAATCTCGCCGACGGCATAAAACTTCCGGCGCGCCAACTCGTTTTCTACAAATTGCAGTTCGCGCTCGAAGCTTTCGGGCTTAACATAGGTCGGATGCAGTCCCATCATCAGGAAAACCTTGTCCGGATACCGACGTTCAAGGTCGTACATGCTTTCGGCGTGGTGCGAATCAATGGCCGGGATGAAAAACCGCGTAATACCGTTATCGACGGCACGCGCAATCATCGCATCGCGGTCGGCGTCAAATTCGTCACTGTATAGATGGGTATGGGTATCGGTGAAATTCATGATCCGCAAAGTTATGAAGTTATTTCGTGCCGCGACGCAACCTTTTAAGAATTGGCTGCTCTTGCATTATAAATCCTCACACCAAGCTATGAAAATGAACTTCAAAACTTTCGTGCTGCTTGTGCTGACCGCTGCTGCCCTCGTATCGTGCGGCAATGATGACGAAAATTACCGTCCGAGCGCGACATCGTTCAAACAACTCCAGGACAATGCACTCACACACCTCAAACAACATTTCGATTTCAATGCCGGCGACGGAATGGCGACATTCACATCTTCGAAAGGCGTCGCCATTATGATAAACGGCAATTGCCTGACACTGAATGGCGCTCCAATAACCGGTCTTGTCGAAGTTGAATACACTGAAATTTTCAACGCCGGGCTCATGGCCATCACCAACCGCCCGACGCACGGTGCATTGCCCGACGGCACAATCGCAATGCTGCAATCGGGTGGCGAATTTCTGATCAAGGTCACGAAAAACGGGCAGCCGCTCGAAACGACCTGCGGCATATCGTTGCAAATCCCGGCTTCGCTGACAGGCGGCATGAACAGCACCATGACGTTGTGGCAAGGCGTCGAAACCGACACGATAAACGGCCGCGACGAGCTGCTTTGGGATCAAGTCGAACCGAACCAGCAGGACAATATTGTCATACCCGCCGACAACGGCACGATCGAAGGCGGAAGCTACAACGTCTATTTCAACCATTTCGGCTGGACCAATGTCGATATCTTTTACAGCGACCCGAATCCCAAAACTACATTGCTTGCCCAGGTACCGGGCGGTTACGATTTCAACAACAGCGCCGTTTATCTTTCTTATAACGATAAACCGCATGCACTGGCGAAACTCGACAAATGGGATCCGTCAGGTTACTTTACCGAGCACTACGGACAAATTCCGATCGGGTTACAATGCCATGCGATTTTCGTTACCGAAGAAAGCGGCATGTTCCGGTATGCGATCAAACCCGTAACGATTACCGCCGACGGCATCATTACGTTCGAATACAGCGAAACCACAGTCGGACCCGAAGCCCAGCTCGCGACCGCGATTGACGCGCTCAACAACTGACAACCACTAAACAACAACCAACCTGAAAAAGTGATGATCTGTTTCATCACTTTTTTTATGGCTTGGGAATTCATTACATTTGGCAACAATCCCAAACATGAAAAACCTGCAGGAAATCCTTAAAAAAGAGCAATACAAAAAAATCAGGTTCAAAGTCACCAAGACCAACCACCTGCTGATCGATGCAACAATCAACGGTGTCAAAGGAAAATTCATCCTCGACACGGGCGCCTCGAACAGCTGCGTCGATTTCGACAACGTGTCGCTTTTTAAGCTGAATGCCTCCGATTCCAAGACACGGGCTGCAGGCGCAGGCGCGGTCGGAATGTTTACACAGGTCGCCAACGACAACATCCTCAAAATCGGGCGATGGCGCTACAAAGGTTTTCATCTTGTGGTGTTCGACATGTCGCACGTCAATACCGCACTGGTCGAGCACAAGGCCAAGCCGGTCCAGGGCATCATCGGCGCCGACGTTTTGCTGGAAGGCGGCGCGATCATCGACTACCATAACCAATATCTGTATTTGAAATAGGGCGCGCCCCTGCGGGTCAGGCTGTCCGCGGTGCATGGCACCTTGCTTCCATCCTTCGCGCGGCCAAACCGGAACATTAGCCATAAAAAAATCCCGTCGGTTAAACGGGATTTTTCAGTTATATCAATTGGTTTTACAACTCCAAAGCCTTGAGCGGGTTGCTTCCCATGAGCAGTTCCGCCGGATTTTCCAATCCTTCTTTAACCGCGACCAGAAAACCGACCGATTCTCGCCCGTCGATGATTCGGTGGTCATAAGACAACGCGACATACATCATCGGGTGGATTTCGACCTGCCCGTTTACGGCGATCGGGCGTTCGATGATGTTGTGCATTCCCAGAATTCCCGACTGCGGCGGGTTGATGATCGGTGTCGAGAGCATCGACCCGAAAACGCCGCCGTTGGAAATCGTAAAGGTTCCGCCGGTCATGTCGTCTACGGTAATCTGCCCGTCGCGAGCACGGATCGCAAGCCTTTTAATTTCGGATTCGATACCGCGGAACGTCAGGTTCTCGGCATTGCGGACAACCGGAACCATCAATCCTTTCGGACCTGAGACGGCAACGGAAATGTCGCAGAAATCGTACGAGATTTTCTGGTCGCCGTCAATCATCGAATTCACGTCGGGGAACAGTTGCAAGGCGCGGGTGACCGCTTTGGTGAAGAACGACATATAGCCCAAACCAAGTCCGCCGTGCTTTGCCTTGAACGCGTCTTTGTATTCGTTGCGGATCAGGTTGATCGGCGTCATGTTGACTTCGTTGAACGTCGTCAGCATTGCGGTTTCGTTTTTCGCCGCCACCAATCTTTCGGCAACTTTTCTGCGCAGCATCGAGAGTTTCGTACGGGTTTCGCCGCGGCTTCCGCCTGTTGGCGTTCCCATCGAAGGACGTGCATTCGCATTTACCGCATCGTCTTTGGTGATGCGTCCGTCTTTGCCCGTTCCTGCAATATCGGAAGGCTGAATGTTTTTCTCATCGAGTATTTTTTTGGCAGCCGGTGAAGCCGTTCCCGACGCATAGGTCGTTGGCGCGGCGGCCGGTTTTGCTTCTTCTTTTTTAGGCTCGGCTTTTGGCGCTTCAGCCTTTGGCGCTTCCGTTTTGGCAGCCGGGGCCGAACCCGATGGTTTGGCGGCATCGGTATCGATCAGGCAAACTACGGCGCCCACGGCAACCGCATCGCCTTCCTCGGCTTTAAGGGTTATGATTCCGCTGGCTTCGGCCGGCAGTTCAAGCGTGGCCTTGTCTGAATCGACTTCGGCGATGGCCTGGTCTTTTTCTACATAATCGCCGTCTTTAACCAGCCATGTGGCGATTTCAACTTCTGTGATCGACTCGCCCGGTGAAGGCACTTTCATTTCTAAAATCATCTGTCAGTAATTTTATGATGTTGTGTATTTAGTTCTTATTTGGTGTAAAGCCTAGCCCGGATGGAAGCGGCATCCTTTTTCTTTTTCCTTTAAAAAGAAAAAGATATAGCGTACAGCCGGAAATTGCTCCAAAAATTAATTAAATAAATCCTTGTCGAAAACCATCGCTATAGCGGCGGCATGGCGCTTTTTCGAGCGCGCGTAACTTCCGGCGGCCGGAGCGCTGTAGGCTTTGAGCGAGGCGCAGCGCAACTTCACTTCGTTGAAATTCATCAGCATGTAGCTGTAGGCGCCCATATTTTTCGGCTCTTCCTGCGCCCAGACATAATCGTCGGCGTTCGGGTAGGATTTTATTATTGTCTTCAACTGGTCAATCGCCAGCGGAAACAACTGCTCGATGCGGACCAGTGCGACGTCGTTGCGACCGTTGGCTTCGCGCTCGGCCAATAGATCGTAATAAAATTTACCGGTACAGAACACGAGCGTTTTCACATCTTTTTTCTTGATGTTTGCATCGTCGATGACTTCCTGGAACGTGCCTTTCGCAAATTCCTCCACCGACGAAACCGCCAGCGGATGCCGCAGCAGCGATTTCGGAGTGAACACGATCAGCGGCTTCCGGTAATCGGTTTTCATCTGGCGGCGCAACAGGTGGAAAAAGTTGGCCGGCGTCGTGCAGTCGGCGACGAACATGTTCTCGTTCGCGCACATCTGTAAATACCGTTCCATCCGCGCCGACGAGTGCTCGGCGCCCTGGCCTTCGTAACCGTGCGGCAAGAGCATGACCAGTCCGTTCTGGTTGTTCCATTTGTCTTCGGCCGCCGAAATGTACTGGTCGATCATGATTTGCGCGCCGTTCGAGAAATCCCCGAACTGCGCTTCCCAGATCGTCAATGTCTTTGGCGATGCCAATGCGTAGCCGTAGTCGAAACCGACCACCCCGTATTCGGACAGCAGCGAATTGAAGATATTGAATTTCCCTTTTTGGTTTTTGAGCTGCTGCAACAAAATCACTTCTTCTTCGGAATCTTCAACTTTGATGACCGCGTGACGGTGCGAGAACGTTCCGCGCTCGACGTCCTGACCGGAAATCCGGACGTCGTAGCCTTCCATCGTCAAGCTTCCGTATGCCAGCAATTCGGCCATCGCCCAGTCGAGCTTGTCGGTTTCGAAGAACATCGCTTTTCTGTCGGCGATCAGTTTGGTGATCTTGCTGATGAATTTTTTGTCCGAAGGCAGTTGCGTAATCACTTCCGCGATTTCGGTCAGCCCTTTTTTCGGGTAGGCCGTATCGACTTTTTCCATCATTTTCGCAGCGTCGGCCTGGGCGAATCCCTGCCATTCGTTCTGCATGAACGGCGTGATGACGGTCAAATCTTTTTTGCGCGATTTTTCGAGGTTTTCCTCGAGTTTCGCTTTATAAATGTCTTCGAGGCCTTTGACGAAATTCCCGTCGATGATACCTTCGGCCAGCAATTTTTCGGCGTAAATGTCGCGCGAATTCTTGTGCTTCGAGATAAGCTTATAGAGCTGTGGCTGCGTAAAACGCGGTTCGTCGCCTTCGTTGTGGCCGTATTTGCGGTAGCCGAGCAGATCGATGAATACATCGGTGCCGAATTCCATCCGGTAATCGAGTGCGAACAGCATCGCATGGACGACCGCTTCGGTGTCGTCGGCGTTGACGTGCAAAACGGGCGACAAAGTCACTTTCGCGACGTCGGTGCAATAGGTTGACGATCTGGCATCGAGGTAATTGGTCGTAAACCCGACCTGGTTGTTGATTACGATATGGATCGTTCCGCCGGTTTTGTAGCCGTCGAGCTTGGCCATCTGGACGATTTCGTAAACGATTCCCTGTCCGGCCACGGCTGCGTCGCCATGGATCGAGATCGGCAAGACTTTGGAAAAATCATCGGGAAAATGACGATCCTGTTTTGCCCGCGTGATACCTTCGATCACGGCGCCGACGGTTTCCAGGTGCGACGGGTTCGGCGCGAGGTTGATGTTGATGTTTTTCCCTGATTTCGTTTTCCGGTCCGAGGTCAATCCCAAATGGTATTTCACGTCGCCATCGAACAGCGCGTCGTCGTCGTAATCCTTTCCATCGAATTCTGAAAATATGTCTTGTGTATTCTTGCCGAAAATGTTCGCCAGAACGTTCAATCTTCCGCGGTGCGCCATTCCCATGACGAACTGCTCGACGCCTTTTTCGGCTGCAGCCTCAATGAGTGCATCAAGCCCGGGAATGATCGATTCGCCGCCTTCGAGTGAAAAGCGCTTCTGCCCGACGTATTTGGTGTGGAGGAAATTCTCGAACGAAACGGCCTCGTTGAGTTTTTCCAGAATGTTCTTTTTCTGGTCGGGCGAGAATTTCGGGATGTTGTCGTTGTAGCCGATCTTGTCCTGGATCCATTGCCGTACTTCAGGCTTGCGGATGTACATGTATTCGACCCCGATCGACTCACAGTAAATCTTGTCGAGATGATCGAGAATTTCACGCAGTGTGCACGGCTGGAGCTTCATCGCATTGGCCGCATCGAAAACCGTATTCAGGTCCGACTGCGACAACCCGTAATTTTCCAGGTCGAGCGTCGGCGAATAAGCCCTGCGATGGCGGATCGGGTTGGTTTTGGTAAACAAATGCCCGCGCGTGCGGTAAGCGTCGATGAGCTTGAGTACGTTGAATTCCTTTTGCATTTTTTCCGACAACTGGGAAAAATCGCCACTTTGCGCAGTTTCTGCAATCTGCGTGACTTGTTCGATGTGATTTCCGTAGGAAGAACCGAAGTCGAAACCCTGGAAAAAGCTTCTCCAACTGGGCTCGACACTATCGGGATTTTCTAAATATTGGTCGTATAAATCGGCGAAAAATTCGGTATGGGCTGCATTTAAAAAGGAAAACCTGTCCATAATTGTGTAGTGAAAGTGCTCGTAGTTGTTAAATAGTCCCGCAAAAGTACGATAATTGAAACAATTTCTGATTTTTTTTGGATACTTTTATGCTTCTGAAAATCAATCCCCGCAAAGTGATGAAAATACCGCATCCGATGTCTGTCAAATACATTCTTCTTTCTTTCATGGCGCTGTTTTCCAGCACGCTTCTCACGGCACAGGAAACGGCTGCGACCGCTCCAAAAAGCAAATCCGATTTCTGGGACCACGTTCAGTTCGGCGGTGGTTTGGGCGCGAGTTTCGGCAACGATTACACCGACGTGGCGATCGCTCCGGGCGCAATCTACAATTTCAACGATTACGTCGGGCTCGGCGTCGGGTTGCAGGGCAGTTACGTTAAGGTGAAAGGCGATTATTATGACGACAACCTCAACAACTACGATTCCTGGATTTACGGCGGCAGCCTGATCGGTTTGTTCAACCCGATCGAGGAAGTCCAGCTTTCGCTTGAATTGGAACAAGTGCGCGTGAATTCAACTTTTACCTATCCTGGCGAGCCGGATTTCAAGGACAATTTCTGGAACACGGCTTTATTTGTCGGCGCCGGGTATCGTGCGGAAAACGTGACGTTCGGACTGCGTTACAACCTGCTTTACGATCGCGACAAAAGCGTTTATTACGAGCCGTTCATGCCGTTCGTCAGGGTTTATTTCTAAGTTAAAACCGATTCCTGAACCACACTTTCTGCCATTCTCTTTTTAAGATCAGGAACGAGACTTCCTTCGAGAGTTCAACAAGGTCTGAGCCGTCGAGTTTTTTGACCTGATCTTCGGCAACGTCGATGATATACAGCAAATTCAGGTATTCGGCGAACCGCTGCTGGATCATGCGATAGACTTTTTCGTGCAGTTGGATTTTCAGTTCTTCAGGCGTTGTGCTTTGCGGGAAATCAACGGGCTCATTGGCAAGGTTGAAATCCTTGTTGATTTGCTCGATCAGTTTGAAATAGAGATTTTCGCCTTTTGCTTCATCGAGCAGTAAATCGGTGGTTTTTGGGGCGACAAACATTATACTTTCCTTTGCATTAAATTTTCACCGAATTCCCTGAGGATTTTTTTGCGGTCTTCGGGAATGTCGATTTTCCCCAACGTCTCAAACGCCTTGAAAGTATAGTGCCCGATGGCTTCGAGCGCCGCGTCAGAAGCGCCCGTTTCTTCAAAAATCGCTTTTACCGAACGGATTTTATCCGAATTGTCGCCGGGGCGGATCGAAAACAAATGCTTCAGTTGCGCCGATTGATTGGCATCCGCAAAATTCCGCGCCTTGAGGAATAAATAGGTCTTTTTATTTTCGATGATATCGCCGCCAACCTGCTTCCCGAACGTTTCCGGATCGCCGAACGCGTCGAGGTAATCGTCCTGAATCTGGAATGCGATGCCGAGGTTCAGCCCGAAATCGTAAATATTCCCGGCGTTTTCTTCCGATGTTTCGGCGATGATTGCGCCCATTTTCATCGCAGCCGCGACCAAAACCGCGGTCTTGTATTCGACCATTTTCAGGTATTCGGGAATGGTTACATCGTCGCGGTTTCCGAAATCGACATCCCATTGCTGGCCTTCGCAGACTTCCAGCGCCGTTTTGCTGAAGAGTTTGCTCAATTCGCGGAAAACTTTCGGTTCGTACTGCTCGAAATACTGATAAGCCAGGATCAGCATCGCGTCGCCCGAAAGGATTCCGGTGTTCAAATCCCATTTTTCATGAACGGTCTGGTTTCCTCGCCGCAGCGGCGCATCGTCCATAATATCGTCATGCACCAGCGAAAAATTGTGGAAAACCTCGATTGCGATCGCGGCCGGAAGCGCCTTTTTGTAATCGGCGCCGAAAATTTCGGCCGACAACAGCGTCAAAACCGGACGCATCCGTTTGCCGCCAAGCCCTAAAATATATCGAATGGGTTCGTAAAGATTTTTCGGTTCTTTTTCGCGAACGGCTGAATTCAACGCATTGATGAAGTATTCCCGATATTGATCAATGGCAAGCATCTG
>JBEHYS010000002.1:0-199932 GCA_048498055.1 Bacteroidota bacterium
CGAATAGCCGCAGACCCGCATGGGTCGGTCAAGGATTTCCCCTGCCACGTTTACCGTAATCTTTTTGGACAAGTCGCCTTTGGCCACCGCGGTCGTTACCTCGGCGATGTTCCGGACCTGACCCGTAAGGTTCGATGCCATCTGGTTTACCGAATCGGTAAGGTCTTTCCAAACCCCGCCGACCCCGCGCACTTTGGCTTGCCCGCCGAGCTTTCCCTCCGAACCGACTTCGCGCGCCACACGCGTTACCTCGGACGAAAATGAGTTGAGCTGGTCGACCATGGTGTTGATCGTATCCTTGAGCTCGAGGATTTCCCCTTTTACGTCGACCGTAATTTTTTTGGACAAATCGCCTTTGGCAACCGCGGTCGTTACGTCTGCGATGTTCCGAACCTGACCGGTAAGGTTACTCGCCATCTGGTTCACCGAATCAGTCAAATCCTTCCAGGTTCCGCCGACACCTTTTACCTGCGCCTGCCCGCCGAGCTTTCCTTCGGTTCCGACTTCGCGCGCCACACGCGTAACCTCGGACGAAAACGAGTTGAGCTGGTCGACCATCGTATTGATCGTATTCTTGAGCTCGAGGATTTCGCCTTTTACGTCGACCGTAATTTTTTTGGATAAGTCGCCTTTGGCCACAGCGGTTGTAACATCAGCAATGTTCCGAACCTGACCGGTAAGGTTCGAGGCCATTTTGTTTACCGAATCGGTCAGATCTTTCCAAACCCCGCCGACCCCGCGCACTTTGGCCTGCCCGCCGAGCTTTCCTTCAGTTCCGACTTCGCGCGCCACACGGGTTACTTCCATCGAAAAGAGGTTGAGCTGCTTTACCATTCCATTTACCTCTTTCGCGATCCTGAGGAATTCGCCCTGGAGCGGGTTTCCTTCAATCGAAAGCGGCATTTCCTGCGCAAGGTTTCCTTTGGCCACCGATGTGATTACGTGCGCGATCTCAATGGTCGGATGTACGAGGTCGGAAATCAGCGTATTGACCGAATCGACGCAGGAACTCCACGAGCCGCGCGCGCCGTCTAGCTGGACGCGGTTGGTGAGTTTTCCTTGCTTACCGATACTTTTACCGACTTTCTGGAACTCGAAAACCATCCGCTGGTTCAGATCGATGATTTCGTTGAGTGCATCGCAGATCGATCGTTTGATGCCGTTCTGGTCGGTCGGGAAACGTTGGGAAAAATTACCGTTTTTTACCTTGAGGAGTATTTTGAGGAATTCGGCGTCGGTGAGCAGCGATTCGTCTCCGGCGATTTCCCTCTTCCGTGCGGGGCGCTTTTTTTTCGGGGCGGCCATCACGGTGATGGCAACAAGATCCTGTTGTTCCGGCTGTGTTCCGGGCTTCATTTTGTTTTTCATCTGCGATGGCGTTAAGTTAGGTTACCGTGCCGGCAAAGGCACAAGTTTGTTTTGTAAACATGGGTAGGGATTGTCCGGTATTTCAACGGGACGGCCTATCTGTAGGGTGCGATGGCGAGTACTAATATAGCAATTAATCGGAGATGTACAACCGGAGGAATAAATTTGAAAAAAGATTTTGTTTTCGGATTTTAGGAAAATGGACATCCTGAAATATGACAGGTAACCAACAGGAAAACTTTATCTTGACTTTTGACGTGTGGTTTGACATGCCCAAAACAAAAAACCCTTCAAATCCTAGAATTTGAAAGGTTTTTAAACTGTATGTTCCGTTTAGAACACTTATTTCGCGGAGGAAGAGGGTTTGAAACCTCACTTCCAATCGACTGCAAAACAGTCGCTTATATATTTGATTTGATTCGGGTAACCGAATTTATGCCCTAATTATGAAATCGTAGTGATAGCATTAATTTGTGAATTGTAAAAATACAAAAAAGCTACTGATTATCAAAATATTCAGGGCATAACTACACTAAAAAATGAATGGGTTTGCGAAGTGTTTAGAGATTCGGGAGACGTTTATTTTCTCCGCTTTTGGCATTTATCAGCATCAACCAAATATTGTCTTTTCAACCTGTTCAATATTTAACCCTGTGTGATTACAGAATTCTTGTATAGTAACAAACTTTACGGCTTTATTTAGGCTGTTTGCGATCTCATGCAATAGTCTAAGACTTTGGCGGTAGCTTTGACCAGTAACGAGTTCTACGTCGTTTGTGGTGATGCATAGACGCCTTCCCATAGTTTTCATATTCTAACCATACCTTTGACTAGGCTTTGAGTTTCATCAAAGCGCTAGTAACCATTTCTAAGAACTTTCCAAAAATAAGAAAAATTGTAATTGCTTCGGCAAGGGCAAATTACGGGTTAATTGCGGCTTGTTTCTATGCCAATTTTGTTGATTGCTGCCAATTTTGTCGGTTTGGTAATCCTGGTACATGGGTAGCTTTTTTATGCGGTGCATTAATACAACTTTTGTTCTCGAATCAATCGAAATTATGTTGCAACGATAATCGAAATGAGGAGTGAAAATGAAATTGAGTATTAATCGTAAAATGTAGAAATTATGGCTAGACAGACTGGCATAATCAAGCTGAAGGGAACCATTGGTGGTATGACCTTCTACAAGACTTCTGCTGACGGGCACTTGGTGCGCGAGAAAGGTGGAATCGAGAAAAGCAGGATTGAAAGCGATCCTGCGTTTCAAAGGACGCGTGAGAACGGCGCGGAATTCGGGCGAGCCGGAAAGGCCGGCAAGATGCTCAGAACGGCACTGCGTGCTTTGCTGATTAATTCTGCGGACAGCAGAATGGTAAGCAGGCTGACGCAGCAAATGGTGAAAGTGATCCAAGCGGATTTAGTAAACGAAAGAGGCCTTAGAAATGTGATTGACGGCGAAGCCGAATTGCTTTTGGGCTTTGAGTTCAACCTGCGCGGAAAACTCGGAACTACTTTGTATGCACCGTTCGTTGGAGCGATCGACAGGGTTTCGGGAGAAATCACGGTTGACATTGCGCCGTTCATCCCTGCGAACATGATTGTAGCGCCATCGGGAACCACGCATTACAAAATTATCTCAGGCGGTGCCGAGATTGATTTTGAGAATGAAGTTTTTACGGTGGCCACATCGGAAACTGCAATCCTGCCATGGGATGCAACGCTGACCGTTGCGGTCGCGCAAACTAACCAGGTTACTGCCGCGAGCACCAAACCGCTATTTTTAGCGCTTGGGATTGAGTTTTACCAAGAGGTAAACGCGCAAATGTACCCATTGAAAAATGGCGCATTCAACCCGCTGGCTTTAATAAAAGTAAGCGGCTTGTAAAATGGTGCTTATCCTGAAAAGGAATTATTTCCCGGACGGAACAAATGGAAAACTCGAATGCGAAGGCAAGCTGATCTGTAACACCATTGAGCTGCCCTGGAAAAAGAATGAGAAAAGAGTTTCCTGCGTTCCTGAAGGGAAATATTTTTTACGGAAACGGTACTCGAAAAAGTACCAATGGCATATTGAAGTTTTGAACGTGAAAGGCAGAAGCGGTATTTTATTTCATCCGGCCAACAATGCCATGAAGGAACTGAATGGCTGCATCGCGCCGGTGACAAAAATCTCAGGAGCCGGTTTAGGGCTGATGTCGCGCAAAGCTTGTACAACCTTGAAAGCAATAATTTATAAAGCTTTTGAGAAAAACGAGAAAGTAGTTTTAATTATCCAATCTTAAATTGATCATCATGAAAATTATAGAAAGGGCGCAAGCGCCTACACCAAAATTTTTTAAGTTGCTTCGCACGATCGGGCTGGCGATGCTTGCTGTTAGCGGCGCATTGCTAACCGCGCCCGTGGCTTTGCCAGGGGTAATTGTAACTGTTGCAGGTTACACGGCTGTAGCCGGTGGCGTTTTATCGGCAGTAAGCCAAATAACTGTTGATGATACGGCCAAGAATTTGCCGGAAGCCAAAAACAATGTGCGCGATGGAAGCTAATATTTCCCTCAAGACAGGAACCGCTGCGGGTACGCTGCTAAGTATCGTTCCCAATTTACATTCGGAAGATATTTTGAAAACAGTTGTGTTAGCGGTGATCGGTGCGGTCGTAAGCTTCACGGCAACACTTCTATTAAAAGTGCTCACAAAAGTGAGAAAGAAATAATCCGGTTTTGACTGGTAACCTTTTCCGGATTAAAGAGCCTGTTTCATTTGAAGCAGGCTTTTATTTTGCATAAACTCTGTCAGCAGGCGTTTTACAAATTTAAAATCTTTTTAAAATCATTCAAATTCATAATCTTATCCTGCATTTTATTGAGTTTGAAAAATTGATGCATTTTCTTTTCTTCGCTAACAAAAACTTTATCTTTAAGGTCTGATTCGAATAAAGCGCCAAACATAATTGATATATCTTGTACGGTATTCCATCTTGGATCTTTTATATTATTTAGCGCGACACCGTGACCTATTGGTTCCAAAAGTAAACTTGTCATGGCAAGTGCAGGAAAAAAGTGGTTGTGAAATTCCCTGAGTTTGTCCCAGTTTGCTTGATTCTTGATAAAATCCTTATTTGAGATCGAAAATGTTCGTTCCATAAATCCTTCAGCTAGTTGAACGAAAGATTCACCAGTCTCCATATTTTTAAACCATTTCCGTCGAGCAGTTTTATTCTTCTTAAAATACTCCCAATCTAACGTTCCGCCATTTAATACTTTTAGATAAGTAGCTAAATTTTCTTGCAGATATTCCTTCTCACTTTTTATGTATTCTTTTGTTGCCAGAATTTCGGGTTGAAATTTATTTACATTTTGCAAATTGCAATTCTCTACAATTGATTTAGCCAAAGGAATTATTAATTTAAAAGTTTTTAAATGTGGCCCATCTTGGTTGAAAAAGAACTTTGGCAGAACAACATCTTGCGGTGGATAAAACTTTCCGGATAGAGTATCATTAACAGGATTATACTTTTTAGAATGATTGAAAAGTAGGTACAAAGCTTTATAACACTCAACTAAATGTGGATCACTTGGTATAAGATGAGAGATTAGTTCCATCGCTACCACAATTGGAAAACCTGCTGAATGTCCTAACTCATCCTCTCTTTCTTTAATTTTATTGGCTAATCTTTCAATTTCAAAGAAAGATAATCCTCTTACCAAATTTCTGTATACGTTCGTGTCGAGGAATAGTTCCATAAAATGTTTGCTAACGTTAGCGAGGATTGCGCGAGGAGCTGTTACTTCATCAATTCCAGCCTCGTACGGGCATGCTCTAAAAGTTCTGAATAATTTAGTAATTTAATGTTTCTGAAGGAACTTTTTAATTCGCGGTATGCTCGTAAGCCATTGTCATCAAATTCCTGTTTTGAAACTTTTGATTTAGTGTCGGCACTTAGTTTAGAATATTCTTTTGAAATTGTTGCCCAAGAACCGATTATAATAATTGCGGCTGGTCTAACGGTTTCCACATATAAAGTTCCTCCAATTTCATCATTAATAAATTCTCTAATTTTTTTACCTTCTATCAAGTAATCCTCATCATTATCTTTATTTACCGCTGAAATATATCGCTCAGCTTGCGCGATTGCTATAGATAAATCTTTTGACGGATAAAATTTTCCTCTTTGTGAATCGTAATCAAGGATTTTTTTATCAGGTCGTTTTAATTCAACAACTTCAATATCCCCTAGATGAGTGATAAGTATGAGGTCGAATTGAGATCGAGACAGTGAAGCATGAGTGACGTATTTGTTTGTGTTTAATAAAGCAGGAACGCCAAACAATGTATACTGCCCGTACTTCGTTAAAATCATTTCCATTAAATGTTCTGGACCAGTAATGTCAATTTTGTTGAATCCAAATAACGTATGACCCAGCTCTTTTGCGCGAGCAACAGTAATTTCTTTTTCCGATATAATATTTTCTATTGTTTCAATTAACCATTTAACTTGTTTGCTAACCTGTCTTTCAATTATTACTTGGTTTGCTTCACCACTTTCTAAATTGTTTGTAAGAGCAATAACATCGGCTTTCGTGATTTGACCACTTTCGATGATTTCTTTAAGAAGTAGAGAATAATCTTTATTAGTGTCAACGTTTTTCAGAGTAATTTTAAATTTTGAAAGCATGAACGGTGCAATTCTGTTATTGACACGAATGTTCTTTTCGCGACCTTCTTCTTTATCAATTTTTACAATGATGTCGTAGATTTCTTTCGTTATGAAGATTTTGCCAGAAACAATTTTATTTTCTTTCGCGCCTAATGTAATGGAATCGAAAACTTCACCAGTTGCATTTTTAAACAGATCAATTAATCTTTTTGCACCTGGAGGTGGATTTATAGCATTAGCGCTAAATAAATAGAGATTTTCATGACTTAAAGGAATTATAACTTCAAAATCTTCATCGACAATGTCAATTTTTCTGAATGGATAATATCTTTTCTTAAAATATTTTATTTGAAGTTTTGAATATTGGAAAAATGAAGTCTTTCCAATTTTTACCTTCTTTTTGGAATCTGTAGCATTGTTTTCAACTAAGATATTTTTTAGCTTCGTTTGAAATTTTTCTAAGGCTGTTTTTTTATATCCCATAAGAAATCGATTTGATTTAACGATAAGTTCTTAGCATATCGCACAACACATCTGTAAGCGAGACTCGTTGCTCTACATTAAAAAAAAAGACCGCAAAAGCGATCTTCTTCAAATTTATTTTTTTCTCTCAGCCTCTAACAATCTCTCATAAAGCTTTTTATTTTCTTCATAAGCTTCAACTAATTTATCTAATGGGTTGAATGTACAATGATGTCCAGTGTAAATAGGGCCTTTATTGTCGGTAAAATTATTAAAGTAATTTATAACAGCTTCTTCGCTAAAATTTTTAATTGCTTCCGGTGTAACACCTAATGCTTTAGCCACCTCAACCAATTTTTCTTCATCAATCGTCTCGCTGTTTTCCATTAATGATATTGCCTGCTGATTTGTTCCCATTGCCTGGGCGAGCGCTTCCTGTTTCATATCTCGTAACTCGCGAATACGGCTGATTTTTCTGCCTATGTGGTTTTTAGTTGGTGTCATAATTCAAAGGTAATAAATGTGTTTGGAACGCTGAAAATGTAAGATACGTGTAGCATACAGAACAAAATGATACGGTACAGAAACCGGTCTTTCTTACTTGCAGTGCTTAACAAAAATACAATTTTTCAGATATGTTTCACTTCAAACTTAAGAATTATGTACCACAACTATTTAATTTCAAAGAATCATCCGCAGCAAGCAGAACTTGAAAAAGCCGTCGGGCTAGTGATGGCGTTTTCTGCCGTTAGTTCTATCTACTTTTCCCCGCACCTTGAAGAAGACCTGAATGCAGGCATTATTATGGTAATCATTGCCGAGGACAGCCCGCATGCCTGGGATGACCTGAATGAAAATTATTGGAAAGTGTTTGAGGCTTTTCCGCAATTCTCTTTCCGGATTTTTAGCGCACAGTGGGTTAAGGATGAGTTGAAAGAGGGCAATGCTTTTTTTGCAATCCATTGCACCAAAAACAGTTTGATTTACAGCACAGAGGAAAGCGAAGAATTCAATTTTGTAGAACGTCTCAAGCCTAAGCGATTTCTGAAAAAGGCAAAGAGCGAGTTTGATAAGGAAGATAATTCTGCGTTCATTTTAGGAATCAACCTGAAATATTACCAAAGGAATGGGGACCATTTACAAGCCGCATACAACATCCATCAAAATATTCGATGGCTGTTGATCGCAGCTTCAAACTTCCTCACCGGCGAATATCTTGTGGAACACGACTTGAAAGTGCATCAGAATCATGTAGGAAAGTTTTCGAAGGAACTTGCAAAAACTTTCGACATTCAGAAAGAACAGGAAATAAAACTGTTGGAATTACTTAACGCTGCCTGCAATGCCGTACAATACGGGCATGAAATTCCAGAACTTACCAAGGAACTCATCGATGCCGCCGAAGCCAAAAAGGATTGGCTTAATATTGAGGTCAGCAGACTTTTTAAGGAATGCGTTTGCCGATGCCAATATGAGTTTGCACGCACTAAAACTCCTTTGATTACTATTGAGCAAGATGAACCGTTAAGATTAATTACGCAGATCGTTGCCGAATCTGTTGAAATCTCAGCGCTTTACTGTATCGGTCAGCGCAATGTGAGCAGGTCTGCAGCAAATGTACTTTTGGAAAACACTACAGTGGATTTCCAGAATACACATTATTATCTTTTCCTGATCGTTAAGGATTTTCAGGCGCATGTTCCTGGAAACATTGCTTTTAAAATCCGAACATCCACAGGCGGTAGATATTCTGCGACTGTGATCATGCATTCTAAAAAGTCATTGCATCAAAAGAAAGGTGACCAGCAATATTTCTTTTACCACATTATGCAGCGTGGCCAATTACTGTTCCAGGAAACTTTAAAGCCGCCTTTTCTGCCATTCGATGAAGTTCCCGTACGGAATATTCCATCAACAAAAAGTTATTGGGCGCAGCGCGATAAAACTAAAACTTTTTTAATGGAAGCCGAGGCGCTGGACGGTGGCGGCGCTACAAAAATTCATGTGTACCTCATGGGGCTTGTGATTGAACAAACCTGTCTTGGTTTGATTCGGGCATTTCTCGGTTACATGCCCAACCATTTCACATTGCCGTATTTATTTGAGGTATGTGAATATTTTACGCCACTTACCGCCGAGATTTTTCCGCGGGTAACCGACAAGGACAAAGAACTATTGAGGATACTTTCGGGACGCACTGCTTCACTTCGCTACGGTTACATAGATGATGTTCCGTACCACGATTATGAAGTGCTTAGTAACCGTTATAACGAATTTGTGGAGCGGGCTGACAAGCTTGCGGTTGCAGAACTGGAAAGGCTTGAACATTCTACTGAATATAATGATCAAAATGATTGACTGATGGAAGCGAAAATAAAAAATATAGAAGATTTAAAAGAACTCGCAAAGCATTCTTTTCATGTGGTAAAGCCGTCAAAGAACCGTAAGGGAATGGGAACGGTGAGCATTCCTGTAAACAGTTATGCGGAACTGAGTTGGTTTCTAATCGACGTGCTCAAGGTTTCGGTGGCTGCTTTGGAAGCCGATAGCGAAGGCGTTGGAAATGTGCGGAACGTCCCCTCTGCCGTTAGTGGCGTTCTTGAAAAGATCATCCAGATTATCCCATTGGAAGAAATGGATCTTTTGGATAAAATCCGCGAATCGGTGTCGGATGTCGATCAAGTCGAAAAAAAAACCTAGAGCCTGGCATATGTATGGAGAATTGCTGCGCGCATTTGCTTTATCCGGCCGATGTTTTTACAAAATTCTTTTTCCTTTTCTTCCAATAAATTTAACGCCCGGACATTTTTAATGTGTTGGGCGTAACTGTTTTCGAGCGCCACGCTTTTCGCGATAAACCACGGTTTAAATTCGTGTAGCCTCACAAATAACACAACCGAGCCAACCAAGTGATAATGCCATTTAGCTTGCCAAAGGCTATATGCAAGCCAGTAGTGGTTTTCCTTTTCATCTTCATTTGAAAATTCCAAAACAAAGCAATTCGGACAGGGTTGATTTAATGGCTTATCGCTATTAGAACCTTTGGAAAGGATGAAGAAATGTGGCTTTTCATATTGGTTTCTTGGATTGTGTGTCCGGATATTGATTTTCTGCATGGCTTCGATATTTAAATTTGACTGAATTTTTTCAAAAGAAAAAAATGAAAAAAAGAAAGTCATTCCCGAAGCGGAGATTTCAAATAAGGGCGGTTTTTAAAATAAAAATACTACCCGACTTTTAGCAGGAAACGTTGTATGCGATAAGATATTTAATCTTTAGCTAATGCTAATTCGTGACCGGGATTTGAGGGTGGAGATTTTTGTTTTAAACCCGTAGGGCTTGAACCGAACGTTTTGGAATTGCAGCTTAACTTCCCTTTCTTTTATTTGTTTTTTGAAAGAGGGTTGTCCGGTTTACGTCCGGTTACTTCGATGTTTCTGGGGCAATCTAACACCCCCAAGCACCGCAGCAAATAAAAAAAAAACGTAGCCTGCGGAGTTTTCTTTTTTATTTGCGAGGAGCGACGTGGCGGTGTTGCGGCAATTGACCCGCCACCGCAGGCTGGGAACGGAACGCAGCTTGCGGAGTGGAGAGAAGGACTGCGAGCGTGAAACGGCGGGGAAAATATTAACAGCTGGCCACGCAGTGGCCTTACCTTGATTTAGGGCAAAGCGCAGCGGAGCCGA
Organism: Bacteroidota bacterium; assembly: GCA_048498055.1. Classification (GTDB taxonomy): domain Bacteria; phylum Bacteroidota; class Bacteroidia; order Flavobacteriales; family Flavobacteriaceae; genus Flavobacterium. The sequence continues at coordinate 10,171 of JBEHYS010000002.1, forward strand.
CACCGATGGCGCGGGCAAGGCGGCAACCGCCAAATTAACAAGCGGCGGCAGACACAAACACGGCAACTGTAGCTTGCGGAAGTTGTGGTGTTGTGGATGCAGAGCCGCGACGAACGACGCGCTGAGCCGTGTGAAGACCACGACGAAAAAAGGCAAATGGAAAGTGCTTCTTTTTTAAAGCTTTTTGCATTTGCCTTTTTGAGTGTACTGCGGAACGGAAGGAGGCACGACTGACTGGAGCAGCGTGGCGGAACTAAGGCGAAGAAGGAGAGAGACCGATTGATTGCCCGTGTAGAATTTTTAGTGATTTACGTCTGGCAATAAATATGATTTAGAATAGCATTCAGTATATTAGAATCCGAAAGTTTGAATTACCGCGAATAAATAAATATGAAGAGATGTATCATTTTATAACAACACCCCAACGATCAAAACACATGGGCAGAATCAAAGGTAAAAATACTATACCGGAGATAATTTTGCGAAAAGCCTTATGGAATTCAGGTCTACGATATCGCCTTAACTTGAAAAGCCTGCCGGGATCTCCAGACATCGTGATAAACTCAAGGAAATTGGTAGTTTTTGTTGATGGGGAATTTTGGCACGGCTACAATTGGGATAGTAAAAAAGAAAAGATTAAGGCAAATAAAGAATATTGGATTTCAAAGATTGAGAAAAATATGCAACGAGACTTAAAAAACAATGAGGATTTAAGAGGCCTAGGTTATACGGTATTGCGATTTTGGGAACATGAAATAAGGAAAGACGTGATGGCATGCGTTAATAAAATTTTGTCAACAAGTTGCGAACAAATGGATTACTAATTTAAATGCTCTACGCCTAATTTAATTAATTAAATAGTAATAAAATCATTAGCTATCTTTAAAAAACATTCTTATTTTTGGACAAAAAAAGTCCTCATAAATGGGAAAAACTACTGTCTCAACGTTAGGTCAATTATTGAGAAACGTCCGCGAGGAAGCTAATCTTTCTTTAAGAGAAGTTGCGACGAATATCAACATCGATACCTCGCTTCTAGGTAAAATCGAAAGAAATAAACGTCAGCCAACTAAAGAACATCTTAAATTATTAGCCGTCTTTTTCTCTCTTAATGAGAAAGAATTAATTAAAGAATATTTAAGTGATCAAATTGCGAACGCTATTATCGTCGAGGGCGCGGGAATAGATATATTATTGGCTGCCAGAAAGAAAGTTGAACTTTATTCGAAAGCAAATGACTGAGGTAGCAGTAAAATCTTATATGCCTTTGAGCTTCAATTGGTCAAATGAAATTTTGACAGATATTCAATTGGAGGAATTTCTTGTAAGCCAAAATCCTGTAGAACCAGAAAGTTGCTCTACTGTGACTGATAACGAAAATAAGCGTAATCTTCTTGGGCAAGTGTTTACTCCACCTGTACTTGCCAAATTCATGGTCTCATTGCTTCCGACGAAAAAGCCTTCCCTTAAGTTACTTGATCCCTGTATTGGGCCAAATACATTTTTTAACGAAATAAAGCAAATACATCAAACTAGTACCCTGACGGGAATCGAACTTGATGGTAGTTTAATTGATGACAAGGTCAGAGCCTTTTACGAAGAATTGAATAGAAGTTTGGTAATTGGCAGCTTTTTCAATTTGCCATTGTCGGAAAAATTTGATGTTGTTATTCAAAATCCACCATATGTTCGTCACGAGTTAATGATGGATGGGGAAAATTCGAAGTTTGAAGCGATAAAAAGCCTCGGTCCACTTTCGAAAATAATTCCTTCCAAATCAAATTTGTACCTATATTTTCTAATAAAATCGATTTTTCATTTAAAAGAGAATGGTGTTTTAGTAGCCGTAATTTACGATTCGTGGCTTTATAGTGATTTTGGAAACTTTTTAAAAGAAGCGTTTACAAGGTTTGGCTTTCTTAAAGAAATCTACCATTTTAAAAATACCGCTTTTCCTGATGCAGAAGTTGGCGCTACTGTTATTTATTTCCAACGCAGCATCCAAACAAACAATGACAATGAGTCAATTAAAATATACTCGCTGAAAGAAATAGGTGAAATATCTACGAAAGAAAAAATTAAAAATTTAAAGTATAGGTCGATCTCTGTCGGTGACCTTATAAATTATAGGTTTAGCGAAGAAACTGCCTTAGATTTTAAAAACGAGTTATTCCAACCATTATATGAATATAGTTCAAAACCTATACAGAGAGGCATTTCTTGCATAGCAAATAAGTTTTTTATTCATAAAGAAAAGGCATTTGATGAAGCTATCCCCTTTGTAAAAAATGTTACAGCTATTCAAACTTTCAAAGTAAAAAACGAATTGTCTTACTTACTGGCAATTAAAGACTCCGTATCGTCAAAAACATCTGAGCATCTTGAAATCGCCAAAAGGCTAATTTTAAATGACGCAAACAATTTTAAAGCATTAAAGAGGCAAATTTCTACAGATCAAAATTGGTATAAGGTCAAATTAAAAGGGCCAGGTAACTTATTATTTAATTATTATTTAAGAAAGAATATTGATTTTATATTAAACGAAGATTTACATTATTGTTCTGACAACTTTTATTCATTACATATTGAAAATCATTTATTAGCCCATTTTGCGATATTTAATTCAACATTCACCCGGATATCAATTTTGTTGCATTCTAGAGCCCAAGGAAATGGATTAAGGAAAATCCAATTGTATGAATTTAAAAACATCCCGGTAATCGACATTAATAGCCTGTCGCCGATGGCTATCTCGCAACTTGAAAAAATTGGCAAGAAGTTGAGTTTATTGAAACGTAAAACAACATTAAAGGAACAATTAATTGCAGAAATAGATAATATTTTGATCGGGGAATATAATTTAAAATGTAAAAACCCAATTAGTTCGCAAGAGTTATATCGTGAAGTGAACAATATTTTTTCAACATAATAATGAGTGAAATTTGGTATAATTCTGACGAAGTAGCGATTTTTCAACCTGCAGTTGAAGCAGCACTCAATGAAGCGCTTGTAAATTGTGGATACGATGGTATAGCAGAAGTTGTTCACAACGCTAATGTTCCCAATAGTTCAACTATTCCCGATTGTGGAATAAGGTTAATTGGTAGTCAACGATATGTATTTATAGTTGAAGTCAAAAGAACGCAACGCGATGTTGAATCGCAACGTTATCAAAATCAAGCGAGGTCGTATGTAACTGATTTTGGACCTCACTGGGAACCAGGTTACCATAAATATTTTTGTGTCACTAATATTGAAAGATTAATTCTTTTAGCAGATAGGCACGGCGTTCCGCTTACCAGCTGTGTTGTAAAAAACAATCCTTATCAGCATTCACTTTTTAATCCTGTTGATCACAATGCCGATGCCGCAATTGCCGATTTGCAATCGAGTTTTGAGGAAATACTGCCACTTATTTTTGATCGAGTTGCTCCGGAATGGGAAAACAATTGGGATCTTGTTATTGATAGTTTTCATACAAATTATATAGCTTTAAAAAACTCATTGGGATATCCTGAGGCAGTACGTAAGGAGTTAACGCTTTATGAGTTGTTTAGATTGCTTGCATACGCTTACCTCAAAGATTATTATATTCAAACAGGAAATCCAAATGCAGCACACTTCCGAAATTATCCAGGCGCAAATCTAACGCTGGCGCAATTTTCGCAAAATTTATCTAACAATTATAATAGAATAATTCAATTAGATTTTAAGCAGATATTCTCTGATCACCCTAACCAAAACCAAAGAATTTTCCCCGATAATTTTACGGAAAATTATTTGCAGTACTTCAGAGATTTAATTCAATGTTTTGTCCAACATAATGGAAATGCCGTAGCTGATAACCCTTCACCATCGTATGTTTTTAACCTTTTGACATCAAAGATTTATGATAGAGAGGAACTTCATCGAAAAGGTAAAATCATGTCAGATTCAGAACTTTCTAACGTATTAGCAGTGCTGTGTATTGATTCTCATGATGCCGATATTTTAGATCCTGGCTGTGGAGATGGGGCGCTCTTAGATGCAGCGTATGATCAAATTCGATACTTGGCCATCACTTCGAACATTGTAAAATCTCATAACGAAACTCTGTCTCAAATCGCTGGGATAGAAATAGATCCTTTTCTCTCTCAGTTGGCAGCTTTTAGGCTATTGTCAAAAAATCTTGCCCAAATTTCTAACTCTACCGAAGCAAATATTTTAATTGGGGATATTTTCTCTAACGCACGGCCAAATAGTTATGATGCGATCTTGATGAATCCTCCCTTTCTGCGAAATGATAATCCAGATGCGCCAATTGCTGCAGCCGATAAAAATAGAATGATCGCCGCAATAAACGGTCAAGGTCTTGACTGTTTTGTGACCCAAGCTTCCCAACCAAACCTATATTTTTATTTTACCAATTTTATCTGGCATTATTTGAGGGAAAATGGGAAAGCAGGGATAATTTTAATGACAAAATTTTTGAACAATGAAGATGGGGAATACATAAAACAATTCTTCATTGACAAAGCGGAGGCTGTAATCTCATATCCACGAAAATATTTTAAAGAAGTAGTTGTTTCGACTGTTATAGTGATTTTGAAAAAAGGAAATACCTCTGAAAACATCTCTTTTGTTAGAGTTGCGGATGAAAGCATTTTGTTAAACCCTGAAAATATAAAATCGATACTTTCTATAAATGCGAATTCGATTACACCTTCCTATAAGTTGAAAATTGTTCCGAGGGCATTAATCACCGCATCAGAGAATTGGAGATTACATTTGCTCGATAGTAACTTCGAAAGAATGCTTGAGTTGGATAGCTTAGTGACAATTGAACATCACTTTCCAAGTATTGCTCGTGGGAGCGCTGAAAATAGCGGCGCATCAACTTTAATTTTTCCAAGTCACGATGATGAAGCAAATCAGTATTTTGGTTATGGCCAGAGAATAACTCCTGCACAACAGATCGCCGGAATTGTTAGAACTAAAATCGTGATATCAAATGAATTAGACGGTTTTATTAGTTTTGGTATTCAAAACAATTTTGTTAGACGTAGTTACGTATTAACTGTCTCGGATTTAGAATTGGATAAAGCTTTTCATTTTCCAAGCAGAGCTGATAGAACATCTGAAAACGCACTACCTGAAGAATTACAGGCCAATAATGAATTGAACGATTTATATAATACAGCTGTAGAATCTTATGGGTTGGTGAAATGGGGTACGATTGTTAATAGTGCTTTTCGAAGTACCATAGTTCCAAGAATTTTAATTCCCAGGGCGGATAGAACGAAACACTGTGTTTATTATAATCCGTATGACATGCCGTTGACATTATCAACGAATTTCTTTTTCTGCAATAACTTACAAAATGCAAATGCTGATACACCAGAAGAAATTCAATATAAATTTATTACAGCTTTTCTATTATCATCTTTTGGACAAATTCAATTTGAATTGAACGCCAATAATCAGGAAGGTCTCCGAAAACTCGAAGGTTTTCAAATTAAAAAATTTAAAATTCCAAATTTACAGGACTTTAGCCAAGAAGAAATACTGTCAGTAGTTGTAGAGTTTAACGAACTAAATGCTGCGAATGTCGAATTCAATGGTGGTGAAGGATTAAATAATCCCCGGCGGAACCTTGACATCGCTATAGCACGCCTTTTTTTCTCTAGGGCTCAATTAGATTTTGATACAGTCGATGAAATGGTAAATTATTTCGAATTATTTCTCGCAGACTTGGTAGAGGATAGAAGAATATGAAAGATATAAAAGTTGTAAGCCTTTTTTCAGGCTGTGGTGGATTTGATCTTGGGTTTAAACAGTCCGGATATAATATTGTGTGGGCGAATGATTTTTTAAAGGACGCATGCGAAACGTATAAAAATAATATCGGGGATCACATTGTTTGCGGCGATATTACAAAGTTAGATTTAAATGTAATTCCTAAAGCAGACATCTTAATTGGTGGACCGCCTTGTCAATCTTTTTCATTGGTTGGTAAAAGAAACCCTGATGATCTAAGATCGAACCTAGTCTGGTCTTACTTAGAAGTATTGAAAAAAATAAAGCCCAAAATATTCATTCTTGAGAACGTTACGGGATTGCTTTCTGCAAAGAATCCAGACGGAACAAAAGTTTTAGATAATCTTGTACGAGCTTTCGGCGAACTTGGTTTTACAATGTCTATACATAAATTGAATGCTGCTGATTATGGCGTTCCACAACGAAGGGTTAGAGTGTTTCTTGTTGGAAATAAAAAAAAGGAAATCATAGACGCTCCAGTTAAAACCCATTCCACGGAAAATTGGCGCACAGCCGCAGACGCGTTGGGTGATTTATCTGAAACTACGGTGGACGGAATTGCGTCTTACAAAACAAAACCGACAACCGACTTTCAGAAGTTGATGAGAATGAATAAAAACTCTAAGTTTAGCTTGCACTTTCCACCATATGCCAGCAAAAAAGACCAAGAATTGATTAACCATATTCCACCGGGCGGTAATTATACAAACGTTCCTGATGAAATATCGACGACTCGGATCCTTAATTTTAAGAAAACTGGAGGCAGAACCACAACATACGGTAGATTATCTCCAAATGCGCCTTCATACACCCTTAATACACATTTTAATAGACTAAATGTAGGTTGTAATATCCACTATGAAAACGAGAGGTTGATAACATTAAGGGAGGGATTACGAATTCAATCCTTCCCCGATTCGTTTGAAGTTTTATCCTCAAATAAAAGAAATTACTATGTGCAAATAGGAAATGCAGTTCCACCAATTCTTGCAAAGGCATGGGCGGATCATCTAAAGAACTATTTGTAATTGTAGATTAGATAAGCAATGATTTTAAGTGTCTGCATTTGGTGTAATTTCTAAGAACATAAACTATCATTGAATCAGGATATTCACTTTCAATAGATTGTACTAGTGCCTCTATATGTTTTTCTGTCAACACAGGAAGAATATGGGCGTAAAAAGTTTCAAAGTCAGGATAGTTATCAGACAAAATTTCTTGGTTCATTTTTTGAAAAATTACGTGTGCAATTAGCGAATTTCCATATCTAAAAATGCTCCTTTCTCTTCCTGACGTATTCCAAGCCATCCCAGTCATTTTATTTGACACGAATCTATAGATCCTCAAAATTTTCATAATTTCTTGAGCCGATAATTTATTATTAAATAAGTCAGTATAAGGCGGTCTAGTAACGTCCTCCCAAAGTTTACCCGACTCTTTCTTCACCATAGTCGAATAATCAACATTTTGCCACCGTGATGCTAAACTAAATCCAACTTCTTCTAGCAGATAATTTGTTTCATCAGACATAACTTTTTCGTCACTACGCTTGTAATGATAATCAATATTTTCAAGTTTTAATTCTAACTTAATTCGCGCTTGCTCTCCATCTAACGAAACAAAATCTTTTTTCTCGACTTTATTTTGAGTATTTGTCGCTACTGTAATTCTTTGGCCGAATCCCTCAGGGCTTTCCTCTAGTGAAATAAATTTTACCAAAACTTTTAATTTGCTTAACTCATCAGGATGTGAATTGGCCATTGAACCAATCGAACCTAAAGTTTGCGCCCCATTTACTACCGCAATTCCGTTGCACGTAAATGCGCCTATGGCCTTGTCACTTCCCCCGATAGGTTTCTTTTTGATACTTTTACAGAGAATTGTAATGCCATTATTAAAATAGACGAAGTTTTCAGGTTCGTGTTTTATTACATTTAAGATTCCGTCATTGATATTAGAATTACCCAGGAAACTGCGGATATTCTCAGTGAAAAGTCTCCTACCATATTTTTCCCACAGAATACCTAAGTCTGTTCCAGTAATGAGACCGTAATAAGATTTAAAAGGATCTTCTATATGACCCCAATTAGAAATAAGGATATCCTCCGATATTGGCGCACTGCCGATACCTGTTTCTAATCCTTTGTAGGCAACTTCGATATTAAAGTCTGTAAAAAATAAGATTTCCTCAGTATCATTTTGTTCTTCCAACAAGTCATTTATTGATGTCCAATTATGAGTGGACAATCCTTTTCCAGTATATGCGAAAAGAAGTTGTATTTTAACTGAAGCGTCGTCTAAAGCTTCAAGTATATCGTCTTCTTTCGATCTAATTTTGATGTTGAATCGCGCAAAATCACCATCAATCAATTTTTTCACGCCTTTAGCAAATTTTTCAATGTCTCCGTTATCGATAGAGCCGCTCCCACTTTCAATAAACTTCGATTGTACTAGCCATAAATTTTTCGCTTGTCGATCGAAAAATACCGCATCGATACCATTGTCGTCAAACCCATCTGTTATTGCAAGGCCAGCATCATCAATGCTCGCACCTGCTGCAATGGTTAAACCGTATGCTGACAACGACCTTGTGAGAAAATGTTTTTGTTGTTCCTCGGGAGATTTCCTCAAGACATCCGATAAATCAATTTTATTAATAAATGTTTTATTCAAATAAGTTATTATTCGATTCACGATAATTTTGCTCATACTACGCTTGTGTGAAATTTAATTGAAAGCACTTTCAATTTTCATTGCTGCTAATTTATTGATTATTACTGATAGAATTTCGTTTCGTATTGATTTCGTCAATAAACATTTCCAGTTCATGAAGGCAAATTAGATTACTAGTATCTGTAGGTATCTGTGCCAATTCCACAAAATTAATATTTTCAAATACCGATTTTTCACCCAAAATATCTTGCATGATTATAAAAACAACATGTAAAAGATTTTTATTATTGCAATGCACCGTGAAATTCTTCAAGTAAACAATCATATCGATTTTCTTCACATCCTCGTATTGAAAAGGCAAAAATTTAAGTTCACTTGCTTTCAATTCAATATCTTTAAATACATATGGCTTATCCAATCCAGCCTCCATTTCTTCAATACTTTGTGAAGCCTGAATAAATGCAACGAACTTCCAGTTTCGTATTTTTGGTGCGTGGTCGATTAACTTTGTCACCTGCTCGAAATATTCGGGATCTCCACTCGCGGAAATTACAAGCTGTGTCGGTTCATTTTTGTTAGCCGGAAACATCAATATACTTTCAAGCTGTTCGCAGTAATTATGCAGGTGCTTATCAAGCCAATAGATAAACATTTTTTGCACTGCTGGTTTTTCATTTCGAAGATTTCTAAGGGTTTGTTCATTGTAGCGGATCCAATCCCAAAATAATATTATTGATTTCATGAGTTTAATTTTTTTAGCGTTTGTCTTTTGTGGTTTTGTCGTAGGAAATTAGGTTTACCATTTACTCACGCGTTTTTATTGTTTTTTTGGTGTTCGTGATTATGCAATTTATAGGCGCTTGTCGGCGGTCTTTTTGTCGTATGCTATTAAATTGCATAATTCGCGCAATCGGCTTCGCACGCGTAGGCCGTAATGTGTTTCTATTTCGGAAGCAGATAGGTTTGATGTTATGTGTGTCGGGATTCTTTTACTTATGAAAATGTCATATCTGCTTAGGACAATCTCTGCCATTACGTTACATTCGTTACCGAAATACTTTAGGTTATTCTCAGCGCCCAGATCGTCGAAGCAATAAATTTTCGGATCGGATTGATACAATTTTCCTTTACTATATCGATGGATGATTTCGTAACCGTCATTTATAAATTCAAAGCTGATATCGCGGCATGGCTTTACTGAAAACTTTTGTTCGACTGGCGCAAGAAATTTCATGATTGTAAGCAATGATGTTTTACCGCAGCCGACCGGACCAGTTAGCAATATCCCTTTGTCAAAGTCGATGTTGTACTGAAATGCCGCCTGTTCGTCCTTCAGGAAATAAGAAATGAGTTTATAGATTACCGGAAGATCGTTTTCAATAATCCGAAATTTTTTGCCATATAATTCGATTCCTTTTCTTTCGATCCAGGAACAAACTTCATCATAGTTATAGTGGCTCTGAATAGTCCTTGCCTGCTGATGTGTCGAGAGATTTTGTTCTGTCTGTTCGTTCATGGGTAGTGAATTTTGGAGCGTTTATAATCCAGTTCCGCGCTGCGGCGTGCCAATCGGCCATAGGCGTTTTACCGCCTACTAGCCAGCCGATGCTCGCGAAGTAATTGAAGAACTTACTGGCTTCGAGTTCGGGATAGTTTTGTTCGCGGAAGTAGGTAAGCACTTCTTCGATAGTGGGTTTTTGCTGTAGTTTTTCTGGAATGGTTTCGGGTGGCTTTTCAACCCGGTCTAAAAATAAATTGCGGACATGCTCGACGCTTTCCTGTTCATTCGATGAAATTGGGGCATTGGTCTCTTCTTCTTTTTTAGCGGAACTTTTTTCTTCTTTTTCGAACACGCCATTTTTAAAAACTGGAATTTCATTGTCAATTTTTTTTGCGTGCTCGCCCAAGTTTAAGCCGTTTGAATCGTTTAAAAAGTTTGTATTGTTTGTATTGTTTATAGAAGGTACTAATGCTTGTTCAGTAACCTGTTCGCTAGCTGTTTCATTACCAGTTTCAAGCTTGTTTACTACCTGTTCATTTAGAGGTTCAAAATTTGAAGTAGCTGTCCGCTCATTTCGTGGTGTGGGCTTGAGTTCGTCCGAAAAATTGAATAGATACACATGGCTGCCTTTATACGGATTGAATGACGGCTCGTATTTGATATAGCCATGCGAATCCAAAAGTTTCAGGCAACGGTGATAGGTGGCCAAAGAACTGATTTTGCTAATGCGCATAATCTCGTGCCTCGAAATGCTGATCGGGTTGCGGAACCGGTTGATGTTCCAAAACTGGAAAAGTGCAATGTATAAGCTAACGTGCGTTGGGTTGAGCAGTTTATCTTTTGCGACCTTGTCGAAAAAGCCGGTAAGATGTTTAATGTAATTCATGGCTGAATTACTTTGAATTAAACAACGTGCGCTCGGAACTAACCTTATTGAGTTCGAGCAGCTTTTCAATATCCTGGTGCGCGTAATAGATTATTCCGCCGATTTTCGTGTAGGACAGCGTTTTGTTGATGCGGAGCGTTTGAAGTGTCCCGGGAGAAATATTCAACAGCTTCCTTACTTCGGTAGATTTAAGCCATTGTTTAGCCTGCTGTGGTTTTGATTGCAGGATTTCCCTGAAGTCTTTTAGGAGTAATGTGCGGAATTCATTTAAGTCCTCACGGGTAATAATTTGCTCACGATACATTCTATTGTTATTAGAAGTGTTCGCGAACCTTTCGGTTTCGACAGCCATAACGTAAGTTTTAATTTGTTATGGCACAAAATTGTTGCTATTGATTTGTTTTATTTCAGAAGCAAAACCGAAGTTCTGAATGATTTATCGCAAAATATTTCAATTCTCAGGCTGACTTTGCTTTTTGAGTTCCTTGATGAAATAGACCGGATTGAGTTCGGTACTTTTCTTGAATGCTTCTTTAAACTTTTGGGGTGATTTGAAACCGGCTTCTTCGGTAAGCGCTTTGATTGTGTAGTTCCTATATTTGCTGTCTGTCTTTAGTCGGCTTACGATATAATCAATTCGTAGATCATCGATGTACTCGATATATTTTTTCTTCCGTGTTTCGCAGATTATCCGTGAAGTGTAGCGCGTGTTACAGTCTACAATAGCCGCCATTTTATTGAGATTGAAATCTTTGTCCAGGAAAGCGTCACCATCTTCAAACTTTTCAAGCTTTTTAGAGACTGATTCGACTATTTCGGGCTTGATGATTTGGTCGCCATCAATTATTTTTTCATTACTCAATACAGGCGAAGTGGTACGATCTTTATGCGAAATGACGCCTTTAAATTTTTGCTTCCTTAATTTGCGGCGCTGGTACTGCTTGCAAATGATAAATCCTAGAATGACACATACCAATAAAAAGATAATTCCAAAAATCAAGTCTAACTTATCCCTGAAGAACAATTGCCTTTTTAATTCTTCAGTTGAATCTTTAATTTTTTTGAGATCGTATTCGCGGTGCATGTTCTCGGACAGATAACGGAAATTCTTGCTCACAAATGTTTCAGCTTTTAATAAGCCGGTCAGGTATTTCAATTGTTCTGTCGTGTTGCCTTTGTCTTCATAATATTGGGCGAGTAGGTCGTATGCTTCAAGCACTTCGTCTTTGATGAATTTATCTTTCCGGAATAATTCATCTACCTTTTTTAAGTATGGAATCGCTTTTTCTTTTTCGCCTAACGCCCAGTAGCTACGACCAATGAAATAGTTAGTTGATGATACGCTTATATTGTCTTCAAATTTTAATATTTCAGGCAGCGATTCTTTCAGCTTCTCAATGGCAATTTGATAATTCTCTTTAAAATATTCGTTTCGACCTTCGGCATTTTTAAAGTATGGAATTGTTTTCGGTTCGTCCATGTCGATAGCTTCACGATAGCCTAGGTCAATGGTTGCAGTTGCGAGCGAATATTGTTTGGTTTTGATATAACATAAGCTTAGGGCGTGTAGTGTCCGTAAGTGTGGCAGGCCAGGTTCGTTATCTTTAAAATATACTTCACATTCCTGCAGCAATGAAATTGCTTCATGATAATAGCCTAAGTTATATTTTACAAGCGCAATAGAAAACTTCGCTTTGTATTTTAAATATTGATCATTGCTTTTTGAAATAAAGCTGTCAGCTAACAGATAATCATCGAGGGCTTTGGTTTGTTGCTTGAAGTTATTATAAATCAGTCCGCGTGTAAGGTATGCGCTGCCTATTAATTTATCCTGGTTTGATGCAGCTGCTACTGTCAGCATGCTATCGCAATATTGCAGCCAAGTTTCCTTTGGCGACTTGTGCATCATCACATTATAAGCCCGAAGCAAATTGTCCGGGTCGTTGGCTTTTTTCGCTTTGAATAAAAACGTATTGGCATAAATCGAATCGAGGAAGTCGTTGTGCTCATTTTCATCAAGCCTGTCAATTACATAGTCAATACTTTTAGTTTTCAAAGTATCGGGTGTTTTAAAATTCTTATGCTGCGCGAAAACACTTTGAGTTAAAAGAGCCAGCAGCGCTAAAGTAGGGTATAGAGCTTTTACCACGTCAGTTTTTGTTTGGTTAGGATTGTCGGCGTGTAAAAGTCTGTTGGCTTATAATTCGGGTTTGAAATTAATACTTAAAAATTGCATCGACAATAGTTGGCAACGGCTCAGACACGCAATTATGGATCAAGTTGTTATAAGGTAGCGTAAAATAAGGGATTGTGGACGAATAAATATCTAACGATTAATTAATGCTTCCTTTTTGGCTGTCGTAAATTTCTGAATGGTTGGATGCTTGAGTAGGAAATCAGAAGTTCTGATTTTAGATTTGACTTGAACAAACATTACCAGTTTTCCCTATGACAGATTTTGCAACACAGTTGTTGGAAAATTTAGAGGCGCAGTTAAATGAAATAGAAATCGAGAATGATTTAATTAAGGCAGCTGAAAATTCCATTAAGGCAACAATTATTATTTTGGAAAAACTCAAAACCCACTTTGTGAGACATGAGTTTGAAAACAAAGTTGATGAAATTACTTTCTTCAAATTCGTGAAACCACAATTTGTTTCGAAGTTGATTTATCACAACGAGGTTTACAACATTGAATCGAACAGGCCATTTGGAGGCACGAAGTATCTGCGAAAATACTACAGCTCTGAACTTTCAAAATTGAAATGCTACTTTAATGAAAACATGGAGTTCTACAAGTATTATCGAACTGGCAGCGTCTATCTCGATAAGAAATACTTTGTTCGTGGCCGGTATGATATTAAACTGACTTTGGATAGTTCTTATTTTCAGGCCGACAATCGCTTTACAACGTCGCATGATTTTAAAGTGGCCAAGATCTTAGCCAATGATTTACTCCAGGTTTACATTGAAAGGGAACTATTGAAACTGGATAATAAACCGGTGCCGTATTCCATTACTGAAAAACAAGTTCAGAAATGGACGGGTTCAAAAGTTGCGCTGATCGAACTGATTTATGCGCTGCATGCCGAAGGGGTGTTTAATAACGGCACGACGGATTTGAAAGAAACGGCGAAATTTTTTGAAGAAACGTTTGATATAGATTTGGGGCAGTTTCACAGAACGTTTTTTGAAATGCGTGCAAGGAAGAGTGAGCGGACGAAGTTTTTGAATTCTTTGAGAGATACTTTGGTTAAGAGAATGGATGAGGTGGATGACTAAAATGGCTTGTATAAATGTTGTAACACTACTAGCTTATTTAGACATTCTACGAAATATTTATTTGTAATTCTTTCAATTTTATAATCCGTAATTTTGGGATGTACATATTTTATATACAGAAAATTAAACAGTATCTAAATGGGATTAGCATCTGCGCACGAGGGTTATGAGTACCAAGATTTACTTACAAGCTATTTTATTTTAAACGAAATATTACAGGAAAGAGTTGCTGAATTTGTTATAGATCGAAAGGAATATGATGGAGATAATATTGACGACCTTTTAATTATAAACAATGAAGGTAAATTTAAGAAACAAATAAAATACAGTAACGCTGATTACAACCACACCCTATCTAAATCCGATTTATCAACTGATGGAAATTATGGATTGTCAATTGATATTCTTTATAAGACATGGCTGAATAATACTGATAGAAGTAATACTGATTTTCGAATTTGTTTATCATGGCAACAACCTAATGACGAATTAATAGGCTTGCTAGAAGAAGTAAAAGATAAAAACACTTTTTCAAATTTTCCGACCAAAGTTTTCAAAATAAAAGGTTTTGAGCTTTGGCCTCAAAGTTCTAAACCAATTGCGTCATGGAGAAGATTTAGGACAGAATCGCTAAATATTGATAGAGATTTATTTCTAACGTTCTGTGATTGCTTATTGATTGAGGTCTTAATGCCGAAGTTGAGTTTAGATATCTCAAAGCCAGGAGAATTGGAGTTAATTGTTTTAGAGCAGGCAAAAAATTTAGGAATAGGAATATTCCCAAATAGCCACATACAACCTGAGACTTTTATCTTATCATTACTGGCTATAGTGAAACGTTCCAGAAGTAAAGGTACTTCGATAACTATTTCATCAGTATTTCATGACCTGAATATCAAAACAGATTTTGGTTCGATCGAACAAACATTTCCTGTGGTAGAAGCTGAAAATATTAAAAGAATGTCTGCGCTCGAATTATTTTTGGACCAAATTAAGACTTCCGAGAAAATACTATTAACAGGCGAACCAGGAAGTGGAAAATCTTGGTTTATTGAAAATCTCATGAACCATGTTAAATCCAAAAAAATTAATGTAGTAAGACACTTTTGCTATACTGATTTAAACGATCCGCTCCAAAAGGAAAGAATTAAATTGAATGTCTTTTATGGAAATTTGATTGCAGATATATTAACACATTATCCAGAATTAAAAAAAGTTAAGAAGCAGAAATTTGCGAGTAATTTAAATGAGTTAAATCATTTACTACAAAACATTAAATCTACGACATTCTTAATTATCGATGGTCTTGATCATATTGAAAGGATTGCCACTTTCAGGGAGTTTGCTGATATCTCAATGCAGGACAGAGCTATAATTGAGAGCCTAGAGAAAATAAATGGTAGTTCATTTGTTAAAATTATCGTTACTTCTCAAAACATTCCAGAGTTGGAGCACGTAAAAAGTTTCTCTAACATGTCATTACCTACCTGGACTGAAAGTGACGTTAAGCAACTATTAAAAAAGAATGGTGTTAGAAATAAAGTATTACGAAAAGGCTTAAATCTTGCACAATTTCTTTTTGATAAAAGTAGCGGAAACCCTCTATATGTAAAATACTTGATAGATGAAATTAAAGAAGTTCCATTTGTTACAATAGATTCTTTATCAAAATTGCCCGCTTATTCGTTTAATCTAAGTGAGTATTATTGTTATCTATTAAATCAGCTTCATCTAAGAGAGGAAGTGCCACAAATTTTGTCCGGGGTATCTTTTAGCCTAACAAAACAAGAATTAGTAGAAATCACTCATAGTGGAGACTATGTGGGTGAATCACTCCGCATTTTATCTCCCGTATTAAAAATAAATATATCACAAAGCGGATATAGTATTTACCATGAAAGCTTTAGAAGATATTTAGTAGATCATTTAAAGTCAAAATCGATTTCTATTGAACAAAAAATATTTAAACCAATTCAAGAATGGTTTGATTCAAAAGATTTTTTCACGTACCAAAAATCTTATAGATATTATTTGCAATTTTTAAGCGAGGGTGGATCATTTGACAAAGTACTTTCAAAATTAAATAGAACATTTGTCACTGATAGCGTTGTAAGTGGACAATCATGGAAATTGATTGAGAAAAATTACAGGCTGTTTGTAAAGGCGGCATGTCATGCTCAAGATTTTCCATCGGTAATTCTTTTAAATGAAATTGATAAAATTATAAGTTCCTGTCCAGATCATTTTGAAACAATTTATCCCATTTATTTACAAGCTTTAGGGAAGATACATGGTTACGAATATTTAAGTAGCTATCTCTTATTTGAAGGAATGCCCACGGTTTCTAATTTAGATGGGCTAAAAGCCTGTTACGTATGTGATAACAATGGCATCGTGGCTCCCTGGGCTATTTACATCGAATATTTTAAAGGAAAATCTGTTGAACCAGATGAATTTAAATATCTGATAAGAGGGCTTTTAGTACTAAAAGACGAAAAACGATTAAACAGAATTGCAGATGTCTTCGTAACCAATCCTTCTCATCAGCTTTGTGATCAATTTGTAGCTGAATTTAACCGCTATGGTAATCGAGATTATATTGACATTTTATGTGCTAAGTATAAAAACATCGCAACACTTGTCAACGTCTTAAAATCGACAGAAACTGTTCATACTTATGAAAGTACTATAAAGTTGGCAGATTCCATTATAAGTATGGATAATATCTACACAACTGAGTTACCCATAATAGAGAATTTTTTTGAATCGGTTAGAAACCTAATTGAAAACAAAGAATTGATTACAGAGTTAATTCAAAAATTCCGTGGAAAAAATTGGTTTTATAATTGGTTAATTTACTATGTAAAAATAATTCAGATAAATTCTAAAACGCTAAACAATTACAATGATGTAAAGGAAGCTTTCGACTTTCTCAAAGTTAATACTGAGCCATTTTTTGGAAAACCGCGTACTTGTGATTTATATTCCTTACACTCATTTATTTATAGTTCCTTTTCAGAAGGACTATCGCTAATCCGAAACCAAAGTGAATGGAAAGAAACAATCGACACACTAGTTCGTGTAAGTAATGATACAACAACTTCACTGCAAAGAAGTATAAGTGGACCATTAGCAACTGACAAACTGTTTCAGCTGCTTACCGACTTTATCAATAATGACAATATCGATCTTATCATTGATGTATTTGAAGGACAGTTAGGAGATAAGGAACAATATCATCTTCACACAGATATTGCCGAATATTACTTGCAATTAGCCTCTATTTATGCGATATCAGACAATAAGACAAAGGCGTTAAATTATTTTAGAAAGGGAATCGAATTCAGCCTGGCATACACAATGCGAAAGGATTTGACTCTGTTAGATGTTATAGAAGGTATTGAATATTACGCGGAGAATAATATAGAGAATGGTCTTAAAGATTTAAAAAAAGCTAGAATATTAGTAGATTCTGCGGTATCTCACACTGACGGAAAAGAAACAAATCATTTTCCGGTAATGTGGTTTGAACGATTTCTTAAAATTGATTTTCATAAAGCCTCATTGTATTTATTAAATGAACTTAAAGATACCCGATACCATTGGTGGGAAGAAAACTCACTTGTAAATTTATTATGTCATGCCAATACCGAAATAAATCCAGAAATTGAAGCATATATTTCACTAACCCTTCCGTTAGAAGATTCTGAGCGATTCATTACTTATTGTATAAAACTGTACGATAAACTTGAAAAAACAAATGCTTCTTTGGCAAATAAAATAAAGGATAAGATTATCAATGCTATGAAACCGGAGCAGAACAGGCAACGTTCGACTGAATTAATTTTGGATTTTAACAGTAAATTTAAAGATGCAAATATCAATGTAACGCCTAAAGCCAAATCGGACAAAACTTCATTGGAATCTTCGCCTTGGTATAAAAATATCGCCGATAGAGAGAGTTTTTCATTAATGTCCACCGATGAATTACTTTTACATTTCGAGGAAAACAATATCCAAGAAACAGATTTAAATTCTTTTGGATACATATTAGATGAATTTGAAGAATTGTCTGAAAGCGCTAAAGAATTAACTAAACTAATCGTTTTTAAAAATAATAAGCGTTATTATGACAAGTTAAATTTAGACGATGCCTTCAAAACTGGAAATGATTTAGAATGTTATTATTGGGTTTGTAGGTTTGTAGCCGATTCTGGAGGATGGTATCAGAAATTTGTAAATCCAGATGCATTTATTAAAGCCTACACAATAAATGCGGAAAAGGCCTTTGAATTTTTATTTGAATTGCTACCTGAGGATTTACAAGTTAATTTTAATAGTTCTTTTTCTTCGAACTTGATAAGGTTATTAGTGTCTTTAAACTATGATCGTACAACTATTGAAAATTGTTGGAAAAATTTACTGGATATCTCAAGTTATAGATTACCTGTCCAGTCAGATATTGAATGGGAAGAAATTTTCGATTCAAAAATGAATGTTGAGGAGATTCTACATAGCATTCTTTTATCCCGGTTCAAGGCTGAAACATCTGATAGATACAGATTCACAATAATGGCTTTGGAAAACCTTATTTTAAAAGAACCAAATAAACTAGTTAAGCCACTCCAATGGTTTTTGAAAAACAAATCTAAATTCTCTAAAGTATCTCAGATTATAGTTCTTCAGTATATTTATAAGCACTCTTATTCTGACGATGGTTATCCTTCACATTTTGAAGAAGATATTAGAAAAGGGTTTCCATCAAAATATTTTCTAATTGATTATTTAGTATCAAAACTGTACAATTTACCGATGAGTCAAATATACAATCCGAAAGGAATGATTTATCCTAAGATTCCAAAAGGTATGTTTGATTTCATTTATTTTATGAATTGTAGATTCCGAATATTTCAAATAAATGGAATTGATTTAAACCAATGTTTTAATAAATATGCAGCCACGTTCAATTCAAAATACAGCGATTACTTCGAACTTTATGGAAACAGAGTATATAATAAGTTAGCGAGACATATCTATGGTTCGGAATACATGATGGAAGTGTTTAATACAGAATGCTACGAAGAGTTTAGCGAATGGGAGCTTTGGGAAGAAACTAAGCCGTTTGAACTTGGAACATTTATTGACACAAATGCAATTGCAGTGCATGCAAACTCGTGCGTTGCTAGACCCGCTGATTTAAAAAAACCGTCGGAGTTTGGAGATATTGATAATGTCAATGAGACATTCGAAGGTGACTGGATAAGATTAGGACATGTAGAGTTTGAATTGAAAAAAATAGAAACTTTTAAAACATCATCCTTTAAAAGCTTTGGAGGCATTGTATTCTCAAATATTATAGAAACCGGCGTACCGTACTCGAGCTACACATTGTTTCCATTTCAATTTTGGGAAAATTTTGACCTTGGGCTTGAATTAGAGAAAAATATAGTTTTTTCTATTATTCAAGAAGACCCACTTGAACACTTTAAATTACTATGGTTGAATCCAGCCATAGTTCATAAGTTGAGTTTAACTGTTGTGCGAAATTTAGACGGTCTGTATGCTATTAATGAGCAAGGTGACAAAATACTAATAATGAGAACTTGGAGTTGTGAACATATCGGTAGTGGACATAATTCTTCTCTGTCAGATGAAATTCCAACCCTTGAAGGGACAGATCTGATAATTAGAGAAGATTATTTTACTAAATTATGTATGTTCTTTAAACCTGTACCCAAATATTACACAAAAAAAATACAAAGTGAGTTCGGGTAAACTTTAAAGCTTATTGTTAGTATTAGGCCTGCTTTATATTAAAGCTTTTTTGAGCAAATTTTTCTTTTAATAATGCCATATCGTCACTGACCTTTTTATCTAAGATTTTTGCATAATGTTGTGTGGTCTTGATATTTTTGTGACCAAGCATCTTACTTACGCTTTCAATAGGGACGCCATTGGTTAACGTTACTGTTGTAGCAAAAGTATGTCTAGCTATGTGAAAGGTCAGTTCTTTTTCAATCTCACAAATGGCCGCTATTTCTTTTAAATATGCATTCATTTTTTGATTACTCAAGATTGGTAAAAGTACTTCCTGATTATTACTTTGTGGATGATTCTCATATTTATCAATTATCATTTGTGTAACCGGAAGTATTGGAATTTTAGAAGCTGATTCAGTCTTTTGACGATGAGTGTATATCCATCGTTCGCCATCGATACCAATGCTGATATGTGATTTTGTAAGGTTCTTAACATCAATGTACGCTAAACCAGTGAAGCAGCTAAAAAGAAATATATCGCGAACGAGTGAAAGTCTGTCTGTTTTGAACTCTTTGTCTAGAACTGATTGTAATTCTCTCTCCGAAAGAAATTCTCTTTCGACTTCTTTAATCTTAGATTTGTAGTTGCTGAAAGGATTTTTATCAAGCCAATCGTTGGCCAGACAAATTTTGATTATTTTATTGAAGTTTTTAATGTATTTGACGGCCGTGTTATTGCTGCAGTTTCTGACGCTTCTTAAATAGAATTCATAATCGGTAATAAACGCATGATCTATCTGCTTGATATCGATATCAGAAATTTTAAATTTCCATTCGAGGAACTCAGTGGTATGTTTTAACGAAGTAGCATAACGTTCTAATGTTCCGGCAGCATATTCTTTCCCTATTAATTCTTTTATCTTGTTGTTATGATCCTTAAAGATTGGCACAAGCATTCTGGGCCGCTCAGCGCTTCCTGTTAATTTAAGTTTCAGTGATTCGGAAGTAACCGGGACATTTTTATGAACCAATTCCATTTGAGCGTCAATAATCTTTAATTTCAGAATATCGAGCTGACTATTAATTGACCGGGCTTCATCTGTTGTACCTTTCATTTTACCCGCTTCGGCGGACCATTTTGAAAATTCTACGAACCTTCCGGTTGTAAGTTCGATACGCTTTCCATTAACAGTAATTCTTGAATAAATGGGAACAAGTCCGTTTACATTGGTTTTTGCTCTCTTTGCGTAAAAGAGAATGGAGACTTTTGCTTTCATGGTGGTAACCTTTTAGTTATTAATTAATTTAATTCTAAAATGGCTGCAACACAAGATGTTCAAATTCTAAACAGGTTGTTGAACAGGCTGCTGAATAGGTTTAATCAATTCAGCGTGATCCCTTATGGTTACTAGCCTGAGAAGAAATTCGGTTACCCAGAAATGCTGAGGTTTTTGGGTAGCCGAATTTATCCCCTTAGGTTCACGCATTAATGAATATTTTGAAGGGTAGGGAAAAGAAAAAACCCTTTAAATCCTACGATTTAAAGGGTTTTAATCAAATTTGCTGTTAAGCTAGCGGAGGAAGAGGGATTCGAACCCCCGGACCTGTTACAGTCAACAGTTTTCAAGACTGCCGCGATCGACCACTCTGCCATTCCTCCAATAAATCCGCATTCATTTTCCCTGAATGCGGTTGCAAATATAGCAACGTTTTTCGGTTTGCAAAAACTATTTCAATAAAAATACAGGCTAATTTCCGGATTGCTGGTTATCAGTAATTTATTCCGGTTCGTAAAGTTCTTTTACATGTCTGGAGATAAAGGTGCTTAATCCTTCACCTGCTGCGGCCAGGCGTTTCATCTTCTCAACTTTGGATTTTCCTGCCGAGCGGTACGAGTATTTGTAAATCCGGTTGCTGTCGACAAACCGCACAGCAATATAATCCGCCCCGACGGCAAATGCGCTTACGCCCGAACTCCCCGATTTGTTTCGATATTTTTCCATAGCGGTCGATAGCAATTTACCGCTTATTTATGATATTTTTGCTTTACAAAATGTTAATCATGCAACATCTTCTCCTATTACACGGCGCCATCGGAAGCAAGACACAGTTCGCCGGATTGGCCGAGTCACTTGAAAAACATTATATAGTACATACGCTGAATTTCTCCGGGCACGGCGGCAGGGAACTTCCCGATTCATTTTCGATCGAAGGTTTTGCCGATGACGTCCTCGAATATCTGTCGCAGGAAAAATTGGATTCAGTTTCGATTTTCGGATACAGCATGGGCGGTTATGTGGCATTGTACCTCGCGCGGCATTATCCTGAAAAAGTGGCTTCGGTTTTTACCCTGGCGACAAAATTTCTCTGGACGCCCGAAATCGCATTGCGGGAAACCAAAATGCTCGATGCCGAAAAAATAGCCCAGAAAATACCGGCGTTCGCAAAACAGCTCGAAGAACGCCACAACCCGGCCGATTGGAAAGCCGTACTTGTAAAAACTGCCGGCATGATGATTTCACTGGGGAATAAAAATCCGCTGATTATTGACGATTTTAAGCAAATCCGGCAACCGGTACAAATCGGGATCGGCGATCGAGACCTGATGGTAACGCTCGAAGAAACCGTAAGCGCTTATAAGGATCTGCCAAACGCCAACCTTATCGTATTGCCGAAAACCTCGCATCCGATCGAAAAAGCTGACACTAAAAGGCTTTCGTTGGAAATCCTAGCGTTTTTCAGATAAAAAAACACCGGCTTTCACCGGTGTCCTCAACTTAACCCAAGCTAATTCTTCTATAATTTTTTCAGGTTCTGTTTGTTTTTTATTGCAGGCGGTCGGGCTCGATCCCGTGGTACCTGATGAAATTCCGGTTGTAATCTTTTTCCAGTGGAATCCGGAGCATGTCGTCTTCATAATGCCTGATCCGGTCTTCACCCTTGCTTGTAAAAAGCAGCACGAGCAGCACGAGCAGTATTCTCAGCGCGATTATCTTTAGCATCGATACGTTTTAAGGTTATGGACTGGTACAATTTCGTATGCAAAAAAGCCTACATGTTTACATACCGCCGAGCCGTTTCGTTGAGCTGCGACGAAAATGCCCTGATGTCGTAGATACTGTCGATCATCGTTCGGGTTTCAACCTTTCGGTCGCTGATCGTACCGATATATTTTTGCTTGGAAGTGAGATACAGCCTGCAAATCGTGCGGTGGCTGTTGTTGTCCATGATGATGGCCAGATAGGTCTTGGCGTCGCTGCGGGATACGCGAGTCGGGCAAACGCTGTTGTCGAGAATGTTCTGGACCAAAGTGAAAGCTTCCTGTTCTTCGGGGATATACACAGTTTCCATCTGATTAGGGATTTATAGTTTATCACTTCAAATCAAAGGAATTCCAAACTCAAAAAAAATAGGTATTTATACTGAATTTTGTACGTATAATTACCTAATCCCTAAGTGAAAATTGAAAAAGCGCCGTCTAAAAAACGGCAGTTTCATCAAAAAACCGATAAAAAGAAATCTACGAAAGTTCTTCCAGGGTAATGAATTCGTGCCGCAAGGCATACAGCACCACACCGATGAAGTTTTTGGTGTGGGTTTTTTCCATAATCCGGTTGCGGTGCGTATCGACCGTACGGATATTGATCGAAAGCCGGTCGGCGATTTCCCCGCTGCTGAGCTCCTGGGCAGCCATCCGGATGATGTCGATTTCCCTGGTTGTGAGCGATGCCACGACCTCCGCGGGTTTCGCCGGTTTCCTTTTTTCCCATAAAATGGCCTCGCGGAGCACTTTGCCGAGTTCGGTCCCGAAGTAAAAACCGTTTTCGTGCAGCGTCTTGATCGCATGCTCAAGCTGGTCCGGATCGGAATTTTTGGTGAAATAGCCGTCGGCGCCCAGTTCCATAATTTTGTGGATGCTTTCCTTGGTGGTAAGCTGCGAAACAACAAGGACTTTGATTTCGGGATAATTGTGGTGCAGAATCCTGCAGGTCTCGAACCCATTCATTTCGGGCATCTGGATGTCGAGCAATACCAAATCGATCGGATTGTCTTCGAGGTTTTCAAGAAATACCCTGCCGTTCGGCGCCTCGATTACTACCTGCGTATCTTCAAAGGAATTGATCAGCATCGACATGCTTCTCCTGAACAACTGGTGATCGTCTACGATTCCTACCCTTAGCATTTTTTGTGTTTTAAAGTGATTGCGAAATGATTTCCTTTTACCGTGTGTTGCTGATGTAAAGCAGCCCCGATGACCTTAAGCCGAGACGTGATGTTCTTGAGTCCGGTTCCCGACGATGCTGCGAGAACCTTATTAAAATCGTACGGTTTGCCATCGTCTTTTATCTCGATCGACAAATTGCCGGCGGCTTCAGAAAGTGTCACATCGCATTCGCTGATGTCGCCGTATTTGAGCATATTGGTCGCAAATTCCTGGATAATCCTGAAAAGCTCGTAAGCGATTTCCGAAGACAGCTCCGGATTTGTGCCCGAAGCCCTAAAAACAGCCGAGGTCTTTTTGGTCAGCCGCTCAAAATGGTCGCTTATCGCGGAAGCCAGCCCAAGCGTATCCAAAAGCGGCGGCATGAGTTTATAGGAAACCTGCCGGGTGTTCTGGAGCGCATTATCGACACCTTCCCGAAGCTCGTCAAATGTGGTTTTGTCGATGGCGCCGCCCTGTTTCTGGAGAATGATCAGATAATTCCGGATCGCTACCAGATCGCCGGAAACGCTGTCGTGCAGATCGGCCGCGATCCTTTTGCGTTCGTTCTTTTCGGATTCGAGCGAAACCTTGAGCAGATGCTCGGCTTCCCTTTGCTTCATCCGTGAAAAATAATTCTGGTAAAACAGCACCAGGAATATGATCCCGAAAGCCAGAAACATCATGATTGCCGTGCCTAGCCAGAATACCGAATCGATTTGTGTTGTCCTTTCCAAATGCCGATGATTAAAATGAAGTCCAGAAATAAGCTGAGTAAAATGTTGATGATCCAGTATTTGACCATTTGTTCCGAAGTGAATACAAAATCGCTCATCAGGAACAGGAACAGCGTCCCGGAAAAGTACAAAATAAAACCCGAGATGAAATAAAAAGCCGGGCTGTCCCAGAGCGATTTCAGTTCCATATTCGTAAAAAGATCTTTAAACCAGAGCAATGAAGCGCTATAGACGAAAACCGTTTCGATGACCGTAAGATAGGAATCCACTTTTGAATATCCGTTCAATATCCAGAGAATCAGAAAAAAAGTGAAACAAAAGATGAAAAAGCCCAGAAAAACCAAAAACAACACCCTGTAGGCGCGGTTAAGCAACCGGTCGAAAAAATAGACGAGACATAGGAATTCGAGCAACGGGTAAAGCCTGAACCAGATTGCAGTATCGATCCTGAAAATTCCGGTAAAAACTTTCTCGTAAATACTCGAGAGCAACAACAGCCATAAAAAAGGGGCTATAAACCTGACATCTGGCAAATGCCCCGTTTTCCTGGCTTTGTAAAACAAGACAGGAATACAACTTATAAACAGAGTGATATTCAAAATCAGTTTATGGAACATATCCTGCCTTGCGTAAATTAGGGATTAAGCGGACTGTTCGGGTCGCACTTCGGAGGGCACGGATCGAGCCTTTCGAGTATCAGGCTCGTTATGTCTTTGCCTTCGTCGTCGACACCGACAACGACAAGGTTCGTCGCGCCATCGGTTTCGTTGTAGCCGTTGTACATCCTTAGCCCAATACACTTATCCTGATTCAGCAGTCTGGTGAGGTTATCGCACCCGGCGAAAAAACCCTTATTTTCTTTTGGATACTCTTGTGCGAAAGCCGTGATATACCTGACAGCTTCGTCTAACGAAATGAATGTTCCGGAGTTTGGATTGATTTCCATAAATTTTGTTTGTTTTAGGTTGAGTTACGAATTTAGCCGCGATGTTACTAAAAAAAAATAAGTATTTATACTGAAATTATTAGGTAATTATACGTACATTATAAACAACTATGAATTTTATTTAAATTTTTACTTAAATTCATAAATTAAAAATATTAATTCAATCTATTTAACTTAAAAAAAATAATATTTTTCATAAAACAACAAAATCAATAATATCTGAGCGATAATTTGATTAGGTAATTTTACTTACAAATCCTGTAAAACCCCTATTGCCGACGAAGGTAAAAAAAAGCAGTTCTATATAATTATTACGCATTTTTGCTTAGCGAACATTTACGGAAAGTTTTCCTGCCAATGTTAAATTCAATGTCACATCCGGCCGTTTACAATTGTTTGCTATCTTTGATATGACGTAAATTTTTCAAAATCATTTTGTTATGCAAAGCGCCAACGGCATGACTGATTCGGCCCGCGAATTAAAAAAATCGCAGTCTTTCCTGAAATCCATCCTCAATTCGACACATTACGGTATCGCGAGTTACGAAGCCATCCGCGATGAGCAGCAGCATATCGTCGATTTCAGGATTGTCTATACCAATGCCGAGGTTCCGGGGAATTTTGGCCTCAAGCCACAGAACGTCACCGGCAAAACCTGCCGCGAAGTATATCCGGGTATTTTCAGCAACGGCGTTTTTGAAAAACTCGTCCACACGCTCGAAACCGGAAATCCCGAAAAATACGAGATTTCCGCAACCAATCCGGACGGCAACGCTATTTGGCTGACCGCAATAGTCGAAAAGGTAAACAACAGCGTTACGGTCACTTCAAAAAACATCACCGAGGAAAAAAACCACGAATTGCAGCTGCAGGAAGTCAACACGCTGCTGCAAAACAAAAACCGCGAACTCGAACAGCAGATCCTGCAAGAATTTTCGGAAAGTTTCGCTTCCTATAAGACCGGGAAGGATTTTTTCGATTCGCTCCTGCTCGAATTGTTCCAGAAAACCAAAATGGATTACCTGCTGCTGGGCGAAATCGGGCCTGAAAACGGCGAAATCAAATGCTTTTCGGTTTCAGCCTTCGGCAAAATCGTCGGGAATTTCAGTTACCCGCTCGAGCACGGACCGTGCAGCGAAATCATAAAAGGCAAAGCCGAAACCTGGCCTTCGAACTGCCGTCAAATCTTTCCGGAAAACGAAACACTGGCCCGTTTTAATATCGAGGGTTATATCGGATATCCGCTGTGCAACCCCAAGGGAAAGACCGTCGGCATTATCGCGGCGATGCATCAAACCCAGATCGAAAGCCCGGAATACATCCTGTCGCTATTGAAAATCGCGGCCAAACGCAGCGAGATGGAACTCGACCGCCAGCGTCACGAACGCCTGCTCGAAGACAAAAACCACGAGCTCGAACGCAAGAACAAAGAACTCGAATCGTTCAATTACATCGCGTCGCACGACCTGCAGGAACCGCTCAGGAAAATCCAGCTGTTCCAAAGCCGGATCCTGGATCGGGACAAAGACAAGCTTTCGGAGACGTCGCTTGGCTATTTTTCGAGCATCAGCAACGCCGCCGACCGGATGCAGCACCTCATCGAAGCGCTGCTTACCTATTCGACGACGAATTTCAAAGGCATGGTCTTCGAGAAAACCGACCTGAACGAATTGCTGTCCGAAGTCCGGAGCGATCTCGAGGAAATCATCGAATCCAAAAAAGCCCTCATCGAATCGGAAACCTTACCAAAGGCTTTGGTCATTCCGTTTCAGTTCAGGCAATTGCTCGCAAACCTGATATCGAACGGAATCAAATACAGCAAGAAAGATGTCGCGCCGGTCATCAGGCTTGCGTCGTCAGCGTGGGAAGATCCGAAAGGCAAAAAGTTCTGGAAGATCGACGTGACAGACAACGGCATCGGTTTCGAGCAGCAATACGAACACAAGATTTTCGAACTCTTCCAGCGGCTGCACGGCAAAAATGAGTTTGTCGGCACCGGGATCGGGCTGGCCATCTGCAAAAAAATCATCGAATACCACAAAGGTTTTATCCGGGTGCAGACACAACCTGGGATCGGATCGGTCTTTTCGGTATTCATCCCGCAAAAAGGTTAAAAAGCAATTTATCGATAATATGCTGCCGCATAGTTGACTATCGGGAATAATTGTTACTTTTATCGCAAATCTTTTCCCTATGAACTCCGATAAGGTTTCTATTGAAATATTGCTCGTCGATGACGATTCCGACGACCGCAATACGTTCAGGGATGCGCTCGGCGAGCTCAAGATCGGCACCAACCTGACTCTGCTCGAAGACGGCCGGAATTTGCTCGAGCACTTGGGAAATCCCAGAAACAAGCGTCCGGATATTTTGTTCCTCGATTTGAATATGCCCTACAAATCAGGCGTAGAATGCCTCATCGAAATCAGGCAGCATTCCCAGTACAACGATCTTTCCATCGCGATTTATTCAACGTCCTCGACGGATAAGGATATCGAAGATACGTTTATCAACGGCGCGAACATCTACATCCGAAAGCCAAACAATTTCTCGAAACTCAAGAAAGTCTTGGGCGAAGTCGTGAACATGAATTTCCAGTTCCACAATTCTGGCCTGAACAAAGATACTTTTATAATGAGCATCTGATAAATTTATCTTAAAGATGACATTTGAAATCCGGCGCCCGACCGGATTTTTGTATTTTTATTCGTCACTTAATCTTTCCCGATGCAGGAACAAATTTACGAGGTCATCATCGTCGGCGGAAGTGCCGCAGGGTTGTCGGCAGCGCTGACACTCGGCCGGTCGCTGCGCACGGTCCTGATCATCGACGGCAACGAGCCGTGTAACCGCCAGTCGCCGCATTCGCACAATTTCATGACCCAGGACGGAAAGACGCCGACCGAAATCGTTGCACTGGCCAAAACACAGGCCTTAAAATATCCGACGGTAAGTTTCCTTGAAGACAAAGTCATGAAAACCTATAAAGAAGACGAATTGTTTGTAGCGGAAACCGGATCGGGGAAAAAGTACCGGGCGCTAAAAATCCTGCTTGCCACAGGGCTTACCGATATCGTTCCCGACGTGCCGGGATTTTCCGAATGCTGGGGCGTTTCGGTACTGCATTGCCCCTATTGCCACGGTTATGAAGTCCGTGACGAGCAAACCGCCATTCTGGCCAACGGCGAGGCGGCTTATCACACCGGGATGCTGATCCGCAACTGGACGAAAAACCTTACGATACTGACCAACGGCGTCTCGGAATTGCGGCACGAAGAACTCGAAAAGCTCAAACAGCTCGGCATCGCGATCGTCGAAAAGGAAATCTCCGGGATTTCACACAGGCATGGCTCCATGCAACAGGTCGATTTTAAGGACGGCGGCGCGTTCAGGGTCAGCGTGATGTACGCTTCGGTCCCGTTCCGGCAACAAACTGACCTGGCCGAGCAATTGGGCTGCCAGATTGGCGATCACGGGCACATCAATATCGATCCCGAGCAGCGCACAACCGTTGAGGGCGTTTACGCAGCCGGCGACAATACAGCGCAGCACCGGGCGATTTCGGTGGCTTCTGCTTCGGGAACGCGGGCGGGTTTTACCATCAATGCCGAATTCGTTCTTAAATAAAAACGCCTCCGGTGGGAGGCTTTTTTATCAATAATCTCAATTAATGTCTGATCATATCTTCGGACACGTACTTGAATTTCCAGAAAACGATTTTGGCTTGTATGCCAAGCTTGGAAAACAGGATCTTGAAAAGTTTGGCAATTTTTTGCATGGCGGTATTTGTTTCTGTTCATATTTCAGTTCATACAAATTTGCATCATGCTTACTTTTAAACACTTATATCATTCGTAAGCAGATTTGCAGAATTTCCATAAAACCGGTTATCAGAAGTTAAATCTTTCCATACTACAGGTTAAACATTGGTTAATCTGCACTGAAAATCCCTTCTGCCAAAATAAATGCGGTAACTTTAGATAACTTAAAAAGCGAAATCATGAAAAAGATATTTTTTACTGTCTGTGCCCTGTTCGCATTGACGGTAGCTTCAGCACAAACCACGCGCGATGACGGCGACAACATAGATGAGAAACTGCAACAGCAGGCACCCCGTGAAACCCAGCGCCAGGTTGAAAATGCAGCCCGGGCTAACACGCCTCAAGCGCAGCACAACCAAGACATGAAGGCCGCCGAGGAAAAAATCCGCAAGGAAAAAGAAAGGTCTACCGGAAAGGATTCCAAAAATCCGGCGGAAAATACCCAAGGCCTGCCGCCTTCAAAACAGATCGAACCGGCATCGACACCGGTAAAAAACAAATAGTTTATGTAAGCCTCATTTTTTAGTGAGGCTTTTTTGTTTTCAGTGATAAGTTGGTTAATTTTATCCTCTAACCACAACGTCATGAAAAGAATCTCCTTCCTTTACTTCGCGCTTGTCGCACTTCAGGCCGCGGCACAGCTACAGCCTGTTGCCTACGCCGACGGAAAACAAAAGCTAAACGGGTTTTCCGTAACTCCTGCCAAAATCCGCGACAGCAGGCCCGGCATCTTGATCCTTCCGGCCTGGAAAGGGATAGACAACCACGCGAAGGATTCGGCACAAAAACTCGCCGCCATGGGTTACACCGTTTTTATCGCAGATATTTACGGCGAAGGAAATTATCCTGCCAATACCGATGAAGCCGGAAAGCAGTCCGGTTATTACAAAAAGAATTACAAAGATTACCAGCGGCGCATCAGCCTTGCTTTGGAGCAACTCATAAAATCCGGTGCCAATGCCGGCAATATTGCCGTCATCGGCTATTGCTTTGGCGGGGCCGGAGCGCTCGAAACCGTAAGGTCCGGGATGAAAGTCCGGGGAATCGTGACGTTCCACGGCGCACTGGGCAAAGATCCATCAAGGCCGAATACGCCGATCGATGCAAAAGTCCTCGCCTGTCACGGAGCCGACGATCCGTTTGTTCCCGCAGCCGAGGTAGCCGCCTTCCAAAAGGAGATGAACGACGGTCATGCCGACTGGCAGATGACGTTTTATTCAGGCGCAGTGCATTCGTTTACCGATCCCGAAGCCGGCAACGACAATTCGAAAGGCGCGGCCTACAATGAAAAGGCCGACAAACGTTCGTGGTTGCAGATGTCGGATTTTCTCAAAGAAATTTTAAAATAACCAAAGCAAAACACCGCCTATGGAACATCAGGAGCTTCGGGAAGACAAGACCTGCCTGAACTGCCGCCACGTCGTCGAAAAAAGGTACTGCCCGAACTGCGGACAGGAAAATTCCGAATCGCGGAAAACTTTTTACCATCTGTTTACGCATTTCTTTGAGGATTTGACGCACTATGAAAATGCGTTCTGGAAAACCATCCGCAATTTGTTGTTCCGTCCGGCATCGCTGACCCGCGAATATCTTTCGGGCAAACGAATGTCCTACCTTGCGCCGGTCAGGCTGTACATTTTCATCAGCTTCCTGACCTTTTTGCTGCTGGGTATTTTGCCCTCGGCTCCATCAGAAAAAGAAGAAAAAACCCACAATAACATCAGCATCGGACTCGAAAAACATTCGCCTGCCGAACTCGAAAAAATCGAGAAAAAAAAGAAAAACAACCGCTCAACCATCGGAGATTACATGTCGGTGCGCGAACTCGACTCGGTTGAAGCCGCCAAACCCGAATCGGAACGGCTCAGCGCGCCGCTTTACTGGATGGAAAAAAAACTGGCTTATCAGAACGAGCATTACACCGAGGAGGAATTCTGGAAGAAATTCGGCGAGTCGATTTTACACAACATCCCGAAGGCACTTTTTCTCTACATGCCGTTTTTCGCGTTTTTCCTTTGGCTTTTCCACGGCAAAAAAAGATGGTTCTACTTTGACCACGGAATTTTTACGCTGCATTATTTTTCGTTCATGCTGCTAACGTTTTCAATCTTTTTGATACTAAACAGCATATCGGATTTTTTAGCAGACGATATCGCCACGTTCATTTCCGTATTTTCCGCATTTTTGATGATGGCGTTCTGGTTTTTCTATTTCTTCCGTTCGCACCGGCGGTTTTACGGCGAAAGCAGGCTCGTGTCGCGGTTAAAAGGATTCGCGCTGTTCTTTATCAATATATTTTTCATTCTCATATTCATTGTCGTGCTGATGCTATACACTGCCATCAGTATCGATTAAATCAAAAAAAGATGAAACGACTGCTTATTTTATGTCCGCTCCTTTTGCTGGCTTCGATGGATTGTATCGGACAGAACGCAAACGATTCCGATATCGTCACAAAATACCTGAATACCATTACTGCCACCGATTTGAAAAAACATCTGTTCATCGTTGCTTCCGATGAAATGGAAGGCCGGGATACCGGCAGCAAAGGCCAGAAGAAAGCCGGACAATACCTGATCAGCCAATACAAGGCGTTCGGAATTCCCGCACCCGAAGGCGCAAAGGATTATTATCAGCACATCCCGGCGGCTTATCTCAATGCGAAGTACAACGAAAACCTGAACGACTCCGAAAACATCCTGGCGTTTATTAAAGGTTCGGAAAAACCGGAAGAAATTTTGGTCATATCGGCGCATTACGACCATGTAGGCAAGAAAAACGGCGAGATTTATAACGGCGCAGACGACGACGGATCGGGAACGGTTGCCCTGCTGGAAATGGCACAAGCATTCGAACAGGCAAAAAAGGAAGGACACGGACCGAAACGCTCCATAATGTTCGTTCACATGACCGGAGAAGAACACGGGCTGCACGGCTCAAGATATTATTCGGAACATCCGGTTTTCCCACTTGAAAACACGATTACCGATATCAACATCGACATGATCGGGCGGCGCGACGAACCGCATTCGGAAACGAACAATTATATTTACGTGATTGGTTCGGGAAGGCTTTCGACCGATCTGTACAACGCCGTCGAAGATGCCAATAAGCGGTTTGTCAATCTCGACCTCGATTACAAATACGACGCCCGCAACGACCCGGAACAGTTTTACTATCGTTCGGATCATTACAATTTTGCCAAGAACGGCATTCCATCAGTATTCTTTTTCAGCGGCGTGCATGCCGATTATCACCAACCGGGAGACAAGCCGGAAAAAATCGAATATGACGCGCTTGAAAAACGCACAAAACTGGCTTTTGCCACGGCATGGGAGCTAGCCAACGCCGACAAACGACCAATTGTGGATAAAGACGGGAAATGATTACTGGTTGAGGTGCTCGTTTTTGACGATTTGGATTTTTCCGGTTTCAACTGCAGGATCTTTGGTGACCAGTACGCCCAGCACTTCCACCGGAACGGCTATTCCTTCGGCGGTTTGCCTGATTTCTTCAAGAATATGCTCGTAATTCAATGGGCTGAGAACGATTGTATCGCCCGGATTGACTTTGTGCTCGATGACGTAATCCCGGAGTATGGCGGACGAGATTTCTTTTCCTATTTTGATTTGCTCTGACATGGTTTCTTTTTACCTAAATTTAAAAAATATAAGCCGGAAACCCGATTGGTTTAAGTTTTAATTGGCAAATAAAAAAAGGCCCTGGTTAACCCAAGGCCTGCGGAAATACAAAACCCAAATTTTTGTATGACCTGTTATGAATCTTCAATATTTACCGCGCTTGGCCGATATCAGCAGGATCAAAAGAATCAGGCAGACGATGATCGCGATTTCCATACTGTGATTGGCGTTGAAATTAAAAATATGGCTTATTGCGGGATTGACGCGGCGAAAGATGCAAAATGCAGTATTTTTACCTACTAAATTCAGTAAAATTGCTTACAGAAAAATATTACATTTGGTTTTTGGAATAAAAAAAAGCCTTAAGTTTCCTCAAGGCTTTCAAAATTTGGGTGGATGACCGGGTTCGAACCGGCGACCCTCGGCACCACAAACCGATGCTCTAACCAGCTGAGCTACAACCACCGTGTTTTGTGAGCGCAAATATATTGCAAATCTTTTCCCCTGCAAAGGAAATTTCTAAAAATTTAAATCAAATCGCCTAAGCTCTTGACGGCCAAATATCTTTCAACGGTGAATCCTTCCGCATGTTCGGTTCCGATCAGCCTGCCCAAGTCCTGCGTGCGATAATGCAGGCTTTCAAGGAAGTTTTTTGTTGCGATCGGCGTTTCGGGTTCCTTAGTATCCGGGTTGTAAAATTGCGACCCGTAAGCCAGGATTGCCTGTTGCTTGACATCGGTAAATCCGGTGATGTCCACGACAAAATCCGGCTCGATATTTTTCCACTGGATATAATGGTAAACCGCTTTCGGGCGCCAAGCCGGCTGCACGTTTCCATCATATTGCGTTTCGATTTTCCGCAATCCCGAAAGGAAACATGCATCCGATACCAGTTTGCTGCCTTTTCCGTGATCGATGTGGCGATCGTCAATCGCATTGCAAAGCACTATTTCAGGCTGATATTTGCGGATCATCCGGATGATGGCCAACTGATGTTCTTCGTCATTGACAAAAAAACCGTCGCGCATATTGAGGTTTTCACGGACCGAAACCCCCAGGATTTTTGCCGCCGCCGCCGCTTCGTTGTCGCGGATTTCCGCCGAGCCGCGCGTACCGAGTTCGCCGCGGGTCAAATCGACAATGCCGACTTTTTTCCCAAGCGAGATTTCCTTTGCAATAGTGCCCGAACAACCCAGTTCCACATCGTCGGGATGCGCGCCGAATGCCAAAATATCTAATTTCATAATCGTAGTTTTAAATCGTTTATTACGACAATATTTTTTTCATGGTCATCGATTTATTGACGGTTTCCGTGAATTCCTTTTCCGGGTCACTGTCTTTGGTAATGCCGCAGCCCATAAATAAATGTGCCGCGGTGCTTTCGATTTTCATGCACCGCAAATTGACGAACAAATCGCTGCCTTGGTTTCCACCATCAATACCTTTGTTGAGCTCGCCGAGAAAACCGCTGTAAAACTCCCGGTCATAGCCTTCGTTCTCAAGAATGAATTTCTTTGCGTCTACTTTCGGCAAACCGCAAACGGCAGGCGTCGGATGCAGTGTTTGGACGATTTCCTTCAATCCTGTAACTTTATCAAGCATGCCATTGATGTCGGTTTTGATATGCAAAAGGTTTCCCGCTCTAGCCGTATAAGGCTCCGAAAACCGGATTTCGGATACTTTATTCTTAAGGCTTTCCGAAATGAAATCGGTCACAAATTGCTGTTCCGCTTTTTCCTTTTCAGGCCAGTCGATTTGTTCCGATCCATCGTATTTCCGTGTTCCGGCCAGCGCCACTGTATGGAATTCGCGGCCTTTGGTCCGGAGCAACCGTTCCGGCGTCGCGCCGAGCCACAAACCGGTTTCGGGATGAAACCAGCAATAACGGAATGCATCCGGATAAGTGTGAAGCATTTTTTTGAAAATTCGCGTAAAATCATTCCCGGAAACTTCAACCGTTTCCGTCCTTGACAAAACGAGTTTTGCGAACCGGCCGGATTCGATCGCGTCGATTCCTTTTTGGACGAGATTTACGAAAGCAGCCTTGGCTTCAGGATTTTCTTTTGACTGCGATACATCGAAATCGACAGTATCGAAAGAAAAATCTACAGCATAACCATCCGATGCATTTTCCGGTATCAACAAAGGATGTTCATCCTCAAAAGGCGCGAACACAAATCCCGATTCGAAAAAATCTTCGGTTGGATACGATTTATCGGACGACTGGAACATCGCCTGGAGTTTGTTTTCGCCCGGCTTTGCATACAATATGAACGGACGATTCAAATCGAATTGCGACTTGGCCCGCGTTACGATATGACTGACGGTTTCCACTATTTTTTCTTTGGCAAAATGATGTTCGTAAGCTTGCAGAGCGAGACCAGTTGGTCGTTTTCGTCCACGATCCGGATCTCCCACAAATGAATCGTACGCCCTTTATGGACGATTTTTGCCGTGGCGTAAACCATCCCAGCGCGTTTGGCTTTGAGGTGGTTTGCAGAGATTTCGATGCCCCGAACTTCCTCTTCTTCCGGATTTACGAACATGATCGAGGCCGCGCTGCCGACGCTTTCCGCCAGTGCCGCCGAAGCGCCGCCATGGAGCAATCCCATCGGCTGGTGAACGCGCGGATTGACCGGCATGCTGGCTTTGAGAAAGTCCGGGCCTGCGTCGATGTACTTGATCTCGAGGGTTTCCATCAGCGTGTTCGCGGTCCATTGGTTGCAACGTTCCAGCATTTTTTCTTTGTCGAAAGCCATAAATGAAATTTTACTGCGTCGCACAAAAGTAAGAAAAAAAGACGCGCCGGCCGATGTACGAAAACCGCCAATAAAACGTTAACAATAATCCGTGAGTGCTTTTGGCGCTTTGAAATTAATAGTTACTTTTACGCACCGGCCGCCGGCCAAGCCAAAATAAAAAATTGAACTATGCGCAATTCTATCGTTGTCTTTCTGATCGGAATCCTCATCTGCTTTTCGTCCTGCCGCAAGGATTTTGACTTCGAGCCAAGCACCGGCGATTTGAGGTTTTCACGCGATACGGTCTACCTCGATACGGTTTTCACGAATATCGGATCGAGCACATACACTTTGAAAGTGTACAACCGCAGCGACAAAGACATCGAAATTCCGAGTATCAAACTCGGCAAAGGGCTCGATTCCAAATACCGCATGACGGTTGACGGCATGACCGGCGAACAAGGCAAGATTTTCAATAATGTCGAACTTCTAGCCAAAGACAGCCTGTATATTTTCATCGAAGTCACGGCCGACGTCGCTTCGGCCAACCCTACCGATTTCCTTTATACCGACCAGATCCAGTTTGACGGCGGGACGAATTTGCAGACTGTTGAACTCGTGACGCTGATCCAGGATGCGGTATTTTTATACCCAAAGCGATTCCCGGACGGCCACACTGAAACGCTTCACCTGAGCGAAACCGATTCGATCTATGGCTTCGTCCTCGACCACAACGATCCCGATCATGGAAACGAATATAATTTTACCGCTGCAAAACCTTATGTCATTTACGGCTATGCCGGCGTTCCGAGCGGGGAAACTTTAACGATCGATCCCGGTGCCCGAATCCATTTCCACGACGGTTCCGGAATTCTCGTCGGACAGGGCGGCGCGATACAAGTTGGCGCACCAAACGCATCACCTACACTTGCAACCGAAGTCGTTTTTGAAGGCGACCGGCTCGAACCCGATTTCTCGAACATTCCGGGCCAATGGGGAACGATCTGGATTTCATCCGGCGCGGCGGCGAGTTCGTTCAACCATGCGACGATCAAGAACGGCATCATCGGGCTTTACGTCCAGAACAATCCGGCCGGCCTGACTTTGGACAACGTCCAGATTTACGACAATTCGGCTTACGGGATTTACGGCCAAACGGCCAGCATCACCGGTAAAAACGTCGTGGTCAACAATGCCGGCGAAGTAGCGGTCGCGTGCTCGATCGGAGGTTCGTACGAGTTCAAGCACTGTACGTTCAACAACAACTGGCCCAGCTCGCAGCAGTTTGCCGTTGTAGTCAATAATTACTATCTCGACGAAAACAACCAGCAGCAAACCGCTCCGCTGACTAAGGCCGAATTCGATAACTGCATTATTTACGGCTCCAACGCGCGGGCATTTTCGGTTAATCAGGCAGACGACATTGCGGTTCCGTTCCAATACAACTTCAACGGCTGCCTACTTCGGTTCAACAGTTCGCTGGCCGGAACTGCGCCGTATAATTTTGACGATGCGACGCATTATACGAACATTACCCGGAACGTAAGTCCGAATTTTCAGGACATCAACAAGAATAAATTGAACATCGACGATACTTCGGGTGCGTTCCAAAAAGGCGACCCGCTATATTTAATTCCAAACGATATTTTAGGTGTCCTTAGATCGACAGCACCTCCGGGACCGGACGCAGGTGCTTACCAAAGTGCGCCGTTCCCCGACGAAGATTAAAACGAAAGCCTTCCCGACTCGGAAGGTTTTTTGTTGACATCGTCTTAAAAAGTATTGCCAAAGTCTTTTGCAAAAGCTGGCTTTTTGACGTAAATTTGCGCGACAACACAAAACTACACAAATGATCCATTTTTTCGGAAACGAAAGCGATACCGTTTTTGCCGTCCAGACCCAAGACACGCTTTCGGCAGAAAACATCGCAAAACTCAACTGGCTTTTCGGCAACGCACACCAAATAGAAAAATCCGCACTGACGGATTTTTTTGTTGGACCGCGCGCCGCGATGATCACGCCCTGGAGCACGAACGCCGTCGAAATTACGCAGAACATGGGCATCGAAGGAATTGTCCGCATTGAGGAATTCCATAAGATTGACGCTGATTTTTCAGATTTCGACCCGATGTTGTCGCAGAAGTACCACGGACTGACCCAGGACATTTTTACGATAAACATTGCGCCCGATCCGATACTGGAAGTCGCCGATATCGCCGCCTACAACAAACAGGAAGGATTGGCATTGAGCGATGAAGAAGTCAATTATTTGGATAAATTGTCCAAAAAAATCGGAAGGAAACTCACCGACTCGGAAGTTTTTGGATTTTCACAGGTCAATTCGGAGCATTGCCGCCATAAGATCTTCAACGGAACGTTCGTCATCGACGACAAGGAAATGCCTACTTCCCTATTCAGGCTCATCAAGAAAACTTCGGCTGAAAACCCAAACGACATCGTATCGGCCTACAAAGACAACGTCGCGTTTGTCAAAGGACCGAAAGTACAGCAGTTTGCCCCGAAATCGGCAGACAAGCCCGACTTTTACGAGATCAAGGATTTCGATTCGGTCATTTCGCTGAAAGCCGAAACCCATAATTTCCCCACAACCGTCGAGCCTTTCAACGGTGCGGCAACGGGTTCGGGCGGCGAAATCCGCGACCGGTTGGCCGGCGGGCAAGGTTCGCTTCCATTGGCCGGAACCGCGGTTTACATGACTTCGTATTCCCGATTGGAAGATTCACGCGATTGGGAAAACGGAATGCCCGAGCGCAAATGGCTCTACCAGACGCCGATCGACATTTTAATAAAAGCCTCGAACGGCGCATCCGATTTCGGAAACAAGTTCGGGCAGCCGCTGATTACGGGTTCGATATTGACTTTTGAGCACGAAGAATCGGGTCGCAGGCTCGGTTACGACAAGGTCATCATGCAGGCCGGCGGCATCGGCTACGGGAAACTCGACCAATCGATCAAAAAGAAACCGGAACCGGGCGACAAGATTGTGATTCTCGGCGGCGAAAATTACCGAATCGGAATGGGCGGCGCAGCAGTTTCTTCGGCCGATACGGGCGCTTTCAGCTCCGGAATCGAGCTCAATGCAATCCAGCGCTCGAACCCCGAAATGCAGAAACGCGCGGCCAACGCGATCCGCGGATTTGTCGAAAGCGATATAAATCCGATCGTTTCGCTCCACGACCACGGCGCGGGCGGCCATTTGAACTGCCTGTCCGAACTTGTCGAGGAAACCGGCGGGCTGATCGACCTCGATAAACTTCCTGTCGGCGATCCGACGCTTTCGGCCAAGGAAATCATCGGGAACGAATCGCAGGAACGCATGGGCTTGGTCATCGCGCAAAACGATATCGGCACATTGCAAAAGATAGCTGACCGCGAACGCTCGCCGATGTACAGCGTTGGCGACGTGACCGGAAACCACCGCTTTACGTTCGAGTCGAAAACCACCGGCGAAAAACCGATGGATTTAGCACTCGAGGATATGTTCGGCAGCTCGCCGAAAACAATCATGGCCGACAAAACGATCAACCGGAATTACGCGGGAATCGAATACCACATCCCGATCGATACGGATGAGAACGGATTCACCGTTTTCCCCGAACTTGAAAAATTACTGCAACTCGAAGCCGTTGCCTGCAAGGATTGGCTGACCAACAAGGTCGACCGCTGCGTGGGCGGGAAAGTCGCCAAACAGCAATGCGCCGGGCCGCTGCAGCTGCCGCTGAACAACGTCGGCGTCATGGCTTTGGATTACCTTGGGAAAGAAGGCGTCGCGACTTCGATCGGACATGCGCCGGTAGCCGCGCTGATTGATCCGGTCGCTGGAAGCCGCAATGCGATCGCCGAAGCGCTGACGAACATCATCTGGGCGCCGGTCAAAAACGGCATTAAAGGCATTTCACTTTCGGCGAACTGGATGTGGCCGTGCAAAAACGAAGGCGAAGACGCGCGTCTGTACGATGCCGTGAAAGGCTGCTCGGATTTTGCGATCGAGCTCGGAATCAATATCCCGACCGGAAAAGATTCGCTTTCGATGAAGCAGAAATATCCCGACGGCGACGTGATCGCGCCGGGAACGGTCATCATTTCGGCGGCAGGAAACTGTACCGATATTGCAAAAGTCATAGAACCGGTATTGAAGAAAAACGGCGGCTCAATTTATTATATCAATATGTCGCAGGACCAGTATAAGCTCGGCGGCTCGTCGTTTGCGCAGATTTACAATAAGATTGGAAATGAGGCGCCGACGATCAAGAATGCAGATTTTTTCAAAAAGGCTTTTAATGCCGTTCAGCAATTGATCCGCGACGGACAAATCATTGCAGGGCACGACGTCGGCAGCGGCGGATTGATCACGACTTTACTGGAAATGTGCTTTGCCGACGTTTATCTGGGCGCCGACATCGATCTTGACGAATTATTCGAAAACCAGGGTATCGCCGAAGTGCTGTTTGCCGAAAATGCCGGAATTGTCTTCCAGGCGAAATCGGACGATGCGGTTGAGGAACTGCTCAAACAAAACGATATCGAATATTTCAGGATCGGAACTGTAACCAACAAAGCGGTTTTGACGATCGGCGAATCGTATTGGCGATTGGATGTTTCGGCGCTTCGCGATGCGTGGTTCAAAACGTCTTACCTGCTCGACCGGAAACAATCGGGCGACAAAAACGCGAAAATGCGTTTCGACAATTACAAAAACCAAGTGTTGAAATATACTTTCCCAAGTCATTTCGACGGAAAAAAACCTGTTATCGATCCTTCCAAGCCGAAACCGAAAGCCGCGATCATCCGCGAGAAAGGCAGCAATTCCGAACGTGAAATGGCCAATGCGATGTACTTGGCAGGATTTGACGTCAAAGACGTTCACATGACCGATTTGATTTCGGGGCGCGAAACTCTGGAAGACATCCAGTTCATCGGTGCTGTCGGCGGGTTCTCGAACTCGGATGTTTTGGGTTCGGCCAAAGGCTGGGCCGGCGCATTCCTGTATAACGAAAAGGCGAAATCGGCGCTGGAGAATTTCTTCAAACGCAAAGACACGCTCTCGGTCGGGATTTGCAACGGATGCCAGCTGTTCATGGAACTCGAGATCATCAACCCCGAGCACGAAATACACGGCAAGATGAAGCACAACGATTCGCGCAAGCACGAAAGCGGGTTTACATCGGTGAAAATCCAGGAAAACAATTCGGTCATGCTCTCGACCCTGGCCGGAACGACGC
This sequence comes from Bacteroidota bacterium, assembly GCA_048498055.1. Taxonomy (GTDB): domain Bacteria; phylum Bacteroidota; class Bacteroidia; order Flavobacteriales; family Flavobacteriaceae; genus Flavobacterium. The sequence goes on from JBEHYS010000002.1 coordinate 51,398, forward strand.
TCGGCGTCTGGATTTCGCACGGCGAAGGGAAATTCGATTTACCGTATTCGGAAGACAGGTACGGCGTCGTCGCGAAATATGCTTACGAAGGCTATCCGGCCAATCCGAACGGCTCGCATTTCGACATTGCGATGCTGTGCGACAAAACCGGCCGGCATTTGGTGACGATGCCGCACATCGAGCGCTCGACATTCCAGTGGAACTGGGCGCATTATCCCGACGGAAGAAACGACGAGGTTTCGCCGTGGTTGGAAGCGTTTGTCAACGCGCGGAAATGGATTGAATCAATTAATAATTATTAATTAAATTATTAATTGCCGCCCAAATCGTACTATCCGCCTTTGGTTTACTGTCAACTGTTAGCTATCGATTGTCCATTAATCTGTTTATAACTAATTATGCGGCAGAGACAACCGGCAGTGAATAGTTTTTATTTTTATTCGGAATAACACCGATATCATGAAACCGAAGGTTCACGAACACCAAAAAAACAAACTGAAGCGCGTGAGTAAAGTAAAAACCCTACTCCTGTTGTTACTCTTGTCCACATCAAGCGGATTTGCGCAAAGCGTTACCAAAATTGAAGCGAAGGACGGCATTCATTACATCACGACCAGCATCGATTACCCGATTACGGGAACCTATTATTTTCACGACGCCGAGCCGACGGTCGAGCTCAATGCCGGCGGAAACGGTTTCTACCAGTTGCACGAGCAACCGACAAGACCGGTAAATTGGGGAATCGAATGCGACGAAACGGGCGTTCCGAAATTCAAGAAAGGCTATGACAATGCCGCATATACGCTCTGGTATCAATACACAGCCAAAACCGAGGCAGACGATGAAGACGCTATGATGTGGAAACCGGTGGAATTCTCGATCCATTTCAATACCCAGAAAATGTTCATTCAGGGCGAAAGATGCAAGAGTTATTCGGGCGGGCCGGAAAAGTAACCCGAATATTTTCAGCTTTTTAAACGCTATGGAATCCAGAATTTGCCTCAATTGCCGCGAACAAATCACGAAAAACTTCTGTGCTAACTGCGGCCAGAAAGCCGAAACGCACCGGATCACGCTCAAGCATTTCATTTTCCATGATTTGTTGCACGGCGTCTGGCATATCGAAAAAGGGATTTTATTTACGTTGAAGCAATCGTTTCTCAGACCGGGAAAAGCAGCATTGGATTACATTGCAGGGAAGCGCATCCGCTATTACAATGTGTTTTATTTATGCCTGGTTTTGATTGGGATCGACATTTTGTTGTCGCATCATTTCACGCTGGCACATAAAATCTGGAACGTCGTCGGAAGTCATGGGCTTCATGGCAACTAATATCAAGCTGATATTGCTTGGTTTCGTCCCCGTTTTCGCAGTCAACGGCAAGCTGCTGTTCAAACGACTGAAGCTGAACCTGGCGGAACATTTTATCATCGGGGGCATGTGCCTCCTCGGCGTGCTGTCGCTGTCGGTCGTCATCGTCTTTTCGAAATACCTTCTGATACACGGCATCGGGCTTGGCTTCCTCGGCGTTACGCAAAATGTCGTTTTCCTTTTGATCGCGCTTTTTCCGGCCTGGACATATTATGATGCGACGAAAAAACTTTACAAGTTCGGCGGCTTTGCATGGCGGATCGCGGTATTCTACCTGCTGATTTTCCTCGAATTCTTCTTGTTTCTCACCGTCATGCTGCTGACGGTCACCAGCGAATCAGGCCTGATCATTCACGGATAACCGCTCGTTATTTTAAGGAATCTTTCCGCGGCACATACGATTTCAGGAATTCCCCTTTCGGCGTGCCGTCGTCGAACGAGCTGAACTTGACCGGAAATGCGGCCTTGTCACGCGCTTCTTCGTTGGAAAAATTTTCCTTTTCGATCCGGTAGACCGCCGAATAAACCTGCGCCCGTCCGATCCCGTGGTAGCAATGGATCAAAATCGGATAGTTTTTCGGGTCGTCAATGACTTTGTAGAATTTATCGAGATTGTCCTTTTTCGGTACCTGATCTGACGGAATGTTGTAATAATTCAAACCCGGAATCTGCGATGTCGCGGCTTTTTCCTCGTTGATTTCGGTCCAGCTTTCCGGGTTGTTAATTTTATCCTGTGTAACCGGTCCGCGCAGATCGACGATCGATTTGATGTGGTATTTCGCGACGTAATCCTTGATCTTGTCCGGTGGGATGACGCCCGATTTGTAGACCTTGCCTTCGCTGATGGTCATGAAGCGGTAATTGAAATACACGTCGTAAATCTTGTAAGCGCCGGCTCCGACTGCGATCAGAAGCGCCAAAATCAATAGTTTCTTTTTCATTTTATTTTCCCGAAGTTAATTTTTTGTCGATGACCCGTTCCATATAATCCTGGATAAAGGCCTTGCATTTGGTTTCGATCAGATCCATTTCGGGCGTTCGCTGCCCGATGAGATTATGCGTCATGCCGCGGTCGTTCTTATCGTAAAAACCGATGGCTTTCTTGCCGTCGAACGTACAGATGTAATTCCCGTTGAAAAACTGATACATGCTCGCCGAATACCGAACGACGAACGGCGTGGTTTTATTGTCACCGATCAAACTCCTGCCCCAGCTCCTGAACGGTTTCTGGTAGCCGATCATATCCAGGATCGTCGGATACAGATCAATCTGCTGTGCGAAATCCTTGTTGACACCGACGTATTTTCCGCTGGGATCGTAAATGAGCATCGCCACCGAATTTTTATTGAGTTCCTTTTTGTACTGATCGTAATAAATCGTGTTTCCGTGATCGCCGACCAACACGAAAATCGTGTTTTTGAACCACGACTGGGTTTTCGCCTTATCGAAGAATTTCCGGAGCGCAAAATCGGTGTAACCAATGCACTGATGGATGTTGACGTTTCCTTTCGGGAATTTGCCTTCGTATTTTGCCGGGACTTTATACGGCTCGTGCGACGAAACCGAAAACAGCGTTGCCATGAACGGCTGCTTTTCGACATTGAGTTTCCGGTCGAAATACTGGAAGAACGGCTCGTCCCAAATGCCCCAGACACCGTCAAAATCGGCGTCGTTGTTGTATTCGGTCTTGCCGTAATACTGGTCGATGCCCAAAATATTCGCATAACCCAAAAAGCCCATCGAACCGTTCGGCGCGCCGTGGAAAAACGAGGTCGTATAACCTTCGCTTTTGAGCACCGAAACCAGCGATTCGGTTTTTTGCTTCGGGTACGGCGACGAGGTAAAAGCGTCTTTGAACGACGGAATACCGGCCAGAATCGACGACATCGCGTGAATCGATTTGTAGCCGTTGGAATACGCATCGGTAAAGATCAGGCTGTGCTGCGCGAGCGAATCGACGAACGGCGTATAGCTTTTATAATTGGGAATGTTCATATCCTTGTTCAGGCATCCGTAATATTCCTTGCCGTTACTTTCGAGGATGAAAATGACGATGTTCGGCTTGGTCGGCGCGTTGTTATGGTACTGTTTGATCGGGACGATCAGCGAATCGATCGTTGCCTGGCTCACGAAATGTTCCTTTTTAAAATTGTTGGAAAACATCGTCCGGATGATCGCGAATGGCGTGTTCAGCACCACGTCGGCCTGCGCCGATTGCGTAACGTAGCGGCTGGCGTCAATCAGGTTGATCGGGCGCGTGCTTTTCTTGAAATCGCCCCGGATTCCGCCGACGGCCATTGTCGCGATAAACAAAAACGCAACGATCGATGTCAATAGATAAACCCACGGCTTCGCGATTTTTTCAAAGTGGATTTTTCGTTTTTTGTACAAGTAGATCCAAAGGTAGGACAATGCGAAAAACAGCAGGAAAACGTGCCAGTAACGAACGAGGAAATTTCCGAACAGCAGCATTTTGTTCGATTCGTGCGCCACCGATTCGGTCATCGCGATCGTCGAGCGCCCGAAATTGAAACGGTAATAAATGAAGTCGATGAAATTCGTCGCATACGCCAACAGATTCGTAACGAAATACAGGAAAAACAGGAATTTCTGATAGCCCGCTTTCGTATTGACCCAAAGCGGCAGGATTGAAAAAACGATGAACAGGCTGTTGACGTAAAGGATCGACGTCGTATCGAACGCCAGCCCGTGCCAGCAAAGCTTTGCAAATTCAAACGGCGAAGCGACCTTAATCAGGTCGGTGTTGTAAAGGTAAAAAAGCGACCTTGCGAAGAAATAGAACAGGTATGCCAGGCCGATCCTGTAAAAAAGGATTTTGTATTCGCCGAGGCGCGGCAGGCTGCGTTTTTGGATCATGCGTTCGTGTTGTGTTGCAAAAGTACGTATTTATCGGAGACTCGCGTTAGGGATTGAAGCGGAAATCCTTTTAAGTTTTAACTTAAAAGATTGGAGTGCAAAGCCCGGCGCGAAGCATGAGCGCAACGCCCAAACCATAATTATCAATTATTCATTATTAATTATTAATTTGCAGAAAAATTGTCCCATGGCCGAAATCACACGATTGTTTGACTTTCCCTATTTCCAGCTTTCCAAATATCCGAAACCTGATGCGTTGGTGACCAAATACGACGGCCGCTGGGTTCCGACCTCGACCCAGGAATACATCGAAAAGGCCAATACGATCTCACGAGCGATGCTCAGGATGAACATCCGAAAAGACGACAAGATCGCCGTGATTTCGTCGAGCAATCGCACCGAATGGAACATCCTGGACATCGGCGTTTTGCAGACCGGCGCACAGAACGTTCCCATTTACCCAACGATTTCCGAGGACGATTACGAGTTTATCCTGAACCATTCCGGCGCAATCTATTGCTTCGTTTCGGATGCTGAAGTGCTGCGAAAGGTTAATCTGATCCGCGATAAAGTGCCGAACCTCAGGGAAATTTATTCGTTCGACGAAATTCCCGGCTGTAAGAACTGGTCCGAATTGCTAGAGCTCGGAAAAGACGAAAGCAACCAAAATGAAGTTCAAGCGAGAAAAGACAATGTCAAATCATCCGATCTGGCCACGATTATCTATACTTCAGGAACAACCGGACGTCCGAAAGGCGTCATGCTCTCGCACCACAACATCGTATCGAACGTGCTCGGAAGCGAGAAGAAAATCCCGTTCGTGGCCGGAAAAACCACGGCGCTGAGCTTCCTGCCGATCTGCCACATTTTCGAGCGAATGGTTTTGTACCTGTATCAGTTTTACGGCGTTTCGATTTATTTCGCCGAATCGATCGACAAGCTCAGCATCAACATCAAGGAAGTCAAACCCAACGTCATAACGGCCGTACCGCGTCTGCTGGAAAAAGTCTACGACAGCATTTATGCGAAGGGTGCCGCGCTTTCCGGAATCAAAAAGAAATTGTTTTTCTGGGCGCTGGACCTGGGTTTCCGATACGAACCTTACGGGAAAAACGGCTGGTGGTACGAATTCGAGCTTTCGATCGCACGGAAACTGATCTTCAGCAAATGGAAGGAAGGACTCGGCGGAAACCTGAATCTCATGGTTTCCGGAAGCGCCGCGTTGCAGCCACGGCTTGCCAGGATTTTCGCGGCCGCCGGAATTCCCGTGGTCGAAGGTTATGGCCTTACCGAAACTTCGCCCGTTATTGCCGTCAACGATATGCGGAATCACGGATTCAAAGTCGGAACGGTCGGCAAAATCATTGAAGATGTCGAAGTGAAAATCGCGCCCGACGGCGAAATCCTTGTCAAAGGCCCGAACGTGATGCTCGGTTATTACAACGATCCGGAAAAAACGGGCGAAGCCATTGTGGACGGTTATTTCCATACGGGCGATATCGGCGAGATCGACGACGAAGGATTTTTGAAAATCACCGACCGGAAAAAAGAGATGTTCAAAACTTCCGGCGGCAAATACATCGCGCCGCAACTGCTCGAAAATGCAATGAAGCAATCGCGGTTCATCGAACAGATCATGGTCGTGGGCGACGGCGAGAAAATGCCGGGCGCGTTCATCCAGCCCAATTTTGAATTCTGCCGGGATTGGGCGAAAATACATCACATCGATATCGGTAAAACCAATGCCGAGCTTGTCTGCAACCCGAAAATACTCGAGCGGCTCCAATCGGAAGTAGAAACCCAGAACGAAAAATTCGGCAATTGGGAAAAAATCAAGCGCTTCGAGCTCACGCCCGAAGTCTGGTCAGTCGAAGCCGGACATTTGACCCCGACGATGAAGCTCAGGCGAAAAATCGTCAGGGAAAAATACAAGGACCTTTACGATAAAATTTACGGCCATTCCTAAATATAACGTCTTTTCGGACTTTTTTTTATGTAATCAATTGTTTATAAGTATGTTGAAAGTCGATTTGAACAATTGTTAAAATCAGTTTCCCGATTCGGTAATTTTATCCCATAAACCAATTAAAACCAGAACATTATGAAAATGAAAAACTTTTTTTTGGCCGGGCTTGCGGGCGGAGTCGCAGATTATCTTTTGGGATGGCTTGTTTACGGCATCCTGCTTCTCGATTATCTCGGTGGCGGAAAAATGCCGGTACACATGGAATTCATAGCATGCGGTTGCCTTTGTTTCGGACTGTTGCTTTCTTACATTTATGTGAAATGGGCCAGCATTGCGACTTTTGCAGCAGGCATGCGCGCCGGACTCGGCATCGGAACCATTATGGGATTGATGGAAAACTTCTTCGACGCATCGATGAAGGCTGAAGCTTTTGACATCCAGAAGTTTTTGGTTTCGGTCGTGGTCAGCGCCATCATGACTGCAATTGTAGGAGGAATCGTTGGCTGGGTCAATGGCTCATTGTCTAAACCTGCATCCGCTTAAAAATTAATTTTCCTGGAACGTTAAAACTCCTCGTAAAGGGGAGTTTTTTTATACTAAATTTTTAAATTATATTATGCATGCATAGTATTTTTTTATATATTTGAGTTTAAAATCTTTTTATGAAAGACAAAACCATCGATTACGTCCTTCGCGCCACGTGGCAGGCTGTCGCCAGAATGTACAATGAAGAAGCCTCGAAATACGGCGGTACGATGGCGACCGGGTTTGTCCTTTTGAATATCGACAAAGAAGGAACGCCGTCAACAAATCTCGGCCCGCGTATGGGAATGGAAGCCACAAGCCTGACGCGAACTTTAAAATCGATGGAAGAAAAAGGACTGATCGAACGACGCAAAAATCCGAACGACGGTCGCGGCGTACTGATTTACCTGACCGAATTCGGGAAAGAAAAACGGGAATTGTCAAAAAAAACGGTTCTGGAATTCAACGAAATCATCCGGCAGAATATTTCCGAAGAAAAACTCGGGCATTTTATGGAAACATCGGAAATCATCAACCAACTCATCTCAGAAAAGAAAATTTTCCCCGAAGATAGCATCTTATGAAACCGTAAGTTCACGAACACAAAAAAATAGAAAACAGTGAGTAAAAGAATCATCAAAAAAGTGGCGGTAATCGGCTCCGGAATCATGGGCTCAGGAATTGCCTGCCATTTTGCGAACATCGGCGTCGAGGTTTTGCTGCTCGATATTATCCCGCGCGAACTTACCGAAGCTGAACAAAAAAAAGGACTGTCTCTCGAGAACAAACCTGTCCGCAACCGCATCGCTAACGAACACCTGGCCAATGCGCTCAAATCGAAGCCCTCGCCTATTTACCACCAAAAATTCGCGCAGCGCATCACCACGGGAAACACCACAGATGATCTCGCTAAAATTGCGAATGTCGATTGGATTATCGAAGTCGTCGTCGAACGGCTCGATATCAAAAAACAGGTTTTTGAGCAGATAGAGAAATTCCGCAAACCCGGAACGTTAATCACATCGAACACATCGGGAATCCCGATCCACTTTATGAGCGAAGGCCGGAGCGACGATTTCCAGCAGCATTTCTGCGGCACGCATTTCTTCAACCCTGCGCGATACCTGAAGTTATTTGAAATTATTCCGGGACCGAAAACTTCGCCCGAAGTATTGGATTTCCTCTGCAATTACGGCGAAAAATTTCTCGGAAAGACTTCGGTCGTCGCCAAAGACACGCCCGCATTTATCGGAAACCGGATTGGAATCTATGGAATCCAGAGCTTATTTCATCTGGTAAAAGAAATGGGATTGACCATTGAGGAAGTCGACAAACTGACCGGGCCGGTTATCGGACGCCCGAAATCGGCAACGTTCCGCACCGTCGACGTCGTCGGTTTGGACACGCTCGTCCATGTCTCGAACGGATTGTATGAAAACGTCCCGAACGACGAGGCGCGCCCGTGGTTCCAGCTTCCCGATTTCATCAAAACGATGGTCGCCAACAATTGGCTTGGCAGTAAAACCGGCCAAGGGTTTTATAAAAAGGAAGGCAAGGATATTCTGTCCCTGGATTTGGATACGCTCCAATACCGCGCCGCCAAAAAAGCGTCGTTCGCAACTTTGGAACTCACGAAAACCATCGACAAACCCATTGACCGTTTCAAGGTTTTGATAACCGGAAAAGACAAAGCCGGCGAATTTTACCGGAAAAACTTCGCGGGAATGTTCGCCTACGTCTCGAACCGCATTCCCGAAATCTCCGACGAGCTTTACAAAATTGACGACGCCATGAAAGCCGGATTTGGCTGGGAAAACGGCCCGTTCGAAATCTGGGATGCGATCGGCGTTGAAAAAGGCATTGAGCTCATCAAAACCGAAAACCTGACTTACGCGAAATGGGTCGACGAAATGCTCGCTTCGGGAAACAAAACATTTTACACCATCAAAGAAGGCGCGACGTATTATTACGACATTCCGTCAAGATCGCAAACCAAAAAACCGGGTCAGGACTCATTCATTATTCTTGAAAATATCCGCGAAGCCCGAAAAGTATGGAGCAACTCCGACGCGGTCATCGAGGATTTGGGCGACGGAATCCTGAACCTCGAATTCCGCTCAAAGATGAACACGATCGGCGGCGGCGTTTTGCAGGGCATCAACAAAGCGATCGACCTGGCCGAAAAAGAATACAATGGTTTGGTGATCGGCAACCAGGGCGCGAATTTCACCGTCGGAGCAAACATCGGGATGATTTTCATGATGGCCGTCGAACAGGAATACGACGAGCTGAATATGGCGATAAAACTTTTCCAGGACACGATGATGCGCGTTCGGTATTCGGCGATTCCCGTAATCGTTGCACCGCACGGCATGACACTCGGCGGCGGCTGCGAGATGTCGATGCATGCCGACAAAGTCGTTGCGGCAGCCGAAAGCTATATCGGGCTGGTCGAGTTCGGCGTCGGCGTGATTCCCGGCGGCGGCGGCTCGAAGGAAATGGCGTTGCGCGCTTCAGACCAGTTCCACAAAGACGATGTCGAGCTGAATATTTTACAGCAGTATTTCCTGTCAATCGCAATGGCAAAAGTATCGACTTCGGCTTACGAAGCCTTCGATACCGGCGTGTTGCAGCACGGAAAAGACATCGTCGTGGTGAACAAAGACCGGCAGATCGCCGAAGCCAAAAAGCACGCATTGATTATGGCCGACGCCGGTTACACACAACCGGTACGCAGGAAAGACATCAAGGTTTTGGGCAAGCAGGCTTTGGGAATGTTTCTCGTCGGCACCGACTCTATGGAAGCCGGAAAATTTATTTCCGATCATGACAAGAAAATCGCAAATAAATTGGCTTACGTCATGGCCGGCGGCGATTTGTCCGAACCGACACTGGTCACGGAGCAATATCTTTTGGATATTGAACGCGAAGCATTTTTATCGCTTTGCACCGAACGGAAAACCTTGGAGCGCATCCAGTTTATGCTGACTAAAGGAAAGCCGCTCAGAAATTAGAAGCACAACATTTGAATACAAAATAAACATCCGTCCCGCTTTCCGTTTCAATCTTTTTTTGCAAAAAAGGATTTACACTGCAATCGGGGCTAAACCTAAAGTTTTAAACTTTAAACAAGCAATGAAAACAGCATACATCGTAAAAGCTTACAGAACCGCCGTCGGCAAAGCGCCAAAAGGTGTATTCCGCTTCAAACGCCCCGACGAGCTCGCCGCCGAAACCATCCAGCACCTGATGTCCGAACTTCCCGACTTCGACAAGTCGCGCATCGACGACGTCATGGTCGGCAACGCGATGCCCGAAGCCGAACAAGGTCTGAACGTCGCGCGACTGATTTCGCTGATGGGATTGAAAACCGTCGACGTTCCGGGCGTAACCGTAAATAGATATTGCGCTTCAGGATTGGAAACCATTGGCATGGCGACGGCAAGAATCCAGGCCGGAATGGCCGATTGCATCATCGCCGGCGGCGCCGAAAGCATGAGTTTCATCCCGATGGGCGGATACAAACCCACGCCAGATTACGCAATCGCCAACCAAGGCCATGAAGATTATTACTGGAATATGGGATTGACGGCCGAAGCCGTTGCCAAACAATTCAGCGTTTCCCGCGAAGATCAGGACGAATTCGCATTGAATTCGCACCGTAAGGCCTTGAAAGCACAGGCCGAAGGCAAATTCGACAGCCAGATCGTCCCGATCAATATCGAACAGGTTTATGTCGATGAAAACGGGAAAAAAGCCACGAAAACCTATACCGTCAACAAAGACGAAGGTCCAAGATCCGATACGAATATTACAGCCTTAAACAACCTGAAACCGGTTTTTGCCGCTGAAGGAAGCGTGACCGCCGGAAATTCTTCGCAAATGAGCGACGGCGCGGCTTTAGTTCTGATCATGAGCGAGGAAATGGTCAAAGAATTAAACCTCACGCCCATCGCGCGATTGGTGAATTTCGCCGCTTCGGGTGTCGAGCCGCGGATCATGGGAATCGGTCCTGTCAAAGCAATTCCGAAAGCCCTGAAACAAGCGGGAATGAATTTGAACAACATCGAGCTCATCGAATTGAACGAAGCATTCGCCTCGCAGTCGCTGGCCGTAATCCGCGAGTTAAATCTCAACCCCGACATCGTCAACGTCAACGGCGGCGCGATCGCACTCGGGCATCCGCTGGGCTGTACGGGCGCGAAATTGTCGGTGCAATTATTTGATGAAATGAAACGCCGCGGCAACAAATACGGCATGGTCACCATGTGCGTCGGAACCGGGCAAGGCTGCGCCGGGATTTATGAATTACTCTAACCAAAAACAACAATATCATGGCTGAAGCAACAGAAAAAGACGTGACGCGCGGCGGGCAATTCCTGGTCAAGGAAACCCTGTGTGAAGACGTGTTTACGCCCGAAGATTTCTCTGAAGAGCAAATCATGATGCGCGATACCGTCAGGGAATTCGTCGACAAGGAAATCTGGCCGAACAAGAACCGTTTTGAAAACAAAGATTACGCTTTTACAAAAGAATGCATGCAAAAAGCCGCAGAGCTGGGGCTTTTGGGCGTCGCGGTTCCCGAAGAATACGGCGGCCTCGGAATGGGGTTTGTCGATACGATGCTGGTTTGCGATTATATTTCGGGCGCGACCGGCTCATTTTCTACCGCGTTCGGCGCGCACACCGGAATCGGGACGATGCCGATTACACTCTACGGAACCGAAGAACAAAAGAAAAAATACGTCCCAAAACTCGCATCGGGCGAATGGTTCGGAGCGTATTGCCTGACCGAACCGGGCGCAGGATCGGATGCGAATTCGGGAAAAACGAAAGCCGTTTTGTCCGAAGATGGCAAATATTACAAAATTACAGGTCAGAAAATGTGGATTTCCAACGCCGGATTTTGTTCGCTTTTCATTGTCTTCGCGCGAATCGAGGACGACAAGAACATCACCGGTTTCATTGTCGAAAACGATCCGGCAAACGGAATTTCGATGAATGAGGAAGAACACAAACTCGGCATCCGCGCATCTTCTACCCGACAGGTTTTCTTCAGCGATACGAAAGTTCCGGTGGAAAACATGCTGGCCGGACGCGGCGAAGGCTTCAAGATCGCGATGAACGCACTCAACGTCGGTCGTATCAAACTGGCCGGCGCGTGCCTCGATGCGCAAAGACGCGTCACATCGAACGCCGTGAAATATGCGAATGAACGCGTACAGTTCAATGTCCCGATTTCGTCATTCGGTGCGATCCGGGCCAAACTCGCGGAAATGGCCACAAACGCTTATGCCGGTGAAAGCGCGGTATATCGAGCCGCAAAAGGAATCGAGGACCGCATCAAAGCGCGGGAAGCCGCAGGCGCATTGCATCAGGAATCGGAACTCAAAGGCGTCGAGGAATTTGCGATCGAATGTTCGATATTGAAAGTCGCGGTGTCTGAAGACATCCAGAACTGCGCCGACGAAGGAATCCAGATTCTCGGCGGAATGGGCTTTTCGGAAGACACGCCGATGGAAAGCGCCTGGCGCGATGCGCGGATTTCGAGGATTTACGAGGGTACGAACGAAATCAACCGGATGCTTTGCGTTGGTATGCTCATCAAAAAAGCCATGAAAGGTCACGTTGACCTGCTCGGGCCGGCGACAAAAGTTGCGGAAGAACTGATGGGCATCCCGGATTTCGAGCTTCCGGATTATTCCGAATTGTTCTCGGAGGAAAAGCAGCTCATCGGAAAACTCAAGAAAGCGTTTTTGATGGTCGCCGGAAGCGCCGTTCAGAAATACGGGATGGACCTCGACAGTCACCAGCAATTGCTTATGGCCGCCGCCGATATGCTGATTGAAATCTACATGGCCGAATCTACGGTCCTGCGTACCGAAAAGCTTGCGAAAAACAAGGGTGCCGAAAACGTAAAGGAGCAAATCGCGATGGCGCAGCTGTATCTTTATAAAGCGGCCGACATCGTCAATTCAAAAGGAAAAGAAGGTATCGCATCGTTTGCCGAAGGCGACGAGCAACGCATGCTGATGATGGGATTGCGCCGTTTCACCAAATACGCAAACATCCCGAATGTGGTGGAACTGCGTGAGATAATAGCCAAGAAACTCATCGCCGATAATCACTATAGTTTTTAATTGGTTAAGTTTATTAAATTCAAAAACCGCTGCGGTGTTAGCCCGACAGCGGTTTTCAGCATTATTAGTAAATTAAATCCGGGTAATCTTAAGAAGTTATTCGAGCGGTTTCCTGCCCTGAATAACTCTCAATAAAACCACTATAATCGCGATTACTAACAATATGTGTATTAATCCTCCGGTGACATAGCCTCCGAAAAAACCGATGGCCCAAATAATGACCAGGATTACTGCAATGGTGTACAATAGATTTCCCATGATTTCTTGTTTTTATTGGTTAGTTGTATTTGTTTTTAACTTGGTCCTGAAGCATTTTTGCATGCTCGAGGTGCATGTTTAATGTCGGCAACATTCCCGAAGCCCATGCTTTGACGTCGGCGCTTGAGGCATTTTTGGAAGCATCTTCCATTTTACTGATCGCATCTTCGTGTCCTTTTACCATCATATCGGCAAACTTCTGGTCGAAATCCTTACCAGCTTTTTCTTCGTTGAGCTCGTTATAATGATCCTGTCCTTTTTCGGTAATGGCGGCAGGAAGGCTGACCTGCATTTTATCGGCCAGCATTTTGGTCTCGGCAGATGCTTTGGTATGGTCGTCGACGAGCATTTTCCCGAAATCCTTTATGCCTTTTTCCATTCCTTTGGTTTGGGCGAGCTTCCCGATTTCGATTTCCATCAAATCGGTTTCGGCAGCGGCGACGAGGTATTCGGAGTCGTCTTGTTTATTGTCGTTCTGGTCGAATTTTTCGTCGTTTTGTTCTGTCGCTACTTCTTTCGGATCGTCTTCCTTTGTCTCTTTTTTACAGGAAGAAACACCTAAGAAGAGCACAAACAGACTGGCCGTTAAAAGTGCTTTCATCGTTTGGTTTGCTTTTTTCATGGTATTGGATATAAGTGAATAAATTAACAATAATCCAAAGTTATAATTAATGAAAAGGCATGCCGTTATACAATTTTTGATTAATGTTATAGAATTTGTCCCGATTATCGATCAAAAGAAAAAATAGACGCGTCCTTGTTATCTTTTCCCATAATCAGGTCCGTGATGATTTCGGCGGCTACAAGACTGAAAGTAATGCCGTTGCCGCCAAAACCCAAAGCGAAATAAGCATTCGGATATTTACTGTACTGCCCAATGTAAGGCAAGCCGTCTTTAGTACTGCCGAACGTACCGGCCCAGGTAAATTCCGGGATGAAATCGGTTTGGGGAAAAAGTTTTTCGAAATCCTTCGTCAACTGTTTTGCCTTGCGGTTCAATGCTTTGTCCCGTTTTTCAGGATTATAGAAATCGTCATCGCGCCCGCCAATCAAAATCCTGTTGTCGGCTGTAGTTCGCATGTACAGATAAGGATCGGCAGTATTCCAGAGCAATTCGTCAAAACCAAACGGCTTTTTATTGAACTGTTCGCTGATGACAACATAAGTCGAAAGCAGTTTGACGATATCTTTTTCAAGCATTTCGGTGACTTCATAGCCGGTGGCGTAAATTATTTTTCCAGCTTTGATCGAATGGCCGTTTTCGGTCGTAAGCGCTACACCGTTTTTATTATGCGTCGATTTTACGATTTTGGTCCGATCGAAAACTTCAGATTTTTCAATCTTGTATTGCAGTAGCCGGTGCGTAAAAGCATAAGCGTCGGTATGGGCGCCGTGTTTTGACAATATGGCTGCCGGGGCCGAAAACCTATAACGCTTTTCAATTTGTTCGCAGGTAAGGAATTCCACTTTGAATCCTGCCGCTTTCCGGGCTTCAAATTCCTTTCTGAGAAAATCCACGTCCTTTTTATAAGCGGCGAAATACAGGCTGTCCTTAAATTCGAAATCATCGAAATTAAGTTTCCCGGCAATCTTTCCCAATTGCGTAATTGCGTGGCTGCACAATTGATAGGCGCGCTCGGCTTTTTGCCTTCCGCAGATATCGATGAGCCTGAACAATGGCGTATCGATTTCATATTGAAGCAATGCCGTGCTCGCACAGGTGCTTCCCAGCCCGACGGTCCGGGCATCGACGGTAACGCATCTGATTCCCGCTTTTACCAGATGATAGCGCACCAACGCGCCCGAAATCCCGCCGCCGATGACGACAACATCGGTTTCGAGATCACAATCGAGTTTCGGATAATTGAACGGCAAACCGTCTTTGATAAGCCAGAAAGGATACCCCGATTTTAATTTCATGTCGCTTTTTCCATTAAATTTATAAAGGATATTTACCGGCCGTAATAGTTTTAACTTTTATTTTTTATTTGTTGAGCCGCCGTTTGCTAACTTTGATAACCTTGCCGATTGGCGAAACAAACGAACTAAAACCAACCAATCATGAAAAAAGTAATCCTTTCTACTATCGTAATCCTGGCAATCGTCATCGGGTGCAAATGCAAAACCGGCGATGCTGCGAAAAACGGAAAAAGCCTCACCATCAACCTCGAGCCAAAAAGCGGAAGCCACGTTTCGGGAACGGCTACTTTCACCGAAAACGACGGCAAAGTGAGTTTTACCGCCAAAATTTCAGGGCTTACTCCGGGAACTCATGCCATTCACATCCACGAAAAAGCCGATTGTTCTGCGGCAGATGCCAGTTCGGCCGGCGGTCACTGGAACCCGACTTTCAAAAAACACGGCAAATGGGGTTCGGCCGAATACCACAAAGGCGATATCGGGAATTTTACTGCAGATGCAGACGGAAACGGCACCATTTCAATGACTACCAGCGAGTGGTGTATCGGTTGTGGCGACAACACCAAAGATATTCTGGGCAAAGGCCTGATCGTACACGAAAAAGCCGACGATTACCAGACCCAACCCACTGGAAATGCAGGCGGACGCGTGGCTTGTTCGGCAATAATAAAATAACTCCGATTTGGCAAAAAATCATAGCTTTGCAGCATAATCCAAAGCAATGATCAACCCATCGGCCCACGGCTGGATCGACAAGTTTTTCCTCGAACAGAAATCGGCTCCGAAAGAGATAACGGATTCCGCGGATATTTTCTACCGGAAAGTCAGGAAAACCGGGTTCATTTACGGACATGTCATTTCATTCGATACCGAAATCCCGATTGATTCCAAGGGCTGGCTAACCGATGAAATCACCAAAGTCGCGCTGCTCAACAGTCTTTACGGGATGTATGTCACGACTACGGGCGATGAGAGCCCGAAAAAATTCATCGTCAAGGCCGTTTCCTTTTACAACGCGATGCATCCGCAGGGATTGAATTTTTTTAAGAAAGTGTTTTCCAAAGGTTCGGCTTCGGCAACGCTCGAAGGCATGATCGACGAGCGTGTGCAGACTAACCAGGATATCGTCAGCAAAAACTTTTCGCATTTCGTTACAAACGCATTGCTGTTTATCGACGTATTGGCTTTTCGTGAATATCTCGCTAATGGCGCAATTCCGGACAAATACCTTAAGAGAATCGAGGAAACCATCGTCGGCATCATCTCATTGGCACTGCAAACCAAAACCGTGAAATCGCAGCACGACGACCTGCTGATCAAGTTGCTCGAAGCTTCGATGCGCTACAGCAAATTTTCAAAAGCCGGCGTGCAACAGCCCGAAGCGCTCAAGCTCGAGAACTTTACCGACGAACTCGAGAAATTCTATTTTATCGATTTGGCGGGAATGACCTTGTGGAGCGACGGCAAGATCGAAAATGAGGAACGGTATTTTCTTTATAAACTGGCCGAGCTACTTCAAGTAAACGACGATTTCGTTTCCGAAAGTATGGCGGCGGTCAACGATTTCATTACAGCCCATAAAAGCGAAATTCCGTATTTCAGCAACCCGAACCCGGTCCGGAATTTTTATGACCACATCACGCAAAGTGTCGTAACGCTGATTCGCCGAAATAAAAACCGGCTGCTAAGGGAAATCTCCGAAAGCAGGGAACTGATGGTACTGCTCGCGCATTCCACACGGCGCGACCTGAACGAAAAGGAAAAGAAAAAGGTAAAGTCCCAATTGCTCGATATCTGTAAAACCGTACCGTCGCTGACCATTTTCCTGTTGCCCGGCGGCAGCCTTCTTTTGCCGATCCTGATCAAGTTCATCCCGAAAATGCTGCCTTCGGCGTTTAACGAAAATCTCGAATCGGAATAAAAAAACCGCCCGAAGGCGGCTTGATCACAGTTTCAGCTGATCGACCTGATTGAGGTCTTTATCCGAACTGATGTTGACGTTCAAATCAGTGACGAATCCCGAATTGAGCCCGTAAACCCAGCCGTGAAGCACGAGCTCTTGCCCTGCTTTCCATGCGCCCTGAACAATCGAAGTTTTCGCCAGATCGTAAACCTGCTCCTTGACGTTCAGCTCAACGAATTTGTTGAAGCGGTCGGATTCATCCATGATCGAATCGAGATAAGTATGATGCATCCGGTAAACGTCTTTGATGTGCCGGATCCAGTTGTCGATGATTCCGATGGATTCGTTGCCCATCGCCGCTTTCACGCCGCCGCAGCCGTAATGGCCGCAGACGATCACGTGTTTGACTTTCAGCACATTGACGGCATAATCGAGTACGCTCAGCATATTCATGTCGGAATGCACGACCATGTTCGCGATATTCCGGTGCACGAACACATCGCCCGGCTTGGCGCCGATGATCTCGTTGGCCGGGACGCGGCTGTCCGAACAACCGATCCACAACAGCGGCGGTTTCTGCTCTTTGGCGAGGTGCATGAAATAATTCGGGTCTTTAGACAAGGTCCTTTCTACCCATTCTTTGTTGTTGTCGAGTATTTTTTTATAGAAATCGCTCATTTTTATTGGTTTAAGAAATCGGTTTCCGCATCCGGTCCCGATCGTTAAAATTAAGTAATTAGATTAAGTTTTCCATTTTTATTTTAGTCCGCGAAACGGCTTTTTTCAACCTTGATGGTTCGGCGTTGCTGTACGTCATATTCGAATCGATGCTCAACCGATACCTGGTTCGGGATTTCGTCGCTGTTTTCGAGATGATACGCTTTCTTGAAACCCTTGAGCTTCACCTTGATGTTCTCGTCCTCCGCCCTTGTGGTCTTGAATTCGCGGATCAAATCAAGAATGTCGTGCGCGATATACACCGTATCGGCTGCATTGATGACGACTTTCGAATTTTCCGGAATTTCGCCGAGTGTCTGCTTGATCGCCGCCTTGTTCAGGAACGAAACCTCCTGGGCCAGATCGATGTGGATGACATCGCCGTCGGCATATTCTTCCTTGCGGAAATTGTACGCGCGTTTCAGATTGCCTTTTAGCACGAAAATGATACTGATCACAATTCCGAGCGCGACGCCTTTGAGCAAATCGGTGAAAACCACAGCGAGCAGCGTTGCGATGAACGGCACGAACTGGTATTTGCCTTTTTTCCAGAAATGCAGGAATGTAGCGGGTTTTGCGAGTTTGTATCCGACGAGCAGCAGGATCGCGGCCAATGTCGCCAGCGGGATTTTATTCAGTAACGGCGGAATGGCCACAACGCAAACCAGCAGTAAAACACCATGAAAAACTGCCGACATTTTCGATTTTGCGCCGGCATTGTTGTTGGCCGAGGTGCGCACCACAACCGATGTCATCGGCAATCCGCCCAAAAGCGAGCTCAGCATGTTCCCGATGCCCTGCGCCCTGAGTTCCTTATTGGTGTCGGTGTAGCGTTTTTGCGAGTCCATCCGGTCGGCAGCCTCGATGCACAGCAACGTTTCGATCGATGCGACGATTGCTATGGTAACGCCGGTAATCCAGACTTTCGGGTTTGTAACCGCAGTGAAATCGGGTGTCGAGAAAATATTTCCGAAATCGGCCACCGAAGCCGGAACCGGCAGGGAAACCAAGTGGCTTTTTGCAATGGCAAGACTGCTTCCCGAAGCGGTGAAAATCTCATTCAGTACAATTCCGATAACAACGGCCAGCAACGCTCCGGGAATGAGCTTCAATTTCTTGAGAAAATTGATTTTGTCCCATGCAATGAGAATCGCCAGCGAAACCGCTGTAATAATGATCGAACCGAATTGAACGTGATCGAAAGCGCCCAATAAATACGAAACCGTATTCCCATCTGACTGAAGGAAAGCTTCGTCGCCCTCGAAATCGCCATCGTAACCCACAGCATGCGGTAATTGCTTGAGGATAATGATGATCCCGATCCCGGCAAGCATGCCTTCGATGACATTGGTCGGGAAATAATTGGAAATGCTCCCAGCCTTGACAAAACCCAATATGAGTTGGATCAGCCCGGCGATAAATACCGAAACCAGGAAAATATCGAATGCGCCCAGATCGGAAATAGCCGTAAGGACAATGGCCGTAAGGCCGGCTGCAGGCCCGGAAACGCTCAGGTGCGAAGTGCTGAGAAAACCGACGACGATACCGCCGACTACGCCGGCAATAATTCCCGAAAACAGCGGAGCTCCCGAGGCCATCGCAATGCCCAGGCATAACGGCAGGGCAACGAGAAAAACGACCAGACCTGAAGCGAAATCGGCTTTCAGGTTGGCAAAAAGATTGATTTTTTTAGTCATACCTTAAAGATTTAATACAAAGATTTACACCAGACGTCTGTCTGATGCGAAAAAATTTCTAATCGGATGTATTAAGCCCGTTCGGGCGGCGGTATGAAAATCGTTGCCGAAACGTTGTCGTGCTTTGACAGGTTTTCGGAAATGATCAGGCTTGAAGTGTGGCCTGAAAGATCGATGAAATGATATTGGGTATCGAATTTGAATTCGGCCTTGATTTCCTTATGCGACAGTTCTTCCTCGGTCAGGCTGAAGCAGATCGAAGTATCGCTGTTTTTCTGAATCAGGCTTACGATCGTAGGTGCCGAGATGAAAAACAGGAACATCAGTAAAATAAGGCTCGCGGCAAATTTCATCCGGCTAAAATAAACTTTAGCATCTGAAATGGAAAACTCAATAGCCGATTTAAAAAAAGTTTAACAATTAAAAAGCCGGAGTGCAAATACTCCGGCAAGAAAAGTTATGAGCGGTTTCTACAAGTCTTCTTCAAGATAGGCATTCATCATCCAGATGGTTTTTTCCTGCTCGACGATGAAATCACTCATCATCGAATGTGTTCCTTCATCTTTGATCGCGTCGGTATCCGCGAGGATTTTGCGCTCGATTTTAAGCAAGTTGGTTAACGATTCCACAATGAGATGTACCGCTTTTTCGTCGTTTGAAATATCTTTTCCTACGGTAAGCCGGTTGTTTTTGATGTAATCCTCAAATGTATGCAACGGCACGCCGCCGATGGTCAGCACGCGTTCGGCGACCAGATCGACTTTCAATTGGGCGTCATTGTACAATTCCTCGAATTTGATGTGCAGATTGAAAAAGCGCTTTCCTCGGATGTTCCAGTGCAGACCGCGAAGGTTTTGGTAATAGACCTGGAAATTCGACAATAATATATTGAGTTCTTCGACGATGGCTTCGGATTCCTTGACCGGAAGCCCTAACATATTGGTTTTCATATGGATTGTTTTGCGGTTTTATTGTTTATAAATTTAGCAAAAAACCGAACCTGAAGCGATAATAAAAACTTATAGTTTTCTTATTTTTATCCCAAAATCCTTATAATGACAATCACCCAATTGCAATATGTTTTGGCCGTTGCCGAATACCGGAATTTCACGCTGGCCGCCGAAAAATGTTTCGTAACGCAGCCCACGCTCAGCATGCAGATCCAAAAAGTCGAGGAAGAGCTCGGCATCCTGATTTTCGACCGCAGCAAAAAACCCATACAGTTGACAGACATCGGACAGAAAATCGTGAGCCAGGCAAAAAATATCGTCAACGAATCGGACCGGATCAAGGACATCGTCGACCAGCAGAAAGGATTTATCGGCGGTGAGTTCCGGCTCGGTATCATCCCGACGGTCATGCCGACGCTGCTGCCGATGTTCCTGAACAATTTCATAAAAAAATATCCAAAGGTAAAACTGCTGATCGAAGAGCTCAACACGCAGGAAATCATCACCCGATTGAATAACGGGCATCTCGACGCCGCGATCGCAGCGACACCGCTCGGCGAAGAAAAAATCAAGGAAATCGTGTTGTATTATGAGCCGTTCGTCGCTTACATCCCGGAAAGTCACAGCAATTTTGGCAAAAAGGAAATCGAGGTTTCGGACCTGAATCCGGATGAAATCCTTTTGCTCCGCGATGGGCATTGTTTCCGCGACGGGATCGTAAACCTTTGCAACATCAACAGCGCGCACAGCAACAAATTTCAAATCGAAAGCGGCAGTTTCGAAACCCTGATCAAATTAGCCGATGAAGGCTTGGGAACCACGCTGCTTCCCTATCTGCATACGCTGGATCTCAAAGAAAAGGACAACGCCAAACTGAGGCATTTCACCGACCCGAAGCCATCGCGCGAAGTCAGCCTGATTTTCCCGAAAAGTGAATTGAAGATGCACATCATCGAAGCGCTGAGAAGCACGATTGCCGGAGTGGTCCGTGGCGCGGTCGTTTTCCAGAACGTACAAATCGTCAGTCCGCTGCCCAAAAAATAACTCAATAAAAAAGGAGCTCGAAGCTCCTTTTATTCTAATACTACGGAAAGACAGGATTTCAGTTCAGGTCGTTCGCTGGTGAAATACAAAAGCCATTTCCTTAGCTGTTCGAGCTCGTAAGGCAACAATGCCTTAAGCGCTTTTTTAAGTTCTTTGGTGAAAAGCGCCGGGTCGAAGCTGACTCTTTCCAACACTGATTTGGTGTAATCGTAAATCATTCTGGGCATGATGTCAAGATTTAGGGTTATCTTTTGATAAGAACGCGGGGTAAAGTAAAATATTTAAATTCAAAAAAACAAATAAAATACCGATAAAATACACGATAATATCGATGAAATGCATTATTTAGTATTTTTTGATGGAAATAACCTACAATAATCGACAAATGACATCCTGTTGAATTATGGAAATATCTGAAAATAAAAAAGGAGCCGTTTAAGCTCCTTTCAGTTTTATTTGTTTACTAATATGAGGCATTGCCTCAGTTCGGGTTTCTCCTTTGTAAAGCTCAAAAGCCAATCTGTAAGTTGTTCCACTTCGTAGGGCAATAACATCTTTAATGCTTTTTCGAGTTCCTTGCAAAAAAGGAGCGGGTCAAAACTTACTCTTTCGAGAATCGTTTTTGTGTAATCAAACATGGTTCTTTTCATAAATGTAAATGACCGTTTGTTATAATTGGTTGATCAAATTTAATTGAAAAAATAATCCGATTCACAATCCCGCTGTTAAATAACGAAATCGATTTAGTTAATTATTCTTTAAAAGCCCGCATCATTTCGCGTTTGCCGGGCGGTCCGGCGAGTTTTTCGACACGGAAACCAGCCTGGGCCATATTTCTTTTGATGACGCCGCGCGCCGCATAAGTCACAAGCGTTCCCCCGCTTTTAAGTGCGCGGTACATGATCCTGAAAATCTCGGCGCTCCACAATTCCGGCTGTACACGGAACCCGAAAGCATCGAAATAAATCAAATCGAACTTATTTTCATAATCGATTTCATGGAAAAAAGCCTTCCGTTTGGTCAGGCTGAAACGTTCCGAAAGTGCTAGCGGTTTTTCCCAATCGCTTTCGTGCATCTTATCAAAAATTGTCTGATACTGCACGGCATTCAATTCTGTGGCGTAATTCATACCCCGTATTTCGTTGGCCGAAATGGGATACGCTTCCACACCGACGTAATCGATTGCCGCATATTCAGGAGATTCCAGAAAAGTGATGAACGCATTGAGCCCGGTGCCGAAGCCGATTTCCAAAATCGAAACGGATTTTCCTTTGTATAAGGACAAGCCGTTTTTGATGAATACGTGACGTGCTTCCTGAATCGCGCCGTGTTTGGAATGGTACGATTCGTCCCAGTCCGGCAAATGGATCGTGGTTGAGCCGTCTTCGGTACGGATGATTTCCCGTTTCACTACTCGATGTAAAGTTTCTTGATCCTCGGAATCGGGCCGCCGCATTTTACCTGATGGCATTTCAGACAGGCGTCGACACCTTCGTTGAAATGCTGTTTCGCGTTTTTCGGATCGTCGTAAATGAGTTGTTGCGCTTTGATGAAATTCGCGGCCTGCGCCTTGAAAAACGCGTCGTTTTCCTTGCCGTCGGTCATGACCGCGCTGTGGATTTTCAAAAAATGGTTCGGAAACTTCCCGATCGTATCGCCCTTTTTGATGCGCTCTTTCAGCCGCTGGTTATCGACGTACATCTGTTCCATAAGCGCCGACATTTCGGACATTTCATACATTTCGAATTTCTTCTTGCCCTTTTGGGGTTTATGGCAAGAGCTTGCTTCTTCCTTCTTATTGCAAGAGGAAAGCACTGCGAGAATGATCGCTATCGAAATTAACTTTTTCAAATTATCGCATTAAAACGCCGTCGGCCTCGAAAGCATAAGTAACTTTCGGCTTTTTGATCGCATCGATTTCTTCCTTAGATTTCCCGCCGTCTTTCGCATAATGCTGCAATTCGGCTACGGAAACCACATCAACGAAAGCTTTCCCGTGTACAATGGCATCCGATCCGTCGGCATTTTTAGGGACGAAAAATCCATAATCCTTGAACCGTACGAAAGATTCCTGTTCGCCCGGCAAGGCAATCGACATCCAACATCCTTTTTTCTTGCAAACGTCTTTTACTTTGCCTTTGAATTGGACGGTAAGGGTATCGCCCTGCTTCATCGACTTGTATTTTTTGATCATATCGTCAGGTGACAATACGTTTTTCGGGGTGAATTTCTGGCCGAAAGCGGTATAATCCTCCTGTTCAATTTCCTCAACGATTTTTTCAATAATAATTTTTCCGATGGGTTTGTAAATTAACAACGCAGGACTGGACTTACGGGTTGTAGTTTCGTGCATTGCCACGGTGTCTTTGCCTGTGAGCGTATCGCCGGGCGTTTCCATTTTAGTCTCATCGACTTTCACTTCTTCCGATTGCTTTTTACAGGCGGTTAGTGCCAGGGCTATAATTGCGGACAATATCAGTTTTTTCATCTTCTTTATAAATTGGTAAGGCTGCAAAAATAGCAAGTTCAATTGGATATTCCGATCCGAAATTTCGGAATTTTCAATTTGACCTAAGGTTTCCGCAGGAATTCATCTGTCTGAAAATCAAAAAGAAATGCGCCATCAAATTATTTTTTCCGCAAACCGAAAGCTGTCGATTTTTAGTTACTTTTGCCAAATGCAAATCCTTTCTCCAATTAGTGATTTTAATTTTTAAGTTATTAATAGTCAGTAATTTAAATTATTAATTTCATCCAAAACAAATCAAAATAAATGAGTTTAAAAACTACTCACGAAATCGATATAGTTAAAGTTCCGCATTCAAAAATCGATACCGTCGATTTCGACAACCTGGTTTTCGGGAATACTTTTACCGATCACATGCTGATCTGCGACTACCGCGAAGGCAAATGGAACCGTCCGGTCATCAAGGCTTACGAGCCGTTTTTGATCGATCCTTCGGCAAAGGTTTTTCATTACGGACAGGCTATTTTTGAAGGAATGAAAGCTTACAAGGATACAAACGACGACGTCTGGCTTTTCCGGCCGGATCAAAACCTTGACCGTTTCAACAAATCGGCTGTTCGGATGGCGATGCCTGAAATTCCTGAGGAAATTTTCCTCGGCGGGCTCAACGAAATCCTCAAGCTCGAAAAAGACTGGGTCAAAAAGGGAAAAGGAAATACCTTATACATCCGCCCGTTCATGATCGCCTTCGGTACCGGCGTGGTCGCCGCGCCTTCGACGCAATATCGTTTCATGGTTATCCTCTCGCCTGCCAAGTCGTATTATTCCGGCGAGGTGAAAGTGATCATCGCCGAGCATTACAGCCGGGCGGCCAATGGCGGAATCGGTGCGGCAAAGGCGGCCGGGAATTACTCGGCGCAATTTTATCCGCAGAAGCTCGCCAGCGAACAAGGTTTCCAGCAGATTATCTGGACCGACGATGCGACGCATACCAAACTTGAGGAAGCCGGAACGATGAACGTATTTTTCCGCATCAACGATACGTTGCTGACTGCGCCCGTAAGCGAGCGGATTCTCGACGGCGTGACGCGTAAAAGCATCATCGCGCTGGCCAAAAGCGAAGGAATTGCAGTCGAGGAACGTTCGGTTTTAGTGGAAGAACTTGTGAATGGCGCAAAAGACGGCTCGTTGAAGGAAGTTTTCGGCGCGGGAACGGCCGCTGTCATCAACCCTATTGTTGGGTTTTGCTATAAGGACGAATATTATGAGCTGCCGAAAATCGAAAACTCAATGGCCTTGCAGTTGAAAGAGAAATTGACCAACATCCAATACAAACTGGCTGAAGACACTTTTGGCTGGACGGTAAAAGTTGAATAGTTTTTAGCGGTTGGAAAGAATAGAAATCCCGGAGATTGATTTAATCTTCGGGATTTTATTGTTGATGCTTGGTCCGGACCGCGTTAGCGATAGGAATGGAAATCCCGCAGCGAGGAACGAGCGAGGAATTGCAATGAAAAGCGCGGCGCGACGCCAGGAAGCGCAACGCCCAAAAATTACATTTCGCTTAGGATCGCGCTGAAATCGGGCTTGAAGTAATTCGGACCTTTGAGGACTTTGCCGTCTTCGCGGTAAATCGGCTTGCCGTCGTGGCCGAGCTTGCTCATGTTGCTGCGCTGGATCTCGTCGAAAACCGCTTCGATTTTGTGCTGTAGCCCGTGCGAGATGATCGTGCCGCACAAAATGTAAAGCATGTCGCCGAGCGCATCGGCAATTTCGATCTGGTCGTTGTTCCTGACCGCTTCGAGGTATTCCTCGTTTTCTTCCTTCATTAAATTGAAACGGAGCATGTTGATCGATTCGCCCAAATCACCTTTCGGGGTTTCGCTTACGCCAAGGCCGAAAGCCGTATGGAATTCCTTGACCGCGTTGAGTTGTTTTTGCATGATCGTGAAAATTATTGATGCTGCAAAATACCGGTTTTTAGAGCGTGATCAACTATCTTTGCAGTAAAATTATCCACAATGTTCACTAAAGGACAGTTAATTTTCGCCGCAGTATTCGTCATCGTTTTCGTCATTGCCGCGATTTTCGTTTACCGCAAGGACAAAAACCTCCACAGGCAGCATTACAAGGGCAGCTATCGCGTGCTGATCGTATTCCTGTTGTTCATCGTGTTCCTTTTCATCATGAAAAATGTGCTGAAGCATTAAACTTATTCATCTTCGGACGAAATGGAATGTGCTTCTTTATCGGGTTTGTCCATAATCAGAAAAACAAGCTGGTAAACCTGGTAAGTAAAGACCAAAGTAAACAACGCCACAAGGAAATAGTAAAGTATTTTAAACTTCTTGTTCATTGGTTCGGAAAAGTCTGTTTCCGGATGTACGGCAGAAAACACGCTGTGGTTTTTGACTGTTGAAAACTTTTTTACATAAAAAAAACCGCCGTCGTTGACAGCGGTTTAGTAGATATTTCAATGTTTTAATTTACTTCGGGAAGAAAACCGAAATTCTTAGAATAATAAAGCATTTGTTCGGCGAACGATTTCGGCTGGACCACTTCGATGTCGATGATTTTGTCGCCGTCCATTTTCGGTACGAGCATCGGATTGATGAAACCGCTGTACGGCGCCGATTTGAATTGCTTATTCCTTTCGAGGACTTCCTGATGCAGCTTCTGATCGACTTTCACGCCGTAGGTTTCCACGAGCGCTTTGGCCGCCTTGAAATCGCCTTCCGACTTGATCCGCTGCGTTTCGCGGAGCAGCTGGCCGAACAAATCGTGCAGTTTCGCATAATCGGTGATGTTGTAATAGGTTTTGCCGTTGCGCGTAAGCTTTTCGATGACGTTGTCTTTTTTGCCTTTCTCGAAAACCCAGGCGCTCACCCACTGGCGGTTGCGCATGTGCGCTTCTTCGATGTTTTTTCCGGGTTCAAGGCGAATAAGCTGCGTCATCAGTCCATTGCGGATGTAACCGTCGTAGGCGGCCATTCCGGTTTTTTTCCAGTCGTCGGTCAGGCCGAGTTCCTGGATTTTGGGATTGTAGAGGTAATACAACCCGACGAGATCGGCGCGACCTTCTTCCATCGTCGAGGCGTAACTTTTCAGTGTTTCGGCCGGGGTTCCGACGCCTTTGTTGATCTGGCCCGAAGCATGGCCCACGACTTCATGCAAAGCCGTATGGAGTTTGTCTGCAAATTCGCCGTACTTTTCCTCAAGCGCAATTTCTTCCGGGTCGTTGGCAAATTCATGAAGCCGTTCTTTGCCGCCCGCATTGTTGTACGAATCGACGATATTGCCGAGCGATACGGATTTCGAGCCGTGTTCGGCGCGGATCCAGTCTGCATTCGGCAGGTTGACACCGATTGGGGTACTTGGCGACGAATCGCCGGATTCGCCTGCAACGATGACGGTTTTATAGGAAACACCGGTCACGTTTTTCTTTTTATGCTCGGGCATCAGCGGCGAATTGTCTTCGAACCATTGCGCGTTTTTGGAAATCTTTTCCATCTTGGCCGACATGTCGAAATCCTTAATCTGGACAACGCCTTCATACGAGCCGCGCATGCCCAGCGGATCGTTGTAGACTTCGACATAACCGCTGATGTAATCGATGTTGCCTTCGGTCGCGTTGAGCCAGGCGATGTTGTAATCGTCCCAGGTTTTCAGATCGCCGGTTTTGTAGTATTGGATCAGAAGCCCGAGCGCGTCCGCCTGTTTCTGGTTTTCGGCAACGCCTTTGGCTTTTTCCAGCCAGTACACGATCTTGTCGATGGCCGGGCCGTACATACCGCCGCTTTTCCAGACTTTTTCCTGGAGTTTTCCGTCGGCGCCGCGAACGAGTTTTGAATTCAACCCAAACGAATACGGCCTTGCAGGATCAGGGCTTTTCTTAGCTTTGTAGAACGTTTCTACTTCTTTTTCAGTAATTCCTTTATCGTAGAAATTGACAGCAGAACCGGCAAGTAATCCTTTCGATTCGTCGAGATTGACTTTCTTGGCGTCGGCGTCGTTGAAAAGCACGTCGACGATTTCCGGGGCAAGCGTGGTTTTGGTTTCGGACAAAAGCTTATTCAAATAATCCTTGCTGAAACCGGGTTTGATCTTATCGGTCGAATAATGATGGTGAATTCCGTTGGAAAACCATACGCGCTTGAGGTAAATCTCGAAATTCTTCCAGTCTTCGGAAGCTTTGTCGCCCTGATAACTTGTGTAAATATTCTCGAGCGCCTTGCGGATCCGGAGATTGTATTTGTAATTCTGGTCCCAGTAGATGTCGCGCCCGGCGGTTCCGGCCTGAGTCAGGTAATAAACGAGTTCCTTTTCTTTCAGGGTCAGGTTTTCCCAGCCGGGAATCTGGTAGCGCAACACCTTGATGTCGGCGAACTGCTCGGCGACATATTCAAAATGCGCATCGGATTTTGCTGTTTCTTCCTTTTCGGATTTTTCCTTGTTGCAGGAAGACAACACGACGGCGGCAGTCAGCATCGCCGCGATGGATGATCTTTTCATATCGGTCATTTAAGTTTTTTGAAATTTACACAAATATAATCAAACTGTTCCCGCATCATCACGCCGTCGATGTAAAACTGCCGATTATATCATTTTAATATTTAACTTTACGTCACCAAAATCGGCTTACTAATGAGAATCCTCAAATATATTTTCCTGCTGATCGTGCTTTTTGCCGTTGCGGTCTCGGTTTTCGTGGCGACGCAAAAAGGCGATTTTACCGTGACCAAGACGCGGCTCATCAATACGCCGGGAAATATTGCCTTTGCATATGTCAATGATTTCAGGAATTGGGAAAACTGGCTGGCCGCCGATCCGGATATGAAAACAACCTACCCGACCGTGACCGCCGGAAAAGGCGCTTCATTTTCGTGGGAAGGCAGCGAGAACGACGGTTCGGTACAGACTGCTTTTGTGAAGGAAAACGACAGCATCGCGCAAAAAATAGACTGGAACGGACTGCCGGGCGAAATGTACTGGAAATTCAGCGACTCTGCGGGAAAAACCAAGGTTACGCTGAAAGTTAAGGGAAAAATCGGTTTCATGCCGAAAATTTACGCTGCGATGAAAGGCGGTGCCAACAAAATCATGGACGACATCTTTGACAAAAGCCTTGCTGCACTCGATAAGACACTCGATCACGAGATAAATACTTACAACGTGAAGGTCGAGGGCATCGTTGAAAAGACCGGCAATTATTATTTGAAACAAACGATTACCAGCTCGATGGCAAACCTACCGCTGAACATGCGCGTGCTCATGGACAAAATGCGGAGTTTCTTTGAAAAGAACCGTATTCCGATGGCCGGAAAGCCTTTCGTGCTTTATGATTATTTCGATACCTCGAAAGGCTTGACGAAATTTTCGGTCTGCATTCCGGTCCGGGAAGAAGTGTTTACGTCGCCGGGAAGCGATGTGACAGCGGGTAAATTTGCATCTTTCCGCGCGGTTAAGACGACGCTGACCGGAGATTATTCTCACCTGAAGGAAGCTTGGGACAAGACGTTTGCCTACATTCATGCCAATAATATCACCGAAGCCGATAAGGCGTATCTCGAACTTTACAAAGTCGGGAAAGAAGACGTAAAAGGACCGTCGAAATTCGTTACTGAGATTTACGTCCCGGTAAAAGAAGTGGAAGTTCGACCCGCCGCAACATCAATAAAACCTGAAGTTACAGAACAAAAGCCTGACGCTCCAACCGTAGCCAAACCGGTTACGGAAGATATTACAATCCCTTAAACCCCGATTAAACCTTTTAGATTCCCGGCACTCTTAGGCCGAAAATTTCGCTTTGTCAGAAGAACAGGAATTCATACAACAGCTGCTCGACCCCAAAACGCAGAATACGGCGTTTGAGAAACTCCTGTCAGATTTTCAGCGTCCGCTGTACAACCACATCCGGAATATGGTGCTCGATCACGACGACGCGCACGACGTTTTGCAGAATACTTTCGTGAAAGTGTTTCGGCACATAAGCGGATTTAAGGGCGAAAGCAAGCTGTTTTCCTGGGTTTACCGGATTGCGACCAACGAAGCGATCTCGTTTTTGAACCAGAAATCACGGCGGAACGGATTTACGAACCTCGAGCAGCAGGCCCGGATGGTCGAAAACCTGAAAACCGACACCTGGTTCGACGGCGACGAAATCCAAATGGAACTGCAAAAAGCCGTTGCCAAGCTTCCGGAGAAACAGCAGCTGGTTTTCAAAATGAAATATTTTGAGGAAATGAAGTATGAGGAAATGTCGGAAATCCTCGGAACTTCGGTAGGCGCATTGAAAGCGAGCTATCATCATGCGGTGAAAAAAATCGAAGCTTATATGACGCGGCGTTAAACCCTGATAAATTAAATTTGTCCAAAAGCCATGAAAGAGTTCAAATTAGACAACCAGCCCAAAATTACTCCCGGTTTTAAGATTCCGGAAGGTTATTTCGACCAGCTTTCCGAACAAGTGATGCAAAAAATCACCGGATCGGAACCAAAAGTAATCCCGATTTCCGGCAGAAAATCCTGGCTGTTTGCGGCCGCCGCGGTCCTGGTGCTTTCGTTGACAATCCCGTTGCTCAACAAAATTACTTCAGCCCAAACCCAGCCCGACCAGACGGCAGTTGAGAATTATCTCGCCTACCACGGCGAAATCACGGATGATCAGATCGTCGATCTACTCGATAAGGAAGACATCGATAAAATAAAGATCGATTACCAATTGAACGATACTGAAATTGAAGATGCGCTGCCTTCGGGCGCCGAACTTGAAAACTATATAATCAACTGATATGAAAAATACGACGCTAATCACGACCGCGATTCTTTTTGTCTTAACGACCTCCGTTTTTGCACAGAACGGCAAAAGGATCAGGGAAAAAATGGAACAGGTGAAATCACTGAAGGTAGCCTTCATTACCAACGAATTGGATCTGACTTCGGACGAGGCGGCAAAATTCTGGCCGCTGTACAATAACTTCGAGGATAAGCAGCGGGAATTGAGAAAACAAAAAGTCACCGCGATTATCGACCGTCGCGACAATGAGCAGCTCGATAAAATGTCCGAAAAAGAAGCGACAGCATTGCTCGGCCAGATGGAAGACAATGAGGAAGAAGCGTATCAGCTCCGCAAGAAGTTCGTGACCAGCTTAAAAGGCGTGTTGCCGGCGGTAAAAATCATCAAGCTCAAAAAGGCGGAAGAAGATTTCAGCCGGAAATTACTCCAGCAATACCGCAATAAAGGACCGAGACGATAATTTGTAGTTAGTTGATGTAAAAGGAAGCAGCGATGTTTCCTTTTATTTTTTGAACCGGATCCTGATTATTTTGTCCTTTCCCGCCGCAAAAGCAGTATTTTCATTCTGAAACCTTATCGTATAAAGCGTGTTGTCGTCGAGGAGTTTTTGCCAGGAATTGCCATAATCGGCCGAATAAAACAATCCGGTAGCACCGACGCTGACCAATTCCTTGCCTTTAGAATCCGGAGCAAACTGTACACAGGAAGCATATCCGAAACCCGAATTTTCCGAGACCGATTTCCAGGTTTTTCCGCCATCAGTAGTGAATGCTTTATTTCCGAAGTCCTGTAATGGTTTGTCATAATCGCCTCCGGCAATGAACCCGATTTTTTCGTCATAGAAATCGCAGGTGAAAATTCCGGTCATTTCGCTGCCCTGGACGATCGGCGTATCGTAAACCTGCCAGGTTTTTCCCTTATCGGACGAATGAAAAACCCGGGCTTTCTTTCCGCCGGATACGATCCAGACTTGGCTTCCCATTATCGAAATGTTTGTGTTGCTGGCAGCGAATGCGGCTTCCCCCGAAATGTTTTTGGGCAAATCCGTACACGGGATTTTATTCCAGGTATTTCCGCCATCGCGGGTAATGAGGATCGAAAAACAATTTTCCGTCGGGTCGCCGACGGCAATTCCGTTTTGATCGTCCCAGAATTTCATGCTGTCGTAAAAGGCATTTTTGGCGGTTTCACGATAAACCAGTTTAGGTTTGTTATTTTCCTTGTCGATGCGGTACAAAAGCGCTGGGCTGCCGGCATTGATGATAAAAATAGATTTTGAAGTCTTGGCGATGCTCCTGAATTCGGGTTTGAGGGAATCGAAGACGATTCTTTTTTCAAAAGCAGTATTGTCGTTCAAATCATAAAATCCGAAACGGCCCTGATCGGCCGCATACCAGATTTTATTTCCGTCAATAAGCAAGCCGCGAACGCTCATTTTTCCCTTTAGGATCGTATCGACGGAGATTGAAATATTCTTTTCCTGGCTGTAAACGCTCAAACCCAGAATTAAAAACAGTGCTGATATTGTTTTCATTAGCGAAGAAATTGTTCCGGCTAAATTAAACTTTTTATTCTTGGCACAGTAATTGGAAAGCGCAAAATGCAGCGCGATTTTTTTGTGAACGCGTTGCATAATCAAAGAACTTTATACTGAAACATTATGAAAACGAACAGCCTTATCATCGCTTTTTTTCTTTCGGTTTTTTCCTGCGGGCTTTTTGCCCAGGACAGGACAACCGTAACGGCAACCAGTTCAGACATCAGTGACAACCTCGATCTGAAAGCGGTTGCCTCTATTTTTGGGGATTCCGAAAATCTTGAGGATTTTGAAAGAAGGCTCAACGACCCGAAAACCCAGATTTCCAATCTCGACCTGAACAATGATAATCGCGTGGATTATCTCAGGGTAATCGAATCAGTTGAGAGCAACGCACACGTCATCATCATCCAGGCCGTATTGGATAAGGATGTTTACCAGGACATCGCAACCGTTGAAGTCGAAAAAGATGCCAACAACGTGGTACAGGTACAAGTCGTAGGCGATGTCTATATGTATGGCGACAATTACATTTATGAACCAGTATATGTCAGAAGGCCGGTCATTTATGACGTGTTCTGGGTAAATTATTACCGCCCTTATTATTCTTCGTGGTACTGGGGTTATTATCCAAGCTATTATTCCTATTGGGCGCCTTATCCTGTGTACCGCTACAGACATCACGTCCATAATTACATAAACGTCAGCAACCATTACAACTATGTTACCGTAAGGCGGAATTACAGGGCCGCAGCCATTGCGAGCAACTATCGTGGAAACGGATACGAATTGAGAAACCCGAACCGCTCTTTCCGCCAAAGGAACGCCAACACCGGAAACCGTTACGAGCTCGAACAGGTAAGGCACAATGAAACCCGGAACAATCCGAGAAGCGCTGCGGGAACTGTCAGAAATGCATCGACCCCGAGATCAGCGATCGGAACCCGCGCACAATCAGACGTGAGAACACAGACAAGCGGTACACGAAATGTATCAGGTACAAGAAATACTTCAGGAAATCGGAGCAATACCGGAACCCGGAGCCTTTCCACCCAAAACCAGAATCAAAGTGTAAGGACCAGTTCAACTACTACAACCGTAGAAAACCCGCGGCAAACGCAATCTGGGAATGTCCGGGCTGAATCGCCAAGGTCTAATCCGAACGTGACGACGCAAACCAATGCCACACGAGAAAATTCGAATACAAGAATTGAATCGCCAAGAGTCCAGTCAACCCGTAGCGAATCGCCAAGAATTGAATCGCCGAGAGTCAACAATACAAGGTCGGAAAGCCCGAGAATAAACGCTCCGCAGACCCGATCTGGTGGAGGAAACGGTTCACGAGGAGGCGGAAGACGATAATCCTTTATAATACCCCGGAAAACACTGTCAGCAATGACGGTGTTTTCTTTTTTTAATCCATTTCCGTAAAAATAAAGCTGCTATTTATCGATAATATGCTTTATAGTGATAACTTTGTAAACTTTTTTACGCAGTATTTATGAGCGCTCACCATAAAGGACTTCACAGCAAGTTGACTTTTGCCGGGTTATTGATCACTTTGGGAATCATCTACGGCGATATAGGAACTTCTCCCTTATATGTAATGAAAGCAATCCTCGGCACCGCTCCGATCAATCCGGACATTGCCCTCGGCGGGATTTCCTGCATCTTCTGGACGCTGACATTACAGACAACCATCAAATATGTTCTGATTACCTTAAGTGCCGACAACAACGGTGAAGGCGGGATTTTCGCGCTTTATGCACTGGTCAAGCGGACGAAAATCAAATGGCTCATCATCCCGGCAATTATCGGCGGAAGCGCGCTCCTTGCCGACGGAATCATCACGCCTCCGATTTCCGTTTCCTCGGCGATCGAAGGCGTCAGTACATTTTATCCCGATATCAATACGGTCCCGATCGTCATCGGAATCCTGGTCGGGTTGTTTACGATCCAGCAATTCGGAACCAAGCTCGTCGGGAAGTTTTTCGCCCCGATGATGCTCGTCTGGTTTGCGATGCTCGGTGTGCTCGGGTTCGGCCAGATCATTCACCATCCGGAAGTAATCAAGGCCGTCAATCCGTACTATGCCTATCATCTGCTTAAAATACATCCGGAAGGATTTTATGTCCTCGGCTTCGTGTTCCTTTGTACTACCGGTGCCGAGGCGTTATATTCGGACATGGGCCACTGCGGCCGGAAAAACATCCGCATCAGTTGGATTTTCGTCAAGACCATGCTCGTATTGAACTATTTCGGGCAGGCCGCATACCTCACGCACCACGCGGGAAAAACGCTCCAGCAACTGGGCGGCGAGTTCGGAAATCCATTTTATTTAATCATGGCCGATTGGTTCCAGCCGTTCGGAATCGTCATTGCCACCATGGCGGCCGTGATTGCCTCACAGGCGTTGATCAGCGGTTCGTTTACGCTCATCAACGAAGCGATGCGACTGAGTTTCTGGCCGAAGGTAAAAATCAAATATCCGACCGAACTCAAAGGGCAATTGTACATTCCTTCCATCAACTGGATACTCTTGGCCGGCTGTATCATGGTCGTACTGCATTTTGAAAAGTCCAGCAATATGGAAGCCGCATACGGACTTTCGATCATTCTTTGCATGATCATGACCACTGTTTTGCTCAATTATTACATGATCATGAAACGGGTCGCATGGTATCTGATGGTACCGCTGATCCTGATTTACCTCACGATCGAAGTCAGCTTCCTGATCGCCAATCTCGACAAGTTCGTCCATGGCGGTTATGTAACGGTATTCATCGCAGTCGGGCTAATCGGAATCATGGCAACCTGGTGGAAAGCCAAGAAAATCAGCAAGGTCTATACGAAAATCGTCAAGATCGACCACTACAAAAAAGTTCTTGCCGAGCTCAGTGTCGATCTTTCCATCCCGAAATACGCGACACACCTTGTTTACATGACCAACGCCAACCGCACCGACGAAATCGAGGAAAAAGTCATGTATTCGATTTTACAAAAAAGGCCGAAACGCGCCGATATTTACTGGTTTGTCCATGTCAATATCCTCAACGAGCCGTACCGTTCCGAATACAAAGTGACGGAAATTTTGCCCGACGACGTATTCCGGATCGATTTCAACCTCGGTTTCCGCGAGCCGACGAAAATTAACCTGATGTTCAAGGAAGTGCTTCGCGACATGGTAACCAACGGCGAAGTCGACATCACCAGCCGCTACGAATCGCTGAACAAGAACAACATCATCGGCGATTTCAAATTCGTCCTGTCCGAAAAATTCCTTTCGAACGACAGTGACATGCGTTTCGACGAAAAAATCATCATGAATACCTATTTCTTCATCAAGAAATTAAGCCTTTCGGAAGAAAAAGCGTTCGGGCTCGACAGCAGTTCGGTCAAGATCGAGAAATTCCCGATGGTATTCCACCCGCCTGAAAAACTATCCCTGACGCGCATCGAATAACAAGCCCATGAGATTACACAGAAACCTCGTCTATACCACGATCGATTCGCTGAACGCCATTTTCAACGAAGGCGAATATGCCGATAAGGTCGTTGCCCGCGCACTCAAGAAAGACAAACGCTGGGGAAGTTCCGACCGCAAATTCGTCGCCGAAACCATTTACGAAATCGTTCGTTGGAAAAGGCTTTATACTGAAATCGCCGACGTAAAAGAACCTTTCGACCGCGACAATCTTTGGCGCGTTTTTGCCGTCTGGGCCGTTTTAAGAGGTTATACCATTCCGGACTGGCGCCAGCTCGAAGGCACGCCGGAGCGCAAAATCAAGGGCCGTTTTGACGAGCTTTCGAAAATCCGGGCGGTAAAGGAATCCATTCCGGACTGGATGGACGAACTCGGCGTAAAGGAACTCGGCGAAAAAACCTGGATCAAAGAAATCAATGCCCAGAACCAGCCGGCCAAAGTCATCCTGCGCGTCAATACGCTCAAAACGACGAAGGAAAAACTCCGTGCCATTTTGATGGACCTCAATATCGAAACGGAATTCTTAAAAGACCAGCCCGATGCGCTCGTGCTCAAGGAACGGGCAAACGTTTTCCTGACCGATGCATTCAAAGAAGGATTGTTTGAAGTCCAGGATGCGAATTCGCAATTGGTTGCACGTTTTCTGGAGGTCGAACCCGGAATGCGCGTCGTCGATGCCTGCGCCGGAGCGGGAGGAAAATCCCTGCACCTCGCCTCGCTGATGCAGAATAAAGGTCAGCTCATCGCGATGGATTTGTACGAAAGCAAACTCAAGCAGCTCAAGCTCCGCGCGAAACGCAACGGCGCTTTCAATATCGAATACCGCATCATCGATTCGACGAAAGTCATCAAAAAGCTGCACGAAAAAGCCGATCGCGTCCTGATCGATGCGCCCTGTAGCGGACTCGGCGTGCTCAAAAGAAATCCGGATGCGAAGTGGAAGCTCCAGCCCGAATTCATCGATAACATCCGCAAAGTACAATCGGAAGTTTTGGAAAGCTATTCCAAAATGGTCAAGCCCGGCGGAAAGCTCGTTTACGCGACCTGTTCGGTGTTACCTTCTGAAAATCAGGAGCAAGTCAAAAAATTCCTGACGACCGAAACGGGAAAAAACTTTACCTTTGTAAAAGATTCGGCACTGTTGGCATCGGAATCCGGTTTTGACGGATTTTACATGTCCCTGCTCGAACGAAACGTCTAATGCTCCAAAAAATGAAGAAATTTTACACTTTTGCCGCTTTGATAAGCGCAACTCTCATGCTCGCACAGGCCGGCGCTCCGGCATCGCCCTATTACAACGGCTTCAATTTCAACCAGACTGGAATGGCTTTGAAAAATGCGTTGGCGACAAAAATCACCACGACACACACGCATTTTCTGTCTTACGGCGATATTTGGGATGCCGACCAGTTTACCGATCAGGATCCGGACAATTCAGCCAACGTATTGCTGATTTACGGTTTCGGAACGACGCGAAGCCGCGACAAAAGCCTGCAGTGCGGCGGCGGAAACTGCAACGGAACCTGGAACCGCGAACATACTTATGCGCAATCCCTCGGCACGCCTGATCTGGGAACGAGCGGACCGGGTTCGGATGCGCACCATCTACGCGCCTGCGACTATGGGCTGAACGAAAACCGAGCGAGTGAAAAATACGCCGCGGGAAGCGGAAATGCGCACGACGTCACTTCCACATCCTGGTATCCGGGCGATGAATGGAAAGGCGATATCGCGCGGATGATGATGTATATGTATTTGCGCTACGGATCGCAGTGCCTGCCAATCAATGTGGGCGTGGGAACTCCGGTAGCATCTGATGCCAATATGATCGATTTGTTCCTGCAATGGAATGCCGACGATCCGGTTTCGGCGGTTGAAGACCAAAGAAATACTTATCTCGGAAGCACGACCAATACCTTCAGGCAGGGCAACCGCAACCCGTTTATCGACAATCCGTATCTCGCAACGCTGATTTGGGGCGGACCGATCGCCGAAAACCGCTGGCCGGCGCTGGGAATCGAACAGCAGGAATATTTTTCATCCGTTTACGTTTATCCGAACCCGGCCAATAACCATCGCATCAACATCGACAGCGAAGTTGTGCTCGATGAAATCGAACTGATCAACATCAACGGCCAATTGGTCCAACAGATCAAGAATCCGGCGATGCAGGATCATATTTATTCGCTTGAGAACCTGCCGCAGGGGTTTTACTTCCTGAAACTCATTTCCGATAACCGATCGACGGTCCGGAAGATATTGGTAAATTGATTTAAGCAATAAATAAGCTTCCTTCACGGAAGTTTTTTTATGAATAAAAATTTCACGGATCAGAATAATCCACATACATTTGTCCGCCCGAAAATAAAAGCCCCGGGCCATAAATTTTAACCAATGAAAAAAATCCTTACGCTATCGTTGCTCCTTACGGCAACAGCTATTTTTGCGCAAATCCCGGCCGGATATTACAGCACTGCGACCGGAACGGGTTACACGCTGAAAACGCAATTGTACAACATCATTAAAGGCCATACCGATCAGGGTTACGACGGACTTTATGTAACGTATCAGACTTCCGACCGCGATTATTATTACGAAAACGACGGGACAATCTTAGACATGTATTCGGAAAACCCGACCGGCGTTGATCCGTATAACTTTTCTGCCGGCCCGGGCCAGCGCTGCGGAAATTACAGCCACGAAGGCGATTGCTACAACCGCGAGCACATCATTCCGCAATCGGTGTTCAACGAAGCCGCGCCGATGCACAACGATGCGCATTTCATCGTCCCGACCGACGGGAAAGTCAACGGCTACCGAAGCAACTATCCGTTTGGAATGGTCGGGAGCGCTTCGTACACATCGCAAAACGGCAGCAAATTGGGCTCGGCATCGAATTCCGGTTATGCGGTAGGTTATTCGGGAACGGTTTTCGAGCCGATCGACGAGTTCAAGGGCGACATCGCACGGATGTATTTTTATTTTGCGACGCGATACCAGAATGTCGTTTCTGGTTATTCTTATGCAATGTTCAACGGCACGAGCAATCAGGTCTTCGCGCCCGCTTTCCTGGAAATCCTGAAACACTGGAATGCACAGGATCCGGTCAGCCAGCGCGAAATCGACCGCAACAATGCAATTTATGCGCGCCAAGGCAACCGCAATCCGTTCATCGATCATCCGGAATGGGTCGAAACTATTTGGGGAACGATGCTCAGTACATCGACATTCGATATTTCAGCGACCGTTTCTGTTTATCCGAATCCGGCAACGAATCACAGGGTCAATATCAGTTCGGAAAACGAATTGGACGAAATTTCGCTGGTCAATATCAACGGGCAATTGGTTCAACAAATTAAGAAGCCGAGCGCGCAGAACAATACCTATACGATCGAAAACCTGCCGGGCGGTTTTTACTTTTTGAAACTGACGGCAAAAAACCAATCTACAGTAAAAAAAGTCATCGTAAATTAATCTTACCCGATCATAAATAAAAAATCCCGCCAAACGAGCGGGATTTTTTTATTTCTATTTTGATTAATCGTTCATCGAAATCAGGAATTCCTCATTGTTACGCGTTTTGCTGAAGCGGTCGTTGATGAAATCCATTGCCTCGACCGGGTTCATGTCGGCAAGGTATTTCCGCATGATCCACATCCGCTGGATGATGTCTTTGGCCAGCAGCAAATCGTCACGCCGCGTGCTTGAAGACGTCAGGTCTATAGCTGGGAAAATACGCTTGTTCGCGATCTTGCGGTCCAGCTGGAGTTCCATGTTGCCCGTTCCCTTGAATTCCTCGAAAATCACTTCGTCCATTTTAGAGCCGGTTTCGGTCAGCGCCGTCGAAATGATGCTCAGCGATCCGCCGTTTTCGACATTACGCGCCGCACCGAAGAAACGTTTCGGCTTCTGCAGCGCATTGGCATCCACACCGCCCGAAAGTACTTTTCCCGATGCCGGCTGCACCGTATTGTAGGCACGCGCCAAACGGGTGATCGAATCGAGCAGGATAACGACATCGTGCCCGCATTCGACAAGCCTTTTCGCTTTTTCCAAAACGATGTTCGCGATCTTTACGTGTTCCTGCGGCTCGCGGTCGAAAGTCGATGCGATGACCTCGCCACGGACACTGCGTTGCATGTCGGTGACTTCTTCAGGTCGTTCATCAATCAGCAAAACAATCAGGTATACTTCCGGATGGTTCGCCGCGATCGCATTGGCGATGTCTTTCAAAAGCATCGTCTTTCCGGTTTTCGGCTGGGCGACGATCATGCCGCGCTGTCCTTTGCCGATCGGCGCAAACAAATCGATAATACGCGTTGAAACAGAACTCTGCCTTTCGGCCAATTTGAACTTTTCAGTCGGAAAAATCGGGGTCAGATGTTCAAACGAAATCCGGTCGCGTACCACCTGCGGATCGTGCCCGTTGATTTTCAAAACTTTGACCAGCGGAAAGAACTTCTCGCCTTCTTTCGGCGGGCGTACGACGCCTTTGACGGTATCGCCGGTTTTCAGTCCGAACAAGCGGATCTGCGAAGTCGAAAGGTAAATATCGTCGGGCGATGCAAGATAATTGTAATCGGAAGAACGCAGGAAACCGTAGCCGTCGGGCATCATTTCGAGAACGCCTTCGCTTTCAATGATACCGTCAAATTCGTAATCGGCATCGCGGAAATTGTTGTTTTTCTGTTTCTTGAAGTTTTGGTTCTGATTGCCGTTGCCGTTGCCGTTTTGATGCGGATTGTTATGGTTGGGCTGGATGCGGTTTTCGGAACCGTTTTGGTTCTGGTGTCGCTGCTTCTGGTTCGGATTGATCGCCCTTTCGCTCGTTGGCTCTTCGGCGGTGTTCTGGGGAGTTTCGACTTTTTGCTGCGGCTCCGGGTTTTGTTCCGCCACTTCATTTTTTGGGCTTGACTCCGGGATTTCCCTCGGGTTATTTTGCTTGTCGAAACGATTGTTCTTCTTGAATTTTTGGGGCCGGTTGTCGTTTTTCTGGTCGTTGTTCCGGGTCGGTTCCGGAGTTTCTTCAATTTTGCGCGGTTCGGCCTCGTTCCGGCTTTTTTCTTCGGCATTCGAAAACAGATCGCTTTCTTCATTTTTCGAGGCCGGCGCAATCCGGGTTCTTTTCTGCTTTTGCTCCGGTGCGGCGGGTTTGCCCGGCTCGGGATTTGCCGCCTGGAAATCCAGGATTTTATAGATCAGCTCCTCTTTTTTAACACCGGCAAACTTGATTTTTTTTGTGGCTTTCGCAATTTCCTGAAGCTCAGGCAGCTTCATGTCTTTTAATACGGAAATATCAAACATGTAAATATGTTATTTGAATTTTAATAATGGTCGGAAACAATAAATAGCGGGTAGTAATTGTTGTTGATAGTACCGCAGGGTGAAGTACTTACGGTTTTGTCCTGCAATATTACGAATAAAAATTTATCATACAATAGCATTTTTCAAAAAGAAAATATAATTTTGGGGGCAAATTCAAAGGTATGCTCCAAAGGATCCAGACCGTTTATCTTTTCCTCGCCTTGCTGGTTTCAGGCGCATTGCCGTTCGTATTTCCGCTTTGGAAAACCGCCGGCGCAAAAGATTTCTGGTTCATGCAAAATACGGTCTATACCGTGTTTTTCGGATTGTGCACGGCACTTTGCCTGCTGAGCATCCTGACCTATAAAAAAAGACAGCAGCAGTTCGTGATGAACCGGCTGAACATGATATTAAATTTAATTTTATTAGGATTATTTGTATACCATTCGCTAAGCGTATCCGGAGAAACCGCGGTTTCTGAGAAGGGTATTGGGATGTTTCTCCCGATTGTTTCTATCGTTTTGCTGGTCTTGGCCAACAAAGCCATCAAGAAGGACGAAGATCTCGTAAAATCTGTGGACCGGTTGAGATAAACCTATAAACTTAGTTTATTTAGTGCGAAGAAAATCCGGGCCGCCAGCCTGGATTTTTTTGTTTGGTTGTTCACCGGCTCGCAAAAAGCTAATCGCATTTTGCTCGCCGTCGTCGCGCTGTCCGCTGCGGGCTTTCCGCTTCCATCGCTCACGTGAGACCGGAACTCAATGCTTCTCGCCCATTTCCACGATTTCCAGGTTCTGGATTTTTTCCCCGTCGATCTCAAAGCGCAGCATCGTCCTGACTTTATGAAAACCGCTGACACCGGCCGCGCCCGGGTTCATGTGGAGCAAATTCAGTTTTTTATCGAACATGACTTTCAAAATATGCGAATGCCCGCAAATAAACAATTTCGGCGGATCGGCCGTGATTTCCGCGCGGATGCTTTGGTTGTATTTCCCAGGATAACCGCCGATGTGCGTAATCCAGACATCGACACCTTCACACATAAAACGATTGTTGAGCGGGAATTCGAGCCGCGCCTTATCGTCGTCGATGTTGCCGTAAACCGCGCGCAGCGGCTTGATTTTCTTCAACGCATCGGTCACGCTGAGATTGCCGATATCGCCCGCATGCCAGATTTCATCGGCCTGTGCGGCATATTTCAGGATTTTGTCATCGATATAACTGTGCGTATCCGAAAGCAGCAGGATTTTTTTCATTGGAAGCTGTTTCCTGCTATCGCCTTTATCTTTGCTCGTGCCTCGCAAAGGATACCGGCTCTATCAGGGCTAGGGTTTCCGGTAAAAATAAGCAATCTATTTCCAAATAAAAAAACTTGATTCGGCGGTTATCCAACGCCGCAAAATCTTTCGTAAATTTACGGCTCAAAATTGCAAACCTTCGCCTTGAGATATTTCATCGAATTTGCCTACAAAGGAACCAACTATCACGGATGGCAATACCAACCCGACGCCGCATCGGTACAGGAAACGCTCGAAAAAAATCTTTCGATGGTCCTGCGAACGCCGATCGGCCTGACCGGAGCCGGACGCACAGATACCGGCGTACATGCGCAGCAGCAGTTCGCCCATTTCGATTACGACGACGAAATCGAACCCCAGCGGCTCGTTTACAATCTCAACTCCTGCCTTCCCGGCGATATCGCGGCGCGGAATTTTTATCGGCTGCATGATGAGGCGCACGCGCGTTTCGATGCCCGGAAGCGGACTTACGAATATCACATTCATCAGTATAAAGATCCTTTTTTGGAGCTGCTGAGTTTTCAATATCTGCATCGTCTGGACATCGGGAAAATGAACCAGGCCGCGCAATTGCTTTTCAACCATACCGATTTCGAAAGTTTTTCGAAAGTCAAGACCGACGTGCATACTTTTAATTGCCGTATTTTTGCAGCGCGCTGGACGCAGGAAAACGGCAGGCTCGTGTTTACCGTTTCGGCCGACCGGTTTTTGCGCAATATGGTCCGGGCAATCGTGGGCACGCTGCTGAACGTCGGACTCGGAAAATTCCCGCCGGAAACAGTCAATGCAATCATCGAAAGCAAAGATCGCAACCAGGCTGGCTTTTCGGTACCGGCGCACGGGTTGTATTTAACGAAAATCGAATACGATTATATCCAGTAACCCCGAAACCATGATGCAAACGTTTGCTGAAAATGTAATTGAATTCAATCGGCAGTTGTCTTACGACGGTGGCCTTCCTGACGGGTTCCAGGTAATCAATCCGTATCTGGACAATCCCGAAACAATGGGCGTGATGCAAGCGTTTTACTATAAGTTCTATAACGATTCAGACCGCCGTAAATTCATCGTAGGAATTAATCCGAGCCGTCATGGTGCCGGAGTTACGGGAGTACCGTTTACCGATACCAAACGACTTGAAAGCGTCTGCGGCATCAAAATGCATTCGGCTCACACGCACGAGATTTCATCGGTTTTCCTATACGACATGATCGAACAGTTTGGAGGAGTTACTGATTTCTACAGACGGTTTTACATCAATTCGCCGTTTCCGCTCGCAATCGTCCGCAGAACCAAATGCGGCACATGGCTCAATGCCAATTATTACGATGACCGCGAGCTGTTCGAAATGGTAAAAGATTTCATGATTGCGTCTTTAAGAAAGCATATTTCGCTCGGGCTGGATACCTCGGAAGCATATGTTCTCGGAAAGAAGAATACCGATTTCATCCGCAAACTGAACGACGAGGCGCAATTGTTCGATCGGCTCGTGACGCTAGAACATCCGCGCTACATTCAGCAATACAAGTCGAAAGAGAAACAACTTTACATCGACAAGTATATTTTAACATTGAACGATATGCAATGATGCGGACGATTTATACCATAGGCCATTCAACTCATACCATCGAGGAATTTCTGGAGATGCTCGCATCGTTTGACATCAAGGAATTGGTAGATGTCCGACGTCTGCCCGGATCGCGAAAATATCCGCAATTCGATAAGGAAAACCTGGAGATATCGCTTGAGGCGACAGGGATTCGATACGTTCACGCCGAGGATTTGGGCGGGAGGCGCAGACCGAGGAAAGATTCGACGAACGCGAAATGGAACAACAGTTCGTTCCGCGGTTACGCCGATTACATGGAAACTCCGGAATTTGAAAGTGCGATAGCAAAGTTGACGCGGGCGGCGACAAACAAACCAACGGTTTACATGTGCGCTGAAGCCGTTTGGTGGCGGTGCCATCGGTCCATGATTTCCGATTACCTTAAGGCCGGCGGCTGGACGGTGATGCACATTTCAGCAAAGGGAAAGGCGCAGGAACATCGATATACCGCGCCTGCAACCGTAATCGGGAACAACGTTTCCTATCGAGAAGATAATTTATTTACATTAAACGGTTAAACCGAAAGCGCTTTTTAATACAGCGCACAACCAACATGAAAGCAAAAGCATTCGACGGCAGGCTGTTCAAACGCATCCTGCGCTATACGAAACCTTACAAATTGCGGCTTTACGGAGTGGTTTTCTTTGCCGTGGCGCTGTCGCTGTTCGCTGCGTGGCGGCCCTACATCCTAAAAGATACCGTTGACGACTACATCAAGCACAAGGATGCGCACGGGCTTTTGATGCACGTAATCTTCATGGGCAGCGTGATGATGCTCGAGGTTTTTTCGCAATTCTATTTCGTGTACTGGGCCAATTGGCTCGGGCAGGACATCGTGAAAGACATCCGCAACAAGCTTTTCACACATTTGTTGAGTTTCCGGATGCAGTATTTCGACAATGCGCCGGTGGGCCAATTGGTGACGCGCGCGGTTTCCGATATGGACAAGATCGCCGGAATTTTCAGCCAAGGATTGTTTATGATCGCGAGCGATTTGATGAAAATGGTCGTCGTGCTGGGCTTCAT
Source organism: Bacteroidota bacterium (assembly GCA_048498055.1). GTDB lineage: Bacteria > Bacteroidota > Bacteroidia > Flavobacteriales > Flavobacteriaceae > Flavobacterium. The sequence goes on from JBEHYS010000002.1 coordinate 96,288, forward strand.
GTTCTGGATGAACTGGAAACTCACCTGGATTGTCGTGCTTGCGATGCCGGTATTGCTCTACATCACCCGGATTTTCCAGCGCAAGATGCAGGTTACCTTCGAGGAAGTCCGGAACCAATACGCCAACCTCAACACGTTCGTACAGGAACGCGTGACCGGAATGAAAATCGTGCAGCTCTTCAACCGCGAGGAAATCGAGGCCGAAAAATTCAGCCAGATCAACGACAAGCACAAAAAAGCCTGGGTCAAGACCATTTGGTACAACTCGATCTTCTTCCCGATTGCCGATATCATTTCGTCGCTTACCCTGGGATTTGTCGTCTGGTATGGCGGAATCCGGATCATCGGCGGCGACCGGTTCACGACTTTCGGGGATCTGTTTTCCTATACGATGTTCATAGGGATGTTGTTCAACCCATTGCGGCAAATTGCCGATAAGTTCAACGAAATGCAAATGGGCATGATTTCGGCCAACCGCGTTTTCGACGTGCTGGACACGACCGACCAGATCCAGGATACGGGCCGCATCGTCGCTTCCGATTTCAAGGGCGAGATCGAATTCAGGGACGTGCATTTCGGATATCTCGAAAACGAGGAAGTCATCAAAGGCATCAATCTCGAGATCAAGCCGGGCGAAACCGTAGCAATCGTCGGGGCGACCGGCGCGGGAAAATCGACGATTATCAATCTTTTGAACCGCTTTTACGAGCTCAACAGCGGCGAGATCCGCATCGACAGCGAGAACATCGGGCATTATACGCTGGACTCGCTTCGCCGCCAGATCGCGGTCGTGCTACAGGACGTGTTCCTTTTTGCCGATACGATCCTCAGCAACATCACGCTCAACAATCCCGACATTACGGAAAACGATGTCGTAACCGCCGCCAAAAGAATCGGCGTACACGACTTCATCACGAGCCTGCCGGGCGGATACCAATATAATGTAAAAGAACGCGGCGTCATGCTGTCTTCAGGACAACGGCAGCTCATTGCGTTTTTGCGGGCTTATGTGAGCAATCCGAACATCCTGATTCTGGACGAAGCGACCTCGTCTATCGATACGTATTCCGAGGAACTGATCCAAAGGGCGACCGAAATGATTACCAAAGGCCGTACGTCGATCATCATTGCACACCGATTGGCAACAGTCGTCAACGCCGATAAAATCGTGGTTATGGACAAAGGGCTTGTCGTCGAACAGGGCACACACCAGGAATTGCTCAACCGAAGTGAAGGCTATTATAAAAATCTTTATTATTCGCAATTTCTTGCCGAGGAAAATCTGAGCGGCGAATAACGCATATCATGTGAAATCACAGCGGAACCACAACCGTAAATCCGAAAAAATGCTTATTTTCGCTAACTGAAAAATCTTTAGAAACTTACTTAACTTATATAAAATGAAGTACGATATCATTGTTTTAGGAAGCGGTCCGGGCGGCTATGTGGCGGCAATCAGGGCTTCACAATTGGGTTTCAAGACAGCCATCATCGAAAAGGAAAACCTGGGCGGCATCTGCCTCAACTGGGGTTGTATCCCGACCAAGGCGCTGCTCAAATCGGCGCAGGTCTTCGATTATCTCAAGCACGCCTCCGATTACGGACTGACCGTGTCTTCGTACGACAAAGATTTCGGGGCCGTGATCTCGCGTTCGCGCGGCGTTGCCGACGGCATGAGCAAAGGCATCCAGTTCCTGATGAAGAAAAACAAGATTGACGTCATCGAAGGCACCGGAAAACTCAAGCCCGGAAAGAAAATCGACGTCACGGCCGGCGGTACGGTTACCGAATACAGCGCCGACCACATCATCATAGCGACCGGAGCGCGTTCCCGCGAACTTCCCAACCTGCCGCAGGACGGAAAAAAAGTCATCGGCTACCGCCAGGCAATGAATTTGCCCGAGCAGCCCAAGTCGATGATCGTCGTGGGTTCGGGTGCGATCGGGGTCGAATTCGCGCATTTCTATAACTCAATGGGTACCGAGGTCACAATCGTCGAGTTCATGCCGAATATCGTTCCGGTCGAAGATGAAGATATCTCGAAACAAATGGAGCGCTCGATGAAAAAAGCCGGCGTCAAAATCATGACCGGATCGTCGGTCGAAAAAATCGACACTACCGGAAACGGCGTGAAAGCGACGGTCAAAACCGCGAAAGGCGAAGAGACGATCGAAGCGGAAATCCTGCTTTCGGCGGTCGGGATCAAATCGAACATCGAAAACATCGGGCTCGAGGAATGCGGCATCGTTACGGACAAAGACAAAATCATGGTAAACGCTTACTACCAAACCAATATTCCCGGTTATTACGCGATCGGCGACGTCGTTCCGGGACAAGCATTGGCGCACGTGGCTTCGGCCGAAGGAATTACCTGCGTAGAGAAAATCGCCGGATTGCACGTCGATCCGATCGATTACGGGAACATTCCGGGCTGTACGTATGCAACACCTGAGATTGCTTCGGTCGGACTGACCGAAAAACAGGCCAAGGAAAAAGGTTACGAGCTGAAGATCGGGAAATTTCCGTTTACGGCTTCAGGAAAAGCCAAAGCAGCCGGAACGCCCGACGGTTTCGTCAAAGTGATTTTCGATGCGAAATACGGCGAATGGCTGGGTTGCCACATGATTGGCGCAGGCGTGACCGACATGATCGCCGAGGCGGTCGTTGCGAGAAAACTCGAAACCACCGGTCACGAAATCATCAAATCGGTCCATCCGCACCCGACGATGAGCGAAGCCATCATGGAAGCAGCTGCAGATGCTTACGGCGAGGTTATCCATTTGTAGACTTTCTGCTTTTAGTATTGTCATTTCAAAACCGTCCTGTTTTACAAGGCGGTTTTTTTTATCCCTTAAGAAACGCTTAAGACGCGCATTTCACCCGAAAGTTTTTCAGTTCAACGAATAATTTCCGTACGAATAATCGTAATGGCTAATTTCAGCCCCGCAAATTGTTGCGATGAAGAGAATCCTTACATTGATTGTTGTTTTGCTGTCAGCAGCCGCTATTGCCCAGACGAATTATTACGTCGACGGTACAAGCGGCAACAATAGCAATAACGGACTGACCCTTGCCACGGCCTGGAAAACCATCCAGAAAGCGTGCAATTCGGCCGTTGCGGGCAGCGTCGTCAACATCAAGGGCGGAACGTATCACGAAAATGTCGTATTGCATTCGAGCGGTACGGCTGAAAATCCGATCGTTTATACCAATTACCAGAACGATGTCGTCGTGCTTGACGGTTCGGGCACGACCGGAACGGTCCTAATCGATATCGCGGGCAAAAGTTATGTGACGTTCCAAAATATGACCCTGCAAAACCTGACTTCGGCGTATGCGAAAGGCGTTAGCGTAAGCTCAGGAAGCGCAGCCACAATCGGGATTACCTTGCGGAACCTTACGATCCGGAATATCGGATGGACGATGAACGCCGCCGAAATTCCGGGTGAATCCGACAATTCCTGGGCAATATACGTCCGCGGGCAATCGGGCGGAATTTCGAATCTGATGATTGACGACTGCGGCGTCCACGACAATGTATTGGGTTACAGCGAAGCGATTACCATAGGCGGTAACGTTGACGGTTTCACGATAAAAAATACGACGGTTTACGACAATACGAACATCGGCATCCATTGTTCAGGGAATAGCGATTCGACCGAAGGCCCGAGAAACGGCCTGATCAGCGGAAATACCTGTTACGGAAATCTTTCGCCCATTGCGCTGTCCGCCGGAATTTACATCGACGGTTCGCACGACATCACGGTCGAAAGGAACAGCACCTACGGCAACGGCATAGGCATCGAAGTGGGCTGCGAGCTCGACGGTTCGGCACAGTACATCAAAGTTAAGAACAATCTCATTTACAGCAACCGGAACACCGGCCTGGCGGTCGGCGGCTATACGAACGATACGACCGGCCAGGTATTGTACAGCACGTTCCGCAACAATACTTTTTTCCAGAACAACACGCTCAATTCGGGTGTCGGGGAAATTACCGTTACCAAGGCGTCCAATTGCGTCTTTGAAGACAATCTCGTGTATGCCAACAGCCAGAATGTTTTGATGGCGCTGCTCGATATCGATCCGCAGGAAAACAATCTTTTCAATTACAATTGCTGGTATACGCCGTCGGGAAATGCCAACAACATTGTCGTATATCAGGGATTGGCCACTTACTCCACGTTCAGCGCCTATAAAAACGGTTCGTCCTTCGACAGCAATTCGATGTTTGCCAATCCGGGAATGATCGCCTCGCTCCTGCCCGATGCCGCCGGAATGTTCCTTGTCGAGACCAGTACCTGCATCGACAGCGGCAATCCGGAACTCATAACAAGCGACGGCGAAACTGATTTTGACGGCAATCCGAGGATTACAGGAAGCGCCGTAGACATCGGGGCGCGTGAATTCAACTCATCGCTGGCGGTCGCTTATCCTGAATTCCATGCCGAAAATACACAGGTTGTGCCCAATCCGTTCCGCGAATCGACATTTATCATATCAGCGACGTTACTTGACGGCGCATCAGTTGTGCTTTCCGATTTCACCGGGAAAACCATCCGGAAAATCAGCGGCATTTCGGGCAACCGGGTCGAAATAAAGCGCGACGGACTGCCTGCAGGGTTTTATTTCTATCGCATCACCAAGGGCGAAAAGGTTGTTTCGGCCGGAAAAATCATAGCGCAATAACTCGAATTTCGGCCAAAATTGATATTTTTAATATTGATTCTTAATGCTTTACTAATTTTTCACAAAACTTTCTTTAACAATCAACGATTGTTAAATAGTTTATATATCTTTGGTTTACCGCTACCGTAGCAGGATAATACATACTCTTCAGCCGATACGCAAAAGCCGTATCACGTTATCCTCTATAACAAAACAAGCAAACACTTCCCTATTCTTCTATAGCTGATACAAGGCTGTCAGTATATGTATCCTTCTCCAAAAGGTGCGGCTTGCGATTATGAGCCACGATATTTTTGAATCATTCTCTTCGGAAGAATTACACTCGGCACTGGCCAATAAACTGCTGCGCGACATGCTCAATACCATGCCTGTGGCAGTGGCCGTATTGCATCCCGTGAAGGACAGTCACGGAATAATCGCCGAGTTCGTTTATATGTTCGCCAATAAAATTGCCGAAAAGATGGCCGGCGAAACCCTTTATAAAAAACGTTTTTTCCTCAATCAGGACGCTTTGCTCTTCAATAATATGGCAAGTGTGGCCGAAAGCGGAAAACGGGAAGATTTCCTGTACCATTACCAGAAAGAGCCGGAAAAATGGATCCATTATTCGATCAGCCGCTTTGGGGACGGCGTAATGCTTACGTACGAAAATTTCACCGAACGCAAAAAAGCGGCGATGGAACTTATGGGCAATAAAGCGCGTATGGATATGGCACAGGCCATCGGGCATACCGGGTCTTTTGACTGGGACGTGGTCGCCAATACGTTTTATTGGTCAGACGAGATGTTCCGCATCCACGGTATGAAACCACAAAGCGAGGTAATCACCCAGGAAAAAATACTGGGCCTGATCCATCCCGAAGACATGATCCGGATCAAGAAAAAAATGGAGCATTACAGCCAGTTGCCGGGCCAGGAAGAAATCCTTTATAAATTAAAACTCAAGGACGGCGGCATCCGGCACATGCGCGCACTGTTTGAATCGTTCCGCGGGAAAAGCGGAAAAATCACTCATTTGAGCGGCATGACGCAAGACATCACCGCGCGGAAAAACACCGAAGAAGAATTGCGGATCGCCGTGGAAACGCTGAAAAAACAAACCGCAGGAAAAGACAAGCGCGAGGCAAAACTCGACGATTACCAACGGATTGTAGACAGCGCACACGATGCAATCGTGAGTTTCGACCGAAACGGCATCATTACGACCTGGAACCAGGCCGCCGAAAAACTGTACAAATTCACCGCCGCCGAAGCCATCGGGCGAAAAGTACTCACATTACTCATACCCGAAAGGATGCGGAAAGACGTTGAACCAATGCTGGCCAAAGTGTTTGACGGCGAAAGCATGGCCGATGTCGAAACCGTCAAATCCTGCCGCGGCGGAGGCGAAATCGACGTACTGGTCAATATCGTACCGCTTAAAGACGGCAACGGAAAAGTAAACGGCGCTGCCGCTACGTCCAAAAACATCGGCGAAACCCATCGCGCACAACAGGAAATCCTGAAGCTCAAGGATGAGCTCGCGCAAAGGGCCGAAGACAAATACCGCACACTTTTCGAGACCATCGACGAAGGATTCACGATCCTGGAATTGGTCCGCGACAAAAACGGGAAAGCCGTCGACTGGATTTACCGCGAGGTCAACGGCTCGTTCGAAAAACTGACGGGGTTTGAAAATCCTTTAGGGAAAACCGTCAGCGAAATGATGCCGGACGTAGACCAATTCTGGATGGAAACTTATTCGCGGGTCGCCGATACCGGTAAATCTGAACGCCTTGAAAATTATGTGGCTGCCGTCGATCGTTGGTATACGCTTCACGTTTCGCGCGTCGGTGGCGAAGGCAGCCAGTTGGTTGCGGTGTTGTTTGACGACATTACCCAGCGCAAAAAAGCCGAAAGCGAAACCGAACTCCTGATAACAGAACAAAACAAGTTTATACAAAGTATGACCACCGCTACACCGGACATCATGTATGTGATGGAAATCAATACCAAGCACGTCAATTTCGCCACGAAAAGCATAGCCTGTGAAATGGGTTACAGCGAAAAGCAAATCAAGGCAATGAAAGAGCCGTTTCTCGATATCATGCATCCCGAGGACGTTCCGTTCATGCTTGAGCACATCGATAAAATGAGGGACGCCGAAGACGGTGAAGTCCGTGAAATCCTTTACCGGCTGGTTCATGCCGACGGATCGCACCATTGGTTCATCGACCGTAATACGGTTTTTAAGCGCGATAAGGACGGAGTTCCGAAGGAAAAAATGGGTATTACCCAAAATGTGAATGCACGCGTCAATTCGGAAGACCAGATCCATTCGCTCAACAAATCGCTGACCGAGAAAAACCGGGAACTTCGCTCGCTCAACAGCGAATTGAAGACCTTCACGACAATCGCGGCCTACGACTACAAAGACACGCTGCAGAATTTATACACCAACCTCGAATACATCATCAGCCGCGAGGCGCAGAACCTCAGCAATACAGGAAAGGCCAACCTCCGGAAAGCCCAGACCGCGATCCAGAAAATGAAGCTGCTTACCGACGATATCGTCGAATTCTCGAAAATCAGGACGCCGGACGAAAAGCCCGCTTCGGTCGACTTGGACGACATCTTCGCCAATGTCATGGACGAACTCAATGAAAAGATACAGGCTTCGGGCGCGGTGATCGAAAAGGAAAAAATGCCCTCGATAACGGGCTATCCGTTCCTGCTCGATCTGTTGTTCTGGCATTTGCTCGACAATGCGATCAAGTTCCGCTATCCTGACAAAACGCCGCACATCCTGATCCGGCACCACATTTCAACCGAGCGCGGCACTACTAACGGACTGCATCAGATTACGATTACCGATAACGGCATCGGCTTCCCGCAGGAAGAAGCGGCGCGGATTTTCCAGATGTTTTACCGCATCCACGACAAAAAGTATAAAGGGTCGGGAATCGGGCTGGCCATCTGCAAGAAAATCACCGATTTGCACGGCGGCACGATGGCCGTCGAAAGCCAGCCGGGTAAAGGCACTTCGATCTGCTGTTTCTTTCCCGTATAAAATAAAAGCCGCATCCTGAAATGCGGCTTTCTCATTAACCTAATAACAACTTCTCATCAAATAAATTCGTTCAGTTCACCGGCCCTGCGCCGGGCGATCCGGTGGCATGCAGGTTTTTCAGCATATCGACCAGTTTTTCCGGCCGGGCAGGCTTTCGGACACAACCCGAAGCGCCCAATTTCAAGGCTTGCTGATGCAACGCGGCATCGTAACCTGTCGTATAGATGAACACCGGGATATCCGAAATACCGTCGGTTTTACGGATTTGCTGCGTACACTCAAGACCGTTGACCGCCGGCATGTTCATGTCGAGGAAAATGTAATCCGGCTTGGTTTTGCGCAGTTGCGAAAGGCCTTCTTTGGCACTGACCGCATAAGCACATTCGAACATTCCGGGAAGCTTTTCCATCGCGTTGAGGAAAAACTCGAATTCATCCGGATCGTCGTCAATTAATAAAATGTATTGTTTCTTCATAGTTATCTTGTAAAATTGCCCGGCCAAAACGACCGGAACAGAAGCCGCAACATCATTTGATTGCAGATAATCAGTCCTGTACAGAACGAAATACTATCGATAAAAAAAGGGAAATTGCGAAGATGTATTGTCTCCTTTGAAAGGGTGAAACGCAAATCAAAGATAAACGTTTTTTTTACAAAACGTCAATTTTGGAAAAATTTGTTTTCTGAAACGCCGCATCAAAAAAAATTACTGAAATAAAACCATAAAAAAATCCGCCGTAGCGGATTTTAAAGTCTTAGTTCATCAGAAAATTCAGGCCGATGTTGAAACATCCTCTCGAATTGCGGAACGTGCCGTCGCCTTTCCCGATATCGCTGAAACCTGCCGAATCTTCATATTCGAGATACAGCTTCAGCTTGTCGTTGAGCGGAATCTTTACTCCGATGCCCAATTCAAGCCCAAAATCAGTCGTATTGAACGAATCCTTCACGTCATCGCCGCCTTCGGTTTCCTTCGCACCGGTCAAAAAAGAAGCATAAGGGCCGAAGTTCAGATACCATTGCCGGTTTTTCCCGAAATGCCAGTTGGCCATGACCGGAATGGTCAGGTAATTCAGGTTAACATCGGTTCGGTACTCGTCGATGCCGTTCGAATAATAAGCATCGTTCCAGCCTTTCTGGTCATACATCAATTTGGCCTTGATGCTCCATCGGTCCGAAAAATAATAATCGCCGGAAAAAGCCACGTTCAGTCCGGTTCCGGTATTGGCATCGAGGTCCGAATTCGTGATCGTCGAAAAGTTTACGCCAAGCCCGACGCCGAATTCGACATCGCCTTTGCCCGGATAACCTCCGGATCTCTTTTCCTGGGCAAAAGCCGTCACCCCGAAAGCGATCAGGGCAATAATTAGGGATTTTTTCATCTTTTTTGTTTTTAATTGTTGCACCAAATCTAAAGAAATAAAAATGTATTTCCGTTAAAACCTTCGGGTAAGAAAATAAAATTATCCTTACATTTATGGTCCGCTGACAATTTTCGATACCTATGAGAGTTTCCCTGCTTACTGCCGCTTTGCTTCCGCTGCTGTTGTTTGCCTGCTCCAAATCAGGGAAAGGCAGTCCGGATTCGCGTTACCAGCCGAAAGAATACGTCGAACTGGTTCATCCGCAGTGGTCAAAAAACGCGACGATTTACGAAGCCAACATCAGGCAGTTCACACCCCAAGGCACATTTAAGGCGTTTGAATCACACCTGCCGAGGCTGAAATCGATGGGCGTCGATATCGTCTGGCTGATGCCGATCAATCCGATCGGTGTCGAAAAGCGCAAAGGAACGCTCGGAAGTTATTATTCGGTGAAAGATTATTACGGCGTCAATCCGGAATTCGGCAACTTCGACGATTTGAAACACCTGGTCAGGAAAATCCATGCGCTCGGCATGCACGTCATCATCGACTGGGTCGCGAACCATTCTTCGTGGGACAATGCGCTGGCCAAACAGCATCCGGACTGGTATACGAAAACGCCCGAAGGCAATTTCCAGCCTACGCCATGGTACGATTGGGATGATGTCATCGATTTTGATTACGGCAATCCGGAATTGCGCAAATACATGACCGACGCGATGAAATACTGGGTAAAGGAAGCCGATATTGACGGTTACCGCTGCGACGTGGCCGGTTTTATCCCGGTCGATTTCTGGGACAACGCACGCGAGGAACTCGATCAGATCAAGCCGGTTTTCATGCTCGGCGAATGGGAATCGCGCGACCTTCACAAAAAAGCGTTCGACATGACCTACTCGTGGAGTTTGTGGGAGAAAATGCATGCGGCGGCCAAAGAAAACAAAGGCATTGCCGGGCTGGTTGAATACATGGCGCACGATGTAAGCACATTTCCGCGAAATGCCTACCGGATGACCTTTACCGAAAACCACGACAAAAATTCGTGGGAAGGCAATCAGTTTTCCAACTTTGGCGACGCGCTTCCGGCATCGATGGTGTTGGCCTGTACTGTAAACGGAATGCCGCTGGTTTACGGCGGCCAGGAAGCCGGGCTCGACCGTTCGCTTAAATTCTTCGACAAAGACCAAATCGTGTGGAAAAGCCATCCGTTTGCGGCGATGTACACCAGACTTTTTGATCTCAAACATAAAAACCAGGCGCTTTGGAACGGCAAATACGGAGGCGAAATGATCCGGGTTTTCAATGACCGGCAAGATCAGGTGATTTCTTTTTCGCGGGAAATGAACGGCGACCGCGTGGTCGATGTGGTCAACTACAGCGCAAAACCTGTGAATGTCACGCTACATTCGAAATATCAGAAAGGAAAATACAAAGAATTGTTCACCGATGCGGAACTTGAGATCAAAGGTGAAGACGTTTTAATGCTAAAACCCTGGCAATATCTGGTTTTTGTGCAACACAAATAAAAGATTATGGAACAAAAAGACGACAATATGGAACCGTTGGTAAACGTGCTCAAAAAGGTGGAAACCTTAGGTTTTACGACACAATTTCAAGCCACCGAAACCGGACTGCATTCGCTGGCTACCGATAAAGTTTATCAGCCGCATGAAGTGAAAGTCATTCATTTTTACCGCTTTGAGGGCGAATCGAACCAGGATGACAATGCGATACTCTACGCTATCGAAACCGTAGCCGGCGAAAAAGGCACGCTCATCGACGCTTACGGACCGTCTGGCGATACGCTTATATCGGAATTTATGGTCAAAGTGGACGGCATCCACAAGTAAACTATTGGGAAAGGCCAGGATTACGCGTAAGCCCGGAAATTGGGCCAGTCGATTTCAAGGACGTGCTCGAGGTTTTCGCGCCACTCGATTCCCGAAGGTTTTTTCATGAGGTAACTCGCACCCGACTGGAGGTATTTTCCGGCCATGCCTTTGGGATAAGTACCTGAAATCATCACGACCGGAATATGCTTCCAGCTGTCGGCTTTTTTGATGACTTCGAGGATTTCCTCGCCCTTGAAAACCGGCATCAGGATGTCGAGAAAGATGATGTCGGGCAATGGTGTTTTTCCCATCGCCTTGAGCATGAGGCTGCCGTTGACAAAAGGAACAACTTTGTGGCCGAGGCTTTCGCCCATTTCAACGAAAAAATGGAGGTCATCTGTATCGTCGTCAAGATAGTAGATTAATTTTGAGGCATCCATGTCGAGGGCTTTTTGCTAAGCTAACTACATCCTACACAAAAATACTTACATAATGTACAGGTATTTTTATATAATTTAACGCAAATAGGGCCAAATCAAACTGTAGACGTATTGATAAACCTGTATCAACCGCTGTTGGCATAAAACTAATAATAGGATGGTTTTGTGAGGCATGGCATTTTTATTTCAAAGGTACAGCAGCCGCCTTATGGGAACGTTATACTATTATTACCGAATTTTTACAATTTAATCCGATTTGATCCCGTCAAAATTTCAGTCATGAAAATCCTGCAACATTTGCGTAAAATAACATAAGGCTTTTCATTTTGCATAAAGTAGTTTTGGCTTAAAAATCAGCACTATGGAAACTTATGCGTCAAATCAATCGATCAACATTCCAGAAGAAAACAATCCCATGACCGTCAACGAAAGTGAAATTTCCCCGATCGGGGAACCGGACAATATGGATTCCTACGGCTTTTATCCGGACACAAGCTTTTAATCTTCGGGGTTTTCCATCGCTATTTCCTTAAAAGACATTGCGTTGAGCACGCCAAAGGCAGAAGCCGTATTGTTGAAATAGACAAAAACTTCTTTTGCGGATGTCGTCTTGATCTGTTGATGCAACGCTTCCAACTCCGGAATCGAATAACCCGAAAAAAACAATTTGGGCCGTCCGTGAAGCCGGACATAGACAGAATTATTGATTGCAATCACATCTTCAGACAGGTTCGGGTAACTGACGCTGCAAAAAACGACTCCTTTGGCAGCGAACGCATCAAAAACTTCCGGCTTCCACCAGCTTTCGTGACGAAACTCGATTACATTCCTGAAACCATAATCGAGCGAACCCAAAATCAGCGCAAGCCTTTCCTCGGAAAAATGATAGGACGGCGGCATTTGGAACAATACAAAAGCCAGCTTGTCGGCCAATCCGTCGCGTACCGTGGCATAAAACCCGGCCAGCTCTTCGGTACAATTCAGAAACTTCCTGTAATGCGTGATGAGCCGGTGCGCTTTTACCGAAAACCGGAAGCCTTCCGGCGCTTTGTCATACCACGTTTTCAGGCTTTTCACGGTCGGGAATTTATAAAACGTACCGTTCATTTCATACGTGCCGAAATGTTTGCAGTAATATTCGAAATAGCGGCTACGCGGCAAATCTTCCGGATAGAAAACGCCTTTCCAGTTCGTCTCGTTGAACGACGAGCAGCCGATGTCGATTTCAGGCTTCATACAGTTTCTGGCAATTTTCGCAGAAGAAACTGCGGCGTTTTTTGGTTCCCGTATATTTCTTGACGATCGGCAGGTTGCAGCGCAGGCAGGTCTTTTTCGTGTGGGCAAGCCAATGTTTTTTCAACTCGTATTTCTTTTTCCATTCCAGGAACTGGAAACTGTAAATCTGTGCTTCCCGGACGATTTCCCTGATTTTGGAATCGGGAATTTTTCCGCAGGCTGATTCGGGATGAATCCGAACCCTGTAAAGCACTTCGTTTTTGATGATGTTGCCCACGCCGGCAAAAATATCCTGCTCGAGCAGCGCGTCGCAGATGAGTTTATCGTTTTGGTCCTTTACTTTCGCCTTGGCCCTGCGCGGGTTCCAGGATTCGTTCATGACGTCGGTGCTCCAGTCGTAGTGCGAATTGACGTCGCCTTCCAATATTTTGACCGAACACGTATAAAAATTGATTTCGCCATCGTCGAAAACCAGCCCGAGCCTGAGCGGCGTTGGTTTGGTCTCGTTGATCCGGTAACTCCCGAACATCAGCAGATGGATCCGCACGGTAAATCCTTCAAAGCAAATCAGAAAATGTTTGCCCCAGGTCTTGAAACCGATGATTGTACGGTTCACCAATCGCTGCTGGTCGATTTTGCTGTTTCCCGAAACGGCAATGATTTCCTTTCCGGCAAATTCCGAGACGGCTTCTTTTAAGATGACTATGGACGGACCTTCAGGCATAGCTCGCGGTTGTAACTGCAAATTGCCAAAAATATTAATCGGAAACCTTACAGTATTATCCGGATATTTTGCAGGATTTACCTGCTGATGAATAATCAGTTGTTGGGTTTTGCTAAAAAATCTATCTTCGCCGATATAAAATCCCTATGAAAGACTTTCTTAGAAAACTTCGTCTGATCGACGACCTTTCGTTCGATATCGGTTTGCCGAAACATGAATTCGTGCCAAAACTCCGGCGTATCGTCGATTACGGTAACGGAGGCTTTATTTCGCCTTTTGAAATGTTTTCCTCATCAAGAAATGAGTACAAAGGCATCGTTGGCAACGATTATTTCAAGATTCGAAAACGTCCGAAACTATTCAGCCGCAATCACTTTACACTGGCCGAAGGAACAATTGAAGACCTCGGAGGTAAAACGCGCATTGCATGCGAAATCAACGGATTCAACAATTTCATCCTCTTTTTTTATGTTTTTATCACGATCGCATATCTGATTTTTATCGTTACGTTCCTGTTTATTGACGAAATGCCGTTTTTTGTCCTGCCGTTTATCCTGCTCCATGCGGCAGTGATGTACGGGCTTCCGTATATAATCATGCGAAAAGGCGTCGTGTGGATGAAACGCGACCTGGAGCGCGACTTCTTTTTTCTGACGCGGTAACTTTCCACGATCTGACAAGCGTTTCCTTTGAAGAGCCTTTTATTTTTGTTTCTGTCGATGCGATTTTAAAAATTTTTCGTCCGATTTGTCCAATTCCTGAAATTCGTTTGTTATTGGTGTATAAATCATTAATAATATAATCATGGAAACAAGAATCAACCTCCAGGAAAAAGGACAAAAAGCGTTCGGCGCACTGTACGGCATCCGGAAACACCTCGAACAATCGGCGCTTCCCGAAGCGTTGCGCGACCTGATCTATTTAAGGGTGTCGCAAATCAACGGCTGTGCGTTCTGCCTCGACATGCATGCGAAAGATCTGCGAGCCAATGGCGAAAGCGAACAACGGCTTTACCTGCTCGACGCGTGGCGCGAATCGCCGTGCTATACAGACAAGGAACGCGCGGCGCTCGCCTGGGCCGAAGCGCTGACCAGACTCGAACATGGGCTTGTGCCTGCCCCGATTTTCAACGAAGCCCGGAAACATTTCTCGGAAACCGACCTGATCGACCTCACGCTGGCAGTAACGGCCATCAATACCTACAACCGGATCAACATCGCGTTCGGCGCGCCGGTCGGGACTTATCAGGTCGGGCAATTCAATTAATCAAAAAACGAACAGTAAATCATAATTTAGTATCTTATCCACTTTAAATTCAAAACTCATGAAAGATTTTTTATTGATATTCCGGAACGATTTCAACGCAATGCCAAAACGCTCGCCCGAAGAAATGCAGGCCAATACCAAACGCTGGATGGATTGGGTAGGCAGCATCGCCGCACAGAACAAACTGACCGACCGCGGAAACCGACTCGAGCAGGCCGGTAAAGTCGTCCGCGGCACGAACATCGTAACCGACGGCCCGTATGCCGAAATCAAGGAATCGATCGGCGGCTATACGATGGTGAAAGCCGATTCGCTGGAGGCCGCTGCCGAACTTGCTTTCGGTTGCCCGATCCTGGAAGTCGGCGGCAATGTCGAAGTCCGGGAAATCAGCGTCATGTAACCAATGGAACAACAGCTGATTCCTCACCTATTCAGGACTGAGTACCGGAAAATCGTTTCGGTGCTCAGCAACCTGTTTGGGATCGAACATATTGAAATCGCCGAAGACATCGTGAGCGACACGTTCCTTTCGGCATCCGAACTGTGGCCGCTGAAAGGCGTTCCCGAAAATCCGGCGGCGTGGCTTTATACCGTCGCGAAAAACAAGACCAGAAACCTGCTGAAGCGCGATGCGCTGTTTGCCGGGAAAATTGCGGCCCAGATAAAACTAACAGCTCCAAATCACGAAACTCCCGAAGTTGATCTATCGGTCGAAAACATCCGCGACAGCCAACTGGCGATGATGTTTACCGTCTGCCATCCGTGCATAGCGCCCGAAGCGCAGGTGGCCTTATCGCTTAACCTTTTGTGCGGTTTCGGAATCCAGGAAATCGCCGATGCGTTTTTGACCAACCGGGAAACCATCTACAAAAGGCTGCAGCGCGCCAAGGAAAAATTAAAGACTGAAAGGATTAAGATACAACAGCCCTCGGCGGCTGAAATCGACGACAGGCTCGAAACCGTGCTCACGACTTTGTATCTTTTGTTCAACGAAGGCTATTATTCGGCCTCGCAAAACCTCATCCTGAGAAAAGACCTTTGCGCCGAAGCGATCCGGCTCAATTTCCTGCTTCTCGAAAGCGAACTGACCAACAAGCCTGCTGCAAATGCGTTGCTTGCGTTGATGTGTTTCCATGCTTCGCGTTTCGAGGCCCGGACCGACGGAAACGGCGAAACCATACTTTATGAAGATCAAAATCCGGAATTATGGGACAACGACCTCATCGTCAAAGGCGAATATTTCCTCAATTGCGCTGCAAACGGGAATCAATTGTCCAAATATCATCTGGAAGCCGCGATTGCTTATTGGCATACGCATAAGGAAGACAGCGCCGAAAAATGGGAAAATATTTTGCAATTGTACAACCGGCTGCTGATCGTCGAATACTCGCCTATCGCCGCGCTGAACCGTACTTTCGCCCTAGCCAAGGCAAATGGCAAACCCGAAGCAATCATCGAGGCCGAAAAACTGCAGCTCACCGAGAACCCTTTCTACTATTCGCTTCTCGGGCATCTTTATAAAGACATCGACGATACCGTGGCGTTAAAACATTTTCAACTCGCATTGGTACTTGCAAAAACAAGTGCCGACAAGACCATCATCCTGAAGAATATCAACGGGCTGAAATCGCCCGAACAAAACATAAAGTAAGGTTAAAGTTTACTTTTGGTGTCGGAGATATTTATTGAAAAATTAGTATCTTTCCTATCATTTAATATCTGATGCCTTCAACACCGAATCCCGCGGGCACAAGCCAACCTACATACGATTTCATCTCCGGCGGAGGCGAAATGGGGCGGCTCATCCTTTCCTACGACTGGGCTTCGACACCGCTGGGCACAATCGAAAATTGGCCGCAAAGCCTACAGACCACACTGAGCATCATCATGCATTCCCGGTTTCCGATGTTCCTTTTCTGGGGCGAGGATTTGATTTGCTTTTACAACGATGCGTACCGGCCGAGTTTGGGCAATGAGGGAAAACATCCGTCGGCACTGGGTAAAAAAGGCGCCGAGGTCTGGCCTGAAATATGGCACATCATCAAGCCGCTGATCGACGAGGTACGGGCAGGAAAGCAAGCCACTTGGAGCGAAGATCAGCTAATCCCGATTTACCGCAACGGAAAAATCGAAGATGTTTACTGGACCTTCAGTTATAGTGCGGTTTACGACGAATCCGGGAAAGTCGGCGGCGTTTTCGTTACTTGCTCAGAAACGACTAAAGCGGTCGAAAATCTGCTCCAGCTCCAAGAAAGCAGGAACCAGCTTCATTTTGCCATCGAGGCGGCCGAACTCGCTACCTGGGATTACAACCCGCAAACGGACAAGCTCACCGGCAACCGCAGGCTGAGGGAATGGTTCGGATTGCCTGCGCAGGGCGAGATCGGGCGCGATTTCGTCATGAATTCGATTGCCGAAAAAGATAAAAAAATGCTGTCCGATTCGCTGCAAAGAATACTCGATCCCGCATCGGGCGGCAATTCGGAAGAGGAATATTCGATCATCCATCCGGTTTCGGGCGAAGAGCGCATCGTGAGGTCGAAAGGCAAAGCCTGGTTTGACGCCAACGGTACTGCCTACCGGATTACGGGAACGATACAGGATGTTTCGCAATACGTTCGCGCCCGCAACCGGATTGAAGAGAAAGAGCACCTGCTGAGCAACATCATCCAGGAATCGCCCGTACGAATTACTTTTCTTGAAGGCCCAGAGATGAAAATCCGGATGGTCAACGAAATTGTGCTCAAAAGCTGGGGAAAAGGGCGCGAAGTCATCGGTACGCCGCTGAAAGATGTAATGATTGAAATGGGCAACCAGCCGTTCCTTAAGATACTGGATGAAGTATATCAGACCGGAGTGCCTTATTTTGCTTCGGGTTCCGAAGTGCGAATGATGGTAAACGGCCAGCGTGCCAGCCGCTATTTTGATATCTGGTACAAACCCATTTTCGGGCCCGACGGAAAAACCTACGGCATTCTCGCCACATCGATGGACATGACCGACAATATCGTCTCCTCAAAAAAAATCGCAAACAGCGAAGCCCGTTTCCGCAACGTTGTCGAGAGTGCGCCTTTCCCGATCGGGGTTTATACCGGAAGTGAATTCCGCATACAGTTGGCCAATCAGGTCATGCTCGATACCTGGGGCAAAGGCAACGACGTCATCGGGAAATTGTATACCGAGATTTTGCCCGAACTCCAAAACCAGGAAGTGTTCGAACAATTGCGCGGCGTATTGGAGACCGGGACGCCGTTCCACGCCAAGAACAAACGCATCGAGATTTCCATGCAAGGGGAACTCAAGCCGTTTTATTTCAACTACAGTTTTACGCCGCTCTACGATTCAATGGGAAACATTTACGGCGTCATGAATACGGCCGCCGACGTGACCGACATGAACGTCGCCAACCGCAAGGTAAAACAAAGCGAAAGCAATCTCCGAAATACGATCCTGCAATCGCCGGTTGCAATGTGTATCCTCAAAGGCAAAAAACATTACGTGGAAATCGCCAACGAACGGATGCTCGAACTGTGGGGAAAAAAACATCACGAAATCGTCGGTAAAGACCTTATGGACGGGCTTTACGAAATTGAAGGTCAGGGATTCGACCTGCTGCTCGATCATGTTTATTCTACCGGAGAAACCTATAAAGCCTATGATGTGCCCGTAAATCTGCCACGCGAAATGGGTATGGAAACCGTTTATGTCGATTTCGTTTACGAAGCATTCCGGGACGATGACGGCAAAATTGCCGGGGTAATCGTAGTGGCCACCGACGTCACCGAACAGGTAGTCGCGCGCCAGAAAATCGAACAGGCAGAAGAAAAGGCGCGCCTCGCTATTGAAGCCGCTGATTTGGGAACGTATGAAATCAACCTGATTACCGACGCCATGAAAACTTCGGATCGCTTCAATGAAATCTGGGGCGTTGACCATTCGATCCCGCGTTCGCAGTTTGCGGGGCTTATCCATCCGGACGACCGTTCGATTCGGGTAAAAGCCCATAGGGAAGCAATCCTGACCGGAAATCTTGAATACGAAGCCCGGATCATCCATCCGGACAAATCGGAACACTGGGTAAAAGTCAACGGCAAGGTTTTATATGACGAAAACGGCGTCGCGCAAACGCTTTTAGGCACGGCACAAGACATTACCGAACAGAAACATTTTGCAGAGGAACTCACCAAACAGGTACGCGAACGCACCGCCGAGCTGCACCGCTCCAACGACGATTTACTGCATTTTGCCCACGTGGCGAGCCACGATCTCAAGGAACCGGTCCGGAAAATCAAAGTGTTCAGCAACATGATTTCGGAAGAATTCGGCGAACGGCTTCCCGAAAGGGCAAACAACTATCTCAACAAAGTGCAGAACGCCACCGACCGGATGTTCTCGATGATTGACGGCGTGCTCTCCTACTCGACGCTGAATTCGGGCGAGCAGCCGATTGAAAAAATCGACCTGGACGAACTTGTCATACACATCGAAAGCGATCTTGAAGTCCTCATCCACAAAAAAGAAGCGGTCATCAAAAAGAACGACTTGCCTGAAATCCAGGGCGCATCGGTACTCATTTACCAACTTTTCTACAACCTGGTCAACAATGCGCTCAAATTCTCGAAACCCGACCGCAAACCGGTGATTTCCTTTCACTATTCCCAAATTAAAAAAAACCACGTCGATTATGCCGAAATCAAGATCGCGGACAACGGAATCGGGCTCGAACAGCAGTACGCCGAACAGATATTCAATGCATTCGCAAGGCTGAACGCCAAAGACCAATACGAAGGCACAGGGCTTGGGTTGGCGTTGTGCAAAAAAATAGTCGAACGGCACCACGGCAGTATTTCGGCCACCGGGATCAAAGGCGAAGGCGCGGTATTTACGATACTGCTTCCGTTCAGGCAAAAAAAGAAAATAATTTAAACCGATTCCAGGACTTCCAGTAAGTAATCGATGTCTTCCTTCGTATTGTAATGGCTGAAGGAAATCCGGAGCGACGGTTTCTTGATATCGTCTTCCGAGAGGATTTCAGCAAGCACGTGCGACGGCTTTATACTGCCGGACTGACAGGCGCTTCCGCGCGATACCGCAATTCCTTTCATATCGAGGTGAAATAAGATCATTGCGGTCTTTTCTTCCGAAAACGGGAAACACACGTTGACGATGTTGTAAAACGTATTTCCGCCGTTGATCTTCGCCTCCGGAAAATGCTTTTTCAGCTTGTCGGTTAAATAAACTTTCAGGTTTTCGATGTGCTTTTGTTCTTCCGCAAGATGCGCATACGAAAGTTCGAGCGCTTTGGCCATTCCCGCGATGTTGTGCACGGCTTCGGTTCCCGCGCGCAGACCTTTTTCCTGTTCGCCGCCAAAAAGCACCGGATGCAAAACAATTCCTTTTCGGACATAGGCGAAACCAATCCCTTTCGGGCCGTGGAATTTGTGTGCGCTGGCCACGATAAAATCGACCGGTAACTGTTGCAGATCAAAAGACATCTTTCCGATAGATTGAATTGTATCCGAATGGAAATACGCATGATATTGCCTGCAGAGTTTCCCGACGGTTTCCAGATCGAGCACCGTTCCGATCTCGTTGTTGACATGCATCAGGCTGACGAGTGTCGGGACATTTTCGGAAAGCAGCTGCGCCAAATGTGTGATATCGATATTCCCGTCAGGATGGATTTTTACAAAATCTACGGCAATCCCCGATTCCAACTGCAGCGCCTCGATTGTATGCAGGACGGCGTGGTGCTCGATTTTGCTTGTAATGATCCGCTCCACTTTCAAATCCCGGACTGCGGCGCGCAAAATCCAGTTGTCGGTTTCGGTACCGCCGGAAGTGAAAATGATTTCCTGCGCCGTGGCACCCAGTTGTCTGGCGATAGCTTTTCGTGATAGCTCGACGACGTTTTTCGCATTCCGGCCAAAACTGTGCGACGAGGAAGCGTTTCCGTAATCTTCAGCAAGCACTTTTGCCATTTCGGCAATGACTTCGGGACGGACAGCCGTAGTGGCTGCATTGTCCAGGTAAACTTTTTTCATGGTATTCCGACTCCCGAAAGGAGCAGGCAAATATACTAATATGCCGTTAAATTTTCGGTTTTGGAAATCCGAAAGCTTTCGTACATGATTAAAAAAACTATTTTTGTCTTAAATATCCGACCATGAAAAAATATCTGATACTACTTGTTTTTATAGGACTTTTAAGCAGTTGCGACGATGGCGACCTGACCATTGAGAATGTCGATTTTTCCGAAATCGCTGCGGCGCGCTGTGCCGGTGGGAATATCATCTACAAGCTGAAAGATTCCGAAGCGCTTTTTTTTGAAGTGGAAGATTACGACGCGGATTTCCTGAACGACGAAACCCTCGAAAATGCACCCAGGCAAATCGCGCTCGACGACAACAACCGCATATTTTACCGCGCTTACGACGGAACGATAGCCGATATCAATATCTGCGGAAGCGTACAGCCGGCCACGCCGCATGTCATTGAGGAATGGACTTTTTCCGATGGACATATCGAGATTGCAACTACTGCCGTAAAAATCGCCAATACGACAACAGGTTTTGAGGGCGGCGAAAAAATCTCAAAATACAGGCATACGGTCAATTTTAAAGGCGTTACCATACACAAACCGAGTGGCAGCCAGGCCCAGGAAACGTTCCCATTCGGGACGTTTGACACCGATCCGGCCCATGCATTGCTTTTTAATTTCGATGATGAAGTAGACCAATGCTCGAATCTTATCATCAACACCAACGGCAGCGAGGCCATAACTCTTGCCATCGATCCTCAATTGATCCCGAACGAAGAAACTGCGCCCGGAACTCCGAGAACCGGCCTGATCAGCGGCACGACAAATAAATTGACTTATTATTATTTTTCAGGCCAGGTACTGCCAGCCTATTTTTGCGAAACTCCTGCTCCGGCAACGCCGACGGTTGAAGAGCAATGGAACGGAGTTGACGGCGTAGCCGCAATCAGCGGAATTGTCGAGGTCACTACGACATCGAATGCGCCGGGTGTTTACATCCATGAAATCCACCTGAAAAAAGCGACGTTGAAAAAAGGGAATACCAGTTTTCTGCTCGCTGATGATTACCTATTTGGAAACCTGACAACCAATTAGTTAAATTGATTTTACTTAGAATTTTGTTTAAATGAAATTTCGGTTGCGCCAACACCGTATTTCCGGTAGTCGGCGTCGCGGAACGTAAGGTTTTCGTACCGGTTGAGCATGAAGTCGAGCTCGGCCTTGAGCACGCCTTCGCCGACGCCGTGAATGAAGATTATTTTCGGGATTCGGTGACGTATTGCAAACTCTATGTGGCGTTTAGCCGTTTCGGACTGGAGATTCAGGATGTCGTAATTGGACATCGATTTCCAGTTTTTTGCGAGTTTCTCGATATGCAGGTCGAATTCGGGCGGCGGAATTTCGCCTTTCACTCTTTCCTTTACGACCGGCTTGCGCTTTTGCGCTTCTTTCTGATTTTGGATTTCAGTTAAATTAAATCTTACGTTTTTTAAATTTAAACCGCTGGTTTCCTGAATTTTAATTAATTGTTTACGAGTGTAATTCATCAGGAATCCGTCGGTGGTTTCAATGGTGATTTCATCGCCGTTGACCGCAGTGACTATGCCTTCAAAATCGTCGTCGAGAACCGAAACCCTGTCGCCTTTACTGATCATCGTCTTCATCATTTTCCTTATTCTTGCTTGGCGTGATCGCGCTGAGCCGCATCATGCCGTACATGAATACGACGATGGCGGCAATCGTGATGTAAAGATTCGGATGCAGTTTGCTTTGCTCGTACAGCGCAATTGCAATGGCCGCGATCATCAACGGGATAATTATTTTTTTCATATCCCAAAAATACGGAACTTTAAAACAGCGCAGGCGATGGATTTTTCATTTATTTTTGTGTTATGGAAAAATACATGATTCCGTGCCTGAACAAACAACTGTTCGGCTTTGACTGCCCCGGTTGCGGATTGCAGCGTTCGGTCTATCTGCTGGCCGAGGGCCGATTCGCCGATGCCTTTGCGATGTTCCCTGCCATTTACACCACGATATTATTTGCCGTTTTAATTGGACTGCATGTAGTCGACAAATCGAGAAACTATACAAAAATCATCATCGCAACCGCAATCATAAACGCGGCAATCATGATTATTTCCTACATTTACAAAATGACAATCTAAATCAATCCGAATGGACAAAAGAGCTTTACCCAATGCCACCGCCGTACTCGTTTTAGGAATTCTTTCCATCATTACCTGCTGTTTTTACGGCTTAGGGCTGGTACTGGCCGTCGTCGCGCTGGTATTGGCGCGTAAGGATGAAAAAATATACCGCGAAAATCCGGAGTTGTATACCAATCATTCCAATATCAATATCGGGCGCGTCCTGTCAGTGATCGGAATTGTCGTGAATGCCGTATTTCTGGCCTTTATGATCTTCATCCTTTCGATGACTCCGCAGGAACGAAAGGACTTCGAGGACAATCTCAAAGTCAAGATGGAACAGCAGCAAAGGGAAAATGAAGATTCTTAAATAAAAAAGCTCCGGAATTCCGGAGCTTTTCTTTTATTTTTCAAACTGTTTCAATGTCTTGATGATGATCGAAACGCAGTCGAGCAATTGCTCTTCATTCATCACCAATGGCGGCGCAAAACGGATGATATTCCCGTGGGTCGGCTTGGCCAGCAGCCCGTTATCGCGAAGCGACATGCAGATATTCCATGCCGTCGAACTGTCTTCGCTATCATTGATGACGATTGCATTGAGCAGCCCTTTCCCCCTGACAAGCGTCGCGATATTCGAGGTTTTGATGTACTCGCCTAATTTTTCCCTGAAAATATTTCCAAGCGCTACGGCATTTTTAGCCAGGTTTTCCTGTTTTACCACTTCAAGGGCTGCGATCGCAACTGCAGCCGCAACAGGATTTCCGCCGAACGTCGAACCGTGCTGACCCGGCTTGATCACGTCCATGATGTGGTCGTTTGCCAACACCGCCGAAACCGGATATACGCCGCCCGAAAGGGCTTTTCCGAGAATCAGGATATCGGGAGTGATGTTTTCGTGATCGACGGCCAATAGCTTGCCGGTTCTTGCAATCCCGGTTTGTACTTCATCGGCGATAAACAATACGTTATGCTTTTCACACAAAGCCTTGGCTTTTGCAAGGTAACCGTCGTGCGGAACATAAACGCCCGCTTCGCCCTGGATCGGTTCGACCAGAAACCCCGCGATATTTTTTCCGGATTCGAGTGCTTTTTCAAGCGCGGCGATATCGTCGTATGCGATCTTGATGAACCCAGGCGTGTAAGGACCAAAATTTTTGCGCGCGGTTTCGTCGTTTGAGAATGAGATAATGGTCGTTGTCCTTCCGTGGAAATTGCCCTCACAAACAACGATTTGCGCTTCCTGCTCGGCGATGCCTTTTTTTTCGTAAGCCCATTTCCTGCACAATTTGATTGCGGTTTCGACGGCTTCGGCGCCGGTATTCATCGGCAAAACCTTGTCAAAACCGAAATAATTGGTCAGGTATTTTTCATAGGACCCGAGTTGATCGTTGTAAAAAGCCCGTGAAGTAAGTGTCAGCGTCTGCGCCTGATTGATCATCGCGCCGACAATTTTCGGGTGACAATGTCCTTGGTTGACCGCGGAATAGGCCGAGAGGAAATCGTAATATCTTTTTCCTTCGACATCCCAGACATAAACACCTTCTCCCCGGCTCAAAACCACCGGCAGCGGATGGTAATTGTGAGCGCCGTATTTGTTTTCCAGCGCCATCGCTTCCTGTGAACCCATGCTCTCTAAAACTGTCATTGTACTATTCTTTTAAAAAAACATTCGATAATTCCTTCTTCAAAGGGGAGAAATCACCCGGACTGCGCAAAATTAGTCAATATTCCCCGAAAAACGAAAAATGCCAAATTAAACCCAAAAACATTTCATTTTCTTTGCGAAAAAACTATTTTTGACGCTCAACAAACAAGCTATGAAACGAATTTTACCTATCTTATTCGCCGCCAGCATTTTACTTTTCACTTCCTGTTCCGAAGACTCGCCGGCGCCCAGACCATCGGTGGTTACAGCCAAGATTGACGGCGTCGATTACACGTTCAATACGATCAACGTCCATCCGGTGGATTATCCGGATGAAGGCTATACCGATCTCGAAGTCACTGCTTCCATCGACAACAATCCTGACAACCGGATATCGTTTGTCATCGAAAAATTTGCAAAAGGAACGAGCGCCAGCTGGTATTTCGCCTATTTCCTGCACGAGACAGCCTATCCTAAAGAACCGGATTTTATCGTAGATGTGACTGACAACGACAATCATCACCTCAAAGGCACTTTTTCAGGCCAGGTCAAAGCCGATGTCGAGCCGTTCGATGTGATCCAGTTCGAAAACGGAACGTTCGACATCATCTATTAAGCCAGCGTCGCCTCAGAAGTGATCGCCGTATTGAGCAGCCTTGAGATCGGGCATTGCTTTTCGGCGTTTTTAACGAGTTCCTGAAATTTATCGTCGGCGATTCCCGCGACTTTTCCTGTCACGTTCAAGTGCGAACCTACAATCGTCCCGTTCTGGAAATCGATCGTACACGTGGTTTCCAGGTTTTGGATTTCAAATCCCGCCTCGCCGATAAAAGCCGAAAGCTGCATCGTAAAGCAACCGGCGTGCGCGGCCGCAATCAATTCTTCGGGATTGGTCCCGATTCCGTCCTCAAAACGCGTCTTGAACGAATACTGTGCGCTGTCGAGCACTTTGCTTTGTGTGGAGATTTTCCCTTTTCCTTCCTTGATCGATCCTTCCCAGACCGCTGTGGCGTTTCTTTTCATGGTGTTTTGATTTAAATTGATTAAGCTTTAAAGTTACGCAATCATCGTCGGAATCCAGTGTTATCGTTACGTAAATTATTTTCGGGCGTCGAGCATGTCCATGAGTTTCAGCGTCGTGTTCCAGTTGCGGGTCGTGGCAGTAACTTTAAGCTTGTTCTCGATCAGCGCATTGGTCAGCTTGGTTTTTCCGGCGCCGTGGAAATATTTCAGATACATTACGGTTCCGTCGATAACCGCAACATCGTTTTCGACATTGGCCGCAGCGAACTTTTCGATGTTTTCCGTTTTTGGCTCCTCGGAAAGGAATGCGACATAAACCTGCTTGAGATTCACGTCCTTTTCTTTTAGGAAAGGGTTTTCTTTTATGGCTTTTGCCAGATCCGCATGATCGAGCATGAGAATTCCGACGTCCCAGCCGTATTTGCCTTTAATCAATTCCTTGATTTTGCCGCCGGTTTTTTCCTTTGAGGTTTCCTTGCTGTCAAAAACGATATTGCCGCTTTGTATATACGTTTGGACGTTTTCGAACCCGGCCGACTTCATAAGTTCCCGCAGGTCTTCCATTTTGATGAGTTTCTGTCCGCTGACGTTGATGCCGCGCAATAGTGCCAAGTGTGTTTTCATTCAAAAATAAGTACGTTAACAAAACATGCGGGTTTGCCACAGTGGCAAAAGCAGGATATTTTGTAGGGCCGACATTCTCCCTTTCCCCGAAGGTAAGATACGATTTTCCCGAAAACAGCAATACGCGAAAACCACACTTTTCAATCTTATGATAATTTTATTTTATAAACCGAATAACGACAGCGGCAACCCTTGAACTTTGAACTTTAAACTTTACATTTGCCGCATGGGAAGAAAAAATACAGACCGGGCGGTTTTCAGCCACATCAAAGTGCTCGATGCCGGCGCCAAAGGCGTTTCCGTTGCCAAAGCGCCCGACGGCAAAGTCATCTTTATCCCGAACGTCGTGCCCGGCGATGTCGTGGACGTGCAAACCTTCAAAAAGCGCAAAGCCTATTACGAAGGCAAAGCCGTGCATTTCCATGAATATTCGGAGCACCGCACAGCGCCGGTCTGCATCCATTTTGGGGTTTGCGGCGGCTGCAAATGGCAGAACATGAAGTATTCGCAGCAGCTTTTCTATAAGAACAATGAGGTTTTCAACCACCTGAAACGCATCGGCAAGGTCGAATTACCGGATTTCGAGCCGATTTTAGGTTCCGAAAAAGAGTTTTTCTACCGCAATAAAATGGAATTCTCGTTTTCCGATTCGCGTTGGCTTACCGAAGACGAAATCAAAAGCGATGAAGATTTGGGCAACCGCAACGCGCTGGGTTTCCACATCCCGAAAATGTGGGACAAAATCCTCGATATTAAAAAGTGTCATCTGCAGGAAGATCCGTCCAACGCGATCCGCAACGAGATCCGGGCTTTCGCCAATGCAAACAATCTGACGTTTTTCAATCCGAGAAACCACGAAGGATTATTGCGTACGCTGATGATCCGGACGGCCTCGACCGGCGAAATTATGGTCGTCATCCAATTTTTTGACGACGATGCCGAAAAAAGGAATTTACTGTTGGATTTCGTCGCAAACCGTTTCCCGGAAATCACCTCGCTGCAATATGTAATCAATCAGAAAGCGAACGATACTTTATACGACCAAACCATTTTGCTTTACAGCGGCCGCGACTACATTTTGGAGGAAATGGAAGGGCTCAAATTCAGCATCAACGCGAAATCGTTTTACCAGACCAATTCGGACCAGGCATACGAGCTCTACAAAATTACGCGCGATTTTGCAGGACTTACCGGAAACGAAATCGTATATGATTTATACACCGGAACCGGGACGATTGCGCAATTTGTATCGAAGCAGGCGAAAAAAGTCGTCGGTGTCGAAGCCGTTCCCGAAGCTATCGCCGATGCGAAGGAAAACGCCAAACGCAATGAAATCACAAATTGCGAGTTTTATGTAGGCGACATGAAAGTCGTGTTCAACGACACGTTCATGATCAGGCACGGCAAGCCCGATGTCATCATCACCGATCCGCCGCGCGACGGAATGCATAAAGACGTCGTGGAGCAGATCCTGAAAATGGCTCCGGAAAAAGTGGTTTACGTAAGCTGCAATTCGGCGACGCAGGCCCGCGACCTCGCGCTGATGGACGAACACTACAAAGTTACGCGTGTGCGCCCTGTGGATATGTTTCCGCAGACGCATCATGTCGAAAATGTCGTACTTTTGGAGGCGCGAAGCGTTAAAAAACAGTCCGGTGGACTGTTTTAGCAAAGCGGCCAGATGGCGCGCTGGCAACAGCACGGGAATTCAATTAAAACAAATGAAGAAATTATTTTTATTATTATCCATTGCCTTTTTCGTGTTTTCCTGCGAGAAAGACGATATCTGCGACCAGGAAACCACGCCCCGGCTGATCGTCGGCTTTTTCGACATCGACAACCCGACGGTTCCGGTAAACGTCGCGCATCTGGAAGTTACCGGCGACGATATGGCCGATTCGCTCAATACGTTCAACGCCGTCAGCAAGATCGAATTGCCGCTCAATACGAATGCCGATACGACCGGCTACACGTTCACCATCAATAGCACGAGCAGCGTGGGCCAAAACACCGACCATCTGAAATTCAATTATACCCGTGAGAATATTTTCGTATCACGCGCCTGCGGCTACAAAACCGTTTTCCACCTCGACCCGGTTACATCTTTCATCCAGGATAACGGCACCGATGGCCAGTGGATGCAGAACGTCACGGTAAGCCAGCCCAATATCGTCAATGAAAATGAAGTACACCTCAGCGTTTATTTTTAGCCTGCTGTGCTGCGTCTGCTGGGCGCAGGAGAAAAAAACCGACAGCCTTCCGGCAAAGACGGAGCGCTACGGCGTGCGCGTGGGTATCGATCTTTACAAACTGGCGCGATCCGTTTACGACAGCGATTACAAAGGATTGGAATTGACCGGAGATTACCGGCTGACCAAAAAATTCTGGCTGGCAGGCGAACTCGGCAACGAAAAAAAGACCACCAACGACGACCAATTGAACTTCACGACCAAAGGCACATTTTTTAAAGTCGGATTCGATTACAACGCTTACGAGAACTGGCTCGATATGGAAAACCAGATCACAATCGGGCTGCGTTACGGCGTGAGCAGTTTCAGCCAGCAACTGAATTCCTACAGCATTTACGATCCGAACCATTATTTCAGCGAACCGCCGATCATAGTTTCAGGTGAAAAATTCAACGGATTGTCGGCGGGCTGGATCGAAGTCGTGGCCGGCATAAAAGCGGAAATCTTCAACAATCTTTACATCGGGTTCAGCTTACGGCTCAACCGGCTCGTCAGCAACAAGAAGCCCGACAATTTCGACAACCTGTACATTCCGGGGTTCAACCGGACGTATAACGGCGATTTTGGCGCCGGATTCAATTATACGGTTTCCTATTTCATTCCGATTTATAAGAAAACCGTAAAGGCAGCTAAAAAAGCGGAAAAGAAGAAAAAGAAAGCGGAAAAGTAACTACTTGATTTCGCGCAGCCCTTTGAGGAAAATCCATTTCATGAACAGCTTTTCGCCGTCTTTGGTGCGCACGGCCTGGAAATACGGGCTGAGCAATGTCGCGACCATTGCGGCTGTCACGGGTTTCCAATATCCGTAAAGACCGGTGTATTTTTCGACCAGGAAACGAAAAATAAAGAAGAGCACTGCAAAACAGAGGAATTGGTAAAGTATGGCTTTGGTCTGTGGTTTCATTTTGATCTAGTTTAGGATTGGAACTTCGCGCGTTTGCTGCCTTCATACATTTCGTATTTAACCAGCCGCGCTTCGAGGCTTCCGTTGAACAGCTTGATTTTTCGCGACGGCTTAAGCCCGACGTATTTCAGCGCTTCGAGGTTCGCCGTAATGAACCACGCGTTGGTTCCCGGATAACTTTGCTTGAGCGTATCGCCGATCTCGCGGTAAAACCGTTCCATCTGGATGTCGAGCCGCTCGCCGTACGGCGGATTGAACAGCATGTGCAGCGGTCCGCGCGTCTGTTTTTCGGTATCGAAGAAATTCTTTTCGCTGATGTTTATGTATTCCTCGAGGTTCGCGTTTTTGATGTTGTCCTTGGCTTTGAGCACTGCCGACGGCGCTTTGTCGTAGCCCGTAATCGTATAATGGAACTCGCGGACTTTCTTGAGCAACGAATCGGTCACGACCTCGAAAAGCTCATTGTCCCAGTCGTTCCATTTCTCGAAAGCGAATTCCTTCCGGTTGATGTTCGCCGGGATATTGCACGCGATCATTGCGGCTTCGGCCAGAATGGTTCCACTGCCGCACATTGGGTCGAGAAAATCGCCCTGTCCGTCCCAACCCGAAAGCAAGAGCATTCCGGCTGCCAGTACTTCGTTGATCGGCGCGATGTTGGTTGCCGTGCGATAACCGCGGTGGTGCAAAGACGCTCCCGAAGTATCGAGCGCCACCGAAACGTTTTCGCGGTCGATGTGGATGTTGATGCGCAAATCCGGGAAATCCTTGTCGATGCTCGGCCGCATCCCGGTATTTTTGCGGAACTGATCGACGATCGCGTCCTTGGCCTTTTGTGAAACGAACTGTGAATGCCTGAAATGATCGGAATGCACGGTCGTATCGATAACGAACGTCATACCTTGCGTCATGTACTGCGACCAGTCGACCGATAGGATGCCGCGATAAAGCGCATCGTCAGTAACAGCCCGGAAACTGTGGATCGGCTTGAGGATTTTCAGCGCCGTACGCAACGACAGGTTCGCCTTGTACATAAAACCCTTGTCGCCCACAAAACTGACCATTCGCGTGCCCGGCGTGACGTTTTGCGCGCCGAGTATCGAAAGTTCCTTCGCCAGTATTTCCTCGAACCCGAAAAAGGTTTTGGCGATCATCCTAAAATTATTTTCCATGGTAAAATCCCGTATGCGGTGCAAAAATACGCTAAATTTGCAGGTGAATCCATTCAAAAGGAATAAATGTCGGATAAGCCTTCAAAAACCCACAAACCCGATTGCGACGATTGCTGGTACGAATCCTGGTTCGATTCACCGTATTACCACATCCTTTACAAAGACCGCGATTATGAGGAAGCGCAGCTCTTCATGGACAACATCACGGATTACCTCAACCTTCCCGAAAATGCGAAAATCCTCGATCTGGCCTGTGGCAAAGGCCGGCATTCCATTTATCTGAACCAGCTCGGGTTTGACGTCACCGGCGCCGACCTGTCCGAGAACAGCATCGTCGAGGCCAAAAAATACGAAAACGACACGCTGCATTTCTGTGTTCACGACATGCGCGAACCGTTCAAAAACCAGCAATTCGACGCGGTGCTCAACCTTTTTACGAGCTTCGGCTATTTCGAAGACGACAGCGACAACCTCAAAACGCTTTGCGCGATCCGCGACAGCCTGCAAGAATACGGCTTTGGCGTCATCGATTTCCTAAACGCCGATCATGTCATCAGCAATCTGGTCGCGCAGGAAACCAAAACCGTCGAGGGCATCGATTTCCATATCAGGCGCTTTTATATCGACGGGCATATTTACAAGGAAATCGACTTTGAAGACCACGGGAAAAAATATCATTTCACCGAAAAAGTCCAGGCTTTGACGCTCGACGACTTCGAAACGATGATGGAACAATCAAGCATTCACCTGCTCGATATTTTCGGCGACTACAAGCTCCGGAAATACGTCAAAAAAGATTCTGAACGGCTTATCATGATCTTCAAATGATTTATCTGGTTCCTTTATTGGCCGTGCTTGCGGGTTACGGGCTCGCATTCCTGCTGAACCCCGACAGCAAATCGAAGCTCAAGCTTTTATTGGCTTTCAGCGGCTCGTTCCTGTTGTCGCTCACGGTCATGCATCTGCTTCCTGAAGTTTATCAGTCACAAAATCCTTTTATCGGGATTTACATCATGGTCGGGATTCTGTTCCAGATCATTCTCGAATTCTTTTCCAAAGGCGCCGAACACGGACACGTTCACGGCCACCACGAACTCGATTCAATTCCGTGGCTGCTGTTCATCAGTCTTTGCATCCACGCTTTTCTTGAAGGATTTCCCGTTAGTCGGCACAGCGATCTGGCCTGGGGAATCGCCATTCACCACTTGCCGATCGCTATTATTTTAACGATATTTTTCATCAATGCGAAACTCGGCAAACTGTCGATTTTCATCTTCATGATCACGTTTGCCGCGATGACGCCGCTCGGGACGGCCATTTCGGGTTTTGTGCCGCAGCTCAACGAATATTATGACGAAATCACGGCCGTGGTAATCGGCATCCTGTTCCATATTTCGTCGACGATCATTTTCGAGACGACCGAAAACCACAAATTCAACATCGCAAAGCTTTCGATGATCGGGCTCGGGATTTTGCTGGCTTGTTTCATTTAATGGACTTGGGCGTTGCGCTACGCGCCGGGCTTTCCGCTGCAATCTTTTTCGCTTGCTCAAAAGGATTTACGCTGCAATCCCTAACGCGGTCCGCAAAAAACTTCGTAACTTTGGGCTTGCCTTTAGACTTTCGACTGCATGAGCTTCACCAAAACCACCGAATTAGCCTCCAAATACGAATCGCTCGAGAAAATGCCCGTTTCCGAGCTTTTGCAAAACATCAATAACGAAGACAAAACCGTCCCGCTCGCCGTCGAAAAAGCGCTGCCGCAAATTGAAAAACTCGTCGCGGCAACCGTTGAAAAACTCAAAGCCGGCGGAAGATTGTTCTACATCGGCGCCGGGACATCCGGAAGGCTCGGCATTGTCGACGCATCGGAATGCCCGCCAACGTTCGGCGTTCCGTTCGATCTGGTCAACGGCATCATTGCCGGTGGCGACACCGCGATCCGCCGCGCCGTCGAGAATGCCGAAGATGATATCGATCAGGCGTGGAAAGACTTGCAAGAGCACGATATTTCGGAAAACGACGTCGTGATCGGGATTGCGGCTTCGGGTACGACGCCGTATGTTATCGGCGGATTGGAAAAATGCAACGAGAACAACATCACAACCGGTTGTATTACCTGCAACGAAGGCAGTCCGCTGGCCCTGACCGCACAATTCCCGGTCGTAGTCATCGTCGGGCCGGAATTCGTCACCGGAAGCTCGCGCATGAAAGCCGGCACCGCGCAAAAACTGGTTCTGAACATGATCTCGACCGCATCGATGATCCAACTCGGGCGCGTCAAGGGCAACAAAATGGTCGACATGCAGCTCAG
Source organism: Bacteroidota bacterium (assembly GCA_048498055.1). Taxonomy (GTDB): domain Bacteria; phylum Bacteroidota; class Bacteroidia; order Flavobacteriales; family Flavobacteriaceae; genus Flavobacterium. The sequence goes on from JBEHYS010000002.1 coordinate 129,009, forward strand.
CAACAACAAGCTCGTCGACCGTGGCATCCGGATGATCATGGGGGAAATTGCGGTTTCCTATGAAGATGCGGCGGTTTTGCTCGGGAAATACGGCAGCGTTCGCAGTGCCGTCGATAATTACAACCCGGATCATTTTAATTTATAAAATCCATAAGATAATGGCAGCATTGATTTTAATACCCATATTACTGTTTCTTTCGGGATTCCGGATCGCCCAGGAATACCAACGCGCGATCGTATTCAGGCTCGGCCGGTTCAAAGCGATCAAAGGCCCGGGACTGTACTGGATCATTCCGCTCATCGAACGCCAGCAGACGATTGACATCCGTACGAAAACCGTGACGCTCGAACAGCAGGAAACCATCACGAAAGACAGCGTGACGATCAAAGTCAATGCGGTGCTGTGGTTCAAAGTCCTCAATCCTGAAAATTCCGTGCTGAAAGTCGCCGATTTCAACAAAGCCGTTTACCAGTTCGCCGTGTCAGCCTTGCGCAACATCATCGGGCAGCATTCGCTCGACGAAGTATTGCGCGAACGCGAACAAATCAACTCGACGCTGCAGAAAATCGTCGACCAAACGACCGAGCCCTGGGGCGTAAAAATCGAAATGGTCGAAATGAAAGATGTGGAAATCCCCGAAGGCATGCAACGGGCGATGGCGCGCGAAGCCGAGGCGATCCGTGAGAAACGCGCACGTATCGTCAAGGCCGAAGCCGAACTCGACGCATCGATCAAGCTTACTCAGGGCGCGAAGGAAATGGAAGGAAGCCCGATCGCGCTCGAATTGCGCCGCATGCAGATGCTTTCGGAAATCGGGATTGACAACAACACGACGACGATCGTACTCGTACCGTCTGATTTTGCAACCGCGGCCAAAAGCTTTACGCAAATGGTCGAATCGAAAAAATAAAAAATGCCTACAGATAAAGAAATACTCAACCGCGGAATCAAATACCTCGTCATCGCATTGCCGATGTTCTTCTTCGGACCAACCTTGATTATCGAAGCGTTTAAAAACCTGCATCATGTGCTCTTCATTCCGGTCCTGGGAATGGGAATTATCCTTTGCGCCACGGCGGTTGTGCTTCTATTTCGCGGACTTAACACAATTCTCAAAAGCCAATCCGACCAGTAATGGAAGATTTCATCAACATCGACAAAGTTTTTGAAAAACTCGTGCTGTTTGATGCAAAAATCTCAGGGCGCGAATTCGACGGCTGCGTTTTCAAAAATTGCGAACTTTCGAACAGTGTTTTCTCGGATTGCGTCTTTATGGATTGCGAGTTCATCGGTTGCAACCTCTCGATGGCAAAAATGCCCGGAACCGGTTTGAAAACCGTCACGTACAAGGATTGCAAATTACTCGGGATCCGGTTTGACGAGTGCGATGGCTTTTTGTTCAAGGTCGATTTCCAAAGCAGCGTACTCGATTATTCGTGGTTTACGAACAAGAAAATGCCGAAAACCTTATTTGCGGGCTGTTCGCTCAAAGGTGTGAATTTTTCCGGTTGCGACCTTACGGCGTCCGATTTTGCCAATGCGAATCTCGACGGCGCCATTTTCGACGAAACGGTTTTAAAAAGCGCCGATTTTACGACGGCCTACAATTTTCGGATCGACCCGGAATTCAACCCGATGCAAAAGGCGAAATTTTCGGTAAACGGTATTCCCGGGTTGCTTGAAAAATACGATATCAAAATTGAATAATATGGAACTCAACGCTTCATTCCTGGAAAGCGCCAAAAAGCTTTTCCAGTACTACAAAATGCTCGGCGAGAAAGCGATGGCGCAGCTCGAGCCGGGACAGCTTTTTACCGCCGCGAACGAGGACACGAACAGCATCGCGATCATCGTCAAGCATCTATCGGGCAACATGCTTTCGCGCTGGACCGATTTTTTGACGACTGACGGCGAAAAACCGTGGCGTAACCGCGACGGTGAATTCGAGGAAACCGGCGATCTTGTTGACGTGAACGAAGCAAAAAACGCATTGCTCGATTCGTGGGAAAAAGGCTGGAAATGTTTGTTCGATGCGCTCGACGGACTGAAACCGGAAAATATTTCGGATATCGTTTACATCCGCAACGAAGGCCATACCGTGATGGAAGCCATCAACCGGCAGCTCGCGCATTATCCGTACCACGTCGGGCAGATTATTTTTTATGCGAAGATGCTGAAATCGGGCGCGTGGGAAAGCTTGTCGATCCCGAAAAACAAATCGGGCGATTACAATGCCGACAAGTTTTCGAAAGACAAAAGCATCGGGCAGTTTACCGATGCCGAATTGAAAAAGCACAATAAATGAAACAAACGTGATATTTGCGTAAACCCTAGCCCGGATAGAAATGGAAATCCTTTCGTGAAGCGCAGCAAACGAAAGATTGGAATGGATAGCCGGAAACAGCTCCTAAAAATGAAAAAATACCTGTTTATTATCGTATTACTTTCACTGGCTTCCTGCTACGAGCAACAGCGCGATTGCAAGGATTTCAAAACCGGAAAATTCAAATCGGAAATCGAAACCAAAAACGGGAAAATGACGATGGATTTCGAGCGCAGCGACAGCCTTGAAATCGGGACGTACAACGGCAAGACCGATACCGCGACCGTGCGCTGGGTCAACGACTGCGAATATGTGACGCAGAAAATCAACCCGAAAAGCATGGCCGAAAAAAAAGCGATCGCCGTCCGGATTTTGACCACTTCGAAAAATAGCTATACCTTTGAGTTCGGCGAAGTAGGCAGCGATGCCAAACAGACCGGAACCGTAACCAAAATCAATTAAATGATCGAGATCTTTTCAAACCCCAGCGCGTGGGTTGCCTTACTGACACTGACTTTTCTTGAAATCGTACTGGGTATCGACAACATCATCTTCATTTCGATCACGACCGGGAAATTACCCGAAGAGAAGCGGAAACGTGCGACCAAGATCGGGATGTTCCTGGCGATGTTCATGCGGATTTTGCTGCTCTTCGGGATCAGCATCCTGACGGCGATGAAAGAGCCGTGGTTTTCGCTCGAGTTCAGTTTTTTGACCGCGCACATTACCGGACAAAGCCTGATTTTGCTTTTGGGCGGCATGTTCCTCTTGTACAAAAGCACTAACGAGATCCGCGAAAAAGTCGACGAGCACGGCCAGGAGGAAAAAAGTCTCGGGAAAACCGCTGCGGCCGCATTCGGGAAAGTCATTTTGCAGATCATTATGATCGATCTGGTATTTTCGTTTGACAGTATTTTAACCGCTGTCGGGATGACCAATGGTGTCGAAGGCGCTTTATATATTATGATTGCCGCTGTCGTGATTTCGGTGCTGATCATGATGCAGTTTGCCGTTCCGGTCGGGACGTTCGTCAACAAGCATCCGTCGATCCAGATTCTGGCGCTGTCGTTTTTGATCCTGATCGGATTCATGCTGATCACCGAAGCCGCGCACCTAGCCCAGGCGTCGTTCTTCGGAAACCACGTGACGCCGATTCCGAAAGGCTATCTGTACTTCGCGATCGCGTTTTCGCTCGGTGTCGAAGTGCTGAATATGAAGCGAAAGAAAGCCGGTAAAAAATCTACTTAAATCTATAAAAGACAGTCGCAACCCAGCGGCTGTTTTTTTATAAGTGTTGTTAACGAAACGATAAACCGAAAGGCATTTTGGCGGATTTTGACTAATTTTCATTATAAACTTAAAAACGCTAAGTCATGAAACCACTTAAGAAAATAGCTTTATTATCAGCCCTGGCGCTCTCGATTTGTTCCTGTAGGAATACCGAGCGCGAGGCTACAGTTGCCGAGGAAGCCCGACAGGCAACGATCGATTCAATCAAGGCCGACCAAGCGAAAAAGGATGCCGAAGTTGCGAGACAAAAAACGATCGACTCGATGAAAGTTGTTGCCGCACAGCAACAAGCGCAAACGAAAACCGTAGTGGTCCACGATGCTAACGGAAACACAACCGTCCAACAGCGTAAAGGCTGGAGCGGCGCTGCGAAAGGCGCAGTTATCGGCGCCGGTGTCGGTGCGATTTCAGGTGCGGTGATCGATAAGAAAAAACCGGCCCAGGGCGCAATTATCGGCGGTTTGGCCGGAGCCGGTCTCGGAGCCGGAACCGGAGCCGTGATCGACGACTCGAAGAAGAAAAAAGAACAGAAATAAAACAAAAAACTCCCGGTGTTCCGGGAGTTTTTTATTAGAATAAAGTAATCTGGCCTTCGTCGTCTACCTGAAGGTCTTCGTCCGCAACCTCATTGGCGACATCGGTATTTCCTTCGACTTCGAGCTCTTCGGGAATTACTTCTTCCGGCTCTTCGTAAGGAAGCGGTTCGAGCAGATTGACCTGTTTGAGTTTGTCGGTCGTCAGTTGGTTGCCGAGCGCCTTGATGCCTTTGACAGCTATGAACGCCTCAAGATCGACTTTCTGGTTTTCCTTTTGTACGCCTTTGACTTTTGCAAAAACGATTTCGGCGACCGGACGGTAATCGGTCGAGACGATTTCGAGCTGCGAATTCGGGTGTTCGGAAATGAACGTTTCTTCCTTGCCTTCGGCTTCCACCAAAAAACGCTTAACGTAATAACGCTCTTTTTCGCCGTCGTAGTAAATCGCGGAAATCGGCTTTTTCGGATGCCATTTTTCCAGGACAACCATATCTTCATCGAAATGCGTCGTCAGCTCGGGAATGATCGTTTTGAGTTTCCCCGATTGGCTGATGACGAGCAATTTGTCGTTCGGCCGGAATTCGCCCAAAAGTTCGCCGCGCGCATCGACGTTGAGCTTTTGCACCGTATCGTCGAACCAGATTTTCCGTGGTTTCAGGGTCGAAATACCTTTTTCCTTGAGCTCGATTTTCTTGATCGGGTATTTGCTGACGAGATTGCCTTTTGAAGCGCGGCCTTTGATCGCGATATCGGCAAAATCGACATCCCATTTCAATTTCTTGATGCTGCCGATCTGGCGCAGCAAAATTGTGATGACTTCGGCCTCGCCGTTCGGATTGCACGAAAAATACAACACCTGCGAGCCTTTGCTTTCGTTGGTCAGGTCGTATAACTTATCGCGCGTGATGCCCGAAACGTTAAACCGCTTGATGTAGGCCGGCCCCGATTTCCCGTCGCGGTAAATCATGTTGTAAATCGTGCGTTTGTCGGTCTTGTCGAACACGGCGACATGGATGATGTCTTTGCCTATGAATGTTTTGTCCGAGACTTTCGTAACCATCATATTGCCGTCGCGCAAAAACACGATGATGTCGTCGATGTCGGAGCAATCGGCCACGTATTCGTCTTTTTTCAACCCGGTTCCGATGAAGCCTTCTTCCCGATTGACGTATAATTTCGTATTCCGCAACACGACTTTCGTCGCCTCGATATCGTCGAAAATCCGGAGCTCGGTCTGGCGTTCGCGGCCTTTCCCGTACTTTTCTTTGAGTTTTGTAAAATAAGCGATCGCAAAATCGACGAGGTTCGCCAAATCGTGCCTGACTTGTTCGATATCGCCTTCGAGCGCTTCGATCTTGTCCTGCGCCTTGTTGCTGTCGAATTTAGAGATGCGCATGATCCGGATTTCGGTCAGCCGCAAAATATCCTCTTCAGTCACTTCGCGTTTCAGGTGTTTGATGTGCGGCTTCAAACCTTCATCAATTGCCGAAATCACGCCTTCTTTGGTGGTTTCTTCCTCGATCAGGCGGTAAATCCGGTTCTCGATGAAAATCCGCTCGAGCGAAAGGAAATGCCATTGTTCCTCGAGCTCGGCAAGCTGTATTTCGAGTTCCTGACGCAGCAGTTCGACCGTTCTCGCCGTCGAGATTTTCAGCATCTCGGACACGCCGATAAACAACGGTTTGTGATTTTCGATGACACAGCCCAACGGTGCAACGGAAGTCTCGCAGGCTGTAAACGCGAATAGGGCGTCAATCGTTTTATCGGGAGAAACGCCTGGGAACAAATGAATCAGGATTTCGACTTCGGCGGCCGTATTGTCTTCGATCTTCTTGATCTTGATCTTGCCTTTCTCGTTGGCTTTGAGAATGCTGTCTATCAGCGTCGTCGTATTGGTCGAAAAGGGGATTTGCGTGATTACCAAAGTGTTTTTATCGAGTTGCGAGATTTTCGCACGAACCCGTACACGTCCACCGCGCATTCCGTCGTTGTAAGCCGAAACGTCGGCAATGCCGCCGGTCTGGAAATCGGGAAACAGCTGGAAGGATTTGCCCTTTAATATTTTTATCGAGGCGTCGATGAGCTCGTTGAAGTTGTGCGGCAGGACTTTGGTCGACAACCCGACCGCGATCCCTTCGGCGCCTTGTGCGAGCAGCAGCGGAAATTTTACCGGAAGGTTGTTGGGTTCGTTCCTTCGGCCGTCGTAAGACGCAACCCATTCGGTGATTTTCGGACTGTACAAAACGTCCAGCGCGAACTTCGACAAACGCGCCTCGATGTAACGCGAAGCCGCCGCGCCGTCGCCCGTCAGGATGTTTCCCCAGTTTCCCTGCGTATCGATGAGCAGTTCCTTCTGCCCGATCTGAACCATCGCATCGCCGATACTCTGGTCGCCGTGCGGATGGTACTGCATCGTGTGTCCGACAACGTTCGCGACCTTGTTATACCGGCCATCATCGAGCTCTTTCAGCGAATGCATGATGCGGCGCTGGACTGGCTTGAATCCGTCTTCGATTGCGGGAACGGCACGCTCCAAAATTACATACGATGCATAATCGAGGAACCAATCCTTGTACATGCCGGTCACTTTCGTGATCGTATCGTGCGGATCTTCGTCGGTGTTTTCGTAAAAATGGTTGCCGTCGGACGATTGGCCTTCGCCGCTGTCGTCAGGTAAAATGATATCTTCTTCCTCGTCCATTATTCGTAATCCGGGTTATCGGACTCAATTAAACTCTCTTAATTATTTTGCTCTCTGGTAATTATCTTGTTACCGTTTTCGTCATACGAAACCGTCCTTACAGTACCGCTTTTGTGGCCGAACTTAATAAAAAGTATCGCTCCGCAAGCCAAAACTATAATCAACAACAATATCCGCTTGAATTTATTTCGCTTCATCATTCCTCAATCACGTCGAGTTCGACCTTCAGGTTGTTGATGATGAAATCCTGTCTATCAGGTGTATTCTTGCCCATGTAAAACGACAGCAATTGTTCGATTGACGTCGCCTTGTCGAGCATGATCGGGTCGAGCCGGATGTTCTCGCCGATGAAAAACTCGAACTCGTTCGGCGAGATCTCGCCCAATCCTTTAAATCGCGTGATTTCGGGTTTCGGCTTGAGCTTTTCGATTGCGTCGCGGCGTTCTTCCTCCGAATAACAGTAAATTGTTTCCTTTTTATTCCGGACGCGGAACAGCGGCGTCTGCAGGATATACAAATGGCCTTCCTTGATCAATTCCGGGAAAAACTGGAGGAAAAAAGTGATCAGCAAAAGCCGGATGTGCATGCCGTCGACGTCGGCGTCGGTCGCGATCACGATGTTATTGTAGCGCAGATCGCCCATGTCTTCTTCAATATCCAGAGCGGCCTGCAATAAGTTGAATTCCTCATTCTCATACACGATTTTCTTGCTCATCCCGTACGAGTTCAACGGTTTTCCGCGCAAGCTGAACACAGCTTGGGTATTGACGTCGCGTGATTTTGTGATCGAGCCGGAAGCCGAATCGCCCTCGGTGATGAACAGCGTGCTTTCGAGGCTTTTCGGGTTTTTCGAATCTGTTAAATGGACGCGGCAATCGCGGAGTTTCTTGTTGTGAAGGCTTGCTTTTTTCGCGCGGTCTTTCGCGAGTTTCCGGATTCCGGAAAGCTCTTTCCGTTCGCGTTCGGCCTGCAAAATCTTGCGCAGCAGCAAATCGGCGGTTTCCGGGTTTTTATGTAAAAAGTTGTCGAGCTTGGTTTTGATGAAATCGTTGACGAAGGTCCGCACCGATGGCAGATCCGGTCCCATTTCGGTCGATCCCAATTTCGTCTTCGTCTGCGATTCAAACACAGGCTCGATGACCTTGACGCTGACCGCGGAAACGATTGATTTCCGGATATCGCTCGGTTCGAAACCTTTGTTGTAAAATTCGCGAATCGTCCTAACGACGGCTTCGCGGAAAGCGCCCAAATGCGTTCCGCCCTGGGTCGTATTCTGCCCGTTGACAAACGAATGGTATTCTTCGGAATATTGCGATTTGGAGTGCGTGATTGCGATCTCGATGTCGTCGCCGGTCAAATGGATCACCGGATAAACCATATCGTCTTCGGCAATGTTTTCTTCCAGCAAATCCTTTAATCCGTTATCCGAAAAGTATTTTTCGCCGTTGTAAATGATCGTCAACCCCGTATTCAGGTAACAGTAATTCTTGAGCATTTTCACTACATATTCGTTTCGGAATTTGTAGTTTTTGAAAATCAGCTCGTCAGGCGTAAAAATGACTTTCGTGCCTTTGCGCTTTGTCGTATCGATGATGTCTTCCTCGATCGTCAGGTTTCCGGCGGAGAATTCGGCGGCTTTTTGCTTGTCGTCACGAACCGATTCGACGCGGAAATAATTCGACAGCGCATTGACTGCTTTTGTACCGACGCCGTTCAAACCGACCGATTTCTTAAACGCCAGCGAGTCGTATTTACCGCCGGTGTTCATTTTGGAAACGACGTCTACGACTTTCCCGAGCGGGATTCCGCGGCCGTAATCGCGCACCGTGACAAGCTTGTCCTTGATCGTGACTTCGATGGTTTTCCCGGCGCCCATGACGAATTCGTCGATACAGTTGTCGATAACTTCTTTCAAAAGGATGTAAATACCATCGTCGGGCGAAGAACCGTCGCCGAGCTTCCCGATGTACATTCCGGGACGCATCCGGATGTGTTCCTTCCAGTCGAGCGAGCGGATGTTGTCTTCAGTATACTGGTTGATTTCTGACATGTAAAATGAGGCGGATTAACTGCGTTCTGTCCGGCTTTTGTCTTTACTGTAAAAGCCTCGAGTTTCGCGCTAATATAGGCGATAATGGCAGAATTTAAAAGCCGTGGGAATTAAAGTTATCTACAGGATATTGACAACAATTTGTAGCTGGTGGCTGGATTCATCCGATTTATTTTCCCGGCCTGACTTGAAAAAGTCATCGAAATAGAATTAACATATGACTATCCAGCAACCAGTCACCAAAATTAACCTCTGACAATCTTATACGAAACCAACGGCTTTTCATTGACGAAAATCGTCAGATAACCCGAGAGTTTTGCACTCGGCGGAATGACGAAATTGTCGTTCGCATCCACTTGAACGGGATCAAGCATGTTGTCTCGGCTTGTGATGTAGTAGACTTCGTCGCCGGGATTGAGGTTTTTGATGTTGAACCGGACGGCGATATTCTTCGGGAACAGGATAGCGCCTTTGTCGGCATTGATTTCATAATCCGATTTCAGATAGGTCGGATAATAAAACGGTAATTCCGCAAACTCCTGCGCCGAGCGGTCGGTCAGCAGCCAATGCTCATCGTCGGGAAAATGGTTGAGGAAGAATTTGTCGGGATCGGTACAGAAATAGGCATCGTTAAAGTTGGGTGTGAATTTTTTATCGACGCCAATCACGACGCCTGCCGCCCAGGTCACATCAATTAATTGCCACTTACCGTTGATTTTGACTGCGTTCCAGGTATGGTCGCTCGCCGTCGGGAGTTTCCCGATTTGCGTATAATCGGTTTTGGAAGTTCCGGGAATGATTACGGCCTGCAGATCGGTCAACGCACAAAGATAGGTGAACAAACTTGTGTAGCCTTCGCAGATGGCTTTGCCCGAGCGCAATGTCTTTTTTACTAGATTCAGCCGGAATTCGCGTTCCTTGGCAAGCTTGTCCTCGGGCGTGGTATAACTGAACGCGACGCCGCCGTTTCGCTGGCTGTAATAAGCTTTCATGTCGTAGGCGATGTTCGTCCCGATCCAGGTGTAGATCGCACGGGCCTTATCGGCTTCTTTGGTAAAATCGGCGTTGATGCGGCCGGCAAGTTTTTGGGCGTCGGAAAACGATTTCGGATAGGTCGCAACTTTGGCGTCGACCGCTTCAAACTGCGCAAAAACTGCAGGGGAAACCAGCAGCAGCGCGATAATTATAAATTTGGATATGCGAGCAAAACAATTTTTCATGGCGGCGCGGTTGGCAAGTATCCTGCCAGAAAATGTTAACGGAAGACAAAACCGTTTATTGTGATTTTTTGCGGATTTTCAGTGCGGAATTTTGACTAGTTTAGACCTCAAACGATCGTTTTCACAAATTTGCGACGATATTTTTTAATTCCGCATCCTTTTCTATGTTCGTGATTGCATCTTTTTCCGAATCGAAATTCTCGTAAAACGAAGGTAATGAAAACACTGCCTTAATGTCTGCTCCATAGCGCGGCAAATTATTCTGCGCAATCTCGAGCACGCTTTTTCCGCCGCGCCCGCCCGGTGAAGTCGCCATGAGCAGCATCGGCTTGTCCTGAAAAACGTCTTTGCGGATCCGCGAGCACCAGTCGAACAGGTTCTTGAACGCCGACGAATAATTGCCGTTGTTTTCGGCCAGCGACAAAACAATCAAATCGGCCGAGCCTAATTTTTCGAGAAAATCCTTAGCCAGCTGCGGCTGTCCGAGTACTTCTTCGCGATCAACGCTGAAAAGCGGCAACTCATAATCGTTCAGGTCGAGGATTTCGCTATCGTCACTTTTGAACAGCGATGCGGCATAGGTCGCAAGTTTTTTGTTGATGGAATGGGAAGAATTACTTCCGGCGAAGGCGATGATTTTCATAAGGCGAAGTTACAAACTTAATCCGATGCCCGCGTTAGCGATTGCAGTGAAAAGCCCGCAGCGCAGCGAGGACTTGAAGCGCAAAGCGCGGCGCGAAGCATGAGCGCAACGCCCAAAAAACCAGCCTTAAACGTTAAACCTGAAATGCATCACATCGCCGTCTTTCACGATGTATTCCTTGCCTTCGACGCGGAACTTGCCGGCTTCCTTGACTTTTGCCTCGGTGCCGTACTGCACGTAGTCGTCGTAAGCGATGACTTCGGCACGGATGAATCCTTTCTCGAAATCGGTGTGGATCACACCCGCGGCCTGCGGTGCGGTATTGCCGATGCCAATCGTCCAGGCGCGGACTTCCTTGACCCCGGCCGTGAAATAAGTTTGCTGGTTCAGCAGCTTGTATGCGCCGCGGATCAAAACCGATGCGCCCGGTTCTTTCAATCCGAGGTCTTCGAGGAACATCTGACGCTCTTCATAGGTTTCGAGTTCGGTGATGTCGGCTTCGGTACCGACTGCCAACACGATGACCTCGGCGTTTTCTTCCTTGACCAATTCTCGGATTTGGTCTACGTATTTGTTGCCGTTTACCGCCGAGCCTTCGTCGACGTTGCAAACGTATAAAACGGGCTTGGTCGTAATGAGTTGGAATTCCTGCATCAAAACTTCCTCGTCCTGGTTTTTCGGAGTAACGGTACGGGCCGATTTGGCCTGCAGCAGCGCTTCGCGGATGCGGTTCAATAAATCCTGTTCGGCCTGCGCTTCCTTGTTGCCGGTTTTGGCCGCACGGTTGACTTTTTCGAGTCGCTTTTCGACGGTGTCCAAATCTTTCAGTTGAAGTTCGATATCGATGGTTTCCTTGTCGCGGACCGGATTGACGCTGCCGTCTACATGGACGATGTTATCGTTATCGAAACACCGCAAAACGTGGATGATCGCGTTGCATTCGCGGATGTTGCCCAGAAACTGGTTGCCCAATCCTTCACCTTTGCTCGCGCCCTTTACCAGTCCGGCAATGTCTACGATATCGACCGTTGCGGGAACGACACGCTCCGGATTGACGAGTTCTTCGAGCTTTTCGAGCCGCGGATCGGGAACGTTGACCACGCCGATGTTCGGCTCGATCGTACAGAACGGAAAGTTCGCGCTCTGCGCCTTGGCGTTCGACAAACAATTGAACAAGGTCGATTTTCCTACGTTCGGCAATCCTACAATTCCTGCTTTCATTCTGAAGTCTTTTAAAAAGTGTGCAAATATACGTTTTATCGGATTGGAAACAAGGCCCGAAAATTATATAAAACATAGGTTTAATTCTATAAGCCTCGATGCGCTGATGAAAGTAACTTTGCATTATAACCAACACGAAGAAAAAACATGAAACGTATAATCTTAGGAATCGCCATCGCCGCATTCGCAATGAACGCGCAGGCACAGAACCAGAACGTCACCGATGTCAGCAAGACCACTGTAACGACCGTCAAGGATTCGGACGGCGAGAAAAAACTCGTGAAACAGGAAAACATCCAGGAAAAGCAAAATATCGAGTTCCAGAATGCCGAATCGAACGCACTCAATAAAGACATGAAAGCCACGCCGGTACAGGTTACCTCAACCACGCAGATCACCGGCCCCGACGGAAAAACCCGGACCGTTGACGTAGACCGCTCGGCCTATTACAGCATCGGCGGCGACAAATACCAGATCAAGCCCGACAATACCGGCTATACGATGACCGACCCGAAAGGAAAAAGAACCGGATTGTTAAGGCAGATGGGAAACAATACTTACATCTATCGTGCGAACGGCCAAACGTCTTACGCTTCGTTCGATGCGAACCGAAACCTTGTAATCCAGACGTACGACGATAAAACCGACACGTTTACCACGACAACCTACATGAGGAATTAAACTTCTTGACACTCCATATACGCAAAAAATCCTGAGCTTTCGTTCAGGATTTTTTTTTATTTTAAAGTCTGCGTTTCGCTATTCGTTGTGCAAAAATGCCTGCCGGTTCAGCAACGTTTCCTCGCTTTCTACATGATCCGCGTCCGGCACGCAACAATCCACCGGGCAAACGGCGGCGCATTGCGGCTCGTCGTGAAAACCTTTGCATTCGGTGCATTTGTCGGGAACGATGTAATAAATGTCGTCCGAAATCGGGGTTCGCGGCTCTTCGGCATCGACCGTTTCGCCCGAAGGCAGGACCACTTTTCCGCGAAGCGCAGTTCCGTCTTTATAACGCCAGTCGTCGGCGCCTTCATAGATTGCGGTGTTCGGGCATTCGGGCTCGCAGGCGCCGCAGTTGATGCATTCGTCGGTGATTATAATTGCCATTTGATATTTCTTTTTGGGGCGTTGTGGGCGTTGCCCCTATCTTCGGCAAAAGCTAGCCGCTTTAACCTCGATAGTGGCCCGCGCTGTCCGCAGTACACGGTACTTTGCTTCCATCGCTAACGCAGTCCTGTCTTCGGCGCAACTTTATTTTTCGCCTTGACATTTATGCCGTATTTTTGTGCAAAATTACAGCAAAAAACCATTCGCAACCAAATCGGCAATGACTTTAGGACAGAAAAAAGCGGCATTCATCAAACTCGGGGATTTCCTGGCGCAGTTTGCTTATAAAAACAGCGTTAAAAATCCGGATGTTTCCGGCAACGATCTGTTTTTCGACGATTTCAAAAACCTCATTGCGCTGTCGCAGTCGCACAACGGCTGGTTTACGCCGGAACAAGTCCGTTTTGCCGTCCAATCCTGGGCCGAAGCGCTGACCGAAGAAAACCTAAGCCAATGGCTTTCCGTTTACGACATTCCTGAAAAGTCGCCTAAAACCGTCGCATTGATCTTGGCCGGAAACATTCCGCTGGTCGGTTTTCACGACTTCCTTTCGGTATTGATTTCGGGGAATAAAGCATTGGTGAAGTTGTCATCCAACGACCAGAAACTGCTTCCGTTTTTAGCCCAATACCTGATTTCGGCAGAGCCTGAATTCAAGAATCGCATCGAATTCACTGACGGAAAACTCGAAAACTTCGACGCCGTCATTGCCACAGGCAGCAACAACACTTCGCGCTATTTCGAATATTATTTCAAGGACAAGCCGAGCATCATCCGCAAGAACCGGAATTCGGCCGCAGTTCTTACGTGCAAAGAATCGAAGGAAGAACTGATCGCGCTGGGCGAGGATATTTTCCGTTATTTCGGGCTCGGCTGCCGGAACGTTTCGAAGCTTTTTGTGCCGCGAGGATATGATTTCAAGGATTTTTTCGAGGCGATGTATGCGTATTGCGACGTCATCGAATACGAAAAATACGCGAACAACTACGATTACAACAAGGCCGTTTTCCTGATGAGCCGTTTTGAAATCCTTGACAACGGCTTTCTGACGATCAAGGAAGACGCCAGCTATGCTTCGCCGATTTCGAGTATTTTTTACGAATTCTACGACGATATCGAAGCGGTAAAAACCCGCCTGGAAAACGATAAGGACCAGATACAGTGTGTCGTTTCAAATAACCTTACGATAAACAGCGTCGGTTTCGGCCAAACCCAAAATCCGCAGCTTTGGGATTATGCCGACAATGTCGATACGATGTCGTTTCTTCTTTCATTATAACAGCTACAACGTTTTTGTTGATAACATCGCGTGATATTTTGTCTCGGGAATGTCAATTTTCGGCTTCGATTCCCGAAATTTGTCACTTAATTTTTTGTGATGAAGAAACACAATTTCAGCGCAGGTCCGAGTATTTTACCGCAGGAGGTTTTCAAAAAAGCCGCAGAGGCAGTATTGAATTTCAACGATTCCGGACTGTCGATTCTTGAAATCTCGCATCGCAGCAAGGATTTCGTCCCGGTAATGGAAGAAGCACGCGCACTCGCACTGGAACTTCTGGGTTTGACCGGAAAAGGCTATCAGGCTTTGTACCTTCAGGGCGGTGCAAGCATGGAATTTCTGCGGATTCCGTATAACCTTATGAAAATGCAAGGAAGAGCGGCCTATCTCGATACCGGAACCTGGGCCGCGGGCGCGATAAAAGAAGCGAAAGCATTCGGGCAAACCGAAATCCTGGCATCGTCAAAAGCTGAAAATTACAACCACATCCCTAAAGATTATACGATTCCTTCCGATGCGGATTATTTCCACTGTACGTCGAACAACACGATTTTCGGGACGCAGATGAAAAGTTTCCCGGAAACTGATGTGCCGCTCGTTTGCGACATGAGTTCGGATATTTTTTCGAGACAATTGGACTTTTCAAAATTTGATTTGATTTATGCAGGCGCACAGAAAAATATGGGCCCGGCCGGCGTCACGCTGGTCGTTGTCAAGGAAGATATTTTAGGGAAAACCGGGCGCAACATCCCGTCGATCCTCGATTACAAACAACACATCGACAAGGAAAGCATGTACAACACGCCAGCGGTCTTTGCGGTCTATACGTCGCTGCTGACGCTGCAATGGCTGAACAATTCCGGCGGTATCGGCGAAATGGAAAAACGCAACAACGCCAAAGCAGAAATGCTCTATGCCGAAATCGACCGCAACCCGTTGTTTACCGGAACGGCGCGTACCGAAGACCGCTCCGCGATGAACGCGACGTTTGTCCTCAACGACATTTCGCATACTGACTCGTTCGACAAAATCTGGAAGGAAATGGGCATTTCGGGATTGACCGGGCATCGTTCGGTAGGCGGTTATCGCGCATCGATGTACAATGCGCTGCCGATCGAAAGCGTCGAGGTTTTGGTCGAGGCGATGAAACTGCTGGAGATTACCGGTTAGTCTGCGTTAGGGATTGAAGCAAGGTGCCGCGCACCGCGAAAAGCCCGGCGCTTGCGCAACGCCCAATTATTAATTATTAATTGTTAATTATTCATTGACAAATGAAAATACTAGCCAACGACGGCCTTTCCAAAAGCGGCATAGAAGCGCTCCAAAAAGCCGGATTCGAAGTCATTACAACAAAGGTCGCGCAGGAACAGGTCGCAAATTTCATCAACGCGCATCATATCGATGTGCTGCTGGTGCGCAGCGCGACGAAAGTCCGCAAAGACATTATTGACAACTGCCCCAGCCTGAAAATCATCGGGCGCGGCGGCGTCGGGATGGACAACATCGAGGTTGATTATGCGCGCTCGAAAGGAATCCACGTCATCAATACGCCGGCTTCGTCGTCTGAATCGGTCGCCGAACTCGTTTTTGCACATCTGTTTTCCGGTGTGCGTTTCCTGCACGATGCCAACCGGAACATGCCGCTCGAAGGTGACACGAATTTCGAAGGATTGAAAAAAGCGTATGCGAACGGCATCGAGCTTCGCAGCAAAACGCTCGGTATCATCGGGTTTGGAAGGATTGGCAAAGCCGTCGCAAAAATTGCTTTGGGCCTCGGAATGCGCGTCATCGCGTCGGACAAATACGTCGGCAATGCCGAAATCAAGGTCAGTTTCTACAACGGCCAGTTCATCAACGTCGACATCATCACCGAACCGGTCGCAGATATATTCCGCCATGCCGATTTCATTACATTGCACGTTCCGGCGCAGGAAGGTTATGTCATCGGCGCCGAGGAAATCGCTTCGATGAAAGACGGCGTGGGCATTATAAATTGCGCGCGCGGCGGTGTGATCGATGAAGTCGCGCTGATCGAAGCGCTCGAAAGCGGGAAAGTCTTGTTTGCAGGGCTCGACGTGTTCGAGGAAGAACCGACACCGGCGATCCAGGTTTTGATGCATCCGCAGATTTCGCTGACACCGCATATCGGCGCGGCGACTTTGGAAGCCCAGGACCGCATCGGGACGGAATTGGCCGAGCAAATTGTCAGCCTGATGAAAGTTGTGCAGAATTAACAAGTCATATAAATATGACATCCGATAAAAATCTGGAGCGGATTTTCGAGACGTCGTTTGCGGGCGTGTATCCGCATTACATTGCGAAAGCCGAAAAAAAAGGACGGAAGAAAGCCGAAGTCGACCAGATTATTTTCTGGCTGACCGGTTACGATGCGCAGGCATTGCAAAGAATTCTCGATGAGCGGATAACTTTCGAAGCATTTTTCAACAATGCGCCGCAACTCAACCCGAACGTCTCGAAAATTACAGGGGTAATCTGCGGATACCGCGTCGAGGAAATTGAAAACCCGCTGATGCAGAAAATCCGCTACCTCGACAAACTCATCGACGAGCTCGCGAAAGGAAAAGCGATGGAAAAGATTTTAAGAAGCTGACAACGTTAAATCCTGTCAAAATTCCTTATACGTCCATAAAGATTTCATACCTTTAAAGTATGAGAAATGCCATTTTCATAGCGATTATCGTCGCCTTTGCGATCGGCTGCAATTCGCAGAAAACGATTGCCGACAGTTCCGGAAATCAAAAATCGCCGACTACAGTAAACGACACGGTCAAAATCGAGAACGATTCGCTGCATTACCAAGTAATCATCGTCGATCCGGGATTCAGCTCGTGGCTCATCGGGCATGCGTATCCGCGGAATTATTATTCGCAAACCTATCTTGAAGGCAAAAACCGGATTTGGATTTCGGAGTGGAACATCCGGGCGCACAACCCGCAGCGCTACCGCGATCTCTACGATATGGACATCAATTACGATCCAAACGTCGATTACGGTTACGAAGTGAACTACCTCATCTACAATTATCTCGTGTATTTCCAGAATAAATTCGGCCAAAAGCTCGGCGGCTATGTTCCCGACCGATAATTGCTATATTTGCAGGACAATACACGACCAATGGCCAATTTCAAAACCCGCTGGGGAATTGCTTCCAGTTTTCAGCTTGCGATCATCGTTGTGGTCTTTGCGATCACGGGCTCAACGGCGGCCTACCTTTCCAAACCGATCCTGAACTATTTCGGAATCGTCAAAGGCGACGTGTCCAATTGGGAATATTATACGCTTTACATCTTGTTGATTTTGCCGGTTTACCAGGTTTTGCTCGTGGCGATCGGCGCGATTTTCGGGCAGTTCAGGTTCTTCTGGAAGTTTGAAAAGAAACTATTGCGCGCTATCGGATTGGGATTTTTACTGCCGGACGAAAAAAACGATTTATAGGTTGGGCGTTGCCTTCGGCCGCGCTATCGGCTGCACGCGGTGCTTGCCTCTATCGCTAACGCGGTCCTGAACTCTAAATTACTTTTGCTCAAATCCCAGATTTCTTCCCTTATCCTTCCGGATCACATAAGTATAAATCCAGGTCAACGTAAATGTCGGCAGAATATCGGTAAACGGGAATATTTCTTCCAAAAATGAAATGACGCCGCTCACCTTTCCGGTAATTCCCTTGTACATCCAGATCATCAGCAGCGCCGAGGCCGGAGCCCAGACCACATCGGCGAATTCGCCGACACCCGGAATCGAAAAAGACAGCATCCCGACACAATCGAAAGCGATTCCCAAAATCAGGTTGCGCTGCCTTCGGTTCTCAAACAGGATTTCATCGGGCGTTTTGGTCATGATTTGAGTTTATCGGCGAATTTAGATTTGAGTTTCTCGATTTTCGGCGGAATTACGTAATTGCAGTACGATTGCTCAGGATTGCGTGCGAAGAAATTTTGGTGGTAATCCTCGGCCGGATAAAATACCGTTGCCGGCGATAATTTCGTTACGACTTTTTTGCCGAACGTATTTTCAGCATTCAGAAGCGCGATGTAATCTTCGGCCAATTGTTTCTGCACATCATTGTGATAAAAAATCTCGCTCCGGTATTGCGTCCCGACATCGTTTCCCTGGCGGTTGATCGTCGTCGGGTCGTGCGTCGCGAAAAAGATTTCGAGCAAAGTCCCGAACGATAGCTTTTCGGGATCGAATACAATCTCGATCGCTTCGGCGTGGCCGGTTTCGCCACCGCAGATGTCTTTATACGTCGGGTTTGCGGTCTTGCCGCCGGTATAGCCCGAGGTCACGGTTTTTACGCCGTCAAGTTCGAGGAAAACCGCTTCGGTACACCAGAAACAGCCGCCTGCAAAAGTCGCCTTTTCTAAATTTGGGTTGGATTGCATAATTGTGATTTGATCCAAAGATAGCCAATAACGACAGGACGAAAAATCGTGTTAACTAAACTTTATTAATGCCGTGGAAAGATTTCCTGAAAATGTTTGTTTCTTTGTAATCCGGCGCGCAGGCCGACCGGAATCAAATCTTTTGTTAAATGATCCAGGCAAAGAATATTCATAAAAATTACGACCAGCTCGAAGTGCTCAAAGGCGTCGACCTGCACATCCGCAAAGGCGAAATCGTCTCGATCGTCGGTGCTTCCGGCGCGGGAAAAACCACGCTGCTGCAAATCCTCGGTACGCTTGACAAGCCGAATGCCGATAATGCGCAGCTGCTCATCAACGGCGAAAACGTATTGGAGATGAAAGACAAAAACCTTTCAAGATTCCGGAACCTGAACCTGGGTTTCATATTCCAATTCCACCAATTATTGCCCGAATTCACGGCGTTGGAGAACGTTTGCATTCCCGCATATATCGCGGGGAAAACGCCTTCCGAAGCCGAACCCGAAGCCCGCAAATTGCTCGAATATCTCGGATTGTCGCACCGCACCGATCACAAACCGGGCGAACTATCCGGCGGAGAGCAGCAGCGCGTTGCGGTTGCCCGGGCGTTGATCAACAAACCGGCCGTGATTTTCGCCGATGAGCCGTCGGGAAACCTCGATACGCATTCGGCGACGAACTTGCATGAGTTGTTTTTCAAACTGCGCGACCAGTTCGGGCAGACGTTCGTCATCGTCACGCACAATGAGGAACTCGCCGACATGGCCGACCGCAAATTGGTCATGACCGACGGAAACATCCTTCCATGATACTCATCGCCTTAAGTTGGATCTATATTTTCCTGACGGTCGTTCCGATTGGCGTTTTCACCGCAAGGTTTTTCGGGATCCGGAACGACAATTTGCCCGAAATATCGTTGCTTGGCTTGTTTACGATTACCTTATCGGCGAGCCTGTGGGCTTTTTTCGGCAGGATCAATTTCGAATTCCACCTATTTCTGCTTACGGCATGCACTATTCTTTTTTTGAAATACAAAACCGATATAGCTGTAATTTATAACGGTCTTTTTGCACGGTTGAAACGTTTTTCACTGCCGCTCAAAATCTTATTCGGCGCAAACGCAATTATTATCCTGGCCCAAAGTGCGGCAGCACCTTACGTTCTCGACAATGAATCCTATTATATCCAGACCGTAAAATGGCTCAACGAGTATGGTTTTGTGAATGGGCTTGCGAACCTGCATGTGTTTTTCGCGCAGCAGAGCGGCTGGCACATCGCGCAAAGCGTTTACAGCCTGTCATTCGCTTATGCGCGATTTAACGATTTGTCGGGCTGGTGCCTGCTTGTGGGAAATTTATACGCTTTTTTTCGACTCGCCGATTATCGGAAGAATACCGACAGGAATTTACTGATTGCCGGCTTATTGCCATTGGCCAATGCTTTTTTCCTGCGATTTTCGGGCGCGCCTTCGCCTGATATCGCGGTTTATATGCTGACATTTATTGCGGTTGACCGGTTTCTGTCCAAATTCGCCAATCCGGATAGAAGCGCTTTCGGCCTGCTGGCGTTGCTTTCGCTTTTTGCGATTTATTGCAAGACTTCGGCGGTCGTGATAATGCTTTTGCCACTCTTTCTTATGGTGCGCGGCGGTTTCAGGATCGCCCGGACGCGGATTGTCGTGCTGTCGCTCGTGGTTTTGGGGTTATTTATCGGTAAGAATTACATTGTCAGCGGACAACCGTTCCATCCTTTGCCTTATACCGCAGGGCTAAAAACCGGCCATACGCTTCCGAAAGTCATGGCCGATCTCTACTTTAATGAAACCAAAGCGAAAGGTTATGAATTGCCGGTTGCCGAATGCAAAACTGCAACTTCATTGGCGTTGATCAAACGATGGGCGTCGTTGCCAAAGCTTCACGGTTTTTTCAACAGGCTTACGTTAATGCTTCTGGCTTGTTCGCCTTTATTGATTTGGAGATTCCGCAACCGGAAAGCATTGTGGTTGCTCTATTTGTGCCTCGTTCTGCAGATTTTGCTCAGCCTTTACAGTTCACCGCAATATCGACTCTATCTCAACTTCGTATTGATTTTTGGGATGTTCATACTTACCGTTATTGCATTTTCAAGGAAAATGATTGTCGCGATTCTCTCGGCCTCGGTTGTAATAAGCCTGATTTTGTTGATTCGTCCGCTGCGGCTCGAGGCTTTTACCGATAATTCCAACGCCGACATTACCTCTGGTTTCGCAATCGCCGATATCCTGATTCCCGAACCGAATTCACGGATGGGCGACGCTTTTTTAAAGCAACGCATCGGCAACATGGAATATCATTCACTTAAAAAATCCGCTTTTTTCTGGGCCACAGGCGAAGCCGAACTGCCAGCGGTAAACCGCGACCAGCTCGATTTTTTCGCAAAATATTACGGAATCCGTCCACAAATGCGCAGCCAAAACCTCAAAGACGGATTTTATACGGAAATAGTCCCAACGAATAACGATGAACGATAACGAACTCAAATCTTTTCTTGACGAAAAGGCCGACCGTTACAACAATCCGGATTTCATCGAAAGCGATCCGGTACAGATCCCGCATCTTTTTTCATTGAAGGAAGACATCGAAATCGCGGGTTTTCTCAGCGCCACGATAGCTTGGGGAAACCGTAAAGCGATTATCGGCAATGCCAAAAAAATGATGGAACTGCTCGGAAATTCGCCTTACGATTTCGTGATGTCGCACACTGAAAATGACCTGGAACGACTTTCGGGATTCGTCCACCGCACTTTTAACGGGCAGGATTTTGTGACTTTTGTCAAAGGATTGCGGCACGTCTATGAAAAACACGGCGGGCTCGAAAAGGTCTTTTCAACACAGCGTGAAAACGAATCACTACAGCATAGTATTTCCGGGTTCAAACGGCTATTTTTCGAAACCGATCCGCAAAACCGCGCACTGAAGCACATCTCCGATCCGCTCAACAATTCAGCGGCCAAGCGCATCAACATGTTCCTCCGCTGGATGGTTCGCGACGACAACCGCGGCGTCGATCTGGGAATATGGAAAAGCATTTCGCCTTCGCTCCTGTCCTGCCCGCTCGACGTGCATTCGGGAAACGTCGCACGGAAACTGGGAATCCTGAACCGCAAACAGAACGACGCCAAAGCTTTGGCCGAACTTGATACAAGACTTCGAACTTTCGATAAAAACGATCCCGTAAAATACGATTTCGCGCTTTTCGGGCTGGGCGTTTTCGAGAAATTCTGATTATTTCCTCACGAACCGTTCCGCAAAAGACTGTCCGTCAGACAAAATCCCTTTCAGGAAGTAAACTCCGGAAGGCAACGCGTCAACGGCAACCGAACCCGATTCGACCGCGACTGCAATTTTTTGTCCCGCCAGATTATAGACGCCAAATTCGGAAATTTCCAAATCCGAAGTGAAATACAAACGGGATTGTGCGGGATTCGGATAGATCGATATTTGCTTTTGCTGATGCTGGGCAATCCCGAGCGGCGTCAATCCGTTGATCGTTACGATCGGGCGCGTGGTTTTGGCCTGTACCGACTCGGCGGCGAAACCTCCGGTGTAATTGAGCGGCGGATTGGCCGGATCGGCGTTGTCGGCGGCAATGTCGGTACGGATCATCAGCGACATCACATTGGGTGACGGAAATTGCAACCAAAGCGGCCCGCTGCCGTCGTTGCCCGTTTCATTCGCATCGACGGTCACCACGAGGTTGTCGGTCCCGTTGTAAGGGAAAGGCGTCGAAAAGGTGAATGTTGCCGTTGTTCCCGCGAGTGTCAGGCTTCCGTTTGTCATTACCTGCGTTTGCCCTGAAACCGGAACCCAATCGGCGCCTGTTGCCGAAATGACTGGGGCATAAGAAGATTTCGCGGTGTGACCGACCCAAACGCTGATCTGGTCGTTGGAATTGGCAAGCGCATTGGCTTGGTTGAGTTTGAATTGCAGCGAAGTGATGTTGCCCGAGGCATTAATTTCGGACGCAAGGTAAATGAATTGTGCGAGCGATGTTGAATACCAGTTTGAAATCGGGGTCGAAAGCCCGGCATTTGAGTCTACCGCGGTTCCCGTACCAATCGTGATTTGTGCGCCGGCCAGGCAGGAAACCAAAAGCAACGGCAGGAGTAATTTTATTTTCATGATTATCGTTTCTGTAAATATACGATTGAAAATCAAATTTTCAAAAAGATAAAGCCGAATCGAAAAATCGGACAATCAACGATCGTTTGCCTATCTTTGCCAAAAATTCAGCAATGGCAACCTTCGAACAGTTCAACCTTCCCAAATCGGTACAAAAAGCGATCGATGATTTAGGATTCAAAACCCCGACGCCGATCCAGGAAAAATCGTTTTCGGTGATCATGTCCGGCCGCGACATGATGGGAATCGCACAGACCGGAACCGGAAAAACGTTCGCTTATCTTTTGCCGCTTTTGAAACTCTATAAATTCACGCCGACCCAAACGCCCAAAATCGTGATTCTCGTTCCCACGCGCGAGCTCGTCGTACAAGTTGCCGAGGAAATCGAAAAGCTCACGAAATACATGTCGGTACGAACGCTGGGGATTTACGGTGGAGTCAACATCAACACGCAGAAAACCGCCGTTTTTGAAGGCGTCGATATTTTGGTCGGAACGCCGGGGCGCGTCATGGATTTGGCGCTCGACAATTACATCCGCTTTGACGAGACGCAAAAACTCGTGATCGACGAATTCGACGAAATGCTCAACATGGGTTTCCGCCCGCAGCTGACCTCAATATTGGCGATGATGAAAAATAAGCGGCAAAACATCTTGTTCTCGGCCACGATGACCGACGAGGTCGATGCAGTGCTTGAGGATTTTTTCGATTATCCCGAAGAAGTTACTTTGGCGCCCAGCGGAACGCCGCTTGAGAAAATTACGCAAATCACTTACGATGTCCCGAATTTCAATACGAAAATCAACCTACTCAGGCATTTGCTCGAAACCGACCAGACGATGGAACGGCTGCTCGTGTTTGTCAACAACAAGCGCATCGCCGATCTGCTCCACGAAAAAATAGATGCGGATTTCCCGGACCAATTCGGCGTGATCCATTCGAACAAGTCGCAGAATTACCGTTTGAATACGATGGCGAATTTCCAGAACGGGGAACTGCGCGGCATCATCACGACCGACATCATGGCGCGCGGGCTCGACATTTCGGACATTTCGCACGTAGTAAATTTCGAGATGCCGGAAATCCCCGAACAATACATGCACCGGATCGGGCGGACCGGACGCGCCGACGCGAGCGGAACGGCGATCAGCTTCGTAACGCCGCGCGAACAGGAAATGAAGATCGAGATCGAGATTTTGATGAATCGCGAACTAAATCCCGAAACGTTTCCTGCCAATGTCGAAATCTCGACGCAGCTCATCGGGCCGGAAAAAGAAAAGGAAAAAGTCAAGTTCCTGCTCAAGAAACCTAAGATTTCCGATGCCGGCGCCTTCCACGAAAAATCCGCCAAGAATAAAAAAGTCAACCTCGGCGGCCCGGGAAAGACAAAGAAAAAAACCGGTTCGGTAAACCGCGGCTTGCTGCGTAATCAGGTAGCGAAGAAGAAGAAAAAGTAGGTTGATTTTGGGTCTTTGGTCTTTGGTCGTTGGCGCGGGATTGATTTGGATTAGAGGGCGCTTTCTGTTTTACAAGAACGTCTGTCTTCTGAATTTTCGATAAACTGCTTAGAGCTATTTTTTTGTACTATAGCATCCGAAAGACACGGCCTTCTTCAACCAAAGACCAAAGACTAACCACCAACGACCAAAGACTGAAAATTCTTCTAGGAAAATTCCCCGTCGATTACTATTTTTGAACAATCTTACTCGGAATGCAATTCAAACACCCTGAAATTCTCTGGTTCCTTTTTCTGCTGGTCATTCCAATCCTCGTGCATTTATTCCAGCTCCGGCGTTTTAAAAAGGAATATTTCACGAACGTACGTTTCCTGAAAGAGCTTTCGATCCAGACCCGGAAAAGCTCGAAACTCAAGAAATATTTATTGCTGGCCACGAGATTATTGCTCCTTGCGGCGCTGATCGTCGCCTTCGCGCAGCCGTTTTTCAATGCCAAAGACAGCAAGAACGTCACCAACGAAATGTACATCGTGCTCGACAATTCCTTCAGCATGCAGGCCAAAGGACAAAAAGGCGAACTGCTGAGGCGCGCCGTAGAGGATTTGCTCGAACACACGCCCGAAAACCAGAATTTTTCCTTAATCACGGATTCGGAAACGTATTGGAATACCGACATCAAATCGGTCCGGAAAGATTTGCAGAACCTGAAATACAGCGCGACACCGTTCAATCTCGAAAGCGCGATGGCGAAAATCAAATCGCGTAAATCGGTTTTCAACAAAGACATTATCGTGATCACCGATGCGGTCGGGCTTGACCAAAACCAGGTCAAAAACGTCGGCGACGATTTCAATACCTACTTTATCGCTGCGGAAGCACAGCAAAAAAACAACGTTTCCATCGACAGCGTCTACATCAACCAAACGCTCGACAACTTTTATCAGCTTGCGGTAAAACTGTCTTCTTACGGCGAGAATACCGGCGAAATACCGATCGCGCTTTACAACAGGGAAAAGCTCGTGGCCAAAACGCAGGTCAAGTTTGACACGCACTCCAAGACGCTGAATTTTACAATCCCGAAAGACGATTTCCACGGTTACGTCTCGATTACCGACAACAGTCTGGATTACGACAACACGCTGTATTTCAGCATTTCCAAGCCGGAAAAAATCAATGTGCTCAGTATAGGCGATACAACTAAAAGCAGTTTTCTTTCAAAAATTTATACTGCCGATGAGTTCAATTTCAGCAATTTCGAATTGTCGGGACTCGATTACAACCGCCTTGAAAAACAGGACGCAATCGTGCTCAACGAGCTCCGCGACATCCCGCAGGCGCTGCAAACAACATTGAAATCGTTCGTCGAAAAAGGTGGAAACCTCATTGTCATCCCATCGGGTGAAAGCGCGCCGGCAAACCTTAATTCTTTTTTGGCGAATTTCGGGAACATCCGCTTCAGCGCATTGCAGGACAACAAGAAGCTTGTGACCAAAATCGCGTTCAGCCATCCGCTATACGCAACGGTTTTTGAAAAGAAAATCGAGAATTTCCAGTATCCCGAAACCAAGGCGTCGTTTCCGGTTTCGACAACGTCGCCCTCTGTGCTGGGCTATGAAGACCAATCGGCGTTTCTGGCATCAATGCAACAGCCTGCGTCGTCGGTTTACCTATTTTCGGCGCCTGTCAACAAAGACAACAGCAATTTCCAAAACTCGCCGCTGATCGTCCCGACGTTTTACAACATGGCGTCGGCAAACGGAAAAACCGGCGTCAGCGAGCTTGTCATCGGCGACAACCAACCGCTGATGATCGATGCGCTGCTTTCAAAGGATGAAATCGTCAACATCAGAAGCAATACCAAGGGCTTGGGCGAAAAATTCATTCCGGTACAACAGGTTTTAAGCAACAAAGTCAAGCTGATATTCAACGAAAATCCGCAACAGGCGGGGAATTTCGGCGTATACAAGCAAGATGTTTTACTTCGGAACATCAGTTTCAATTACAGCCGTACAGAAGGCAATATCGCTTCGGCCAACCCCGATATTTTTTCGGGGCACAAAACCATCGGCAGCATCGAGGCGGTTTTCAATACCTTGCTGACCGACCGTACGAACAACGAGATCTGGAAAACATTCGTCATACTCGCGCTATTGTTTTTAGTCACTGAATTACTCATCCAAAAATTCGTCAAATGAAACTGATTATCAGGGAAGCCCGAATCATCGACCCGGAAAGTCCTTTCCACCAAAAGATTTCGGACATTCAAATTGCCGGCGGGACGATCGAGAAAATTGGCGTCAAACTCGAAAATCCGGGGAAATACGAAGAGCTGAAACTTGAAAACCTCCATGTTTCGCAGGGTTGGTTCGACAGCAGCGTTTCGCTCGGCGAACCGGGCTTCGAAGACCGCGAGACTATTGCAGGCGGATTGGAAACTGCAGCCAAAAGCGGATTTACCGGTATCGCCTTGCAGCCGAATTGCCAGCCCGCGACCGACAGCCAGCAACAGGTCAATTTTCTCAAAAACAAAGCGGCGGGCGCCGCAACACGGTTGTTTCCGATTGGTGCGCTGACCAAAGGCGCCGAAGGAAAAGACCTGGCCGAAATGTTTGACATGAAAAATGCCGGCGCGGTCGCGTTTGGCGACTACAATAAAAATATCGCGAATCCGAACCTGCTCAAGATTGCGCTGCAATATGTCCAGGATTTCAACGGATTGGTGATCGCTTTTTCCGAGGAACCGCAACTTAAAGGCGGCGGCGTGGCCAACGAAGGAATCGTCTCGACGCGACTGGGACTCAAAGGTATTCCCGCGCTGGCCGAAGAACTTCAAGTCGCAAGAAACCTTTTCCTGCTGGAATATACGGGCGGGAAATTGCACATCCCGACGATATCGACCGCAAAATCGGTACAGCTCATCAAGGATGCCAAAGCGAAAGGATTGGATGTAACCTGCAGCGTTTCGGTGCATCATCTTGTTTTGACCGATGAAAAACTCGACGGCTTCGACACCCGATATAAAGTCGCACCGCCGCTGCGTAACGATGCCGACCGGAAAGCTTTGGTGAAAGCGGTCAAAGACGGCATTATCGACATGATCACGTCCGATCACAACCCAATCGATATCGAGCACAAGAAAATGGAATTCGACCTCGCCAAAAACGGGACAATCGGACTCGAAAGTGCATTCGGTTCGTTGCTTACGGTGCTTCCGCTGGAAACGGTCATCGAAAAACTGACTTGGGGAAAGCGGCGTTTCGGGATTCGGGTAAGCGGAATTTCGGAAGGCTCGAATGCCGAAATGACTTTGTTCAACCCCGAAATCAATTGGGTTTTCGGCAAGGAAAACATTTTGTCGAAATCGAAAAATTCGGCGTTTCTCGGCGTAAAAATGAAAGGAAAAGCATACGGCGTCATCAGCCAGGAAAAAATAGTATTGCACTAATGCCGGATATGGAAGGAAAAAGCACGGCCATTCTCAGCTACATCACGTTTGTCGGGACTTTCATCGCGATTTCGATGAACAGCGGCGACCAGAAAAAACAATTCGCATCGTTCCACATCCGGCAGGCGCTCGGAATCTATACACTCGCCATGGCTTCAGGATTCGTGGTCCGGCAAGTGAGCCATTGGGGAATCGCGCTTGCCTACTGGAGTTTTTTCTCTATTTTGCTGACGTTTGGATTTGTGACCGCCATTATGGGAAAAACCATCCTGATTCCCGTTGTCGGAAAGCTTTTCCAAAAAATCTTTAAAGGCCTTTAAATGGAATTTTCGTTACATCATCTGGTCCGTGAACCCAAAATAAAAAAAGATAAAAATCCGCTGCTTTTGCTCTTGCACGGTTATGGCAGCAACGAAGAAGACCTGTTTTCGTTCGCATCGGAACTTCCGGGAGAATATTACGTGATTTCGGCCCGTGCGCCTTATAATCTGCCGCCTTACGGATATGCCTGGTATGCGATTGATTT
The DNA here is from genome assembly GCA_048498055.1 of Bacteroidota bacterium. GTDB lineage: Bacteria > Bacteroidota > Bacteroidia > Flavobacteriales > Flavobacteriaceae > Flavobacterium. The sequence goes on from JBEHYS010000002.1 coordinate 157,374, forward strand.
CGATGCGCAGATGAACAAGTTTTCCGACATAGGGCAGGGCAAATCCTCGCGCGACCTGATCCTGCGCTTTATCGACGAACTCATAGCAAATTATCCGATCGATGCCGAAAATGTCACACTTGTCGGCTTCAGCCAAGGTTGCATTCTAAGCTATGCCGCAACATTGTCGCATCCTGAAAAAATACGGCGCGTCGTTGCGATGAGCGGCTGTATCGATCCCGAATTGCTCGAACCGGGTTACGAAAAAAACGATTTCAGCCGATTGAAAATTTTCGCGTCGCACGGTACGGCCGATCAGGTCATTCCCGTCGATTGGGCGCGCCAGGCAAAACCGCAGCTTGATATTTTGGGAATCGATTCGGTGTATAAGGAATATCCGGTCGGGCACGGCGTTGCACCGCAGAACTTTTACGATGTGCTCAGCTGGCTGCAGGCCACTTCGTCGTAAACGGAAATTTCGAATTTCAAAAATCCAGCGTTTCTAACCGATCACATCTAAAAGCGCTCGCCAAAATTTATCGTTTATTTTTGGAACAGGAGCGATTGGATGACTTCAAACGAAACGGATTTGTCCGGGTTGATGAAATACTTGATCAATACTTCGCCCCAGTATTCGCCGTCGCTGTAATCGGCGATGATCCAGCGATGATTGATGACTTTCGCCTTATTGATGATGAACTTGTTGGCGCCGAGCTTTACCTGGCCGCAGTACGGATTGCCGTCGGGCTTGTCGTTGAATTCCATCAATTGCTGCGTGATCTGCGATACCATTTGATCATATGGGATAATCTTGTCAAGGTTATTGTTCACGATGTAATTTTGGGCGTTTTGGTCGTTTTCGAACGAAAAATAATCGGCATCCGAAAGCTTGTTGGTCAGCATCGCAATACTGTCCGATTTCCTTTTGACGACTTCAGCTTGATCCGTGCTATTTTCGCCCGGATTTCCGGCCGCGGCCTTTTTGCTGAAATACATGTACGTGAAAATATTCATCAAAACGGCGATGATAAAAAGATAAAGCAACAGCGATTTTTTCATGTTTATAAGGATTTAGATGGTAATTTCAAGGTTATCATAGGCCAGGAAAACATTGGCCGGCAGCTTTTTTTGCACTTCTTCGTGGAAACCCATGATGTGGCTGATGTGCGTCAGATACGCTCTTTCGGGCTTTACCAAACGTATAAAGCCGAGCGCTTCCTCAAGATTGAAATGGGTGTCGTGCGGTTCTTCGCGAAGGGCGTTCACGACCAGAACTTTAAGGTTTTTGAGTTTGGCGATTTCTGCTTGGTCGATGGTCTTGACGTCGGTCAGGTAAGCAAAACCGCCGATCCGGTAACCGAAAACCTGAAGATTGCCGTGCATTACATTGACCGGGATAATTTCCTGCCCGTTGATAAAAAAGGATTCGTCGTTCCGGACTTCAACCGGCGAAACTGTGGGCGCACCGGGATATTTGTCGACAGTTTCAAAAATATAGTCGAACCGCCTTTTGAGGTTTCGGATCACGCGGTCGTGCGCATAAATCGGGATATCGCCCTGCCTGAAGTTGAACGGCCGGATGTCGTCGAGCCCGACGGTATGGTCGGAATGCTCGTGCGTAAAAAGGATCGCATCGACCCTTTGGCAGCCCGAGGAAAGCATCTGCTGCCTGAAATCCGGGCCGCAGTCAATCACCACCGAAAAACCCGGGGCGTGAATCCAAGCCGATACGCGCAGCCTTTTGTCTTTGGCATCCGTACTTTTGCAAACGGGGTGATCGCTCCCGATAACCGGTATGCCCTGTGAAGTTCCCGTACCCAAAAACCAGACTTTCAATTGTTATTTTTTTACAAAAATAGGACAATTACCTTTTGGGAACGCCCTATTTTATTAACTTTGTATCTGAGAACGTGAGAAACAAAAAATGAGTACCGAAATCACACTGAAGGGCGATAAAGTCATCGAGCAGATTCCTTCTATTAGGGACAAAGCCCTTCGCATCAATTTAAACGAAAACATTTACGGGACATTTGCCGAAATCGGCGCGGGACAGGAAACGGTAAGGCACTTTTTCCGCTCGGGCGGTTCATCGGGAACGATTGCAAAGGCAATGTCGGCCTACGATAAGGATTTCAGCGACGCCATCTACGGCAACGAAAAAGACGGACGATACGTTACCGAAAGCCGCCTGAAAAAAATGCTGAGCCACGAAGTCGACCTGATTGAAAAACGCCTCAGCCGCGAAAAGCATCCCGGAAAATTGTTTTTCAGTTACGCAAATACGGTCGCCACGATTGATTTTGCCAAGCAGTTCAAAGGCCACGGCTGGGTCGGAATCAAATATCAGCTTGAGCCGGACGAAGATTACAACGAGATCATCATCCACATCCGCTTTAAGGAAACCGATGCGCGGCTGCAGCAGGAAACCTTGGGTATTTTAGGCGTAAACTTGATTTACGGCGCGTTTTACAAGTACAACGACCCGAAAAAACTGCTCCGTTATCTTTACGATCATTTGGATAAGGATCAGCTCGAAATCGATACGATCAACTTTTCCGGGCCGCGTTTCGCCGATGTAGACAACCGCTTGATGAGCCTGCAGCTGGTGAAAAACGGCATGACCGATGCGGTGATGTTCGACCCTAACGGCAACAATATCCTGCCGGCGGCCATACTTTACAAGAAAAATATCCTTGCCCTGCGCGGCAGTTTCCGTCCGGTGACGAAAGTCAACATGGACATGTACGAGAAATCACTGAAAATGTTCCTGGCCGAAAGCAAAGTCGAGGAAAAAAATACGCTGGTGATTTTCGAAATCACGCTTTCGAACCTTCGCTCGGACGGTGAAATCGATGAGCGTGATTTTATGGACCGCGCCGAATTGCTCTGCTCATTGGGGCAAACGGTCATGATCTCGAATTTCCAGGAATATTACAAAGTTGTCGAATACTTTTCGAATTACACCAAGGCGAGAATGGGATTGGCGATGGGCGTCAACAACCTGATCGATATTTTCGACGAGAAGTATTACCGCCATTTGAGCGGCGGTATTCTCGAAGCTTTCGGGAAACTGTTCTATCGCGACCTGAAAGTGTTCCTCTACCCGATGCTCGGCGAAAACGGCGAGATCGTCAATTCGGAAAACCTGAAAGTGCATCCGCGGATGAAGGAATTGTACAAATTCTTCAAATTCAACGGGAAAGTCATCGACATCGACGACTTCGATCCGCATACACTCGAGGTTTTTTCGCGCGAAGTGCTGAAGATGATCGGCAAAGGTAAACCGGGTTGGGAGGAAATGCTCCCTGAAGGAATCGCAACGCTGATCAAGAAAGACAATCTTTTCGGTTACGATCCGAAAAAGGTGCTCGAGGAAAAAGCAAAATAATTTTATTATAGGTTGAAAAAAGCCGGAGAGAACTTTCCGGCTTTTTTTATTGCTTTAAGATCTGATCGGTGTGTTTTTTAGATTTGACGTCCGAAATGACATCTTCAATCGTGCCTTTTTCGTCGATGATGAATGTCGTGCGGTGCAAACCGTCAAACAACCGGCCCATGAATTTTTTCGGCCCCCAGACGCCGAAAGCGTTGATGACCGCTTTGCCTTCGTCCGCCAGTAACGGAAACGGCAATTTGTATTTATCGATGAATTTCTTCTGCTTTTTCTGCGAATCCGGACTTACTCCGAGCAATTCGTAATTCCGCGCCCTGAAACTTTGGTAATTGTCGCGCAGGTTGCAGGCTTCGCTGGTACAGGTTGGCGTATCGGCCTGCGGATAAAAGAAAACGACGAGTTTTTTTCCGGCATAATCCGAGAGTTTGTGCAGTTTTCCATCCTGGTCGTAAGCTGAAAAATCGGGCGCCTTGTCTCCTTTTTTTAATGTTTCCATAGCTGTATATTTGCAGTTCAATATACGACAAAATGACCAAAAAAGAACGCGCGAAATTCGTCATGGAAACCCTCGAGGAGTTGTATCCCGAAGTTCCCGTCCCGCTCGACCACAAAGATGCCTATACGTTATTGATCGCAGTATTGCTGTCAGCGCAATGCACCGATATCCGCGTGAACCAGATTACGCCGATCCTGTTCGCCAAAGCCGACAATCCGTACGATATGGTGAAAATGAGTGTCGAGCAGATCAAGGAAATCGTCCGCCCGTGCGGATTGTCGCCGATGAAATCCAAGGGAATACACGGCCTGTCCGAAATATTGATCGAAAAGTACGATGGCAAAGTCCCGCAGAGCTTCGAGGCGCTCGAATCGCTTCCCGCAGTCGGGCATAAAACGGCGAGCGTTGTGATGTCGCAGGCTTTTGGCGTTCCGGCATTCCCTGTCGATACACACATTCATCGGATGCTGTACCGCTGGAATTTATCGGACGGGAAAAATGTCGTGCAAACTGAAAAAGACGCAAAAGCCATTTTTCCAAAAGAAAGATGGAACAAGCTGCATCTGCAGATCATCTGGTACGGGCGCGAATATTCGCCGGCACGCGGCTGGAATCCTGAAAAGGACATCATCACCAAAACGATCGGGAGAAAAGAAGTGTTGTCGGAATACTACAAAAAAAATCCCGGCGTTTAACCGGGATGTCTTTTTAATTAGCGATGCACTCGAAACGCATTTTACCTGTTTTGACGATGCTCAGCGCTTTGGAATAGCTCAGCAGGAAATTGACCGTTTCTTTTTTGGGTAACATCTTTGGGGCTGCTAATAAATTCTTAGAGTAGATTTTTGCCATATCGTAATTTTAATTTCTATTACAACGGCACAGCTCCCGAAATATTGTCAATTGGTCAAAATAATATTGTGCTTTTCGATCACTTTCCGAAGGTTCATCAGCGCGTAACGCATTCTGCCTAAGGCCGTATTGATGCTCACGCCCGTAATTTCGGAGATTTCCTTAAAGCTCAGGTCCTGGTACATCCGCATCACGAGCACTTCTTTCTGGTCTTCCGGCAATTCGTCGATCAGGCGCTGCAGATCGGTTTCGACCTGCGAAGTGATGATCTGGCTTTCGATGTTGGGCGCGTTGTCGGACATGACCGAAAAAATTGAAAATTCTTCCGTTTCCCTGAACATCGGCATTTTTTTGTTCTTGCGGAAATGGTCGACGATCAGGTTGTGTGCGATCCGCATCACCCACGGCAGGAATTTTCCTTCTTCGTTATAAGAATTCGATTTTAAAGTCTTGATGACCTTAATGAATGTGTCCTGGAAAATATCATCCGAAACATCGCGGTCGGCAATCTTGGAATAGATAAATCCATAAATTTTGGATTGGTGTCTGCTGATCAATGTGGCCAGCGCATTTTCATCGCCTGCTACATAATTCTTTACCAATAAGGCATCGGGGATTTGAACATTAGCCATAGTAGTACCTTTTAGTTTTGGTTAAAAAATGAGATTTTTTCTCTAAAAAGTAGTGCTATAGTATAGGCGTAATGTTTTTACGTGTTATTAATAACCAAATTTAACGGATAAAAATCCGAACTACCAAATAATATCAAAAAATTAACACTTGTAATGCAATAACATTGATATACAGCCTACTCATTCCTAAGAAAAAAGTTAAGTGCGTATCGCTTTGAAAATCAAAAATCGCTGTTAAGCCGCACCCTAAAAACTGTCCTATTTGATTATCTTTGCGTACATTTTTCAATTGCGATGAAAAGCGACATTTCCATATTAGAGCCGAAAAAAAACATTATCATCAAGGGTGCGCAGATCCACAACCTCAAGAACATCGATGTGGGAATTCCGCGCAACCAGCTCGTTGTGATTACCGGGCTGTCTGGTTCCGGGAAATCCAGCCTTGCGTTCGATACTTTGTATGCCGAAGGCCAACGACGCTATGTCGAAAGTCTGTCGTCGTATGCGCGCCAGTTTCTTGGACGGCTCGACAAACCGAAAGTCGAATACATCAAAGGCATCGCCCCGGCCATTGCGATCGAGCAGAAAGTGAATACGACCAATGCGCGCTCGACAGTCGGAACTTCGACCGAAATTTACGATTACCTGAAGCTGCTTTTTGCCCGGATAGGCAAAACGATTTCGCCGGTTTCAAACCGTGAAGTCAAAAAAGATACCGTGACCGACGTAATGAACGACGTCAAATCGTTAGCGCCCGATAGCCGCTGGCTGTTGCTTGCGCCGATCCATCTCGAAAAAGGACGCGCGCTCGAAGACAAGCTCAAGGCTTTGTTGCAACAAGGATTTGCCAGGATTTTGGTCAATAACGAAATGGTGCGTTTGGATGAAATCGACGGCCATACGCTCGACGATAACGACATTTTGCTGATCATCGACCGAATCGTAGTCAAAGACGAAGAAGAATTTTACAACCGGCTCGCCGATGCAGTACAAGCTGCATTTTACGAAGGCAAAGGCATTTGCTACCTGCAGGAAGCCGATACCGGAAAACGGCTCGATTACAGCAGCAATTTTGAGCTCGACGGCATGACGTTTCTTGAGCCGAACGTGCATCTGTTCAGCTTCAACAATCCGTACGGCGCGTGCCCGCTCTGCGAAGGCTACGGCAATATCATTGGGATCGACAGCGAGCTCGTAATTCCGAACACGGCGCTTTCAGTATTCCAGAATGCGATTTATCCGTGGCGCGGCGAAAGCATGGGCTGGTATCGCGATCAATTAGTCAACAATGCCTACAAGTTCGATTTCCCGATTCATAAGCCCTTTTTCGAGCTGACCGACGCACAGAAAGAGCTGATCTGGAAAGGCAACAGCTATTTTACAGGGCTCGACGATTTTTTCCAGGAACTCGAAGCCAAAAACTACAAGATACAGAACCGTGTGATGCTTTCGCGCTACCGCGGCAAGACGAAATGCCATGCCTGTAAAGGAAAAAGGCTGCGGCCGGAAGCCAATTTCGTACAGGTTGGCGGCAAGACGATTTCGGACCTGGTCGATATGCCGATCATCCGGCTCGTGGATTTCTTCAAAAAACTGGAATTGTCCGAATTCGATCAGAACGTCGCAAAAAGGCTTTTGCTTGAAATTAATAACCGGCTGTCGTTCCTTTCCGAAGTCGGGCTCGATTATTTGACTTTAAACAGAAATTCGGCTTCATTGTCCGGCGGCGAATCGCAGCGCATCAACTTGGCGACATCGCTCGGAAGCTCGCTTGTCGGATCAATGTATATTTTGGACGAACCGAGCATCGGGCTGCATCCGAAAGATACCGAAAAGCTGATCAACGTCTTGATTTCACTGCGCAATCTCGGCAATACGGTCATTGTGGTCGAGCACGACGAAGACATCATGAAAGCCGCTGACATGATCATCGATATCGGTCCCGAAGCCGGAACTTTCGGTGGAAATCTGGTCGCGCAGGGCACGTTTAAGGAAATTCTCAAATCGGATTCGCTGACTGCAAAATACCTCAATGGCGAAATGGAAATCAAAGTGCCGCGCACACGCAGGAAATCGGGATCGTATATTGAAATCCTAGGCGCGCGCGAAAACAACCTGCAAAATGTCGATGTCCGGTTTCCGCTCGAAAGCCTGACCGTAATTACGGGCGTTTCCGGAAGCGGGAAAAGTACGCTGGTCAAGAAAATCCTGTTCCCGGCGATGCAGAAAGAACTCGAAGGCGTTGGCGAAAAAGCGGGCCAATTCACGGAACTCCGCGGGCATTACCATAAAATCCGGAGCATCGAATACGTCGACCAGAATCCGATCGGAAGAAGTTCGCGATCCAATCCGGTAACGTATATCAAGGCTTACGACGACATCCGCGATTTGTTTGCAAAGGAAAAACTATCGAAAATCCGCGGCTACCAGGCCAAACATTTTTCGTTCAACGTGGACGGCGGCCGCTGCGAAACCTGCAAAGGCGAAGGATCGATCAATGTCGAAATGGTTTTTATGGCCGACGTACAGCTCGAGTGTGAAACCTGTAAAGGCAAGCGGTTCAAGAAAGAAATCCTCGAAGTGGAATTTGAAGGGAAAAATATCGACGATGTTCTAACCATGACTATCGACGATGCGGTCGCTTTTTTCAAGCAGCACAAACAAACTAAAATCGTACAGAAGTTGCAGCCGTTGCAGGATGTCGGTCTCGGTTACGTACAACTCGGGCAGTCGTCCTCTACTCTTTCGGGCGGCGAGGCGCAGCGGATCAAACTGGCCTCGTTCCTGGTCAAAGGCACGACCAAGGACAAGGCGCTTTTCGTATTTGACGAACCGACGACCGGACTGCATTTTCACGACATCCAGAAATTGCTGGCTTCGTTTGAAGCGCTGCTCGACAAAGGCCATTCGATTATCGTGATCGAGCACAACCTCGACCTGATCAAATGCGCCGACTGGATTATCGACCTCGGGCCGGAAGGCGGCGAAAACGGCGGTAAAATCCTCGCGACCGGCACACCGGAAGAAATCGTAAAAAATAAGGAATCGATAACTGGAAAATACCTCAAAGAGAAACTGTAATCAGGGCTTCGGATTGTTTTTCGGTTTGGCTTCGCTGCTTTCGGTTCCTCCCTGCGCAGGTTTTGGCTTACGGCGCGGCTTGCGTTTCGGCTTTTTCTCGATGTCGTTGATTTTGCCCTTTACAGCCCTTTTGCTTTTCTCCAAGTGCCGGAATTCGGCTTCATCGATCGAATGCGTACACCGCAGGCTGTCTTCTTTTTTGCTCAGCAGCGTGAGTTTACGGTAATACTTTTCGAGTACTTCCATTTCGGCTTCGGTCAAATCCTCGACATCGACCAGCCGGTTGCTCGCAAATTCGTGCGAGGCGACCAGTTCGTTGAGTTTGAGTTGTATGGCAAGCGAATCCTTGTTCTGTGATTTCTGGATCAGGAAAACCATCAGAAAGGTGATGATCGTGGTTCCCGTATTGATGACGAGCTGCCAGGTATCGGAATAATCGAATATCGGCCCGCTGACTACCCAAAGTATCACCACGCCGAGCGCAGACATGAATACCGGCGTGCTTCCGGTGGCTTTGGTGACTTTGGTCGCGAACTTTTCGAACAGGCTGTCTTTTTTATTTTTTGATCCCATGCTGGAGTTATTGGTTATTTTATTAAAGTTAAGACAAATCGGGTGTTGTTGATAAATCGGGAATCATAAATAATTCTTAAGATAAGCCGCACGGAAATTGCGGCTTGGGTTTTGGCACGCAAATTGGAATCCGCAAAACACGATTACCACCGCATAAGCGTAAAAATAGTTAAGTTGATTGGTTTGTTTGGTTTGTTTGGTTTGTTTGGAAACCCGCTTCATTGAAGATATGAGCGGGTTTTCTGTTTTTAGGGATTTGGTTACGGCAAAAACTTCCCGAAAACTTTATCGATGACCTGATTGATTTCCGCCGAAAGCCTCAGCCTGTAATTCGCATAAGCATAGACCGCGCTCATCAAAACCGATTTCAGGATAATGTTGGTCACGGCATGGAACGGAAATTCCCAATAATAGAAAAGGACAAATGTCGCGAGCGATACCAATAAGGAATAAATAGTCTTTTTTGTGAACGGATAAAGCTTCATTTTGTTGACCACGAACATCAGCTTCGACAAGCTGTACAACCCGATTGCCGTCAGTGTCGCAACCGCAGCGCCGCTGATGCCGAACTTTGGAATCAGGAGCATGTTCAGCAAAATGGCCACAACGGCAAGCATCAACCCGAGGAACAGCACCATGCGGTAGTAAACTGAATTGAAGATGATCGCATTGTTGTTTCCCAAAATCAAATCGAAATATTTCGACATCCCAATTGTAAAAACCACGAACGTCCCGGCCGCATATTCGGGTGGCAAAAGCAGATAGACCTGCTTGATGTTGATCAGAATCCCGAGAAAAACATAACCGCCGACAATCTGCAGGCTGATCGAGGTTTTCTTATAGAAGTCGTTGAGTTCGTCGTGTTTTTTCTCGGTCATGAGCCGCGCCGTGATCGGATATGCAATCTGGTGCATCGCGCGGCTAGGCACGGCAATAACGGTAGTGATGAAAATCGCCACCGAATAATACGCCACGTTATCGATATTGATGTACTGCGAAAGCATGAATTTGTCGATGTCGAGCATCATCGTCGCAACGCTGCCCGAAACGATAATAAATATCGAATACACCAGGATCGGCCTTTTGTCCGGCGGGAACCTGAGCGTAAACACCGGCCGCCTGACCCGGAATGCAAAATACACCATCGTCAGCGCCATGACGAAATAAATCGCTACCGTAATATTGACGAAAGCCTGCGGCGTAATCCATTTGAAATGGACCGCGAACAGGAAAATCGAGATCATTACGCGAAGCAAAACTTCTTTTACGAAACTCCCGAAGACCGATTTCATATGTACTTTCACCCAGGCGTAAAAAATCTCGAAATAGCCCATCGAAAGCCCGATCAGCGGAATCTGCCAGACATAATCGTGTATGATCGGGTTTTTACGCGAGAGCAGAATTGCAATCTGTTCATAGAATGCAATCCCGAATATCCCGAGCGGAATCACGAACAACAGCGGCAAAATGAGCATGAACGACAAAAAACGCGATTTTTCCTCCTCGGTCGGGTAGCCTGAATAGAATTTCACCATCGTGTTGTGCACCCCGAAAGCCATCAGCGGCATGATGATGTTAGCCGACGACAACACGAAACCCGTCAGCCCGTAATAGGTTTTACCCAGGTAGTTCGTATACATGAACAGCGCGTTGGCCGCCCCGATCGCGAAACCGATGTAGGTGATGATCGTATTTCGTATGGATTGCTTGACGACGATTCCCATATTACCGGTTTAAGAGTTTGGCCAATTTTTCCGTAAGATTCTTTCTCGAATATTGTTCGGTTCCTCTCGCCTGGCTTTTCAGGTTTCCGCTGCGAAAAGAATAATAATAGTCTGAAATTGCATGTTTCAGTTTTTCCTTTTCGGCATAGCTCACGAAAACGCCGGTATGGGTTTCTTCAATGATTTCGGCGAAATCCGAACCGTTCGGGCCAATGGCGACAATCGGCCGGCAAGACACCATATATTCGAATATTTTTCCCGGAATGATACTTTTCGTTTCGGCCGAATTGATTTCGATCAGCAGTAAAACCTGCGATTTCTTCTGATGCGCCACCGCTTCGTGATGCGGCACGTATCCCAGGAAATTCGTGTGCTCCGTCAGGTTGTAATTGTGGATGGCAAGCAAAATATCATTGCTAACCGTTCCGATGAGCTTCAATTCGAAATCATCTGCAAAACCCGGAAGTTCCCGGATCAATTCAGACAATGCCTGCCACAAAATGACCGGATTCCGTTCCGAAAGGAACGACCCGATGTGCGCCAGGGTAAATTTTCCGTCAAGCACATCGCTGCATTCCAAAGCAACATCGTAACCGTTGGTAATGATTTCGATCGGCTGGTTTGTAATGGCCGCGAATTCGGCTTTTGTCGTCTTGCTCGTTACTAGGATCTGGTCGGCCGCGTTGAGTACATTATGCTCCAGCGTTTTGTGCCGGTCTTCCGAAAACGCCGAAAGTCTGAGCGACTTGTGGTATCCGATCGTCGTCCACGGATCGCGGAAATCGGCAATCCAGCGAACATTTGTTTTCTTTTTGAGTTTGAGCCCGATCAGGTGCAGGCTGTGCGGCGGACCGGTCGTAATCACAGTATCGATATCGTTTTCCTTAACGTATTTCTCAAGGAAAGTCACGGACGGCCTGACCCACAGAACCCTGGCGTCGGGAATAAACAAATTGCCCCGGATCCAAAGCGCGAATTTCTCGAAAAAGGTCTGCTTGCGCTCGCTGGGAATGATGCCCGAGCTGATTTTTTTGATTCCTTTTTTCGTAAATATCGAGGCGAAGCCGTAAGGCTCAAAGATTTTCTTCCTGAGAATCGTGACGTTCGGGGAAATCTCCTTTTCCAAAGCTTCATCGAGTATCGGATACGTCGGGTTTTCCGGGATGTACACGACCGGCTCGATCCCGAAATCAGGCAGGTATTTCACGTATTTCAACCATCGCTGTACGCCGGGTCCGCCGGCTGGCGGCCAATAATACGTGATGATCAAAACTCTTTTCATTTGGATCAGGCTAAGTTTTCGGAGATTTTTTTCCGTTTCATATAAACGCTTCCGCCTAAAAGAAGCAGAATGCCGATACAGCTCGCCAGCGCAATGTTACCGCCGGTTTTTACGACCTGTGGCTCGAATTTGAACTCGATCGTGTGTACGCCTGCCGGAATTACCATCGCCCGGAGCGTATAATCGGCGCGGAAATGCTCCGTTTTTTTCCCGTCGATAAAAACGTTCCAGCCTTTCGGATAATACATTTCGGAAAAAACGGCCAAACCGGCGTGGTTGTTATCGCTTTGGTATTTGATGTAGTTCGGTTTGTACGTTCTCAGGGCAATCAATCTCGGGCCGTCCGGCGCTGCCGGCTTCATCAGTTTTCCGGAATAATCGTTGCGGTTGATTACGGCTGTATGGTGCAAATCGGTGTTGCCGAGCGCTTTCATTTCGTCGTCTGCGGAATTTACGAACCGGAAATCATCCACGAACCACGCGTTGCCGTAAGCGTACGGATTGACGATTGGGACGCTTTGCCCTTCGCCCGCTTCGACAATCAGGTATTTGATGTTGAGCATGTCGAGCACCGGATTGTTTTTGCCCAGGCTGAGCGTAGTCGTGTCAATCGATTTGAACATATCGTTGAGTTTCGGATCGACCTGGTAATCGAACAATTGGTCGAGCCTTCTCGGACGAACGGCACTGTAACCGCCGACCGATTTGTGGAAATAGGAAGTTCGCGCCTGCAATCTTCCGAAAACCTCATAAACCCTGTAGGTTGTTGTATCCCTCAAAATGGTTTCATCGGCCTGTGTCGGCTGGAACGGCTGATCGACGTTGATTGCGCTTACGAAAGTCTTATCGTCGGTTTTGACGTATTTTTTGTCGACGAAAAACAAATCGCCTACCATGATCACACCGACGATGATGATAGCGATATTTTGTGAAAGCTTGTTTTTAGCCCACATCCAAAGCACGCCGGCGGCAATAAGGATCAAAAATCCCGAACGCAGCAAATCAGCCGAATACAGGCTTTTCCGGTCGGCTTTCAAAATCGCGATCAGGCTGTCGCCGCCTTGGGACGCCGCAATCTGTGCGTCGCGCATTCCGGTAAAATCGAAACTGCCTTTAAAGAGAAACAGCATCACGATGACGCCCAAGGCAATGCCCGCCGACAGATACAGTTCTTTAATCCGAGATTGCCCGATTTGATCCTTGTCATCCTTTTCAAAAAACGATTGCAACCCCATGATGGCCAATACCGGAATGCAAAGCTCCAGCACGACCTGGATCGAGGAAACCGCACGGAACTTGTCGTACAGCGGCACATGGTCGATGAAAAAGTTTGTCAGCGCCGGAAAATTCTTTCCCCAAGATAGCAACAAGGAAAGGATCGCCCCGGCAAGGAAGGCATATTTTATTTTCCTGCGGTCTGCAATCAACGCTAAAATACAAAGGAAAAAAACCACGGCACCGATATAAGCCGGAGCGGCCACAATCGGCTGTGCGCCCCAGTAAACGGGAAGCTGTGTCGTGAATTCGCGCGCCTGCTCATCGGAAGCGCCCTGACCCGCGGCATATTTGTAGGCTTCGCTGTCGGCGCTGAATTCCTCGCCGTTTCCGCCGCCGAAAAGCCGCGGCGCAATCAGATCGAAACTTTCGGCAAGGCCATAGCTGTATTCGGTGATGTAATCGTATTTCATTGCCGACGACGTATGGTCTTTGGAACCGTCCGGATTGAAGGTCAGCTCGCTTTTTCCGCGCATGCTGTAATCGGTATATTCCGAAGTGGCGAGCAAATTGGCGGCATTGGCTCCGACGGCAAAAATCCCGGCAACGGCAAACGAGGCAAAAACATACAGCAGCGCTTTATAATCTTTGTTTTTGATGTATTCCCAAAGGTAGAAAATCGCAATCGGAAGCAATAAAAACAACAGATAATAGGTCATTTGGAAATGGTTCGCGCCGATTTCCAAAGCACCGGCCAAAAGTGTCAGAAAACCGCCGACGATGTAGCGTTTGCGGAACACCAGAATAACACCCGCAACCACGAGCGGCATATAGGCGATGGCATGCGCCTTGGCATTGTGCCCCACACCGAGAATGACAATCATATACGTCGAAAATCCAAACGCGAGCGCTCCGAAAAACGCCTTGAGCGGATCGGTCTTCAAGGCCAGCAATAGGATGTAAAACCCAATGAAATACAGGAAAAGATAATCGGCCGGGCGCGGCAGGAAGCGGATGACCGAATCGAGTTTCTTAACGTAATCGTGCGGATAATTTGCACCGGCCTGATAGGTCGGCATACCGCCGAAAGCCGAATTGGTCCAGTACGGCTCGGTGTGCTCGGAAGCGCGGAAATCATTTTGCTCCTTCGCCATTCCGGTATATTGCACGATGTCTGACTGGTAAATTTTCTTGCCCTGGAGTACGGGATAGAAATAAATGAGTGCGATTAGAATAAATCCGGCGATTGCCGCCAGGTGCGGATAACACTTCTTGAGTAATTTCATAAACGGCTGTGGAATTCGGTTTTCACCCTGTAAAAGTAACTAAAATATCATTCTGTCACCCTATACTTCAGCCTTAACTCGAATAGATGGCCAGTCCGCAGGACAACGCTTTGCTGGATTTTGAAATTGTCTTTTCCTGACTACGATCAGATTCGAATTGGTTTTATTCTATTTCTTCAAAGTCGATGTACTCGCCTACTTTTTTGGTCTCCCGCGGCTTGTCGCTTTGCGGCGCCTGGGAATAGGATTGTCCGGGATTGCTTGTATTGTAGGATGCTTGCTGGCTGTGGTTCCTCAAATTCTCCTCGGCTTTTTCGACGACTTTCTTAAGAGCGACCGGAAGTAAAAGCCGCATGGCAAACTTGAAGGCATAGTAAAACAGCACGATGAATAAAATCGTCTCGAGCACTGATCCGAAAGATGCGGTTTGCATGGGATAATAAATTTCGCCAAAATTACTAAATCAATCGTTCAATTTTCAAATATCGGTCTTAAATAAATAATAAATTAACTACTTTTGAAAAAGACTTAATTTACCTAAAAATCTCGCATATGTTCCAGATCCGGCCGGCCTTCTCGTTCTTTTTACTCTTGGCGACTTCCTTTACACAGGCGCAGTTTACAGATGTCATCAACTCGAACCGCCCGGGCGAATCCATGTCGCCGTTTTCGATCGGGAAAACCGTCATCCAGGCAGAAAGCGGCCTTTACGGAACCCGGGAAAAACACAGCGTGCTCGAATCGGAACTGAAAGGGTTCGGCATCGATGCCGATTTGCGTTACGGCGCTTTTTTCGAACAGCTCGAGCTGATGATGAACCTGCAATATCAATACGGGAAATACACCGCGCCGCTTGTCGATGAAACCCGCAGCGGGTTCAAACAGATGACCATCGGCGGCAAATATCTCGTTTACGATCCGGACAAAAACTACGAAAAGAAACCGAACCTATACAGCTGGAAAGCGAACCACAAGTTCAGCTGGCATGATTTCGTGCCGTCCGTGGGCGTTTACGGAGGATTTAACCTCAACCTTTTCGACAGCCCGTATTTTTACGACAATGAGGAAAAATTCACCCCGAAGCTTATGGTTCTTACGCAAAACGAGTTCGGGCACTGGGTTTTGGTCACGAACCTGATCGCCGACAAGCTGACTTCGGATTACGCGAGCTACGGCTATATCCTTACGCTTACGCGCGGATTCAACGAACGCTGGTCGGGCTTTATCGAAAACCAGGGCATTCAGGGCGATTACTATTCGGACGGGATTTTCCGCATCGGCGCGGCTTACCTGTTCCAGGAAAATTTCCAGATCGACGCCAATTTCGGGACCAACATCAAGGATACGCCTTCGATCCTGACTTTCGGAGTCGGCGTTTCGTGGCGTTTCGACGAAAATTATCAGGAAGTCCTGCTCCGGGCGCCGAAAGACGACAAAGACAAGGACAAGAAAAAAAGCAAGGACGAGAAGAAGAAAGAGAAAGAGGCCAAAAAACGCAAGGACGCGGTGGAAGGCACCGAGACGAAATAGCTATGATCACGATCAAAGAAGCCGTAACGAAAGCGGAGATTTGCGAGTACGTGAAATTCCCGTTTTCGCTGTATAAAGACAATCCGTATTGGGTGCCGCCGCTGATCAGCGAGGAAGCCGACAGTTTTGACAAGTCCAAAAATCCGGTATTCGAAAGCGCCGACGCCAGATTCTATCTCGCTTACCGCGAGGGGAAAATCGTGGGCAGGATCGCGGCCATCGTCAATTGGGATGAAGTCAACGGGCAACAGAAAAAAAAAGTCCGTTTTGGCTGGTTCGACGTTGTCGATGACATCGAAGTAACCAAGGCTTTGCTCGAAAAAGTCTATGAATTTGGCCGATTACACAGATTGGAATACGCCGAAGGCCCGATCGGTTTCTCGAATCTCGACAAAGTCGGGCTGCTCACCCAGGGCTACGACCAAATCGGTACGCTGATTACCTGGTACAATTACCCGTACTATGTCGAACACCTCGAAAAACTCGGCTACGTCAAGGAAAAAGAATACATCGAGAGCCATTTTTCGGCGGTCGGGATCAACCCGGAACCGTTTATGAAAGCGCAGGAACTGATCCAGCGGCGTTACGGCCTGAAGGCTGTGAATTTCACCAGCACGAAAGATCTGATGCCGCGCGTCGACGAAATGTTCGACCTCTTCAACTCGAGCTATGCCGAACTGGCCTCGTTTGTTGCCGTCACCGAAAAGCAAAAGGATTATTTCAAGAAAAAGTACATCGACTTCATCAACCCGGAATACATCAAGTTCATTGACGACAGCAACGGGAAAATGATCGCGTTCTCGATCGTCATGCCTTCGATCTCGAAAGCGCTGCAAAAGGCCAAAGGCAGATTGTTTCCGTTCGGATTCCTGCATTTGCTCAGGGCGAAAAAGAAAAGTAAGGAGGTCGTTTTTTACCTGATCGGCATCGCGCCCGAATACCAGAACAAAGGCGTTACTGCGCTGATTTTCAGCGAATATTACAAGACTTTCCGAAAAAATAACATCGAGACCTGTATCCGTACGCCCGAGCTCGAAGAAAACCACGCGATCCACAATTTGTGGAAAAACTTCAACCCGGTCATCCACAAGCGCCGGAGAACGTATACCAAAAAATTGTAATTATTTACACTCGGCCTTCGTCAAAACGATGCCGCTGTTGTCGAACGTCACTTTCTTCGGGTTTTTGAAACACATCTTCGCATTTTTCTCTTCCATGTCGCCGTGTCCTTCGGTCAATACATCGCCGTTTCGCAGGAAAACCACTTCGCGTACCGACGATTGTCCTTCGGACTTAAAAGTATAATCGGCATAAAGCGTATCGCCGATAAAAGTGCCGGAAATCGTACCGTCGTTTTTGTCTTTTTCGTAAAGATTATACGCCAATACGCCGTTGACGTTGTTGGCATTGAGAACCAGCGACAACGATACGGTGTCTTTGTCTTTCACCGATTCGTAACACGATTTTACGTTATCGGCGGCGGTGGTTTTTGCTGGAATTTCAGTGGTTTCGGTCGCTTTGGTTTCTTCCTTTTTATTGCAGGCAATCAAGGAAAGAAGCGTAAAAGTGGTTAGAAGTTTTTTCATCGGGATTGTTTTGGATTCCGCAAGATAAGAAAAAAGATTGTGCAACAAAAAAGCCGTCTCTCGGGAAACGGCTTGATTGTCAATTATTAATTGTCTATTGATTATCGTTCTTCACTCATGTCCACGGTTTTTTCCGAAGCGATTTTCAGGTACGTTCCGTTGACCAGTTTCTCGCGCACCGCCTCGAAAGCATCGAGCGTTTCCTCGATATCGCGCAGCGTGTGCGACGCGGTCGGGATCATTCTGAGTAAAATAATGCCTTTCGGGATAACCGGATAAACGACAATCGACAGGAAAATATGGTAATTCTCGCGCAGATCGTTCACGAGCATCATCGCTTCCGGAATTGAGCCGTTCAGATAGACCGGCGTCACGCAGGTATTGGTGTCGCCAATGTTGAAACCGCGCGATTTCAAGCCGTTCTGCAACGCATTGACGTTCTCCCAAAGCTTTTCCTTGAGTTCGGGCATCGTACGCATCATCTGCAGGCGTTTCAGCGATCCGACGGTTTGGATCATCGGCAGCGATTTTGCAAACATCTGCGAGCGC
This sequence comes from Bacteroidota bacterium, assembly GCA_048498055.1. Taxonomy (GTDB): domain Bacteria; phylum Bacteroidota; class Bacteroidia; order Flavobacteriales; family Flavobacteriaceae; genus Flavobacterium. The sequence continues at coordinate 175,553 of JBEHYS010000002.1, forward strand.
AGGTTGTATTTCAAATAATCGATGATGTCTTTGTCGGCAGCAATAAATCCGCCGATATTGGCCATCGACTTGGCAAACGTACCAAAATAGACATCGATGCCGTCCTGTACGCCTTGCTCCTCGCCCGTTCCGGCGCCGGTTTTCCCGAGCGTTCCGAAACCGTGCGCATCGTCTACGAGCAGGCGGAAGTTGTATTTTTTCTTGAATTCGACGATTTCCTTCAATTTGCCCTGCTGGCCGCGCATCCCGAAAACGCCTTCGGTGATGAACAGGATTCCGCCTCCGGTTTCCTGGGCCATTTTAGTCGCGCGCTGCAGGTTTTTCTCCATGCTTTCGATATCGTTGTGCTTGTAGGTGAAGCGCTTGCCCATATGTAACCTGACGCCGTCGATGATGCAGGCGTGCGAGTCGACGTCGTAAACGATAATGTCATTCTTGGTCACCAGCGAATCGATTGTCGAAACCATGCCCTGATAACCGAAATTCAGCAGATAAGCCGCTTCTTTCATGACGAACTCGGCGAGTTCCCTTTCGAGCTGCTCGTGGAGCGCGGTCTGGCCGCTCATCATCCGCGCGCCCATTGGGTATGCGGCGCCGTATTGGATTGCCGCGTCGGTGTCGGCCTTGCGGACTTCCGGATGGTTTGCCAGTCCGAGGTAGTCGTTGATGCTCCAATTGAGGATTTCCTTGCCGTGAAACTGCATTCTCGGGCCGAGTTCGCCTTCGAGCTTTGGAAATACGTAATAGCCTTCGGCCTGCGACGCCCATTTGCCGAGCGGTCCTTTGTTGTTTTGTATCCTTTCGAATAAATCTTTTACCATAATCTGTCTTGCGGGAAACTGTCCCGGTTTCGCGTGCAAAAATAATTATTTAAACGGGATTATAAAGTGGATTCGGGGTTTTATTTTAGACGGTCCGCGTTAGGGATGGAAGCGAAAATCCTTTTCAATGGCCTGCCGGCGCAGCTAAAGCAGGCCGTTGAAAAGATTGCAGCGGACAGCCCGGGCCGTCAGGCAACGCCAAAAAAATCCGACAACCGGCAGCTGAAGATTAAGTCAACGTTAAATTATATCTATTTGTCGAGCGAATTTGCACCAATCAGAATTAAATCAATAATTTAGCACCGAAATTTTAACTTAGAAGATTAGAAGAAATGAAGACAAATTACAATTTATTTTATACGCTCGCGGCCGCAGTCCTGTTTTCGGCGGCATCGCAGGCGCAAAACACACTCGCCCAATGGGTTTTCAACGGCGCCGACGCAAATTCCATCGCCGGTGGCATTTCATCGCCTTCGCCTTCGACCGGAGCGGGCTCGCTGGAAATCGTAGGCACGCCGACCTCGAGCTTTGCAGCCGGGGTGAACGGATCGGGCGTGGGCAGTTCCGACCCTGAAACGACGTCGCCGCCGAACTTCGCCTGGGCCACGACAAACTATCCGCTTTCGGGAACGGGAAACAAGCAAAACGGCATCCAAATCAACGTCAGCACTGTAGGTTATTCGGATATTACGCTGCGTTTTGACCAGCGTTTGAGCAATAAGGCGGCCAATACCTATGTGGTCCAATACACAACCGACAGGACTGTGCCTTCGCCGGTCTGGAACGACGCGCAAACTTTTACCTTTACGCCTGCCGCTACCGGCACGGGCGACACTTGGTACAACCTCAGGACTGTAGACCTGACTGGCTTTGCGGAATTGAACAACAACGCGAACGCGGCTTTGCGCATCGTCAGCGCTTTTGACCCGATTGGGGGAAATTACCTCGCATCGACTGCAACGTCTACCTACGACCCGACCGGAACCGTGCGTTTCGACATGGTAACGGTAACCGCAGCGACCGTTTTGGCCGTACAGCAGTTCAATGCCAACGATAACTCGTTTACCATTTCGCCGAATCCTTCACGCCACGATGTCGTGAGCTTCAACGAATCGCACGATGTCGAGGTGTATGACGTAACCGGAAAAGCGATATTGAAAGCCAAAGGCGTTTCGGCCGTTGATACGAAAAGCTTCGCATCGGGTGTTTATATCGTCAAGATTGAAACCGGCGCTTCTAGAAAGCTGATCGTAAACTAATACGGTTTCTGATAAAAAATGAAAGGCTGCCGATTGGCGGCTTTTTTTATTGCGTAAATTTACGTTTCAGACGATTGTCGCATTTGCCCTTTCAATGTGTCTTTTTTACACATCCGAAAAGCCGGTTGCGACACGTAACTTTGTCTTGATAATTTAAAACAGATAAACAATGACAACCAACAAAATCACCCCGTTCCTGTGGTTCGACGCGAACGCAGAGGAAGCCGTGGACTTTTATGTCTCGGTATTTAAGGATGCAGAAAAAAAATCCGTTTCCCGCTATGGCGAATCGGTACCGGATAAAGCAGGCACGGTCCTGACCGTAGGTTTTTCCCTGTTCGGACAGGATTTTACGGCGCTTAACGGCGGCCCGATATTCAAATTCAACGAATCGGTTTCGTTTTTCGTGAAATGCAAAGACCAGCAGGAAATCGATTATTATTGGCAGGTACTGACGGCCAACGGCGGACAGGAATCGCAGTGCGGTTGGCTTAAAGACAAATTTGGGCTGTCGTGGCAGATTGCGCCCGAAAGCATCATGGACATGGTCTCAAGCCCGGACGAAGCGGCCAAAGAGCGCATGATGAACGTGATGATGCAGATGCAGAAGCTCGACGTCGCAAAGCTCGAAGCGGCGTTTAAAGGATAATAGAAAGCCCGGTGATTGCCGGGCTTTTATATTTATTCTTTGATGATTTTCATCTGCTGTGATTTTCCTCCCGATTTTGCCTCAAGCAAGTAAATACCCGAAGACAACCCGGCAAGATTGATCTCTGGACTGGCGGTTTGTACGGGCTGTTCAAGTACTTTTTGTCCCATCAGATTATATACCGCAACATTTTCCAGTGGTTGTGCCGAGCTCATCGTCACCAAATCTTTTACCGGGTTTGGGGAAATACTGAACAAAGTTTCCTGTTGATGGCCGGTTCCGAGCCCGCAATCTGTATCGATTTCAACTACGGTCGGCAAACCTTCGGTCGAACTCGTGCTGTCCGGGCAAAAGCTCGGCGCCGCCACGACGTAGTAACTTCCGGGTTCGGTGATGTGCAGTTCCATGCTCGTTGCGCCCGGAATCGGTAATCCGTCCTTATACCATTGCACGATATCATACGGCAAATAAGTCTGAAGCGTGAATCCCGTTCCCTGACAAAGCAGCACGTTGCCGTTATTGTTGTCGATGGAAACGTTCGGCGTGTTTTCAAAGCCTGTTGTAAGCCCGACCCAGGCATAACTGTCGATCTGGATCACGTTCGATTCATAGGTATTGCCGCCGAGGGTAACGACTACTTTCAGCTGCGCCTGATCATAGGTCATCCAATCGTAAGTGAACGACGGACCATTCGCGCCGGGAATCGCAACGTACGGATCCGAAGTAAACCAATACCGCCAATACCAGGTGTAACTGTCGTAAACCTGGCTGTTGGTAATACTGGCAGTGCCATCCGTATTGGGGCAAAGCAATAAATCACCGGTAATTGTAGGCGCCTGGGGCCAGGCCGTGCAGCAAAAGAACGCCGCACAAAAGAAAGATAATTTTGTTTTCATTGCGTGTTGTTTTATTCCGATGCGCGAGATAATTTGATTGCGCCGCGGGTAGTTGTTGACGCAATTTACGAAGAAACCGACAATTTACGATGGCCCGTTTTCCCTTTTTGAGATGTCATAAAGAATGGCGATCAGTTGCTTTTCTATGATGGCCAGTTGGGAAATGGTAATCGAAGCGATTTCCTGTGGCGTGGCGTAAGTGGCGATTTGCGGAAGAAATTCTTCCAGCTCTTTTTTATACCAATAGATGTTGAGCAGTTTTTCGTCAACCGAAGCGTCTTCGGGCATGACGAACTGGAAAGCACCACCGGGCATTTCGGGTGTGACTAGCTTTTTCATTACTTTTGAAAGATTTGGGTATCGGAAATTTACCATCAAAACCGTTAAAGCGGATTACACATTGTCTGTAAAAATTTACATAATTTGACACCCCAACCGAATCGATACTAATATCTTTGCAGCTGAATCCTTCAATATGCAGCTCGTCTTCGCTTCAAACAACCGCAATAAGATTATCGAAATTCAGTCGATGTTGCCCGATCCCATCAAAATCCTGAGCCTGGCCGACATCGGCTGTCACGACGACATTCCCGAAACTGCCGATACAATCGAAGGCAACGCGATTCTCAAAGCCGACTACGTCACGAAAAACTACGGCTACGACTGTTTTGCCGACGATACCGGACTTGAAGTCGACGCGCTGGGCGGCGTACCCGGCGTTTATTCCGCGCGTTATGCGGGCGAACAAAAAAATACAGACGACAACATCGAAAAATTGCTTTTCGAGCTTCAGAGAAAAACGGACAGGAGCGCACAGTTCAAAACCGTTATTGCACTGAATTTACGCGGAAACCAATATCTTTTTACCGGAATCGCCAAAGGGGAAATCATTGGTGAAAGGAAAGGAAACGCAGGTTTCGGTTACGACCCGGTATTCCAACCCGAAGGTTCTTCGCGCACATTCGCTGAATTCAGTATGGAAGAAAAAGCGGCGGCAAGCCATCGCGGGAAAGCGGTAAGGCAATTGGTCGCTTTCCTTTCAGGTTCGTAAAATCCTCATTTCCAACAACAACTTTCCTTTTTCACGGCGTTTTTCCGTCGCCATAAATTGGCAATTATTAATTGTTCGATTTAACTTGCTGATTTTCAGATTAAAATAAAACCTTAAACTTCCAGTCTATATCGCTAAGAAAGACTACTTTTGCAGGAATTTTAAAAACACATATGAATAAATTTGAACAATTGGGTCTGAACGAATCGCTACTGCTGGCGGTCAAAGACCTCGGATTTGAGAATCCGTCAGAAGTACAGGAAAAGGCGATTCCGATCTTGTTGGAGCAAGACACCGATATCGTGGCATTGGCACAAACCGGAACCGGTAAGACGGCTGCGTTCGGTTTCCCGCTGATCCAGAAGATCGATGCCGACAACAGGAACACTCAGGCTTTGATTTTAGCGCCCACGCGCGAACTTTGCTTACAGATCACCAACGAGATAAAGCTCTATTCCAAATACGTAAAAGGATTGCACACGGTCGCTGTTTACGGCGGCGCGAGTATTACCGAACAGGCGCGCGAAGTCAAGCGCGGCGCACAGATCATCGTCGCGACTCCGGGAAGGATGCAGGACATGATCAACCGGAAACTGGTCAACATCACGCAGATTGATTTCTGTATTTTGGACGAGGCCGACGAAATGCTCAACATGGGCTTTTATGACGACATGGTCGCGATCCTTTCGGAAACGCCGCAGTCCAAAAACACTTGGCTATTCTCGGCAACGATGCCGGCGGAAGTGGCGAGGATTGCGAAAGAATTCATGCATACGCCGCAGGAAATCACGGTCGGAACAAGAAATTCCGGTTCTGCGACGGTTTCCCACGAATTCTATTTGGTGAACGCCCGCGACCGTTACGAAGCTTTGAAAAGGCTGGCCGATGCGAACCCGGATATTTTCTCGGTCGTATTCTGCCGCACCAAACGCGATACGCAGCACGTCGCCGAAAAACTCATCGAAGACGGATACAATGCCGCGGCATTACACGGCGATCTGTCTCAGGCGCAACGCGACTCGGTCATGAAATCGTTCCGCGGACGCCAGATCCAGATGCTGGTCGCGACCGATGTCGCCGCGCGCGGTATCGACGTCGACAACATCACGCACGTGGTCAACTATCAGCTGCCCGACGAGATCGAAACCTACAACCACCGCTCGGGACGTACCGGCCGTGCTGGAAAACTGGGAACTTCGATCGTGATCATCACGAAAAGCGAGCTCCGGAAAATATCGGCGATCGAAAGAATCATCAAGCAGAAATTCGAAGAAAAAACGATTCCGTCCGGAATCGAAATCTGCGAAATCCAGCTTTTGCACCTTGCCAATAAAATCAAGGATACCGAGGTCGACCACGAAATCGACAACTATCTTCCGGCCATCAACAACGTACTCGAGGATTTGTCCAAGGAAGAACTTATCAAGAAAATGGTATCGGTCGAATTCAACCGTTTCATCAATTATTATAAAAAGACCAAGGATTTGTCGAACCAATCCGGCGGCGAACGTCGCGAAGCCAAGGAATTTTCTTCGGGCGATGCGGTGCGTTATTTCGTCAACATCGGTTCGCGCGACAATTTCGACTGGATGTCATTGAAGGACTTCCTCAAGGAAACGCTCGATTTGGGCCGCGACGACGTTTACAAAGTCGATGTCAAGGAAGGTTTTTCGTTCTTCAACACCGATGCCCAGCATTCCGACAAGGTCATGGAAATCCTGAACAACATCCAACTCGAAGGTCGTCGCATCAATGTCGAGATTTCCAAAAACGACGGCGGCGGACGGCGCGACCACAACGGGCGCAATTCGGGCGGCGGATTTGGCGGGAAGAAATTCGGCGGCGATAACTTCGGCGGCGGTTTCCGGAAAGAACGCAGCGGTTCGCCACGACGCGACGGATTTTCATCCGACAAGCCGGCAAGAAAAGAAAGTTTCGGCAGTCCGAGACGCGAAGGCGGTTATTCGCAAACTGCGCCGCGCCGCACCGGTTCGCCAAGACGCGAAGGCGGTATTTCAGACCGTTTGCCGAGACGTTCCGAAAGCGCCAACGACGCGCCACGCGGAAAGCGTCCGAGAAAAGGATAACAATCTGTTAATTTTCTTATAATTATAATGGGACTGCAATATATTGTCAGGCGTTTGATTACTTTTAGAGCATCAAAAACGGCTATGAGATATTTTGCAGTCTTCTTTTTTTTCCTGGTTGCCGCGACCCTGTCGGCTCAGGATTTACAGAAAGTTTCGGGCACGGTGGTCAATGACAATACAATGCTGCCGGTTGCGAATGTCAACATCGTCAACCTAAACACAGTCCACGGCGCAATCACCGACGAAAAAGGCCAGTTCGAAATCGAAGTCCGGGTCAACGACACGCTGCACCTTTCGATCGTGGGGTTTGCGACGCTCAACGTCCGGGTAACCAACGACTGGATCAAGAACAAAACCACCAAAATCCAAATGACCGAAAAAGCGATCGCGCTTGAGGAAGTGATCATCCAGCCCTACATCCTCACGGGTTATCTCGAAGTCGATTCCAAGCTGATCCCGCTCCGCGAAAATTACCGCTACAGCATTTCCGGGCTCAGTACGGGCTATGAAGCCGGCGAATATTCTCCCGGCGCGTTCGGCAAAGTGCTTGGGTCAATTTTCAACCCCGCCGACGCACTTTACAATTTCTTCGGTAAAAAACCCAAGGAACTCAAGAAACTCCGCGAGATGAAAAAGGACGACAACGTCCGGAACCTGCTCGAATCCAAGTACGACCGCGAAACCATCTGTGCGCTTTTGGGTATCGAAAAGAACGACATCCCCGAAATCCTGGCGCGCTGCAACTACTCCGAATCGTTCGTCAAGACCGCGAACGACCTCCAGATTCTGGACGCCATCAGCGCGTGCTACGAGGAATACAAAATCCTGAAAAAGAAATAATCGCACGAAAGCAATTGGCCTGGCCGTCACGATATTTCCGATGGTTGTGACTGTTTGTCTTCGCCATGGGTTTTTACCTGATGCTTGATGCCGGCCGTTAGTCGCAGATAAGAATCTGGCTGCACTTGAAAAAAACTCCTGCGCTTCGAAAAATACGCCGACGGCAATTACGATTCGTTCGGCCGCTAGTTTTTTTCAGCAAAATACCGCGCCTCGATCCGTTTGATGTCCTTGATCGAATTCCGCGCCCAATCGAGCCGCTTTTCGAGGATTTCTTCGTCGGACAGCTGCCATGATACGGTTGATTTCCGCAGCCGCTCGGTCAGGTTCTGCAAAATAATCGCCGCCGATACCGAAATGTTCAGGCTTTCCGTAAAACCCGCCATCGGGATTTTTAAAAAACCGTCGGCCTGCTCCAGTATTTCCTGCGAAAGCCCGTTGCGTTCCGTCCCGAAAAACAGCGCCGAACGCTGTGAGATATCAAAGTCATCCAAAAGGCAATCGTTCTCGTGCGGCGTCGTGGCGACAATCTGGTAGCCTTTGCGCCTGATCTCGGCAATACAATCCGAAACGCTGTCAAACCGGTGTACGTCGACCCATTTTTGCGCGCCCATCGCTATTTCTTTATCGATCCGCTTGCCGAATTTTTCCTCGACGACATGCAGCTGCTGCACCCCGAAAACCTCGCAGCTCCGCATCACCGCACTGGTGTTGTGTAACTGGAAAACGTCTTCCATCGCCACGGTAAAATGGTTAGTCCGCAGCGCGAGCACTTTCAGGAATTTCTCCTTACGGCTCTCGGTCAGGAAGCCTTCGAGATAGTTTAGGTAGTCCAGATCAATCATACGGTAAAAATAATTTTTTTATTTGTTTGGGCGTGCCGGCGCAAATAAGTTTTCGAAAACCGGAACTTTCCGAAAGCGCCGTCGCGCTGTCCGCTGTATCTTTTGCCTTGCTGCGCCGGCAAAAGGATGCCGCTTCCATCGCTCACGCGGCCGAAAAGCAAGCTTTGCCACGCGGCAACTTTGTCTTATCTTTAATTCATGAAGAAAAAACTCGTCGTACTCACCGGAGCCGGCATTTCCGCCGAAAGCGGCATCAAGACCTTCCGCGCCTCCGACGGGCTGTGGGAAGGCCATAACGTTATGGACGTCGCCTCGCCCGAAGGCTGGGAAAACAATCCTGCGCTCGTGCTTGATTTTTACAACCAGCGCCGCAAACAACTCCACGAAGTCCAGCCCAATCCCGGCCACAAAATCCTCGCGCAGCTCGAAAAGGATTTCGACGTGCACGTCATCACCCAAAACGTCGACAACCTGCACGAGCGCGGCGGAAGCTCGAAAGTCCTGCATCTGCACGGCGAGCTTTTCAAAGTGCGCAGTACCGAAAATCCGGATCATATCCTGCATTGGGAACACGACCTCAACCTCGGCGACGTCGATGAAAACGGCCATCAGCTGCGACCGCACATCGTCTGGTTCGGCGAAATGGTTCCGGAGCTCGACCAAGCAATCCGCATTGCACAACAGGCTGATTTCTTTGCCGTGATCGGAACCTCGCTGCAGGTTTATCCGGCCGCAGGGCTGATGAGTTATACCAAACCCGGCATTCCGGTCTTTTACATCGACCCGAAACCCGCGGGCATTTCCAATCTCAACAATCCGGTCGCAGTCATCGAAAAAATCGCTTCCGAGGGCGTTGCCGATCTGCGCGAAACTTTAATGGCATTACGATAATATGGAGAACAGCATTTTTGGAAAAGTCGATCAGTACATCAGCGAACGGCTGGGCAATGACGACAAAGCGCTCGCCGGCGCCATCGAAAGCCTCGAAAACGCAGGCATCGACAATATGAGCATTTCCCCGAATCAGGGAAAATTCCTTCAGGTGTTGGCCAAAATGGTGCAGGCCAAAAACATTTTGGAACTCGGCACGCTGGCCGGATACAGTACGATTTGGCTCGCACGCGCACTGACTCCGGACGGCAAGATCGTCACCATCGAATCCGATCCGCAACATGCCGAAATCGCCCGGGAAAATTTTAAAACTGCGAGCCTTGAATACAAAATCGATTTGCGCGTGGGAAACGCGCTCGACATCCTGCCACAGCTTGAAGCCGAAGACCGCGTTTTCGATATGGTTTTCATCGACGCCGACAAGCCGCCTTATGTCGAATATTTCGAATCGGCTTTGCGGCTCGCGCGGCCCGGAACGGTCATCGTCGCCGACAACGTGATCCGCAACGGCAAAATCCTCGACAGCAACAGCACCGATAAAAAAGTAAGCGGTGTACAACGGTTCAACGATATGCTGTCGCGTTGCGGCAAAGTCACGGCCACAATCCTTCAGACTTTCGGAATCAAGGAATACGACGGCATGGCGATCGCGGTCGTGGACTGACGGATTTATCAAGTATAGTTTGAATTTCCGGCTTTGGCATTCGACTTATTTGGGCTATATTTGCGCTTATCGCATAAACAACACACAATGCACGAACTGACCCAGCTCAATGCCGTATCGCCGATCGACGGAAGATACCGCGGCAAGACCGTTTCCCTTTCCCGTTATTTTTCCGAAGAAGCGCTGATCCGCTACCGCGTGCTGGTCGAGATCGAGTATTTCATCGCGCTTTGCGAAATCCCGCTGCCGCAACTTAAAAACGTCGATTCAGCGGTATTTGCAGGACTTCGCGATATCTATAAAAACTTCTCAGCCGACGATGCGAAAGCCATCAAGGAAATCGAAAAAACGACGAACCACGATGTAAAAGCGGTCGAATATTTCATCAAGGATGCATTCGATAAGGCCGGGCTTTCGGATTACAAGGAATTCATCCATTTCGGGCTGACCTCGCAGGACATCAACAATACCGCAATCCCGCTTTCGGCGAAGGAAGCTTTTGAAGATGTTTACCTGCCGCTTTTGGTTGCCGTCATCACAAGATTGAAGGAACTCAGCATCGAATGGGCGGACATTCCGATGCTTGCAAGAACGCACGGCCAGCCGGCTTCCCCGACACGTTTGGGCAAAGAAATCGGCGTATTCGTCGAAAGGCTCGAAGAACAGATGCGTTTGCTTTTCAACATCCCGTTTGCGGCCAAATTCGGCGGCGCAACCGGAAATTACAACGCGCACCATGTTGCATATCCGCAAACCGACTGGCGGAAATTCGGAAACCGTTTCGTCGAGGACATACTTGGGCTGCATCATTCGTTCCCGACGACTCAAATCGAACATTACGACCATTTTGCCGCGTTTTTCGACGCGCTGAAACGGATCAACAATATCATCATCGATCTGGACCGCGATATCTGGACCTATGTTTCGATGGATTACTTCAAGCAGAAAATCAAGGCCGGCGAAATCGGCTCGTCGGCGATGCCGCACAAGGTCAACCCGATCGATTTCGAGAATTCGGAAGGCAATCTCGGCATGGCCAATGCGATTTTCGAACATTTGTCGGCCAAATTGCCGATATCGAGATTACAGCGCGACCTGACCGACAGCACTGTTTTGCGCAACATTGGCGTACCGATCGGCCATACGCTGATCGGATTTGAAGCGACGCTCAAAGGGCTGAACAAACTGCTGCTCAATGAAAATAAATTTGCCGAAGATCTCGAAAAAAACTGGGCGGTCGTTGCCGAAGCGATCCAGACGATCCTGCGCCGCGAAGGCTATCCGAACCCTTACGAAGCATTGAAAAGCTTGACCCGGACCAATGCCGCGATCGACAAGAAAGCGATCCACGATTTCGTTGCAACGCTCGATGTTTCGGACGAAATCAAAAAAGAGCTCCTCGCTATTTCGCCTTCCAATTATCTGGGAATAAATCAGTAATGTCCTGAAATCGTCTTTAAGCCGCCAAAGTCACACCAAAAAGGCAGCTTTTTTATTTCGGGAAACGGGCATTTTTTAATAACTTACCGAAAATCCCGACCATGAGCGCCCTGGCCGAAACCACGCAGCACCTGTATCCGCTCATCAGCGATCTCGGACTGATCCTGATGACCGCCGGCGTGGCCGTTTTACTGTTCAAAAAAATAAAGCAGCCGCTGGTTTTGGGCTACCTGATTGCCGGTTTCCTTGCCGGGAATCATTTCAAATTTTTCCCGTCGGTGACCGATCATCAAAGCGTCGAAGTCTGGGCGCAGATCGGCGTGATCTTTTTACTGTTCAGCCTCGGGCTCGAATTCAGCTTTAAAAAACTTGTAAAAGTCGGCGGAACGGCTTCGGTCACGGCAATTACGCAAATCGTTTTTATGCTTTTTCTCGGCTTTACGGTCGGGAAAATCCTGGGCTGGAAAGTCATGGACTGCATTTTCCTGAGCGTCATCCTTTCGGTTTCCTCGACGACAATCATCCTGAAGACATTTGATGAACTCAGCGTCAAGGCGCAGAAATTCGCCGGGAATGTCATCGGAGCTTTGATTGTTCAGGATTTGCTGGCGATTTTGATGCTGGTTTTGCTTTCGACCATCGCCGTGAGCAACCAGTTTTCGGGCGGCGAGCTGATGCTGTCGGTCCTGAAACTCGCATTCTTCCTGACGCTGTGGTTCGTGGGCGGAATATTTTTCATCCCGACCTTATTGAAGCGCGCCAAAAATTTACTGACTGACGAGATGATGCTCATCATTTCCTTGGCGCTTTGCCTCGCGATGGTAATGCTGGCCTCAAACGCCGGCTTCTCACCTGCCCTGGGCTCTTTCATCATGGGCTCGATCATCGCCGAAACGACGCAGGCTGAACACATCGAGCATTTGGTAAAACCGGTCAAAGATTTGTTTGGCGCGGTATTTTTCGTCTCGGTCGGGATGCTGATCAACCTGCATTCGCTCGCCGAGCATTGGCTCCCGGTTCTGGTCCTGACTATTGTGACCATTTTGGGCCAATCGTTCAGCTCGGCCATCGGCGCTTTGCTTTCAGGACAGCCGCTCAAGGAATCGGTGCAAACCGGGATGAGCTTGTCGCAGATTGGAGAGTTTTCGTTCATCATCGCCACGTTGGGAATGTCTTTGGGCGTGACCAGCGATTTCCTGTACCCGATCGTGGTCGCCGTTTCGGCCGTCACGACTTTTACGACGCCGTTTATGGTAAAACTCGCGCTGCCGTTCTCGGATTTTCTGGCCAAAAAACTCCCGCGGAAATGGCTCAAGCGAATCGAGCGTTACAGCGCCAACGCCCAATCGATCCGCTCGGCAAGCAACTGGCAGGTCGTATTGCGGGCTTATCTGATCCAGGTCGTCATCCACTCGGTAATCATCGTGGCGATCATTTCGCTTTCGTCCAAATTTATCCTGCCGATGGCCGAAGGCTCGAAATTCGGTCACGTACTGGCCGCATTGGGAACTATCGTCGCCGCGGCGCCGTTCCTGTGGGCGCTGTCGCTGCGGCGCGTGGCCGTCGAACAGGTTCAGGAATTGCTGGCGGAGCGCAAATACCGCGGCCCGATCATCATGATGATTTTGCTGCGTTTCCTGTTGGCCTTATTTTTCATAGGTTTTCTGATCGACAATTTCTTCTCGAGGGAAACGGCGATTTACACTTTTATTTCCGCCGTCGTTTTGTATATTTTATTCCCGAGAAGGCTCAATACGCAATACCACCGGATCGAAAATCATTTCCTGAAGAATTTCAACGCGCGCGAGATCATCAAGGCGAAAAGACGCCGCAGCGACCTTACGCCATGGGACGGCCATATGAGTTTTTTCGACATCGCGAAGGAATCGAACATCGTGGGCAAAACTTTGGAGGAATTGCAGATCCGAGAACAGATCGGCATCAACATCGCCTTCATTAAACGCGGTGAGATCACGATAAAAATGCCGAGCCGCAACGAACGGCTGTTTCCCGGCGACGAGGTTTGCGTCATCGGGACCGATACTCAGGTAAAGGATTTCAGGAAATATCTCGACCTGAACGAGATCGAACCGCCCGAAGAAACCTACGAAGACGAAATCGTATTGCAGCAGCTCGACCTGAACAACGAGGAATTCATCGGGAAAAGCATCCGGCAGTCGCAGCTGCGCGAACGCACAAACGGCCTTGTCGTTGGTTTGGAGCGCAAGGGAAAACGCTTCCTGAACCCTGATTCGCAAACGGTTTTGGAACGAGACGATATTTTATGGATCGTCGGCGATAAGAAACTGCTGGCGAAACTGAGCCTGAAAATCTAGAAAAATTTCCGGAAGCCTTTGATAAGTGCAACGATGACGAAAAAATTGACGGCAAGGATAATGAACGTCAGTACGGTAACGAGCATAATTTCGACGAACATCGAGAAATAGCCGCAGTAATCGGCCTTCGCTGTAAAAAAAACCACAAGTGAAATGATAAAGGAAATGATCCCGATGACGATAAGTTTCTTTTGCGTCGTCATTATCTGGAGTAATTTGGCGCTTCCTTGGTGATGGTCACGTTGTGCGGATGGCTTTCGGTGATACCGCTTGACGTAATCCGGACGAATCTTCCGGTTTCCTGCAGCGTCGGGATGTCTTTCGCGCCGCAATAGCCCATTCCGGCACGCAGCCCGCCGATGAATTGCTGCATGCTTTCGTTGAGTTCGCCTTTATAGGGAACGCGACCTACGATTCCTTCGGGAACGAGTTTCTTGATATCGTCTTCGACATCTTGGAAATACCGGTCTTTCGAGCCTTCCTTCATCGCCTCGACCGAACCCATGCCGCGGTACGACTTGAATTTGCGGCCTTCAAAAATAATTGTTTCGCCCGGCGACTCTTTCGTTCCTGCCAAAAGCGAGCCCATCATGACGCTATCGGCACCCGCTGCAATAGCTTTCGGAATGTCGCCTGTATAACGGATTCCGCCGTCGGCGATGACTGGAACGCCAGTACCTTTGATGGCCGCGGCAACTTCCAATACGGCCGAGAATTGCGGGAACCCGACGCCTGCAACCACGCGTGTCGTACAGATCGAGCCCGGCCCAATCCCGACTTTTACACCATCGGCGCCGCTTTCTACGAGATATCTTGCGGCTTCGGCCGTGGCGATGTTACCGACGATGACGTCGATATCGGGAAATTGTTTCTTGACGTTTTTCAGGACTTCGACTACGCCGCGCGTATGGCCATGCGCCGTATCGATGATGATTGCATCGACGCCGGCATTTACAAGAGCTTCCGCCCTGTCGATTGCATCGCCTGTAACGCCGATCGCGGCCGCGACGCGCAATCGTCCGAGCGAATCTTTATTGGCGATCGGCTTCTGGGTCAGCTTCGTAATATCGCGGAACGTGATCAGCCCGACGAGCTTGTTATCGGCATCGACTACCGGAAGTTTTTCGATCTTATTGCCTTGTAAAATCACTTCGGCATCCTGGAGTGACGTGCCTTCGGATACGGTTACGAGGTTTTGCGAAGTCATGACTTCGACAATGGGGCGCGAACCGTTCTTTTCGAAACGCAGATCGCGGTTGGTCACGATTCCCTTAAGCGTTTTGTTTTCGTCGACAACCGGAATTCCGCCAATCCCGAATTCCTTCATCGCAGCTTTCGCGTCGGCTACGGTCGCGCTCATTTGCAACGTGACCGGATCGATGATCATGCCCGATTCGGCGCGCTTGACCTTCCGGACTTTCGCCGCCTGCTGTGCGATCGTCATGTTCTTGTGCAATACGCCGATTCCGCCTTCCTGCGCCATCGCAATCGCCATCGCGCTTTCGGTTACGGTGTCCATCGCTGCGGAAACGATCGGGACGTTCAGGGTAATGTTTCTGGAAAACCGGGTCTTGATGCTGACTTCGCGAGGTAGAACTTCGGAATAATTTGGAACGAGCAGTACGTCATCGTAAGTCAATCCTTCGCCGATGATCTTGGAGTTGTGTGCAATCATTGCAATTTGTAGTTGTAGTTAAATTGCATGCAAATATACAATTTTATTTCACTTAGCTCAATACAATTCGGCTTTGCCTCGGGTGAAAATGAGAAAATGAGAAAATTTGAAAATGATTTTGGGCGTTGCCTGCGGCCGGGCTATCCGCTACAATCTTTTATTGCATAAAAGGATTTCGCTGCTATCCCTAACGCGGTTAGTGATAAACCCCGAATAATTTACTCGCCTCGTTGTACGCGCTTTCGAAACTCATCGGCCGGCAATGGGTTTCTTCTTTTTTGGCGGTAAAATACGAAAGAAGCTTTTCGGTGGGCATGTTTCCGGTCAGATCGTCCTTGGCCATCGGGCAACCGCCGAATCCCTGGATCGCGCCGTCGTATCTGCGGCAACCGGCTTTGTAAGCGGCATCGATTTTCTCGAACCACTTGTCGGGCGTGGTATGCAGGTGCGCGCCGAATTCGATTCCGGGATATTTCGGGATTAAATTCGAGAACAAATAATCGATGACCTGGGATGTCGAACTTCCGATCGTATCTGAAAGCGATAATATTTTCACTCCGAGCGTCGCGAGCTTTTCGGTCCACTCGCCTACGATTTCGACATTCCACGGATCGCCGTACGGATTGCCGAAACCCATCGACAAATAGGCAACGACATCTTTGTTGCTTCTGTAGGCAATGTTGAGGATTTCTTCCAACGTTACGAGTGATTCCGCGATCGTTTTGTGCGTGTTGCGCATCTGGAAATTTTCCGAAATCGAGAACGGATAACCGAGATAACGGATAGCTTCCTGCTTTGCCGCCGCTTCCGCACCCTGCGTATTGGCGATGATCGCGAGCAGTTTGCTTGTGGTTTGCGACAGGTCGAGATTGGCCAAAACTTCAGCCGTGTCCTGCATCTGCGGAATAGCCTTGGCCGACACAAAACTCCCGACGTCGATCGTATCGAACCCAACGCGCAGCAGCGACTGGATGTAGGTGATCTTGGTCTGGGTCGGGATGAATGCCTTGATGCCTTGCATGGCGTCGCGCGGGCATTCGATGATTTTGATGTCGGTCATAGGAGTTCAAAAGTAGGGAAAAGTGTGCGGATTTGCAATCCGCTTCTTTATCGCATGCCAGCGGACCTTTGCCTTTTGAGGATTGTTTTGTTGATGTCTTTGACAAGTTTCGGGCCTTCGTAAATAAATCCGGTATACAGCTGGATCAGGCTGGCGCCGGCTTCGAGCTTTTCGATCGCGTCCTGGGCCGAATGGATGCCGCCGACACCAATGATCGGGAACGCCCGTCCGCTTTTTTCGGAAAGGAAGCGGATGACTTCCGTTGAGCGTTTGGCCAGCGGCTTTCCGGAAAGCCCGCCGGCTTCTTTTTTGTTTTCGGATTGCAGCCCGTCGCGTGAAATAGTCGTATTGGTCGCGATCACGCCGGCTATTTTGGTTTCTTTTACGATGTCGATGATGTCGAGCAGTTGCTCGTTTGTCAAATCCGGCGCGATCTTGAGCAGGATCGGCTTCGGTTTTCGCTTTCCGGAATTTTTGTTTTGCAACGCAGCCAAAAGTGCGGTCAACGGTTCTTTGTCCTGCAGTTCCCGTAAATTGGGCGTATTGGGCGAGCTGACGTTGACCACGAAATAATCGACGACTTCGTACAGCGCATCGAAGCAAATTTCATAATCGGAAATTGCGTCTTCGTTTGACGTGACTTTATTTTTTCCGATGTTGCCGCCGATGAGCACGTTTTTGTTTTTTTTGAGTTTTTCGACCGCGGCATCGACACCGTTGTTGTTGAAACCCATGCGGTTGATGATGGCCGAATCTTCCAAAAGCCGGAAGAGCCGCTTTTTCGGATTGCCGTCCTGCGGTTTGGGCGTCAGCGTACCAATTTCGATGTGACCGAAACCGAAGCTGGACAATTCCCGGAAAAGCACGGCGTTCTTGTCGAAACCGGCGGCGAGTCCGACGGGATTTTTGAACCTGAGCCCGAAAACCTCGGTTTCGAGCCGTTTGTCGTCGATTTGGTAAAACGTGCGGAACAGCGCCGGAAATCCCGGGATTTTATGCAGGAACCGAACGATGGAAAAGATAAAATAATGCGCTTTTTCGGGATCGATCGCGAAAAGCAGCGGACGGATGAGCAGTTTGTACATGTGTGTTGTTGTTGGATGCAAAAATAGGCATGTTAATTCAAAACGCAAAGCCGAAGCGCTAAAGATGAGGCTTGGCCGCGTGAGGGATTACAGTGGAAATCCTTCCGGGTTTACAGGTTTGAAAAACTTGTAAACCCGGAAGATTGCAGCGGAAAGCCCGACGGCGCGCAGGAAATACGCCGGATGTGAAAAAACACAACGCGCCGGCACGCCCAAAATAAATTTCGTATTTTTATTTTTTTATACGCCAAAATCATGAAATGGAACGCCAGAATCATCATACACAAAGGACAGCGCCGCATTGCGGTGGCATTTGAGAAATCGGAACGGAACCAACAGAAAATGCGGGATTTTCCGGGTTCGGCCTGGAGCCAGTCGCTGCGAACCTGGCATTTGCCCGCCACGCCTGAAAACCTGAAGCTTTTTAAACTTGACACCAAATTATCTGCGAACCGGCTCGAAGCGGAACGTTTCCGACAGTGGCTGCGTTCGAGAAGATACAGCGAAAATACGGTCAAGACGTATTGCGATGCGCTGTTGGGCTTTTTGGGTTTCTTTTCGGATAAACGGGCGACCGAAATCAACAACGAGGACATCATTCATTACAACAACGAATATATCCGGAAACACAAGCTTTCTGCCTCATACCAGAACCAGATCGTAAATGCTATTAAGCTTTATTTTCTGACGATCGAGAACCGGCAGATCGAGATTGAGAAAATCCACCGGCCGAAAGCTGCGAAATTGCTACCGAACGTGTTGAGCAAAGCGGAAGTGAAACTGATCCTGACGGCGCTTCCGAACATCAAGCACCGCGCAATGCTTTCGCTGATTTACAGTTGTGGGCTGCGCCGGAGCGAGTTGCTGAACCTCAGGGCAGCGGATATCGATTCGCAGCGGAATGTCGTGATCATCCGACAGTCTAAAGGCCGGAAAGACCGTATTGCACCGCTGTCGCCCAAAATCCTTGAACTGCTGCGCGAGTACTATCTTTATTTCAAGCCTAAAAACTGGCTGTTTGAAGGCCGGAATATTGGGGAACAATATGACGGACGCAGCCTTGGCTACATCTTGAAACAGGCATTGCTGAAAGCGGAAATCAGCAAGCCAGTCACACTGCATTGGCTGCGGCACAGCTATGCGACCCATTTGCTGGAAAGCGGTACGGATTTGCGTTACATCCAAGAAATCCTCGGACATACCAGCAGCCGGACGACTGAGATTTATACGCATGTAAGCACGAGCAGCATCCAAATGGTTAAAAGTCCTTTTGATGATTTGTAATTTGTATATTCGTAAAAACTATATGACTTCCCAAACATAACTTAAGGACGTTGGGTTGGTGGAGAATTTTGGGAGGTATATGGGAGTTAGCTGTAATTGTAATCATGAATTGTCTATGAAAAGAAGCTATCTATTATTGTCTTTCGTCTGTGCGTTATTGTCATCTTGTGATCATTATGACGACAGAATGACTTTTGTAAATAATTCTCAAAATAAAATTTGTATTGATTATTCAACGGATTCAATATTAAAGATTCCTTCTACGAATAAAGTTGAATATTATTTAAGCGAAAAAATAAATCCCTGTGAACGCAAAAGTTATGTTTTGCCGGGCAGCACATCTGAATGGCCGCGACTGGTAAAATCCAGTAAAAACAGGAAACTGTATTTTTTTGTGTTCCGCTATGAAGATTTACAAAAAAAGAATTGGGATTCAATGCGAAATAAAAATCAGTATTTGCAAAGAATAGAATATTCACTTGACGAATTGGAAAAAAATAATTGGGTTGTTACGATTAATTAGACAACTACAGCTAACACACGGTAAGCGCAATTGCCCGTTAGTGTCAAGTCGGAAATTTTTTCTTCACGAAAAAACTCTTATCTTTCCGAAACAACTCATCTCGCTTACATCGGGCAACTTCGCCTACCGCGAGACCGTTATATGCCAGTTAGCGAAAATCTGTTTTCAATTACAATGAATTAAATCTTAAACTATCGTGTACTCAACATTCGATTAAGTATAAATACCTACAAAATTCAGTATAATTACCTAATGCTATTTTCAAATTTAGCTCTTATTTTTGTGATAATCAATTCTAGATGAATATGAAAAGATTAGTCATTCTCTCGATACTTTTTTTAATTGGATATCAATCTTACTGTCAAAATGATTCTATCAAGAGAGCAACGATGCAAAGTAAAGCGAATGAAATGACCGCAATTAAAGATTTTAAAACTGCCGCTCAAATTTATTCAGAAATGATTGTCTCTTTCCCAAATGATTTGAGACTTGTTCACGATAGGGCAATAATGTTTATGATGGCTACTGATTATGAACGTGCAATACCAGATTTTACGAAATTAATTGACTCGAATTATAAAGATGTTGGAGAAGCTTATTATTTCCGTGGTTTATGCAAAGTCGTGAGTTCAAATAATGCATGCGAAGATTTAATAAAAGCCAAAGTTTTAGGTTATGATGCAGACTGGACAAATTTAAAATTAATGTGTCCTGATCTAAACAAAAATTAGTACTCTTTTTATTAATCAATAACAATTCAATTATGAAAAAATTAATTTTAGTTTTATCGGCAATTTTAGTATTGACCTTTTGTGGCTGTTCTAATGATACAGCAACTACTAACGATGCTTTGACGTCACATTCATCAACTTCGAAAACACTTCCTGTAGTTGGTTTTACTTTTAGTTGTCAAGCTGATTTTATAGATGTTGTAAGTCCAGGATGTTTTCACGTAGCAATTCGCGTATATATGACTGATACTGCTTCAGGTCAAGTTACTTTAGTTGCTTCAGGAGAAAGTAATGTTGGATCATGCAACCGGGTAGCTGATAATGGCTGTCTAGGAGAATATAAAGGTGACTATATTATCAAGGATGATTATGTTGGTGGACAATGCATTAAAGAACTCTTTAGGGATAATCCAAATATTTATTCCTTGTATGTTACTGCAAGAAACCATGCCACTGCTGGTCATTAAATAATTATTTGATAAACATTAATAAAAGACTACATTTTATTGAAATGTGGTCTTTTTTATTGCCATTCACGATTTAACCGGCATATAACACACGCTATAAGAAATTGCTCCTTTGCAACCAGCCTAAACATTTTCAAACAAAAAAACTCTACATTAGCCGAAAGAACTCAGTCAAATGCCCGCAACTTCTCATAGCGCGAGACCGTTAGCGGCAAAATGCGATTGAAGCTTTCAGCTCACCAAATGTTCGCAGAAAAAGCAAAAAAAATTCTTTTGTGAATTTTTCGGCGGTGATCAATTTTAAGGTCGTTTTGTAAACTCGTTTTGCGAAAAAAAAGCGCACTTCCGCTAACACACGCCAAGCGATCATTGCCAAAGATTTAGCTAACCTGAACTTATTTTCTCACGAAAATATTTATCTTCACCGAAACAACGCGGTTCGCTCTCATTAGGCAACGTCGCCTGGCGCGAAACCGTTAGCGGCAAAATGCGATTGAGCTTTCAGCTCACCAGAAGTTCACAGAAAAATGCAAAAAATTCTTTTGTGAATTTTTCGGCGGTGATCAATTTTAAAGTCGTTTTGTAAAACTCGTTTTGCGAAAAAAGGGCATTTCCGCTAACACACGCCAAGCGATCATTGCCAAAGATTTAGCTAACCTGAACTTATTTTCTCACGAAAATATTTATCTTCACCGAAACAACGCGGTTCGCTCTCATTTGGCAACGTCGCCTGGCGCGAAACCGTTAGGCGCAAGCAATTCAACATTTTCCAAACATTCATGAATAAACTGTATGAATCCGAAACTTGTAATAAAAAAATTAGCCTTTAATAATGGAGATGAAATTAATTTACCAGAAGATTCGATAACAATATTTGTTGGGGCGAATAATGTTGGTAAAACGGCGGCATTGAAAAATCTATATAATTTGACACATGAAGGCGTTGCGCAAGATGTTAAACATAATATTATTGAATCTATCATATTAGAAAAGCATGGGACAGATGAGGAATTAGTAAAATACCTGGAACAAACTGGGCATAAAAATGAAGCCAGCCCAAACTATATATTTCATGTCGCACACGGACAATATAATATTTATACTATTAAAGATTTATGGATTAGTAATCCTGCGAGAACGTTTGGTAGTTTGTTTATCAAATTTATGAGAACAGAAAATCGAATTACGCATTCAAACAGTATTGAAATAAAGGATTTTTACAGAGAGCAGCCGAGTCATCCGATTCACTTAATGTATTTAGATGAAGGATTAGAGAATGAAATAAGTGCATATTTCAAACAAGCATTCAACATGGAATTGATTGTAGATCGTTTTGGCGGTAAGACAATTTATTTAAAGGTTGGCGAAAAACCTAATCTTGAAAATGACGAAACTCATTTATCAAAATCATATAACGATCGGATAAAAGCTTTACCGCTTTTAAGAGATCAAGGTGATGGAATGAGAAGTTTTGTTTCAATTTTACTCGAAATGATTTCTAAAAGTCATTCTTCTTTATTAATTGATGAACCAGAAGCATTTCTTCATCCTCCACAAGCTCGATTATTAGGAAAACTGATTGGCAAATTATTTAATGAACGGCAAATATTCATTTCTACACACAGCTCAGATTTAATAAAGGGAATTTTAGAAAGTAATAATTTAAATATAAATATAATACGCATTTCAAGGGATTCAACACAGAATATTCCCGCCTTGCTTGATAATGAAAACATTAAACAGATTTGGAAAGATCCCATATTAAGATTTTCACCAATAATTGATGGTTTATTCCATGAAAAAGTCATCATCTGTGAAAGTGATGGTGACTGCCGTTTTTTTACAGCTCTCCTTGAAGCGGAATTTGAAAACGATTCTAGGTACTATAGAATATCGGACACATTATTGATTCCTGCACACGGAAAAGCGAAAATCCCTGCGATTGTAAGAGCTTTAAAAAAGATTTCTGTTCCTACATATTCTGTTTGCGATTTTGACATTTTTAATAATATTTCTCCGCTAAAAGAATTAGTTGAGGCGCATGAAGGAGACTGGAATATTATTGAAGCAAAATGGAAGCTATTTTATACTGAAATAAATCAGATGAAATCGCAATTAGACAAGGATGAAGCTAAAAAAGCAATAATTGAAGCATTTGACGCGGTTAAATCCAACAATTTGAACCATAAAGAAGTTGAAAAAATAAAAGAAATCTTGAAAATTTCGACCGCCTGGTCATTTGCTAAAAAAGGAGGATTATCCTTTGTTCCTTCAGGAAATGCATATGCAGCTTGTGTTGAAGTTATACAGTACTTAAATAGTATAGGAATTTTTCCGCTATTAGTTGGAGAATTGGAGAGCTTTGACAAAAATATTAGTGCAGGAAATAAATCGAAATGGCTTGAAGAAATCTTAACAAAAAACCTGAAAGCTAAAGACGTTTTAAAAGACGCAAAATTATTTTTACACAATTTAGTCGATATGCTTTATTTATAACTGCCAGCGCCTAACACACGGTAAGCAAAATTGCTGGCCATTAAGCTAACCGGAAGTTCGTCATCCAAAAAAAATCCTAACTTGCCGAAAGTACTCAGCCCTAAACCCGCAACTTCGCCTACCGCGAGACCGTTAGCAGGCATTTGTTGAAACATTCAACTAAAATTAATAATGAGCGAATTTAAAATTGCCGGTAATAAAGATTTTATCCTTGTAAAACTTGTCGAAGTACTTGGATTTCCTGACAGGACTACTCATTGGGGCGGATACGATGCTATTGCTGATATCGAAATGAGTGTGGGAAATCTTTCTGCGAATTCAAAATTTTACCTTTCTACCGGAAATATTTTTACCTTCTATGAAGAATTAAAGGAATGTTACGAAAAACTGTCGGGCAAAGCTATATTCGAATCGTATGAAAAGAATTTAAATTTTGAAGTGATTTTTGAATTAACGGGAAAAATTAGAATCGCCGGAAATTTTATTGAAAATCACCATTCGCAGAATGAATTAAAATTTGAATTGCAAAGCGATCAAAGTTATTTGCCACAAACATTATTACAACTTTCAAAAATTGTGCGTCAATACGGAAATCAGAAAGGCATTTCAAACGCCTGCTAACACACGCTAAGCGCAATTGCTGGGTTTTGTCAAACCGAGACATTTTTCTCACGAAAAATGTCATAACTTGCCGATACCAAACGGTTCGCTTTCCCGCAACTGACGCCTAGCGCGAGACCGTTAGCGGTGACCGTTAAGAACTGAAATCTCCGATTCGAAAATGCTTTCATTGCGAAGAAAACTCTCAAAACATTGCGGAAATACAAACTCGAAAGGATTTTGATTGCGCAGTTTTATTGTGAAAAGTCAGTGGCGCAAACAAATTGTTGGATTTCGCGAAGCGAAAAAAAATTTTTTAGAAAATTCGGATTGCGGATTTTCATGCCGGAAAACAAAGGGTTTGATTCGCGGAGCGAAAATTTTTTTTGCGATTTTTCCCCTTTTCGAAAATCAGACCGCAATTAGGGATGGTATTTCAGGATAGGACGGCCAACCGCTAACACGCGCTAAACAAAATTGCCTACAATTTTCTAACCGCGGCTTTTATTTTCATAAATTCGTTTTCCGCAGCCGATAGTTGAGCGGTTTTTAATTCGGCAACTTCGTCTAGCGCCAACCGTTAGCTGCAAGTTAAATAAACATTCGTACTAATGACAAGAAACAAAGCAATTGAAATATTAAGTCAACAAATCGAAAAGCTTAAATCTTCAAAAGCC
>JBEHYS010000003.1:0-191713 GCA_048498055.1 Bacteroidota bacterium
GGGAAGCTCTTTTCCGTTCCGGCTGCGCGCCCGGACAAAAGACGGCGGCTGGATCTGGTGCGAGGGCAACGTCACCAACTTTCTGGACGAACCGGGCATCAACGCTATGGTCTCGAATTTCCGCGACATCACCGAGCAGAAAAAAGCCGAGCAGCAACGCGAATTCGACCAAAATAACCTTTACGCACTGATCAACAATTCTTCGGACCTGATGGGGAGCGTCGATCTGGACCTGAACCTGATCACGTCGAACAAACCCTTCGACGAAAGTATCCGTACGTTGCGCGGCACGACGATCGGCAAAGGCGAAAACGTTCTCGAAGGTACTTCACAGGAAATACGTTCCTGGTTGACGGAGAATTACTACCGTGCATTTTCCGGCGAACTTTTTACCGAAACGGTCTACAACAAAAAGGCCGGCAAGTGGTTCCAGGTATCTTTCCACCCGATCCTCAAAGCCAGCGAAGTCATCGGGACAGCCTGCCATTCGCGCGACATCACCGAGCAGAAAGCGCTCGAGCGTACGCTGCTGCGCAACAACAGCGAACTTCGGAAAACCAATCTGGAACTCGATCGTTTCGTATACAGCATTTCACACGATCTGCGATCGCCGCTGACTTCAATCCTCGGGTTGGTCGCGCTGATCGAAGACGAAACCCACGAAACCGAAACGCTCGAGCATGCCAAAATGATCCGAAGCGGCGTAAACCGGCTCGACGGTTTCATCAAAAATATCCTCAGCTATTCGCGCAACAGCCGCAAAGGACTGGCCGTCGAAAAAATTGCGCTGAGGAAAACCGCCGAAGAAATCATCCGCAGCCTCAACAGCATGAAAGACGCCGACGGTATCGAATTCCAGATCGACTTTCGGGAAAAAATCCCTTTTTACACGGATAGGCAAAGCCTGTGCACGATCATCGAAAATCTGGTATCGAACGCGATCAAGTTCCGGCGCAGCTCCATTCCTGACAAATACATCCGCATTTCGGGAACGACTTTCAAAGACTTCCTTGAACTTGAGATCAGCGATAACGGCATCGGAATACCGGCGGAATACCACGAAAAGATTTTCGAGATGTTTTTCCGGCTCTCGGGCCGCATCGAAGGTTCGGGCATCGGGCTGTACATCGTCAGGGAAATCGTAGAAAAACTTCAGGGAACGATTGATGTGTCTTCGCAGGAAGGCTCGGGCACGACATTCAAAATCAAACTTAAAAACCTTTCGCCATGAATACCCGGTTCAAATCGGTCATGATTATTGACGACAATAACATCGACCTCTATATCGCCTCGAAAGTCATCGTAAAAAACCATTTCGCGCAGCACATCCTGACTTATACCTCGGCGGTCGAGGCGCTGCAATACCTGCAGGATCATTTGAAAGAACCGTCCGAACTGCCGCAGATAATCCTGGTCGACATTTATATGCCGGTCATGTCTGGATTCGAGTTCATGCTGGCTTTTGACCGGCTTCCCGATGTGGTGAAACGGCATTGCAAGGCGTACATCGTTTCATCGACCATCGACGAGAACGACATCGCCCGCACCCGCAACGACCGCAACATCATGGCGTTCCACGAAAAACCGATTACGGTCGATTTCCTCGATAAAATAAAAGCGGCCTGATGTTGGACATTGGCGAATCCTTGCGTATTTTTAGCTGAAAAAGAATGTCCAAACTCCCGAATACCGGCACGAGCATTTTCACGACCATGTCGAAAATGGCGGCCGAGCACCAGGCAATCAATCTTTCGCAAGGATTTCCGAATTTTCCGGTTGATCCGAAGCTTATCGAAATCGTCTCGCGCGTTGCCAACGAAAACGTCCATCAATATATGCCGAGTACGGGATATCCGCCGCTTTTGGAAAAAATCCGGAACCTGATCGTACAATCGTACCGTCGCGATGTCAATACAATTACCGAAATCCTCGTCACCGCCGGCGCGACGCAGGGCATTTTTACCGCGATACAGGCTTTGGTGCATGCCGGGGAAGAAGTCATTATTCTCGATCCGGCTTACGATTGCTACGACGCGCCCGTGGTTTTGAGCGGCGCCAGACCGGTACACGTTCCGCTGGGCGACGATTTTTTGCCCGATTGGGAAGCCATTGCAGAAAAAGCAAACGCGAAAACCCGGATGATCATCCTCAACAATCCGCACAATCCTTCGGGAAAAACCTGGCGCGAAGAAGATTTTACAGCACTCGAAAAACTGCTAGGGAATTATCCTGAAATAATTGTTCTTTCGGATGAGGTTTACGAATTCATCGCTTTCGAAAATCGGCACATTTCGGTCAACACGCGGGAAAAATTGCGCGACCGGAGCGTTATCGTATCGTCTTTTGGAAAGTCGTTCCACATTACGGGCTGGAAAATCGGTTATCTTATTGCGCCCGAATACCTGATGTCCGAAATCCGGAAAGTCCACCAGTTCCTGGTTTTCAGCGTCAACAGCGTGGCACAGGCTGCGCTTTCGGAATATCTCGATGTCGTGGATGTACAGTTGCTGTCCGGCTTTTACAAGGAAAAACGAGATCGTTTCAGAGCGCTGCTAAAAGACAGCCGTTTTGAATTGCTTCCGTGCGAAGGTTCGTATTTCCAGTTGGCATCTTACGCAGAAATCAGCGATGAAAGCGACATCGATTTCACGAAAAATCTGGTTACCGGATATGGCGTGGCCGCGATTCCGTTGTCGGTATTTTACGAAAGCCGGAAAGATGAGAGGCTGATCCGATTCTGTTTCGCAAAAAGCGATATGACATTGGAAGCCGCCGCCGAAAGGTTGCGTACTGTGTAGGTATTTTTATTCCCAAAATGAGAAAAACCGTTACGTATTTTTACCTAACAAATTCGGTAAAAATACTGAATGCCGATACACGGCAATCGTTTAGATTTGGCTGGAAGCTATAGCCCAAATCCCTGCCACACCTAAAAAAATTGCAAATGCCGTTCGGTAAAGAAGAACTCCGGCTGCGGTACGATTGGAAACCCGCCGCCGAACACGCCAATGTGAGCATCATTGGCTTTCCGGAAAACAGGATACTGAACATATACGACGGATACGAAGTGCTGCCGTTTTTGAACCGTTATATGGAAATCCGGGGAATGCGGCAATTGCCCGTTTTCCACAAACTGGAAAGAACGCTCCGAACCACGCCGTTCATTCGCGGAACGCATTACGATATCAAATGCTGGCTTGACGAGCGTTTTGAAAACTGATTTCTGCCATTCTCATAAGTTATAGCGCAATACATCGCATAAGGAACTTCGCTTTTTTCGTAAAACTCTGCCCAAATTTAATTTTGGGCATTTTTTTCGATAAAATTTGCGTAACCAAATTGTTACATATATATTTGTAACCGATTAGTTACGGATTAAAATCATCATCATGAATCAACAGCATTATCAAACCACCATTGCCGCAACGGCAACACCGTCCGAAGCATTTAAAGCCATTTGCAACATTCCGGCCTGGTGGACGCAAAACACGATCGGTGATTCCAAAAACGAAGGCGGAATTTTCACCGTGCAGTTCGGCGACACCTACAAAACATCTCGTGTTTCCCAATTGATCCCGGAAAAGGAAATAGTCTGGGAAGTCATCGACTGCCTTATGCCTTGGCTGGAAAACCGCAAGGAATGGAAAGGCACGAAAGTAATCTGGGAAATCGGGGCCAAAAGCGGGCAAACGGAAATCGTCATGACGCACATCG
This sequence comes from Bacteroidota bacterium, assembly GCA_048498055.1. GTDB lineage: Bacteria > Bacteroidota > Bacteroidia > Flavobacteriales > Flavobacteriaceae > Flavobacterium. Next base: position 3,715 of record JBEHYS010000003.1, read on the forward strand.
GCGTCCACACGGAATCTGAATGTTACGACCAGTGCAAAAAAGGCTGGGATTTTTACATTACCCAAAGCCTGCAAAAACTACTGACGGACGGCATCGGCCTTCCCGACGGCAAAGCGCAATGCGCAACACAAATATGAGAAGAGACGTTTTCCAGGCAATCGCCGACCCGACGCGGCGCGACATCATTTCGATGATCGCAGCGCAACCGCTTAACCTGAATGCCGTGGCCGATAATTTCCGGATCAGCCGCCCGGCTATTTCGAAACACATTAAAATCCTGACCGAGTGTGGGCTAATCACAATCCGCCAACAGGGCCGTGAGCGCTATTGCGAGGCAAAACTCGACCAACTCGCCCAGGTTTCGGCATTCGTGGAACAATATCGGAAGTTCTGGAATACGAAACTCGACGCACTTGGCGAATTTCTCGAAGACAAAAACAATAAATAACTAAAATCAATTAACATGAAAAACGAACCGTTAGTATTTGAACGCACGTATAACGCGCCGGTCACAAAGGTCTGGCAAGCGCTGACCGACAAGGAGAAAATGAAACAGTGGTATTTCGACGTGCCCGAATTCAAGCCGCAGGTCGGGACCGAATTCTCGTTCACGGCCGGAAAGGACTGCGACAACCAATTCCTGCACCTCTGCCGCGTGACCGAAGCCATCGAAAATAAAAAGATCGCCTATACCTGGCGTTACGACGGATATCCCGGCGATTCGCAGGTGAGTTTCGAACTCTTTGACGAAGACGGAAAGACCCGGTTGGTACTCACGCATGAAGGGTTGGAGAATTTCGGCGACAATCCGGCATTCGCGAAAGACAATTTCCGTCAGGGCTGGACGTATTTCACCGAAACCGCACTCGAGAATTTCCTCGCCAAATAAGGGTTTCAATCTCAATCCGAAATCAAGCCTGTGCCAAAAACGCAGGCTTTTCTTTGCTTTATATTTATATTAAGATTTCTTGTACCTTTGGTTATCAGCAACAACCCGAGGCGCAGCCGAACTGTATGGAGCGCAGCGGAATAAAAGCAAAAAAATTATGAAAAGAACTTTACTGTCTATTCTCATTTTATTGTGTTCGATGGCGGACGGCCATGCACAAAACTGGAACCCGATTCCATCGCCAACCAGCGACCGTATCAGTTCCTGTTCGTTCATCAACGAAACTACGGGCTGGATCACGACTTCAGCTGCAATCTATAAAACGACTGACGGCGGCCAGACCTGGACAAGCCAAAGTTTTCCGGCAACTCCGGCGCACAACGCGCGTTTTTTTAACCGCGTCCAGTTCATCAATGAAAATACAGGGATCATCGCCTGCGGGAATTACCTCTACTCCGGGCACGACCCGGCTTTGGTAAGTACGATTTTATGGACCACCGACGGCGGCGCGACCTGGGAATACAAAGGTCTCGGGAGCGACAACGATTACGATCTCGATGCTAAACTGGTTAATGAAACGACCGCTTATGAAATCGGGCAATACGGCACCTGTAAAAAAACCACTGACGGCGGCGCGACCTGGACCGATGTCGGGTTCAACGGCATGTACAGCGGCTCGAGGCTGTTCCCGATTTCGCAAACGAAGGTCTATTTTTCCGGGCTCGATAATTTCGGGCTGTTCGGCGCTTTCGGCAAGACGACAAACGGCGGCTCGGCCTGGAGTGTCAATACGATCTCGAGCAATAAATCGATGCAGGCGCTTTATTTCGTCGATGCAAATACGGGCTGGATCGGCGGCTACAGCGGGGAAATGAAAAAAACGATCGACGGCGGCAACAGCTGGCTTTATTGCTATACCGCGATCACGAGCGTCATCGCCGATATCGCTTTCAAGAATGCCGACCAGGGCTGGGCCGTGACCGACGAAGGCGAAATTATCATCACTTCGGATGGCGGCGCAACCTGGAACCAGCAATATCAAGCTTCAAACACGCTTACTGCGTTGGCCATGACACCAAGCGGCGTAGGTTATGCGGTTGGCAACAATGGCTTGATCCTGAAGCTGAATCCGAATCTCGGCATTCCTTCATCGGAACCGAAAAACATCAGCATTTATCCGAACCCGGCAACTTCAATAGTCAACATCCATATTGAAGGAATCGATATTGGAGGAAAATCATTCGCAGTTTACAATTCGCTCGGCCAGTGCGTAAAACCTATTGCGCCTATTGCAAACGAAATTACGACAATCGATTGCGGCAACCTGGCGGCTGGCGTTTATTTCATCAATCTGCAGCAGGACAACAGCGTGATTGCGACAACCAAACTGGTCGTGCGATAACTTTTCAATCGTCTTTCCTTTCAAATTGCTATGAAAAAGACATGATTTCACTGAAAAGATATTTTTTCTGCCTGTTCGTTTTATTTTCATCCGCCGTCCAAGCACAGCCATCGGGAAATAAATTGCTCGAGAAAGGTTGGGCCGAACTGGTCAAGGACAACGACAATCAGGCTTTCCGCGATTTTTGGGCTTCCTACGAAAAAGCCAAACAGGAAAACAACACGGCTGAAAAGGCCGAATCGCTGCTTTATCTGGGCATCTGTTCGTTCGGTTCGAGCCTCGAAAAAGGGCTACAGTATGCGACGCAATCGTTGCGCGAATTCCGGAAACTCGAGCAGACCAACCCAAAGCAGGCACGTATCGGCCGGAGCAAATGCCTCCAGCTGATCAGCACGATCTATTCGCGACAGGGAAAATTCGCCCAGGCACGGCAAATGTGCCGCGAAGTTGCAGCTACGCTTGAGGACGAAAACGATTCCTCGGGAACGCTCGGCCTGGCGTATTCGAGTCTTGGCGCGTTATATCTTCGGGAAAAGAAATCCGATTCGGCGGCCGTTTATTTCAGGCTGGCGCTCAGCGATTTCCAAAAATCGAAAAGCAATGCCTACCTGCCCGGCGCTTACGTGAAACTCGGCGAGCTCGAAAACAATCCGGAACTGCTGGCCAAAGGCTTGCGCATCGCCGATTCGACGCAAAACAAACAGGCCAAGGTATCGTGCCTGCTCGCGCTCGGTAGATGGCATTTGCGGAACAAGGGCAACGCGGAAGCGGAAAATTATTTCAATAAGGCCAATGCGATCGCCGTGACGCTATCCGATAAAATGTTTGAAATCCTGACGCTCGAATCGTTGATCGAACTCAAAAACCGGGAAGGAAATTATGCCGAAGTGAGCCGGCTTCAGGCGCGGCTGATCGGAATCAAGGACGAGTTTTATTCGCTCGAGCGCGAACAGATCATCAAAAACCTCGAAGTGCAATTCGATGTTTCCGAGAAAAACCGGAAGCTGGCGCTGCTCGCCAAAGAAAGCGAAGTGACCAAACTTACGAACATCATTCTGGTTATCCTGATTATCGTACTGGTCATTATTTTCGTTTCCGGATATTATTTCCTGAACAGCATCAACAAGCGCGACAAGCAACTCCTCAAAACCCAGGAAGCGCTGGTGGACGCACTCGAAAAGCAAAAAACGCTCAAGGAAGAACAATTCCGCAACGACATCGAGCACAAGGAAAGCCAGCTCAGCGCCATCACGTTGCAGATGCTTCAGAAGAACGAACTCATCGACGAGATCAAATCCACGGTCGAAAAAGACGAGCCGCTTTCGGGCCGGCAATTGCTCAAAATGGTCAACAAGCACCTCGCCCACGACAACAGCTGGAACGATTTCGACCTGTATTTTGAGAGCATCAACAAGAATTTCTACACGCGCCTCAAACAAACCTATCCCGATATCAGTGCCAACGATTTGAAGATCTGCGCACTGATCAAACTCAATCTTTCGATCAAGGAAATGGCTTCGATCCTGAACATTTCGCCGGACAGCGTCAAGACCGCGCGCTACCGTCTCCGAAAAAAACTACAGCTTGCGACCGAAGACAACCTAACCGACTTTATTCTTTCCGTCTAACAGCTGTCTACCGGTTATTTACAGTAAAATAAGGCTTTGTAGACCTTTTGTCTACCTGTTTTTTATGGCAGGAGCAAATCGTTCCCGTACTTTTGGTTCATGGGAAAATGCTATGAAACCCTATTTCTCATTGTTGAACAAAAATTAATTGTTATGAAGAAGTTTTACGTTTTGTTTTTAATGTGCGTCTGGAATTTTTCAGGCGCCCAACTTCCGAACCCAGGCTTTGAAGAGACATTTGGCTACGGTTTGGAAATCGCCAACTGGGGACAATTCTACGTTCTTCCCGTTCAGTACAACCCGGACACGGATGAATTCGTGTCGGACGAAATCACCTTCGGCGATGCAACGCTCGGCGGATTTACCTGTACGTCGTCTGCGCCGCACGCCGGCCAAAATGCGATGCTCGTCCGCAATGCGCTGAACGTCACAAAGAATGAAGTCATTCCCGGCAGGGCAAACCTGTTCAACAATGAGATTTCCCAACTCCCGACCGGATGGAACACCGGAATTCCGGTTGCGCCCGGTGCCGAGATCGAATTCTTCGGCTTCTGGTACAAATTCGCACCGTTGGGAGACGACATCGCGGAGGCCAAACTGGAACTTTTCGATGCCGGCGGGCAAAGTGTGGCAAAGGCGGTAATCGCCTTATCGGGCAACAATGAGCAATTCGCTTATGTTTACACGCCTTTGCTTTTCACTTCGGCCGAGCCCGCGGCGTTCATGACCATTGAGTTTTCGATGGCGCAGGAAGGCTCGACACCGGTTTTCGGAAGCACGCTCACAATCGACGATGTCGTGCTCAATACGGCCATGCTCCACAATAACACGCAACCTTCGTCCGTTTTTACTGTTTATCCTACCGATGACGGCAGCCAGATGAATATCGTAAAGAATGCTTCCGCGCAAGATGCCGTATTTGATGTTTCAATTATCGACATGACCGGGAAAACAGTTAAAAAACAAACTATGGAAATCACGGCAACGCCCGCAACATTAGACATCAGTCCGCTCGCAAAAGGCGTTTACGTCCTCAAAGCCGAGTCCGGAAAAATACTGACTTCTGTCAAATTCGTTAAAAACTGATCCCTCAAAAACAAATTGTAGTTTATCATCATCATCTTAAATGATTTGTTTTATCCGGGCTCGCCCGGTTTTTTTGTTCAAAATTGGCTTTTCTTTTTGGGCGTTTCGCTGCGCGCCGGGCTTTTGGCTTTATCTTTTTCGCTTCGCCCGCTCGCTAAAAAGGATATCGCCGCAATCCCTAACGCTGGTTTGCAACTTTGCTTTATCTTAGCCAAAAACATTCACCATGGATTTCTCACAGAAAATGCTCCGCGACGACGCGCTCAAAGGCAAAACGATCGTCGTAACCGGCGGCGGAAGCGGACTCGGCAAAGCGATGGCAAAATATTTCCTCGAACTCGGCGCACAGGTTGCAATCACCTCGCGCGATCTGGACAAGCTTAAAGCCACGGCTGCCGAACTTAAAGCCGCAACCGGCGGCAACTGTCTTGCGGTACAATGCGACGTCCGGCATTACGAAGAAGTCGAAGCGATGCTCAAAACCGTCGTGGACACTTTTGGCAAAGCCGACGTTTTGCTCAACAATGCCGCGGGCAATTTCATTTCGCCCACCGAGCGGTTGTCGGCCAACGCCTTCGATACGATTATCGACATCGTTTTGAAAGGTTCGAAAAACTGCACGCTTGCCTTTGGCAAACACTGGATCGATACGAAACAACAAAATTCCGTAATCCTCAATATTGTTACGACGTATGCCTGGACCGGCTCGGCGTATGTCGTCCCGAGCGCTACTGCCAAAGCCGGCGTTTTGGCAATGACGCGGAGCCTTGCCGTGGAATGGGCAAAGTACGGCATCCGCTCGAACGCGATCGCGCCCGGACCGTTCCCGACCCAAGGCGCATGGGACCGTTTGCTTCCGGGCGAACTCAGGGAAAAATTCGACTTGGCCAAAAAAGTCCCGCTCAAACGCGTCGGCAACCATCAGGAACTTGCAAACCTTGCAGCTTACCTGGTTTCGGATTTCTCGGCGTATGTCAACGGCGAAGTCATCACGATCGACGGCGGCGAATGGCTTAAGGGCGCAGGACAATTCAATTTACTGGAAGCCGTTCCCGACGAAATGTGGGACATGCTGGAGATGATGATCAAGGCGAAAAAAAGTAGCTAGAGTTAGTCGCTAGTTGTTAGTGGCTAGAGGATAGTTGATTGACAGCCACAGAGCCCAGGTCGTTTGCGTTTGCTTCGCCAGTTCGCTTTGCTCGTGTGCGATTGCAGCGGCATCCTTTTGTGAGGCACGAACAAAAGATACAGCGAAAAGCGCGGCGCGAGGCACGAAGCGCAACGCCCAAAAACCTTAAAAACACTATTGTTTCTGAGGCTCAAAACTTTCCGGATTTGTTAACAAAATCCACTTGAAAAACCCAGATTTAATTGTATTTTTACCGCTCAAAATTTTAAGGAATTAATGGGTAAAATCATCGCTATCGCCAACCAGAAAGGCGGCGTCGGAAAAACGACGACATCGGTAAACCTTGCAGCCTCGCTGGGCGTTCTTGAAAAGAAAGTGCTGCTGATCGATGCCGATCCGCAGGCCAATGCGAGTTCTGGGCTTGGCGTGGATGTGGAAAGCGTCGAAATCGGCACATATCAAATTCTGGAGCACAGCAGTTCGCCTGAAGAAGCGATCGTAAAAACCACGGCGCCGAACGTCGACGTTATTCCGGCGCACATCGATTTGGTTGCGATTGAAATCGAACTTGTGGACAAGGAAGAACGCGAGTACATGCTCAAAAAAGCGCTTGAAAGCATCCGGGAACAATACGATTATATTCTGATCGATTGCGCCCCGTCGCTCGGGCTTTTGACACTCAACGCGCTGACGGCCGCCGATTCGGTCGTGATCCCGATCCAGTGCGAGTATTTCGCGCTCGAAGGCTTGGGAAAATTGCTCAACACGATCAAAAGCGTCCAGAAAATACACAACCCGAAGCTCGATATCGAAGGCTTGCTGCTGACGATGTACGATTCGCGGCTTCGGCTGTCGAACCAGGTTGTCGAAGAAGTACAGAAGCATTTCCACGACATGGTTTTTGAGACGATCATCCAACGAAACGTAAAGCTGAGCGAGGCGCCGAGCTTCGGGGAAAGCATCATCAACTTTGACGCGACCAGTAAAGGCGCGTCCAATTACCTGAGCCTGGCGCAGGAAATAATTAAGAAAAACACCCATTGATCATATGGCAAAAGCAGTGAAAAAGCAGGCGTTGGGAAGAGGATTGTCGGCTTTGTTGAAAGATCCTGAAAACGACATCCGTTCGGCCGGCGATAAAAACGCCGACAAAGTCGTGGGCAATATCGTCGAACTCGAAATCGATACCATCGAGATCAACCCGTTCCAGCCGCGAAGCAACTTCAACGAGGACGCTTTGCAGGAACTCGCGACTTCGATCCGCGAACTGGGCGTGATCCAGCCGATCACCGTCCGCAAAAACGATTTCAACAAATACCAGCTCATTTCGGGCGAACGCAGGCTTCGCGCCTCGAAACTAGCCGGACTGACGACCATTCCGTCCTACATCCGGATTGCCAACGACCAGGAATCGCTGACGATGGCGCTTGTCGAAAACATCCAGCGCCACGACCTCGACCCGATCGAGATCGCGCTTTCCTATCAGCGGCTGATCGACGAAATCCAGTTGACACAGGAACAGATGAGCGACCGCGTCGGCAAGAAACGCTCGACGATCGCCAACTATCTGCGGCTTTTGAAACTCGATCCGGTAATCCAGACCGGAATCCGCGACGGTTTCATTTCGATGGGACACGGCCGCGCGATCATCAACATCGAAGATCACGACGTACAGGCCGATATTTACCAGAAAATCGTCAGCAAAAACCTTTCGGTGCGCGAAACCGAGGCGCTCGTGAAAAACCATCAGGACAGCCTGAAACCCAAATCGGCAATAAAATCGAAAAGCACAACGTTTTCAACCGAGAAACAGCAATCGACACTTGCCAGCTATCTCGGCGTAAAAGCCGATGTAAAAATATCCGGCAACGGAAAAGGGAAAATCACGATCCCGTTCAAGTCGGAGGCCGATTTCAACCGCATCATCAACCTCATCCAAGGCATTGAATAGACTGGCTTACATAGTTCTGGTGTTGTTCCTGTCGGGAACCGCCTTTTCGCAGGGCAAACCGCAGGAACTGCTGATCACTAAAGATACCCTCACCGTCAAGCCCACGGTGATCGATCCGCTCCGGCCGTCGAAAGCGGCATTCTATTCGGCGATTCTTCCGGGACTGGGACAAGCCTACAACAAGCGTTACTGGAAAATCCCGCTCGTGTACGGCGCAATCGGGACGACGCTTTATTTTTATAACGACAACAACAAGAAATACCATCAATACCGCGACGCCTATAAACGCAGGCAGGCCGGTTTTAGTGATGACCAATTTGATTACCTCGACGACAACCGGCTCATTTCAGCGCAGCGGTTCTATCAGCGCAACCGTGATTTGTCGCTGCTTTTGACTGCGGCGTTTTATATATTGAACATCGTCGATGCGAACGTCGACGCGCACCTGATGCAGTTCAACGTGAATGAAAACCTGTCGCTTGCGCCCGATGTTTACCAGAACGACATCAATTACAAACCCAACGTAGGACTGACTTTTAATTACCGTTTCTGATGAAGATCGCATTGCTCGGATATGGGAAAATGGGACAGGCGATCGAACGCATCGCACTGCAACGCGGACATGAAATCGGGCTCCGGAAAAAATCGGGCGATTCGTATGACAATCTCGAAACTGCCGATGTCGCAATTGATTTCAGCGTGCCTGCCGCGGCCGTTGAAAACATTTCGGCGGCTTTGAATGCCGGGATTCCGGTGATTTGCGGGACAACGGGCTGGCTGCAGGATTACGACCGGATGGTGTCGCTTTGCAACGATAAAAACGGCGCGTTCCTGTACGGTTCGAACTTCAGCCTGGGCGTAAACCTGTTTTTCCAAATCAACGAATACGTCGCGAAAATGATGCGCAAATTTCCTGAATATAAAGTAGCGCTCGAGGAAATCCATCACACGCAAAAACTCGACGCACCGAGCGGGACGGCAATTTCGCTGGCCAAAGGCATCATTGAAAATTCGGATTATACTGATTGGATTCTCGGAAATGCAAAACCCGGACAGATTCCGATTGACGCCAAACGGATTGAGAATGTCCCGGGAACGCACAGTGTATTCTATCATTCCGGCGTCGATACGATTGAGCTCAGACACACCGCACACAATCGCGAAGGATTCGCATTGGGCGCCGTAATGGCAGCCGAATGGATTGTCGGAAAGACCGGCGTATTTTCGATGAAAGACGTTTTAGGGCTGGACTAGCCAACCGTTAATAAAATGATAAAGCCGTAACGAAGCGAAAAAGCAAAATACTTAGACAATAAACCAAAAGAACAAGACATGACACTTACGCAATGGTTCATTTTTTTCCTGATCGTACAACTGGTGCATTTTGCAGGAACCTGGAAATTATACGAAGCCGCAGGCCGTAAAAGATGGGAAGCCGCAATTCCGGTGTATAATTCGATCGTGCTGATGAAAATCATCCAGCGTCCGACCTGGTGGACGATTTTGCTTTTCGTGCCGATCGTCAACCTGATCATGTTTCCGGTAGTCTGGGTCGAAACGCTTCGCACGTTCGGGAAACGATCGACGGCCGATACGATTTTGGGCGTGGTCACTTTGGGGTTTTACATTTACTATGTCAATTATACCCAGCCGCTCAACCACCGCGCCGAACGCCATCTCGATAGACAATCGAAGACCGCGGACACCGTCAGTTCCATCTTTTTTGCGATCATCGTCGCGGCCATCGTGCATACCTATGTGATGCAGCCGTTTACAATTCCGACTTCATCGTTGGAGAAATCGTTGCTGGTGGGCGATTTTCTTTTTGTGAGCAAATTCCACTATGGCGCGCGCGTCCCGATGACGACCATTGCATCACCGATCGTTCATGACACGCTGCCACTGATCGGCAAAAAATCATACCTGAACTGGCCGCAACTGCCTTATATGCGATTCCCGGGCTTCCAGAAAATCAAGAACAACGACATCGTGGTCTTCAACTGGCCGGTCGATACGGTTTATAAATTCTTCGACACCTCGACCCGAAAGGCCGACAAGCCGATCGACAAGAAATCGAATTACGTCAAAAGATGCGTCGGGATTCCGGGCGACAGTCTGAAGATCGTAGACGGTTTCGTTTACATCAACGGCAAAAAACTGATTCTTCCCGAAAGGGCCAAGCCGCAATACAACCACATGGTGTATTCGAAAAAGGGCGTCGATCCGAACCTGTTCGTCCAGGCAGGATCGACCGAGTACGACCGTACGTTTGAAGTGGTCATCGACAACAACAACCAATCGGCCGTTTTGCAAAACTACATTACCGGCGCCGAAAAAGTGGGCGAAAATACCTTCAAGATCAAGACTTCGCAAAAAGGCATCCCGGCGCGGGTTATCCAGGATCTGGCGCTGAATATCCATGAGGTTTCCGATTATGCGACCAATGCGAACCTCACACTGGCCGGTGCCGAAGAGATTCGGAAAACACCCGGAATCGATTCGGTCGTGCGGCGGATATTCAAACGCGGCGAGATGCGCAACGTCTTGTTCCCGCAAACCACCGACTGGTCGTTGGACAATTATGGCCCTATTTACATTCCGCAGGAAGGCAAAACCGTCGCCCTGAATGCACAGACGATTCCGCTTTACCGAAGGATTATTGAAGTTTACGAGCACAACGACGTGAAAGTCACGGGCAATGAAATCCGGATCAATGGCCAGCCGGCGACTTCCTATACATTCAAGCAGAACTATTACTGGATGATGGGCGACAACCGCCACCGTTCGGAAGACAGCCGTTACTGGGGCTATGTTCCCGAAGACCATATCGTCGGCAAGCCGGTATTCATCTGGATGAGCATCGACGGGATCAACGACGGAATTTCAAACTGGCACATCCGTACCGACCGCTTGTTTACGACCGTGGGCGGCGACGGGCAGCCCGTATCGTACTTCAAGTTTTTCCTTATCGCCCTGGCGCTTTACCTTGCGATCGATTTCTATTTGAAGCGGAAAAAGAAGAAAAAAACTACGGAATAACCGATGGACGCGCTGCTCCTTCCTACTTATTTCCCGTCTATCAGCCAATTCGCGGTGATGGCGCAGGCCGGTTCGGTGACTTTTGAGTTTGACGACAATTTCCAAAAGCAGACCAACCGCAACCGGATGTACATTTACAGCCCGAACGGTGTGCAGTTGCTGAACATTCCGGTAAAGCACTCTAAAAACGCACATCAGAAGACAGGTGACATCAAGCTAGAAACGGCGTTCGATTGGCAGAAACAGCATTTCAAATCGTTGGAAGCGGCTTATCGCTCCTCGCCTTTCTTCGAATATTTCGAGGATTCGCTGCTGCCGGTTTTCGAAAAGAAGTACGTTTATTTAATGGATTTGAACCTCGAAACCATTGCGATCGTTTCGAAATGCCTCGGGCTTGATCTACAGTATCGAAAAACTTCCGAGTATTTCCACGAGGCGCCCGGATTTGCCGATTTTCGATTGTTGGCCAACGGAAAAAAAGATCCACGGCAATTGGAACCTTATGCCCAGGTTTTCGGCGACCGGCACGGCTGGATCAATAATCTCAGCATTCTCGATTTGCTTTGCAACGAAGGAAGACATGCGCTCGATTACCTCAAAAGGCAGGCGCTTTAATCCATATAAAGCCGCGTCATGATCGGGTAATGATCCGAATTATAGAATTCCGGGAAGTTCCTGAAACTTTTGACTTTCATTTTCGAATCGGCGAAAATGTAATCGATCCGGGCCGGATAGTATTTAAAATGATACGTCTGCCCGAAACCGTTTCCGCCTTCCTCAAAACTGTCGTTAAGCTTGCCTTTGATACTGCGATAAACGTATGAAAACGCGCTGTTGTTCATGTCTCCGCAAATGATGATCGGGTACGGACAATCCCTTTTATGGTTCATGATGATTTCGGCCTGCTGCTGCTGCGCGCGGAACGCCTTGCTGATTCGTCGGAAAATAATACCCGATTTTTTCTGGTCGATCGCGCCGTCGTTGTTGATCTCGTCGACATCGGGCGTAATCCGGATCGATTGCAAATGGATGCTGTAAACCCGGATCGTGTCGCGGCCTTTCTTAATGTCGGCGAAAACCGCGTTGTTGTTGGAATTCGGGAACTCGAGTTTTCCCATGTTGATGATCGGGAACTTCGAAAAAATCCCCTGCCCGGTTTTAATCTTGTCGCCCTGCATCATGATGTACTGGTGCGGATAGACTTTCAGGTCGATGTGCGCCGATTCGGAATATTCCTGTAGGCATAAGATATCCGGATTCTGGTCGTTGATGAACTTGCGGATGTCTTTCACGACATGGTCGTTGTCGATCCATTTAAAAAGATTGAAAAGCCTGACGTTGTAACTCATAACCGTAAAATCCTTCTCGCTTTCCGGAAGGTCTACGGCTGAGAATTTATAGAATTTGTTGATGAAGGTAATGCCTAAAAGTAGCAGCAATCCCGAAAGAAATATCTGCTTTTTGAGCTGTATCGCCCAAAAGACGAAAAACATCGCGTTAAGGATCAGGAACAGCGGCAGGATCAGCGTAAGCACCGACAAAATCGGGAAAAGCTTCGGCGCCAGGAATGGCAAAACATAGGCAACGAATGTCAGTACAGCAAGCGCTATATTGAAAAAAAACATCGTCTTGTTAAACCATGAAAGCTTTTTCATCTTTTATTTTCCGGCCCTGAACAAAAAATCCTTTTCTTCTTTGGTCAGGCTGTCGTAGCCCGATTTGCTTATTTTGTCGAGGATTTCATCAATCTGTTGCTGGGTTTTGTCCTTCGTTACATTTTTAGATACGTTATTGGGCTGCGGCGGGGTGTAATTCCGGTGGACTTTTTTGAAGGTTTTCTTTTTCCGGCTGAAAACGTTCGGCAGATTGGCGAACCACGTCGCAAAATCGCGTCCGGCCCGAAGCTGCGTAATGTAAAAATAGCCAAAAAAAGCGCCGCCCAAATGCGATAAATGTCCGCCGGTGTTCGATAGCGGAAGCTGGAGCAAATCGATGACAATCAGGAAAAAGGCGATGTGCCACAATTTGACGTTCCCGAAAAACATCAGCCGTACCAACATATTCGGCGAATAGGCGACCGTCGCAAACAGGACAGCCATAATCGCCGCCGATGCACCGACGATCGGGATATGCAACGCGCCGAAAAAAGCGCTATAGCACAAAACGTAAATCATACCCGCGAATATTGCGCCCGTAAGGTACAATCCTAAAAATTGCTTCTGCGTAAAAAACGTGTGGAACAGCCGACCGGCAAAATGCAGCATCAGCATATTGAACAGCAAATGAACCAATCCCGCGTGAAAAAAGGCGTAAGTAAGCAGCGACCACGGTTTCCAAAGCAAATCGAGCGGCGATGACGAAAGGCTCACGTACTGCTGATAATCGATATGGATTCCTGAAAGACTGAGCAGCGCATTGGCGACTTCGGGAACGACGAAAAGCCCGATGTTCCAGAAAATCAATTTCGTGGTCACGTCGCCGGTTCGGAACTGCATTTTCAAATCGTCGAGAATAGTTGCCATATCAATTCCAGCGCCGGTGGTTAAACTTGTTTTTGCGCCAGATCCACATCATGATAAAGCCGACCAGCGCGCCGCCGAGGTGTGCAAAATGCGCGATTCCCGTTCCGCCCGCGCCGAATATCGAATTGCCTTTGAGCCCAAGCACGAGGTCAATCATCAGGATTGTCGGAACGAAATATTTGGCCCGGAACGAAAACGGCAGGAACATGATGCCGAGGCCTGCGTCGGGAAACATGAAGGCAAAAGCAATCAGCAATCCGTAAATGGCGCCGGATGCGCCCAGTTCCTGCGAAAAATAGCTGCTTAAAAAATCAGAGTAATCACCTGCCGAAAGAAATTCCTGCCAGCGCGTATCGATTTGCCCGCGACCGAGAATATCCATAATCTCCGATTGCTTGAAACCGTTGGAAACCAACACCTGCAAACCTTCGTGAAACTGGAAATAATGCACCGCCATACTCAGAAGGCTCGCGCCGAGTCCGCACGAAATGTAAAAGAAAATGAACCGCGTTCCGCCCCAGAAATGCTCGAGCATCGAGCCGAACATATACAACGCATACATGTTGAATGCGATGTGCCAGATGCCCGGATACGGCATGTGCATGAACATGCTGGTCAGCGGCTGCCAGAAATGGAATTCGGGATTGGCTGGAAAGTGATCGCTCAAAAGCCGGTAAGCCGGATCGCCAACAATCGTCGAGCCGATGTAAAAAATGAAATTGATGATCAGCAGTTGTTTGACAACCGGCGTTATTTTGGTCATATCGAAAACTTTTTATCTATGTCTTCCACACGCATCGTGATGAATGTGGGCCTGCCAAACGGCGAAACATCGGGTTCTTTGCAGGCGAACAATCCGTCGAGCAGGTTTTCCTGTTCTTTTTCGGTCAGGTAAGTCCCTGTTTTTACGGCCAAACTGCGCGCCATCGATTTGGCGATGCTGTCGTTCTGGCTGAAACTGCTCCCCGGAATACCTTCCTGCAGATCGCTTAACAATTGTTCCAAAACGATTGAAACCTCGCTTTCGGTCACATTGACAGGTATTCCCGAAATCACGGCATGATCCGGCTGCATTTCGCCGAAGACAAACCCGGTGTTTTCCAGCGACGGCATCAGTTCAGAAACCAGTTCGAGCTCGACCGTCGAAAAATAAAGGTTCAGCGGAAAAAGCAATTGCTGGCTTGAAGCCTGCTGAACGGTCATGCTCGCGAGGAATTCCTCATACAAAACCCGTTGGTGCGCGCGCTGCTGGTCGATGATGACCATTCCGGACTTGATCGGGCTGACGATATATTTTTTGTGCAGTTGATAGGATTTCTGCGGCGCCCGCGTTTCCTCCTGATCGTCAAACAAGGACGAAGTAACTTCCTCGTTTTCGAACCGCAATGGATACAGGGCTTCGGGGTCGGGTTCGGTAATCGTGTCGGTATCGTGTTTGAGCCCGACGTAGAGACTTTCCCAATTGGCCGTTTCCTTCGGGCGGTAGCTTCCGGCCGACGCAAACGACTTTATCTGCTTTTGCTTCGCCAGTTCGCTATCGCTCGTGCCCTCACCGAACGGATTGAAATTCCCGTCGAGTTCAATCGTCGGGAGTTCCGCAGGCTTGTGCTGGTAATCGTAAGGCGTATCAAGGTTAGAATCGCGGTCGAAATCGAGCACCGGCGACACGTTGAACTGCCCGAGCCCGTGCTTTACCGAAGCGCGCAAAATCGCATACAGCGCATGTTCGTCGTCAAACTTGATTTCGGTCTTGGTCGGATGGATGTTGATGTCGATCGAATGCGGCGGAACGGTCAGGTAAAGAAAATAACCCGGTTGGCAGCCTTCTTTGAGCAGGCCTTCGTAAGCCGACATCACGGCATGGTGCAGATAGCCACTTTTGATGAACCGGTTGTTGACGAAAAAAAACTGTTCGCCGCGGTTTTTCTTGGCGAATTCGGGCTTGGTTGCAAAACCCTGGATCGTGACGATTTCGGTTTCCTCGCCAATCGGAACGAGCTTTTCGTTGGTCTTGCCGCCAAATACGTTCGAAATGCGCTGGCGCAGGTTCGCGGCCGGAAGATTGAACATCTCGCCGCCGTTGTGGTACATTGCAAAATGGATGTTCGGGTGCGCCAATGCGACGCGCTGGAATTCGTCGACGATGTGCCGGAACTCGACGATGTCCGATTTAAGGAAATTACGCCGCGCGGGGATATTGAAAAACAGGTTCTTGATCGAAAACGACGTACCTTTGGGAACAACCGCCGCTTCCTGCGAGACGAATTTGCTGCCTTCGACTACGATGCAAAGCCCGAGTTCTTCCTGCTCCTGCCGGGTTTTGAGCTCAACGTGCGCAATCGCTGCAATGGAAGCCAATGCCTCGCCGCGGAAGCCTTTCGTATGTAAGGCGAACAAATCTTCCGCGTGACGGATTTTGGACGTCGCGTGGCGCGCAAAACACAGCCGCGCATCTTCGGCGTTCATTCCTAAGCCGTTGTCGATGACCTGGACGAGCGATTTTCCGGCATCCTTGATGATCAATTTGACGTCGGTGGCTTTCGCGTCGACTGCATTTTCCAGCAATTCCTTGACGACCGAAGCCGGCCGCTGGACAACTTCGCCCGCGGCGATCTGGTTGGCGACATGGTCTGGAAGCAACTGGATTATACTGGACATCAGGGATTTTTGAGTGAGTTCAAATTTATGGAAATTAATGTGATAATTTGAAGATTTGGAAATTTGAAAATGGAAAAGTTTTGCACAATCCGGAGCTCGGAAAAAGCGGATAAATGATAAGCCCAATTTGAGACTGCGATAGGACTTGCGTTTGCTTCGCCAGTTCGCTTCGCTCGTGTGCAATGGCAGTGAAATCCCGCAACTGAAACGCGAGGAATCGAAACGTACAGCGCGACCGACAGGCAACGCAAAACAACTTAAATATTCCGGAAGCCTTTGATTTCCGAAGCCCTCGAAGTTTTCCGCAACTCCGCCATTTTGATTGCCGCGATTGCAGCCTCTGTGCCCTTGTTGCCGTGTGCGCCGCCGCTGCGGTCGATGGATTGCTGCTCGTTGTTATCGGTCAAAAGACAGAAAATAACCGGAACATCACCCTGAAGATTCAGGTCTTTGATGCCTTGGGTCACGCCTTCGCAGACGAATTCGAAATGCATCGTCTCGCCTTTGATCACGCAGCCGATCGCGATGACGCAATCGACATTTTGCGTATCGGTCATTTTTTTGGAGCCGTAAATCAGCTCGAAGCTGCCCGGAACATTCCAGCGGATAATGTTTTCGGGAAATGCGCCGCAATCGAGCAGCGCGGCTTCGGCGCCGGAGTACAATCCGTTGGTTATATGGTCGTTCCACTCAGAAACGACCATCCCGAACCGGAACGATGACGCGTTTGGAATCGCATTCTTATCGTAATTGGATAAATTCTTATTCGCCGTTGCCATTGTCTGTAATTTTGAGTTTCAAATTGCGCTATACCCGATGCCGGAAACAAAATTGGAGCAAAACTCTTCAAAGTTACTGCTCCAATTTATATTTTGAAAATTATATTTTAAAGTGCTATTGGGCCAACCCGATCAGCGCGTCAACGCTTGCACCTTCCGGGGAATTCTCGTATTTATCCTTGATTTCGGTGAAGTGCTTGAGCGCATCGGCTTTCTTGTTCAGGGCCAGTTCAGTTTCACCGGCCTTGAGCAGGAAACGCGGCGTCGTGAAATCGTTGGCTTTCATATCGGCGGCTTTCAGGTATTGCTCCAAAGCCTCGGCCTGTTTTCCTTGTTGTGCATAGGCATCGCCGATTGCGCCAACGGCCAGCGTACCCAAAACCCGGTCACTTGACTTGAATTTCCCGAATGAAGCGATCGCCTCTGCGTATTTCTTGGTGTTCAGGTAGCAAACCCCGGCGTAGTAATTGGCCATGTTTCCGGCATCGGTGCCCGAATATTCCTCGGCGATCTTCTCGAAACCGAATTTTCCTTCGGAACCTTTCAAAGCCAGAGTATAAAGTGAATCGGCTTTTTGCCCGTCGAGCGCCTTGTTGAAGTTTTGCTGGGCCACGAACATCTGCTCGGCGGCATCATCTTCTTTCGGACCGGCAATGAATTTCTGGTACATCAGATAACCCAAAACGGCCACACCGGCTACAAAAAGGATTCCCAGAATGGCTTTCTGGTTCCGCTGGATCCAGTCTTCCGCTTTGGTCGCGCCCTGGTCGAGTGACGAAAACACACCTGCGGTCGTACTGTCCTTCGCATCTACATTGATCGGTTCCTCAATGTATGAACCTTCATCCATTTTCTCTTTTGGCGCCTTAAAGCCTCTTTTATTGTACGTTGCCATTTATTTTAAATTAGTGAGCCGCAAAAATAAAATTTTTATCCATACGCGTGCAACTTTTTTTGAAAAGCTTTCAGGTATCAGCTATTAGCGTTCGGCTTTAGTTTAGGGCGTTGCGCTGCGCGCCGGGCTGTACGCGGTACGCGGTACCTTGCTTCCATCCCTAACGCAGTCTTGGAAATCCGGCAGGTTTTCAGGCAATCCGGCGCATTTTCCGCTTGCAAGGCTGCCGTTTTTTCAATAATTTGCACCCGCTTATGTACCTGAAGAAAATTTCCCTGTTCAACTACAAGAATTTCAGCGACGCGGCTTTCGATTTCGACAGCAAGGTCAATTGTTTCGTGGGCCGAAACGGCGTGGGCAAGACCAACGTGCTCGATGCGATCTACCATTTGTCTTACGGGAAGAGCTACTTCAATCCGCTCGCGGTGCAGAACATCCGCCACGGCGAAGACTTTTTCGTCATCGACGGGCAGTTCGAAAAAGACGGCCGCGAAGAGCAGATCGTTTGCAGCCTCAAGAAAAACCAAAAGAAAATCCTGAAACGCAACGGAAAACTTTATGATAAATTCTCGGACCACATCGGGCTGATCCCGCTGGTCATCATTTCGCCGTCAGACCGCGACCTGATTACCGAAGGCAGCGAAACCCGGCGCAAATTCGTCGATACGGTCATTTCGCAGGGCGATCCGCATTACCTGCAGGATCTGATTTCGTACCAGAAAGTGCTCGTCCAGCGCAACGCACTTTTGAAATATTTCGCGGCCAACCGCACGTTCGACAAGGAAACCCTCGGGATTTACAACGAGCAGCTCGACAGTCTCGGGCGCCCGATTTTTGAAAAGCGCAAAAAATTCCTCCAGGATTTCATCCCGATTTTCGGCAAGCATCACCACGCCGTGACCGACTCGGCCGAAATGGTACAACTCGTTTACCAAAGCGATCTTTCCGATAAAGATTACCTTGCACTGCTCGACGAAACCCTTGACCGCGACAAGCTTTTGCAGTACACGGCCACCGGAATCCACAAAGACGACCTTTTGTTCGAGATCGACGGGCACCCGATCAAGAAATTCGGGTCACAGGGCCAGCAGAAATCTTTCCTGATCGCATTAAAACTCGCGCAGTTCGATTTTGTGAAAAAGAAATCGGGCGAAAAACCCATTTTGCTGTTCGATGATATTTTCGACAAGCTCGACGAGATCCGGGTGGGCAAGATCGTCGAAATGGTCAACAACGACGATTTCGGGCAATTGTTCATTTCGGACACGCATCCGGAGCGCACCGAGGAAATCGTGAAACTCACGCACCAGAGCTATAAAATGTTTAAGCTATAATCGTTACCTTAGCCGGCAAATTATCTGAGATGAAAACAACTTTTTTTTCAATTGTTTCAGCCGCTTTCCTGCTTGCCGGCTGCCAGGCGCAGACCATTCCGGGCGTCGAAACCGTTCCGCCGGCGACGTTCGCGGAGAAACTCAAGGCCACGCCAAACGCACAATTGCTGGACGTGCGCACACCGGGTGAATTTGCCGGCGAGCACCTCGACAATGCCGTGAACATCGATTGGAACGGTGAAGGTTTTGCCGAAAAAGCCGCAAAATACGACAAGTCGAAGCCGGTTTTCGTGTATTGCAAAATCGGCGGGCGAAGCATTCAGGCTGCACACGAACTTCACAATATCGGATTTACGAAAATCTATAACCTGCAAGGCGGCATCGTCAAATGGGCCGCGGACGGTTTTGCGCCGAAAAGCGACAAAATTATCGGAATGTGCCCGCAGGAATACGCCGAAATGCTGGGCAGCGATACGGTTTTGGTTGACTTTTACGCCGAATGGTGCGAGCCGTGCCAGAAAATGAAACCGTACCTTTTGAAAATGCAGGACGAGTTGAAAGACAAAATCAAGATCGTCCGGCTCAATGCCGATGAAAACAAGACGATGATGGAATCGCTCAAGATTGACGAATTGCCGGCACTTTATCTTTACAAGGACAAAAAAATCGTCTGGCAGCACAAAGGTTTTATCAGCGAAGACGACCTCAAAAAACAATTGCAATGATTTCCACCGCCAGCCTGAAATTTCTCGAAGACCTCAAGAAAAACAACAACCGTGATTGGTTCATCGCGAACAAACCGCGCTACGAAGCCTATAAAAAGGAATACCACACGCTGATTTCGGAATTCCTGGCGGCGCTCAAGCCCAAAGATCCGGCGCTGGCGATGCTCGAAGTCAAGAACTGTACGTTCCGGATCAACCGCGATATCCGGTTCTCGAAAGACAAATCGCCGTATAAAACGCATATGGGAATGTGGTTCAACACGACGACGCAGTACGGCAACGGCCCAGGCTATTATGTGCATCTCGAAAAGGGAAAAAGCTTCATTGCCGGCGGATTTTACTCGCCCGAAGCGTCGGAGCTGAAGAAATTCAGGAAGGAAATCGCGTTTTTTTACGACGAACTCGAAGACATCATCAACGAAAAGAAATTCAAGTCGGTCTTTGAAGATCTGACCCGCGATAACGCACTGAAAACCGCGCCGAAAGATTACGAGAAAGACCATCCGGCTATCGGATTTTTGAAGCTCAAAAGCTTTACGGCTTCGGCGAAATTACCGGACGCCGATTTGACCGATAAGGATTTCGTCAAAAAAACTGCCGACAAGCTGATCGCGCTCAAACCGCTGAACGAATTTTTGCGCCGTGCGCTTGATGCCGAGGATTAAAATCAAACTCAATTCCAAATGGAAATCCAATCTAATTTTTCGCTCAAAAAATACAATACGTTCGGAATCGATGCCAAAGCCAGGGAATTCGCGGCCGTGCATTCGGTGGACGAACTCAGATCGGTGCTGCGGGAAAATCGGGGAAAGCGCAAGTTCATCCTCGGCGGCGGAAGCAATATGCTGCTGACCCAGGACATCGATGCGCTTGTGATCCACGTTGATCTTAAAGGGAAAAAAGTGCTGAAGGAAGACGAAAATCACGTCTGGATCCAGGCCCAGGCCGGCGAAAACTGGCACGAGTTCGTTTTGTATACGATCGAAAAAAATTACGGCGGATTGGAGAACATGTCTTTGATTCCGGGCAATGTCGGCACGACGCCGATCCAAAACATCGGTGCATACGGGCGCGAGATCAAGGACACGTTCGTTTCGTGCGACGCGCTGAATATCGAAACGCTTGAAATGCGGACGTTTCATCTCGACCAGTGTGCGTTCGGCTATCGCGAAAGCGTGTTCAAAAATTCGGAAAAAGACAAGTACATCATCACTTCGGTCGTGTTCAAGCTTACGAAACACAGCCATCAAATCAATACGGCTTACGGCGACATCCAGGCCGAACTCGCCAAACACAATGTGACCGAGCCGACGATCAAGGACGTCAGCAACGCCGTGATCGCGATCCGGCAAAGCAAGCTTCCCGATCCAAAAGAACTCGGAAACAGCGGCAGTTTCTTTAAAAATCCAGTCATCGCCAAAAGCGATTTCGATAAAATCCACGCAAAGTTCCCCGATATGAAATTTTTTCCGGTTTCGGATACCCAAGTCAAGGTTCCGGCGGGCTGGCTCATCGAAAAAGCGGGCTTGAAGGGCAAACGCTTCGGCGATGCAGGCGTACATAAAAACCAGGCGTTGGTCTTGGTGAATTACGGAAACGCGACGGGACAGGAGATCCTCGACGTTGCGAAAATCGTCCAGGATACGGTGAAGGAAATGTTCGGAATTGCGATTGAGGCGGAAGTGAATGTGGTGTCGTAATATTTTTTCGACGGCAGTATTCTCAATATTGCTTTGTCAGACCCGACAGCCGTTAGATCGTTTTAAGCAGCTTCATCAATATATTTGTAAAAAATAATTGTGGTTTTGCCGTAATGATAATTGATATTAGATTGTATTTTTACAAACCTCAGAGGTTTTAAAAACCTCTGAGGTTTAACAAAACAAAATAAACATGACTGATCAGATCGAAAACAGGCTTCCCGTAGATTTATTGGAAAAAAGTATCCGGAGCGGAAGCGAATTCGGTTGGCGCCAAAATGATTTTCCCGCAGTCGTAGAAGCGGCGCGCAGGCTGCAGATCGCCATCGAAGGCGGGCTCGTACAATACGTCTTTGAAGACGGAACGTGCGAGCTGTACTGGCTGCATTATTACACCCAGGAGATGAAAAAAGGCGAAAACTGGGTCAATTACTGCAACCGGACGGCAAAGGAATGCATCGACGCGTTTAACAAGATCATTCGCGAAAGGAATATCGAAAAAGAGGCAATCGACAATTTCGGGCTCGCAAAAACGGAATCCGAAAACGGGACCGTGCTCGAAAAACACAAGCTTTTCATCCTTTCTTTCGAAGGCAAAAAAGCGCCTGAACAGAATCAGAGCCAGAATCAAAGTCAGAATCAGAATAGGAAGCCGCGATGAACATTCCGTTCGAAACCATCGATTGGAGCAAAGTCGAAAAAACCCAGCACAAAGGCCAGCGCGGCACATCGTTTTGGCAAACGCGCGAATATGACGGGCTGCGCATCCGGCTTGTCGAATACTCAAAAGATTATTTTGCAGATCATTGGTGTCAAAAAGGCCATATCGTGCATTGCCTCGAAGGCGAATTTACCAGCGAACTGGCAACCGGCGAGATTTTTAAGCTGAAAAAAGGAATGACGTATGTCGTTTCGGACGATGCAAGCTCACACCGATCCATTTCCGAAAACGGTGTAAAATTATTGATTATCGACGGCGATTTCTTAAAACCACAATAATGACGACCTGTAAAAACTGCGATGCGGCCGTAACCGAAAACTTTTGTTCCCGCTGCGGCGAACCGGCCACACTCAAACGGATCGACGGTCATTATATCATGCACGAAATCGCCCACGTGCTGCATTTTGAAAAGGGAATTTTGTATACGGTCAAGGGATTGCTGGACCGTCCAGGCCAGACAGTCAAGATGTTCATCACCGAAAACCGCAGCAGGCTTGTAAAACCGATCTTGTTCATCACGCTCTGTTCGCTGATTTATACGCTGGTCAACCACTTTTTTCACCTCCGGGACGGTTATGTCGAGTTTAAGGATTCGAAACCCGGCGCATCGACCGAGGCGATTTTCGGCTGGATTCAGGAACATTACGGTTATGCTAACATCATCATGGGCATTTTCATCGCCTTTTGGCTCAGGCTGTTTTTCCGGAAGTACAATTATAACTTTTTCGAGATATTGATCCTGCTGTGCTTCGTGATGGGAATCGGGATGTTGCTATTTGCCGTTTTTGGGCTTGCCGAAGGGCTGACCGGGATATCGCTGATGCAGATTTCAGGTTTCATCGGAATCGCTTATTGTACTTGGGCTATCGGGCAATTCTTTGACAAAAGTAAGTTTAAGAGCTATGTAAAGTCCTTATTTTCTTATCTGTTCGGTATGTTGACTTTTACGCTAGCCGCTTTATTGCTTGGGAAATTGATCGACTTGATATAAAGGAAGCCATGTATATTCCCGAATACTACAAAAACGAAGACCGGCAGGAAATAGAAAATTTCCTCAGGGCCAACGCTTTCGGAATCTTAATCAGCCAAAACAACGGAAAGTTGCTGGCTACGCACATCCCTATGGAACTGGGCCATAATGCCGATAATAAACCGGTTTTGACCGGGCACATTTCCAAAGAAAACAACCAATGGAAAAGCTTTACCGCAGGCGAAGAAGTTCTGGCAGTTTTCACCGGACCGCACGCTTACGTTTCCTCGTCGTGGTATGATTTTGAAGGCGTTCCGACCTGGAACTACCTCGCAGTTCATGTCTCTGGGAAAATCCGCATCCAAAACGAAGACGAATTGATCGCGGCGCTTAAAAATCTTGTCGACAAATATGAAGCCGGTCGACAAAACCCAACGCGCGTCGAAAACCTTTCCAGAAAAACGATGCTCATGGCGCGTGGGATTGTCGGGTTCGAGATTGAAATCACCGAAATCCAGGGCAAGAAGAAGCTGTCGCAGAACCGCGACGGGAAAAACTTCGGAAGCGTCGTCTCTCACCTTGAAAGCAGCGGAAATCCAAACGATGCCGCAGTTGCAGCCGAAATGCGGAAACTAAACAAACCATAATTGTCAAATTATCGACAAATTGCACTTCTCGGCAAATCTTAATTTATAATTCACAATTTAAAAGTAACTTTGCCCTCGTTTAAAAAAGATAAACCGCTTTTATGCTGCTCATTACCATTTTTTACATTTTCATTGCGATCGTTGCCATACAGCTTTTTTACTATGTCGGTATTTTCGGGAAGTTCGCCTTTGCGAAAGCCCGGACGAGCACGCCGAAAAGAATTCCGGTTTCGGTGATCGTCTGCGCGAAGAACGAAGCCGAAAACGTCGCGAAATTCATCCCATTGCTTGCCGAACAGGATTATCCCGATTTCGAACTTGTCCTGATCGACGATGCTTCAAGCGACGGAACGCTCGACCTGTTCGAAGGCTTCGAGAAACAATACCCAAACGTCAAGCTTGTAAAGGTCGAAAACAACGAAGCTTTTTGGGGCAACAAGAAATTTGCTTTGACACTCGGCATCAAAGCCGCGAAATACGAATACCTGCTTTTTACCGACGCCGACTGCCGCCCGGTTTCCAAAGACTGGATCAAGGAAATGAGCGCGCAGTTCACGATCGAAAAAACGATTGTGCTGGGTTACGGCGCCTATGAAAAAATCCCGAATTCGTTCCTGAACAAAATCATCCGTTTCGAGACGATGCTCACGGCGGTACAATATTTCTCGTGGGCCAAGGCCGGTCGTCCGTTTATGGGCGTCGGACGGAATCTGGCCTACAAGCGCGAAGAATTCTTCAACGTAAACGGGTTCATCGAACACATGAAAATCCGCTCGGGCGACGACGACCTGTTCATTAATCAAGCGGCTAAAGGAAAAAACACGACGATCTGCTTTTCGCCCGAAAGCTTCACGTATTCCGAACCGAAAAAAACCTTCAAGGAATGGTTTACGCAAAAGCGGCGTCACGTATCGACTTCGGGGCATTATAAAACTTCGGACAAAATGCAGCTCGGGATTTTCTACGTTTCGCAGCTGCTGTTCATTTTACTGGCCGCGGTATTGCTCGCATTCCAGTTCCAATGGATTATCGTGGCCTCGATTGTCGGGTTCCGTTATTTATTTACCTGGCTGACGCTCGGCCTTTCGGCAGGCAAACTCAAAGAGAAAGATGTGATGTATTGGTTCCCGGTCATCGAAATTTCGCTTATCTTCACACAGCTGAACGTATTTTTCAGCAACATTTTCTCAAAACCCGTGCATTGGAAATAAACGATTACATAGAAAAGGCGAAAAACGGCGACCAGGTTGCGTTTACATTTTTGCTGGATCATTACTGGAACGAGGTCTACGGATTCATGCTCAAACGGACCGAAAACGAGACCGATACCGAAGACATCACGATCGAGACTTTCGCAAAGGCTTTCGATAAAATTTCGACCTACAACCCGGATTTCCAGTTCAATACCTGGCTGATCGCAATCGCGAAAAACGTCCACATCGACCTGCTGCGCAAGAAAAAGTCGGCGCTGTTCATCGATTTGGATGTCGAGCAAGATCACCCGATGTACAACCTCGCCGATTCGGCACTTTCCGCCGAAGACGAGCTCATCCGCCAGCAAAACCTTTCAAGCCTTCTCGAATGCATCCGCCAGCTAAAGCCGCATTATCAGGAAGTCATCCAGCTGCGGTATTTCCAGGAACTGAGCTATCAGGAAATCGCCGACGAATTGGGCGAGCCGCTGAACAACGTCAAGATCAAGCTGCTCCGCGCCAAAAACCTGCTCGCCGAAGTGATTCGCAACAAACGGTAAGCGTAGCTGAAAAAATCTTAATTTTTATACAATTTTTCGCATATAATTGAAGTTATAGGCTAAAATCCCTTCGCTTATGTAACAGAGATACGTTAACCAATTAAATCATGCGAAATGAACCATGTTAGTATCTTTGAAAAAAAGTGGCTCGACCTTGTCTTTGAAGGGAAAAACAAAACTTACGGCGCTTATCAGCTGCGCCGGGAAAACACCAGAACCACTTTACTTGCCCTGTTTTTTGCCTTATTATTGCTCGCTTCGGCCGTGAGTGTGCCGCTTTTGATCGGCCGATTGTTTTCGTCATCTGTCGTCCCGAAAGTGATCGAGGATACCGTAACGCTCGTACAGCTTACCGATCTGGATCAACCCAAACCGCAAGGCCCGAAAACCGAAACCATCGTCCCGATCGAGCGCCAAAATCCAGATAAGCAAACCCCGGCACAGCTCGACAATCCCGAAATCGTAAAGCCGCAGGACGCGAACCAGAACATCGCCACCAATAACGAAAACCATCCAGTCGATATACCGGCAACAACCGGAACACCGGGCCTGAACCCGATGAACGGAAATCCCGGAGGCAGCGATACGCCGACCGAAACACATGCAACAACCGGCGAAGATACCGGGACGACCATCCTGCTCCCGAAAATGCTCGACAAACTTCCGGCATTTCCGGGCGGAATCGACAAATTTTACCGCTACATCCGCGACAAATTCAAAGAGCCGGAAAGCAACGAGGAAAAAACCATCAAAGTTTACGTTTCGTTCGTAATCGAGAAAGACGGCACGATGAGCGACATCAAAGTAATCCGCGATCCGGGTTACGGTTTGGGCACCGAAGCGCTTCGCGTGCTGAAGTCGCTCAAGACAAAATGGGAACCGGGATTGTACAAAAGCCAGCCGGTGCGCACAGCCTATACATTGCCGATTACGGTCAACATGAAGTAATGACAATTTCGCCACGGACGGACTTCCATATCGTTGTGAACGTTTGCCTTTTCACTACCGTCCGTGGCTTTTTTTAACTTTTGACGAGCTCAGTACGCAAAGTTGCTTTCCTTTATTTCTATCTTATTTTTTGGCGTTGCGCTTCGTTTCCTCGCGCCAGGCTGTACGCTTTATCTTTTTCGCGCGCTCAAAAGGATAACCGCTTCCATCCTTAACGCGGCCCTGTCATCCGAAACATAATTTTTCTAAATTTGGAACTGCCTGAAAGACCGAACCGAACGAAGTAAAATATTACCATGAAGGAACTCACCGCTTCCCAAAAAACCAAAATCCTTTTAAGTTTTCCCGTCATTGTCGCCGCGCTCGGCTATTTTGTTGACATTTACGATTTGCTGTTATTTGGGATCGTCCGGGTGCCGAGCCTCAAAGACATGCATCTCGACGCCGATACCGCCGGTACGCTGATCCTGAATTTCCAGATGACCGGATTGCTTTTGGGCGGAATCCTCTGGGGAATTCTCGGGGACAAAAAAGGAAGGCTTTCAGTCCTTTTCGGGTCAATTCTCGTTTATTCGCTGGCAAACATCGCGTGCGGTTTCCTGCCGCAGATCAATATCGGCGACAAGGTAATGGTTTACGCCGTACTGCGTTTTTTGGCTGGAATCGGGCTAGCAGGCGAACTCGGCGCCGGGATTACGCTGGTTTCCGAAAGCCTGCCCAAAGAGCTGCGCGCCATCGGAACATCGATCGTAGCGGGATTCGGTTTGCTTGGCGCGGTCGTGGCGCAACTCACTGTCGAACTGGCCGGAAGCTGGTCCATTGCGTATTTCATCGGCGGCGGGCTTGGGCTGATGCTGCTTTTGCTCCGCGTCGGGGTTTTCGAAAGCGGATTGTTTAAGCAACTCGAAAAAGACCACAACGTCCCCAAAGGGAATTTCTTTTCGCTTTTCACAAGTTGGAAACGGTTTTCAAAATATTTGCGTTGCATCGCGATCGGGCTGCCGACATGGTTTTGCGTAGGAATCCTGGCGATGATGGCCAACCAATTTGCCGGGCCGCTCGGAATCCAAAGCATTGCGCCGGGCAAGGCGATCATGTGGACGTATGTAGGCGTTTCGGCCGGGGATTTTTTCAGCGGCGTGTTGTCGCACCTTTTGGAATCGAGGAAAAAAGCGATTGTATACATGCAGCTTTTTACTGCTCTTGGGATTTTACTGATGCTCTTCGGGATGGCAAAAACCGAAACGATGTACTATTTTTTCTGCGCCTGGCTTGGCTTCGGAACCGGTTATTGGGCAATGTTCGTGACTGTAGCTGCCGAACAGTTCGGAACAAATATCCGCAGCACGGCAACCACGACCGTGCCGAACATGGTGCGCGGGCTTGTTCCTGTAATGTTATTGGGTTTCGATTTCTTCAAAGTTGGAAATGGCGTGATCGTTTCGGCATTGATCGTAGGTGTAATCGTTTTTGCTTTGGGGATTTTCTCGACCTTGACGATTGCCGAGACGCACGGCCGGGATTTGGATTTTGTGGAATAGCTTTCTTTGCCTGGTTGTAAAAATCAATTTTTATCAACTTTGCCTGGCCGCAATTCCCCGCATCTGCAAATCTGCGTTAGGGATAGAGGCAGGCACCGCGTGCAGCCGATAGCCCGGCCAAAGGCAACGCCAAAAAAAATAAAATCTTTTGTAACCTTTCCGTTTTTCGCCAACTCTAAAGAAGACAAACCAAAAATCTTTAGAAAATGGAAACAACAAATGCAAACCAGACGCTGGCTTCGACCTTTACTTTGCTGAAATTCACGTTCGGTCTCGTGCCGATCGTAGCCGGACTGGACAAATTCACGAATATCCTAACGAATTGGGAGCAATACCTGCATCCGGGAATCGCGGGAATGCTGCCGTTTTCGCCGCATACTTTCATGATGATCGTAGGCGTGATCGAAATCGTGGCCGGCATCATCGTACTGGCCAAACCGGCAATCGGCGGGATGATCGTCGCGGCCTGGCTCACGCTGATCGCGCTGACTTTGCTGGCCAGCGTGCATTATCTGGACGTGGCCGTGCGCGACCTGGTGATGGCGATCGGTGCGTTTTCGATGGCGCGCCTTTCGAAAATCGTATAGGCCAAACGGCTTGCGGCGGACTGAAAATGACCGTTGCAGGCCTTTTTATTTTCACTAAATTTAAATATGGAAAAAACCGGGGAATACACTGACAGTGAAATTATCGGAAAAGTGGTTTCGGGCGATCTGGGATTGTTCGAAATACTGATCCGGAGGTACAATCCGCATCTTTACAAAACCGGCCGCGCATACAATTACAGCCACGAGGACACACAGGACCTGATGCAGGAAACATTTATCGACGCCTATTTCAGCTTGTCGAAGTTCGAGAGCCGTTCGGCTTTCAAGACCTGGATCGTAAAGATCATGCTGAACAATTGCTACCGCCGGCAGCAGAAATCGAGCTTTAAGAATGAAATCCGAAGCAACATCAACGAAGACGCGTCGCCGCTGTTTTCCTCACCTACCGATACCGGAAAAACCGTCATGAACAAAGAACTGAACCGCGTGATCGAGCGCGCACTTAGCGAAATTCCCGAAAATTACCGCGTGGTGTTCATCCTGCGCGAAATCAACGGGATGAATGTGGCCGAGACAGCCGAGGCGCTGAACCTGACCGAATCGAACGTCAAAGTCAGGCTGAACCGCGCCAAAACGATGTTGCGTGGCGAAATCGAGAAATCGTATTCGCCCGATGAGATTTTCGAGTTCAACCTCGTTTATTGTAATGCAGTCGTAAAAAACGTAATGGAACGCATCCAGGCATTGCGTACCGAAGCCTAATATTTTTCATTTAGGATTTCGACATTCTCCCCGAATTGCAATAAATAACCGTTGTTGTCGTAAATCGCGAACTCGCGCATTCCCCAATCGAAAGTCTCTATTTCATAGCATACATCCGTTTTATCTTTGAGCTGTTCCCAAAGCGCGTCGACTTCATTTATATTGATGTAGAACGAGCCGGTGAAGATCGGTTTTTCAAATGGCGTATGTGCGTTGGGTTTCGCAACCATAATCTCGACAGCGCCGCGTTGGATTGAAGCCCAACCCCAGTCGTCGTTGCGATTGCCGACGGTAAACCCTAAAATTTCGGTGTAAAACCTTATCGTTTCGTCAAATTGCGCCGACCAGATCATCGGCCGTAAATAATTGAATTTCATAATTAATCTTCAAGTTGGAATAGTTGTTCGACGGTCGTTTCAAAAACTTTCGCCATGCGCAGCGCAAGCAAGGTCGAAGGAATGAATTTCCCGGTTTCGATCGAATTCACAGCCTGCCGCGACACGCCGATCTTTACGGCCAGGTCGGCCTGCGTCCAGTTCTTTTTGGCGCGCTCGACCTTGATGGTATTACTGATGGAATCCTTCATCCGTATTTCTTTTTCGAGAGAATATATCCGATATAATAGAAGAGGATGAAATACAGCACCATGAACTTATATCCGAAATAATCATAGTCGATTTCGATGGCCAGCCCAATCAGGAAAAGCGCCATGACCAGCAGCAGGCTCAGCGAAAAGGCGATTACGACGGCTTCGAATTGTACGCGTTGCTTGACTTCGTCCATCGCGCCGATGCCTTTGATGTAGAAATAGACGAAAGCCGCAAAAGTGACAATCGGGATGATGGAAATGATAAGTGCAGTCGTTTTACTGAGTTCGAGCCGTGTCACGACGTAAATCGAAATCAGGTAGGAAATGCACCAAATCACTGCGGAAACGAAAGAACGCTTGGCCGGTAACGTTGATTTAATTTTCATGTCGATTCAATTAATTGAAAATCAAAGATAACAAAACATTACTAAAAGTCAAGTTTTGTTGACAAAAAATTTTGGACACGAAAATTCTGCCGATCATTGTCCTGACAATTTCAAGGAATTTATTCGTTATCTTTGTACGCAAATTCACAGTTATGGAAACTGTTTTAGACAATAATCTGCCGACTTCAAAACCCGAGTGGCTCAAGGTCAAACTCCCGATCGGGCAGAAATACACCGAACTCCGCGGGTTGGTCGACAAATACAAACTCAATACGATCTGTACTTCGGGAAGCTGCCCGAACATGGGCGAATGCTGGGGCGAAGGCACTGCGACGTTCATGATCCTGGGCAACATCTGTACGCGGTCGTGCGGATTTTGCGGCGTCAAGACCGGAAGGCCCGAAACCGTCGATTGGGACGAGCCCGAAAAAGTCGCGCGTTCCATCAAGATCATGAACATCAAGCACGCCGTGGTGACCAGCGTAGACCGCGACGACTTGAAAGACATGGGCTCGATCATCTGGATTGAAACCGTAAAAGCGATCCGCCGCATGAACCCGAACACGACGCTCGAAACGCTGATTCCTGATTTTCAGGGTATCGAAAGACATCTCGACCGCATCGTTGAGGCAAATCCGGAAGTCGTATCGCACAACGTTGAAACCGTAAGAAGATTGACGCGCGAAGTCCGGATCCAGGCCAAATACGACCGGAGCCTGGCCGTTTTGAAATATCTCAAAGAGCAAGGCATCAACCGCACCAAATCGGGTATTATGCTCGGATTGGGCGAAACCGAGGAAGAAGTCATCCAGACGATGCGCGATCTGCGCGATGCGAAAGTCGACGTGGTCACGATCGGGCAATACCTGCAGCCGAGCAAAAAACACTTGCCGGTCAAGGAATTCATCACACCGGATCAGTTCAAAAAATATGAGGAAATCGGGCTCGAAATGGGCTTCCGCCATGTCGAAAGCGGCGCATTGGTCAGAAGTTCTTATAAAGCACAGAAACATATTCTTTAGTACTTGAGTATTGAGATTTTAGATTTGGGCGTTGCCTGCGGCCGCGCTATCCGTTACAATCTTTTTAGCTCATACTTCGCAAAAAAGGATTTTCACTACTATCGCTAACGCGGTCATACTAACTTCGGCTTTCGATCAAACCATGAACAAAACAAAAATCGCCATCAACGGCTTCGGACGCATCGGCCGCAACCTTTTCCGGCTGCTGATCGATCATCCGCAAATCGAAGTCGTCGCCATCAACGACATCGCCGACAACCGCACGATGGCGCATTTAATCAAGTATGACAGCATCCACGGCGTTTTGCCTTTCGATTGCTCGTTTGACGAAAGCGGCATTATCGTAAACGGAATACATTACAGATTCTTCCACGAAAAAAACATCGCAAATTTAGACTGGCAGCCGCTCGATATCGATGTCGTCGTCGAATCGACGGGCAAGTACAAAACGTTCAACGAAATCAACGCGCACATTTTGTCGGGCGCGAAAAAAGTAATTTTATCCGCGCCTTCCGAAACCGATCAAATCAAAACCGTCGTGCTCGGCGTCAATGAAACCATTCTTGACGGATCGGAAAAGATCATTTCCAACGCGAGCTGCACGACCAACAACGCCGCCCCGATGATCAAGGTCATCAACGAGTTGTGCGGTATCGAGCAAGCCTACATCACGACCGTCCATTCCTATACGACCGACCAAAGCCTGCACGACCAGCCACACCGCGATCTCAGGCGAGCCCGCGGCGCTTCGCAATCGATTGTTCCCACGACCACCGGAGCGGCCAAAGCGCTCAATACAATTTTCCCGGAAATGGAAGGCAAAATCGGCGGCAGCGGCATCCGCGTTCCGGTTCCCGACGGTTCGCTGACCGACATCACGTGCTATGTGAAAAGAGAGGTTTCGATTGCCGAGATCAACGCTGCATTTAAACGCGCTTCGCAAGCAGAATTACAGGGAATTCTCGCTTATACCGAAGATCCGATTGTTTCCGTGGACATTCTCGGCAACCGGAATTCGTGCTTGTTCGATGCGCAGCTTACATCGGTTATCGGTAAAATGGTCAAGGTTGTGGGTTGGTATGACAATGAGATCGGTTATTCTTCACGAATTATCGATTTGATTGACTTGATCGTGCACAATTCTTAATGTTTGGATAAATCCAAACTACCTCAAGCCCACCGGGCTTGCTCCTCTATATCTCATAGGTACGACAATGAAATAGGGTACTCTTCGAGAATTATTGACTTGATAGAACGCGTCTGTCATTGACGCCTGGCTTGGGGAACTTCATCAATTATCAATTGTCACCTGAGCAAATAAAATTTGCGAACTGGCGTCAGCAATTGTCAATTGTTAATTATTTATCTATATTTAACCCCGCTTTTATTGTAACGGCTCCAAATGAGGTTTTATATACTATCTTTATTTTGTTTGTCGCAGCTGCTGTTTTCCCAGAAAAAAAATACTGAGAAAACGGACAGCGTCAGCATTTATATCACCCTGGCCAACTTCAATTCGAAGATCAATAACTTCAAGGGTTCGCTCGACAATACGCAGAAAGCCATCGATTACGCGCACGCGCGCAAAGACGTCAAGGGCGAAGCCATGGCCTGCTCGACGCTGGGATCGTTTTATTTCGAACTTAAGAAATACGACGATGCGATTGAAAATTTCAACAAAAGCATCACGCTCTACAACCGGTTAAAGCCGTCTTCAGAGCAGGCATACGCCTATTACAATCTCGGTTTGTGCTATATGGAAAAGGAAAATTATTCCAAGGCCGAAACCAGCCTGAACCAGGCGAAGATGATTTACGAAACGATCCGGATTCCGGACGCGATCGAGCTTTTGAACCTCCAAAAAGGCATCGTTTACAAGGCCAAAGGCAAGTACAAGCTCGCTTCGACGATTTTCAGCTCGATCATCGCCAAGCCCGATACCGAAGACATCTACAAGGTAAAATCGGAAGCGCTCTACCAAATCGGCACGATCGAAGCCGAGCAGGGACGGAACAACCTCGCGATCAATTACATGAAACGGGCGCTCGAGTTCAATGCGAAATCGGAAAACCTCGACCTGAAATCAAAGATCTACAAATCGATGAGCGGTGTGTATGAAGACATGTCGGATGTGCCGAGCGCATTCAATTTCCTCAAAAAGCACTTAGAACTCAAGGACAGCATTTCGGCCATCAGCAAGGAACGCCTCGGCGCCGAAGATTACAACAAGTTCAAGGAAAACGAAACGCTCAAAACCATACAGGAAATGGACCGCGAGAACAAGCGCCAGAAGGAAAACAACCGGTTTGCGAAAGTCATCTCGATCTTGGCCATCGCCCTGATTTCGATCCTGTCGCTGCTGAGCTTGTCGCTTTACAAGAACAACATCATCCGCAACCAGTCGAACTTGCTGCTCAAGGAAAAGAACAACGAGCTCCAACTGGCCAAGGACAAGGCCGAGAAAGCCTCGAAGGCGCGCGCCGAATTCCTATCGACCGTAAGCCACGAACTCCGGACGCCGCTCAACGCGATCAACGGGATTACGCACCTGTTGATTGAGGAAAGCCCGAAAAAATCGCAACTGAATTACCTCGAATCATTGAAGTTTTCGGGGAATTATTTATTGACCTTCATCAACGAAATCTTGGAGATCAACCGGATCGAATCGAGTAACGTACAGGCCGAGGCGATCAATTTCAACCTGAAACTGCTTTTGGAAAATATCCAGAATTCGATGCGCGAGCTGGCCCAGCAGAACAACAACAAATACATCATAGAGATCGACGATTCGATCCCGGACAACCTGATCGGCGACCCGACGAAGCTCTCGCAGATCTTCATCAATCTGATCAACAATGCGCTGAAATTCACCCAGAACGGCGAAGTCAAAGTCATCGCGAAGCTGATGGAACTCGAAGAAGAAACGACTTCGGTGTATTTCAAGATCGTCGATACCGGAATCGGGATTCCCGAAGACAAGCAGGAAACGATTTTCGACAGCTTCTCGCAGGGCTCGATCGAAATCAACCGCAAATACGGCGGAACCGGACTCGGGCTGAATATCGTAAAGAAACTTATCGACATCCTGGGCGGACAGATTCGTTTGGAAAGCAAGGTCGGAAAAGGATCGACGTTCTCGTTCGGCCTCAAATTCGGTTTGGGCTCGGCAATGGCGATCGAAGACAACAAGGAATACGACGAATCGATTTTCATTAATAAAAAAGTCCTGCTGATCGAAGACAACAAGATCAACCAGATGATTACCAAAAAGATGCTGGAAAACAAGCAGATGCTCGTCGAGATCATCGACAACGGCGAAGATGCGATCGAAGCCGTCAAAAACAATTATTACGATTTGGTGCTGATGGACGTGCACTTGCCGGGAATCAACGGAACCATCGCGACGCAATCCATCCGGACCTTCGACACACACACCCGAATCATCGCGCTGACCGCAATTTCACTCAACGAAAACCGCGAAATGCTGCTTTCTTACGGCATGAACGACGTGATCACGAAACCGTTCGACCCGGAAAATTTCTACAAGGTCATTTCGCAAAACATATAACTCTGAGAAACTGAGAATTTGGGCGTTGCCTTTCACACCGGCCAGCGCACCTGCTGGCTCCTTCGCTAAAACAGTCCACTGGACTGTTTTTTAACGCTTGGCCCGGCCGCGCTTTCCGCTGCAATCTTTTTGTTCATGCTTCACAAAAAGGATTTTCGCTGCAATCGCTAACGCGAACCGGAACAACGGGAATCAATACCGTAAAATCAACTCTTTGATCAACCGGCGCACCAAAGGCTCAGCCTTTCTCGCCGCATCGAGCACTTCATCATGCGTAATCCCGCCGATGCTTTCCTCGTTGCCCATATCGGTAATGACCGAAATCCCGAAGGTTTCCAAATCCATATGGCGCGCGACGATGACTTCCGGAACGGTTGACATCCCGACGCAATCGGCACCGAGGGCTTTGACCATTCTATATTCGGAAAGCGTTTCGAAAGTCGGACCTTGCAGGCCCATATAAACGCCGTCTTTCACCTCGATTTCCAATTCGTAGGCGATTTCCTTGCATTTGTGGATCATCGCGCGGCTGAACGGTTCGCTCATGTTGACGAACCTCGGCCCGAAGCGCGGATCGTTTTTCCCGCGCAACGGATGTTCGGGCAGCAGGTTGATGTGATCTTTCAAAATCACGATCGAACCGACGCGGTAATCCGGGTTTACACCGCCCGAGGCATTGGAAACGATGAGCTTTCGGGCGCCCAAATATTTCATGACGCGCACCGGAAACGTGACTTCTTTCATATCGTAGCCTTCGTAATAATGGAAACGTCCCTGCATCGCGACGACTTTTTTGTCGCCGATGATCCCGAAAACCAATGCGCCTTTGTGGCCTTCGACCGTCGATACCGGAAAGTTCGGGATTTCGTTGTAAGGAAGCGTAAACTCGATGTTCATATCGTCGGTGAAACTGCCGAGTCCGGAGCCCAAAATAACACCGTATTCCGGCGTGAAACCTGTTTTATCTTTGATGTAACCGACTGTCTGTTGTACTTTTTCCCACATATGTTTTTATATTTGCAATTTCACAAAACGCTCGTATTTTTTTTATTTGTCCCAACGAATCCGACTCAAGAAATGCCCGGCTGTTTTAAAAAAAATCAAAAGCGCATTCGATGATTTTAAAACGCTAACTTTCCGGCCAAATATCCAACATAATTTTGAGAATAGAACAACTAACATTTACAAGATTTATCGCCGCCATGTCGATAGTCATTTTTCATTATGGCAAAGGCAGCTTTTTGTTTAATAACGACTATGTTTCATTCTTTTTCCAACAGGCCAATGTCGGCGTAAGCTATTTCTTTATTTTATCGGGGTTTGTAATGATTGTCGCCTATGGAAACAAGGCAAATGTCAGTTTTACCGAATTTATTACGAATCGGCTGGCGAGAATATATCCCGTTTACTTGCTGGCGCTCTTTCTTACGTTTGGCCTCGATCTTTTGAAAAACAACATTGTCGTTGAAAATTATCTGCTCAACGCATTTATGCTCCAATCCTGGGTTCCGACCAAGGCGCTTACGACGAACGGGCCCGGCTGGTCTTTATCTGTCGAATTATTTTTTTACATCACTTTCCCAATTTTAATGAACAAGGTGTTCTCTAAATTGAAGTTGAAAATCAATGCCGTCTGGATTATTTCATTTTGGCTGGCGAGTCAGGTCATATTTCACCTGTTTTATTATAATGTACTGACAGTGCCTTATTACAAAGCATCTGATATCTCATTTAATCCGGTGATGCACTGGAATGAATTTTTGATTGGAAATCTGGCCGGATTGTTCTTCATGGCGAAATTAAGAGATGCCAAAAAAAATTATCTGCCCGCCATCGTCCTTGCTCTCGTACTATTGATTTTAATACTGAAATTCCCGACAGGACTGATTTTTTACAATGGCTATCTCGCCATATTATTCGTTCCGCTGATCCTGCTTATTTCGTTAAGCAATGACAGCATTACAAAAGTGTTCAGCCGGAAACAATTTATTTTTCTTGGCGAGATAAGCTTTGGCATCTATATATTGCAAAGTCCGGTCATGAAGGTATTTTCTGCAGTGGAGAATCATTTCAGGCTCGATAAGGAATTTGGATTTACAATCCTGTTCCTGGCAAGAGTACTGACTTTGATTGCAGTAGCGTCTGTCAGCTATGTGTATTTTGAAAAACCATTGCGAAATAAAATAAAAACCCTGGGCGCAAAAAGGAATTGTAGACAATCGACGCAAAGTCTTTCCTGAATAACAGCCGGTCTTATTTTATATTTTCCGCGACATAGCTCAAAACAGTTTGGTCAAAATTTTCGCCGCCTGAAAGAAAAGAGCTTTTTATGGGCAGGAAAAATAAATTTTCGAGCCCGTGATTTTTGAGCCGGACATAATCTTTTTCGGTCGTGATGATTCTTCGCCCTTTCGCCTTTTCCCTGATCGATGCGATCTCGTCGCCGGTAAACGCGTGATGATCCGGAAATTCCAGAATCAAATCACTTTCATGCCGCAAATATGCAAAAAACGGTTTCGGCTTGGCAATGCCTGCAAGCAATACTTTGGGTTCCTGTTTAATTGATGAAACCAACACCGATTCCTTTTCATTATATACATATTCGTCGTAATCAATGAAAGTGAAAAACAATTGCCGGCCAGCAGTTATGTTTAGTTTTTCACGGATCTGGCTTAGTTCGCCACCCGGTAATTCCTTCGGACATTTAGTGACAATTACAATGTCTGCGCGTTTGGCCCCGCTGCGGTTTTCCCGCAGATTTCCGGCGGGCAGCACAAAATCGTCTGCATACAAATCGCCGTAAGCGGTCAGCAAAATATAGAATCCGGCCTTTACTTTCCGGTGCTGGAACGCGTCGTCGAGCAAAATCACATCGGGTTTTTCGGGCTGCGAAAGCAATTGCGCAATACCGTTTCTGCGATCTGCGTCGACGGCTATCTGGATTTTCGGGAATTTACGATGGAATTGAAACGGTTCGTCGCCGAGAATTTCGGCCGAAGCGTTTTCATCAGCCAAAACGAAACCCTCGGATTTGCGTTTGTAGCCGCGGCTCAACACGGCCACTTTATAATTCGGGGACAACAACCGGATCAGGTATTCGATCTGCGGCGATTTGCCCGTTCCGCCAACGCTCAGGTTTCCGACCGCGATAACCGGAATATCGAAAACCGCTGATTTGAAAATCGCCTTGTCGTAAAGGGAATTCCGGATATCGGTAACAAATCCGTACAAAACGGCAAACGGCAGCAGCAATTTTCTAAAGGAAACCATGTGACGAAAGTAGCGATTTTTTATCTTTGGAAGAAAAATTGCCGGCCATGAAACTGAAATACCGGATTTCGCTTTTCACGTTGTTGCTTTCGACGGCGCTTTTCGCACAGCAGACCGATACGGAAATCCTGAAAACCATCCTTTCGACTTATTACAAAACTGAAAAACCCATTTACAAAGGGCGAAACCAGCTGCTGTATTTTTATTGCGAAAAGCCGAACAACAACGAGGAAATCTTTGAAACGATCAATGCGATGAAACTCCCGGCGGCCACGGTAAAGCAAATCCGTAAACAGGTCGAGACCGATGTCGCTACCGAAAACTGGTCGGGCGAGCTTTCCGAAGTTTTTGCCGCCGACAAGACCAATCTGGGCATCAAAGTCAATTCGTGCATCAGCCTCGACGATTACCATATCAAAAAGAAGCTCAACATCAACAACCAGCGGCTGCTGATCGTGAGCAAGCCGGTTTTCTACGACAACGGCAATTCGGCGCTGGTGAAAGTCGTTTTTTATCGCAGCATCGAGCACAACAACGGCAGCATTTTGCTGTTTCAA
Source organism: Bacteroidota bacterium (assembly GCA_048498055.1). GTDB lineage: Bacteria > Bacteroidota > Bacteroidia > Flavobacteriales > Flavobacteriaceae > Flavobacterium. The sequence continues at coordinate 42,734 of JBEHYS010000003.1, forward strand.
AGAACAGGCAATAACTGGGAACTGAAAGATTCCCTCAATCCGTGGTCAACCTAATGAAAATCAAAGACATCCTTCCGGTTCTCGAAGAAATGGCGCCGCTGGCTTACGCCGAAGATTTTGACAATGTCGGGCTGCTGGCCGGAAATACCGAACAAATTGTGACCGGAATCCTGGTCTGCCACGACGCTTTGGAAGAAGTCATTGACGAGGCAATCGCCAAAAACTGCAACTTTGTGGTTTGCTTCCACCCGATTATTTTTTCGGGGCTCAAATCCCTTACAGGGAAAAATTACGTCGAGCGTTCGGTGATCAAGGCGATCCGCAACGACATCGCAATTTATGCGGTACACACTGCGCTGGACAACCACATGGACGGCGTAAACAAGATTTTCTCCGATGCGCTTGGCTTGCAGGATACGAAAATTTTGATCCCGAAAAAGGATTTCATCCGCAAGCTCGTAACTTATACCGTTCTTGAGAATGCCGACAAAATCCGCAACGCCATGTTTGAAGCCGGCGCGGGAACGATCGGGAATTACGATCATTGCAGTTTTAATTCGGAAGGATTCGGCACGTATATCCCGAACGAAGGCAGCGATCCGGTCATCGGCGAACAGGGAAAAATGACCGTAAGCAACGAAGTCAAGGTCGAAGTCACTTATAAAAAGCATCAGGAAAGCGGGATTTTGAAAGCGCTTTTTGCCAACCACATCTACGAAGAAGTCGCTTACGAAATTTATCAATTGCAAAACGAACATCAGCATATCGGGCTCGGCAGGATCGGCGAATTGCCGACGGCGCTTACGGGACGCGATTTTCTGCAAATGGTAAAAGACAAAATGCAGTGCGGCTGCATCCGGCATTCGGAATTCGGCGACAGAAATATCAGGAAAGTTGCAGTGCTCGGCGGTTCGGGCAGTTTCGCGATCAAGGCCGCAATCGGTGCTGGAGCCGATGCGCTCGTGACGGCCGATTTGAAGTACCACGACTTTTACCAGGCCGAAAATAAGTTGCTGCTGGCCGACATCGGGCATTTTGAAAGCGAGCGCTATACAAAAAATTATATTGTTGATTTTCTTAGGAAAAAAATCACTAATTTTGCCATCATTTTATCGGAAACAAATACAAACCCGATTAAGTACTTATAAATATGGCCAATACAAAAGAGTTAAGTGTAGAAGACAAATTAAGGGCGTTATACGATTTGCAGCTGATCGATACCCGGATCGATGAAATCCGCAACGTGCGTGGCGAACTGCCGCTCGAAGTGGAAGATCTGGAAGATGAAGTTGCCGGACTGACCACAAGGCTTGACAAACTCAAAGCCGACCTTGACGTAATCGAGGAAAGCATCAAAGTCAAGAAAAATGCTATTGAAGACCATAAGGAATCGATCAAAAGATATACAAAACAACAGGAAACCGTCCGCAATAACCGCGAATTCAACTCGCTGACCAAAGAGGTCGAATTCCAGGAGCTCGAAATCCAGCTTGCCGAGAAGCAGATCAAGGAAATGAAGGCTTCGATCGAGCACAAAAAAGAGGTAATCGCGAACTCGAAGGAGAAACTCGAAACGAAAACATCGCACCTCAAGCACAAAAAATCGGAACTCGACGCCATCATGTCCGAAACCGCGAAGGAAGAAAGCTTCCTTTCAGAAAAATCCGCCGAATACCAGGCGCTGATCGAGGAACGTTTGCTTGCCGCCTACAACCGCATCCGCAGCAGCGTCCGCAACGGGCTGGCAGTCGTGTCGATCGAACGGGGCGCATCGGCAGGTTCATTCTTTACGATTCCGCCGCAAACGCAGGTAGAGATCGCCGCAAGGAAAAAGATCATCACCGACGAACATTCAGGAAGAATCCTCGTGGACAGCTCGCTCGCTGAAGAGGAAAGGCAAAAAATGGAACAGTTGTTTGCCAGCATCTAAATAGTGAAGTCCCGAGATAATCGGGACTTTTTTATTTTATGGAAAAAATCAAAAACTTTATTCTCGCCAAATCCATCGGGTTGTACCTGAACCTGTTGAGCTATGTCAAGCCCGAGAAAGCGTCGCTGCTCGCCTACCGCTTTTTCAGCGAACCGCGGACCGGACGGCTTACCAAAGACAACCTGCCCGAAGTATTGAAGGAAGCCGATTTTGAAACCGTCAAGCACAACGACCAGGATTTCCAGACTTATCTCTGGAAGGGCAACGACAACGTGATTTTGCTTGTCCACGGTTGGGAAAGCAACGCCTCGCGCTGGGAATATCTGCTGCCGTACCTGAAAAAGTCAGGGAGTACGATTGTCGCGATCGATGCGCCGGCGCACGGCCTTTCGCCCGGAAAAGAGCTCAATCTTTTGATGTATGCCGAAACGATCGAAGCAACCGTTCAAAAGTATCATCCGCAATTCCTGATCGGGCATTCGATCGGTGCTGCGGCCTGCATTTATTACCAGTACAAATACCAGAATCCGGACATCCGGAAAATCGTTTCGCTCGGTGCGCCGTCGGACATGAAAGTGATTGTGCGGAATTTCGTTTCGCTGCTGAGCCTGAATTCGAAAATGGTCACGCTGATGGAACAATATTTCATTGACCGGTTCCGAATCAGGATCGAAGATTTCTCAACCCGGATTTTCGGCTCGGGCGTCAAGACCAAGGGAATAATCGCACACGATATCACTGACGAAGTCGTGGCTTTCGACGAGGCAAAAAAAATCGCCGGCACTTGGAAAACCGCGACGTTCATCGAAACCAAAGGCCTTGGCCACAGCATGCACGACGAAAAACTCTACCAAAAAGTCTCAGATTTTTTATTTGAAGCGGAGCCATCGTAATTTATTCGTGATCGGTCCTGCTGTCCGCTGTATCTTTTGCTCCGTTACACTGCGCAAAAGGATGCCGCTTCTCCCGAAACTTCGGGACAGGGCTAGGCTGCGGCTTTATTACTTAAAACAATTATCTTTGCTTCATGGAATCAAACCTCAGGCGTCTCAATAAATACATCGGCGAAACCGGTTTCTGCTCGCGCCGCGAAGCCGATACATTAATTGAACAAAACCGCGTCATGGTCAACGGGAAACCTGCCGAAATGGGTATGAAAGTATCGAGCAGCGACGACGTCCGCATCGACGGCGAGCGGGTTGGCGGAAAAAATGAAAAACCGGTATATCTCGCCTTCAACAAACCCGTCGGAATCGAATGCACTACCAATCAGGATGTCCAGGACAACATTGTCGATTATATCAATTATCCGATTAGAATTTTCCCGATCGGCCGGCTCGACAAGGCCAGCGAAGGATTGATCTTCATGACCAACGACGGCGACATCGTCAATAAAATACTGCGTGCGCGCAACAATCACGAAAAGGAATATACCGTTACCGTGAACAAACCGATCACCGAACGTTTTATTGAAAAGATGCGCAACGGGGTGCCGATTCTCGATACCGTGACCCGAAAATGCAAGGTGGACCAAATCAGCAAATACGTCTTCAAGATCATCCTGACCCAGGGATTGAACCGCCAGATCCGCCGGATGTGCGAATATCTTGGCTATGAAGTGACTGCGCTCAAGCGGATCCGGATCATCAACATTTCACTGGATTTGCCGGTTGGGAAATACCGCGAGCTGACCGAGGCCGAAATTAAGGAACTCAACCAACTGATCGAACCGTCGAGCAAAACGGAAGAAGCGAGCTTGCCCAAAGCGGAAAAGAAGGATGAAAGGGAGAAAAATCGAGGCAATACTTCTAGAACTGAACGTCAGGCAAAACCAGCCGAAACACCGGCCAAATCGAAATTCCCGAAAGTCGAGTTTATTAAAAAGGACGATCCGCGTTTCAGGAAAAAAGGCGATTATTAGAATTTAGCTTTTATGGTTTTTCCGTAACGGAAACCTGTGAATGCAGATTAGTTTTGTCAGACCTGAAAGGTTTTTAAAACCTTTCAGGTCTGAATATCGGCCTATTTATTCCTCTCCCGTTTCTGCTCTCGCGCCAGCAAAGTATTTTTTAAAAGCATCGCAATAGTCATCGGCCCGACACCGCCTGGAACCGGCGTAATGAAGGACGCTTTTTTGCTGACGTGCTCAAAATCGACGTCGCCGGTAATACTATAGCCTTTCTCCGAATTTTTGTCTTCGACACGCGTAATTCCTACGTCGATCACGACCGCATCGTCCTTGATCATTTCGGCTTTTAAGTAGTTCGGTACGCCGAGAGCGGTGATGATGATATCGGCCTGGGTCGTGATCTGCGCGATGTTTTTTGTATAGCTGTGCGTCAGCGTTACCGTCGAATTTCCCGGAAATCCTTTTCTTCCCATCAAAATACTCATCGGACGGCCAACAATGTGGCTGCGGCCGATGACAACCGTATGCTTGCCCTTGGTCTCGACGCCGTAACGCTCGAGCAATTCCAATATCCCGAACGGCGTGGCCGGAATAAACGTCGTCATATCCAAAGCCATTTTCCCGAAGTTTTCGGGATGAAAACCGTCAACGTCCTTGCTCGGGTCGATTGCCATCAGGACTTTTTGCGTATCGATTTGTTTTGGAAGCGGCAACTGCACGATGAATCCGTCGATGTTGTCGTCGTTGTTGAGCTTCTTGATGACTTTGAGCAGTTCGGTTTCCGAAGTCGTGCTCGGCATCTTGATCAGTGTCGATTCGAAACCCACGCGTTCGCAGGCCTTGACTTTGCTGCCGACGTAGGTTAAACTTGCACCGTCGTTTCCCACAATAACTGCAGCCAGGTGCGGCACTTTTTCGCCGTTGGCTTTCATCAGGTCGACCTCAGCCTTAATTTCGTTCTTGATTTCCTCGGATATTTTTTTTCCGTCTAGTAATTGCATCGTTGTGTTGTTGATTAAAAAAAGGCGCAAAACTGCGCCCTATATTATCCCATTCCTTTCATGCCGCCCATGCCGCCCATCATTTTCATGAGCTGTTTGCCGCCCGGTCCCTGCATCATCTTCATCATTTTGCTCATCTGGTCGAACTGCTTCATAAGCTGGTTCACCTGATCGATTTTGGTTCCCGAACCTTTGGCGATGCGGGTTTTCCGTTTCATATCGATGATTGACGGCCTGCTGCGTTCCTTCGGCGTCATCGAGTGGATGATCGCCTCGATGTGCTTGAACGCATCGTCTTCGATCTCGACGTCCTTCATCGCTTTGGAAGCGCCCGGAATCATGCCCACAAGGTCTTTCATGTTGCCCATTTTCTTGACCTGTTGGATCTGGACCAGGAAATCGTCGAACCCGAATTCGTTCTTCGCGATTTTCTTTTGGAGTTTTCGCGCTTCTTCTTCATCGAATTGTTCCTGAGCTCTTTCTACCAACGATACGACGTCGCCCATGCCGAGAATCCTTTCGGCCATACGCGACGGATAGAACACGTCGATGGCTTCCATTTTCTCGCCCGTACCGACGAACTTGATCGGTTTGTTGACGACCGATTTGATCGAAAGCGCCGCACCACCACGAGTATCGCCGTCGAGTTTTGTTAAGATTACGCCGTCGAAATCGAGCCGATCGTTGAAAGCTTTGGCCGTATTGACCGCATCCTGGCCGGTCATCGAATCGACGACGAACAGCGTTTCCTGCGGCTGGATCGCTTTGTGGACGTTGGCGATCTCGTTCATCATTTCCTCATCGATGGCCAAGCGGCCTGCGGTATCGACAATGACGACGTTGAATCCGTTCGATTTGGCGTGCTTGATCGCATTTTGCGCAATCTCGACGGCATTTTTATTTTCAGGTTCCGAGTAGACTTCGACGCCAATCTGGTCGCCGACGACATGCAATTGATTGATCGCTGCCGGACGGTAAATATCACAGGCCACCAGAAGCGGCTTTTTATTCTTTTTCGTTTTCAGATAATTGGCCAGCTTTCCGGAAAAAGTCGTTTTTCCCGAACCCTGCAATCCCGACATCAAAATCACGGTCGTCCCGCCGGAAAGGTTGATTCCTGCCACATCGCCGCCCATGAGTTCCGTAAGTTCGTCCTTGACGAGTTTGACAAGCAATTGCCCCGGCTGTAAAGTCGTGAGCACGTTCTGGCCGATGGCTTTGTCTTTTACCTTGGTTGTGAAATCCTTGGCGATCTTGAAATTGACGTCGGCATCGAGAAGCGCGCGGCGTACTTCCTTCATGGTCTCGGCGACATTGACCTCGGTGATTTTGCCGTGGCCTTTGAGGATATGAAATGCTTTGTCGAGCTTGCTGCTTAAATTATCGAACATAATCTGGATTTTATGAGTGCAAATTTAAGGATTTGGATAGAATCTGCCGTGATTTCAACAATAAAAGCATTGGAATTTTGTAAGATAAACGCGAAAATCTGTATTCGCCCATGCGGCAGCAGTGCCTAACTTTAAATAACTTTAAACACGACAGCCATGAAAACGCTTATGAAACTCCGGATAGCCGCATTTGCATTGATTACCTTATTGTTTATTTCGTGCGGCAGCAACCGTTATGCGAACACCGGAACCGCATCAGACCGTACGGGCACGAACGGCGCAACCAACGGTAACGGGAAAACGCCAACAGACAGTACGCACAGTTATAAAGGAATGTGATAAGGCAATCGTGATTACATTCTTTCGGGAACTGCTATACCAAGCAGTGCGAATGCCGATTTTATCGTATCGCCGACTTTTTTCGATAGTTGGACGCGGAATATTTTTTTGTCCTCGTTTTCTTCTCCGAGAATTGAAACCGACTGATAAAATGAATTGTATTCCTTGACCAATTCGTAGATGTAATTCGCAATCAGCGCCGGACTGTGGTTATCTGCCGCAGCTTGGATCGTTCCGGGATATTCTCCCAATAATTTCAGCAACTCTTTTTCCTTTTCGTGGAGTTTGGACACGGAATACGAAATCATTGCGAGATCTGCCTTGCGCAGAATCGACTGGATCCGCGCGTAGGTATATTGGATGAACGGCCCGGTGTTTCCTGCAAAATCGACCGATTCTTCGGGGTTGAATAATATGCGTTTTTTCGGGTCGACTTTTAAAATGTAATATTTGAGCGCGCCGAGCCCGATGGTTTTGTACAGTTTCGCTTTCTCTTCAGCAGAAAAATCGTCGATCTTGCCGAGCTCTTCGGAAATCTTTTGCGCGGTTTCCGCCATTTCATTCATCAGATCGTCGGCATCGACAACCGTTCCTTCACGGCTTTTCATTTTTCCGGAAGGCAGATCGACCATTCCGTAAGACAAATGAAACAGGTTTTTGGACCAATCGAAACCGAGCTTTTTCAGAATCAGGAACAAGACCTTGAAATGATAATCCTGCTCGTTGCCGACCGTGTAAACCATGCCTTCGACATCCGGAAAATCCTTGACGCGCTGGATTGCCGTGCCGATATCCTGCGTCATGTAAACCGCCGTGCCGTCGGACCGGAGGACGATTTTACGATCCAAACCTTCGGCAGTCAGGTCGATCCAAACCGAGCCGTCGGGATCTTTTTCGAACACGCCTTTTTCCAATCCCATCTGCACGACGTCTTTCCCTAAAAGGTATGTATCGCTTTCGTAGTAGAATTTGTCGAAATCGACGCCCAGGTTTTTATACGTTTCCGCGAAACCTTCATAAACCCAGCCGTTCATCATTTTCCAAAGTTTGACGACTTCGGGGTTTCCGGCTTCCCAATCGAGAAGCATTTGCTGGGCCTGGCGAATAATCGGCGCCTGCTTTTTGGCTTCGTCCTCGGCTTTGCCTTCAGTCATCAGCTCATTGATTTGCGTTTTGTAGGCTTTGTCAAATTCGACATAGTATTTCCCGACGAGCTTATCGCCTTTCAAACCGGAAGTTTCCGGCGTTTCGCCGTTGCCGAATTTCTGCCAGGCCAGCATCGATTTGCAGATGTGGATGCCGCGGTCGTTGATGATCTGTACTTTGTAAACTTTCTTTCCGGCCGCTTTGAGGATTTCGGCGACGGAATAGCCCAAAAGATTGTTTCGGACATGGCCTAAATGCAGCGGCTTGTTGGTATTCGGGGATGAATATTCCACCAAAATCGCCTCATTCCCGGGTTTGGCGAAACCGAAATCCGCATCGTCTTTTATTGCGCCAAAAAAATCGATGTAATAAGCGTCCGAAATGACGATGTTGAGAAAGCCTGCCACGACGTTGAATTTTTCGACTTCGGGAACATTGGCTTTGAGGTATTCGCCGATCTTGTTTCCGATTTCAGCCGGACTTCCCTTGATTAGCTTAAGTAGCGGAAAAATTACCATTGTGATGTCGCCCTCGAAATCCTTGCGCGTAGCCTGAAATTCGATTTTATCGATGGCGATGCCAAAGAGTTCGCTGACGGCTTTTTCAATTTTCGGTGACAATATCTCGCTAAGGTTCATGGGATTTCGGTTTTCAGGCGGCAAAGATAAGGCAAAATCGCGAGTTAAGCCACCGGAATCCGTTACTGATTCAAAGTCAACGGAATGGCTTTTCACGGATTTTGAAAGATTTAAAATGTTAAAATGTAGGAATTCTTCCTTAATAAACATTTAAAAAGTGTATTTCATCGATTTTATTTGCATTTGAACGATAATTTATCAAATCTTTGAGCCGTCAAATCTATCACACAAATGAAAAAATTACTACTCCCTACTTTGCTGTTGTTGTCTGCGTTTGGGTATACGCAGGCGATCGACGTAAGTACCACGAGCCACACTGTTCCGCAGTTGGTCAACAATGTCCTGATCAATTCCCCTTGCGTTGAAGCCACAAATGTGACGTGGCGGACCGGTTCGAACTACAATTCGTCCAACGGTATCGGCTATTTCACCAATATCAATCCGGGTTTCCCAATGCAGGCGGGCGTTGTGCTCAGTACGGGAAGCGCAATCAACGCGCAGGGACCGAACACTTCGATGCTCAACGATGGTACGGCGGCATGGCCGGGCGATGCTTCACTGGAAGCCACGCTTGCGGCGGCCGGCATTTCGATGAGTTCAACCAATGCGACCGTACTCGAATTCGACTTTACGCCGATTTCAACGCACTTTAACTTCGATTTCGTTTTCGCTTCCGAAGAATACGGCAACTTCCAATGCCAGTTCTCGGATGCATTCGCCTTTTTGCTGACCAATGTATCGACGGGCGTAACGACCAACCTGGCAGTCGTTCCTTCAACGACAACGCCGATTTCGGTTGTGACCATCCGGGATTTTTTATATAATTCTTCCTGTCCTTCGGTCAATCCGCAATATTTCGGTTCGTTCAACGGCGGATCTGCGGCTGCGGGATCGGCAACTAACTTCAACGGGCAGACCAAGCTGATGAATGCATCGGCTGTGCTGACTCCGAATACGCCCTATCACATTAAGCTTGTCATTGCAGACCGCTCCGATTCGCAGTCGGATTCGGCCATTTTCATCAATTCAGACAGCTTCAACATCGGGCAGGACGTTTTGGGCCTCGATCTGACCGTAGCCAACGGAACGGCCGTTTGTTATGGCGATACTTATGTTTTGGATACGGGACTCAATCCTGCCCAATATACATTTTCATGGACCAAGAACGGCCAGCCGATGGCGGCTACTACGCCATCGATCAACGTGACACAGCCGGGAACTTACGGCGTGACATATACAAATATCGTCGATACGTGCCAGCCGGTGACCGACAATATCGTCATCGAATACTATCCGCAAATCGTTACGCCGAATCCGATCAATCTTTATAAGTGCAATATGGGCGCGGCGACATACAGTTACGATTTATCGCAGAATACGCCGATCGTCAAAGCCGGTCTCGACCCGTTGACCGAGGTTTCGTATTTTGCCACCCAGGCCGACGCCAACAACAACGCAAGCCCGCTGCCGTTGAATTACAACAGCGCGCCGGGCCAAACCGTTTACGTCAGGATCAAGAATCACGACACCAACTGTTTTGTCGTAAAACCTTTCCAGTTGCTGCTTTCGCCGCCGCCGGTCGCCAATCCGCTTCCGGATCTGAGCTTGTGCGCCCGCTCGCTGGTACAGCATACTGCAAACGTAACGATGGCACCTTTGATTACGGCAGCTTTGGGCGGGCAATCCGCAGCCATCAACGACGTCAGCTTTTATACGTCGGCCGCCGATGCAGCCAATTCGGTCAACCCGATAACGACGCTGACCTACAGCGCTGCGAACAATGCCGTGATTTATGTAAAAGTTGCCAACGCGACCGATCCGAGCTGTTATAGCTTGACGAGCTTTACGGTTTTTGTCAACGATTTACCGCCTGTTGACCATCTGGACGACATTCTCGTGTGCGACAATTATGTCTTGCCCGTACTTACAAACGGAAGCTATTTTACCGGGCAGAACGGCACGGGAACGCCATTGAATGCCGGCGATATTATCGACACGACTCAAACGATCTACATTTTCAATCAGCCGGGCGGCCCAGGAAACTGCTCGTCGGGAAGTAAATTCAAGGTTACGGTCATCGACCCGCAGACCATGTCGCCAAGCGGCGGAACTTACTGCGGAAGCTATACGCTGCCTCAATTGCAGTACGGACATTATTATACAGAGGCGCACGGAATGGGAACTGAAATTCCGGTGGGCACCGTCATAACGACATCACAATTGGTGCACGTCTATTTCATTACGCCCGATCCGCCGTTCTGCGTCATCGATACCGATGTGGATATCGTTATTTTGCCGTCGCCGAATATCGGAACGTTCGCCAACCAGTTCGATTGCGTTTCCTATACGCTCCCCGCACTGGCCGTCGGTCACTATTATGCACAACCGGGCGGACAGGGCGCTGAAATCCCTGCGGGAACAGTCATTACTTCGACTCAGGATATTTATGTCCGCGCAGTGGGCGGAACTGCATCACAGCCGTGTATTGCCGAAGCGCAGTTTACCGTTACGATCGGGATGAATATGCCTGCGGATATTTCGCAATGCGATCCTTATACCCTGCCGATGCTGGCTTCCGGAAATTATTTTACCGGACCGGGCGGAACGGGAACCATCATTCCGGGCGGCACGGTGATTACCCAGCCTACCACGATGTACATTTACATTCCGGGCAACGGAACCTGTGTGGCCGATTTGCATTACAACATCAACATCGGGCAGCCGCTGATCGATTCGCAATCGGATGTTTCGGTTTGCGAAACCTATACTTTGCCGAACATCACGCACGGCGAATATTGGTCAGGCCCGGGAAAAACCGGTGTCCAGATGTATGGCGGCGACGTCATCCTTTCGACCCAGACCATTTACGTTTATGCCGCAACGGGCACGTGCGTCAATGAATCGAGCTTTACCGTAACAATCAATCCGCTTCCGGACATCGATTCGAGATCGGACATCGACATCTGTAATTCGTATACGCTGACCGCGCTTTCAGCCGGAACTTATTACACCGGTCCGGGCGGAACAGGAACGGTACTGCCTGCGGGAACGGTCATCACGACTACGCAAAAAGTATATATTTATGCCGTCGGCACCGGAACTCCTGTCTGTACTGCCGAAAACTCTTTCGACATTACGATTTTCTCGATCGAGGCCGACGCGCCTGCCGATGTCACGGTTTGCGACAGCTACGTTCTGCCTCCGTTGACCATCGGGAATTATTATCCGAATTCGGGCGGACCGCTGAATAATACCACAATGCTCCACGCCGGCGACGTGATCACGGCTACGACGACGCTTTACATCTATACCGAATCGGGCGAACGGATTAATTGTACCGATGAGAACGTGTTCCACATTACGGTCAATCATACTCCGGTCGTTCCGCAAATGCCGAACATGAACGCGTGTCACATCCTGACCCTGCCGCCGATTCCGGGCGGTGTCGGAAATTATTACACCGGTCCGGGCGGAACGGGAACGCTGCTCTATCCGGGCGACGTTGTCCTTGCAGACGCGACGATTTATGTGTATGCCGAAACCAATTCGGTTCCGAAATGCTCGGACGAGAAAAGTTTCCATGTCGATATTTTCAACGCCGATCATTTGCCTGACGTGACCATTTGCGAAAGCTATACGCTGCCTGCGCTGAATCCGGGCAACAACTATTATACGGGAGCAAACGGAACGGGAACGCTTTTGCACGCCGGACAAGCCGTTACGACTTCGCAGACAATTTACATCCACGGGATTGCGCCGTTTACGCCGGCATGTCCGGATGAGACGCACTTCGAGGTGACGGTTGTCGCCGCTCCGGTAGCGCACGCAGTTCCTGCGGCAATGACTACGGTTTGCGACGAAGATGGAACCAACGACGGCATTACATCGTTTGACCTGGCTTCATTGAACGCGACGGTTTTGGGAAGTCAGACGGGCGCCGAATTCAACGTGACGTATTTTGCGACAATGCCCGATGCGACCAACAATGTCAACCCGATTACGGCGACCACTTCGGCCTTTGCGTTTGTCCGGGTGAATAATTCACTCGCGCCGCTTTGTTTCGATGTGAAGCCGATTCTGATCCACGTCAACAAACTGCCTGAACCGACGCCACACGACGGTGTGATCTGTTTCAACACGCAGACCAACACGCTGATCAGCCCGTACACGATTTCCAGCGGATTGAGCGCGGCAACGCATCATTTTCAATGGAAGAACGAAGCCGGCAACATTGTCGGAACGGGAAGCAGTTACACCGCGGTAGCGCCGGGAATCTATACGGTAACGGCAACAAACATTTCAACCGGCTGTTCGTCAGCAGCGGTTCCGGCAACGGTAACTCCTTCCGAACCCGCAGTATTGAGCTATTCGGTGACCGAGGATTTCGCCGACAGCCAATCGGTTACGATCATTACCATCGGAACCGGGGATTATGAATTCCAACTCGACAACGGTGTGTTCCAGGACAGCAATATTTTCGAAAACGTGCCTTCGGGACTGCATAACGTAACGGTTCGCGACAAGAACGGCTGCGGTATTTCGACCACGACGGCGCTTGTGGTGAATTATCCGCACTACTTTACCCCGAACGGCGACGGCGTGCACGATACCTGGAACATCACCGACCTGAGACTCGACAGCCAGGGCCAATCGAAAATCAACATTTATGACCGTTACGGCAAGTTCCTGACGCAGATCACGCCTGCAGGCGCAGGTTGGGATGGCACGTACAACGGCGCGCCGCTTCCATCAACTGACTACTGGTTTACAGTAGACTATGAAGAAGACGGACAAAACAAGGAATTCAAGGCGCATTTTGCCATGAAACGATAAAATCCGCTTAACCAAAAAAAGGCTTCCACATTCCGGAAGCCTTTCTTATTTTTGCAGGAAAATTTTGAAATCGCTGTAACAATACGTTGCCGTGGCAGTCTTGTAGGCGATCGATATCAAATCATCATCAATCATTAACCTCAACAACAATCAACATGCGAATTAAACTACTGCTGCTGTCGCTTCTCGCGGCATGCCTGACGCACGCACAAACCGGGACGCTGACCGGAAAAGTGACTGAAAAAACCTCCAGCGTTCCCATTTCCTACGCAACCATCGAGCTCAAGGACGGCGATAAAGTCGTGACCGGCGGAATTACCGACGACAATGGGCTTTTTGAGATCAAGAATTTGGCTCTTAAAAACTATTCGGTTTCGATCCAGTACATGGGCTTCAAGACTTTTACGACATCGGCGGATTTCAGCTCCGGACAAAAAAGCATTTCGCTGGGCACGATCGGGCTGGTCGACGAAGCCACTAAACTCAACGAAGTGACGCTCGTAGCCGAACGCTCGACCATCGAACAGAAAATCGACCGCAAGGTCATCAACGTCGGGAAAGACCTGACAACCGCAGGCGCTACGGCTTCAGACATCATGAACAACATTCCTTCGGTAAATGTAGACCAGGACGGAAAACTCTCGCTGCGCGGCAACGAAAACGTCCGCGTATTGGTTGACGGACGACCGACCAACATCGAAGCGTCGCAGCTGCTCAAGCAAATCCCGTCGACCTCGATCAAGAAAATCGAGCTCATCACCAACCCGAGCGCGAAATACAACCCGGAAGGCATGTCGGGAATCATCAACATCGTGCTCCACAAAAACGCGAACGACGGCTTCAATGCGAGCATCAATACCGGAGTGACTTTTGCCCATACGCCGAAGATCAACAATTCGGTCAACATGAATTACCGCGTCGGGAAAGTCAATTTCTTCGGCACATACGGCGACAATTTCGGCAAGCAGTTCAACGACGGCGACATCCGCAGATTCGATGATTTGTCGCGGGAAACGCTCGAATCCCGGCAGTTGTTCGACATCGTCAACGACAACAACTCGCACCTTTTCAAGGTCGGGATGGATTTTTACATCAACGACAAGAACACGATTTCGGTCTATACGAACCAGAATTATTTTTCGGGCAACGGCGTGATCGATCTCGACGTGCTTTCGCCGACTTTCTCCGAAAACCTGTTCCAGGAGTCAAAATATTTCACCGACAATCAGGACGGCGCATACAACATCGCTTACAAAAAACTGTTCAAGAAGGAAGGCGAAACGCTCGACGTCGAAATCAACCACGACTATTTCCGGGAAGTGCAGCGCGGCGAATTTGTAACCGATTTCTCCGATCCGGAAACTATCGATAGCTTCAGCCTCGATTTTACCGGCGACCGCAGGAAACTCACGACGGCCAATGTCGATTTCGTCAATCCGCTCGACGACAAAACGACGCTCGAGCTCGGTGCCGAAGCGCGGATTACCCGTACCGAAAGCAAATACGTCACCAGCGCCGACGACGACGTTCCGCCGGGTGAGATTCCGCCCGCAGCGCACGATTCGGACTACAATTACGATTTCAACATTTACTCGGCCTACGCGACTTACGGCAAGAAATTCAAACAATGGAGCTACCAGTTCGGGTTACGGCTCGAAAGCTATAACGTGCACGCCGCGGAATACGGTGTCGAAAAGTATCAGGACGATTATTTCACGTTTTATCCATCGGCTTACCTGACCTATTCGCCGTCGGAGAAAAACCAGTGGCAGATCAGCTACAGCCGGCGCGTTGACCGTCCGTCGCTCGATCAGACCAAGCCGATCCGCGAATTCAGCACCCCGAAAGTGACGTCTTTCGGAAACCCGGAACTGAATCCGCAATTCACCAATTCGATCGAGATAAACTATACGAAACAGCTTGAAAAAGGTTCGGTTACGGCGGGAATTTTCGGGCGCATCATCAACGACGAGATCAGCCGCGTTTTGTATACGGACCCGGAAAACCCGGAAAAACAGATCCTTTCGTACCAG
This sequence comes from Bacteroidota bacterium, assembly GCA_048498055.1. Lineage (GTDB taxonomy): Bacteria > Bacteroidota > Bacteroidia > Flavobacteriales > Flavobacteriaceae > Flavobacterium. Next base: position 57,954 of record JBEHYS010000003.1, read on the forward strand.
AATTTCGATACTAATACCGCTTTCGGTTTCGAACTCTCGGCCAATTACAAACTCACCAAATGGTGGGATGTGCAGCCGGCGCTGGATTTTTCGAGCATCAGGCAAAGCGGGCTGGTCGAAATACAGGTTCCGGACACCGATCCGCAGGAATTCGAATACGTCAAGAAAAATGTGACCGCATCGGCACTGAATGCACGCATCAACAGCAATTTCAAGGCGACTAAAAGCCTGCGATTTCTGATTTTCGGATTTTACCGGAGCGGCGTGAACGGCATCCAGTTCAACGGCAAGGAAATGCACAAGATCGACGCCGGCGGAAGATATTCGTTCCTGAAAGACAAGGCGACGCTGAGCGTTCGGTTCAACGACATCTTCAAGACGCAGCGGTTTTCGTTCGAGGGCGACAACCCGTATCCGCAGGACGGATCGTTCGGCTGGGAAAGCCGTTCGGTTTACGTCGGGTTCAACTACATGTTCGGCGCGGGAAAAAACAGGGCATTACAACGCAAACAGCGTGACGATAATACGAAGCAGGGCGGTGGCGGACTTTTCTAACCCCAAAAATACTATAAGCTTGAATTGGGTTAAAATAATTTGAGTTTATATAGAAATCCCGGCTATCCCACCGGGATTTTGCTTTTTTACCATTTGATGATCGCGCTGCCCCAGGTGAAGCCGCTCCCGAAAGCCGCAAGCACGACCGTATCGCCCGGCTTGATTTTTCCTTTTTCCCAGGCTTCGGTAAGCGCGATCGGGATCGAGGCTGCGGTCGTGTTGCCGTAGCGCTCGATGTTGTTGTAAACCTGGTCATCCGAAAGCCCGAACTTTTGCTGGATGAATTGCGAAATCCGCAAATTTGCCTGGTGCGGAATCAGCATATCGATATCGGAAACGCTTAAATTATTTGCCTGCAAGCCTTCGCCTATGACTTCGGCAAAGCGAACGACCGCGTTTTTGAACACGAATTGCCCGTTCATATACGGCAGATAGCTTTCGTCGTCAGGATCGTTGTCACGCAAAATGTCGCTGACCCAGCGGCCGCCCATTCCCGGCGCTTTTACGATCAATTCTTCGGCGTATTGGCCTTCGGAATGCAGATGCGTCGATAAAACACCTTTCGATAAATCTTCCTCACGGCTCAAAACCGCAGCGCCCGCGCCGTCGCCGAAAATCACAGAAACGCCGCGCCCGCGCGTGGTCATGTCGAGCCCTTGCGAATGCACTTCGGAACCGATGACCAATATGTTTTTATACATGCCCGTTTTTATGTATTGGTCGGCGATCGAGATTGCATAGACGAAACCCGAACATTGATTCCGGACATCGAGCGCACCGACGGTTTTGAGTTCCAGATCGCGTTGTACCAAAACGCCCGGACCCGGAAAATAGTAATCGGGCGAAAGCGTCGCGAAAATGATGAAATCGATGTCGTCTTTGGAAATTCCCGAACGCTCGATTGCGATTTTTGCCGCCTTGACGCCCATGCTTGTCGTCGTATCCTCGCCTTTGACGATGTGCCGGCGCTCTTTGATTCCGGTTCGTTCTTGAATCCACTCGTCCGTGGTTTCGATGATTTTCGACAGGTCGTCGTTGGTCACGACATTATCGGGAACGTAATAGCCCAGGCCTGATATTTTGGAATGGTACATATATTTTGATTAAGAGATGAATCGAAGCAATCGGAAGTTTAACGGTACAAGTTAGTGTTTTTTTGTGACTAAGTCGCGTTCGCTTCACTCGTATGGGATTGGAGTGAAAAGCCCGGCCAAGGCTAAGTGTTAAAAAATGTCCAATGGAGTGTTTTAGCGAGGAACCAGCAAGTGCAGGTTGGTGAAGGCAACGTCGTAACTAAAACTGCAATTTTTTTACACTTTTTTTAGGCAGACCATGACGCCATTGGGTAAGGCCGCGGGATTCTCGAACAATATCTTTCCTTTTTCATAAATGCCTTCAACAAGCCACACACTGCCTTTAAACCAACTGTTGGAGACCGTTACGCGCAATTTTGAACGTTCGGTGATTTTAAGCTGATGCGGATATACGAACACTTTTTCGGAACGGTCCGCAATATCGACGAATTCCGGTTCAATTTCATTGACGTCACCCAAAAGCGACGCCACATATCTGTCTGCAGGATTTTCGTAAATGGCTTTCGGAGCGCCCGACGAAACAAGTTTCCCGTCTCTCATGACGATCGCGGTGTCGGAAAACGAAAGGACGTCGGCGTTGTCGTGCGTCGCGATCAGGCAGGTGATTTCCTTTTCCCTGAAATACTTGAAAAGATTGCGCCTGAGCGAGTTTGCCCGGAAATTATCGATTTGGCTGAACGGCTCGTCGAGCAATAAGAGTTTGGGTTCGAGCGCGAGTACTTTCGCCAACGCCGTGCGTTGCTGCTGTCCGCCGCTGAGGTATTGCGCCTTGATGTCGGCGAATTCAGTCATTTCGACCATTTCAAGCAATTCGGCTATACGTTCGCGTTTCTTGCCTTTATCGATATTGGACAGGAAATTCCCCACGTTTTCAGCGACTGTCGTAAACGGCATCAGCCCGAAATCCTGCGCGAGGTATTTCATATCATCATCGCCCGGAATGAGTTTGTCCTTCGGTCCTAAAACCGGTTTCCCGTTGAATGAGATTTCGCCTTTGTCGAGATCGTAAAGTCCGTAAATGAGCTTAAGCAGCGTGCTTTTTCCGCAGCCGCTTTCGCCGATGACGGATACCTGCTGGCCTTTTGAAACGGAAAAGCTGACGTCTTCGATCACGGGCTTATCGGCATAGGAAAACGTAATGTGGCGCACGTCGAGCATAACGCAAAATTAACACAATCTTTCAAAAGTGAAAAAAGAAACACGCCCGGGAAGAAAAAACCGCAAAGCCAAAAAGAAAAGACAGAAAAGCTGTTAAAAATAAGAGCGCTTTCCACGACGGAACAGCGCTCTTATCAACCTAACCAATAAACAAACTGCCTTTAAGACGAGCTTATTTCTTTTGCTTCCGGATATGGTAAAATTTCATAGCAAGATTTCCCGGGACCCATTGGGGTAAGGGCAATATCCGTATTCCGAAAGCATATTACTTTCTCAATCAAATCCATGTACGAAATAAAATCGCGAATGGTTTTTCCGGACAAAAAAACTGCCCCGTTTCCGGAGCAGTTCATAAATCTTACTTTCAAAATCAGTTGCCTTGTTTTTGCGCATCCTGAACCATTTTGTCATTGGCCGTAATCGCAAATTCGACGCGGCGGTTCTGGCTTTTACCGTCGGCGGTTTCGTTGGTCGCGATCGGGTCGGCCTCGCCCATTCCGGTTGTGGTGAACCTTGATGCCGAAATGCCTTTCGAAACGAGATAACTTCTTACCGAAGCCGCCCGGTCCTGCGATAATTTCAGGTTGTAATCGTCGGCGCCGTCGCTGTCGGTATAGCCGAAAATCTGGATATTGGTATCAGCATATTCCTTGAATACCGGAACCAGTTTGTCCAGATTTGTTTGTGCCATTGAAGTCAGCGTCGATTTGTTGACATTGAATCGGACCGCATTTTCCTTGAGCGTGAGCTTGATGCCTTCGCCTACCCTTTCAACGTCGGCACCCGGAAGTGCATTGTCGATTTGACGCGCCTGTTGGTCCATTTTATGGCCGATTACGCCACCGGCCACACCGCCGACGACACCGCCAATGACTGCCCCCAGCGCGCCTTTTCCGCCTTTGCCTAAATTATTCCCGAGCACGCCGCCCAATACGGCGCCGCCGACAGCACCGATGGCCGCGCCGCGCTGTGCTTTGTTCGTATTCTTTACAGATTCGCAACCCGTAAGCATCGATCCGGCCATAAATACCGCAGCCAATGCATAAATTGATATCTTTTTCATAATGTTGGTTTTATTTTACTTTTCCTGTTTTGACGAAATGATACGTAACGTTCGACATTTTTCCGGCCACGTCAACGTGGTCGATCAGCTCGAACGAATCTTCGGTGACGTTTGCGACATCGAGCACGTAACCGTCGCGTACTTTTTTCGCTTTTTCGCCGGCGTTGAGCACTTTGAGTACGAATTGTCCCTGACTGTTGATGAACCAGGTGATCGGCGAGCTGAAACTCGGGCAATCGCCTATAGAGTTGAGCGACATATCACCTTTGTTGTTGTTTGAAACGAATTTCCAGTTGCTGCCTTCGAAGCATTTAGCATCGGCAAGCTGGAGCGCATTGACCTTGATGTAGTTTGAACCGGGCGTCGTCACATGATCGATCTGCCAGGTTCCTTTGATGACACGCTCGGTCTTGTTGTCGACGTGCGTATCGGTCGCCGACGTGGATTTGCATCCGAAAGCCAGTACGGCCAGCGTTAAGGTTAAGATTATCCTTTTCATTGTAGAGGGTTTTAGATTAGTCATACAAATATACAATGGACAATTTCCAAATGTTAAAATTTCCGTTTTAATTAAAATAAAATTAACAAAACGCGCCATTTTGTCACCTTTGCCTTCATGGTCTTTTATTTGCTGGCGCGGCGGCATCCCTGACGAGGCGAGTAACCCGAGCTTGCCAACGGGGCGAGTAAAATGCGATTAGCTTTTTACGAGCCAAATGCAATTAACTTTACGAGCCGATGGACACCGAATCTTAAATCATTTAATCTTTAAATAGTAAACACTTATGACAACAGGAAAAATCAATGTTTCGGTAGAAAACATCTTTCCCCTTATCAAAAAATTCCTATACAGCGACCACGAGATTTTTCTCCGTGAGCTCATTTCAAACGCGACCGATGCAACCTTGAAGCTCAAACACCTGACAAGCATCGGCGAAGCCAAGACCGAATACGGTAACCCTGTCATCGAAGTCAAGATCGACAAGGAAGGAAAAAAACTTCATATCATCGACCAAGGCTTGGGAATGACGGCCGAAGAAGTCGAAAAATACATCAACCAAGTCGCATTTTCAGGCGCCGAGGAATTTCTCGACAAATACAAGGATTCGGCAAAAGATGCGGGTATCATCGGGCATTTCGGGCTCGGGTTTTATTCCGCTTTTATGGTTGCCGAAAAAGTCGAAATCATTACCAAATCGTATAAAGACGAACCGGCAGCGCACTGGACCTGCGACGGCAGCCCGGAATTCACATTGGAATTGTCAGATAAAACCAATCGCGGAACCGAAATCGTCCTGCACATCGCCGAAGATTCGCTCGAGTTTTTGGAAGAAGGCAGGATTTCCGGATTGCTGAACAAGTACAACAAATTCATGCCGGTGCCAATTAAGTTCGGGACGAAAAAAGAGAAAAAAGCGTTCGGGGTCGAGCAAAACGAAAGCCTTGAGGAAATCGAGGTCGACAACATCATCAACAACCCCAATCCGGCCTGGACGAAGCAACCGGCTGATTTGACTGACGACGATTATAAAAGCTTTTACCGCGAATTATATCCGATGCAATTCGAGGAACCGTTGTTCAACATTCACCTCAACGTCGATTATCCGTTCAACCTGACCGGGATTTTGTATTTCCCAAGGCTCGGCCAGGACATGCAGATCCAAAAAGACAAAATCCAACTGTACCAAAACCAGGTTTATGTGACCGACAATGTCGAAGGCATCGTACCCGAATTTTTGACAATGCTCAAAGGTGTCATCGATTCGCCTGACATTCCGCTGAACGTGTCGCGTTCTTACCTTCAGGCCGACGGAAACGTCAAGAAAATCTCGAATTACATCACGCGAAAAGTTGCCGACAAACTCAAATCGCTGTTTACCGAAAACCGCGAGGATTTTGAGAAAAAGTGGAACGACATCAAAATCGTTTTGGAATACGGCATGCTTTCGGAACCGAAATTCTACGAAAAAGCAGGCGCATTCGTGTTGTATCCAACCGTTGACAACCAGTATTTTACACTCGACGAGCTCAAAGAAAAATTGAAGGACGCGCAAACCGACAAGGACGGAAAACTCGTCGTCTTGTATGCGGGCAATAAAGACGCTCAGCACGGCTATATCGACGCGGCCAGGGAAAAAGGCTACGAAGTGCTGCTGCTCGATTCGCCGATCGTCCCGCACCTGATCCAGAAACTCGAAGCCGATAACGAAAACCTGACTTTCGTACGCGTCGATTCGGACCACATCGACAACCTCATCAAAAAAGAAGAATCCGCGATCTCGAAACTGTCGGACGACGAAAAAGAGAAACTCAAAACGGCCATCGAAGGTTTCGTTCCCGGAACGACTTATTCGGTACAGCTCGAGCCGCTCGACAGCAATACCGCGCCGTTTATGATCACACAGCCCGAATTCATGCGCCGTATGAAGGAAATGAGCCAGACGGGCGGCGGCGGATTGTATGGGATGGGCAATTTTCCGGATATGTACAATCTGGTCGTCAATACCAATTCGGAACTGGCCGCAAGCATCCTGAATACCGAAGACAAAACGCACCAGGAACATTTGGTAAAGCAGGCGCTCGACCTGGCCAAGCTCTCGCAAAATCTTTTAAAGGGCGAAGAACTGACCGCTTTCGTAAAGCGGAGTTTCGAATTAATAAAATAATCTTATATTGTACTTACAAATTGGGTGAAAACCTGCAGACGCAACAATGCCTGCAGGTTTTTTCTTTTGCGGTTATCGCTTGATCATGCGGAGTGTTTTGACATTGTCGCCCTGGCTCACAATTACGTTATAAACCCCTGACGGATAACGGGTGCCGAGATTCACTGACTTAATTTCCGACGTTTCGATTTCGCTGCTTTCGAGCAATCTTCCGGCCATGTCGTAAATTTTTACCGCAACGGTTTCTTTTTCCGGAGTAACGACCTCGATATGAAAATTTTCCGCAAACGGGTTCGGATAACCTGCTGCATCGAATACTGTTTTGGTTTGGACCGTTCTCGACAATCCCGGTGCAACGATCGTACAGGTTTTTCCGTACGGCCCGGGCAAGTCGCCCGTGTTGAAGATCAGCCGGACTTTCACGTTGTAACTTGCGCCCGGAATAACACCGATAAAATCATTCAGGCAAAACGTCCGCGTCGATTTCACGATTTCCTGACCGGCAGTCATTCCCGGACCGGTTAAGCTGAAGACGTAGCCGATTGCCCCCGCATAGGAAACCGCATAAATTTGCGTCGCATTGGTCGGAACCGCATAATCGCTGCACTGCGCGTCCTGGAGCGAAGTCGTCGGAAATACCGGCGTATTCAGGCTGCAGGCCGGACCGTAAGGCAGATAACTTCCGTCGGTGTTGCGGATCGCGGCTTCGACTGTATAGGTTTTGCCGTACCGGACAGTGAAATTAGTAACCAGATTCATCCTGAATTCGCGGATCGGGCGGTCGATTATTTGCATGTTCGAGGGCGCGGCCGGATCGGTAATCCGGAAACGATATCCTGTGCAGAACGGGACGATATTCGCATAAACCACATCGTTCATCGCAGTCATCGTCTGTCCGCAGACGCTTAATTGCGTAGTCGCGGCCGGAGTTGTTATGGTACAACCCGAACTCGTGAATGGCTGCCAGAAACCTGAAAACAAGACCGCAACCTCAATTTTGTAAACCGTATTGAATGCATAATTGGCCAATTGGGTGATTTTCATCGTACGCAAAGCCGTGTCGATAAACTGGACTTGTCCTGCCGTCGGACCGCTCATTGTCGTGATTCGCCAGCGGTAGCCCTGCGCACCGGCGACAAGGTTGGCAGTAACCTGGGTATCGATAACGGCCAGCGTCGTATTGCATTGCGCGCCCTGCAACACAGTAGTTTTTGGCGGAAAACCTTCGTCGATTTGTCCGTCACAGTCGTCGTCGATCAGATTGTACCCAATTTCGACCGCGCCGGGGTGAACGGTATTTCTTGTATCGTCACAATCGGTGTTGTCAGTAACGTAACCCGCAGGCGCGCCGGGACAGGCCATTTGCATTGCAGCCGGATTTCCGTAGCCGTCGTTATCGGCATCCTGATAATACGCAATTTCAGGAATCAGCGTAAAAGCATCGGTTGCCGTACCCGTTTCACCGTTATACACCGATACCGCACCGGAATTTCCCGCCCCGACGGTCACGGTAACCGCAAAGGCCGAAACCGAGACGATCGGTGCCGCGATTCCGCCAACGGTAACCGAAGTCACACTGCCCATATTGCTTCCCGAAATCACCAGCGAAGTTCCCGGGCAACCCGATAACGTACTGAGTCCGGTAATTGCCGGAGGCGGCGCAGTGAAATTGCCCGCATCGGCGCCGATATCTGCCGGAGTAAGCGCTGATCTTGCCTGTCCGTCATAATCTTCAGCAACCAAAGCCAGGATATCGCCGTTGGATTCTATGACCGACGCTAGGTTCGGGTTGATATGCAAATCAGGTGTATCGGCTGTAGGGCTTATGAATTTCGGGTCCGCAAAGAAACTGCCCGATTCCTGGCCGGTTGCGGTTTTCCATGAAGTAAGATTTGTCACATCCTGAAAATTGAACTGTCCGAAGACATTGCCCGAACCGTTTGCGTAATACAAGTTGCGGTTCATCGCAAGACCAGTTGCCGAAGAAATGCCGATGCCGTAATTTTTTCCAACGCCTCCGCCGTCTGTCCTGCTGTTGACCAAAATATTATTGATATAATTCCGCATACCGCCGCCCGTACCGAACAATGCAAAAGAGTTCGCATTCCCGGTTGCCGCCGTACCGCCGATATAAATGCTGTTGTTGTAAAAGCTGTTTCCGGAGCCCGAATCGTATAATCCGTTTATTGCGGCGTTATCGACACCGCTGCCCAGAGCAATCATGTTATTCGAGGATAGCGACGCTCCGCCGTTGATTCGGATTCCGGACATTGTGGACGCGGCCAGGTTGTAGACAAAATTCCGCGATACGGTATTGTTCGATCCGTCGAGCTGGATTCCCGAAACCACAGCGTTTGTCGTAAAGTTCCGCACTGTGTTTGACGTCAGTGTGGCCGTTGTATTCCCGTATAACCCGCACATCGAACCGCCCGTAACCAACCGGATCGAATTAGCGACAGTTCCGCCAATAATATTGCCGCCGGCCGACCACAATCCGCCTGCCGATTTGATACCGTAAACATTTATGGATTGGCTCGAATAGGTATTGTCAGCCGTTATTCCGCCGATTGTATTATTATCCGACGTCCACGGATTGGCCGACGAGTTAAAAATGCCGTAAATTTCCGCAGCCCCGAAAAACGTATAGCCCGAATAGTTCAGCGAACCGGTCGCGGTCTGGCTTCCGATACTGTTCCCATTACAGGTTCCGACGCCCGATTCAAACGAAATTCCGACAAAAGGCGCCGTTGCACCGCTTCCGCGCGATGTGGTCTCGGTCAGGCCGACCGATGCGATCGTATTGTTCGAAATAGTGGTCGACGCTGCGGTTGCGCCCGGAAATCCTTTAAAGCGGATGCCGCAAAACCGCGCTTTCGGGCTGTTGGCGTTGCCCCGCAGCGAATAGATTCCGGTCTGGTCAGCAGCCGCATACCCGATGACGTTGCCCGTAATGGTAAATCCTTGTGCAATTCCATCGGTATTTGCAGTAGCCGGCGCAACGACGATCGCACCGTGCTCGGCGCCGTCTATTGGCCAGTAACGCGAAAGCGTCTGATAGAATTTATTGTTCGTGATGTTCCAGTTGGAAGCGAATCCGGGGCAATAAATCCCCGCGCTGGCCACGTTGTCCGCGAAGTAATCGTGTATGGTGTTGTTCGCAATGATATAGTTGTTTCCCGAAGCGCTGATCGCGTACAGCGGCGTATGCTGATCCGACGACGACCCGAAATCGCAATTCGTGACCGTTATGTTATTACTTGCCTGGAACGACACGATCATTCCGCCCTGTGTCGAAGTATTGTCAAAGGAATTGAAAACGTATTTGGAAGCGCCCAAAAGCCGGCAGTTGGTCACGTTTATCGTGTTGCAATTGTTAAACATCGCCGTAACCGGCGCGAAGTTCTGCGCACTTCCCGGGTTATAAAGGTTTGCGATCGTAAGCGAATTGCCACCGGTATTCAGCCCGTCGATGGTAATGTTGTGACCGTTAATAATCATTAAGACCGATACTGCACCTGCAGTCGGGCTTGCCGAAACGGTAACGTTGCCCTGCGGCACGATACGGATGCTGTCGTAATTGGTTGGAAACAGTTGCGCACCGCTTCCTTGCTCAAAGGTATTGCCGATTACCGTAATGACGATATCGCCTTTGTGGGTTTGTGAATTGATCGCACTGAAAGCTGCCGTCAGGTTCGCATACTGCCCTGTCGGCGTGCCCAATGTGGCCGTAACCAGGACCGGCAAAGGATCGGTGACCGAAAACGTCGCCTTGTAGTTGTTGCCGTTGTTGTTTGAAGCCGATGTAAACGGCGAACATTCAAAACCCGAGGTCGAATATACTTCTAGTATGTAGTTCCCGGTACTCAGCCCGATAAGCAGATTTTCGGTTCCTGAAGCGCTTTCCCACAATTGCCCGCCCGGTATGGCGACATGGCTGACAAACGATTCCGGAATGACATTGAAATCGCCTGGCGCGGTTCCGGTTTTATAAACCCTGTAATAGAGGTTGCTGTTGCTTACCGGGCAAACGAAATTATAAATTTTATTCCGGCCGCCTTTCAGTATGAGGCTGTTCGTGGAAAGGAACGTCCCGAGATTGGCACCGTTGAAATCGGCATAAACAGTCGTGGCCTGCATGTCGTAGAACACGCCTGGCGCGCCATTGCTGCTAATCTGTACGTAACTTTCATAAATCGCATCGGCCGGCGTCGGAGTCGTAACCTGACAGGTATTGCCGTAATAGCCAAGCCAAACACCGTTGTACAGCAACTCAATCGAGATGTCATAGGTCGAGGCGTAAGCGTACGACGGAAAATCGGTCATGCGGAATTCGGGAAAATAAGTGATAATCGTCTGTTCGTTGCCGCCGTTTATTGCCTTGATCCGGTAAGCCCAAACCTGCGGACCGACGCTCGCGATATGGATGACCGAATCCAATCCGGCCAGCGTAACTCCGCAATCTTCAGCAACCAATTGGGTTTTGATCTGGAAACCTTCATCGAATTGCCCGTCGCAGTTGTTGTCCAGCCCGTCGTACAATATTTCCGAAGTTCCGGGATGGATCGCCGCGTTGTTATTGTCGCAATCCGTGTGGTCAAGACTCGTCCACATCGGCGGTGTCGCTGCACTCTGGGCACAAACGTCCATGAGGCTTCCCGAACCGTAACCATCGTTGTCGTTATCAGCATAAAACGGATACATCTGATGTTTCAAAGCGTCCGAATCGTCGCAATCGGTATTGTTGAGAACATAGCCCGATGGCGGTATACCGGCAGCGACGGCGCATACATCGGTAGGGTTCGATGCGCCATAAGTGTCGCCATCGGCATCCGTATAAAACGTAAATGTCTGATGTTTAGACGGATCGGAATCGTTACAGTCGCTGCCGTTCGAGGTGAGCGAATAGCCTGCCGGAACTGAAGCGCCATAACACATTACCGCCGAACCGGTCGAATAGCCGTCGCCATCCTGGTCCGTATATAACAAAGCGTTCTGGTAAACCGCATTGTCGTCATCATTACAATCGAGGGCAACGGTTGCATAGCCCGACGGCGGAATCGCATCGGCATTACAAATATTGACAGTGCTTCCAACGCCATGACCATCGCCGTCGTTATCGATATAGAATGGATAGGTTTGGTGTTTTGTCGGATCGGAATCGTTGCAGTCGGTATTGTCGAGCGCGTAGCCCGATGGCGGCGTTGTATCGGCGTTGCAGACGTTGATGATAGTGCCGGCGCCGTAAGTGTCGCCGTCATTATCGGCATAAAACGGATAGGTTTGGTGCTTTGTGCCGTCGCTGTCGTTACAATCGGTATGATCTGCAACAAAACCTTCCGGCGCTCCCGTACAGGAAACGATATCGAAGGCCGCATCGCCAAATGCATCCGAATCGGCGTCGCGGTAATAGGTTGCATTAGGATTGACCGTGATCGGCAAGGCCGCGCTGGTTGCCGGGCATCCGCCGGTGGCCAAAGTAACAGTCACTGAATAGTTGCCCGTGGCCGAGACATCGATCGTAGGCGTCACCGCGCCGTTCGACCACAGATAAGATGCATAAGCCTGCGTCGTCGAAAGCGTCATCGAGGTTCCGGCACAAAACGTCGTATTGCCGGCAGCCTGAACGACCGGCACCGGTACGGGGTTGACCGTCAGGATTACGGCATCGGAAGTTGTGGAACAGCCGTTTGCAGGACTGAGCGCCTCAAAAGTCAGCTGGCTTCCGTTTAAGAAAACTCCCGGATTAGCAACGGTCAGCGTGGTCGTTGTAACGCCCGCAAATGGCGGCGCATTGACAAGCGGGGAGCCGTTGATCAGCCATCGGTATCCGCTGGCGCCGGTTGCGGCTGCCGAAAATGTCGCGGTCGCGTCGGCACATACCGTTGCCGAAACCGGTTGCAAGGTCATGACCGGTGGCGCATAAACACTGAAAACAGCGCTGCTGCTACCTGTTCCTGCTTCGTTGGTCACGAATACATTTCCTGACAAAGGCACGGTTCCGGCCGGGACTGTAATGGTCGTCGCGGTCAAACTGATGATTGTGACCGCCGTGCTGCCAATCCGGACTTGCGTAACTCCGGTAAATCCGGTTCCGGTAATCACCAGCGTTTCGTTGTCATTACAAACCGAAGTCGCGCTGAGGTCTGTAATGACCGGTTGGGTAATGGCTATGAAATTACCGGCATCGGCGCCGATGTCGTTCGGAGTCAGATCGCCGCGGGATTCCAAATCGATATCGATGCCTATGTTATCGCTGCCGTGACCTTCCGCCATTGTAGGAACGGTTGGGTCGATATGCAGATTAGGGACCGCTGCTGTCGGCGCAATAAAATGAGGATCGGTAAAATAACCGTAATCGAGCGACGGGTACGACCAATTGTTCCAGGCTGCCAGCGTTGTCTTGGGCGTTGTGCCGTTGTATCCCAAAACGTAACCGTTGCCGTTGCCGTAGTAGATATTTCCGCGGAATTCGGTTCCCGCCGAATCGACCCGAATGCTCGAATGCGTTCCCGTTGCCCCGGCATTGGTGCGGTTGTTTGCGAAAATATTGTCATGATTGGAATAATTGAACTGACTGTTGTCCTGGTAATAGGCAATCGATCCGGCGTTTCCGTAAGTTGCTGTACCGCCGATGTAAACGCTGTTGTTTTTGACGTTTGGGTTATAACCTTCAAAATATTGCGCACGGATTCCCAGAATACGCGCGGCATCGTGATCGGTCTCCCCGATTGCGATCATGTTGTTGTACAGGTTCGCACCGGCTCCGCCGATCTGGATTCCGGTTACCAAAGCGCCGGTATCGGTAGACAGCGAAGTCAGCGTATGGATGGAATTCCGCTCGATGGTAATGAAATTTTGCGAACAATATTCATAAATTCCCGCAACGTATCCTGCACTCGACGGGTTGGCATTGGTCAGATTAGAAACGGTATTGTCGGAAACGTTGCCGTAAGTACCGCCAGCGCTCACGAAACTTTTAATCCCGATCACGCCTGTCGGGTCGGAGCTGATTCCCGAACCGTAGCCGGTAAGGTTCCGGATGGTATTGCCTGAAATCGGCCCGAGCATCGAACGTTGCAGGATTCCCGCAACCAGCGCATTATTGGCCCCGGAATTCGAAACGATCGAATTGGCAAGTGTCCCGCCAATTATATTTTCCGAACACACCATATGCGGCGGCGAACCATCGCCATTCCGTTCCATATATATGCCCGTGATATCGACCCTGCCGCCGCCCGATGCGCTGAGCCCGCCAATCGTATTGCCGTTGATGGTGATATTGTTGTTCCCGTCTTTGTAAATTCCGGTTAGCGCGGTAGGCAAACCGGATGTCGTGTCAAGAACGAGCGAGACGTTTTCGGTTTGGCTGCCGATTGTGTTGTCCTTAATTTCGGCCAGGCCCGAGCGGATCGAAATGCCGAGCAATGGCGAATTGTTGTAAACGCCCGACACATCGCCGGAAACCGATACATTCCGGATCGTGTTGTCGTGGATCGATACCAGGCCGGTGCTGTTCAGGTGCTGGTATAAAATCCCGGTGAAGCTGCCGGAGGTAAGCGTATACATTCCGGTTCCCAAGGCGCTGGCCGAGCCGATCTGGTTGCCCGATATGATTTTGTCGCCCGGATACTCGCCCTGGGAAAGATTGACGTAAATACCGGATTTGGTTCGTCCGGCAAGCGGTGAAGTCTGATAAATGCGGTTAGATTGGAACGTGAACCCGCTGGCTTGACCTTCCAGGCTGATGCCCGCCGAATTGTATACCGTCGAGTTGTAATCGTAGATATTGTTATACGTAATGACCGTGTTGGCCAAGGCTACATAAATTCCGCTGCTGAGGTAGATGCCGTTGACCGGCAGGTTGCCGTCATACGGGCCGATATCGCAATGCGTAACGGTATTGTTGGTCGGATTGCCGAATACGCCGCCCGCGATCCGGATGACGCCGTTGATCCCCGAACCCAGAACCTTGCAGTTGCTTATCGTGTTGTTTGAAGCGCCGTTGACCACTTCGATCGTGGTGGCCGTAGCCTGCGCATTGGCAATCGTGAGCCTGTTCTGCCCGTCGATGGTAAGGTAACTGGCGTTGTCGATCAGGAGCGAACCTCCCGTAAGCAAAATGGTCCGCTCACCGGTTCCCGAGGGTGAAATAATAATTGAGCTGTAGTTGGCGTGATTGCCTAAACCGTCCGGCGTTCCGTTGGCATTGAGCCGTGCGATTCCGGTCTCGATGGTGTTCCCGGTAATCCCTATCGAGATATTTCCCGTGTGTACGCCCGAATTGATCGCGCTGAACGCGTCCTTGAGTGTTGCATAATTTGCAGCTCCGATCTGTACCTGCGCGTGTGACAGGCTGACGAAAAATACGGCAATCCAAATAAAGTAAAGTCTCTTCATGATGTTTGGTGTTAGTGCAAACCAGCCGGTTTACGGATCGATACCAAACCTAAGCCGGAAAATCAAAACAGGAAATACATGAAAAGATGTATTTTTTTTGGAAAAGCTATCCGTTGTCGATCAGTTTATTGTCTATGGCGAACTTTACCAGAGCAGCTGTATTGGGAAGATTCAGCTTGGCCAGCATGTTGTTGCGGTGCGTATTGACGGTCTTGACCGAAAGGAACAGCGTATCTGCGATTTCCTGGTTTGTAAAACCTTCGCAGATCATTTTGAGCACCGACTTCTCGCGCTGTGTAATGAGATTTTCGCTAAAAGTAATGTATTCGCTGCGCCGGACGTTCCCTTTTTTGTCGGTCGGAAGCAGCGCCGAAAACTGGCCGGAAAGGTAAATCCCGCCGCTGCCGATCACGTGGAACGCTTTGATGAATTCGGCCGAGTCTGCATTCTTGATCAAAAAACCATCGGCACCGGCCTTGAGGACTTTCGCCACGGCGTCGATATTGCCGAGCATACTCACGATCAGTATTTTTATTTCCGGATGCTGCAATTTGATTTCGCGTGTGGCTTCGATACCGTCAATGATCGGCATGTTGATGTCCATCAGCACAAAATCGAAATCCTGCCTGCGGCATTTGTCGATCGCTTCCTTTCCGTTCAGGGCAAAATCGATGACGTCCACATCGAGCGTTTCCTTCAATATCAGCCGCAGCCCGTTGATGAACAGCAGATGATCGTCGGCAATCAGTAATTTCAGCTTTTTATCCATGGACCGGAATTTCAATGATGGTTCTCGACCCGGCGCCGGGCATCGAATCGAATTCGACCGTGCCGCCTAAGAGTTTCACACGGGTTTCGATGTTGCCCAGCCCGTTGCCTTTTTTCACCGTCTTCGGGTCGAACCCGATTCCGTCGTCTTCATACATCAATACCAGCGCATCATCGCGCCGGAGCAGGTCGAGCGTGATGCTTTTGGCTGCGGCATATTTCAATGTATTGTTGACCAGTTCCTGCGTGATCCGGTAAAGCTGGTGTTCGGTACGCTCGTCGGGTCTTTGCTCCATTTTGTGGTGCGTGAGCGTGAATGTCGTGCCGTGGAGCTGGTTGATTTTGTTGGCCAACGCCTCGGTTGCGGCAATATAACCATATTGGGTAAGCATCGGCGTCTGCATTTCTTCCATGACGTTGCGCAGGTCGCTGATCGACGAATCGAGCATGCTGATGGACTGGTCGACAATGCCCGAAATGTCTTCATGTTGTTTGCCTTTTCTGAGGCTGCCGATGAACATCCGGACCGTCGAAAGCTGTGCTCCAAGGTTATCGTGCAGATCGCGGCTGATGCGGTTGCGTTCTTCCTCAAGCGCCTTTTGTTTTCGGGCGATGGCAATCTTGTTGCGCTGCCAAAGAACGATGACCAGAAAAAGTACTATGAGGCTCATTCCGATGTATATGAAATTCCGGGTATTGCGCTGCGATTCGGCCTGCGCGGCTGCAATCGTGTTTTTTTTGTCCTGCACGGCCTTGATCGAATCCCGCATGGTTTTCATGTCGTATTGCATCCGCAGCTGGTTGAACTTTTTTTCCTTCTCGATGTCGAAAATCGAATCGGTCATTTGCTTGAACAAGGTTTGGTGAAGGAAAGCTTGCTTGTAATTGCCCGTCGCGCTATAGATTTGTGCGAGTAAGCCGTGCGCGTCTTTCTGGAGGTCGAGCTCGTTGTTTTTTTGGACCATGGCGAGCCCTTTTTCGGTATTGGCGATGGCTTTGGCAAAGTCTTTTTTCTGACGGTAGGCTTTCCCGACGGCGATGTATGAATCGGCAATGCCAAGCGCAAAATCAATTTGCCGGCTGATGCGAAGAGCCGATTGGAAATTCGCGAGCGCCTGGTCGTAATCCTGTTTTTCGAAATACACTTTCCCGATTCCCAGGAAATTGTTGGCCATGGCTTCCATATTGCCGCCTTCCTGCGATTTTTGCAGGCCGATGCGATAATACCCGAGCGCCTGGTCAGGCTGGTGCTTGTAAATGCTGATGTCGCCCACATTCTGATAAGCCGTGCCCAACGCCGACGGATCGCCGATCTGCCTGAGTATTTTAAGGCTTTCCAGATAATTTTTCAGCGCTTCGTCGTAGTTATCCTGCGACATATACAACACGCCGATGTTGTTGTAAATGCCCGCAGTTCCATATTGGTCCCTGATTGATTTGGCGATGGCAAGCGCCTTGAGCTGATAATCCATCGCTTCGGTATATTGGCCCTGCTTGCCGTATACGACGCCAATGTTTGCGTAGGTGTCTTCTTCCCCGGTCCGGTCCTTGATCGCAGCCTTTGCCTTTAAAGATTTTCGGTAGTATTCAAGCGCGCGCGGATAATCGCTTTTCTGATCGTACACTACACCGAGAATGTTGGTCGTAATGGCGATTCCGTCCTCAAATTTTAGCTTTTCGGACAACGCGAGCGCCTCGCCTGCATAAACGGCGGCCTTGTCGGGAAAGTTCTGGTAGTGCAGCATGGCCAGTTCCCCGAGGATGTTGACTTTAACGGTATCGCCGGGTTTGAGTCCCGGAGCTTGTTTTTTCCTTGCTTCGAACCGGGCCAGCTCGCTGTTGAGGCTGTCGAGCCTGCGCATTGCATCTTGTGAAAAAGCGGCGTTCTTTCCAAAAAGGAAAACTGCGATAAGAAGATAAAAGAAGCCGCGCCTGCAATCCATCCGTCAGGTATTTGATTGCAATGATACTATAAAAAACGGCAATTGATCCAAAGTGACGGCATACGGCAGATTCTTCGGATAAAAAGCAGCCGATACCGGACAGAATAATCGTAAATTTGCCTCATGGGACGCAATAACGAGCGCAATATCAAAAAACACAACGACAAGCTGCACAAGGCACAGGACAAAGCCAAACAGGCGAAGGTACTGCGCAGCGAAAAACTGGCCGCAATCGTCAAGAAATACAACGAAACCAAAAACGGAAACCGCTAATGGAAAACGAATTTGAAGACCTTAAAAAAGAAGACAGGAAGTAATCGATCTCATTGCGGCCAAACAACATGACGCGGCGTTATTGAAATTGGCCGACGCCGGCGATTTGCTCGACGACATTTTAGACCATGCCGACGACGACAAAGATTTGATTGAGCTCAGCCGGTATCAGGTTTTGTTGAATCAGCTACAGCAGAAAATCGGGAATTGACACACCGGAATCCCTGTAAATGACATAATCGAAATCAACTTACAGGAAGCACAACCTCAAAAACGCTTCCGTTCCCTGAACTCGTCGCCCGGATCGTACCGCCGTGGTTTTCGACGATTTTTTTGCAAAGCGCCAGCCCGATTCCGGTTCCGGGCTTATCGTGCAGCCGCTGGAACATCCGGAACATCTTGCTTTCGAATTCCTGGTCGAACCCGATGCCGTTATCGGCGATTTCGAGTTTTACGAATTCCCGGTGCTCATCGGCATTCGGACTTTGCGCAGGCTCACTGGTAATGCTGACGACCGGTGCCTTGTCGTTGAATTTGATCGCGTTGCTGATCAGGTTCGAGAACAACTGGTGCATCTGGATCGGGATGGCATTGATGACCGGCAGCCCGCTATAAACGATCCTGCCTTTCTTCTCGTGCAGGAGCACTTCAAAATCGGCTTCTATATGACGAACGACTTCATTGAGATCGGTCGGCATAAAGAGCTCTTTTCCGCCCTCGGTCCTCGAATAGGTCAGTACACTCCGGATCAGGTTGCTCATCCGCTCGGCCGAAGCATTGATTTTTTCCAGATTTTTTAAGGCTTTTTCGTTATCGGCAATGTCTTTTTTCAAAAGGTTGCTGAAGGTTTGTATTTTCCGGAGCGGTTCCTGCAAATCGTGCGATGCCACGTAGGCGTATTCCTCGAGCTGCTTGTTCTGCATCAGGATCTGGTCTTCAAACTGCTTTTTTTCGGTCAGGTCGCGCGTCACTTTTGAATACCCGATAATCGCACCTTCGGTATTGTGCAGCGCCGTGATGACGATGCTGCCCCAGAACAGCGAACCGTCTTTGCGTTTCCGCCAGCCTTCGTGCGTCGCTTTATTTGTGGCGGCAGCCAAATTGAGCAATTGTCCCGGAAGGTCTTTTTTCCGGTCTTCTTCCAGATAAAACTCCCGGAAGTTTTTGCCGATGATCTCGCCGGATTCATAGCCTTTGATTTTTTCCGCGCCTTTGTTCCAATTGAGGATGTTGCCTTCGGGATCGAGCAATATGATGGCATAATCCTCGACTTCGGTGATCATCCTGTGGTAGCGCTCTTCACTCTGCCGGAGCAATTCTTCGGCCATTTTGCGTTCGGTGAGGTCGCGCGTCACTTTGGTGAACCCGATGGTATTGTTCTGATCGTCGTGAAGCGCCGTAATGGTGACCGAACCCCAGAATTTGCTGCCGTCTTTCTTTACGCGCCAGCCTTCCTTGCTGATTTTTCCTTCGGCTTTTGCCTGTTTCAGCAACGATTCCGGCACTTTGTTTTTCTGGTCCTCGGCACTGTAAAATTTCCTGAAATTATGGCCGATGATTTCTCCGGCTTCGTAACCCTTGATGTTCCGGGCGCCGGTATTCCAGTTGAGAATCGTACCGTCGATGTCGAGCAGCAAAATCGCATAATCGCTGACCTCGTCGATCATCTTGTGGTAAAGCTGCTCATTGACTTTAAGCTTATGGATACCGGGGCTGGTTTTGGTCGTATCTGGTATTTCCTTCATTATTCCTGTCCGGCGGTAACTATTGGTCGGTTTTGCGCCAAGAGTAAAGTTAACCTAATTAATCGGATTTTGAAATATAAATTTCCACGACGGCAAAAAATCCAATTCCCAAAATCCTGTAAAACAGTTGTGGAATATTGTAACACATTAACTCTCAGCGTAAAATAACTTTAAAGTAATTAAGACACAATTGTTGATGAATATTTAAAAAGCGCTTGCAAGCAATATTCGTTTTACAGTAATTTCACAAAAAAAACCGCAATGTCCACCAAAACAAAAATTGCCTTCTTATTGCTGTCCGCATTGGTGTTCGCGTCCTGCAAAGAAGATGCGAAAATCTCGCAAAGCGGCAGCATTTTCCGCGACGGCGCCGATGTAAATTACCACATTTACGGCGACGGCGGCGCAACGCTGCTGTTCGTACACGGCTCGTATATCGACCAGACCTATTGGAACGAGCAGGTAAAATATTTCAGCCCTGAGTACAAGGTCGTGACCATTGATCTGCCCGCGCACGGAAAATCAGGCAAAGGCCGCAAATATTGGTCTGTTGAAGGTTATGCGGGCGATGTCTATGCGATCGTCAAAAGGCTGAACCTCAAAAACGTAATCCTGATCGGACACTCGCTGGGCGGCGACATCAACCTGATCGAAGCGACATCGCACCCCAAAAACATTATCGGGTTCATCGGGATCGACAATTTCAAGAATGCCGCTACGCCGTTGCCCAAACTGTTCCGGAAACAAATCGAACAAATCAAGCGCGGGCTCAAAAACGACTTCGCCGACACCAACGAACAATATGCCCGGAAAGCGCTCGTGACGCCCGAAACCGACTCGGCAATTGTTAAACGTGTCGTTCAGGATTACCGCAATGCATACCAACCGATGGCGCGCTCAATTGCCCCTGAAATATTCGAGCTTTATAAAACCGAACGCAGGCTGATCCCGAAACTGCGACTGAAATTGCACCTGATTAATGTTGATTATATCCCGACCGACGAAGCGCCGCTTAAGAAATTTGCCAGCAGCGGTTACGACATCCGGCACATGAAAGGCACTTGCCATTACCCGATGCTCGAAAATCCGCAGACACTCAATAAGTTACTCCGTGAAACCATCGAGGAAATCTCGCGGGAGAACGACGTGTTGCGGTAATATTTCCAAAAAAAACAATAGATCTCAACTGCTTAACAGTTGTTAAAAAAAAACTATTTTTTATCAGGGTGCGATATTTTTAAACTCAGATAGTAATAAATTTAATTACTCATAAAATCACACAGATGGCCAGACAATCATCTAAAACAGACCAAAAACACTTTGTTTTCCCAAAAACGCCCAGCGGCATCGAAGGCCTGGACGAAATCACCGAAGGCGGGCTTCCGTCGGGACGGCCAACCCTGATTTGCGGTGGCGCCGGATGCGGAAAAACACTGATGTCAATGCAGTTCATCATCCGGGGAATCACAGAATATAACGAGAACGGTGTTTTCATGTCGTTCGAGGAACCGTCGAAAGATTTATCGCTCAATGTGCGGTCGCTCGGATTCGACATCGAAAAACTCAAAGCCGAAAAGAAACTCGTACTCGATTACGTACGCGTCGAACGCGCCGAGATCGAGGAAGCCGGCGAATACGACCTCGACGGGCTGTTCATCCGGCTCGCCCATGCGATCGATACCGTAAAAGCGAAACGCGTCGTACTCGACACGATCGAATCGCTGTTTTCAGGGCTCGACAACCAGGCAATTTTGCGGGCGGAACTGCGGAGGCTTTTCCACTGGCTCAAGGAAAAAGGCGTCACGGCAATAATTACCGGCGAACGCGGCGAGGCAACCCTGACGCGGCAAGGACTTGAAGAATATGTTTCGGATTGCGTGATCATTCTCGACCATCGGGTTATCGAACAGGTTTCGACCCGGCGGATGCGGATCGTGAAATACCGCGGCTCGACGCACGGAACCAACGAATATCCGTTCCTGATTGACGAAAACGGGATATCGGTCCTGCCGATCACGTCGCTCCGGCTCGACAACGAGGTATCGTCGGATATTGTTTCGACCGGCGTTCCCGGGCTCGACGAGATGTTTTTCGGCGGCGGATTCTATCGCGGAAGCAACATTTTGGTTTCGGGAACTGCGGGAACGGCAAAAACGACGATTGCCGCCTATTTTGCCCGGCAACAATGCCTGAAAAAAGAAAAAGTCGTGTATTTCGCCTTTGAAGAATCGCCGCAGCAACTTTTGCGGAATATGAAATCGGTCGGAATCGATCTCGAACCTTACATCAAAAAAGGCTATCTCCAGGTTCATTCGTCGCGGCCTTCGCTCAACGGGCTTGAACTGCATTTGCTGACGCTCCGGAAATTGATCCGGGAATTCAATCCGACAACGGTCATCATCGACCCGATCAGCAACCTGATTACCGTGGGCAGCGAATTCGAGGTGCGCTCGATGCTGGTGCGGCTGATCGATATGCTCAAAGTAAATAACATCACGGCGATGTTCACTTCGCTGAATAAACAATCCGAACAAATCCGGCCGGATCTTGCCGAGGATTCCGTTTCATCGCTCGTCGATACCTGGATTACCGTCCGGGACATGGAAGGAATCGGCGAACGCAACCGCGGAATTTTCATCGTAAAGTCGCGCGGAATGAGCCATTCCAACCAGGTTCGGGAATTCGTCATCAGCGAAAAAGGCATCCGGCTGATGGATGTCGAGTTCGGTCCGGAAGGCATTCTGACCGGAACGGCGCGCCGCTCGCACAAACTCAGCAAGGAAATATCGGAAATCAAGAAACAGCATGAGCTCGACCGAAAAGACCGTGAGATCGGACGCAAGCGCAAAGTGCTCGAAGCCAACATCGAGGCGCTGCGAAACGAATTCGAATCGGTACAGGAAGAACTCAGCATCCTCAAGGCAAACGAAGCGCTCGAAACTGAAATGTCGCAGGGAAAAACCACCAAAAAAGCGAAAAAATGAAAAAGCAACCCGCAGAATGGCAGTTGCTGTTGTACATAGCAGGCCAGACGCCGAAATCGATCAAGGCGCTCAGCAATATTAAGAAATACGCCGAAGAATACCTTGCCGGCATTTATTCGATCGAGATCATCGACCTGCTCGTGAACCCGCAGCTTGCGGAAGGCGACCAGATTCTTGCCGTTCCGACTTTGGTCAGGAAATTCCCCGAACCCATCCGGAAAATCATCGGCGATCTTTCAAACGAAGAACGCGTTCTTGTGGGATTGAACATCAAACCCTTAAATCAGTAACATTGAAAAACAATACGGTGTCGGAACAATACGTCTTTCTTCAGTTCATTTCAGGCATGTCGCCCAAATCGGCGCGCGCCATCGAAAACCTGAGGAAAATCTGCGATACGCATCTCAAGGGCAATTGCCGGATTGAGATCGTCGACATCAATTCGGATCCTACAATGGCCGTAACGCACCAGATTTTGGCCACGCCGACGCTGATCAAATTAGGGCCGGAGCCAAAGCGGATCGTCCTCGGCGATTTGTCGGAAACGGAAAAAGTCATGAAAATACTGGGAATCAATTAGTAAGTGGAAAACAGTCAGCAACATATCAATTCTTTGCTCGCCGAAATCGACCAGCTCAAGGGAAAACTCTATGAGGCCGATGCGGTAATCGAGGCCATACGCGAAGGCGGCGTCGATGCATTGGTGCTGAGCAAGGAAGGACAGCCGCACATTTATTCGATCGAAAGCGCTGATTATACTTATCGGATCCTGATCGAGAAATTCGGCGAAGGCGCGCTGAGCATTTCGGAAGACGGCCTGATTTTGTACTGCAACGATTATTTTTCAAAGCTCATCGGATTTCCGGCCAATAAAATTACCGGTACTTATTTCAGTTCATACTTTGACGATCCGGCGGCGTTCTCGAAATTTTTCAAAAAGCGGAAAAGCCGGACGGTCAAGGAAGAATTGGTCCTGAAAGGCGCATTGAAAAAACTGCACGTTTACGTTTCCCTGACCGATTTGACACCTACGGTTCCCGCAATCGGCGTGGTGGTTACCGACCTGACCGAAAAGCGCAAGCACGAGGAAGACTTGATCAAATACCAGAAAAAACTCGAAATCAAGGTCAATCAACTCAACCTGACCAACACGAACCTCGAGCAGTTCATCCATGTCATTTCGCATGATTTGAAGGAACCGCTGCGGAAAATCCTTACTTATACTTCGCACCTCAATACGACGAGTTCCGAACTGCTCGGCGCGAAAGACGTCAAGAATTTGAACATCATCAACTCGTCGGCACTCAGGCTCAATTCGCTCGTTGACGATCTCGTGAAATATGCCTTCAGCACCAATATGGCCGATAAGGTCGAGGTCAGCCTGGACAAAGTTATCGGCGAAGTTATTGACGATCTCGAGATTATGATCCGGGAAACCGGCGCAGTGATTACGGTCGGCAAACTACCGGAGATAACCGGTTCGCGGGTGCAGATGCGGCAGTTGTTTGCCAACCTGATTTCGAACAGCATCAAATACAGTCGGGAAAAAGTCCGGCCTGAAATCTCGATCGAGTCGGAAACCGTCGGGAACGAACTGAAAATCAGCGTCAGCGACAACGGCATCGGGATGGACAATCAGTATATCGGCAAGATTTTCACGATTTTCCAGCGGCTGCATCCGCGCGATGAGTATTCCGGGAACGGCATCGGGCTGGCGATCTGCAAAAAGATCATGGAAAACCACAACGGCCGGATCGAGGTCCAAAGCGTCCCGCAAAAAGGCAGCATCTTCAAGATCTACTTTCCTTTGAAAGTGAGCAAACACAAGGCTTGACGATATTTGCAAATTGTTCGGCTTACTTTGCGGATCAATAGCTATCTTTGCCCGCTTTTTAAACGGGAACGATGACAAACAACAACATTTTAAAAGGAGTTTTACTGGTAGGAATGGGCGCTTCGAGCTATGGCTGCCTGGCTACGTTCGTCAAATTGGCTTACCACGATCGCGGAATTCACGGAACGCCGTTTACCCCGGCCGAAGTCATTTCGTCCCAATTCATCCTCGGAATCCTTGCGATGCTTGTGATCAATGCTTTCCAGAAAGCCAAAAAAGGCAGCGATGTCGTTAAAGCGACTCCAAAAAACATTACACAGCTTATGGTTGTGGGCACTTCGACCGGTCTGACGAGTATTTTTTATTACCTCGCCGTGAAGTACATTCCGGTTTCGATCGGAATCGTTTTGCTGATGCAGACGGTCTGGATGGGCGTTTTGCTCGAAATGTTACTTGAGAAGAAAATGCCTTCGCCGATCAAGATTTTTGCCGTGCTGATCGTATTGGCCGGAACCGCACTTGCGACAAACCTCATCAATAATGAGACACAGCTCGACTGGCGCGGGATTGCGCTCGGTCTTTTAGCTGCCGCATCGTTCACCACGACGATGTTTGCCGCAAACCGCATCGCGCTCGGGATATCGTCGGCACAGCGGAGTTTATACATGTTGCTGGGCGGCGCGGTCATGGTGTTGATTTTTGCCCTGGCCACGCAATCGCAGGCGTTCAATTATGACATCTTTTACAAATGGGGCATTTTGCTGGCGCTGTTCGGGACAATCATTCCGCCGATGCTTTTGAATGCGGGTTTCCCGAGAACGGGAATCGGTTTGGGCAGTATCGTCTCGTCTTTGGAGCTGCCGGTTTCGGTCACGATGGCTTACGCGTTGCTTCACGAGAAAGTGAACGGGTTGCAATGGCTCGGCATTGCGCTGATCCTGTTTGCAATCGTGATGATGAACGTCAACTTCAAAAAGAAAAGCATCCTTTAGGCTTTATTCCGCACAAAAATCATATCTTTAGCTTAACTCAAATCAGGCTGAAATGGTTCTACCGTGGCATTTATATTTGATGGCGCTGCTTTATTTGCTTGCAGGAATCAATCATTTCAGGATACCGGAAGCCTATATCAAGATTATTCCGCCGTTTTTCCCAAACCCGAAAATCCTGAATATAGTCAGCGGCTCCGCCGAAATCGTGCTTGCCGTCCTTTTGTGCATCCCGGAAACGTCGGCTTATGCGGCGCTGGGCATCATCGCACTGCTCATTGCGGTTTTCCCGGCCAATCTTTTTATGTACAGTAACGAGAATGCAAGGCTCGGATTTCCGAAATCGCTGTTGCTGGCGCGATTGCCGTTGCAGATCATACTGATCATCTGGGCGTATGAATACACGGTTTTCATCAAATAATAATCGGTAATTCGTGACTATATTGAAATATTAGAATGAACGACATCATCGCCTATTTTTCGACGATTCCTTCTTCGCACCGTGCGCTGATCCTGGCTTGCGGCATCGCGTTTTTCTGGCTGCTGGAAAGTGTCCGGCCAATGTTTGATTTCAAGTACCGGAAATGGCACCATGCGGGCATCAATATTTTTTTTACGGTAACGACGATCGTGGTAAATTTCCTGATGGCTTTCCTCCTGCTGCTTTCGGCAGAATGGACGGCCAAAAACCATTTCGGGATTTTGCAGTGGTTGCCGCAAATGCCGATGTGGCTTTTTGCGATTACCGGGCTGTTGCTGCTCGATTTTGTCGGCGCGTATCTCGTGCATATCGCCGAGCACAAGACGAAATTTCTCTGGCGTTTCCATCTCATTCATCACACCGATACCTGGATCGACACGACTTCGGCCAACCGGCATCATCCGGGCGAAAGCGTAATCCGTTTCGTCTTCACGACAATCGGCGTGCTGATTGCCGGAACGCCGATGTGGATCGTGTTTCTGTACCAATCGCTTTCAGTGGTTTTTTCGCAGTTCAACCATGCCAACATCGCGCTGCCGAAGAAAATCGACGACGCAATGAGTTGGATTTTCGTTTCGCCCAACATGCATAAAGTGCATCATCATTACCTAATGCCGTATACCGACAGCAATTACGGCAATATTTTCTCAATCTGGGATCGGATTTTCGGAACGTTCAAAAAGCTGCCGAAGGAAGAAATCGTTTACGGCATCGATACGCATCCGAATCCGGAGCAACATAACAGCATTGGAAATTTACTGAAGATTCCGTTCAAAAAGCATGTTAAGCCGCTGTAAACATTGAAAAAAAGTTTTAGCCGCATAAAAAGTGATTATTTTTTTTATTAATATTGACTCATCAATCAAGTGTTTATCAGTATTAATCTGCAGGTAATGAAAAAAAGCAACCGTGTGGAACTTGACAGCGAACAAATGGAACGGCTCGTCAGTATGGCCCAAGAAGAACGGAAACCTTTCGAAGTAATCAAAGAGGAATTCGGCGTTCCCGAAAAAGACGTGATCGAGATCATGCGCAAGCGGATGCCAAAAGACAAATTCGAATTGTGGCGACAAAAAGCCAGCGCCAGCAAGCCCAAACCCAAACCTATGGTCATCGACGATTTTGATGACGACCTGGACGGAAAATATTACATGAAGAATAAAATCGACTAGTATGCTCCCGAAAACCGGGAGTTTTTTTTATTTATACCTTTAACTTATGTTCAAAAAAACTTTTTTTCTGTTTCTTATAATGCTACCGCTGGCGGGCACGGCACAGGAAAACAAAACGGCGGAAATCAAAATACTGGAAACCGAACTGACGATCAATCCGCTGATCAAGGGCACGCTTTTCTCACCGGAGAATGGCCAAAAAAAACCGAACCTCGTCATCCTGATCGCGGGTTCGGGCCCGACCAACCGCAGCGGCAACCAAGTCGGCATGCAGAACAATTCACTGCGTTACCTCGCCCAGAGTATTGCGAAAGACGGCAACGCTGCCTTCAGTTACGACAAGCGGATTTTCGCGCTGATGATTTCCGGAAGCCTCGACGAATCCAAGTTGCGGTTTGAGGATTTCATTAACGACGCAAAAGATGTAATCGCTTATTTCAGGGCCAAAAAAGAATATGCGAAGATCATCGTGGCCGGCCACAGCGAAGGCTCGCTGATTGGGCTGGTGGCTTCGGAAAACGGCAACGCCGACGCGTACATTTCGCTTTCGGGCGCGGGACGCGGGATCGATGAAATCATTGTGGACCAGATCGCGGCCCAGATGCCGGCGCTTCGGGAGGAAACTCAAAAGGATTTCGAAATGCTGAAAAAAGGTGAAAAGTTCGAGATAAAAAGCCCGATGCTCCAGTCGATTTTCAGGGAAAGCGTCCAGCCGTACATGGTGTCGTGGATCAAATACGACCCGCAGGCAGAAATCAAAAAGCTGCATATTCCCGTGTTGATTATCAACGGTTCGAAAGACCTGCAGGTAAAAGTTCCGGAAGCCGAACTGCTGAAAAAAGCAAAACCCGACGCGAAACTCGTGGTGATCGAAAACATGAACCACGTTTTCAAGGAAATCAAGGGCGACGACGCCGAAAATTCGGCTTCCTATTCAAATCCGGACCTGCCGGTAATCCCGGAGCTTATTTCCGCTGTTAATCAATTCATAAAATCATTGTAAGCGGTAACTATTTTCTATTTTAGCGCACAAATCCACCAAACGAAAAACAATATAATGAAGAAAATCCTTTTAACCCTGGCGTTTTGCGCCGCAGCATTGAATCTTTCAACAGCGCAAAAAGCGCCGGCCGATGAAATCCACGTATCGATCGACCTGAACAACGTCAAGGATGACAAAGTCATGGTGAGCGTTTCTGCCCCGAAATTCACGACCGACAAAGCCACGTTCCACCTGCCGAAAACTGTTCCCGGAACTTATTCCGAGGATAATTACGGCAAATACATCGACGACCTGAAAGCCTACGACAAAAAAGGCGGCATGCTAGCGGTGACCAAAAACGGAGATAACGCCTGGGATATTTCGGGCGCAAAAAACCTTGCAAAAGTCACGTATCTGGTCAACGACACTTTCGACACCGAATCGGGCAACGGCGAATTCGGGAAAGACGTCTTCTCGCCTGCCGGATCGAACATCGAGGACAAGAAAAACTTCATGCTCAACCTGCATTGTTTCGTGGGTTATTACAACGACATGACCGCATTGCCATATGAACTCACCGTTTCGCATCCGTCGGATCTGATCGGTGCGACCTCGATCGTCGATACCGATGCGTCAGATTCGAAGGACGTTTTCAAATACTCGCGCTATTTTGAAGTGACCGACGACCCGATCATGTATTCCAAAGCGAACTTCACGACCTTCAACGTCAACGGAATGGACATCATGTTCATGGTTTATTCGCCCAACGGCACGTTCGACGCCAAAACGCTGAGCCCGGATATGGAAAAAATGATGCGCGCCCAGAAGACCTTCCTCGGCGATATCAACAAGAACAAGCGTTACACCGTGCTTTTGTACTTGTCGGATATGAGCAAGCCCGACGCGCACGGTTTCGGCGCATTGGAACACAACACTTCGACCACGGTTGTTTTTCCGGAAATGATGCCGAAAGACCAATTGGTTTCAGGATTGATCGATGTGATCTCGCACGAATTTTTCCACACCGTTACGCCGCTGAGCGTACACTCGAAGGAAATCCATTATTTCGATTACACCAACCCGAAAATGTCGGAACACCTCTGGATGTACGAAGGCGTGACCGAATATTTCGCGAACCTCTTCCAGATCAACCAGGGATTGATTACCGAGGACGAGTTTTACAGCCGTATGGCGGGCAAGATCGTGAATTCGGCAAACTTCGACGATAAAATGCCTTTCACGACGATGAGCGCAAATGTATTGGTAGCTCCGTATAAGGCGCAATATTTGAACGTTTATGAAAAAGGCGCGTTGATCGGGATGTGCATCGACATCATCATCCGCGAAAAATCGAACGGCGAACGCGGAATCCTCGACATGATGCGCAGGCTTTCGAACGAATACGGCGCAAACAAGCCTTTCAACGACGAGGATCTTTTCCCTAAAATCGTCCAGCTTACCTATCCGGAAGTCGGCGATTTCCTTAAAACCTACGTTTCGGGCACCACGCCGATC
Source organism: Bacteroidota bacterium (assembly GCA_048498055.1). Classification (GTDB taxonomy): domain Bacteria; phylum Bacteroidota; class Bacteroidia; order Flavobacteriales; family Flavobacteriaceae; genus Flavobacterium. Next base: position 87,573 of record JBEHYS010000003.1, read on the forward strand.
CCATACGATCAATTCCTGGCGAAAGTCGGCGTGACCAAAACCACCAAAAAAGTTCCGGCCAACCCGTTTCTGAAAGGGCAACAGCCTTACATCACGATCAAACCCGGAACTAAAGATATCGCTGTGCTTGGCGGCGACAGCCTGAACAGCTTTATGACCGAACTCAAACTCAAGGGCGGCGACGTGATCAAGCAGGTCAACGGGAAAGATTACAATCTGGACAACATTTATGACATGATCATGGGCAGCCAGGATTGGAAAGAAGGCGACAACATTACGATGAAGATCAACCGCGACGGCAAGGATATGGATATTTCGGGGAAAGTGAAACTCGAATTCCAGGACGCCGAAGGCTATATGGCGACCGACCACACGAAAGACAAGCTCCGCGAAGCCTGGCTGAAAAAATAAAACATTTTAAATCCCCGTTTCAGTTCTGAACGGGGATTTTTTCATTATTTTGCGGCAAAAGCAAACAAGATGAAGAACAAACTGATCCTGCTGTGCGCACTGCTCGTTTTGGCGTCGTGCGGCAAAAAGGAATCGAAAGGATTGCTGCTATCGGGGAATATCGAAGGGCTGAAAAAAGGAACACTCTATATTGAAAAACTGAAGGACACCGCGCTTGTCCGGATTGACAGCATCCCAATTAACGGTGAATCGAAATTCGAGACCGATCTCGACATCGACGCGCCCGAAATGCTCTATCTGATTTTGGATCGCGGCGTATCGCAAAACATCGATAACAGCCTGATGTTTTTTGCCGAACCGGGTAAAATGACCATCAACACCAACCTCGAGCTGTTTTATGCCAACGCGAAAATCACAGGGTCGAAAAACAACGATTTCTATCAGGAATTCCGGAAAATCAAAAGCCGCTATACCGACCAGCTGCTCGAGCTTTCGGTCGCGAAGTTCAACGCGCTGAAGGAAAACAAGCCCTTTTCGGAAGAAGAAAACATTGCAAAGGCCAAGGAAATCACGAAAATGAAATACCTGGCGGCGATCAATTTCGCGATCAACCATAAAGATTACGAGATCGCGCCTTATATCGCGCTCTCCGAAATCAGCAACGCGCGGCTGAATTACCTCGAACAGATCCAAAAAGCGCTGACCCCGAAAGTCGCCAAATCCAAATACGGCCTGATGCTTTCCAAATACATCGCCGAGCGCAAACGCCAGGAAGCGTTGAAATAAAAACAAAAAAACCATCACATTTAGTGATGGTTTTTTTAATTCAGAGCCGATAGAGGGACTCGAACCCACGACCTGCTGATTACAAATCAGCTGCTCTAGCCAGCTGAGCTACATCGGCGTTTGTGCTGCAAATATAAAAGCGAAATTCTAATTTCCAAAATTAAACCGCACTTTTTACAGCGCATTTTTTATTACAGGCTGTTGACTTTTTCAACCAGCTGTTTCGCAGCGGCCTCAAGGTCGGAATGGATTTGCCTGAAGTGCGCTTTCTTGTTCTCTACATTTTTTGCGTTCACTTTCGTGATCAGCGTATCGAAGGTCGTAATCGCTTCGTCGATCACCGCATTTGAGGCATCGGTCGGTTTTCCGGTCGTCGCCATTTCCCACAAATACACCGCTTCGATGATATCGCCCAGTACATAATTGATATCCTTCTTTAAATTCTTAACGTTTGCCATTTTATATCTTTTGTTTAAATCCTGCGCAAAATTACGTATTATCTTCCAAAAATCCCTAAGAAATATAAATTTCAAGGAGCGACGCCTTCCCGCTCAGCGAATAATCCTTTAACACCGCCGGGACCAAAATCGTATCGCCGGGGCCGTATTTGTATTTTCCGGCCGCAGTCTCCAATTCGAAACTGCCTTCGGTACACATATAAACCGTAAAGGTTTCTCCGGTTTTACTGACTTTTGCATTTCCGTCGAGCGGAATGAAATTCGTCGTAAAGTACGGGCAATCGACCATGACGTTTGACTGGTTCGGGGTTTGGCTGTAGGCTTTCTGCGCCTGGACAATTTCGTAATTCATCGCGTCGATCGCCAGGTCTAAATGCAGCTCGCGCGATTTGCCCGTCGCATCCTTCCGGTCCCAATCGTAAACGCGATACGTGATGTCAGATGTTTGCTGGATTTCGGCAATGACGATTCCCGCACCGATCGCGTGGATCGTTCCCGTGGCAAGAAAAAACACGTCGCCTTTTTTCGCAGGGATTTGGTCGAGGATTGACGGAAGCGTCTTGCGGTCGAGGTTTTCCATGAATTCGGCCGGGCTCGACTTTTTGTTGAACCCGACGATGATCCGCGAACCCGGATCGGCCTGCATAACGTACCACATTTCGGTCTTGCCGAAGGAGTTGTGGCGCTTTTTGGCGAGTTCGTCATTCGGATGTACCTGGATCGACAAATCTTCGCGCGCATCGAGAAACTTGAACAGCAACGGAAACTGCTTCCCGAATTTGGCGTGGACTTTCGTTCCCAAAAGCCCGTCGGGATCGAGCGCAATGACATCGTTGAGCGATTTTCCTCTAAGAAAACCATTCGCAATAATGCTCACGTCGTTCTCGACGGTAGAAAGTTCCCAGCTTTCGCCGGTAATGTTTGATGTGATCGGCTTGTTCAAAACCGTTTTGAGTTTCGTGCCGCCCCAGATGCGCTCCTTGAGGATCGGATTAAATTGCAAAGGATAAAGTTCAGGTGTCATGTCAGTTTTGTTGTAATGGAGTTAGCCCGGATAGCCGCGGCATCCTTTTGCCTGCGCGAGCAAGGCAAAAGATACAGCAGATAGCCGGAAAAAGCTCCTAATAAAATTCAATTTAAGCAATTATTCGCCGCGGTATGTTACAGAATTCCGAGGTGTTTCAAACAAAGTAACCTCAAGTTCCTGCTCTCTTTTGATGCGTTTGCGGATTTTGTCCCAGATCACGACGGCGATATTTTCGGCGGTCGGGTTGAGATTTTCAAATTCCGGCACGTCGAGATTCAGGTTTTTGTGGTCGAAAGGCGTCTCGACTTCCTCGAAAATAATCTCGGCGAGCTGCTTGATGTCGATGACATAGCCGGTTTCGGGATTGATCTCGCCCGTTACGCTGACGATCAGCTCATAATTGTGGCCGTGGAAATTCGGGCTGTTGCATTTGCCGAAAACCGACTCGTTCTTCTCGAACGACCAGTCTTTGCGATACAAACGGTGCGCGGCGTTGAAATGGGCTTTGCGGCTGACGGTGACTTTCATTGGCGGCTGATTTTTGGTTTTGGCGTTGCTGCGGCTCAGAAAGCTAATTGCATTTGGCTCTCAAAAAGCTAATCGCATTTTGTTCGCCAATTCGCAAGCTCAGATTATTCGCCGCCGCCAGGCTTTCCGCTGTATCTTTTGCTCGTGATCTCGCAAAAGGATGCCGCTTCAATCCTTAACGCAGTCTATTCTAAATTTTATGTTCTTCCAAATAATGATAAAACTCGTCGAAAATGATCCGGAACCAAACCGTATAGATTTTTGGGTTTTGGGCCATATCGGTTTTTATTTCATCGATCGGCATCCATTTCCAGCTTTCGACCTCTTCGGGATTGATTTGGGGTTCGCCGTTGAAGTGCCCAATCAGGACGTGGTCGAGCTCGTGTTCGGTAAGTCCGTTATCAAACGGCGCTTTGTAAATGAAATGAAAAAGGTCCTTGAGCGGTGTTTTAAAACCCATTTCCTCAAATAATCTGCGGCTGCCCGCGTCGATGTTGCTTTCGCCTTCGCGCTGGTGGCTGCAACAGGTATTGGTCCAAAGCAAAGGCGAATGGTATTTGCGGGCGCCGCGCTGCTGGAGCATGATCTCATTTTTGCCGTTGAGCACGAATACCGAGAACGCTCGGTGCAGCAGGGCTTTTTCATGTGCCTCGAGCTTGGGCATCAGCCCGATTTGTTCGTCTTTTTCGTTGACAAGAATGACGTTTTCTTCTTTCATGATCGCGAATTGCATCCAAAAATACGAAAAAAGAAGCCGCCGAAATCGTGACTGGCGATTTTGTAATTTATTTAACTGATCCCAGAATAGTCAACAGGCGAACCTTAAAATGATATGGATTCCAAAAATAAGCTTAAGTAAGCGAAAAATGCGGTTTTACCGTAATTGAGCGATCCGCCTTTTTTAGGGACGCAATTCTCCCTTTCCCTGAAAGTAAAATAGCATTTTCTCAAATAGCAACGATGCGGTAAAACCGCACATTTTTCAATCCTGATTGTGTTAACATTACAGATTACTCCTTGGGCAACGCTTTTTTTTATATCTTTGGAATATAATAATTTACACCACTGCGAGTTATATCAGAACCCCAAATTCTGGAACGAACATGATGAAAATGAAATTTTCCCTGCTCGCGCTGACCCTACCGGTGCTGGCAACCGCACAGCTTTCGGATACCGAGTTCGACGGCATCTATACGCAACTTACCGAACATTCCGCCGCGACGCCGTACATCGGGCACAAGGAAGGCCAGACCAACGCATTTGCCGAAGAGTTCAAAAGGCTGTCGTGGAATTTTACCGACGACGACCTGATGTATATCGCCCAAAACGGCAACACCGTAATGAAAGCCAGCGCCGCTGACGAACTCGTCAGCCGGAAATCGAAAAACCTTACAGCGCTTTTCTCGGAACAGTTGTTCGCGACCCAGAAAATCACCGTCAATACCGGCAACATCAGCTACGACTACACGCTTGCTGCCGCCACCTACAAAGAAATCGCCTTTGAGAAGGAAAAAAAAGAACGCAAGGCTTATTACGAAAAGACTTCGACCGAGGCGCAGCTTCGCGGACTGAAGCAACTTTTCGGCGACGACTTCGATTCGAAATGGACCGTAATGGAAACCGACAGCCTGATGTCGATCCTGACCCGGATCGCGATGTCCAACGACGACATCTCACCCGAAACGCTGAGCCAGATCTGTAGGATCAACCAGTTCCGGACTACCGATTACAACCGCGTGAAATACTTCGCGGGAAAATACCCGACACCCGAAATCCTGGCAACGCTTGCCAATTTCAAAAACAAGGACGATTTGCCGCTGCTCCGGTCGCACATCGACAATGCTTACATCGCGATTTCGCTTTTCCCGCATCCCAGTTTTTTGCCCGAACTCAAAAGCAAGTTGAACCAGGAATACGAAAATCCGCAGTTTCAGCAGGCCATTGCCGCTTATAAAAACAGCGAATCCAAGAGCTGCCTCGAATCGATCTGCAAAAAAATCACGACAACTTACGACGGCAGCCAGCGCGACGATAAACTTTTTGCCTTGCACGGCATCATCGAGAAAATCAACTGTCCGCTTTACAGCGACATTTTGCTGAAACTCGAAAAGACTATTTAGCATTTTCACAATCTTCTGTTAATTGCAACCGTTTGTCGGCTGTCTGACACCCGGTCGCGAATCCGCGTTTTACATTTGTCCGTAAATAAGCCGAAACCGATGCGGAACTTTATGATTTCGTTTGAAATTCTACCGGCTTTATAACCTTAACTTTGTAAAAATACGACCATGAAAAAATCGAAATTGCTTTTGCGCTTTTGCCTGATACTGCCGTTGTTAATCACTTCGGCCTGCGGACAGAACGCCAAACCGGTACAGAAAACTACCGGCAACGTGATTTCCAAACCCGGGAATCCGTACTATTCGAATACCGACACGAAAAAGCTCAACCTGACCGATGCCGAGTGGAAAAAAGTGCTTCCCGAAGACGTGTATGAAGTGTCGCGCCACGCCGAAACCGAACGTCCGTTTACCGGAAAATACTGGGATTTCGAAGGCAAAGGAACTTATTATTGCGCGGCCTGCGGAAACAAATTGTTCCGTTCCGACGCGAAGTTCGCAAGCTCGTGCGGCTGGCCGAGTTTTTTTGAGCAGGAAAACAAGAACAGTACGATTTATAAAGTTGACAACACATTGGGCATGGAGCGCACCGAAGTGCTTTGTGCGCGTTGCGGCGGACATCTAGGCCATATTTTCGACGACGGCCCGCCGCCGACCGGAAAACGGTATTGCATGAATTCGGTCGTACTTGATTTTATCCCCGACGCTAAATAAATATTTATGAAAAAGCTATTTTTGTTGCTGGTTTCGATCAGCGCATTCGGACAGAAGGCCGTTCAGAAAACGAACAATCTCGAAACCATCACGCTGGCCGGTGGCTGCTACTGGTGTGTCGAAGCGGTTTACGAACAATTGGACGGCGTGAAATCGGCCGTATCCGGATTTGCAGGCGGCAGGACCCAAAATCCTACTTACGAGGAAGTTTCGACCGGAAGTACCGGTTATGCCGAATCTGTCCAGATTACTTACGATAAAACCAAAACCAGTCTCGACGAGATTTTCAAGGTATTTTTCACGGTCCACGACCCGACGTCGCTCAACCGCCAGGGCGCGGATGAAGGCACGCAATACCGCTCGGCGATTTTCTACAAAAACGAAGAACAGAAAAAGGCGGCGCAAAGCATCATCGCGGCGCTGACTAAGGCCAAGGCATACGACCGCCCGATCGTGACCACGCTCGAACCGCTCAAAAGATTTTATTCGGCCGAAGACTACCACCAGAATTATTACCAGAACAACAAGAATCAGCCCTATTGCCAAATGGTAATCCAGCCGAAACTCGAAAAGTTCGAGAAGGTTTTCAAGAACCGATTGAAAAAGAAACAATAAATGAAACCGGAGTCGATTCCGGTTTTTTTGTCGTTAATTTTTTATATTCGCAGAAAAACGACAATGAAAATAAAATCTATTTTATTGTTCCTCTTGCTCACTTTGGGCGCTCAGGCCAAATTTTTGCCCGCCACCATTGTATTCAAGGACGGACATCTTGAAGAAGGCTTCGTCAAATCTTTCCTTGAAAACCAATTCATCGATATGAAAATTTTTGACAACAGCATAGAGCATGAGCTTAACCTCGACGACAAAACCATTACATTCAAAAATAGTGAAAAGGGCGAATCCCGCACGCTCAATATCGATGATATTGCAGAATTGAGATTTCCCTTAAAAAGTGGCGAAGTCCAAACATTCAGGGCGCTTTACTATAAAAGATTGAAGCCAAACGGTGAAATTATCGATAAGAAAAAAAGAATCTGGATGCCTTGCATCATTCTTGGCAACCGCATCAACATGTATGGTTTTGAAGCTTTCAGCATGAATGGTGGCGGCGCGGATACCAAATTTTATCTGGGCCGTGCCGATGAGGATTACGTCATTGACCTGTTAGGCAGCATCAATCTTTTCAACGCGGGCGGTAAATTTAACGACATGTATGTGACCTACTACAACGAATTGTTCAAAGACTGCCCCGAATATGCAAAAAAAGCAATCGATATGGTCAACAAACCCTTGACAAAAGCCGAAAAAAAAGCCGCCATCGAAAACTACCGTGAAAAAAAGAAAGCGCTGAAAAAGACCTCAAAAAAATCCGAAGAAGAAACCATGTTTGAGGAATACCTTATTCCAAACGTCGAGAAAATGATCGATGATTATGAAAAAGAATGCCCTGTAAAATAAACTATTGCCTCAAGACTTCAGCAATTTTCTGGGCGCACTTTTCCCCATCGATCGCCGCCGAAATGATACCGCCCGCATAGCCCGCGCCTTCGCCGCACGGATACAATCCTTTGATTTGGACATGCTCGAGAGTTTCCGGATCGCGCGGAATACGTACCGGTGACGAAGTCCGCGATTCCGGCGCATGCAATACCGCGTCGTTTGTCAAATAGCCTTTCATCGACCTGCCGAATTCGGAAAAGCCCTGCCGTAAAATCTGTGTAAGAAATCCGGGGAAAACCTGCCCGAGTTCGACCGGTGTCGTGCCCGGAACGTAAGACGTTTTCGGGATGTTCGACGAAAGTTTGCCTTGCGTAAAATCAACCATGCGCTGCGCCGGGACTTTTTGCGTTTGACCGGCGAGATGCCACGCTTTCTGCTCAATGCTTTTCTGGAATTCCATACCGGCCAAGGCACCGAATTTCGCGAACGGTTTGAAATCTTCTGCCGTAAGTTCGACGACGATACCCGAATTGGCCGTTGCCTGATCGCGCTTTGACGGCGACCAGCCGTTGGTCACGACTTCTCCCGGAGCGGTCGCGCAGGGTGCTATCACGCCGCCCGGGCACATACAGAACGAATACATCCCGCGACCGTTGACTTGCTTGACGATTGAATACGGCGCCGGCGGCAGGAATTCGCCACGATAATCGCAGCTGTATTGGATTTGGTCGATGAGCTGCTGTGGATGTTCGGCACGGACGCCGAGCGCGAACGGCTTGGCTTCGATATATACTTTTTTGCGGTCGAGCAACTCGAAGATATCGCGCGCTGAATGGCCCGTCGCCAATATGATTTTGTTTGCTGAAATCACATCGCCGTTTTGGGTTGCGATTCCTTGGACCTCATTATTTTTGATAATGATGTCGTCAACGCGCGTCCCAAACAGGACTTTTCCGCCGGATTCGATGATTTGGTCGCGCATATCGGCGATTATCTTCGGCAGTTTGTTCGTTCCGATGTGCGGATGTGCGTCAATCAAAATATCTTCGGAAGCGCCAAAAGCAACGAAGAGTTTCAAAATCCGGTCAACGTCGCCGCGCTTTTTGGAGCGGGTATATAATTTTCCGTCGGAATAGGTTCCCGCGCCGCCCTCGCCGAAACAATAATTGGAATCCGGATTGACGACGCCGTCCTGATTGATTGCCTTCAAATCCCTGCGCCTGCCGCGGACGTCCTTGCCGCGTTCGACGACGATCGGTTTGAGGCCGAGTTCGATGAGCTGCAAGGCTGCAAATAATCCGGCCGGGCCTGCGCCGATGACAATCACTTCCTGCGCATTTTCGACATTTTTGTAATCGGGAAGTTCGATTTTGGTTTCGTGAAACGGTTCGTTCCCGAGAAATACGCTCAGCTTCAGGTTGATTTTCACCGCTTTCTGCCGCGCATCGATTGAGCGTTTCAAGACAACAACGTGTTTGATGTCGTTTTCGGGAACGCGGATGTGCTTGCTGAGGAATGTTTTCAGCAAAGATCCGCTGGCGGCAGTTTCCGGCGAAACCTGTAGTAGCAGTTCTTTCGGCATCGGGCAAAGATAGAAATTTGGGGTGAACTTTAGGCCGCGTTAGGGTTGGAAGCGGCATCCTTTTGTGAGGTACGAACAAAAGATACAGCGGACAGCCCGGCGGCGGCGCAGTGCAACGGAGCCGCAGCAACGCCCGACTATTTTTCTTCGTATGCATGCAGCGCAAACGACGCCAGCCAGTGTTCGCCTTCGTAATTGCCGTCGACGACCGTGGGCAGCGAAAAGTTCAGGTGCCGATCGGCGAGCGGTTTGAGATATGAAAATTCTTTTGGATATTGCTTAATGAGATGATACAGATTCCAGGCGCGGCTGAAATTGAGCCCGTCCAGGTGCACGAGATGGCCGTCGGTACGGTCAGAAACTTTGGCGGTTTCCCATTTGAAATCCTTTTTGAACAGCTGCGGCGCGAACTTTTTGAGCCATTTCAGGAAATCAGCTTTGGGCAGAACGCGCTGCATGATGCCGATTTCCTCAAGGCAAGGCGAGAGGAAATCGGTGCCCGACGGTTCCCAGTTCAGCGGACAGTTTTCATCATTTTGAAACAGTCGGACCGCATTGTCGCGGATCACTTTCTGAAAGGCTTCGTTTTTGGAAAATACGGCGTAATCCCAGGCGAAAGTCAGCCCGAATGCGGTATTGGTGTGCGTTCCGGCACGGATCGGATACAGCAGTTTGGGGAGGAATTCGGTGTAGCGACCAACAATTAGATCGGATAGCGGACGCAGGTTTTCGGCCAACGGTTTTGCGTAAGCTTCGCCCGATCGGTCCAGTTCGAGCTGAAGCTTGAGGAGCCATGTCCAGCCGTAAGTCCGCTCAAAAGATTTCTCGTGATTTTTATTCAGATATCCGACTTCCTGTTGGATATTCTCTTTCGAGAGATTGGCCTGAAGTTTTGAGACAATTTCAGATTTCTTATCGAGATCCGGAAAGTGATTCAGCAGCCAGACCAAACTCCAATGGCCGTGCACCGAAGAATGCCAGTCGAAACAGCCGTAAAATGCCGGATGCATCTTTTTCGGGTTTAAGATTTCGGTGCTGTCGATGAGCAGCTCGCCGGGCTTGTTCGGATATTCCTGCTGCAGACATTTGATCGGCAGCGACGCGAGATGATTGGCTTGTTCGAGCGTCAGCTGCTGCGAAAACGAGCATTGGAAAATCATCAGGAAAAAGAAAAAGTGTTTATTCATTTTGGCGTTTTTCCAAAGCTAACGATTTTAAGTAGCTTTGCCCAATGAGACAAATCAAATTAATCTGGGATTTTCGCGGACCGATGTCGGCAAAAACCGCCGAACATCACGAAATTCATTTAAAGGAATATATTGCTTCGGAAAAGTTACCGCTGAACATCACCGGATTCGAGATCAAAAACGACCTGCACGCGATCGCTTTTATGATTGTAACCGATGCCGAAATGATTGCAGTCCGCGATGCTTTGAAGCCGCACCGTGGAGAAATTTACAATTGAATAATTGACAATTAATAATTCAACATCATAGCGTATTGGAAAAACAAAAAGCCTTTCGTTTACGAAAGACTTCGATTATTAATTATTCATTGTTAATTCAATTCGCGACCTCTGAAATAAACTTGATCCGCATCAGCCGCAGCTCATCGATATCATAATCGCCTTCGAATTCCTTAAGCGCGTCCTCGATCCTGTCCGATTCGGATTCCATGAAATAGTCGTGGATTTCTTCCTGCTGTTCCTCATCGAGCATATCGTCGATCCAGTAATTGATGTTGAGCTTCGTGCCCGAATAGACGATTTGTTCCATTTCCTTCAGAAGTGCGTCCATGTTCATGCCTTTGGCCGACGCAATGTCGTCGAGCGAGAGTTTGCGGTCGATGTTCTGGATGATGTAGAGTTTGTTGGCCGAATTCGCGCCGGTCGATTTCACGACCAGATCGTCGGGCCTCGTCACGTCGTTGTCTTCGACATACCGGGCGATGAGTTCCACGAAGTCTTTGCCGTATTTTTTGGCCTTGCCCTCGCCCACGCCGTGCACATTGCCGAGCTCGTCGAGCGTGATCGGGTATTTCAGCGCCATGTCTTCGAGCGACGGATCCTGGAATACGACAAACGGCGGAACTCCCAGTTTTTTCGCGACTTTTTTGCGCAGGTCGCGCAGCATTGCCATCAGCGCTTCGTCGGCGGTGCCTGAAGATTTGGATGCGGTCACGATATTTTCGTCCTCGCTTTCGCTGTACTCGTGGTCTTCGCTCATCATAAACGACTGCGGATGCTGGATAAAATCGAGTCCCGCGTCGGTGATTTTCAGGATGCCGTAGGTTTCGATATCCTTGGTCAGCAAACCGCTTACAAGTACTTGCCGAATGAGCGCCATCCAGTATTTTTCGTCGTGCGTGTCGCCGGCGCCGAAAAACTGTTGCGTATCGGTACGATGTGCCTTGATCACCGCGTTGATTTTTCCGGTCAGCGTGAAAATGATTTCCTTGGCTTTGTATAAATGCTTCGTATCGCGGACGGTTTCCAGCAATTTGCGGACTTCGTTCATCGCCTCGATTTTCGGTTTCGGGTTGCGGACATTGTCGTCCATATCGGCGCCCTCGCCGTTTTCCTCATCGAATTCCTCACCGAAATAATGCAGCAAAAATTTACGGCGCGACATCGAAGTCTCGGCATACGCTACGACCTCCTGAAGGAGCGCAAACCCGATTTCCTGCTCGGCGACCGGCTTTCCGGACATAAATTTCTCGAGTTTTTCGACGTCTTTATACGAATAATACGCAAGGCAATAACCTTCGCCGCCGTCGCGTCCGGCGCGCCCCGTTTCCTGATAATAGCTTTCGAGCGATTTCGGGATGTCGTGATGGATCACAAAACGCACGTCCGGCTTGTCGATTCCCATCCCGAAAGCGATTGTAGCCACTACGACATCTACGTCTTCCATCAGGAACATATCCTGGTGTTTGGCGCGGGTTTTCGCATCGAGACCGGCATGATACGGCACGGCGCTCACACCGTTTACAGTCAGTACCTGTGAGATTTCCTCAACCTTTTTACGGCTCAGACAATAAATAATCCCCGATTTTCCTTTGTGCTGGCGGATGAACCGGATGATGTCCGATTCGACGGTTTTGCCTTTCGTCCGCACTTCGTAGTAAAGATTCGGGCGGTTGAACGATGCTTTAAATGTTTTGGCATCGGTCATATCGAGGTTTTTCAGGATATCTTCCTGGACTTTCGGCGTGGCCGTAGCGGTCAGCCCGATAACGGGAATATCGCCGAGTTGCTTGATGATGTGCCTCAGATTGCGATATTCCGGCCGGAAATCGTGTCCCCATTCGGAGATGCAGTGCGCTTCGTCGATGGCCACAAACGAAATGGGAACGTTTTGTAAAAACTGAACGTATTCTTCCTTGGTCAGCGACTCAGGCGCAACGTATAAAAGCTTGGTTATCCCGGACGAGATATCTTTTTTGACCTGCGTGATTTCGGTCTTTGTGAGCGATGAATTGAGCACGTGCGCGATGCCGTTTTCCGAAGACAGGCTGCGTATGGCGTCGACCTGGTTTTTCATCAGTGCGATCAAGGGCGAAACCACGATCGCCGTGCCGTCCTGAATCAGTGCGGGCAACTGGTAGCAGAGCGATTTTCCACCGCCCGTCGGCATGATCACGAATGTATTTTGCTTGGAAAGGATGCTTTTGATTACCTGCTCCTGCAGGCCTTTGAATTGGCTGAATCCAAAATATTTTTTTAATTCTTTATGGATGTCAATTTCATTAGAATTCATTCTCGGGTGACGGTATTTTTATATAAATTTGCAAACACATAAATATACAACTTTCTTTTACACTTACAAATTTTATAACATTTCTGCGTTGGCCACAAATTCAACTATTTTATCCGCTGCCAAAAGAACGATCCTTACTGAAAGTGAAGCTATTGCAGGGCTTGTTGATTTTATCGATGCGGATTTCGCCCAAACCGTCGACCTAATTTTCAATGCAAAAGGCCGATTGGTCGTGACCGGGATCGGGAAAAGCGCCATCATTGCGCAGAAAATCGTAGCCACGCTCAACTCGACCGGAACGCCCTCGATGTTTTTGCATGCTTCGGAAGCCATCCACGGCGATCTCGGCATGGTACAGCCCGGCGACGTGGTGATCTGCATTTCCAAAAGCGGCAACAGCCCCGAAATCAAAGTGCTCGTCCCGATATTGAAGCGTTTCGGCAACACGCTGATCGCAATGACAGGAAACATCACATCATTCCTTGCAAAAAGTTCCGATTACATTTTAAATACAACAGTCAAATCCGAAGCCGACCCCATCAACCTCGCTCCAACCACCAGCACGACCGCACAGCTTGTCATGGGCGATGCGATTGCCGTCTGCCTGATGGAAATGCGTAATTTCACTCCAGAAGACTTCGCGAAATACCATCCGGGCGGCGCACTCGGCAAAAAGCTGTTGCTTCGCGTGGGCGACATGCTCGACAAGACGCATCGCCCGATGGTTTCACCCGAAGCGAACATCAAGCAGGTTATTTTCGAGATTTCCGAAAAAAGGCTTGGCGTTGCGGCCGTAGTCGAAAACGAAAAAGTCATCGGCATCATCACCGACGGCGACATCCGGCGGATGCTGAGCGACCGCGATTCGGTGGCAGGTATCCATGCCCGCGAAATCATGACCCGGAACCCGAAAATGATCTCATCCAAAGACATGGTCGTCGATGCGCTCAACATACTCGAGGATTTCTCGATTACACAGCTCATCGTGGTCGATGAAGGTCAATATCAGGGCGTTATCCATCTGCACGACATCCTAAAAGAAGGCATCATCTGATGGGACGACGGACGAAGAAAAAAATGAGCGAAATGTCGTTCCTCGATCATTTGGAGGAATTGCGGTGGATGCTCGTTCGGAGTGCGATCGCCATTACGATCGGTGCGACGGGAATGTATTTTATCAGCGACTGGGTTTTCGACCAGGTCATTTTCGGGCCGACCCGGGCGACATTCGTCACCTACCGCTTTTTCTGCGATTTGTCGCACCAGCTCGGTTTCGCCGACAGCATCTGCGTGACCGACATGCCGTTCATCATCCAGAACACCGAAATGGAAGGCCAGGTGAATATTTTCGTCTGGATCTGCATTTTGGGCGGGTTCATCCTGTCTTTCCCATATATCCTGTGGCTTTTGTGGTCGTTCGTCAGCCCGGCGCTGTATGAAAAGGAACGCAAGAATGCGAAATTCTTCATTTTCATTTCGTCGATTTTGTTTTTCCTGGGCGTATTGTTCGGCTATTACATCGTCATCCCGATGTCTGTGAATTTCCTCGCGACCTTCAGCGTCAGCCACGTCGTGCAGAACCAGTTCAACGTAGATTCGTATATGGACATGGTCAAAATGTCGATCCTGGCCAGCGGACTTTATTTCGAATTGCCGATCGTGATTTTCTTCCTGTCCAAAATCGGCTTGGTCACGCCGCAATTCCTGCGGAAATACCGCAAATACGGTATCGTCATCATCCTGATCATCGCCGCGATCGTAACGCCGCCGGATGTCGTGAGCCAGGTAATGGTCGCAATCCCGATGCTGCTCATTTACGAATTGAGTATCTTTATCTCCGCATTTGTAACCAAACAAAAACTCAAGGAAGAAAATGGCTGATTTAGTACAGGATTTCAACGATTACCGTTCCCGGATGAACGAAAAACTGCTCGGCGACGACAACAAGATCATCAAGCGGATTTTTAACCTCGACACCAACGCCTACATGGCCGGCGCGCTCGAGGTCAAGACCAAAGAGCTGCTCGGATTGGTCGCTTCGGCGGTCCTGCGCTGCGACGACTGCGTGAAATATCATCTCGAAACTTGCCACAAGGAAGGACTTTCCAAAGCCGAAGTCATGGAAGCGCTTTCGATAGCGACGCTCGTCGGAGGAACGATCGTGATTCCGCATCTGCGTAGGGCGTATGAGTTTTGGGAAGCACTGGAAAACTCACCGGACTGAAAACCGGGGCGAGCAAAATGCGATTAGCTTTTTGCGAGCCAATAAATAATTTGTTAATTCATGAATTGGGTTATCCGTTAATTTGTTTCTTTGCACAAGCTTTGCGTCTCAGGAACTCAGCTTCTCAGTTTCTCACGAATATGATTTTAAGAGCCGAACATCTCGTCAAAACCTATAAAGGCCGCAGTGTCGTCAAAGGCATTTCGGTTGAAGTCAACCAAGGCGAAATAGTCGGGCTGCTCGGCCCGAACGGCGCCGGGAAAACAACGTCGTTTTATATGATCGTCGGGCTGGTCAAGCCCAACGACGGCAAAATCTGGCTCGACAATATGGAAATCACCGATTTCCCGATGTACAAGCGCGCGCAGTACGGAATCGGCTATCTTGCGCAGGAAGCGTCGGTGTTCCGCAAACTTAGCATCGAGGACAACATCATGAGCGTTTTGCAGCTGACCAAACTGACCAAAGACGAACAGGAAGCAAAAATGGAATCGCTGATCGACGAGTTCTCGCTGAACCACATCCGGACCAACCGCGGCGATTTGCTATCGGGCGGCGAAAGACGACGTACGGAAATCGCGCGCGCGCTGGCCACCGACCCGAAATTCGTCCTGCTCGACGAACCCTTTGCGGGCGTCGACCCGGTAGCGGTTGAAGACATCCAACGTATCGTCGCACACTTGAAAAACAAGAACATCGGCATCCTGATTACCGATCACAACGTACAGGAAACGCTCGCGATTACCGAAAAAAGTTACCTGATGTTCGAAGGCGGAATCCTTAAGGCCGGCACACCCGAAGAACTCGTTCAGGACGAAATGGTCCGCCGCGTCTACCTTGGGCAGAACTTCGAATTGCGCAAGAAAAAACTGGAATTCTAAGCCGACTTATTTTTTGATCCTGACTTTCCGAAGCTCCGGTCCGTCTCCGTTGAAAAGGTTGATGTCGACAGTTCCATTGATGCCCTTCGCTTTGCCGTTTTGGGTAAACTGCCAGAACTGCCATCCGGGCTCGATGGTCTCGGTCATGAAATTGTAGTTGGCGATCCAGACCGTATATTCCTTAAATTCCTGCATCAGGAAATCGTAATAATATTTCTCGCCGGTATAAATGATCGGCTTTACTTTATAGTGCTTTTCGATTTTGGAAAGCCAGCGACGGATGCCCGTTTTCAGGCTGTCGATCGATTGGCCTTCCGGGATTTTCTCGATGTCGAGCACGGGCGGCAAATCGCCATCCAAAAGCGTGACGTTCTTGATGAAATTCTGCGCCTGCTTCACCGAATTTTCATCGGGCCGATAATAATGATAGGCACCGCGGACCATCGGGGTTTTCTTGATTTCGCGCCAGTTTTTCCGGAATTGCCTGTCGAGGCAATCCTCGCCGTAGGTCGCGCGGACGAAAACGAAATCGATCGGACATTCGCCTTCGACCGAATCGGTCACTTTCCAGTCGATTTCACCCTGATATTCGGAAACGTCGATCCCGACCATATTTTTTTCGTGTCGGCTCAATACCTGTAAATTGCGGATCGAATGCAGCTTGTCGTTATTCCAGGTCTTGTCGGTCCTGAAACTGAAATAATACGCAAGCGCATTGCGGTAATGATAGCTTACGCCAAAAATTGCCAACAACAAGATTACGACGATCAAGGATTTCGAAACTTTGCCCGAGAAGAACGGAATTTTCCTTTTCCGGGGCTTTTTTGCAACGGATTTCTTTGGGGCTGCCACGAACTATTTCCGGAATTTATTGTTGATGACCGAAAGCAAAATGTAGGTAAGAATGATCAGCGCAATGCCCGCATAGCGGAAGAACGCCAAGAGCAGCACACAAACGACCAGGAAAAAAACCTGGAGCGCGTTTTCTTTCAGGCTGAACTTTTTGACCTTGAGCGCGAAAAGCGGGATTTCGGCATTGAGGATGAAAGCGCTGAACAGTGTAATGGCCAACAAAACCCACGGCGTGATCAGCACTTCGAGCGCTAGCCAGGAATCGCCGTGCGAAACGACCAGCGGCAGGCTCAGGATGAAAAGCGCGTTGGCCGGCGTCGGCAACCCGATAAACGAATCGGTCTGGCGCGTGTCGATGTTGAAGTTCGCGAGCCGGTAACACGATCCGAGCGTAATCAGGAACCCGAGGTACGGAAAATATTCGCAGACGCCGTTGTGCTGCGCCATAAACGTAAACATGACAAAGCCCGGAACGACGCCGCTCGTAACCATATCGGCCAGCGAGTCGAGCTGCAAACCCAATGGGCTCGACACTTTGAACAGCCGCGCAAAAAACCCGTCGAAAAAATCGAGGAAAATCCCGAGACAGACAAAATAAAACGCCATTTCATAATTTAGGTTGCTGACAAAAACCAGCGCAATGCAGCCGCAAAAAAGGTTCAGGAGCGTAATGATGTTGGGAATGTGCTTCTTGATGTTCATGTTTTCGGGTTTCGACGCAGACAAATTTAGACAATAAGTTAAACACAAGCGCGTTTTTAACCAGAGATTGTGTTTTTCGGAAAACATTCCGGCGAACGTCGATAAAAATTTATATTTTTGGAAACTATTCCCAAAAGGGCTGCTAAAAAACTTGCTTTGAAGATAAAAATTCCTTTGTTCCTTTTCTGTTTCGTATGTTCGATTGCCAGTGCTCAGGCCGTCCGGAAATATTCCAACGAGTTCATGAACATCGGGGTCGACGCCGCAGCTTTGGGAATGTCGAACGCCGTTACGGCCTCGACCGGCGACGTGAATTCGGGCTATTGGAACCCGGCGGGAATCCTGAAACTCGAGGACAAGCAGGTCGCGCTGATGCACGCGAGCTATTTTGCGAACATCGCCCAGTACGATTACGCCGCCTTTGCGATGCCGATCGACAACGAAAGCGCCTGGGGCGTATCGTTGATCCGATTCGGGGTCGACGATATTTTGAATACGACCGAGCTTATCGACGATCAGGGAAATATCGATTACAATCGGATCAGCCTTTTTTCCACGGCCGATTACGGCGCGACGTTTTCGTATGCGCGCAAGCTCAGGATCGAAGGATTCCAATACGGCGTGAACGCGAAAGTCATCCGCCGCATTATCGGCAAATTCGCGAATTCCTGGGGATTCGGCATCGACGCCGGACTGCAGTTCGAGCGCAACGACTGGCATTTCGGGCTGATGCTCCGCGACATCACCACGACTTACAACATCTGGAACATCGACGAGGAAGAATACGCCAAAGTACAGCAGGCGGTCGAAGGACAGAACCAGGATTTGCCTGAAAGCACCGAAATCACGCTGCCGAAAGCACAGCTCGGTGCCAGCAAAAAATTCGAATTCCACAACGACATGTCGCTGCTCGCGGCGGTAAACCTCAACATGCGTTTCGAGCAGACCAACGATATCATTTCGACAAGTTTTGTCAGCATCGATCCGGCAATCGGTTTCGAATGGGGTTATACCGATCTGGTTTTCGTCCGCGCAGGCGTCGGGAATTTCCAGAACGTTTTGCAGATCGACGGAACCGAAAAACTCGGCTTCCAGCCCAACGTCGGGCTCGGTTTCAAATACAAAGGCATCCAGGTCGATTACGCTTTGACCGATCTGGGCGACCAGAGCGCGGCGCTGTATTCGAACATCTTTTCGCTGAAAGTCGATCTCGGCATTTTCAGGTAGCCGTAAAATTAGCTACATTGCGCTGAAAATTACGCATGCGACAAATCAGAGTCCTTTTCCTTTTTCTTCTGGTTTCGATGGCGGTTTCCGCACAATCGGTCCCGCTTTCCGACCAGGCCAGCGTCAGCGTATTGACCTGCGGCACCGGACCGGAAATCTACGCGCTTTTCGGGCATACCGCGATCCGGATCAAAGACCCGGCGCAAAACCTCGACATCGTGTACAACTACGGCATGTTCGATTTCGGCACGCCGAATTTTGCGCTGAAATTCGTCAAAGGCGATATGAAATATTTCGTCGCGGCAAGCAGTTTCGGCGATTTCATAATCCAGTACGATTACGAAAAACGGTCGGTTTCGGAGCAGGTATTGGCCATTCCGCTCGAGAAAAAACAACAATTGTTCGAGGAATTGAACTCGGTTTTATTTTCCGACGCAAAATATTACACCTACAAATTCATCGACCGCAATTGTACCAACATGGCTGCCGACGTGCTCAACAAAGTGCTCGGAAGCAAAATCATCTACAAAAGGAAAAACACCGATACTACTTATCGAAATATCATTTTCCCTTACTTCAACGGGCATTTTTACGAGCAATGGGGAACAAGCGTCCTTTTCGGCACAAAAGTCGACCAAAAGGCCACGACGCTTTTTTTGCCGACCGAGTTCGAAACCGCTTTATATGATGCGAAATACGAAGGCCATCCGCTGGTGGAATACAATCGTAATTTGTTGCATCCGGCGCCGCAGCACGCACCGTTTTCGTGGTGGAACAACATTTACACATATCTGCTGTTTTTGGTTTTGGTCGTTGCGCTCAACCGGAAAGGACTGAATGCGTTTTACCTGATACTGGTCGGATTGCTCGGCCTGTTCTTTTGTTTCGACAGCCTGTATTCGCTCCACGAAGAACTGGCGATGAATTACAATGTACTGTTGTTCAATCCGCTGCTTATTGCCGTTGCATTTCTTTATTTGAGAAATAGCTGGAAATGGTTGTACCGGACGGCGATTTTCTGCGCGTTCTGTATCGGGTTATACCTGATCCTAGTTTTCAACAAAGCGCATTTGCTGATCGTACTGCCAATGGTAATCGCCAACCTGATCTTATTGGGAAGAATGATTCTGAAAAGCCGGTCGGCGCAAATGGAAATTACTGCCCGCGATAAAACAACACCGTACTGAAAGTCTTGATGATGATGTTCACGTCAAGGAAAAAACTCCGGTGCTTGATGTAATACAGGTCATATTGCAGCTTGATCAGGCTGTCGTCAATCGTTTCCCCGTACGCATAATTCACCTGCGCCCAACCGGTCAGCCCGGGCTTGATCACGTGGCGCGTTTCGTAAAAAGGCATGACTTCGGCGATTTCCTCGACAAATACCGGACGTTCCGGACGCGGGCCGATGACGCCCATATCGCCTTTGAGGATGTTGAAAAACTGCGGAAATTCGTCAATCCGGGCCTTACGAAGGAATTTCCCGAAAACCGTGATCCGCGAATCGTTGAGCGTCGTAAAGACCGCGCCGTCCTTTTCGGCGTTCTTGACCATCGTACGGAATTTCAGGATGCGGAACACCTCGCCGTTCTTCCCGACCCGTTTTTGGGTGTAAAACAATTTCCCGCGGTTCCCGATGGCGTTCCCGACCAAAATCAGCGGCAACAGCGCCACGCCGATACTGATGCCGAAAAGCGAAACGACAATCTCGAAAATCCGGACGAACAGCAGATACAAATGGTTCTGGTTGCTTCGGCTGAACGGGAAATAGCGATAGAAATCGCGCGCCACGTATTGCACGGGAATGCGCTGGGTGATGCTTTCATAAACCTGCGTATATTCGCGGATAATGTAGCCGCTTTCGAGCAGATGGATCAGTTGGTTGTAAAGGTTGACGGTAATCCCGTCGGTTTTTTGGGACGCGATGACCACTTCGGAAACCGAATTCCTGCGGACGAAAGCCTCGAGTTTGTCGATGTCGATGTTTTCGACGTATTGGAAATCTGTCGTGTCCTTGCCGCTGTCCGAATTGATATAGCCCATGACTTTGTAATGCGGATCGCTGCTTTCGAGCCCGGTGACGAGCTCTTCGAGCTGTTCGCAGTCGCAGATGATGATGACTTTTTTCAGGAAGCGGTTCGAGGCGAGGAACTTCACGTAAAACATCCGCCAGATGAACAGCGCACCGACCACGGCAAGATAGAAATACAAAATCTGGTGCCGGTTTGACGGAAGCACCGGCGTATAGATCGGCGTCAGCAAATAGATCAGTACCGTTGACGAAGCCGTGAGAATGATGCTCTTGATGACCTGGAACTGGCTGCTGGCAACCTGCAGGTTGTACATTTCGAACACGCTCCCGATGACCGAAATGTAAAGCCCGAGAACAATAGTCCAGTAGAAATTGGTCGCCGAAATGTTGAAGTAGTCGAAATTAAATCCTTTTCCGATCAGATACAGGGAAAACAGCACGAAAAGGATGTCGAACACCCGCAGCAGGATTTTCCTTTCCGAGATCTCGAAATGTATTTTCTTCTGCTTAATCATTTAACTTCGTGGCTTTTATTTGAAGGTGCAATTTAGCAAATAAAAGCGGAGTTGCTAAAACGGCCTACTTAAAAATTTCCAGCCATTTTTCCCGTAGTTCACTCCAGTCAGATTGTCTCGTGAGACGTTGTGATCTGACAATAAGCTGCTGTGCAAAATCCTGGTTCATGACGATTTTACGAATTGCCTCGGCCATAGCTTCATCATCATTGTCGCGCACCAATAACGCAGTTTTGCCGTTTTCGAGCAAATGTGGAATTCCGCCGACATCGGTCGAAACGACAGCCATACCGAGCGATGCGGCTTCGATGATGCTGAACGGCGTATTGTCGATGCGCGCTGTGTTGAGAAAAATATCGTATTCCGTTGAAAGCGCTGCCCATTCGGGTTTCGAAAGCCTGCCGGTAAACCGGATTCCGAGACGCTGGCTTTCGGAAATGCGCTTCATTTTTTCGAGCAGTCCCGTTTTTTCGGGCCCGACCATGCACAGCGTTGCATCGGGGAATTCCCTTATGATTTCTGCGAAAGTACGAACGGCCATTTCCGGGTTGTAAATCGGCGAAAAAGCCCTGACCCACAAAAGCTTCGGCCCAATGTTTTTTCGCTGTGTAAAAGGGAATTCAGCGCTGTCGAAAGGATTTGGCACCAAGGCTGTCTTGTAGCCCGCATCGCGAAACATGTGCAGCAAATAACCCGATGGCGCGACATTGATATATGCATTGCCGAAAACCATTCGGCACAATATCGGATTTTTCCTTAACCGGACCGGCAGGTTTCCGCCGTGAAGGATCGGGATGTATTTAGCGCGCAGCATCCGGCAAACCTGGCTTACGGCAAAAGCATACCAGAAATTCCAGGTGCTGTAGGTGTCGATGAGCACAAAATCCACACGGCGCGCATCGGTTATCGTCGCCCGGAGCATATCGGCAAAACGCAGCAACTTGTTTTTTCTTGACGACGCATACCGCAGGCGAAAACCTTCCCTTTCGAGCAGCGGGCCGAGCACTTCGATGGCGGTAACGGTACTTCCGTGTGCGGAAAGCCTATTGCCGATGTATAACAGGCTTTTCATCGCTTTTGATTTTCAGGATCGACAGGCAATAAACAAAGGCTGGTGCCGCAAGCCGCATGGCCGCGTGATTGATTGTCAGCAGCCAGAACACCACGACGCACAAAAGGTAAATGTGTTCCTTGTTGTCGAGATACAGTACGAGCGGCGTCACAATCAGGATCAGCAGCGCCAGGATGCCGAACGATCCGTGCTCGGCGAGCATACGGGAAATCTCGTTGTGCGACAATATCGTTTCGCCGGTTTGTTCTTTCCGGAGTTCCATTCCTTTGGCCACGCCGATCCCGAAAATCGGGTGCTCGAGAAAATAATTGATTTCGGTAGCGAGGATTTTTTCCCTTCCCGTAAAGCGGCTTTCCTTAACACGACCGGCCGCATCCTCGTTCTGATAGCGCTTTTCGATAAGCCCGCCGGTTTGCATCGACGAATAAGTCCAAACGCCGAAAATCGCAACGAACAAAAGCACCAGCAGGAAATTGAGCTTGACTTTTCCACGGTAATTGATTTTGAGATAGGTAACGATAATCAGCAGGACGAGCATGACCGCCGAGGTGATGATTCCGCCGCGCGAAAACGTCACAAGACCGCGGTAACTGATCGTAAGCGCGACCAGCAGATTGACCGAGAACAGGAGTTTCGTCGGGGAATTGAACATCATCCGCGCAAAGAAAATGAACATCCCGAGACCGAGAATCGTCGAAACCTGATTGGGCCCGAATCCGCCCGAAGCTTCATAGCTCGATCCGGTACCGGTAATCACGTCCTTGATGTTCGGTGTGTAAAGGATAAGATAAACCGTACATGAAATTACCGGCAAGGCCATCAGCAGCAGGATATTCTCGAATTGTTTTCGCGTAATTTCGCGCCGGTAGGTGTATAATGAAGCGAACCCGAGACACAAAGGCCCTGATATGTTGAACGAAATCGTCTTTCGCATATCGGTATCGTAATTCAGCGTGTAGGCCGCCAGTACAACGCCCGGAATCAATAAGGCGAGAAAAATCCAATAAGGCGTGGCATTTTTGGAAAACCCGTTGAAATACATCCCGATGAAAATGAAAATCATGACGCCGTATTTGGAAAATTCATATACCGGATTTCCGTTGGTCATCCTGAGAAGCACTTCGCTGCCCACGATATACGCACAGGCAAAAAGCACGGCATGGTTGGCGTTGCGCGTGTTGAGCACATAATAAACACCGTAGAGGATGATCGTATAGCCGTAAACTTTGGACAGCATTGGAAAAGTGTAAATACCGATTCCTATGGCAATGTGCAGGATTATAAGAAGTAAATAAGTTCTTTCCTTCTCAAACATATCACAAGGTTTCTATCCATTTCAGGTAAATCGACATCGCGGCTTCTTCCGAGTTTTTCAGCAGGATGGTTTCGCTGAGCGTGTCGCCGAACGATTTGCGCAATTCCGGATTGTCCACCAGCTTGAGCAGGCCTTCGTAAAACATCTGGCGGTTGCCGGTTTCGATGATGAACCCGTTTTTTCCGTCTTCGATGATGACTGGCACTTCGCCCACGCGGGTAACGACGACCGGCTTTTTGTTTATCCCGTATTCGAGCAGCGCAACGGGCAATCCTTCCGATTTCGAGGTCAGGATTGCGATGTCGCTTTGCCTGATGATCGAACCGACGTCGTTCCGCGAACCGTAAATGAAAACGGTACTGCCCAGATCGTTTGCCGCGATAAAATCCTTGACTTTCTGCGAATAATTGTCGTAAAAATCCTTCCCTACCAGATGGAAAGTCCAGTCCGGATGCGTTTCCCTGAGTTTCAGCGCAACGTCGAGCAGCATGAAATGGTCTTTCTGTTCCCTGAGATTGGCCACCGACAAAATCCTTTTCCCCGAAATGCCTTTGAGTTTCGTACTTTCGATTTCGGTTTCGGTCGTATTGATGAAATTCGGGACGTAGATGACTTCCCTGCAAAAGAGCGCCCGTTCGGCCCAATCTTTCAGCATGGTATTGACGACAACGATTCCGCGAAAGCAAAAAGATGCAAAATTCAGCGGCATTTTTTCGCGGACCTCCAAAAACTCGCTGTTTCCGTTGTGGTCGTGCCA
Source organism: Bacteroidota bacterium (assembly GCA_048498055.1). Lineage (GTDB taxonomy): Bacteria > Bacteroidota > Bacteroidia > Flavobacteriales > Flavobacteriaceae > Flavobacterium. Next base: position 111,977 of record JBEHYS010000003.1, read on the forward strand.
GATGATTTTTATCTTCGGATACGTAAATTTCACCAAAATCGCCAAAAAATAGGAAGTGCTGTGGGCATGGATATAATCGATCCGGTTTTTACGGCAATAATCCCTGAGCCGCGATACGGCCCGCAGGTCTAACGTACGGCGCTTTTCAATAAAATAGTAATTGACATTGGCTTCCACCTGATTGCGCAGGCTGCCTTCGGCGCGGGTCGGCACCAGGCCTGAGAATTCAATCCTTTTGGCAAGCGCATTGGCGTAGTTTACGGCGATTCTTTCGGCGCCGCCGGTTTCAAGCGAATCGATGACCTGGATTATTCTCATGGATGCAATAATTGGTAAATTTCTTTCTCGAACAAATCTAGTGTAAATTGTCTTGACCAGGCGATACTTTCGGCAACTTTAGCTTTATATTCTTCCGGGCGTTCGAGCAAATGGATAATTTTGTCCGCATCCTTTTCCAAATCGACATCGAGCAGCACGCCGCGGTTTCCGCCATCGAGCATATACGGAACGCATGAAACTTCGGATACGACGGGCAAACTGCCCCAGAACATCGCTTCGGCCACGACTTTCGGCCAACCTTCGCTTCGTGAGGGAAGCATCGTAAAATGGCTTTCGCGGAATGCGCTTTTCAGGATTTCCTGATTCTGATTTCCTTTAAAATGGATGAAATTGCCAAGGTTTTTCTCGGCGACGTAATCGAGCAGCATTTGCTTTTCGGAGCCGTCGCCGTAAATGTCGGCCTCGACGTCAAAACCCGATTCCCGGAGCTTTCCGATCATTTGAATGACATACAGCGGACGTTTCCCGTTGGCAAGCGTACCCGCAAAAATGAATTTTATTTTCCCTTCCAATGGTCGCGGACTGACCGGGATTTTATCCGTTTCACGATAACTTGCCGTAAAAAACGGCTTGATGTTTTTGGAGGTGTTTTCCCATTTTCCGTAAACCAAAACCGTCATCTTCCGGGTAAGAAACGTATTGTTCAGCAACCATTTTTGGATGCGGTAACTTAGCGGCTGTTTGGCATTCGGATCCCAGTTTCCGGCATATTTCGCGGTTTTGAGCTTTTTCGGGAACAGGATCTGGACCAGACAACCCATCAGTGCAATGTTGCCCGGACACCGGAAATGGATGTGATCGGCCCAGCGCATCGCTTTATACAGGACATAAAAATTCCGGAACGAATACCGAATCGCCTTAAGCAGATTGCCAAAACTCTTGACGTTGAATTCCCTGAGTTCGAACATTTTCGAGACCTCAAAAGGCACTTTCGAAATCAGCAGTCCGCGGTCCGATTCCCAAAGGCAGCAGGCCAACCCGATTTCGTCGCTATAACGCGCCCAGATTTCAAGCTCGACGACATACGGACTGTAAGCGTAAAGGTCTTCGCCGATCGGGATAAACGGCGCCGATGAAATGACAATGGTTTTCATATATAACCTTTTGACCCTTTTTGTGAAACGGCTACGGCCGGAACGCCCAGCATGACGCTGTTGTCGGGCACATCGGTAGTGACCAGCGAACAGGCGCCGACAAGCACGTTGTTTCCGATTTTTATTTTTCCTGCGATGACCGAATTTGCACCCGCATACAGATAATCGCCGATAATCGGGACACCGCGGTTTTCGCCCGTTCCCGAAACGCCAATGGTCACGCCCTGCGCGAGATGGCAATGATTGCCGATTACGGCGTTGCAGTTCAAGATAATCCCGCCGAAATGCCCGATGTAAAGCGAATGCCCGATTTTGGCCGCGGCCGGAACCGAGATGCCGCAGGTCATTTCGATTACTTTCTGCCAGGAGTAGATGAAGAAAAGAAAAATTGCGCGGAACGGCTGCCAGGTAATATTAGTGTGGACGCTGTGCGCGATCCTGTATTGGAAACACGCCCAGAATCCTTGCGTAAAAAACACGATGCCAAAGAAATGGCTTCCGTTTTTCCGGTATTCCCTGTAATCCGACTGTATTAATCTCAGTACGCCCATATATTATTTGCCAGCCGTTTTCTCCACGGCTTTTTTCTCAAAATAATCGTTGGCCCAATATGCAAACAGGAACACCATCGCGGCCCTGAAGATAAACATATAACGCTGTTCCGAATGGAAAATGCAGACGTACATCAGCGCCCAGCCCCAGAAAAAAATGAACGGCAGGACAAGCCTGTATTTTTTCCGGCGCACCAGCAGCACGGCCGACAGCAGCGAGATTACGACCAGGATGCAATTGATCGCATTGATGTAAATATGGATTCCGTATTTCACCAGATTACTTTTCCCGGATTTCATCAGCGGGGTGATGATGAACGCCTGCGACTGGAAAAATTTCAGCACATATTGCCGCATGGTCAGCAACGGATGGCTGAGGATATCGTTTTTGACCCAATCTGCGTAAACTTTCGTCGGGTCCTGCCCGGTCGCATCGCTCAGCGAATCGAGTTCGCGGCGTTTTTCGAGGTTGTGCAGATAATCGCTGCTGGCTACTTTGCGGTCGCCGTGCTGCGGCATCCAATTCAGCGGCTCGTCGCGAAGTTCGAAGCGCGACCACAGGATTTGCTTGCGGAACACGTCGGCCTTGAAATCCATATCGGACGTATCCATTTTTTTTTCGAGCATCCAGAGCGAAGGCAAAAGCAGCATACACGTCAGGAAAACCAGTTTGGGTTTCCACGGCATCTTCAAAATCAAAATATAACCGGCGCAAACGATGACAAACGGTAGCATCGAAGGCTTCAATCCGTAAATCAGAACGAGACTCAAGGCCAAAATCGCAAAATGTTTCGGCATCGGCGCGTCCGATTTCCAAATCCGGCACCAATAGAGCACGAACACCGAAACCGCAAAAAAGCCAAACCCTTCGCCGATGATTCCCATCGCATAATAAACATGAACCGGGAAAAGACATAAAATCAAGAGCACGCAAATCTTGGCCTTACGGTTGAAATGCATGAGATCGAACGCAGTAAAAAGATTTCGGACCGCCAGGCAAACGAACAAACAGGTAAAAATGACACCGCTTAAAAAAAAAGCCGTATCGCTTTTGAACGGCCAGGCAATCAGATAAGGTATGAAGTAGCAGAACAAAGTCAAAAAACCTTTATTGACCATGACATTGCCGTGGAAACCGGCCAGTACGTAATCGATCAATTGAATCGTCCCGATATGATAATCGCCGTCCCCGAAAGGCTTCGGCTTGAAGGGCAACAGGTAAAAGACGACACAAACCAGCGCGGTCACCCAAAACGGACTGCGCAAGGCCCAATCAATGAACTTTTTCATTTCTGTCGAATTTATCCTTAATGATATAGACCGGCCTTTTCCGGGTTTCGTCATAGGTACGCCAAACGTATTCCCCGATGATGCCCAGCATGAGCATGATCAGTCCGCCGATGATCAGAATCGCGATCATGATTGGCGCCCAGCCGTTGAACGGCGTATTGTTCATCAGCCGGTTGTATATGATCAACAGCGCATACAGAAAACCGAGAAACGAAATGACGATGCCCAAAAGCGACATAAGCCGGATCGGGATATATGATGAATTGATCAGCCCGTCGATAAAGTATTTGAGTTTTTTGGCGAGCGTCCATTGCGATTTGCCGATCGTGCGTTTGAGCCTTTTGTATGGAATAAATGCCGTGCTGAAACCCAACCACAAAATATCGCCCTGGATGAAGCGGTTGCGTTCCTCGATCTGGTTCAGCGCCGCAAGCGCGTTTTTGCCGACGAGCATGAAATCGAAGCCGCCTTTTGGCATTTTCGGATTGGCATATTTCATCATCTTGTAAAAAACCGCCGAAGCCGTATTGGCCACGAAACTGTCTTCGCGGTCGATGCGGTGGCAGATGACGATTTCGTTGCCCGATTGCCATTTTTCGATCATTCCCGCAATCAGGTCGATCGGTTCCTGCAAATCGGCCGACATCAGGATCACGCCGTCGCCGGTAACTTCCTTAAGTCCCGCAATCATTGCCGGGACTTGCCCGAAATTCCGTGAAAACGAAATGACTTTTACGTTGCCGTACGCGCCGTGGAGCCGCATCAGGTCGTCCATCGAATGGTCATCGGAACCGTCGTTGACGAAAATGAATTCGTCGTCGAGCCCGAGACTTGCCGTCAGTGCCGAGACTTTCTCATACGTCGGGATGATCGATCCGCCGTTCCGGAATACCGGGATTACAAATGACAGTTTCATTCAGGTTATAAGGGTTTGTCCACAAACAAACGGAGCCAGGCAGCCATTCTGCCGGCGCTTTCGGTAAAAGCTTCCATTCGCTTGCCGGTCGTAAAGATATTACTAAATCTGATTCCCGACAATAAAACCGTGATCGCGTGCCATTTAAGTTTCGCCCCAAGCGACGGTTTCGGGTTCTTGACGCGCCAAACGTAAAACCCGTTGCGGACCACCATTTTGCCGTAGCTGTATTTGTTCGGACGGCCCGAGTGATTGTGATAATGTCCGAGCCGCGCCGCCGTATTGATGTAAAGATTTCCGGTTTTGGCGAGCCGGAGCGTGAAATCGGTATCTTCATACAGGCCGTAGCCTTCAAAATAGGTCGAGAACGAAAAGTCCTTAAAAACCTTTTTCGGAAACGACGAAACACCGCCCATGATGAGTTCGGCAGGATAGGTTTTCCCCGACGGCGGCAGAAAACCGAGGCTTCGACCGTGCGAGAAATCGGCGGTAAACCCCGGCGGAACGTCGCTGTCGAGCCCCAATTTCTTCCGGATCCGGAAACGGCTCGGCTCGTTGCGCTTCCAGCCGTCGTAAACGTAATGTTTCGAATCGGGTTTATAACCTTCGGGCGCTTTTTCCCATTGGACTTCATTGGTAATGTAGCCGCCAACGCCGAGCGCTTCGGGATACATCCGGTAGGTGCCGATCAGTTTTTCGAAATAGTTTTTTTCCAGGATCGTGTCGTCGTCGAGAAAACAGACGATTTCGATATCGTCAGCCGTTTTCGCAATCCCGAAATTCCGTTGGCGCGTCAGTCCGCGGTGCTCATCGGGAACAAGGAAATAATGTAAATTATCGAAGTGATTGGCCGCAAGCATTTTCTGCGTGCCGTTGTTGGTCGAGCCGTCGACGATCAGGATTTCATCGGGATACAGCGTCTGAAGCCGCACCGATTCGAGCAGTTCGAGTAACGGCTGCGGGCGCATGTAGGTACAGATGATCAGTGAAAACTTCATAAACTGTTTCTGTCGCAAAGAAAGTAAAAAAATCAGGACTTTCGCTTTTCGGCGAGCTTGTTGGCCCAGAAAAAGCTGCGGTTCCATTGTTTCCTGACAATTCGAAGATATGCAACCGGATTTTTGACGGGGTGCCCCCGGTACATTTTCAGGAAAAGAATCGTTTTATAACCGAGCAATTGCTCACGCGTCTGGTGCATTTTCCGGTACAGCATGACCGTCGGCGACGGCTTGGGTTGGATTTCGTCATTGTCCCAGGCCAGTTCGGGCTTTTTACGGAAACCGCCCACAGGAGCCTTGAGGTGCAGGATTTCCGGCTCAGGCAAATAGCAGATGTCGTAGCCTTTGTCGATAAGATTTTTAGCAAAATCGTGGTCTTCGCCGAAACCGAACTCAAAGGCCGTATCGTACCGGCTTTCGCCGAGGCTTTCCCGGCTGATGATACTGCACCCCGAACCGAAAATCGAAGTTTGGTGCACGTGCGAAAACGGTTTCTTCTGCCCTTTCTGCAAACATGCGAAATTAAACACCTGCTGGCGGACAGACCCCATTTTCCCGAACGCCTGCTCAATAAAATCGGGTGCGATCCTGATGTCGTCGTCGGCAAAAAACACCCAACCGCTTTCGATTTCGGCAAGCGCGAGATTCCGGGCATTACAAACGCCGGGCTGATGCGTAAAAATGTGCTTGATGCGGAACGGCCAGTTTTCCTCGGTGAGATAAGCCAATGCGGTCCGGCTTCCCGGTTCCGGATTTTGTTCAACGATGATGACTTTTTCCGGCCGCAGCGTTTGCGCCGAAAGGTCTTTTAGGAAATCGTACAGAAATTTCCCGCGTCCGATGGTCGGAATCACGACGTCGAGCGTACGGTTTTCCAAAGATTTGCTTTCGGTCTCGAAATACACGTCGGGCAGTTTCCGCCTTTTGTAAAACAGGCTCGTCAAAGCGGCGAAAACGGGAAATTTCCTGTCGTACAGAATCAAATCGAGCAACAACAGCCACACCCAGACGGTTTTGTAATGCTGTTTTACGAAACGGAACAACTGTGCTGCCGTGGCACGTTTCGCTTCCGGCGCCGATTCCCTGACGAGTTTAGGTTCCGAATAACAGAACAAACCCAAGGGCATCGCGAGTTTCGCAATCGAATTCAGGAAATAATCGAAATCCCGGTCTATCGCGACTTTTCCGTCAAGCGACCGCCACACCGAAGCATGGGCCACGCCGGCTTTGCCACTCATCTGCCAGGTCGGATAAGTCACGCCCTTGTTTACATTGATAAAGACGCTTTCTTCCACATAACCGATCGCATCAGGGAGAAAATTAGCCTTTCCGGGATGATAGCTCGCTATTGTATTTTTCGAGTTGCGGATGTATTCGGGCAATTCCGTATTGAAATGCGCCGCGCAATCGCTGTCGCACCAACCGATATGGATGTCGTGATATTTCTTAGAAAGGTCAAAAAGCGTTTGGGCCAATGAATTTTTGGCGTGCAAAACGATATGACCGGCCGCATCGGTGATACTTGAAATTTTGCCCTTATGGTGTTGGATGAGTATCACGTACTGGCGACGGATTGATAAAATTGAATGTTTTGCCGCGCGACCGGTCCGATATCGAATTTGTCGATGGCACGCCCTCGTGCGTCGCTCCCTACTTTATCCCGCAACGATTCGTCGTCGAGGAGCAATGCGATTTTGCGGGCAAACTCCCGATGGTTTTCAGGATGCACAAGAAATCCGCTTTTGCCGTCCTCGATCACTTCTTTTGCCCAGCCGATATCGGAGGCGACGATCGCTTTACGCATCGCCATCGCCTCAATCCAGGAAACCGGGAGCGCTTCGGCAAACGACGGAAAAACGCATACGGCAGCTTCCGGGATATGCTTCCTGATTTCATCGTATGGAACACTTCCCAAATACGTCACCCTTGCCAGGGCTTCGACCGTAAACAGCGGTTGCATCATCGCCCAGGTCGAAGGATTGCCGGTTGTGGTATCGCTCGAATCGCGGCCAACAAGTATAAGTTCGGCCAACGGATTGGTTTTATGGAGTTCATTGAATATATGCGGCAGTTCCAGCAGCCCTTTTTTTCGGATCAGCGTCCCGAAATACAATATTTTCTGGTTCTTGACGGGCGCGGAAGCCGCAAACAGCGAAGTGTCGATACTGTTGGGAATGATTTCAAACGGACGGTAAAGCCTAAAAAGGTTTGTCGTAACTTCGGCGGTATATTGGCTGACCGATAGCAATGCGTCGGCATTTCTGAGCGCCGTTTTCTCGCACAGCCGATTGAACCATTTTACCGGGCGGTTTTCCAGATGACAGAAATACGTGTCCGAACCGTTGAGCCGGACGATCACCGGACATTGAATGTTCATGAACGCCGTGATGCCGGTCCAGTCGGGCGCTTCAACCAACTCGATTTTTCCTTCACGCCACAGCCGGTTGATCAGCCGTTGAATTTTTTTCCGGGTCAACAGCCAGGAAAAACCTTTGATTTTTCTGTTTTTTATGCGGTGGAACGCAACGCCATTGTCTTCGAAAAACTCATCGCGGTCCTGTCCGTAAACCAGTACGACAACCTGATGTCCGGCATCGGTCAGTCCTTTCGAGAGGTTTTTGATGCTCGTGCCGATGCCGCCGGAAGTGCCGGTTCGCGGATGCGGGAATTCAGGCGTCAGGAATGCGATTTTCATTGTGTCGAATTTATACGTAACCTTTCGATCCCGCAGTGGTTGAAATGATTTGCGCCTGTTGTGCGGCAACGACGGCATTGTCCGGTACGTCGAACGTGACAACGGCATTGGCGCCTACCAGTACGTCGTTCCCGATGTTGATTTTACCCAGAATCACCGCGCCCGGCCCGATAAAGACGCGGTTCCCGATTTTGGGGATTCCGGCCGACTTACCGCGGTTGAGCACGCCGATGGTTATGCCTTGCGAAAGGTTGCAATTCTCGCCGATTTCGGTATCACCGTGAATGACGACTCCGCCAAAATGCCCGATATACAAGCCTTTCCCGATTTTAGTACGGTAGGAAATGTCGAATCCGTATTTGTATTTGATCCGGCGCAGCCAAAGAAAGTAAAAATAGAACAACAGCTTGTTTTTATACCGGTAATGCTGGCAAAGCCTGAAAATGATGCTGAATTTGATGCCCGGAATAATCTCGATAAAAACGTATTTCAGGAATACGCCGAACCCGAATTTCTTCACCCTGCCGTAGCGGAGCAAATCCTGTTCGATCATATATTTTGCGGTCTGGGCCATGGCGTGAAGTTAGTCAGCTTTTCCCGAACGGGCAATAATTTTGTCAAAAGCGTCCAATATCCGCTCGGAAGCCAGCGTCGGCGTATGCTGGTTGATAATCGCAAACCACCGCTGTGCTTCTGCGCTGGTATCGGCTTTACCTGAAATTACTGATTCGATATCGTCTGCGAGCGATGCTTTGGCGTTGAGCCACAAGACCGCATTTGTTGACGGCATCGAACGGAAATGAACGTATTTGTAACATTCGTGGATGCTCCATTTGGGATCGATCTGTACAGGCTGGTTGTAATTGAAATACCCGCAGCTCTTGCCAAAAGCCGCATAATCGAACACCATCGACGAGCCGAGGTTCACGACCATTTCGGTATGTGCGATCGTATTGGCAAGCAGCGTCACGTCTTCGGGCGTGGGCAGGATATCAAACCAAGCCTGCCCGATCGGCTTCCAATCGGGCTCGATCTCAGTGATGATGTCTTTGTATTTTTCGACGACGGTTTTATAGCGCCCGGAAATATCCGGCGGGCAACGCCTGAAAACGATGCCCAGATCATGCCCTTTCGCGTTGAGTTCGCGAACCGCGATTGCCGTGTCTTCAAGATAAGCCGGGTCGTCGGGCGACGAAGTCACGTCATCTCCCGAAAAACAGATGTATTTCCGGTTCTTGTCAAGCCCGTATTTTTCAAAAAAGTCGTTCTTCGACATTATGATTTTAGGATCGTAATGCGTTTCGAACTGCGGCGTTCCGGTCACGAAAACCTCTTCCGGTTTTACGTCGGGATAATAGAACAGCAGCTGCTCTTTCATAAGTTCGCTCCATACGATATAATAATCCGTATCGACTACCATCGTCGCCTTGGGCAGGTTGTCCCATGAAAAAATGAACGTCGCGGTCGGGATGCCAAGGTCTTTGGCCGCCAGGATCGATGCGATCGCCAGTGCCGAGCGCTGATTGGTCAGGAAAACCATATCGGGTTTTTCCCTTTTGAGCGTTTCGAGGCTCTTTTGGTAATGCGGCGTCTGTCTTTCGGCACTGTCGATGCGATGCTTTATTTTCCGCAGGCCTTTTTCGGACGAATTAAACGCGATCAGCCATTGCGCCGCGATATTTTTGATCGCCGACCGGATGTCACTGTAAAAAAACGCATACCGATAAGTATCGTAAATCTTATCGCCGGTTTTTTTGATGTTCATGTCAAGCTCGATATGTTTTCGCGCCGTTTTGTAAATGTAGGTCTTGCGGCTCATCCGGGCGTTATCCATACTGATTTCAGGAAAACCCAAGGCTGAAAGCGGAAAAGACGTGTTGTTCCAATAAGCCAGGTCAAAGCCGTGGGCAAGGCCTTTGCCGTAAAAGCCGGAATAGGCGAAATTGCGCAACCCGATGCCGTCGGGCAAAAAAACCAGTATTTTCTTTTTGCTCATAAATCTGTTTTATAGGCTGCCGACGCGGCCGTGATCCGAATACGACCGGTGGACGATATACTCGTTATCGACCGGCTTTTCCGAAAGGTACGTGATGTCGCAGAAATAATTTTCCTCAACCGGATTGAGCCGCCACGGCACAACGCTCCTGAAATCGCGGACCCAGCCATTGTCTTCGAGTTCCCGGCATTTCAGGTCGTTCCAAGAAGTGATGTAATCGAGCCAAAGGTAACCTATTTCCCAAGCTTGTTTTTCGAGCGCTTCCCGGTTTGCAAGATCGACGATCCGCAATCCGCCGACGTTTTCCTGGCTTACCGCCGTCGAACCGTCATCGAGCCGGATACCTTTGATACCGGGCTGTCGGAAATAATGGGAATCGCGCGTCAGCATCGAATCGACCGTTACCGAAACCGGTCGGCAGACGTTTTTTACCGTGACATTTTCTATCGCCGGATTGATTCTGACGTAACGCACCAGATCGTAATACCGTATCCAGCGCATGTTGCGGTACAATCCGAGGCCGGCCTCATTGGCCGCAGTCGCCGCGAGCGGATAATAACTTCTGGCGATCGCGTACATTTTGGCGAGAATGCCTTTTCCGCGGCATTCCGGGTCGAGAAAAACATTGATCATCCAGGCCATGCCGCCGCCAAAGTTCGCGCCGCCGTGTCCGGTGATTTCACCCTTTTCATTCAAGCTGATCAGCGAGCGCCCGAACCTTTCATCGCCGTATTGCCATTCCCAGAATTCACGGTTCTGCAGCGGATGTTTTTCGCGATAAATGCGCGTAAAAAAACCATGCAGTTTGTCCCAGTCAGCCGATGTCGCAATCCTTACTTCCATCCTTTGAAATTTTTCCCGCCCGGCAGGTCGTTGCAATCGAAACGATTTAGCAAAAGCGGGTTTTCGTTTCCCGAATTGACGCCGCGGATGGTGGTAAAACCTAGTTTGTAGCCTGCTTTTTCGGCGATCGCTGCGACTTCGGGCGTTGCCGCTTCCGTCGTCCCGTAAGGATAAGCGACCGTATCGATTGGCGATTTTGTCAATATCTCAAAATAATTTTTGGAATGTTCGAGCTCGAACCTGATTTTTTCTGCAGAGAGCAAACCCAGCGGATAATGGCTGTGCGTATGGCTGCCGAGACAGCCGTTTTGCGCAAGAGCAATGTAGTGCTGTGTTGTCATATACAACTTGTCGAGGATTTCATCTTCCGAAAAATAATCGTCAAATATACTTTTAATTACAGTTTCCTGTCTATCAAACCCGATTTTAAAATTGAGCAGGTATTTGAGCTCGGCCGTCGCGGCATCGTCATAGCGGTAAATGCCGTGCGACCTTGTTTTATCGTTTTGGGAAAGCTCCGGTACTTCGGCGGCTGCAAGTTTTTTGAGGAATTCCCCCGGGCTGGCAACCGAGCGCAATAAATGAATTTGATGGACGGTACTTACTTTATTTTTCTCGCGGTTGCGCGAATTCGCAAAAAAAAACGCCGCAATGCCGAGCGCATCCAGTTCGGGCAGCGCATAATCGTACTGTTCGCGCAAACCGTCGTCGAAAGTTACCAGCCAGTAATTGTCCTTACTGTGCAAGCATTCGCTGAAGTTGTCCGAAAGATTTTTGGGATGAATGAAATCGCCTTCGTTCTTCAGCCGCTTCAACTGTTCCCTGAATGCGCGAGGCGTTACCCCGAAAATACTCGGGTACGGCGCAGTAAAATCTTCTCGTATGTAATGGTAATTGCCGGCGGTAAGCATCAGTTGTCCCTGAATTGTTTCTGGTGGTTGAGCTGCCAAATATCGGCTTTTTCGAGCGATTTCAGGAATAATCCGGCGCTGTTCCCCGAGCCGAAGCCCGAGTGGGGGCTTTTTACCTTGTGCTTATCGATTCCCGAAAGCGCTTCAATAATACTGCCGCTGTCGTAGCCCGTGTTGACGATATCGGCATGAAGCGCACGATTTTGCTGGCGCGTCCCGATGTTGATGATCGGGATTCCGTAATACGGCGCTTCGCGGATTCCTGCGCTGCTGTTCCCGATAATGAATTGCGCATTCTTGAGCAGGGTCAGGAAATATTCGAACCGGACCGAAGGAAAAATGCGGAATCTCGGGTTGTCTTTCAGTTTCTCGTAAGCTTCGATGATATAACGGCTCCCGAGGTCGTTGTTCGGGAAAATGATGATGTAGCTATTCGTATCGCACAAAAGCGCCTTTACGAATTCATCAGCATATCCGGCCATATCGCGCGCTTCGGTCGTAACCGGATGGAACATCGCCACGGCGTACCTTTCAAAATCGATCTCATAATACGATTTCGCTTTTTCGAGATCGGGCAAATCGTCCGAAAACATGATGTCGACGTCAGGCGATCCGATCGTATAGACCGACGATTTCATCTCGCCCATCTGGATGAGCCGTTTGGCCGCGCCGTCGTTCGAAACGAAATGAATGTGGCTGAGCTTGCTGACGCTGTGCCGGATCAGTTCGTCGACAGTTCCCGAAATCTCGCCGCCTTCGATGTGCGCCACGAGAATGTTGTTCAGCGAACCGACGATCGCGCCGGCCAACGTCTCGACGCGGTCGCCGTGCACGACAATCATATCGGGATTGATTTGCTTGCAATAACTTGACAAACCTTCGATGGTTTTGGCCAAAGTCAGGTCCATCGTCGTTTCGTGCGTATGGTTTTCGAACGTATGGATGTTCGTGAACCCGCAGCGCTCGATCTCGACCAGCGTATATCCGTATTCCTTTTGCAGGTGCATGCCCGTGACAAAGACAAGCGGCTCGAAGCCATCCGTTTTCTCCAAGATGGAAATGAGCGACTTGATCTTGCCGAAATCGGCTCGCGTACCGGTAAGGAACAGGATTTTTTTCATCAGCAGCCGGCCTATCTAACAGGTTTTAGTTTTGTGCAAAATAACGAATTAAATCAGGAGTGAAAAACGGGTGGGTTATTTTTTGAGCCACAGCCTTAAAACACCAAGCCCGAAAAGGGAAAAAGCGAATTTTGCAGCGGTTTTATTGTCTATTTTCCGTCGAAAGGTTTTCCAGGTGGCGTACGAAAAACTATCCCGTATTTTAAGGTTGGACAAAAGTTTTACTGCGTTAAAGTAATTTTTTTGCGTCGCCGCGTGATTGATCAGGCTGCGGTTGTAATGGCTTACCGGGATACCGAGCCATTTTTCGTCGAGCTTGTGGCGCAGCACAAAGTTTTTACGGCTTTGGTACGTATCGTTTACCACTGATATGAATTTATCGATATTTACCGGATGGCTCGCGCTGCCCGCTACGATCCTGTAAACGGTTGTGGCTTCGGGAATGAACCCGATTCGGGCCTGCTGCGCGTATTCGAGGATCAGCCGGGTATCGCCTATAATTTTGCCCTGCCATTCCGGCGAAAGGATTTCGAGTATCGCGGGAAGCATTGCGGTACGGACCATAATCGAAGCAAAATGGATGAATTTGGCTTCGAGCAGCGTGCGAACCATGTCTTCATCGGGAATTTTTTTTCCGGGCGTATGAGGAAGAAATTCCTTCCTGGCGTCGTCAAATATTTTTACATCGGTATAAGTCAGGCCGCAATCCGGATGCGCTTCAAGATAATCAACCTGCTTTTGGAGCTTGAGCGGATCGCTCCAATAATCGTCCCCTTCGCACATGGCCGTATATTTATAGCCTTTCGAGCATTCCCAAAGAATTTTTTCGAAATTGGCCAACGAGCCGATATTCTTTTCAGGCAAATGAAGCTTGATCCTGTCCGGATATTTTTGCTGGTAGCGGATGCAAATTTCACGGGTATCGTCAGGACTGCAGTCTTCACCGATAACCAATTCAACAGGAAAATCGGTTTGCTGCATCAGGACGCCTTCGATTGCCTGCTCGATGAATTTTCCATGATTATACGTGATCATAAAGACCGATACCTTAAAATCCCTCATGCCTGGTCATTAAAAGTTTACGACGTCGGCTTTTGCGACCTGCTCATCCGGACCGATATCCCGGGCGGCCGGTTTACCCAACACGAGGTCGTAATGAGCCGCAGGAATTTCGCCAGTCCCGGGACGTTTTACCCAAATGTTCGCTTTGGTAAAAGCCTCGCCTTTGCGGATTGGCGCGATGCTGCAAACGGTTGCGAAGGCAAAATCGATCGTAACCTGTTCTTCTTTGGCAGGTTCCTTTTTCCCGCCGCGCATCTGCCATATCTCGTTTGAGGAAACAATCAGTTCGCGGCACGTTTGTTCGTCCATGCTGCACACGATATCCGGGCCGTTGCGCTGCATCGTATCGGTAAAATGGCGTTCCAAAATTGAGGCGCCCAAAGCGACCGCGCCGAGGCAGGCGTTGTTGTTGAGCGTATGGTCTGACAGTCCGAAAACTTTATCCGGAAACGCCTCGTGCAATTGGGTCATCGCGCCATAGCGAACCAAATGAATCGGTGTCGGATACAAATTGGTCGTATGCAAAAGCGCGACGGGAACGTTGTGCCTATCGAAAATCGCGACGGCTTTCGACACGCTTTCGATCGTATTCATGCCCGTACTCAAAATGACCGGCTTTCCAAATGAAGCGATGTGTTCAAGCAGCGGATAATTGTTGCATTCGCCCGATCCGATCTTATAGGCCGGAATGTCGAATTTTTTCAATCGTTCGGCAGCCGCGCGCGAAAACGGCGTCGATATGAAAATCATGCCCTTGCTTTCGACATATTTTTTAAGTTCCAGTTCGTCGGCCTCGTTCAGGGCGCAGCGTTCCATGATTTCGTAAATCGACACGTCGGCATTGCCCGGAATGACTTTTTTGGCCACGGCGCTCATCTCGTCGGAAACGATATGCGTTTGGTGCTTGACGACTTCGGCGCCGGCACGTTTGGCTGCATCGACCATTTCTTTGGCGGTTTGGAGCGAGCCTTCGTGGTTGATCCCGATTTCGGCGATGACCAGCGGCGGGAAATCCGGCCCGACTTTTCGTCCGGCTATTTCAATGTATGGATTCACGTGATGAACTATGGATTATAGGTTATTGATAATTTTTGGTATAAATATTCGGCGTAATCGAAATCGGCCTGCGTATCGATATCAACAGCCGAAAAAACAGGGTCTGTTTCGAACGGCACTGCATTTTCAGTGATGATTTCTCCGTTGGCGATAACTTCGGCCTTACAAATGTAAAGCAATCCGTTCTCGAAATACAACGGTTCGAGATCCTGGCTGCGCTGGCCCGGTTTGTAATTGAACGGGACGAATTTCCCAGCGTCAATCTTACCGAACTTCTGATGATTGCGGCTTACCGTAAACAGGCTGTCGGCCTGGCGTTCCTTAAAGGTTTCAAAACATTCAGCCAACAGGTTTGATGGCCGCAACGGATTCGTCGGCTGGAGCAGGAATACGTTTCCGACACTGCCGCCGCAATGCCCGAGCGCGTGTTGCAGGGCTTCGGCAGTCGTCGCTTTATCGCCTGAAATCGCTGCCGGACGATCGATGATTTCAGCACCAAACTCCAATGCGGTGCGCCTGATCTTTTCATCATCGGTGGAAACATAGACCGCATCGACGTCGGAATTGGCCTGCGCATATAAAATGCTGTGCGCGATGAGCGGAATCCCGCCAAGCGGCAGGATGTTCTTTCCGGGAAGCCGTTTCGAGCCGCCGCGCGCGGGTATAATCGCTATGTTTCTCATTGCCTGTCGATGAGCGGTAAAAATAAATAAATTATGGCTTCCAGAATATTTTTGCTTCGGGAAGTTTCATAAAAGCTGCATATTGCGATACCGTCAGTGCATTCCGGTTTCGTGCGATCCGGGGCAAATGATAAAGCAATCCCGCGATGGTGCCCGTCAACGGAAAAACCAGTCCCGGATGGCCCTTGAATATCTTGGTTTTGAACTGCATGGCTACCGAATAAGCCATCTTCCGGAAGGCTTTGGGAAGCGGATAAAACAAAAGGTAATTGTTCCAGTCGGCCTTGAGCGAATTTTTGAACCGCCTGCGCGCATCGGCCGCATCCGATTTTCGCGCACCCAAGTCAACCCGGTGCTGCACCAGGACTTGCGGAAGATAATGCACTTCCAGTTGTTTTCTGAACAACTCAAGCGACGCGAAATTTTCCTCGCCGTAAAAACCGAACCATTCCGGATAGTCGGGAATCTCGCGCCAAGCCGTCATTTTCCAGGCGTGGCCGCAACCGACAAAACTCTTTACCTGTTGCGGAACATCGGGCGAGGTCGTGATTTCGGGAGCGGTTTTTCCCCAGAAAATACGAAAGGCGACCAGGCCGCATTCCGGGTTTTGAAGAAAATGCGATTCGATGGTTTCCAACGGATTTTCCGAAAGGAAATGAGCGTCGTCATCAAGCGAAATGGCATACAGCGCAGTAGTTTCGCCCAGCATTTTATTCCGGTTAAACAAATATCCTTTCGAGGCCGGATTGCGGTGCAGCCGGACCAAAGGAAAATTCTCCCGGACAAAATCGGATGTTCCGTCTGTGGAGCCGTCGTCAATTACAAAACATTCCACATCGTCGCGATCCAGGAGCGGCGCAAGTTTTCCGAGCGTGATCTTAAGATCCGGAAGGCGGTTTTTCGTAGTTATCAGGATTGAAAATTTCTTTGGGCTTTCCACGGGCTCAGGTTTCGTTTAGTATTTCCCGAGCATATCCGAAGGCAATTTCTTGTACAGATACAACAGACGCTTGATCCTCGGATTGAAAAAAAGCTTTCTAAAAAAAACATTTCTGATAAAGTACGAAAAACGTCCGATCCGCCGAAACGTGGGAAACCCGCCTTTGAAACGGGCGCTGTTTTCCTTTTCAAAAGCCACTTCAGGCATCCAGTCTTCAAGCGTATTCCCGAGATGGTAGCCGTAATTCCGGTGTGTCGTCAGCCGCCAGTAATCCTTTTCAAGACACAGCCCGTCGATGATTTCCTCGCTGTCTCCTCCGAGCTTGAAATCAAAATGGATCGGCGTCTTTTCAAAAATATCCCGTTTGAAAGTCGATATGAAATGTCCGGTGCCGAGAAGCGCCGTAAGCCCGCTGTCGGAATCAATGCCCAGGGTCAGCCGGGCGTAAAGCGGATGCAATGGCGCATCCCAGCCGATGCTCTGGTAAAAGCGCGCCAAGCCGTCTTTGTCCGCAAAAGGGACGAATTTCAGTTTCCGGCTGAAAAACTTTGGGACAATGATATTTTCGCAAAAGCGGTTGAACATCTTATACATCGGGACAATCCCGACCACGCCCGCTTTCGGGAATGCTTCGAATACGTCGTTGGTCGCCGATTGCCAGCCCGGGAGGAACATCGCATCGGCATCGGCGATGGTCACCAGCTCGATATCGTGGCCCGAAAGTCCTTTCATCGCCGCATTGATCTTGCCGATATTGTTGCAATGCACAACTTCCTGGATTTGCCCTGCTGCGTAAAGCCCGTCGAGATATTCCCCGACGGTAGCGTGACAGCCGTTATCGACTATCGTAATATAGGTCTTGTCGTGTACAGTGCCGAAAAGCGACTTCAGGCAGAGTTTCAGGATTTCGAAACTGTCGGAGAAATAGCCTTCACTGCTTGGGATGTAAACCGGAATGACGACCTGATGAAGATATCCGGAATCGCCTTTGGGCTGGTCTTTATGTGGATTGGATCCGATACGCATGGCTAGGATTCCTGGAATTTTTTGATCTGCTCCAGATTCGCGAAACCGGTTTTCTGGTCGGGTTCAAGATAATTCCCTTCGGCCCATTCGTTCCAGGCTTTGATGAAAATGATTCTTTCCTCAGGCTTGTTGTCTTTGATCCGCCGGAAGCAGTTTAGCAGGTTTTTATAAAACAATTCAGGCTTGGTTTCGAGGATTATCTGCCCTTTGTACTCGCTTCGCGGCGTATGGTCCCAATTCGGGCTGCAGCTCGGGAAGAATTTGATGTCTTTCGGAACGTCCGAATAATCGCTCGCCTCGACGATCTGCCGGTGCGTATAAAGATTCCTGATTTTGAACGATCGATATTTGAAATGGATCTTGCGGTAAGACGTCAGTTTGCGGATCACTTTGTCGATAAAAGTCGGCCTGACGCGCATAAACAAATGGCTCGGACTGGGCGGCGTCAACGCATCAAAGCCCTTTTCCGTGTACGGAAACCCGAAATGCTGGTAGGCGATGAAATAAATGCCGTCGAGCCCGTTTTGCCTCGCGAGATTGTTCCACAAATCGATGAACGCGTTCGGATCCGGAAGCCCGGCCGGATTGTAGACCACAAAAATAGGCTTGTTGTCGATCCGCATGTAGCGCTTGTCCTGGAAAGCCGGGAGCAATTCGTTGAAATGCGCGGTATAATCATCGGCGCCGGGATAGGTTTGCTCCATCAAAAGCCGCTCGTATTTATCGCCGTAGGCAACGCCGCCCCATTGGATGTTCGCCCACGCAAGGCAAAAACCTAAATCGGGCTTCCCGGATTTTACGACTTCCTGGAACGGTTTTTCGAGTAAACGCTTGCCGTCTCCAAACCAATAATGCCAATAACAAAATCCTTCGACGCCGTATTCCTTGGCCATTTTAGCCTGTTCCTCGCGCACTTCGGGAATCCGGAGGTCGTAATACCCGAGATCGGCCGGAAGCTTCGGCTGGTCGTGGTTTTTGAACAGCGGTTTGGCTTTGCCGACGTTCGTCCATTCGGTAAAACCCTTTCCCCACCAGAGGTCGTTTTCGGGAACCGGATGAAATTGCGGCAGGTAATAAGCGATGATTCTTGCTTTGCTCATATTATTCAGCTCCGTTTGGATAATGATCGTATCAATTTCTTCAAAAACCGGAAATGGAAACCTGAAAACGGCTGCATCATAAACAATTGCCGCCAGATTTTGGCTGCATCGCTCCGATAACCCGCGCGTAACAATTGCCCGGCCATCCGTTTCGCGTTGTCGATTTCGACGGCTTTCAGCAGCGCCGGATCGTCGAAGCCTTTAACGGTAACCGGCAGCGATTTCCGGTAAATCCGGTGCAGTTCGAGCGTCGATCTGAGCCACGAATCGTTGAGATTGCCGTTCGAAAAATGCTCGATCAGGATTTCATTGGTCGCCAAAGCCGAAAATCCTTTTTTGCGGCATTCGATCGAAAGGTTCAGGTCGTAATTGTGGAACCCTTTCAAATCCGTATTGAACCTACATCCGGTACTTTTTCGCAGCGCCATGAAAACGCCGTCGACGGCTGCGACTTCCGACAGGTTTCCGGTTTTGAAACCGAATTCCCACTTTTCCTTTTTTCCGTCGTCGAGATGCTGAAGAATGTTGATTTCCTTCAGCGTTTCCGGGCAATTCCACCAGCCTGAAGGCATTGCGGTCTTGATTTTAGAACCCGCGACGCCAAGTAGTCCGGCTTTGGGATGCTCGTCAAAAATACGATTTACAATCGTTCCCCATCCGGTCGTATGGATAAAAATATCGTCGTGGATAAAACAGCACACCTCGCCGGCACTTTGCGCAATGCCTTGGTTGTAAGCCTCGAAAATCGTATGATCGTTCGCCGAATTGTCGATTACGACCAGTTCGTATGGGCAGCCGATCGTACTTTTGATGTTTTCCGACAAGCCGCTGTCCAGCTCTTTTTTCCTCGAACAGATAACGACTGAAATCATTGTTTTATCCCTAAAATGATCTGGTGGTACGGTTTCGCGAAAGCCGTATTCACGATTTTGATGTTGTGGTGCGCATAGATTTTTTCAAGCAGCCTGAAATCGAAAACGTGATGATGCAGGCAACGGTTGTTATAATTGTCCTGTGACCGTTTCCGGAATTCATCCTGCGTTCCGGCCGCCGGATCCATCGAAAGGTCGTGCAGCGAAACGATTTCGTCGAGGTGCGTCAAATCGGTCTCATCGACATTGGCAGCAAAATCTGCCTGCAAATGTTCGAACGCCGTTACCGGACGGCGACTGTCGAACGTAAAGCGCTTATCGGGAAGCACCAGCAAAACCGCGCCGCCTTTTTTGACCACGCGAAGCCATTCCTCCATAGTTTTCAGCGTATTGGCACAATGCTCAAGGCAATGCGAGGCAAGCAGGAAATCGTATTTTTCTTCGGGAACACCACTTAAATCGCTGGCTTCGCAGATGTACTGAAAACCGGTCTTGCCCTCGAAATAATGATAATTGTCGCCTTGGACGATGTGGCCTTCCCAAACCGTCTGATTGCTGAAATTGCAGCCGTCTAGCGAACCGATGATCGGATAAAGCGGAACTTCCCTGGAAAAAATCGGGCTTGGCCCGCCGATCTCGATGCCTTTTTTTCCTTTAAAATACGGGATATATTGTGCGATGTCTTTGATCGGCCTTGTTTTCACCGGAAAAAACCGGGCGCGCAGAAACCGCAGGGTCGCTTTGCCGCCTTTTTTCCTGTAAGTCTGTAAAATAGTACTGATCAATGACATATTTAATTTTTATAGCAGAAGATATTGAGCTGCAAATCCATCCCGAAGTTCAGCTCGCGCTCGATAAGCGGGTATTTCGTCGTATAGGCTTCCTTGATGTGGTAACGGAAACCCGCGTTTTTGATAATTTCCAGGATTTCCTGTAGATTTTGCTCACGGTCAATCATGCTGTGGTATTCAATGAACATGAAGTCGATATCGCTGAGCGCATCCGCGCAGTCTTTCAGCACGTCGTATTCGGCGCCTTCGATATCCATTTTCAGAAAATCGACTTTTTTGCCGGTAAGGTAATCCCTGAGCCGGACGCTCGGCACTTTTTTGTAGACGTGATCGCCGGTTTCACTCGCTTCGAGCCTGCCTCCGGCGCCGCCTTCAGCCAGAAACGTCAGTTCGCCGTTGCCGTTCCAGACGGCTTTGTTGACCAGTTCGACGTTGTCATAACCAAACGACTTTACGTTTTTTTCAAGGAATTTGAACACGTGGTCGTCGGCTTCAAAGGCCAAAATCGAAGCTTTAGGATACAACTTCTTGAAGTAAATGACGCTCATCCCGAGGTTCGCCCCGCAATCGATGATGTACGGCGCATCAGTTCTCGCCTTGAAATTATAAGATTCGGAAACGAACAATTCGTTGACGCACATATTGTACGACAAAATATCGTGGATATAGACCGTTTTGCCCAGAAACGTCCTTTCGGTCGGAACGAAACGGGCGACTTTCGGCGCGGCCGGCCTGAAAATCCGAACCATCGGGCGGAGCAGGTTTTTGATCAGTTTTTTCATTTGCCTTTCAGGATTCGGCGGATTTTGGAGACGATTCTTTTGGTCAGGCCGACTTTCTTTTTCGGCACTTCGAAATTGTCGATCGGGATGATGATCTCGCCGCGCATTTCGACTACTGGCGGTGTCATGACCCGTTTTTCGATCACCAAAACACTGTCGTAATAATGCAGGGCATACGAACTTTTCGTAAAGTCGTTCACCTTGAGCGTACTGCCGCCATGCCAGGCATTGAGGTAATCGATGAAATTCTTGCTGTATTCAATGAAGGTTCCGGGCTTTTTGTAACCGCCGCCATAAGATGGCCAGTACGACGTATGCAAATCCTCGCAAAGGTAAATGCCGTCGTCCTTGATGTGCCCGTACAATTCCTCGAACGAAACGATTTGCTGCGACATCGTATGCCCGCCGTCGTCGATCAGGATGTCGAATTTCGGCACCTGGGATTTCACGGATTTCAAAAATTCGCGGTCTTCCTGCGAACCGATGAAAATCTTCGTGTTTTCGGCCTCGAACTGCTTGCAGAGCGGATTGATGTCGATTGCGAAAATCTGCGCCTCAGGCCCAAAATAGTCGCGCCACATATTGAGCGAACCGCCTTGGTACACGCCGATTTCAAGAATCACGACCGGCCGGTTGCGGTATTTTTTGAACCATAGGTCATAAATATCGAAATAGTGAATCCATTTGTGGATGCTGTTGGCAGTATTCTTCTCGAAATATTCCTGGAATTGTGATGGCATATTATCTGATTTTGTTAATTCCCGTAAACCAGTTTGGCCTGACGATCGAATTGAAATAGGTGTTGTTCTGGATGAAAAACCGGTTTCCGTAAGCGTTTTCGGCAGTTACGGTAAAAGACAGGTTCGACTTTTTGGTCGTGTAGCGCTTTACGTACGGGATAGACAAATTGAATTCCATCTCATAATCGCCGGTGGCCAGCGTACAGGCCGGAATGCTGAAAGTGACTTCGTATACGCCCGGATGCAGCTCGTTGTAATCGTTGTAATCGTTGTATAACATTCCGACGATCGGGTTGCCGATAACCGAGAGTATCGATACGCCGATGACCATGTCCTTGAATTTCTCGCCAAGCTCGAAAGTAATGGAAACGTCGATTTTTTCGGTGTTGCTGAAACTTTCGTTGCCCGCATCGTTGAACACTTTGGCCTTGAGCAGCCGGATGCTGTTGTCGCCGTCGCTGCCTTCCCAGACATTCATGCTTGAAGCCGATTTCAGATACATATCGACGGCTCTGTTGATCGGGCCTTCGGCGGTAACGAGTCCGTTTTCGAGCACGATACCTTTGGTACACAATCCTTTTACGGCGGCCATATTGTGGCTCACGAACAGCACGGTACGGCCTTCGCCTTTGCTGATGTCGCCCATTTTACCGAGGCATTTTTTCTGGAAATCGGCGTCGCCAACGGCCAAAACCTCATCGACGATCAGGATTTCGCTTTCGAGGTGCGCAGCCACGGCAAATGCGAGCCGGACATACATTCCCGAAGAATAACGCTTGACCGGCGTATCGATATACCGCTCGACGCCCGAAAAATCGATGATCTCGTCGAGTTTGCGCGTGATTTCCTTTTTCCGCATCCCAAGGATCGCGCCGTTGAGATAGATGTTCTCGCGGCCGCTGAGCTCCGGATGGAAACCGGTACCGACTTCCAAAAGGCTCGCGATCCGGCCTTTGACCTTGATTTCGCCGGTCGTCGGTCCGGTCACGCGGGAAAGCAGTTTCAAAAGCGTGCTTTTTCCGGCGCCGTTCTTTCCGATGATGCCAACGGCCTCGCCCTGTCCGATTTCGAAATTGATATCCTTTAGCGACCATACGATATCGCTCGTGCCTTTGACGCTGCGGTCGTTGACCTCGCCGATTTTCAAAAAAGGGTCTTCCTTACCGCGGACTTTCATCGCCCAGAAGCGTTCGAGGTCGCGGGAAATGGTTCCCGTACCAATTTGCCCAATCTGGTAGGCTTTGGATAAATTATCGACTTTGATGACAGGTTTGCTCATTAGATGGTATCGACGAAATTCTTTTCGGTTTTATTAAAGATGATGACGCCAAAAAAGCATACGACAATCGTAACGATCGCCGAATAGCCGATGCTCCACAGGGTAAATTCGCCCTTGCCGAGAAATGCGAAACGGAATGCCTCGATGATTCCCGTCATCGGGTTAAGCTCGATGAGCCACACCATGTCGTGAAATTTGTTGCGTGCTTCGCTCAGCGGATAAATCACGGTCGTGGCATACATCAACAGTTGCACACCAAACGTGATCAGGAATGTCAGGTCTTTGTATTTTGTGGTGACCGCCGTGATGATCAATCCCAATCCGAGTCCGAGAAACGCCATCAGGAAAACCAGCAGCGGGAAGAAAATCATCGCATAGGTCATGTGGAAATGATCGCCGCGCCAAGCGAAAAAGCCCATCATGATCAGCAGCAGCAAAAGCTGTACGCCGAAACGAACCAGGTTGCTCGTCACAATACTCAGCGGCATGATCAGCCTTGGGAAATAAACTTTCCCGAAGATATTGACGTTGTCCTTAAATACCGTACTGGTTTTGGTAAGGCAGTCGGCGAAATAGTTCCAGGCCGTAACGCCCGAAAGATAGAAAAGGAACTGCGGCAGCCCGTCGGAACTGATGCCGGCGAGCCTTCCGAAGATAAACGTATAGACAAACGTAGTGAGGATTGGCTGGATAAAAAACCACAGCGGCCCGAGGATTGTCTGCTTGTAGAAGCTCACGAAATCGCGTTTGACGAACATGGCAAGCAAATCCCGGTAACGCCACAAATCGCCGAATTTCAAGTCAAAAAGTGAAGTCCGTCCTTTTATGATCAAATCCCAGTCTTCCGTTTGGCTTTCGTCTTTCATCAATATTTTGTTCTCTTTCGGATTTAGTAAAAATGCTGCTTATAGCCTGCAAATATAATAATTTACGGATACCGCCCTACGGATTTCAGAGGTTTGTGTTTGATTTCCAGGCAAAAGAATTTCGACGCGGATTTAACGATATTTGCCTATTTTTACGCCAATTTCAAATTCGTTCCGCTTGTTTTCACTCTTTAAGAAAAAACCGTTTTTACAGGACCTGATCCCCGACGGCCATACCGATATCCATTCGCACCTGCTTCCGGGCATCGACGACGGCGCAGCGGTATTGGACGATACGGTAACGCTCATCAGCGGATTGAAGAAAATCGGAATGACACAGCTGATCACTACGCCGCACGTCATGAAAAATGTGTGGGAAAATACGAAAACGGGCATCGAGGAAAAATTGTCTGAAACCAACGCGCTGCTCAAACAGCAAAATATCGATGTCCCGATGCGCGCCGCCGCCGAATACCTGCTCGACGGGAATTTTGCGGAACTTTTTAAATCGGAACCGCTGCTGACCCTGAAGGACAATCATGTGCTGGTCGAAATGTCATACATCAACCCGCCGATCCAGTTGTACGAACTGCTTTTCGAACTCCAGATCGCCGGCTACGTTCCGGTTTTGGCACATCCCGAGCGGTATGCGTTTTATCACGGAAACCTCAGCGAATTCAAGAAACTCAAAAACGCCGGCTGCTTGTTGCAGCTGAATCTTTTGTCTACTGTCGGGTATTACGGATTGGGCACTTATAAAACGGCCGATCGGCTATTGCGGCATGGAATGATCGATTTTGTGGGCTCGGACGTGCATCACGAAAAGCACCTGAATTCGTTTTCCAAAAGAATCCTGATGGACGATACCAAACCGCTCGAGGCGGCGATATCAAACAACAAACACTTCCGGTTCTAGCGCTTGAAAAGCCTTTTGTACCACGGCTCTTTTTCGGCTTCTTTTCCGTAGCCGTAACCGTAGCCATAGCCGTAACCATAGCCGTAACCATAGCTCTTGTTGTGGTCGAGGCCGTTGAGCAGGATCGACATATTCGGTAGTTTGTTTTCTTTGTGGAGCGCTTCCGGAATGGCCAGCGCGTTCTTCCGCAGGTAATTCGCCCGGACGGCATAAACGAATACGTCGGCGAATTTCTTGAGCAGCAACGTATCGGTCACAAGGCTTACCGGTGCTGTATCGACAATTACGTAGTCGAACGTTTCCTTGAGTTCCTTAAAGATTTCATCCACCTTGGTATTGTTGAGCAATTCGGCCGGGTTTGGCGGAATGACGCCCGACGGAATGACCCAGAAATTATCGAAATCCTTTTGTTTGAACATCACATCCTTGAGCGCATATTTATCGCTCGAAAGGTAATTGCTGATGCCGAGCGCCGGATTGATATCGAGGTATTCGGCGAATTTCGGATGCCTGAGATCCATCCCGATCAGGATGACCTTTTTGCCGTACAGCGCCAGCGTCCGGGCCATGTTTACCGAAATGAATGTTTTCCCTTCGCGCGGCAGCGTCGAGGTGATGAAAATGGTCTTGGCCTTACCCGAAGCCGTATTGGCAAGCATAAACTCGAGGTTCGTCAGGATAATCCGGAACGATTCGGCCGTTACGCTGCGGCTGTCAAAGGCGGAATCCCCGGTTTCGTCCGATTGCGGGATATCGCCCAGATACGGAATACTCGTGAGTTTTTCGACATCCTGCCTTGAATGGATTTTGTTATCGAGCATCTCAATCAGCAAGATAATACCGATCGGGATCAGCAAACCCACAAGCAACGCAAACAGGAAAATGATTTTTTTGTTCGGCGACACGAGCCCGCTCGAATACGCCGAATCGATGACTTTGGCCTTCGGCGAGGTTACGGCAAGCGAAATTGCAGTTTCTTCCCGCTTCTGCAAAAGATACAAATAAAGCGATACCTTGATTTGCTGCTGTCTTGCAATGACGTTGTACTGCCGTTCGTTGGTCGGCACTTTATAAACTTGACCGTTGAACATCGCTTCCTGGCGTTTCAGGTCGCGCTGGGTGATTTTCAGCGAGCTTTTCGTATTGGACAGGCTTTCGAGGATATTGGTCCGGATGCCCGCCAGCTGTTCGCTCATGTTTACGATTTTCGGGTTGGTCAGCGTAGCCGTTTTCAGGATGCGCTTGCGGTCGAGCACGAGCTTGTTGTATTCGTCGATCAGGCTGCCGGCATTTCCGGAATTGGCTGACGACATGATGTTGTTCGGGATCAAATCTTCGTCACCCGCTTTTTGCGCAACTTCAAGCATGTAATCGACGACTTTCAGGTCGGTTTCATTCTCGACGACCGATTTCTCATATTCGGCCGACGAAGACAGGCTCAGGCTCGCATCCGAAGTCAGGTCGGTCAGGCGGTTGAGCTTTTTGAAAGTTTCGGCATCGCGCTCGACACTGTCGAGTTCGCTGGTGATGATCACAAGCCTGTTCTTGATGAACTCGAATGTGTTTTTCGCGATTTCGTTCCGGTCGTTCTTTGCGTCCTCGTTGTATTTCGCGACAAGCGTGTCGAGGAAATCGAGCCCTTTGTCCGGAATCGGGTCGGTCATCGAAAGCTTGATGACGCTGGTCTTTTTTCCGACCTGTTCCACCGTAAGTTTGGCGTTATAGGCAGCGGCCTTGTTTTCAACCGACGTGATCTTGACCGTAATGTTGTTGTCGCCGATCCGGTCGTTGAAATTGTTCACGACGATGAACGAACCCAGACGACTCTCGATTTTTTGCCCGAACGAGTATTTTTTTGGATTGTCTTTCAGGATGTCCGACAGTTCGAACGTTTTTCCCGACAGCGGCCGGATCACAAACGAAGTGTCTTTCTGGACATTGGTTTTGCCCTTATCGATGAACAGGACTTTGATTGGCGAATTTTTATACGATTCGGCGCTGATGATTCGCCCTTCGACAAAATACGAGACGTTGAATTCGAGCGTCCGGACGACGTTTTGCGACAACGTCCGCGACTGCAGGATCGCAATTTCGTTCTCGATGTTGTTTTTTCCACCCGTGATAATGCCCAGATCGCTGAACGCATCGAGCTCGCTGCCGCCTTTTTTGTCGTCCTTGATCAGGATTGTCGTAGACATGCCGTACTGCGGCACCGAATATCGGATGAAAAAGAACGCCACGACGAGTGCGGCAATGGCCGACAAAGCAATCCATTTCCAATGCTTTAGAAACTTGAACAGCTGCTCCTCGATGTTGATGCCCTGCTCCTGCTGCGGCGAAATATTGCTCAATGGCTGCATTTATAGTCGGGTTATGATGAGGGTTGTGGTCAACAGGAAACTGACGATGGAAATGATCGTCGTCACGTTTCCGCCGATGGCCGTCGAATCGACACGGGCGCGCCGCGGCTCAACATAAACGACATCGTTCTGCTTGAGGTAATAAAACGGCGAATTGACGAAATTGGCTTTGGTGATGTCGACGCGGTTGAAGGTTTTTTCCCCGTTGTTGTCGCGGACGATCAGGATGTTGTTGCGCATCCCGTAGAGCGTAAGGTCGCCCGCCTGCGCGATGGCTTCGATCAGCGTGATCCGGTCGCCCGATACCTCGATTTTTCCAGGCGCCGATACTTCTCCGAGCACCGATATCTTGAAATTCGTGAACCTGAGATTGACTACCGCATCCGAAACGTAAGGCTTGAGGCGCAGCTTGAGCATTTCGGTGAATTCCGAACGCGTAAGCCCGGCCGCCTTGATCTTGCCCAAAATCGGGAATTCGATATCGCCTTCTTTCGAAACCAGATAGGAAACCCTTTTCAGATCGAACGTATTGCCGTTCTGCGTCCCGGTATTTTCGGGATTGAACGCCTCGACGGCTTCCGGGTTTTGCGAAGTCACGGTAACATAAAGCATGTCGTCCGGCTGGATCACCGGCTCGTAATTGGAGACCGAAGCATTGCCGCCGCCGGCATTTCCCTGAAGGTAAACGATTTTTTTCTTCGGCACACACGATGTGGCAAAAACGAAAAGCAGCAGGTAAAATGCGTATTTTTTAATTTCCATAAATCTTTTGTTTACCCTTGATTTCGGGGCGTTCTGCGGGAGGCAAATATAGCATAAATATGGCATACTGCTTTTTTTCAGGGCTTTTATTAAGTGTCGAGCATCTCAAACATCGAATTCAGGCTCTTGAATTCGGGAACGATTTTTTTCATTCTCGAAACGATCTCGTCGTTTGAAACGTGGCGCACGGCATCGCACAAATCCCGGATTTCCATACTTATTTCATCGAAATCGTCGCAAATGTCGATACCGATCATGATCTTGTCGTTGTGCGTCGGCAGCGTTTTCGAAGTATCGTTGAGCAATTCCTCGAACAGCTTTTCGCCCGGCCTGAGCCCGATGATTTTAATTTCGATTTCCTTGTCGGGCGTGAAACCCGCCAACCGGATCATTTTCTTGGCCAGATCGATGATCTTAACCGGCTCGCCCATATCGAAAATGAAAATCTCGCCGCCGTTACCCATCGTTCCTGCTTCCAGAACGAGCTGGCACGCTTCGGGAATCGTCATAAAATACCGGATGATTTCGGGATGCGTGATCGTTATCGGTCCGCCTTCCTGGATTTGCTTAGTAAACAGCGGAACGATCGAACCGTTCGAGCCCAGTACGTTCCCGAACCGCGTCGTGATGAATTTTGTGGATTGGCGATTTTCTTCCTGCAATTTGAAATGCAGCGACTGGACATATTTCTCGGCAATCCGCTTGCTTGCGCCCATGACGCTGCTCGGGTTGACGGCCTTGTCGGTCGAAACCATCACGAAACGTTCGACGCCGTAATGGCTTGCGAGGTCGGCGAGGTTCATCGTCCCGATTACGTTCGTGCATACGGCCTGCGACGGATTGGCCTCCATCAGCGGAACGTGCTTGTAAGCCGCGGCGTGATAGACCACGTCGGGCTTGTAGGTCCGGAATACTTTTTCGAGCGCGTCGCGGTTGCGGATATCGGTCAGTACCGTACGGATTTTGGCGGCCTGAGTCAATCCGTTGATTTCCAACTCGAGATTGTGCAACGGAGTTTCGGCTTGGTCGAGCATGATAATCTTCGACGGACCGAATTCGAGCACCTGCCGCACGATTTCGCTTCCGATCGAGCCGGCGGCGCCCGTAATCAGGACTTTCTTGTCCTTGAGCTGGCGCGAAATCTCGTCCATATGGAGCTGGATCGGCTTGCGCTCGAGTAAATCCTCGATCTCGAAATTCTTTACTTTTTTGGAAATCTGGACCTGGTCTTCCCAGTCGGTGATGACCGGAACCATAAAGACCTTGAAGTTGTATTCGAGGCATTCCTCGACGATCGCGACGGTTTCCTCTTTCGTCAGCCCTTTTTCGGCGATGATCAGCGCTTCGGCCTTCATCGCACGCATGATTACGTGGATGCGCTTGTTCTGGTTGACGATCGGCAGGTTCAGTATGCGCTTCGAGGTTTTGTCCTGATGATATTTGTCGATAAAGCCGCGCAGCTTGAAACGCGCTGGAACTTCGGTCCTAAGTGCGTTGGCAATCGAGATCGCGTTGGCGTCGGCGCCGTAAATTACGGTCGGCGTGAGTTTTTTCGCATCGGTGACGTTGGTATATTTCTCGAAAAAATGCTTGACCAGAATCCGGAACAAAAACAGTAAAAGGAACGAAATTACATAGCTGATGAACAGACCGGTCGTCAGGTAAAGCTTCTGGCCGAAAATCAAAAACCAGCCGTAATTGATCGCGACCAGTGTGACGAACGAGGTCGAGGTCGAGACCAGCAACTTCACGCAATCGATGAAAGTCGAATGCCGGATGATTCCCGCATAAGTCCGGTAAAGCAAAAAGAAAAACGCGTTGATGAAAATAATCAGCGCGTACCGCAGCGGCATGTTTAGGTGCTTGTAGAAGGAAATCGTCAGGCTCGATACGATGACATAGGTAATGATGCTCGCGACGAAGACGATGAAAACGTCGATCAGGAAAATGATCCAGCGCGGCAAATAGCCAATGTTCCGGAATCTTTTTTCCGAAATCGTATCCATGACATATTTAAAAACCGAACGTTTCATTTTGGCTAAGGGTCAAGGTAAGCTTTTTATTGTACAGTTACGAAAAAAATCGTTGAAATGCTTGTTTTATCCTGATTTTGTCCTCTTCGGAAAGGTTCGAGCCCGATGGCAGGCACAATCCGTTCTCAAAGAGCTTTTCGGCAACGTCGCCTCCATAATACGGATAACTTGAAAATACCGGCTGCAGGTGCATCGGTTTCCAGAGCGGACGGCATTCGATGTTTTCGGCTTCAAGCGCGAGCCTCAGGTCTTCCCTGGTCTTGCCTCCGGATTTTGCCGGGTCAACGATTATGGAAGAAAGCCAGTGGTTCGAAAAATAATCGGCATTCGGCTCACTAAAGACTTTTACAGCGTCAATTTTAGAAAAAAGCTCCTTGTAAAACGCATTTACTTTGCGCCGCAACGCAATATGCTTTTCCAGGACTTCCATCTGGCCGCGGCCGATGCCTGCGCAAATGTTGCTGAGCCGGTAATTGTAACCGATTTCGCTGTGCTGGTAATGCGGCGCATTGTCGCGGGCCTGAGTCGCCAGGAAAACGATTTTGTCCTTGGTTTCGTTGCTTTTGGTCACGAGCGCACCGCCGCCCGAAGTCGTGATGATCTTGTTCCCGTTGAACGACAGTACGCCCAGCTTGCCGAACGTTCCGCACTTTTGCCCTTTGTAAGAACTGCCCAACGCCTCGGCGCTGTCTTCGAGCACCGGAATATCGTATTTTCTGGAGATTTCGAGGATTTCATCGACCTTGAACGGCATTCCGTACAAATGCACGCCAATGATCGCTTTGGGTTTTTTGCCCTTGGAAATACGGTCTTCAATGGCTTTTTCAAGCGCTTTCGGGCAGATGTTCCAGGTTTCGGGCTCGCTGTCAACGAATACCGGCGTCGCGTTCAGATAAACGATTGGGTTGCACGAGGCCGAAAACGTAAAACTCTGACAAATGACCTCGTCGCCGGCTTTCACGCCAAGCAAAACCAATCCTAAATGGATGGCGGCAGTTCCCGAAGATAATGCCGCGACCTGCGAATTTTCGCCGATGAACGCCGCGAGATCGTTTTCGAATCCCGTTACGTTCGGCCCGAGCGGCGCGACCCAATTGGTATCGAAAGCTTCCTGAACGTATTTTTGTTCGCTTCCGCCCATGTGTGGCGACGAAAGCCAGATTTTAGTGCTCATATTCTTCGTTGTATTTGATGATTTTACCCGGATTTCCTACCACGACGGCAAAGTCCGGAATGTCCCTGATGATGATTGCGCCCGCGCCGATGGTCGCCCACTTCCCGATTTTCACGCCTTGGATGACGATCGATCCGATCCCGACATGCGATCCTTCACCGACGGTTACGTTTCCGGCAAGCGCGGCGCCCGGCGAAATGTGTACGAAATCGGCAATGTCCGCATCGTGCTCGACGACAGCGCCGGTATTGATGATGCAGTGTTTCCCGATTTTCGCATCCGGATTGATCTTGGCGCCGGCCATCACGACGGTTCCGGCACCGATCTGCGAAAAAGGCGAAATAATTGCCGAAGCATGCAAAGCATTGGCATACCGGATATCAAGCTTCGACGATATCCTTTTGCGCGCCCGGTTGTTCCCGATCGAAATGATCAGGTTGTCGAGCTTTTCCATATCGATATCGGAAGTCTTAACGACCGGAACACCTAAAATATGATCGTTTTTCCCGAAATCGTCAATAATCGTCAGTTGCGTATTGCCGTTTCCCATCAGGATGTCGGCGATGACTTTGCAGTGCCCGCTGGCGCCGTACAGGGTAATATTATTCTCCATTGAAGGGTTCGATTGTGGCCGCATCCGCAGCGTTTATCCCATCGCTTTTCAATACTTTTTGTACCGTTTTGAAAAGGATTTTCAGGTCTAAAATAAAAGAAATATGGTCAACATACCATACATCGTATTCAAATTTTTTGTCCCACGAAATCGCGTTCCGGCCGTTCACCTGCGCCCAGCCCGTAATTCCGGGTTTGACTTCGTGACGGCGGTTCTGGAAATTGTTGTACAGGTGAAGATAGTGCGTCAGCAGCGGCCGCGGCCCGACAAAGCTCATATCGCCGATCGCTACGTTGATCAGCTGCGGGATTTCATCCAGCGAAGTTTTCCGGACAAAACGTCCGACTGCGGTCAATCGGTCGGCATCCGGAAGCAGTTTCCCGTTTGCGTCCTTGTTGTCGTTCATCGTACGGAACTTGACGATCCGGAAAATCTTTCCGTTTTTTCCGGGACGCAGCTGGAAAAAAAACGGCTTTCCGTTATTGGCAAAAAACAGCAAAACCGCAACAACGATGAGCAAGGGCAAAGCCACGATCAGGCCGATCCATGCGGTGAGGATATCTAGAAATGGCTTAATGACCTTCGTGTACATCGCGCTTTTATGAGTTGCCAAAGGTACGATATTCATTGAGAATCGCTTCCCAAACCGTTTTTTGTTCGTAGTTTTTGACGATTATCGAACGGGCATTTTGCCGCATCTCTTCATAAAGCAGTTTGTTGTCAAGCATTTTTTGAAGCGCGTCAAGAATCGCTTCCGTGTTTTTGACCGGAATGATCAGCCCGTTTTTGCCTTCCGAAATGATTTCGTTACAGCCGTTGATATCGCTGACGATGCACGGCAATCCCATAGCTCCGGCCTGCATCACGACATTCGGGAAACCCTCGCGATAGCTCGGGAAAACCAGCGCGTCTGAAATCGCGAAATACGGCCGGACGTCGTTCTGGAATCCGGCCGTAATGATGCTTTTATTGGTCTCTGTTTTTTGCAGCGTAACCGGAAGCAACGGGTTCAGATCGGCTTCGGGCGTGCCCACAAGCAGGAGTTTCACCTTCTCGTTTTCAGATGAAAATCGATCGAACGCCGCAACGAGTTCGTTGATGCCTTTATCGCCCACAAGCCGGCCGACGAAAATGAACACGAAATCGTCCGGCGAAATTCCGAGGTTTTTCCGGAGCTCGTTTTTTTGAGCTTCCGAAAAGTGTTCCGGCGAAAACCGCGACGTGTCGATGCCGTTCGAGCTGCCGCTGGCGAGCACTTTCAGTTTTCCCGCAGGGCAATAGCCATTTTTCAGGATGATATCGCGCAGGCCGTACGAATTCGGATAAACGTTCGTCGCACAGAAGTACGTCAGCTTTTCAACGAAGTCGAGCATTTTGCGTTTCAGCCCCGAAACTTCCAAAAGCGGCAATCCGGCCACGGTATGCAAACGGTGCGGCACTCCGGCGAGCTTGGCCGCGAGCATTCCGGTAATCCCGGCTTTGGGCGTATGCGAATGGACGATGAACGGCTTGTGTTTTTTGAGGAACAGATACAATTTCCAAACGGAAATAAAATCCCGGAAAGGCGTGATTTTCCGCGTCATTTCGAGATAAAAAACCGGCACGTTTTCTTTTCTCCCGACTTTTTCGAGATAGTCTTTTTCGGAAGAAACGGCCGTCACATCGTAATGATCGCTCATGAACCGCAATTGCCCGTCGAGCAGTTTGTCGAGCGAGAGCGGCACGGTCGTCATTCGGATGAGCCGCTTCCTAGCCATTGATTTTCTTGATTAGTTTGGCCGGTACGCCGCCGTAAACCGAATGGCTTTCAGCATCCTTGTTCAGCACGGCGCCGGCTGCGATCACGCATCTTGTCCCAATATTTACACTTGCCAGGATCCGGACGCCACTGCCGATCCAGACGTCGTTTGCAATCGTGACTTTGGCCATTGTTTCGGGATTGTATTTGATCGGGATCGATAAATCGTCCCAAGTATGATTGGTTGTCATGATCGAAGACGCGTGTGCGATCGAGACGTCGTCGCCGATTTCCAATCCGCCGGCCGCATCGAGATAGCACATCGGATGGATCGAAATATTGTTACCCAAAATCATGTTCTGAATATTGAAAAGAAATGCGCCGGGCTGAACTGAGACGTTGTCGCCGCAGGATTTCGCAAGGTTTTTCAAAAGCACGTACCGCACGAGCAGCCCGATTTTACCATTGGTATTGCGGAACATTTTAAATAAAAAAAAGTTGAACCGACGCGGCAAAACCGAATGCATCGCGACCAGGACCGAAATGAATCCCTTGATTTTCCTGAATTTGTCTCTTCCTGATGCCATTATTTCATAACGCCCGAGCGGCTGGTTTTACGGATGTATAAATTTAACAAAATCCCAAACGGAATCGCAAGCAGCGTCAAACCTTTGCTTGTGGATTGCCCGAGGAAACGCGTGTTTTTGGTAAACATCGCCGAAGAAACGTAGTGCATCGCGTTGGTAAAGCGTTCCTTGAACGTTGGCGAATACACCATCCGGATCTTCCGTTCGTGCGCAAAACCGTTCGGGTTGCGGCGGTAGGAACGAAAAATATTCTTGCTTGATCCGTCGGGCATATACTCGACGATACACAAAACATCATGCATGACGCCGAGATCGTAATCCTGGTCGATGAGCATGTATTTGTAGCCGAGCGGCACGAATTTCTCGCCCTCGAAAATCGGGTACGGCGGATATTTTTTGATGATTTCGGTGCTGTAGACAAATTTCTTGTCGCCAACCACGCCGTATTTCGATTTGAGCCCGGAATATTTGCATTCGGTCATTCCAGCCGGAAACGGCGTCCCGACGATTGCGCCGTCCTTGAACGCATCGAGCCCGAGCAGCCCGGCCCAATTCGGCTTTTTATTGTTTTTCCAGAATGAATTTATTTTTTCGACCGCATCGTCGGGCAAGAAATCGTCCGAATCGATGCACATGTTCAGCTCGGTGTCGATATTGTCGTATGCGACGTTATGCCCGCTGTGCATGCCTTGGTTTTCCTTGTAAATGTACCGGATCTCGATTTTGTTTTCGGCTTTCCAGTTTTCAATGAGTTTCTTCGTTTCATCGGTCGAGCCATCGTCGATGACGAGCCACAAAAAATTGCCGCTGGTCTGCCGCACAAGGCTTTCGTACAGTTGCCCGAGGCAATACGCCCGGTTGAAGGTTGGGGTGAATATGGTCAGGAATTTCTTCATTACACCAAAATGACGTTCATCACATACGTAAACAAAAAGTAAATTACCAGAATGCCGCCGATCACGCGGTGCTGCTTTTCGAAAATCCGGCTTTTAAGCAGCGGATAAATGATGACCGCGCCGAGCATGAACCACGAAAGATAGGCGATCCGGTTCGAGAAATTCGCCCGGATCACCAGAATCCAAAGCGCATTGGCAATCAGATAAACCGAAAACAGATGCCGGTAAAATTTATCCTCAAAGCCTTTCTTGACGATAAAATACCAGCCAGCGAAAACGCCTGTCGCACTGTAAACCAGGAAATCCCAGCGGAATCCGGTCTTGACCTCGACAACTTTGTCCAGATAATCCTCGCTTCCCGAAAGATAACCGATAACGCGCTGCTCCTCGACCAAGCCCAGGCTCATGAAGAAATTCTCCCAGAAAGTGCCTAAAATCAACGATAACGGAATGGCCAGAAACCAGCAGGCGATATACATTTTTGTGTTCTTGTAGAACAGGCTGACGATGTAGGCCATTGACGGGACGATCATCGAGGTATGGATCGAAACGGCAAGGAACATCCAGAGACCGACGTAAATCTTGTTCGACCGCGACAAGGCCAAAAGAAACAGCGAGGTCGCGATCCCGTTCCGGATTCCGTTGGTACCGTAAGCCCAGAACGAAAACGAAATGGCGAGGATGAAAAACCCGTAAAACCAATATTCCCGGAACAACTTCTTCGCAAAAAAATACAGCGGCAGAATGTAAATCGCAGCGCAGAGCAGGAAAAACGATTCGACGGCGATGAACCGCGAGCACAATTGCATGAACATCTCGAACAACACGTCGCGCTCGACGCGGAGCGGCATTCCGTTGCGATATTTTTCGTAATCCTCGGCATAGACCGCCATGTCGCCGAAATCGAAACTCACCGGACGCAGCCCGATGTAAAGCAAAATGAAGAGCAGGATGAACATCCCGAAATTCCGCTTCTTCCGGATGTTGGCCTCGCTCGTCAGCGGACTCGTGGCCTGCGCCAGCACGACAACCAGGAACAATAACAGGATGTTATAGTATACCGTAGCGTAATATTCTAAAGGTATGAGTGTATTCAAGCTTTCCCGGTTAGTTTTTCAAATAATGACACCCATTGCGGCATCACTGCAGCCGTTGCGAACTGCGCGCCCTTTTCCTTGGCGCCGGCACCGGTTTCTTTTAGCAAAGCCGCGTCGTGAACCAAAGATAGGACTTTTTCTGTAAAGGCTTCTAGGTCTTGGTCGGGTACCAAAAAACCGCTTTTCCCTTCGGTGACGATGTTCCGTGGCCCGGTCGGGCAGTCGAACGAAACGACCGGAAGCCCGATCGACGCGGCTTCGAGCAGCACCATCGGATAACATTCGGTGTGCGAAGTCATCAGATAAAGCGAAGATTCCAGCATTTCGCCCTGCAGATCGGAAACTGCCGCTCGGATAAATACGCGGTCGGCCAATTGATATCCGTCAATCTTTTGCTGCAGCCCCGAAATATAGTCCGCTTCGCCCTGACCGAAAATATCGAGCTGCCATTCGGGCGCTTTCTGGGCGATTTTTTTCCAGGCGTCAATCAGCGTGTCGAAGCCTTTTATCGGTGCGATCCGTCCCGCGGCAATGGCGCGTTTGTTTTTCAATGGTGCTTTGGCTTGGGGAATTTCGATCGGGTTCGGGATGATTTCGAGGTTGCCGGAACGGTAGAACGGTTTTTCGTCGGGATTGAGCAGGATGAGCCGCGTGAACTTCGATTCTATGTAATCGTTGACAACATATTTCAGTTTTTTCAGCAAACCAACTTTTTGCCGGGCCTGATGTTCGAAAAACCGTGAACCGTGGTATTCCTTGAGCTTCGGGATTTTTTTAAAGATGAACGGCAGCCAGTAAAAATCGAATGCATAGTTACAGCTGATGATAATGTCCGGATCAATTTCCCTGATTGCTTTCTTCGATGCCGAAAAATGCCTCGGGATTTTCCCAAAATTCGACGGATGGAAATAGCTTTTTCCGCGCCGGTAATTGATGCCGATATCGACGAGCCGTATCTTTTCCGACAATGGATAACATGGCGGGTTTTCCTTTTGCTCGGTCGTCAAAATTACAACTTCATAACCCAGTATATCGGCAAAATAATTCGCCTTGACGGCCATCGTTTTTTCGATTCCGCCGTGAAGATGGATTTGGTCGGTGCTGAATAAAATCCTCATTTCGACAGCGATTTAAACAGTTCGTCCCACTGCGGAACTATGGCTTCGGGTAAATATCTTTTGACGTTTTGCTTTGCTTTTTTCCCCATTCCGTTTCGGAGCGATTCGCTTTCGATGAGTTCGAGCAAACGATCCGCAAAAGCGGAAACATCGCCGTTTTCGACCAAAAAACCGTCCGCGCCGTTTTTGACAATGTCGCTCGGGCCGCACGGACAATCGAACGAAACGCACGGAACGCCGCAGGCCATCGCCTCGATCAGCACCATTCCGAAACCTTCGAAACGCGAAGAAAACGCGAAGATCGACGATTCGATGAACTTTTGTTCGATATTTTTGACCGGTTCCGAAAAACGCACCGACGATGCAATCCCGAGTTCGGCCGCCAATTCGGGCAAGCGTTGCGCGGGATCGGATTTTCCGTAAATCGAAAGCTCCCAATCCGGATGCTTTTCGCTGACGGTTTTCCAAGCTTGCAACAGCCGGTCGTAGCCTTTCTGGTACGATTGCTTGCCGACGGCGATGACTTTTTTGTTTTGCAGAACTGAGGAATTTTCAGGGTAAAACGACAGCGGGTTTGAAATGACTGCGATGTTTTCGAGTTGCCATTCTGCCGTATTGTCGCGCGTCAGAACGACGAATTTGTCGAAGTTTCGCCCGAGCCGGTTCATGAGACGGAACTTCGCCGCGACGATCGTTCTCTTTTTGCGGGTTGGGTTTTCGCCGAGTTCGACGACTTTCGAAATGTGCCTTTCGTAAATCATCGGGCAGGGCTTCTTGAGGATTTTCGGAAGGAAAAACCCTTTGAGGCCGTCGTCGCAGACCGAAATGAAATCGGGCCTGATTTCATACACGGCTTTCCGGATTCCTTTTTTATAGCTGTTGAAATACTGCCATGGGTTGCCGCCGACCGCAATGTCGTGCAGGATAATTTTCGGGCTGAAATCGTAAAACGGTTTTTCGCCGTTGTTGTTGAGCGTCAGGATATGGACTTCATAATCGAGATTATCGGCAAGATAACTGGCCTTGATCGACAATACGCGCTCGAGCCCGGCCGCGCCCTTGATCCCGTTGGTGATATACAGCAGCTTTTTCATTGCAGATATGCGGTTCGTAAGGCAAATCCCTGTGTGAAAGGCAAAATATCGAACTGCTGCGAATACACGCCGATGTCTTTGGTATCGCCCTGCGAAAGGTCGATCGCGCCGTCGCGTTTGGTCACTTTCATAAGGTATTGCAGCGCTTTTTCATTCGCGGAATCACATTCGTTTTTGAGTTCCGGGATGGCCGAAGCCCGGCTTAAAAACCACGCGAGCGTTGCCGTCGCCGACGAATCGGTCATCGCGTTTTCGTTTGTCGCGATCCAGTTCCAGCCGCCTTTCGGATTTTGGAATTGCAGAACGGCTTTCGTGAAATTGCGGACGCTGTCGGTAAGCATTCCGTATTGGGAATGCGTTTCGGGCAATTCCTTCCACGCGTCGATAAGCCCGATCGCATACCAACCCAATCCCCTGCCCCAGCCAAAAAGCCCGGCGGGCATTCCGGTCGTTGCGTTGTAAGTATGGCACGGAATCCGGGTTGCGGGATACATGCCTTTGCTGTTGAATTCCGAAATCTGACGGCAGGACAGTTCGACCGCTTCGGTGTGTCCGAACATCGTTCCGTAACGTACCAAAAACGGACAGATAAATCCGATGGTGTCGACATAACGGTAGGCCGAAGTGTGCTTGCGATAGGCCACGGTTCCGTCCGGCCCGATCAGGCTTTGGACGAGTTTCCACATGGCGTCGTATGCGGGCTTGTTTTTCGCGTGATCGATCCAGGCCGCTTTCAGGATTGCGTATGCGAGGATTACGCCGTCAACCGCGTCCGGAGTTTGTTTCCAGTTTCCCGACGCATCGATTTTGGAACGGACGAACATATTGATCTGGCGTTTGATATTCTCGTCTTTGGTTTTTTCGTACGCTTCGATCAATCCCAAAACGAGAGCCGCCTGTTGCCAGTGCTGGATCGCGCTGCGCTTGTAATTGCCGCGGAGCATATCGATGACGATCAGCCTTTTATTGTCGGTGAGCTTGATCGTCGGGGTGTTTTTGAGCCATTGCAGCGATACGTTCAAAACGTTTTTTCGCCAGGTTTCCCGATCCGGCCAACGTCCGATTTTGATCCGGCTCTGCCAGACGTAAAACTGCGGCACGAAATCGATTGCCAGCACTGCCAGCACGAGAAAAAATAATATGAAAAATGCGGTGGTCATCGTATGGAATCGTTTAAATTCAGGGTTTGTATCGCCTTATCGATATCGGCCTGCATCGTTGCGGACTGCAAAATCCCGTCGGCAAGCAAAGTATTGAAAAACACCGAAAACCGGCGCGCGCCTTTGTGGTTCAGGTGATCGAAATCGCCAAACTCATCGGTCGTGGCCGGAAAATCCCTGAAATCGAGCATAGGAACATCGTTAAATCTGGCTTTCTTGACTTCTTTATATTGTGCCTCGTTTTTCAAAAAAGGCATATCGGGCCGGATCGGCGTTCGGATAAAAATAATCCGGATATGCTTTTCCTTACAGAACCTGACGATTTTTTCAAGATAACCGATGTTCGTTTCCGAGCGTTTCAACTTGATGGCGTTGCGTTCCTTTTTGAGGTAATCGGTTTTGAGCAGCGAATCGACCTTGTCGCGTTTCAGATACAAATAACCGCCCCAGTTGCGGCCGCGCAGGAAATCCTTGTGGTTCTTGATCAGGAACATCGCGAAATCCTTGATGCTTTTGGTTTCCGATTTCAGCACTTCCTGCGGATTGTGGCGCAATAATGTCTGATAATCGGACCAATCCATCATGAAGGAATATTTCGGGTAATAATTGTACATGTTCTCGTTGCCCCAAATCCATTTGTCCATACGCTCGTTGATCTGGTTGTTGGCGTAGGAAATAAAAACGGTTTTGATCTGCGGATTGTCGGCCGCGAGCTTTTTCAGTTTTTGGTACGTGTAAAAATACGCTTCGCCGCCCTGGCTGAAATTCTGCGTCCGCGCGATCAGACTGTCATTCAGGTCGCACTCTGTTTGCGAATGACCCAAAATGATGTTCTCCGCATCAGGTTTCAGCCTGTAAAAATCGCCGCAACGCAACACCAGTTTGGAAACCAGGCTGCAACCGGCGAAAATCACCAGAAGCGGGAGTACGAACCAAAGCAACCTTTTTAGAAACAATCTCATCTAAAACTGGAAATAAATGAATTGCTGTTCCTTGCCCATGAACAACACGATGATGATAATCAGCGCATAATAAAACGACCAGCGCACCGGCCGCGGCCAGCGCAACCCGAAACGCGCCAATGCGTATTGCTGTTCCCTTCCGAGCCATTCGACGATCAGGAAAAATCCGAGCAAGGCCAGAATCTGCGTTGGGAGAATCTCGGGTTTTGAAAACAGCGTCGAAGAAAACATCGATTTGATGTAAGCGAAGGCATGCGTCAGGCTGTTGGCCCGGAAGAAAATCCAGGCGAAAACCGCCAGCATGAATGTGACTATCATGTGGAACAATTCGCCGAAAGTCGGGAAAATCCTGCCCTGGGCGACGGTTTCGAGATTCGTCCGGTTGCGGTTGAGCAGCAAAAGCGGCAGAAAATAAATCGCGTTGAGCAAACCCCAGACGATGAACGTCCAGTTCGCGCCGTGCCAGAAACCGCTGACCAGGAAAATCGCAAACGTGTTGCGTACTTTCATCCACGTTCCGCCTTTGCTTCCGCCGAGCGGAATGTACAGATAATCGCGGAACCAGGTCGAG
Organism: Bacteroidota bacterium; assembly: GCA_048498055.1. Lineage (GTDB taxonomy): Bacteria > Bacteroidota > Bacteroidia > Flavobacteriales > Flavobacteriaceae > Flavobacterium. The sequence continues at coordinate 153,009 of JBEHYS010000003.1, forward strand.
AGTGAAATGTGCCAGCGGCGCCAGAATTCGGCGATGTCGCGCGAGAAATACGGAAAGGCGAAATTCCGCAGCAGATCGATCCCGAAAAGCCGTGCCACGCCGAGCGCAATATCCGAATAGCCCGAGAAGTCGCAATAAATCTGGAACGTGAAAAACAACGCGCCCATAACCAGCGTGCTTCCGGAATAATGATCGGAATGATTGAAAATGGTGTTGGCGAATTCGGCGCAGTTGTCGGCGATGACGATTTTCTTGAACAAACCCCAGAGCATCTGGCGCGACCCGTCAACCATCCGCGTGTAATCGAACTTCCGCTCGCGCTGGATCTGCGGCAAAAGATGCGTCGCGCGTTCAATCGGCCCGGCAACGAGCAGCGGGAAAAAGCTCACGAACACTGAATAATCGATGAAATTCCGTTCGGGCTTGATCCGGTCGTAATAAATGTCGATCACATACGACAAGCCGTGAAACGTATAAAACGAAATCCCGACCGGCAAAATGACTTTGAGCGTCCAGACGTCGACGTGCATACCGGCCGCGGCGAGCGATTCGGCAAACGACTCGGCAAAGAAATTATAGTATTTGAAAAATCCGAGAAACCCGAGATTGACCCCGATGCTGAGCCAGAACCAGAATTTCTTCCCCGCTCGGTTTGCTGCCTGGCTCATCTTTATCCCGGTGAAATAGTCGAGCAGCGTCGAAAACACCAGCAAAAACAGGAAACGATAATCCCAGCAGGCGTAAAAAAAGTAGCTGGCGACGAGCAGTAAAACGTTTTGGGCTTTCAGGCTTTTTTTGAAAACGAACCAATACAGGATAAAAACGACCGGAAGGAATAAAGCGAAGTTTATCGAATTGAACAGCACGTCGGTAAAGTTTTGTTGCGGTTTTGCCTTCGTGGAAAACCCGTGCGGTAAAAATAGTGATTGGATTTTAAATTCGGGCGGTTTCTGCCGAAAAACCCGTCAGATTACATAGCCGTTGCGGTTTTCGAGATCGTCCGACATCTGCTTTTTCTTCGCGTCCGAAATGCCGTGGATGCGAAAGCTGATATCGTAGCGTTTGGAAGTTTTCATCAGTTCTTCATGCTTGGCCATCAGTTCGTCGGTTTTTAGGATGACTTGTGCCGGATTTCCGCCGACGACCGTGTTTTTTTCGACCGATTTGGTAACGACGCTTCCAGCCGCGACGATCGCGTTCTCGCCGATGGTAACGCCGGGCATGATCAATGCGCGCGCTCCGATGAAAACGTTTTTTTCAATCTTGACCTTGCCGATTTTCGTATAACCCAATTGCCGGAAAGTACTTGCATCGTGCGCCAGAATATAAGCTTCGGGCGCAATCGTGACGTTGTCGCCGATCTCGATGAGCCAGCAGTGCGAGATGTCGAAAACCACGCCCGGATTGATGTCGCAGTTCTTGCCGATCTTCATTCCGGCCTTGACGTAATCTTCGATCCAGATTTCTTCGTTTATGAATTTCCGGAACCGGGCGCGCAGGAAGTTGAATACTTTTTTCATGATTGGTCCAAAACAGCGTACAATTTATCGATTTCCGACTGAGTTCCCAATTTTTCCGAGCGAAGATTCGTAACGAGTTTTTCGCGAAGTGCCGCGTTTTGTGCCAGTTCTGCAATTCCGGCCGCGATCGATTCGGGGCTCATCGCAACGATATAGCCGTTTTCGCTGTGAATAATCTGGTCGACGACCGACGGGAAATCAGTCACGACAATCGGCTTGCCGAGGATTTTCGCCTCGTCGATCGCAATCGATTTGCCTTCGAACCGCGACGGCTGCACGTAAATGTCGGCGGCTTTCACATACGGATACGGATTTTCCCTGATTCCCGACAGGATGAAACGGCTTTCGAGATGGTTTTCGCGAATTTTCTTTTCGAGCGCCGGACGCTCTTCGCCTTCGCCCAAAATGTACCAGTAAATATCGTTTCCTTCATCGACCAGAATCCGGCACGCCTCGATTGCTATGTCGAATCCTTTCTGGATGTTGAGCCGACCGACCGACACAAGCGTGATGCCTTTTTTCGGGAAATCGACCGGCTGCAAAGCCATGCTGCGCAGCGTTTCCGGCGAAACGATGTTGTACATGATATCGAATTTATCGGAAATCCGCGGGAAATTTTCCTTTAGTATCGCTTCGCATTGCTCGGAAATCGTAAAAATCCGGTCGAATTTTCTGAAATACGGCGCATCGGTTTTTGCATCCATTCCGAGCTTGTCGTAGTCGTTGTGGATGAATCCGATCTTCTTTTTCGCCTGTACTTTGTCGATGCAGAAATAGTTCGGCGTCTTTTCGAGATATCCGATCGCCGCATCGTATTTTTTTGACAGCGCCGGAATCGTCTTCGAGAGGTATTTCCAGGCTTTCTGCTCCTTTTGCGCCTTGACGGTTTCGGTTTTGTAGACGTAACCGGCCAAAATCCGGTAAAAGGCTGTCCTGAAATTGCCGGCTTTCAGGTTGTCGAGCACGGCCTTTTTGAGCGGCATGTCGAAATACGGATAGCTTTGGGGAGCGGGCAATAAATTCACTTTTTGCGGAATCTGTTTCAGGAAAAGCCCTTCGTGCCTGAACAAATACAAATCGACCTCGTACTTTGAAAAATCCAGTTCCTGCAACAGCGAGACCAGCGCTTTTTCGGCGCCGCCGCAGTTCAGGTTGTTCATGATGAATAGGATTTTCTTCATTTAGCTCCCGATGAGTTTGTAGAGTTTTTCGATTTCGGATTCCGTACCCAGATTTTCGTTTTGCAGCTTGGAAACCAATTTGTTTTTCAGGCTTTCATCGCTTAGAATTTCCAAAATCCGGTCGGCGATGCTTTGCGCGTCCATTTCGGCGACAAGACCGTTTTCGCCGTCGGCAATCTGGTCTTTGACCGTCGTAAAATTTGTGACGACAATCGGTTTGTGCAGCATTTTGGCTTCGTCGATCGCAATCGATTTGCCTTCGAACCGCGACGGCTGGACGTAAATATCGGCTTTTTTCAGGTAAACGTACGGATTGTCTTTCGCGCCAAGCAAATGAAAGTTGTGCTCAAGGTTTTTCTGCCGGATCATTTGGGCCAAAGCCGCATGTTGCTTTCCGTCCCCGATTACGAACCAATGGATTTCCGGATCGCGTTTCACCAACCGCTCGCACGCTTCGACGGCAAAATCGAATCCTTTTTCATGGCTGAGCCGCCCGACCGATACGATATTCGTGCGGCCGTTTTCAATCCCGATTTCCGGCGCAAATCCGTTTTCGGCGAGCTCTTCGATCAGCTTTGCAGAAATGATGTTGTGGATGATTCTCACTCTTTCCTTCAGCTTCGGGAAAGTAAGTTCCAGCGACGCGGCGCATTCCTCGGAAACGGTTACGATGTAATCGAGCTTTTTGAAATAATCGCGATCGAATGCCGCATCCATTCCCGAATTGGCGTAATTGGTATGGATCCAGCCGATTTTTTTATTCGCGGCAACTTTGTCTACAGTAAAATACACCGACGATTTCTCGAGAAAACCAATCGCTACATCGTACTTTTTTTCGAGCGGCTTTATCGCCGCCGATACATTTTTCCAGGATTGCTGCTCGGCTGCAGCCTTATTCTTTATCGCCTTATTTTTTTGGGCGAATAAAATCCGGTGCAGCGCTTTTGCCCATTTGAACTTGATGGCGAATTCGGTCACGGAAGCCAAAAGTCCTTTCGAAAATATCCGGTAATCGCCGCCGATTTCGGTGACGTTGACCGTATCGGGGAGCATTTTCAAGAAAATCCCCGTTTTGTGGAAAAGCAAAACATCTATGTCATAACGCGCCGTATCGATCACACCGAGCAGGTTGACGAGGCTTTTTTCGCCGCCGCCGGCATCGAGCGAAGGCATGACAAGCAGGACGCTTTTCTTCATTATTTTTTGATTAATTCCGAAAGATATTCGCCGGCTTTGGCGCTCATGGCTTTGATTTTCGGAAGCACTTCGGCCAAATGGTTGCGGATCTGGCTTTCTTCCGAGCGCATTTTATCGAAATTTTCCCGCAGCACCGCGCTGTCCGAAATCTGTTTTAAATCGAGCACGAGTTTTTCCTCGCCGAACAAATCCTTCGCGATGCCTTTCGATTTCACGCTGTAGCCCAGAACCATCGTCGGCACGGCGTTCGAGTAGGCCGCGATCGTCGCATGCGTCCGCGCCCCGACAAAAAAGCGCATCCTGCCGATGTAACCTTTATATTCTATTGCATTTAAATTGTCGGGCAAAATCAATACGCGGCCGGTGTCTTTATGCATTTGATAAAACTCGTCGAGGACTTCGTAATCGTTGTTGCCAGGTTCGGTAACGTGCGGCGTAAAGGCAATCGTCATGTCTGTCGTATCGAGAATGTGCCGGACCAGGTCGCCGAACGCTTTCTTGGCTTCCGGGTTCTTTTTCGCGACCAGCGGACTGAAATTGAGCCCGACCGTATTGCCTTCAGCCCAACCGTCTGGCAGCGGCAAATCTTCGCGGTTCATCAAAAAAGCGCCGTCGGCCACGAGCTTTACGGTGTCGAGCCCTTTGCTTTTGAGCATTTCATAGGTAATCGATTCGCGCGCGAGGATCAAATCGTAATTTTTCAAATCCTCGAGCTTTTTCGGCGTGATGTCTTCCTGCCCGATCGAACAGCCCCAAAGCACGATTTTTTTTCCATATTTTTTGATGTTGCGGTTGATCTCGTACCAAATCGGCTGCTCGCCATAGCAATACGCATCGCCTCCGATTGAAAGGAACACATCCATTTTCGGGATTTGCTTCAGGAAAGTTTCATTCGATTTCCGGATCGAAAAAGTCTCGTCGCCGAAGAGTTTGAGCCGGATCGCCGCGCGGATATAATCGGGCGAACCTTTTTTGATCGGCTTGGCGTTCATGTCGGTGATCGATTCGATGTGCTCGAGATGCGTGTCGCTTTCAGGCAAAAACGACGAAAGGAAAAGCCGGCATTCCGGGACCGAATTCCGGGCAATGAGCGTCGCCGAACGGACGAGCGCTTCGCAGCCGCGGTTCAGGCTTCCGGAATGCAGGTATAGCATGATGTTCATAAGCAGATTTTAACGGTTTCTGAATTTGCTGTACAAGGTCGCAAAATACAGTTTGTAAATATCCCTATTTTTAACCGATTTTAAAAGGAATTTGGCATAAGCCGACTTGCCTTGGGACAACAGACCAAAATTTTCGGACACGATCCGGGAAACATCCGGATTTCCGATCATCTCGCGGACCGCCTTGAAACGCATTTTCAGACTTGCTCCGGAATTGTAGAAATACAGGTGAATCAGCGATAAAACACTATTGATCAGCCGGATTGATTTGAATTTCAGGATTTCATCCTCCGAAAGTTCCAACTCGAGATGCGATTTGTAATCGAAAGCAAACGCATCGAGCGCTTTTTGGAAATAATCCTTCCCGAGAATGTTCCGCGTCGCACTGCCTGCGACCTCACGGTAATGATAGCCTGCGTAATCGGTATAATAAACGGCTTCGGCTTTGTTGAACGCTTTCATGTTGAAGATCGCGTCCTCGCCCAATGCGACGCCGAGGGGAAATTGGATTTCGTTCCTTGCGATAAGTTCGTGCCTGAAAATCTTGTTGCAGGCCGAGTTCATCAAATCCTTTTCGATAAAATACGGAAAAATCCTTTCGCGGATTTCGGCTTTACCGTAAAAATGATTGACCGGAAAATCAAATTGCACGAGCAGTTTCGCACTGCCTTGTTCGGCGTAAAAATTCGAGACGACGATATCGGCGCTACTTTTTTCCGCATGTGTAAGCAAAACGGCAAACATGTCTTTTTCGATAAAATCATCGGCATCTACAAAACCGAGATAATCGCCATTTGCCATTGAAATTCCCGCATTGCGTGCCGCCGAAACGCCTTGGTTTTCCTGGCCGATCTGCTTAATTCGCGAATCCGTTTGTGCAAATTCCGAAATAATTTCCGCGCTGTCGTCGGTCGAGCCATCGTCGACGAAGATGAATTCACAATCCGTTTCGGTCTGCGCCAACAGCGAGGCGACGCATTCCCGCAGATGGTTTTCGGCATTGTAAACCGGTATGACGACGGAAATTTTCGGCATGACTTATTGATTTTGCCGGCTACAAATTGGCATTGATGGTTTGGGTGATTTTTTCAAGGTCGGCTTGTTCCATATCCGCAAACAGCGGCAGGCAAAGGATGCGCGAGGCGACGCTTTCGGAAACCGGCATTGCGCCGCCGCCGACATACGCGATCGTATTGAGCGACGGATAAAAATAACGCCGCGGGAAAATTTCTTCGACATTGAGCGCTTTCTGGACTTTCAGCAACATGGCTTCATTTTCGAAAATCACGGGGAAATAACTGTAATTCCATTTGGTATTTTCCCTGATTTTCATCGTCCGCAATCCCGAAAAATCGAGATTGGACCGGTAAAAATCAACTGCCTTTTTCCTGCTTTCGAGAATATGTTCCATATACGGAAAAACCGCCAATCCCATTGCGGCCTGGAGTTCAGAAATCTTGCCGTTGATGCCCAATCCGTGAAAATCGAGCGGCCCGTTATGCCCGAAATTATGGCTGTAATACAATTGGTGGCGCAGGTTTTCGTCGTTGCAGAACATCGCGCCGCCTTCGCCCGTATGGAAAAGTTTGGTCGCGTGGAAACTGCAGGTGCTGACGTCGCCGTAATCGAAAACCGAACGTCCGTTATAGGTAACGCCAAAGGCATGCGCCGCGTCGTAAATGACTTTGAGATTGTATTTTTTCGCGATGCGGTCGATCTCGTCAAGCGCACACGGATTCCCGAAAACGTGCGTAACGAGAATTCCCGTCGTTTTATCAGTAATTGCAGTTTCGATTTTCGACTCGTCGATGGTCAGGAATTCGGGATCGATATCGACGAAAACCGGCGTGCAGTTCTCCCAGACGATTGCCGCCGAAGTCGCGACGTAGCTGAACGGCGTCGTAATGATCTCGCCGGATTTCCCGAGCAGTTTCAAGGCAATCTGCAACGGAACCGTGCCGTTGTTGGTCACGATGATGTTGGAAACGTTCAGGTATTTTTTGAGCTTTTCTTCAAGTTCCAAAACCAGTTCGCCGCGATTGGTGAGCCAACGGTTGTTCCAGGCGCGCTGCAGTTGCTTTTGGTATTCCTCGATCGGAGGCAGGAAAGTTCGGGTAACGTTGATCATCGGTTTAATTTCTTCGCAAATTTATGGATTATCGCGTCGTAATAACCGTCGAGTTTCCTGAAAGCCATAAAAATAGCGAAAGAACTTCCGAACAAGGGAAACTTTTTCGCGTTCAGCCCAATCAGGTAACCCAATCCTAGTTCGCGGAGTTTCGCTTTTAGCGCATCGAAATTACTTTTGCTTTTGTGCGGAAAGATGTTCCATTCGAGCGTGCGCTGGATGAAAATCAGTATCGCCTTATCGAAATACGCTTTTTGCAACGGCGTCTGGTTCGGGAAATGTTCCTTCCGGAAATCGTTTATCGTTTCAATCGCGAGCAGGCAGCTCACGAAATTGCGGTCGGTTCCCACGAATTGCCGCGACGACGATTCGCGCTGCAAGTATATGTAATACGGCACCGAGCAATAGCTGATGCGGTTGGCCATCGATTGCACCATGATGTTGAACACCGTGTCCTGTCCGCGGATGATTCCGCGCCTGAACCGGATATCGCCGATCACCGAGCGTTTGTAGATCGTCGAAAGATAGGTCCGCCGCGGATGTGTAAAACCGTCATCGATGATTGAATCGTCGCCGTTTTTCTCGACGTGATGCAGAAAATTTCCGGCTTCGTCGAACACGTCGAGCGCCAAATACAAAATATCGAGATCGTCTTTGTAAACGCGGTCGAGAATCGGTTTCAGGCTGCTGGGATAAATCGAATCGTCGGGATCGATGAATGCGACGTAATCGCCTTTGGCTTCATCGAGTCCGCGGCTGCGCGCAACCGAAACGCCTTGGTTTTCCTGATCGATATATTTGAAATTCGAATGTTTTGCGGCATATTCCGCTGCAATTTTCCCGCTGTCGTCGGGCGAACCGTCGTTGACGACGATCACTTCATAATCCGTGGCAGGCAAACCCTGCGCAAGAATGCTGTCGAGGCATTTCGCGATGTAATCCTCGACCTTGAACGCCGGTATGACGATGCTTACTTTCATTTTTGAGATATGGCGTCGATGTCGTGTTTGAGTTCGGCTTCAAGCCTTTTCGCATTGAGGTTTTCGAACAATATCTTCCGGTTTTTATTGATTTCTTCGACCGAAAGCAGCGTATTGAAACTTTCCTCATTCAGGTCGCTTTCATACGAAAAAACCAGGACGCCGATTCGTCGAAGGTAATGAAAAAACGGATTTTTGTCGCTCAAAAATACCTTGCTCCCGAACCACAAAAGCGAAATCGTATTGCCTACAGCCTGCTGGCGACGGCAGTTCAGGATCGAAACCCCGCAGCGCGACAGGATTTTATTGTACTCGGGCAAGCTGTAGAATTCAGTCAGCGGGAAAAACGCATTGCCCAGCATTTGTTTCCCGTACGGCAAAATTTCGGCGATGTAATGCGCATTGCCGTAACTCAAAGGCGCCGTGATTTTACGGCCCGAAAGGTTCCAGGATTTGATTTTTTCAAAAACATCGAGATGGTTTCCGGTCGCGTGCCCCGAATTTCCGACCAGAACGTCCGGGCGTTCCGCTGCGATTTCCTGGTGAACGTCGACGACTTCCTCAATCGGGTAATACCAGAACGAGAAATATTTTTTGCGGCTGCCGGTGAGTTTTTGGATCGCGTCGAATTCCTCGCGGAACGAGCTTGCCAAATGGTCCATCCGCACAATCGCTTTGCGCTTGATCTCGATTCCCGAAAGCGGCAATCCCGGTTTCACGAAGCGCAGGAACGGCCGAAGCGTATCTTTTATTTTGGTTTTCTGCGAGATTTCAGGTACGGGAAAATGCCTTTTTGTAATTTCGTCAAACGATATGTTTTCGGAATAGAACCAGCGGTCGTTGTAAATCTCGTAACCGTAACAGAACCAAACTGTCTCTACTTCCTTTTTCAGCGCAAGCGCGATCGGGAAAAACTGCGCCGGCAGGCTGTGAAAAATCACGAGGTCTTTGCCGGATATTCCCGGAACGGCGGTTTTGAGGATTTCATCCGCCGGAATCTTGAAGATATTCGGTTCGGGTTTGACGTATTTGAAATTTTCCGAATTATCCGACGCCATGATATAGAACACATTCCGTCCCGGGGAAACCCGCTCAAACTGCCGGTGTGCGGAGTTGATGAATTTCTCGTCCTGCGCGAAATGGATGATGCGTTCAGGCATTTTCGTAAAATTCGTTGATCGTTTCGATGATGTGCGACTGCTCGGCATCGGTCAGCTCGAAAAAGAACGGCAGCCGGAGCAAATGGTCGGTAAAATAGTCCGAATTCGGCAGATCGGGCACGGCGTTGTCTTTTGCGTAAAAGTCGCTTTTGTGCAGACTGATGTAATGGAAAACCGCATGGACGTTGCGCTCTTTCAGGTATTTGATCAGTGCGGAGCGCTCGTCCAAAGACTTACACGCAATGAAAAACATGTGCGCATTGTTGGTCGCGAAATCCGGAATGACCGGCAGTTTGATTTTGCCTTCCGTTTCAAGATTTTTCAGTCCTTTGTAATAATTGTTCCAGATTTTCTTCCGCTTTTGCTGGATGTTGTCGAGATTTTCGAGCTGCGCATACAAAAACGCCGCGATGACTTCGGATGGCAAAAACGACGAGCCGGTATCGACCCAGCCGTATTTGTTGACCTCGCCGCGGAAAAACGATGCGCGGTTCGTGCCTTTTTCCCAGATCACTTCGGAGCGGTCGACGTATTTCGGGTCGTTGATCGCCAGAAGCCCGCCTTCGCCGGCAATGATGTTTTTGGTTTCGTGGAACGAGAACGCCGCCAGATGACCGATGCTTCCCAGCGGTTTTCCGTTGTAATACGAATCGATGGCCTGCGCCGCATCTTCAATTACGATCAAATTGTGCTTTTTAGCGAGCGCCATGATCGCATCCATGTCGCAGGCGATTCCGGCATAATGCACGACGACGATCGCCTTGGTTTTCGGAGTAATCAGTTTTTCAAGCTGCGCCGCGTCTACGTTTGGATTGCCCGGTTCCGAATCGGCGAACACGATTTTCGCACCCTGCCGCACGAAAGCCACGGCCGTCGAGACGAACGTATACGACGGAATGATGATCTCGTCGTTTGGCCCGCAATCGATCAGCATCGCGCACATTTCGAGCGCATCGGTACACGAAGTCGTGAGCAAGGCTTTTTTCATGCCGTATTTTTCCTCAAAAAAACGCTGGCATTTTTGGGTAAAAACCCCGTTACCGGAAAGTTTCCCGGATTGCACGGCCTGTTCGATGTATTTGGTTTCGCTCCCGGTCAAAAACGGTTTGTTGAATGGAATCATGATTTGATGAGTTTGGCCGGATTGCCGACGTACAATCCGCTTTGGGTAATGTCCTTGATGACGACGGTGCCGCCGCCGGTTTGGGTTTTTTCGATTATTTTGATGTTGTCGATGATGGTCGTATTGATGCCGATATTGCACTGCGCCCCGATTTCGACGAAGCCCGCCACAGCGACATCCGGTGATAGAAACGAGTGGCTTCCGATAACCGAATCGTGCGCAATCGTACAACCGAGATTCAGTACGCAATTGGCTTTGACGACCGCTTTTTTGTCGATAATACAGCCCGGATAAATCACGCAGCCGGGTTCGACAGCCGCCGTAAGATCGACCCAGCAGGACGAATGGATGATCGTTCCGAATGGAATCTTATCGGCGAATTTTTCGTAGAAGCCCGCTTTGGCTTCCAAATGTTTGTACCCGATTCCGATCAAAAGCTCATCGAATTGCTTGTCACCGTACGCTTTTTCGACATCCGATGTTTTGCCGATAATTTTGTTTGTGTCGATTTCCGGAAGTTCGGTCACATCGTCAAAGAAAACGACTTTGCCGTAATGATTGTCGGACAGGGCGAAATGCGCGATTTGCCGTCCCAATTCTCCCGCACCGATGATGGCCAATGTCTTCATATCAGTATTTTAAGAAATTGCGGGCGTTTTCGCCTTCGTTGAAAATCAAATCGAGGATCGAAACTCCGTGCTGGAACGGCGGATAAAGCTGGCCGTATTCCTTATAGCCTGAATAATCCATCCATTCGACGGCAATGTTTGCGGCGTCAAACAAATCGCGCTGCAGATAATCCTTTGCCGACGGCCCGGAAATATACTGCCTCGCACCGGCCTTTTGGCACAAATCGACGAGCCGCTCGGTCTTGCCTTCGATCAGTCCGTAATCGGTCGAGTGCGAAAGTTTGGTATCGATTTTCAGGAAATCACAGATGTTTTTGATGAAAATGAAATTGATTTCCGAAAGGTTTTTCGTCTTTCCTGCTTGATCGTACATTCCGAAAACGAAATCCCTGACCTGCCCGAAACACTTTGCTTTCGCGTAATTCGCCTGCAAAGTTTTCACGTGTTTGATTGCCCAATTATCGGCGAAAACCAGGGTTTCGTCAATCCGTTGCGACAGGCTTTCGATGCGCACCGGAATCGTGATCCATTCGACGCCTTTGACCGTTTTGATTTTGTTGCGGTTGCGCCAGTCGTTTTTCGTGTACTGCATCTCGTCGTAGAGGATGAACTCGTCTGCGGCGGCGATCAGGTCGAAATACCCTTTCCACGGAATGTAGTTCGATTGGAGTATGGCGGCTTTTTTCATTGAGGCAATTTACGAATTCCTTGATTATTGCGGCTGGGCTTCTTTCCGGAACAGCGCTTCGGCGGTTTCGTTCCACACAAACGTAGGCTTTTCGCCGTCGAGCGTACAGCATCCGGCAAGCGTCCAGGGCTTTTTCATCTGCTTGTGCAGGAAATCCTTTTCCCATTGCCCGGGCACTTCGATTTCCTTGACGTAAAAATTAAATTGGAAATGCGTCCCGGGCAAATGTTTTTCGCGGATGTACATTTTCAGGTACGGCACGACGTTGTCTTCAATTTTGTTCTTCGCGACTTTCGAGGTCAGGACGTTGAATGAGAAATTCCGCCAGATGATTCCCGAATTCCAACCGAAGCACATCCCGTCGTTGTTGATCAGCGGCAGCAGGTAATCGCCCTGCGGCGTATGGTACTGGATTTTGACGATGTGGTTGAAGCCCGTGAAATGGCCGTCGACGAACACCGCATGATAGCGGATGCCGAACGCGTCTTCGAGAAACGTCCGCGTCTTGTCGGTACAGATATGGCTCATCGCCGCATTGATTTTGGAATGCTGCGGAATGATTTTTTTCATCGTCGGCGAAAACCAGATGATCAGGCACTGGCACAAAAACAAAAACGGCAGCAAGATTTTCCAGAACGTTTTCGTGATCGCGAGCCGGTTCCAGCCTTTGACAAGAAAGTCTTCCGTTTCGGCTACCGGCTGGTTGAATGTCGGCATCGCACAATTTTCGGACGTACAGCGCACGGTCAGGCGGTCGCCGGCAATGTAGGCGTAGATTTTCTTCCCGATCCAGGAAATTCCGGGAAGCGAAACCAGCAATCCGATCGGCCAGATATAGACCATCGATTTGAACAGTTGGACGTAGGCCCAAAACCCAACGTACACTTTTCCGCTTTTGGTTACGCCGTGGATGTTGATCAGCAGCGTTTCCTCGTCAATATTGGCAATCGCGGGATCGTTTTGGAAATTGCCCTGAACGGTCGCGCAGCGAATTGTTTTGAAGATGTCGAAATGCCGGATCATGACCACGACTTTCGCGCACAGCGGGCATTCGGCGTCGTAATAAAACGTATAAAGCGGGTTTTTGAAATGCAGCAGTTTCCCGATTTTATCCCAAAAAACCACCGGGATCAACAGCAGGTTCAGGCAGCAATACGTCAGCGCGAACAGCGGGATCGGATAGGCGATCAGAATCCCGATGTGGAATAAAATCCCGATAATCAAAAGCGGTACGCGGAGTTTGCGGAACCAGAACAGGAAAATATAAAGCGCCTCGAACGCGAGCACGAAATAGCTTAGGAATTTGACAAGAAATTCCTGATTCAGTACGGCCGAGGTATCGTTTTCGGTATACATCGGCAGGCTCGACGGCCGCCAGATGCCGAGCCCGTCCAGCCAGGTGTGACTTGAAAGTTTCTGGAAAATCGAATCGAAATAAATCAGCCCGATCCCGATGAAAACCGGCGCGAGGTAATTGATTTCAAGAATTTTCCGATCCGGTTGGAAAGGCCGCCCGATGCCGGTGTATTTGACTTTTTCGATTAGGCTGTCGAGCGATAATACGCGCGAAAGCGGCAGGAACAGCAGTATGAAATTGACGCCGGTATACGTGTAATACACATGGTATTCGAACTTGAATGCCGAACTGAACACCAAAACCGTAAAAATGTAATTGACGATGACCGAAAGCCGCGTGAACAAGCCCAAAATCAGGCAGACGAGCGTTCCCATCCAGAAATACAGCAGGTAGGACGATTCGATCTCGCCGCTGTACAAAAACGGATCTTTGTCGAAAACGATATGGCGGAATTTGTACAGGTGCAGGATTTCGACCAACAGGATCAGGCCATAAAGCATCCGGAAAACCGACAGCCCGAGCGCGTCGACTTTTCTGTTGAGGATGTCCGAAAAGAAATTCCTGATCCGTTTCATTCCTAAATTTTATAGTGCGACGGTAAAATCGCGAAATTGCCCGGCCGGTTGGTTTTTCCCGAATTCCAGATATCGCCCGGAAGTACCGAAAGCTCGGCCGCTTTTTCGATCACGTCGAGGAAATCTTCTTTTTTGGTCGAGTCGTTCCCGAGCTGAATCGTCAGGTTGTAAACCGCCGAACGCAGGTTCAGGTTCGGGATCACGAGCTCGATGTAATCTTCTTTGAGGTTCGTGAAATCGGCGCCCATTTCGTCGCTCAAAAACGACGCGACGCGGTTTTCGTAATTGTCGTCGAAAGCGACACCGACAAATAATTTATCGTAATTGACGAAACCGTTGTTCTCCAGGTTCAGCCGGATTTTCACATATTCGCCCGAAATCACTTCATTGACGACATTGTTTTTTTCGTTGATAAAATCGACCCCGATCACTTTCAGCCTTCCGCTTCCGAGCCGGTCGGTGCGATGTTCAAGCGAATGATCGCGGAGTTTCATGTTGTTGGCCAGGTAAAAATCGATCGCTTTCTGGCTGTCGCCGGTAAACACGACGCCGCCGTTTTCCAAAACGATTCCCTGGTTGCACAGCGAGCGCACGGCCGCCATGTTGTGGCTTACGAAAAGTACGGTCCGGCCTTCGCCCTTGCTGACGTCGCCCATTTTGCCGAGGCATTTTTTCTGGAATTCGGCATCGCCAACGGCCAATACTTCATCGACAATCAAAATTTCGCTTTCAAGGTGCGCCGCGACTGCAAACGCGAGCCTGACGTACATTCCCGAAGAATAGCGTTTCACCGGCGTATCGATATAGCGTTCAACGCCTGAAAACTCAACGATTTCATCGAATTTCCGTGTGATTTCCTGACGCCGCATCCCGAGGATCGCACCATTGAGGTAAATGTTTTCGCGCCCGGTCATTTCGGGGTTGAACCCGGTTCCGACTTCCAGAAGCGATGCGATCCGTCCGGCGATCTTGAAGTTGCCCGTGGTCGGTTTGGTGACTTTGCTCAGGAGTTTCAAAAGCGTACTTTTTCCCGCGCCGTTGCGTCCGATGATCCCGACGGCATCGCCTTGGGTAATCTCGAAATTAATATTGCGTAAAGACCAGACGTACTCGCTCGAACCTTTGGCCGAACGGTCGTTGGCCTCGCCGATTTTCAGGTACGGGTTTTCCTTGCCGCGGATTTTGTACCAGAAACGGTTCAGATCGTGGCTCAGCGTTCCTGTCCCGACTTCGCCCAGACGGTATTGCTTGGAAATATTTTCGGCTTTGATGGCAAGTTCTCTCATAGCTAGACGGTATCCATGAAGCTTTTCTCCACTTTGTTAAAGATGATGATGCCCGCGAAAAGCAAAACAGCAATGACGATCGCGCTCGGAACCAGCGAATACGGATCGAAATTTCCAGTGCCGAGATAGCCGTAGCGGAAGCATTCGAAAATCCCGACCAGCGGATTGAGCTTGAGGATTGGCTGGTATTTTTCGGGCAGCGCCGACATCGGATAAATGACCGGCGTCGCATACATGTACAATTGAATTCCGAAGCTGAGCAGCAAGGTCAAATCCTTGTATTTGGTCGTCATCGACGAAAAGATCATGCCGAGCCCGAGCGCAAAAGCGGCCATGAGTACAATCAGCAGCGGCGTGGCCAAAACCCAGATATTGGGATGGATCAGCTCCTTGACATACGTGTAATACAAGATGAAAGCGACGAACAGCGCGAATTGGATCGCAAACTTCAACAGCGCCGAAAGCACGATCGAGAGCGGCATGATCAATCGCGGAAAATAGACTTTCCCGAATACAGACGCATTGTCCCGGAACACGGTCGAAGTCTTGTTGAGCGAATCCGAAAAGTAATTCCAGATCGTGATTCCGGCCATGTAAAAAACGATTTGCGGCGCGCCTTCGGTTGAAAGTTTCGCGACTTTTCCGAAAAGCACGACGTAAATCGCCGTGGCCATGATCGGCTGCAGAAAAAACCAGAGCGGGCCTAAAATCGTTTGTTTGTAAAAGGTGATGAAATCGCGTTTGAGCAGCATGAGCAGCAAATCCCGGTAGTGCCACACTTCCCGCAGGTTCAGCGAGAACAGGGAATTTTCGGACTTGATTTCTTCCGTCCATGTGCTTTTGTGTTCCATCAATGGTACTGTTTTTTGTAGTAATTGGCATATTCGCCCGAAGTCACGTGCTGCAGCCACTGCTCGTTGGCCAGATACCAGTCGATCGTTTTTTCGAGCCCTTGCTCGAACGTGACCGACGGTTGCCAACCCAGTTGCTTGTTGATTTTCGACGCGTCAATCGCATAGCGCAGATCGTGCCCCGGTCGGTCTTTCACGTACGTAATGAGTTCTTCGGAAGTTCCGGCGGCGCGGCCGAGTTTGTGGTCCATTAATTTGCAAAGCAATTTCACCAGATCGATGTTCTGCCATTCGTTGAACCCGCCGATGTTGTACGTTTCGTGGTTGATCCCGTCGTGGAAAACCAAATCGATCGCACGGGCGTGGTCTTCGACAAACAACCAGTCGCGCGTGTATTTCCCGTCGCCGTAAACCGGCAACGGCTTATTGTTGATGATGTTGTTGATGAACAGCGGAATCAGCTTTTCCGGGAAATGGTTCGGCCCGTAATTGTTCGAACAGTTCGAAATCACATAAGGCAATCCGTAGGTTTCGCCGTAAGCGCGCACGAAATGGTCGGAGCTCGCTTTCGACGCCGAATACGGCGAATTCGGATCGTACGGCGTTTCTTCGGTAAACAATCCCGTTGCGCCGAGCGTGCCGTAAACCTCGTCGGTCGAGATGTGGTAAAAGCGCTTGCCTTCAAAGTTATCCTTCCAGATGCGTTTGGCCGCGTTCAAAAGATTCATCGTGCCGATGACGTTGGTTTTCACAAATGCGAGCGGATCGGTGATCGAACGGTCTACGTGCGATTCGGCTGCCAAATGGACAACGCCGTCAAACCGGTGCTCGTCAAAAAGCTTGTCTATGAAATCCGCATCGACAATATCGCCTTTGACGAACGTGTAATTCGGTGCGTTCTCGATATCGGAAATATTTTCGAGATTGCCGGCATAAGTCAGCGCATCGAGGTTGTAAATATGGTAATCCGGATAGTTTCGCACGAAACGCCTCACGACATGCGAGCCGATGAATCCTGCGCCTCCGGTGATTAAAATCTTTTTACTCACGGCTTAGTATTGTTTTTAGTGTTTGTGAACCTGCGTAATAAATTTATTCAAACCCGTCCTGATCGCAATCGCAGGTTTCATTTTATTCGTGTTATAATTTCCCGTCTGCCTTCGTTCCCAAAACGCCTTTGACGTCATAAACGATACAGTCCTTTTTCTTCAATGCGTCGAGGTCGAGCGATTGGAATTCTTTATGCGAAACCCCAAGTACGACCGCATCGAAAGTATCGCCCGGGATTTTGTCGGTCGTTTCGAGCTTGTATTCGTGCATGACTTCGGACGGATTGGCCCACGGATCGAAAATAGTCACTTTGATGCCGTATTCACTGAAAGCCGCGACCACGTCGACGATTTTCGTATTGCGTACATCCGGGCAGTTTTCCTTGAAGGTAATCCCGAGCATCAAAAGCGACGCGCCGTTGATCGCAATTCCCTTTTTGATCATCAGCTTGACGACCTGCGACGCGACGTATTCGCCCATCGAGTCGTTCAGCCTGCGTCCCGATAAAATAATTTCCGGATGATAGCCCGCTTCCTGCGCTTTCTGCGCGAGGTAATACGGATCGACGCCGATGCAATGCCCGCCGACCAATCCGGGCCTGAACGGAAGGAAATTCCATTTCGTTCCCGCGGCTTCCAGAACGGCATGCGTGTCGATTTCGAGCAAATTGAAGATTTTCGCGAGCTCGTTCACGAAGGCGATATTGATGTCGCGCTGCGAATTCTCGATGACTTTCGCCGCTTCGGCCACTTTGATCGACGGCGCGAGATGCGTTCCGGCAATGATTACCGATTTGTATAATTCGTTGACTTTCTGTCCGATTTCAGGCGTAGAACCCGCGGTCACTTTCAATATTTTTTCGACGGTGTGTTCCTTGTCGCCGGGATTGATCCGCTCGGGCGAATATCCGGCGAAGAAATCGACGTTGAATTTCAGTCCCGAGACGCGCTCGAGCACTGGAATGCATTCTTCCTCGGTCACGCCGGGATAAACCGTCGATTCATAAATCACGATGTCGCCTTTTTTGAGCACTTTTCCGACGGTTTCGCTCGATTTGTAAAGCGGCGTCAGATCGGGCCGGTTGTTTTTGTCGACCGGAGTCGGAACCGTTACGATATAATAATTGCAGCCTGCGATGTCGTCGAGATTCGCGCTGCAGTACAATCCTTGTTGCCCGGGACTGCCGACCAATACGGCTTTGAGAATGTCGTCGGCGACTTCGAGCGTCGAGTCCTTTCCGCCGTTGAGCTCATCGATCCGCACGCGGTTGATGTCAAACCCGACGACCGGAAATTTCGTCGCGAAAAGCCTTGCCAGCGGCAGTCCTACATATCCCAACCCAATAATTGCAATCTTGGTGCTCATGATTTCCTGATTAAGTTAACAACCTTTTCCCGATCCGATGGATTGGTAAATAAATCCGATCTGCTCCAGTTTTTTGCCGTCAAGCAGGTTTCTGCCGTCGAAAAGGAAGGCCGGTTTCTGCATGTTGTCGTATATTTTCCGCCAGTCGTAGCCCGTGAATTCGTCCCATTCGGTCAAAATGGCAATCGCATGCGCATTTTTGCAGGCTTCATACGGATCGTCAAACGATGCGATCAGTCCCGCGTTTTTCTCATGCGACCGGGTTTCGAGATAATCCAGATCTGACAGAATTTGGTCTTCTGAAACTTTCGGATCGTAAACGGCAATCTTCGCCTGCTCGTTCATCAGATCGTCGGCCACGTAAATCGCCGCCGATTCCCGGGTGTCATTGGTATCTTTTTTAAATGCCCAGCCGAGGAACGCGATTTTCTTGTCGGCCACGGTATTGTAAAGCGTCTGTACGATATTTTTTGAAAACCGCCTTTTCTGGTGATCGTTCATGATGATGACCTGCTCCCAGTAATCTGCGACCTGCGTGAGCCCGAACGATTTCGAGATGTAAACCAAATTCAGGATGTCTTTCTGGAAGCACGAACCGCCGAAACCGACGGATGCTTTCAGGAATTTCGGTCCGATCCGGCTGTCCATTCCGATGGCCTTGGCCACTTCGCCTACGTCGGCACCGGTTTTCTCACAGAGTTCCGACAAGGCATTGATTGACGAAACGCGCTGCGCCAAAAAGGCGTTGGCTGTCAGTTTCGACAATTCGGAAGACCAGACGTTGGTCGAGAGAATCCGGTCGCGGCTTACCCAATTTGCATAAACATCGGCGAGCGCTTCGATGGAGTTTTGCCCTTCGGGTGTGGTATCGCCTCCGATCAGTACGCGGTCGGGGTTGAGCAAATCCTGTATTGCAGTGCCTTCGGCGAGGAATTCGGGATTGGAAAGTATCTGGAACTGGACGCCGTTTCCGGTATGGTCCAGAATACTTTTGATTGCCTCGGCAGTCCGTACCGGAAGCGTCGATTTTTCGACGACGATCTTGTCGTCTTTGGCGATACGCGCGATCTGGCGGGCACAAAGCTCGATGTATTTCAAATCGGCGGCCATGCCTTTTCCGGAGCCGTAGGTTTTGGTCGGCGTATTGACGGAAATGAAAATAAGCTGTGCCTGGTCGATGGCTTTGTCGACATCGGTCGAAAAGAACAGGTTGCGCCCTCGTGATTCAGCGACTATTTCAGCCAGCCCGGGCTCGTATATCGGGATGTTCTTTACATCGGGATCGTTCCAGGCCGCGATTCGTTTTTCGTTAAGATCGACAACAGTCACCTGAATATCCGGACATTTCTGCGCGATGACGGCCATGGTTGGCCCGCCTACATATCCTGCACCGATGCAGCAAATTCTTGTAATCTTCATTTAATAAATTTTATTTTGCCCAAGGGTTGATTTAATTGTGTTTTTCGCTCTCGGGTTGCAAATATAGTTCTTTCCTTTGGTGTTTTTTTGGCTATTTCAGGTTTTCCCAATACCATTTTACCGCCTGCTTCAATCCTTCCTGAAATGAAAACGCCGGATCGTAGCCCAATAATCTTTTCGCCTTATCAACACTGGCAAGCGAATGCGGAATGTCGCCCGGACGATTCGGCCCGTGGATTACGGCCACACCGGCAATTTCAGGATCGTATTCCGAAAGGTATTCTTTTAAATACCGCACCATGTCGTTAAGCGTAGTCCGGTCGCCGAACGCGGTATTGTAAACGGTATCGACCGCCTGGGGATTTTCGGTCGCGATCGCCTTTTCGTTCATTTGGATTACGTTGTCGATATAGGTAAAATCGCGCGAATAATTGCCGTCGCCGTTGATGACCGGGCTTTCGTGTTTCATAAGCTGCATGACGAATTTCGGGATCACAGCGGCATAAGCGCCGTTCGGGTCCTGTTTCCGGCCGAAAACGTTGAAATACCTCAGCCCGATTGTTTCCAATCCGTAAGTCCGGCTAAAAATTTCCGCATACAGTTCATTGACGTATTTCGTGATCGCATAAGGCGACAACGGTTTCCCGATGACATCTTCGATTTTAGGCAGCGACTCCGAATCGCCATAAGTAGACGAGCTCGCCGCATAAACGAAGCGTTTCACACCGGCGTCGCGCGCGGCAACCAGCATGTTCAAAAAACCCGAAATGTTGACCTCGTTGCTCGTAACCGGATCGTTAATCGAGCGCGGCACCGAACCCAAAGCCGCCTGGTGCAAGACGTAATCGGTATTGGCAACCCCTTTCCGGCAGTCGTCCATGTTGCGGATATCGCCTTCAATCAGCGTAAAATCGGGATGATTCGCAAACGCCGAAAGATTGTGCCGATGCCCGGTCGCAAAATTATCGAGACAAGTCACGCGATGCCCAAGCGAAAGGAAGTGTTCGCAAAGATTGGAACCGATAAATCCAGCGCCTCCGGTAATCAGGATGTTTTGTCTTGTTGTTGGCATCAATTGTTACTTACGGTTTCTTATAAATTTTCGGTAGAGTTTCGCAATGAAATTTTTCGGCTCTTCCTCTTCATGATAACCTTGACCGTAGTTGCCGTAGCCATAGCCGTAACCATAGCCGTAACCATAACCGTAACCATAACCCGAGCCGTATTTCGCCTTGTTCTCATAGCCGTTGAAAATGATGCTCATGTTGTTGAGCTCGCCGCGTTTCTGGCGGTTGTTCATCAGCGTGATCATGTCTTTCTTGGTATAATTCTGACGCATGATGTACAAGGTCACATCGGCAAACTGCGCGAGTTCGATCGCGTCCGAAACCAGCCCGACCGGCGGTGTATCGAGGATTATGTAATCGTATTTTTTCCTGAGTTCGGCAATGAACTCATCCATGGTTTCACCGATGAGCAACTCGGAAGGGTTCGGCGGGATCGGTCCCGAAGTGATTACGTCGAGATACGGAATGTGCGTGGTCTGGACAACTTCGTCGAGCGTTTTTTGCCCGATCAGGTAATTGACCACTCCGATATCGTTCTTGATGTTGAAATCGTCGAAGATTTTCGGCTTTCGCAAATCGAGCCCGACAATCACGCTTTTCTTTTCGCTGAGCGCAAACACCGTAGCGATGTTGATCGAACAGAACGTCTTGCCTTCGCCGCTGATCGACGAAGTAACCATCAGGGTTTTGGCTCCCGGAATTTCCTGCTTTTTGTAAAGGAACTGCAACGACGAACGGATCGCGCGGAACGATTCGGCCAGCGCCGACTTCGGCTTCTCGAAAACCGAAAGATTCGAGGAAGTATGCTTGATTCCGACCACGCCGATGATCGGTATCTTGGTCAGTTTGGTGATGTCGTCGACGTTGAGGATCGCGTTCTCGATAAAGAAAATCCCGAACACGAAAAACAGCGGAATCAGCATCCCGAGGAAAAACGCCATGACATAATTGACGCTGGTATTTGGCCCGATCAGCCCGCCGCCGATATCTTTGGCCGGATCGATGAAATGGATGTCCGAAAGGTTGGCCGCCTTGACGATTTTCGCCTCGTTGCGCTTGGTCAGGAACGAATTGATGATTTCCTCGTTCAGGTCGTATTTGCGCTTGATCTTCACATATTCCTGCTTGTCTGCCGGCAGTTTGCTAATGCTGCCTTCGAGCTGGCTGATTTTTGCCTGGACCATATTGAGGTCGTAATTGATGGAATTGCGCGCGGTCGCGATATTCACCAGGAGCACATTTTTGACCGCATCGATCCTGCTGTCGAAATCATCAAATATCTTCTGGCTTTTCACGCTGTAGGCCAGTTCCGCCCTTTGGGTCGAAAGGTTGATGATCTTGGCCACGTTTACCGTAATGTTCGGATCGTCAATTCCCGCTACCGACGGCGCCGGGAGTTTCGAGAAATCGACGCTGTGCTGCAAGTAGGACTTGAGCGAGTTCAGGTAAGCGACCTTGCGGTTGAGCCCGTCGAGCTGCAGGTCGAATTCCCTGAGCTGGTCGGTAAAATCGGAGCCGTCGCCCTCGACTTCGTAAATGTTCTTGCCTTTGGTGAAATCGCGCATCTCTTTTTCCGAATCTTTGAGCTGGCCGCTCATTGCGTTGAGCGTACTGTCGATGAAACGGATCGTATTGGTCGCGAATTGGTTTTTACGGTCGAGCTGCGTTTTGATGAGCGTCTTGACGGTTTGGTTCAGATAGTCGACCATCCGCGCCTTATTGGTTCCCGCGAGCGAAAGCTTGATGATCGAGCCGGCCTTTTCGTCGATATCGGTATTGATGCCCTGATAGGCCTGGACCACATCGTCGAAATTCCGGAACCGGACAAAATAATCGGAATTGATGTAAAGCCCCGGCTTGTCCTTGAGTTCGAGCCGCAGGTTCAGAAATGGCAGTTTTACCTGTTGCCCGATCTTATAGCGCAGTACGATTTCGCGCGGCTGCACGTTGATGAAATCAATCGGCGTCCCGTCGTAATGCACAAGCGGCACACTTTCGGCATCGAGCTTGACTTTCAGCTGATATTCGTTGGCGCTTACGAACTTGATTTCGATGAGATTGTCGAATAGCTGCCCGTATCTTTTGTCGATCACGACATAAAACGGAACCTCGCCGTAAACGTCCTGCATGTAATATTTGCCTTGGCGCAGGTAATCGATGTAGTATGCCAGAGTATCGACGACCTTTTCATTGTGCGAGCGCGATTTGATCGTGGAGGAAATGTTCTGGACTTCGTCTGACGTTCCGCCCCAGTTGAACACCAGGCTGGTGTTGCTGGTAAAAAACGGGTTGTTCTCTTCCTTGACGGCGATCGTTGTTTCCATCGCATAAATCTTCTCCTTGCGGATGTTGACCTGGTGCGCAATCGTAAAGGAAACGATAAGGCTGGCCAAAAACCATTTCCAATAACTGGCAGTCTTGATCAGAAAACCCTTGAAATCAAAACTGTTGGTGGCATTTTCGAGAAAAGAAAAATCTTTCGAATCAAGCATGCTGTAATTTTTATCTGGTTATAATAAGGACGGTCGTCGTGATCAGCGTCAGGATGGAAATGATCGTGGTAAGCGACTGAAGCCCTGTGGTTCCGGTTCCCCAGGATTTTTGCGGAAGCGGCTTGACATAAATATAGTCGTTGGGCTGCAGGTAATAATAGGGCGACTGCATCGCATTGATGTCGGTGAGGTCGATCGTATGGATTTCGGTGCCTTGGGGAAACTGCCGGATCACGGCCACGCTTTTGCGGTCGCCGGTCATCAGGATGTCGCCCGCATTGGCTACGGCCTCGAGGATGTTAACCTTTTCCTGCATGAGTATTTTCGAGCCGGGCTGGCCTACTTCGCCATTGATCGTGTAACGAAATCCCGCGAGCTTAACGGTTACGAAAATGTTCGCTTCCTTGGTAAAATATTCCTCGAGCAATTTTTCCTCGATTTTTATGCGGACTTCCTCAATGGTAAAACCGAGCACGTTCAGTTCGCCGAGAACCGGAATCCGGATGTTGCCGTGATCATCGACCGTATATCCTGAAAAATAAAGTGCATCGGCTCCGGGTGTAGATTGCTGGCTCGAATTGGCATTGCTGAAAATATCCACGAGTTTCTGGTCGAGCGCCTTGATGTTGATGCTGATGATGTCGTTGGCCTGCAGCCTGTAAGGCTTGCTTGAAACCGGATTGACCGCCTGCAATGCGGCATCGGCGTCTTTTTTTTGGAGATAAGTCAGGTTTTTTACGGGAACGCAGGAAGTGAAAAATAAGGCGGCGAGGAAAAAAATATAGGGAGTGAAACTCTTCATCTTAAAAATATTAGCAAACAAAGATAGTTTTTCATTTATAAATACAAAAAAGAACTGGGATTTAACACTAATTGTTCCGCAGCGAGCTCTCGAACGGAACCCGTTGCAGGATGCTGCGCCCGAGCGTGACCTCGTCGGCATATTCCAGCTCGTCGCCCACGGCAATGCCGCGCGCGATGGCCGAGGTCACGATATCATATTCCCTGATTTGCTTATAAATGTAAAAATTCGTCGTATCGCCTTCCATCGTCGGGCTCAGCGCAAAAATCAGCTCCGTAACTTTTCCCTGCCTGACCTTTTCGACCAGCGGCGCAATGTTGAGCTGTCCCGGCCCGATTCCGTCTATCGGCGAAATCTTGCCCGAAAGCACATGATAAATCCCGCGAAACTGGCCGGTGTTTTCGATCGCCATCACGTCGCGCACATCCTCGACAACGCAAATAATTCCGTGATTCCTGGAGCGGTTCGAGCAGATTTCACAAACCGTCGTATCCGAAATATTAAAACAGCTTTCGCAAAACCGGATCTCTTCGCGCATCGCCGTAAGCGCTTCCGAAAGGAACAGCGTTTGGTCTTTGGGCTGCTTCAAAAGGTGCAGCACCAGGCGCAACGCCGTGCGTTTCCCGATACCAGGCAGCCGCGACATTTCGTTGACGGCGCGTTCCAATAGTTTTGATGAAAACTCCATGTGGCAAATGTAATTTTTTAGGAGCTATTTCCGGCTATCCGCTGCAATCTTTTGCTCCATTGCATTGCGCAAAAGGATTTCCGCTGCTCCCGACGCTTCGGGACGGGCTAGTTGATCTTCTTTTGTCTCGCAACAAATCGAGCTTGCGAGATTCAGCGAATACTTTAAAAAAGAATTAACCGATGAGCTAAAAGAAGCAAAAATGCGTGAGGCTGATTTTCATTTTCGTGATTTTCTCAACCTCGCTGCGAGATACGCTCCCGAAGCGTGGGACGAGCCGTTTATCATGCTTCCTCACTCCTCCGGATAGCTATTTTGTTTCACTTCATATTTCTAACTATTGCAGCTTCGGCCGGAAAATCTACAAAAATGAAAAAAGGCCGCTTCGAGCTGCTGCGTGATGCCGGATGCTAAATTTTCCTGTGAAGTGTAAAGCGTAAAAGAACTTCCGGCTTGATTTTTCGCACTGCGGAGCGAGCGAAAAATAAATTAAGAACTTCCGCTTTGGCTGCGACGTTATAAAATTCGCGTTAAGAAAATCAAATGAGCAAGCGTAAAAACAAATTCTGTCTGAGCGCAGCGAGTTTATTTGTTTTAGCTTGTGAATTTGATTTTTAGCAGAATTTTATTGTCGCCCACGCCTTTTGCTATTTTGCGGCGAAGCAAAGTAGAAGATAGCCCCGTCCCGAAGCGTCGGGAGCAGCGGAAATCCTTTTTGCAATCCTGAAAGGTTGCAAAAAGATTGCAGCGGAAAGCGGGAAAAAGCTCCAAAATCCTTTCTTTTGTAAAAAACAACTCAATGACGCCAATCGCAATCCTTTCAATCATCATCGTCTATTTCGGGATTTTGATCCTCATTTCGAACCTGGTCAGCAGAAAAGACAGCAGCAACGACGCGTTCTTCAAGGCCAATAAAAATTCGAAATGGTATTTGGTCGCTTTCGGGATGATTGGAACGGCGCTTTCGGGCGTGACGTTCATTTCGGTTCCGGGACAAGTTGGTTCGCCCGATATCCAGTTCAAGTATTTCCAGTTCGTTTTGGGCAACGCCATCGGTTTTTTGCTGATCGCGAAAGTGTTGCTTCCGCTGTATTACCGCATGAACCTCACGTCGATTTACGGCTATATCGAACACCGGCTCGGCTCGGTTTCATATAAGACGGCGGCCTCTATTTTCCTGATCAGCCGTACGATCGGTTCGGCGGCGCGGCTTTATTTGGTCGTGATCGTTTTGCAGCGCTATGTTTTTGATGCATTCGGCGTTCCGTTCTGGCTTACCGTTTTGATTTCGCTCGGGCTGATTTTCGCCTATACTTACCGCGGCGGATTGAAGACGATCATCATCACCGATACTTTGCAGACTTTGTTCTTGGTTTCGTCGGTCATCTTTACAATCTTTTTCATTTGCCACAGTCTCGGCTACAGCCTTCCGGAAGCTTTCGAGGCAGTCAAGAAAAGCAACTATTCGAAGATTTTCTTTTACGAGGATTGGCTCAAGAGCAATTTTTATATCAAGCAAATCCTCGGCGGGATTTTCGTCACGATCGCGATGGTCGGGCTCGATCAGGACCTGATGCAGAAAAACCTCAGCTGCAAGAACATCGGCGAGGCGCAAAAAAACATGTTCACCTTTACCGGGATTTTCCTTGTGATCAACCTGTTTTTCCTGAGCGTTGGCGCGCTTTTGTATATGTACGCGGCAAAAAACGGAATCGACATACCGGTGCTCGACGGAAAACCCCGGACCGATCTGCTGTTTCCCGAAATCGCGTTCAAATACCTGTCAATCGTGCCTTCAATCGTATTCTTGCTCGGGCTGACCGCCGCAACGTTTGCCACGACCGATTCGGCGCTGACCGCGCTGACGACTTCCTTTTGCGTCGATTTCCTCGGAATGGACAAAAGACAGGATTCCAATAATAAAGGAATGATCAAAACGCGCCACAACGTCCACATCGGGTTTTCGATGCTGATGTTTGCCGTGATCATCGTGATTTACCTTTTGAACAGCGATTCGGTCGTGAGCCTGATTTTCAAGATTGCAGCTTACACTTACGGGCCGCTGCTCGGGTTGTATTCGTTCGGGTTGCTGGTGAAAAACAAGACCGTCGAGGACAAGTTGGTGCCGTACATCTGCTTCATCGCGCCGGCAATCACGTTTGTCATCAGTTTGTATTCGAAGGAATTGTTCGGGAATTACGAATTCGCCGAGGAGCTGATTATCCTCAACGCCGGACTGACATTTCTCGGACTGCTCGCGATCAGCAAGCCGACGACGAAAGCGACGCGGTTTTAATACTGTCCGATCGATAGCAGCACTAAAGTACACGCGACTTCGACTTCGATTCCGTTGGCGCGGAGCAGCTGGTAAAATTCCGGATTTTCAGTACCGGGATTGAAAATCACGCGTTTCGGCGCAACCTCCAAAATGTAATTGTAGTATTCGCGTTGCCGGGCCGGATTGAGATAGAGCGTGACCGTATCGATATTGGTCAGCGGGATTTGCTTGGTCTGGATTTTCACGCCCGAAACTTCGCCGGGTTTCAGCCCGATCGCCACAACCGCATGTCCGGCGGCCGTGAGCCGGTTGATGGCCAGGAACGAATAGCGTGAAGGATTGGTCGAAGCGCCGAGCACAAGGGTTTTCTTATTTTTCATGGCAATTATTTTCAGTTTGCAAAGGTAGTCGAAACCGGATGTTATCCGGTTGTAATAAAATTACTATCTTTATGGGGAAAGCTGTCTTAAATTAAATCTAAAGTTTACGATGAATTGACGTTAAGATGACTTTGCCAAAGCCCCGTAAAACCTAATTTTGCACAAAAACCATGGAACTTTTCATTTATCTTTTCGCCGCACTGTTTTCGGTACTCAACCCGATCGGAACCGTCCCGATTTTCGTCGGGCTGACCCACGAAGACCCGAAAAAGGAACGCTCGCGGATTTCGCTTTGGACGGCGATCAACGTGTGTATCATTTTGATGATTTCGTATTTTATCGGACAGTATGTGCTGACGTTTTTCGGAATCAGCATCGACGCGCTCCGGATTGCCGGCGGGATGATTATTGTCGGGTCCGGATTTTCGCTGCTGACCGGGAAATTCAAGAAACAGCGCGGGATCGACAAAAACGTCGAAAGCGACCTGCAAAGCCGCAACGATATTGCCCTGACGCCGCTCGCCATGCCGATGCTCGCCGGTCCGGGATCGATTTCGCTGCTGATCGCATTTTACCAGGAACACCACAAGTATGAGGAAATCATCATTGCCGTAACTGCAATCCTTGCCGTGGCGCTGGTCATTTTCATCATTTTGAGAAGCGCGCATTATCTTGCAAAAATGCTTGGTGCGGCGGGTATTGTGGCCATTTCACGGATTGTCGGTTTTATCGTCATCGCAATCGGGATCCAGTACATCGTGAGCGCGGTGGTCAACATCATCCGGATGAACCTTATGAAATAAAAAAAGCTTCCCCGAAGAGAAGCCTTTCTTCAACAAAACATTCAATCAACTAAATCTAACCTGTTTTGTCGCGTGTTTGACGATGCAATCCGGTTATTGCAACAATCGATATTCAAAGGAATCCTGTCCGCGCTGGCCGTTGGCGTCGAGCATCGCGGTAAACTTCAGTTTGTAAATGTTTCCGGCCGCATCTTTCACGATGTAAAAACGGTCGGTTTTGAGCTGCAACGGAACGGTCGCACGCCAATTCCCGCCGATTGCGCGCTGGTCGGCCGCGTTTTCGGTCTGGAATTTAGAAGCATCGACGTTGACCAGCGAAAAATCCTCATACGAAATTTCGGAAGTCAAAACCTGATACGCGCGCGTACCGTTTTTTGTGTTCGTGATCGCATAATCCGGGAAATAATACGCGCCGGCTGATTCTCCGGGGCTGAAAAAAGTCTCGCCGGTAAATGCCGTCATGTTGATGTCCCATTTGTCTTTTTGCGGCTCGACCGAAACCGTACTTCCCGAAACAAGGCTGAAAAACGTATAGTTGAACGTCGCATTTTTCGGGATGATAACCTCGCTATGCGTCGTCGCATCGATGTTGGCATACTGCAGTCTGTAATCGTTGCCGCTTCTTAAAATCCGGATCTTTTTCCAGCCGCGGTTCTCGCCGGTCAGCGCAACGCCCGTTCCGGTTCCGGGAATTGTCGAAATATCCTGTCCCAGATTCACGAGATAAACTCTATTATCGGCGTCGTTTGCCGAAATTTCGGCGATCGCAGTTCCGGAAATATTCCCGTAAGGCGCGTCAATGTAAGCCAAATTCGACGCTTCGAAATTACCGGTCGTAACGTTCGGGTCTTCGGCCTGGATCTCGTCGATATTGGAAGTCGCAAGCTGCTTTACCGCAAATTTGTTGATCGCGCCGTTGATCGATACGCGGAAATCGCTGCCGCCGTAAAAGCCCAAATCCCAGCTCGTCCGCACGATTTCGGTCGTCGCGCCCGAGCTCAGGTCGATGAAAACCTGGTTCGGCACCGTGTTTCCGCCGTTTTCGGTCGTAATGCTGTTTGTGGTCATCGCCGTTTCGTTGAAATTGAGCTGGAGCGAATTGGTCGCCGTCGGAATGTCGATATCGGATGAAACCGACGCGATCGTGAATTTCACGTTTTTCACTTCGCCTTCGATCGCATCGATGAGTTTCGTGAATGTAAAGCTCGCCGAAGTAGATCCGGACGCAAAAGGCACGGCAATCGTATTGTTGATGACAGCAGGATTGGTCGTAAAATCAGTTCCGTAAACGAGGTTGGTCGCGACGACGTTGAGAATAACGGTTCCGGATGAAGCCGCCGGCGCCGAAAACACGACGTTCACCGGCGTATCGCTGTCTGTGACGTTTGCCGTCGGGTTGGCGAATGCGGCCGCGGCTTGCGAGTTTTCGCTACTGTCATTGTCGTTGCAGCCGGTAAGCGCGACGGCCAGAAAAGCTAAAATTAAAAGTGCATTTTTCTTCATGATTGTATGGATTAAAGATTAAGGTTATACGTGAGTTTGACGAAATACGAACGGCCGTAGCCGAGCAGAATGTCGCTTGAAGTGGCGTGCGCGCCCGAGGCGATTCCCTGGTTGATGCGCGTCACGTCCATGATATTGCGCGCTCCGGCGGTGAATTCGAAACGATTTTTGTAAAATGATTTTTTGACCGAGGCATCGAGAAAACCGTAAGATCCGATTTCCGAAAGCCGGAATGCGCTTTCCCCGTTCTCGACGGTTTTTGCGAACTGTCGCTGTCTGCCGTTGAATTTGTAATAGACCGAAAAAACCGTGGCGTATTTTTCCCAGTTATAGGAAACGTTGCCGTTGAGCTGCAGCGAGAACAGGAACCTGTCGTCGGAAACCGTTTCGCCGTTGTCGATTTTCTGTGAAATCCCGACCCAGGAAGCGCCGGCCGTGAGCGACCACTTTTTGTATTCGAACTGGTGCGTCGTTGCGATGTTCAGCATTTGATAGGAGCTGATGTTGATGAATTGGTAAACCGGATCGGCATTCGCATCAAAACCCACGAAAGCCATGTCGATCTTATCGCCGATGTCAAGCCAACCCGCAGACCAATCGCCGTATAGCTTCAATCCCGAAGCGAGCGTCGTGTTTTTCTTGATGCTGATGTCGTACGACGTGCTGTTTTCCGGAACCAGGTTTTCATTGCCGAGGAAAATATGGCCCGAAAACCGGATGTTCGAGAACATTTCGTCAAAATCGGGCGTCCGGAAGGATTTCCCGAGCGAGCCGCGCAATTCTATTCCGTTATTGAACAGGTATCGCAGCCCGAGCGATGTCGCATACTGGTTGTCGAATTCGTCCTGGAACGAATACCGGATTCCGGGCCGGAGCGAGAATTTTTCGGTCGCCCTGATTTCGGCAGAAAGGAAAAAATCGTAGTTCGACAGGCGTTCCCGGACCAGTACGAGCGTCTGGTTTTCACCGTCGACGAGCGCCATCCCGAGGTTCGACGTAAGCTCGTAGCCGAGTTGCAGATCGGCTTTTTTGTCTTTGAAGAAGTTGCTGAGCGTGCCGGTGGAATACCAGACTTCGGCCGATTGGTTCCGGGTCGTCGTGCGGTTCGACTCCTGGTGCGTCTGCAGATCGTAGTCGAAATCTTCGGTGTCGCGCGTCTGTTTCTGGTAGGAAGCCGAAACGTTGTAATCGAGTTGCGCTATTTTCCCGGTAACGTTCAGGTGATTGTAGATCCGGTTGGTTCCGTAGCGCTTGTCCATCGCATAGCGGATTTCCCCGAACGGCGGATTGGGCGTGACCAAAACCGCCTGGTTGTAATAGTCTATGTTCTCGTCGAGGTAATCGAATTTGTAGAACGCGCGGAAATTTCCGTCGCGGTAACTCAACATTCCGCTTCCGAGATACTGCTGTTTCGGCAGCCACTCGTAACCGCGCTTCAGGTCGGTATTGTCATAATCCTTCCCTTTCCGGTCGTCGAGAAAACCGTCGAAATCGTTGCGGCTGAGGTTGAAAGACGCAAACCAGTGATCGGAAAACGTATGCGAGATTTTTACATTCTGTATGTGCCGGCCTTTGTTAAACGCGGCATATTCGGTGCCGACGGTTTCCTCCTGCACCGTCGCGGAAATTTCCCATACGTGTTTCGCCGATTTCTTCGTAATGATGTTCAGAATCCCGGTTACCGAATTTCCGCCGTGGGTTACGCCCATCGAACCTTCGATGATTTCGATCTGCTGGACGTCGTCGAGATTGATCTGCGTCAGGTCGGCGTTGCTGCCGAAAGCGTTGTCAGTCACCAAGGGAATGTTGTCGACGAGAATCTTGAAATAACGTCCGTCGAGCCCGAACATCGATACCGTCGAACGTCCGGTTCCCGACTCGGGTGCAATGGTAATGTTGAGATATTGATTCAGCAGGTCCGACAAATTGTTTGCGGCTTGTCTTTCGATATCCGCGCGGGTAATCCGGGTCACGTCGAAAACGGATTTTTTGATGGATTGCGGCTCGAATTGGCCGGTAAGAACGAGTTCCCCAAGGGCTTCGGATTGGATGGAATCTTTCATCTGTTCCTGCGCCATTGCTGAAACTATACAAAAAATACAGATTGGGACGAAGTAGTTTATTTTCATTATTTAGATTGGTTCTTAATAATTTTCTGACGCAAAAATAAATGTTATTTTTAATTGTTCTAAATAAAAATTGTATTTTTGCCGAAGAATTTTTTAACTAACTAATACCCAATCACAAACATGAAAAAAGAAATTGCAGCAGCATTTTTTTCACTTTTGACCGTCGGTGTTTTCGCCCAGGACAAAAAGCAACAGGACATCAAATCGATCAAGTCGATGTGCGGCTGTTATGAGGTCGAATACAATTTTGCCGAGACGTTCCGGATCACGCGCGATCCGAATTACAAGCCTTCGAAAACCGAGACGCTTTACGGCCTCGAATGGGCCGAACTGGTCGAAGACACGCCAAACAAAATCGTATTGCAGCATTTGCTGATCGTCGATACCCTGGTCATCAAGCACTGGCGACAGGATTGGGAATACGAAAGCACGAAGCGGTACGATTTCGACAAGGACAAATCCTGGAAGTTCCGCAGCCTCGCGAAAAATGACGTGAAAGGAAAATGGACGCAGAAAGTTTATAACGTTGACGACAGCCCGCGCTATGCGGGAACTGCGACCTGGCTGCATGTTGACGGCCGCGATTTCTGGACCAGTACGACCGATGCGCCGCTGCCGCGCAGGGAATACTCGATCCGCAGCGATTACAACGTCCTGAAGCGCACCAACACGCAGGAAATTACCAAAACCGGCTGGATACACAATCAGGACAACGTGAAAGTCGTTCGCGACGACACAGGCAAAGACAAAATCCTGGCGGATGAGAAAGGTTATGACGTGTATACGAAAGTGCCCGATTCGCGTTGCCAGAAAGCCCGCGATTTCTGGGCGAAGAATAAAACGCTCTGGAAAAACGTCCGCGACAAATGGCAGACGATCTACGACCGCGACCAGGACCTGAACCTCGAGGCCAAAGTCGATAACCAGCAGCTGTTCGACAAATTATTCAGTCTGGAAGCCGATACGCCGAAAAGTGAAACCGATAAGATCATTGAGAGTTTTGTGAAGAAGTAATTTAAACGTGTCAAATTGAAGGACTTTAAATTTCTTATCGGACTAGCGGTTGAGCGAGACGCAAACCTCGATTAACACAAATGCGTTAGCAACAAGTAAAAAAACGTTCAGGTTATCAATTGCTATTAGCATGTTGTACCATTAAAATAACATTTCCAACCGAAATTCGGGAAACATTTTATACGTTAGAATCAATTCTTTAAAAGTACGTTCAATATGGCGCTTTAAGTATAATTGTTTCGAACCCAAAATTATGCACGCATCATCGTGAAATTTTGAACCTATTATTTTCCCGTCAACTTTTATTGCCGAATCAATTCCAATACTCATTATAATGGAAAAAACGTTTTCCTGAAATTTTCGCTTGTTATTATCTATATGGCAAAATGAATTTCTATAATATCGTATCAAGTCTGTAATATCATTAAAACCATCTCCATACAAATCTTCGTCTTTCGGAATTTCATCAGAAAAATCAATTCTACTAATTTTTTTAATTTTTTGAAGTAAATCGTCAAAAAGGATAATTGTTTCAAATAACACTGATATATAAAAAGGGTGTGAAAAATTTTGCGGCTGTTGAATAAAATTCTGTTCAAATAGAATTTTTAGTCTGTAAAATTCAGACATAACATCATTTTGCGTCTTCTTGCATTTTATATCCATAGCTCTCGAATAATCAACCCCTCGGCAAAAAAACCTCCGCCATCATACACCGTGCGCTTCCGCCGCCGCAGGCTTCGATGGTTTGGAGCTCGGACGAAATGATATCGCCGTGCCTGCCCAGCTGCATGATCTGCTTTTCGGTCAGGCTGTTGTGTGCCGCGGCGCTCATTACGATATAGGGTTTGCCGCCGGAGCCGCGCACTTCAAGCATGTTCCCGGCAAAACTGTCGCGCTGGTCTTCAGTAATCAGGACGATGTCTTTCTTGTCTTCCTTGAGGCTGTCCAGGACGTGCTTGCGCTCTTTCTTGTCGTCGATGCAATCGGCGCAAATGACAGCAAATTTTTCACCGATACACAGCACGATATTCGTATGATAAACCTGTTCCCGTTTGCCGTCGACGGTTTTGAGTGCGTCGAAAATCACGGGCGTCATTTCAAAATCTTCGCAGAATTCGATGAAAAGCTCCTCATCCGAACGCGGCGAAAGCGCACAGTAAGCTTTTCCGTTGACACGATCAAGCACCATGCTGCCGGTTCCTTCCAGAAAATAACCGTCTTCTTCGGCCGATGAGTAATCGACGATATTATCGATCCGGAAACCGCTTTCCTCAAGCGCATCGAGCACGTCCTCGCGTCGTTCCCTGCGACGGTTTTCCGCGAACATCGGATAAAAAGCGACATCGCCGTTCTCATGGAACGAGACCCAATTGTTCGGAAAAATGCTGTCGGGAGTATCCCGCTCGGCGATATCGTCGGCCACGATGACCGTAACGCCAATTTCGCGAAGCCGGTTCACGAAAATGTCGAATTCCTGCTGCGCACGGGCGTTGACCGCGGCTGGCAATAAATCCTTGAGCGTTCTCTGGTAAGGGTTGTTTTCCGCGGTCTGCTCGTTCATACGGAACGCGACCGGACGGATCATCAATAGGGTGTCGGTGGTTTGTTTCATAGCGTTTTGATCGTTTCGGCAAATGCTTCGATAAGGCCCAGGGCCGTTTCGGCCATCGTGTTTATTTTATCGTCGAGACACGGATTCACCTCAACTACTTCGAGACAAACCGTTTTCGGGTTTGCCGCAAATGCCGTGAGCAAATCTTTGGCTTCGCCCGGCGTAAGTCCATCATCCACAGGTGTTCCGGTGCCATGCGAAGTAAGTTTCGGATCCATCGAATCGACATCGAAGGAAACGTAAACGAGGTCGCAATCCTTTAATTTTCCATTGATCGCATCAACAGTCGCGCTTACGCCTTTACTGCGGACTTCCGAAACCGTGATGTTTGTAATCCTGAGTTGCTCCATGATGCAGATTTCCTGCTCTTCGGCAGACCGGACCGCAACATAAACAATATCTTCGGGCTTGATCTTGGGCGTAATTCCACCAACGGTTTTCAATTTTTCCCACAAGGAAACGGTTTGCGCATCGACATCGTTCGATTTACATTCGAGGTTGTCGATGGCCAGCGCAGTCGCGAGCGGCATCCCGTGGATGTTTCCCGACGGCGTCGTATAGGGCGTATGGATATCGGCATGCGCATCGATCCAGACCACGCCCAATCTTTTGGACGGAAAAGCGGTTTTTATTCCGGCAATCGTGCCGCCGGCCGAACCGTGATCGCCGGCAAGTATGATCGGGAAAGTGCCATCCTTTAAAATTTCGGATACCGATTGGTCCAAACCGTTGTAAACCTCAAGCAGCCCGTCGATTTGTTTGGCATAGGCAAACGCCGTGTACTGGTCCAAAAGATGGTTCGAATCCGGCAGTACTTTTACCTTGTGTTCGGCAAACAGTCGGCTGTTGGTATTTCTTGCCGCGGTTATGATGGCTTCCGGGCCCAAAGACGCGCCTCGCGTACCAGCGGTTATTTCCGATTTATTGATTAAAAAAACTATATTTCTCGCCATAAAAGGTGATTTGGATAAGCTGTATATTACGGCA
The DNA here is from genome assembly GCA_048498055.1 of Bacteroidota bacterium. Lineage (GTDB taxonomy): Bacteria > Bacteroidota > Bacteroidia > Flavobacteriales > Flavobacteriaceae > Flavobacterium. The sequence goes on from JBEHYS010000003.1 coordinate 188,439, forward strand.
GCAAAAGTTTTGCGCCCGACGCTTCCGGGCAAATATAAAAAAAGCTCCCCGAAAAAGAGAGCTTTAATAATAATAACAAAAATCTTATCGTTTGTCCATTTCAATGAACGGACGCAGCGGATGCCCGGTATAGATCTGTCTCGGACGTCCGATCGGCTCCTTGTTGACGCGCATTTCCTTCCACTGTGCAATCCAGCCCGGAAGCCTGCCGATGGCGAACATTACCGTAAACATTTCGGTTGGGATGCCCAGCGCGCGGTAGATGATTCCGGAATAGAAATCGACGTTCGGATATAGTTTTCTGGATACGAAATACTCGTCAACCAATGCAGATTCCTCAAGTTTCTTGGCAATGGCCAAAACCGGGTCGTCAACGCCTAGGGTCGACAAAACCTCATCGGCCGCCTTTTTGATGATTTTCGCGCGCGGGTCGAAATTTTTATAGACCCGGTGTCCGAAGCCCATCAGCCGGAACGGATCGTCCTTGTCTTTGGCTTTGGCCAGGTATTTATCGGCATCGCCGCCATTTTTCTGGATTTCCTCAAGCATTTCCAGAACCGCCTGGTTCGCACCGCCATGCAGCGGTCCCCAAAGCGCCGATACTCCGGCGGAAATCGACGCAAACAGTCCCGCATGCGACGAACCTACCATTCTTACGGTAGAGGTCGAACAGTTCTGCTCGTGATCGGCATGAAGGATAAACAGCTTGTCGAGGGCATTGATAACCGTCGGATTTGCGGTGTAAGGCCCGGTTGGCAAGGCAAACGCCAAATGCATGAAATTTTCGACATAGCCTTTGGTATTGTCGTAATAATTTAACGGATAACCCATCATTTTCCGATACGTCCAGGTTGCAATCACCAAAAATTTACCCATGGTTTTGCAGATGGCCTCGTACATTTCCTTTTCATTCTCGACATTGACGACTTTCGGGTTGAACGCGGTCAAAGCGCTGGTCAGCGAGGCCAGAACGCCCATCGGGTGAGCGGTTTTCGGGAAACCGTCGATGATGCTTTTCATTTCCTCATTGACAAGCGTATATTTATGGATGCCTGTTTCAAACTTTTTCAATTGCTCTTTGGTTGGCAATTCGCCAAAAATGACGAGATAGGATACTTCAAGGAAATTCGCTTTGGCAGCAAGGTCTTCAATGGCGTAACCGCGGTAACGCAGGATGCCTTCCTCGCCGTCGAGAAAAGTAATGTCGCTTTGGCAGGAACCGGAATTCTTGTAGCCCGGATCCATCGTAATCGCGCCCGAAACATCGCGCAGTTTGTTGATATCGATCGCCACTTCGTTTTCGCTTCCGACGATCACCGGAAACTCATACCGCTTGCCGTCGAGTTCTAATATGGCTGTTTTTGACATAATGTGGTTGGAAATTGATTTGTGAATATGATCCAACAAAACTAAGTAATTTCGGATGAATTAAAAAATCCGGAAAAGCAGAAATTGCAAACGGAATGTTATTAATGGTCCCGAAATAAAAATCCCGCGGTAGGGCCACGGGATTCTCACATTACAAACTTAAATTATTAACCTAATTTTTAACTATTCTCACGGTTTTGGTTCCGGAATCGGAAAATATTTTCAGAAAATACACGCCCGTTTGCCTGGCTGAAAGGTCGAGTGAAACTTCGCGCGAATCGAACTGGCTGATCTGTAAAATCCGGCCCTGCACATCATACATCTGTACGGATTTGATATTGGCGGAAGCAGTAATATTCACTGGTCCGTGCGCCGGGTTCGGATAGGCCGATACCTTAACGTCGAGGTTGTGATCGTCAACGCCCAACATCTGGAACGTCGTATTGGCAAAATTCGTGGCGACCGGAAGGTTGTAATCGAAATAGATATCGGCCTTGCTGGTCACCGTATTTCCGGCTACGAGATTGCCCTGCGATTTCATCTTGAGCAAAATATTGCCGTGCCCGCCGATGGACAGATTGATGTTGTGGAAAATACATTCCATTTTGTTCCCGGTCACGCGGACTTCCGCCGGATGCGAGCTGTTCATCACCCGGAGCGAATTGATATCGTACTGCGCCTGATTGACATCGGTCACCACGACGATGTTTTCGGCCACATCGGTTCCGGTGTTTTCAAAATTGGCCATGTAGTGCAGATAATTGCCGATTTGCGACGGCGGCACGACATCGCCTTCCACGCATTTGAGGCTGTTCGGGTCAAACGAGCCCACAACGGTCTGCGGAAATCCGAAATCATTGTCGGCAAACGTCTCGTCGCCTGCAACCGGATTGATTGCTGCCGTAAATTGCAGCACGTCACCGACGTTTACCGCCGGTGTATCAGTCGGGCTGTGGATGTGGAAGGTCACGGTGATGCTTTTCGATTCAAACGGGCGCAGGTTCGCGTAATCCCAATTGATTATCCCCGAAGTTTGCGAAGCGATCGGTATATCGGCCGATACGTATGTCATACGGGTTTGGTCGTAGCCCATGCTGATGCCCGAAGCCAGGCCCATAGTCTGGTTTCCTTTGTTGCGATAGACAATTTTGTAGACCGCGTCAAATCCGGGCCTTGCCGGAATGACCGGCGCAATTACGATTTCCAGATCTTTATGTACGCCGTTGGCGGCGATGCAGAAATTCTGTGTCGCGATATTGTTGTTCGTGTCCGGGAAGTTGATGTTGGCCGTAGCTGGCGAAACCGTAAAAAACGATGGATTTTCCAGATCGGGCATTACAGCGAAACTGCCTGCCGCGGTATAAAAATCATACACCGAATCGATGTTGGTAAAGGTCGCGCCGGTAACCGATCCGCCGTTGATGCCTACCTTGATGTACGGCGGGGTTAAGTCTGAAGCATCACAGCCGTTGTTGTTCGCATCGAAGCGTACCACGCCGGTGATCGTATTGTAATCGCCGCCCGGCGTAAAACTGCAATAAGAATCAACGGCTACCGTCGGGCCTGCAACCGATTGGACGGCAACGATCTGGGCCGTATCAGCACAAACGAATGCGAGGTTGGGGTTGTTGGCCAGCGTCACGCTTTCGTTCGCCCCGTTTTTGATGAACAGCGTCGTAAGATTATTGTTGTCGCAGCCCAGCACGGCCATTTGCGGTGAATTGGAAACGTCGAGCGTACTCAGTTGGTTGAACGCGCATCCGAGCCATTGCAGATTTACGTTGTTCGACAAATCGAGCGTCGCAATCTGGTTGTTGTCACAAATCAGGCTGCGCAGCCCGGTCAGGGTTGAGACATCGAGCGCAATAAGGTGGTTTTGCGAACAATTGATTTGGATGTTGCCTGCC
>JBEHYS010000004.1:0-187573 GCA_048498055.1 Bacteroidota bacterium
GGGCGACGGCAGCGTGCATTGCGACGCCTTTACCATCAGCGGCATCATGATCGTCAACTATCCGCACTTCTTCACACCCAACGGGGACGGGATACACGATACGTGGTTTATTACCGGGTTGGATAGTAGTGCAAAAATTTATATATTTGACCGCTATGGTAAGTTAATCAAGCAGATCAGCCCTGTGAATACCACAGGATGGGATGGCACCTATAACGGCCAGCCACTGCCATCGACTGATTATTGGTTTACCGTATATTATTCAGAATCAGGAACTAACAAAGAATTTAGAGCGCATTTCTCATTAAAACGTTAACCCCCATGAACTTTAAAAAGAGCTATCTATTATTGCTGCTACTCTTAAGCCAACTATCATTTTCGCAGGAAGGAGTTCCGGTTTATTCGGATTATTTGACCGATAATTATTATTTATTGCATCCTTCTATGGCGGGAGCCGCAAATTGCGCGAAGCTCAGGTTGACTGCAAGACAGCAGTGGTTTGGCCAGGAAGATGCACCGGCATTCCAGACCTTAAGCTTTAATGGAAGGCTCAGCGATCGCGACGGGGGCGGTATCATCCTGTTGAATGACAGAAACGGTTACCATTCGCAAAAAGGCGTACAGCTGACCTATGCACACCACATCATGTTTTCGAGAGATGAGATCGATCTTAATCAGTTGTCGTTCGGTATCAGCGCCGGATTTATCCAGAGCTTGCTTGACGAAACCGATTTCCTGGATTCGGGCGATTACGACCCGAATGTGGACGGAACGATAGAACAAAAGGCTACTTATTTCAATGTCGATATCGGCGCGTCTTATAACTATCTGGATTTCTATGCGCATTTCACCGTCAAAAACGCATTGGCTAACCGAAGGAAAATCTATTCCGAAATCGAAAGCGACAACCTTAGAAAGTTCTTGTTAAGCTTGGGTTATGTTTTCGGTGATAAGGACAATTTACTTTGGGAGCCGTCTATTTTATTCCAATTGGTCAGCGAGACCAAGGAGAAATCAATCGATTTGAACCTTAAAGTCTATAAAGAACTCGATTTCGGAAAATTATGGGGCGGTATTTCGTACCGAAGAAGCCTCGACGGCGCACAATTCGTGGACGGTAACAGTGTTTCCGACCAGAGACTGCAATATATTACTCCGATCATCGGCGTGAATTACAAGAATTTCATGTTTGCTTATACCTATTCGACTTTGCTGGGAACCGTCAAGTTCGACAATGGTGGTTTCCATCAGATTACACTGGGAATCAACCTGTTCTGTACTCCGGAGAAATACGAGTGTAACTGTCCGGCAATCAATTAATTTTAGGATATTATTAATTCAGTCCCGGGAAACCGGGACTTCTTTTTTTAACCATGTTGATAAAACCCGTAAACGGCAAAAGGCCGGTCATTCCAAAGGATTGTTATGTTGCCGAAAATGCCACGATTATTGGCGATGTCACTATCGGAGCTTCCTGCAGTATCTGGTTCAATGCGGTAGTCCGGGGTGATGTCCATTTCATCAAAATCGGGGATAAGGTCAACATCCAGGACGGCGCAATCATCCATTGCACTTATCAAAAACATCCCACAATTATCGGGAACAATGTATCGATAGGCCACAATGCGATAGTTCACGGATGTACGGTGCATGACAATGTCCTGATTGGAATGGGCGCTATCGTAATGGATAATTGTGTTGTCGAAAGTAATTCAATCATTGCCGCGGGCGCTGTCGTGACCCAGAATACGGTTGTCGAATCCGGAACGATTTACGCAGGCGTTCCGGCCAAAAAAGTAAAGGATATCGACCAATCTGATTTTGCAGGTGAAATCGCGCGTATCTCGAACAACTACGTCATGTATTCGGGTTGGCTGAAAGACCAATAATCAGAAATCCTTTTTGATGACTTCATATCGATGGTCCAGGATTCCCGAAAGTACTTTTGGGTCAGAATTGCTGTAGAATAGAGGCTTGCCTTTCTCAAGTGAGGATAATCCGGCTTTTTCCGTCAGTATATTTTGCGTCTGCCGGGCGACTGCTTCGCCTGAATCGATAATCCGGATTTTTTTCGGGATGATTTTCTCTATTTGCGGAATCAGGTAAGGATAATGGCTGCATCCCAAAACAAGGTAATCGATATTGGCCTCGATCATCGGTTCCAGATATTCGCGGAGCAATTCGTCCATTTCGGCAGATTCCATTTTTCCGGACTCGATCAGCTCGATCAAGCCATGTCCGACCTGTTCGATGATTTTGGTGTCCTGGTAGATTTCCACCGCTTTGTTGAAAAGCTCGCTGCTGAGCGTGCCCTGTGTGGCCAGGATGCCGATGGTTTGCGTATTGGAGTTGTTTGCGGCGGGTTTGATGGCCGGCTCGATCCCGATGAACGGCACATCATACATCGCCCGTAGTTCTTTAATGGCATTGGTCGTGGCCGTATTGCAGGCTACGACAACAATCTTACAGCCCATTTCAAGAAGCAGTTCGGTGTTCTTGCAGCTCAGGGCGATGATCTCTTCTTTTGATTTAATACCGTACGGCGCATTTTTGCTGTCGGCGAGATAAATCGTGTCTTCTCTCGGCAGCAATTGGTGGATTTCTTTCCAGATCGAAGTGCCGCCGATCCCTGAATCAAACAAACCGATAGGCTGACTATTGTCCATAAAAGCAAATGTAAAAAAAACTGTCCCGGAAAGAGGACAGTTTTTATAAATTTTTTCAGGCGTTTATTAGAAGCCCAAGTCTTTTTTAACGTCGGCGGTAAGATCCGGACCATCGGCGAGCAAAAGCTGATCATCATTGAATACGTATTGGTATCCTTTGGCTTTCCCTACTTTCTGGATCGATGCCTTGACCTTATCGATGAGCGGCTTGGTCAGGTCGGCTTCTTTTTTCGAAAGCTCTTTCTGGGCATTATCCCTGAAATCGACGATTCTTTTTTGCATGTCCTGGACTTCTTTAGAGCGCTCCTCGTTCATTTTATCGGATACGGTCGTGGCTTCGGTTTCGTATTTTTTGATTTTAGCCTGATACTCGTCAACCATTGTTTTATAATCGGCATCGTAGGTTCCGCTGAGTTTTTCGAGTTGCTTTTGCGCATCGATCATTGCCGGCATTTTGCCCATTATTTCACTAACATCCACGTGCGCGGTCTTAGCCTGTGCATTGGCGGCCTGGTTTGCGCTTATGATAATTACGGCAGCTATTAGTAAAGTTTTCAATTGTTTCATCATGTTAAAGTATTAATTAAATTTAATGTTTATTGTTCGCTTTTGGGTTCGGCTGCAGGCACGGAATCGTTTTGTTTTCCGCCTTCCTGTTTTGCTTTTTTTGCCGCTTCGCGATCAGCTAAGATCTTGGCGCGTCTTTCGTCGGCTGCTTTTTTCCGGTCGGCGATGATCTTGGCCCGGTCTTCAGCCGATTTCTTCCTTGCGTCTTCCTGAGCCGTTTTTGCATCAGTGGCAGGCTGGTCTGTAGTGGCCGATTTATCAGTGTCGGTCTTGTCCGTTTCTTCTTTCGGCGGAACGGTAGTCCCGTTTTTCTTCGCTTCCTTCTCGGCCTGTAGTTGTTTTCGTTTGTCTTCAGCCGCTTTTTTGCGGTCTTCGGCGGCTTGTTTCCGATCGGCTACCAGTTTTTCACGGGCAGCTTTTTTCTCATCGAGAATCTTCTGCCTTTCGGCCATTGCCGGATTGTCGTCCTGCATATCTTCGCGGGCTTCCTTGGCGGCTTCGGCTTCAAGCTGTTTTTTGCTTCGTTGTTCCCTGTTTGCGGCCCGGGTAATCACACGCAAAACCTGATCGCTGATGTCGTATCTTTTAGCTGCGAACAACATGGTCAGATTCGATGATTTGTCAAAAATGAAATCGTATTTTTTTGCTTCGGCGATATCCTGCGCGGCGGTAAAAACCTGGTCCTGGATCGGCTTGACCAAAACCGCCTTTTGTGTCATCAGGTCGCCTGTAGGTCCGAAACGCTTTTGCTGGAGATCGGACAATTCCGTTTCCTGGAATTTGATCTCGTCTTCGCGTTCTTCGATAAGTTCTTTGGTGAGCAGCGCTTTTTCGGTATTTAAAGCGTCTTTGAGTTTCTGGATGTCATTTTTTTTGACTTCGATTTCCTGTTTCCACTTGACGGCTTTTTGTTCCAACTGGTTGTTGGCTTCAGCATAATCAGGGACATTCTGGAGGATGTACTCCATATCGATGTAACCGATTTTTACGCCTCTTGACTGGGAATGGACTGTAAGGGATACAGCCAAAAGCAGGAATAAAAAATGTTTTCTCATATTTTTTGCTTTAGAAAATACCATGCCACTTCTTTTTTAAAACTGTTGTCCGATGATGAAATGCGTCTCCCATCCATTCGGTTTGATGAGCCCTGGCAACGGAAGCGCATCAAATCCATATCCGAAATCGATTCCGAGCAATCCGAAGGCCGGCATAAATACCCGAAGCCCGAATCCTGCCGAACGCTGTAATTGGAACGGATTGTAATCCTTGAACGAATCGTAGGCCGCACCAGCTTCAAGGAATGTCAGCGCATAAATCGAAGCCGCACCTTTCAGCGTCAGCGGATACCGCAATTCCAACGAGAACTTGTTGTATACCGTGGCACCGTTTTGCGCGCCCGTATTGTCGGTCGGTGTCAGCGACTGGTTCGGATAACCGCGTAATCCTATAACCTCGCGTCCGTCGAGCGAGAAATTCGCCAATCCATCGCCGCCCAGGAAGAATCTTTCGAAAGGAACAAGTCCTCTATCCTGATTATAAGCACCTAAGAACCCGAATTCCGCCAGGGAACGAAGTACGAATTTACCATAAATTTTCGTATACCAATCGGCTTTGAACTTAATTTTGTAATATTCCAGCCAGTTGAACTTTTTCTGGTCCACTTTCGCCTGGTCGGTGGCGGCCTCGGTATAGGTGGCTACATAATTGCCGTTGGCATCCACAAAATCGCCGGGTTCGAGGTAATGCTGATTATTGTCAAACTCGCCGGTTCCGTGGTAGGTCTTCTTATATTCCGGCTGATCGCCCAAATGCGCGTAATCTACATTGTTGAACAAAGAATACGGCGGCGTAAACTTGGCCGAGATACTGAACTCAGAACCATACGTCGGGAAAACGGGATTTACCCCTTTATTATTGCGGCTCAGGCCGATAGTGTAAGCAAAATTCCGCGACGAACCGTCACCGAAAGTAAACAATCCGGTGTTGTAATTGTTCAAATCGTAATACTGGAAACTCAATGCATTCGAGAAAACGAACGAATTGTCAGGCACGGTCAGCCTTTTCGCGATCCCGACCGATAAAGTCAGGATATTGAAGCTCTTGTCGCGGTCTACGTCGTTGGACGATCCGCTGTAAAGATATTGCTTGCTGTAGGAAACCGAAGAACTGAACTGGATCGGTTTCTTCCCGCCGAACCACGGCTCGGCAAACGATACGCTATAAGTCTGGAAATAGGAGCTTCCCTGAAGGCGCAACGATACTTTTTGGCCGTCGCCCATCGGCAATGGCTTGTATGCTTCCTTATTGAAAATGTTACGCATCGAGAAGTTGTTGAACGACAAGCCGAGCGTACCGATAAACCCGCCGCCGCCGTATCCGCCCTGAAGCTCGATCTGGCTCGATCCTTTTTCGACGACGTTGTATTCGATGTCTACCGTTCCGGCCGCCGCATCGACATTCTTGAATTTAGGCTCGATGGCTTCCGGATCGAAGAATCCCATCTGGCCAATCTCGCGGATCGTGTTCACGACGTCTTCCTTGCTGTATTTCTGGCCGGGTTTGGTAACGAGTTCGCGGTAAATGACCTTATCGTTGGTCTTGTCGTTGCCCACTACTGTAATCTTGTTGAAATAAGCCACCGGGCCTTCCACGACGCGAATCTCGAAATCGATCGTGTCGTTCGCGGTCTTGACTTCGACGGCATTGATGTTCGAAAACAAATAGCCGTTGTTCTGATAAAGGTTCGTAATGTCTTCGCCGTCGGGTTTGGTCTTGTCGGCAATCCTTTTCTGGAGCATGACGCCATTGTAGACATCGCCCTTTTTGATTCCGAGCAAACGGCTCAGCGTCGCATCCGAATAAACCGTGTTTCCGAGGAATTTGATGTTCCCGAAATAATATTTATGTCCTTCCTCGAGGTTAACCTTGATGGCGAGCATGTCCTTTTTCTTGTCGTAGGCCACGGTATCGGAAACGACACGCGCATCGCGATAACCTTTTTCCTTGTATTTATCGATGACTTTTACAAGATCTTCCTTGTATTTGTCTTTGATGAATTTCGATTTCTTGAAAATCCGGATGATGTTGCGCTGCTTGGTGTCTTTCATGAAACCGCGGAGCTTGGCGTCCGAGAATTTCTCGTTGCCCGTAAAGTCGATCGAGGAAATCTTGACCTTATCACCCTTGTCGATGTTGACCAGCATTTTCACCTGGTTTCCTGCAATCGTGTCCGGAATGGTCGTGATGTTGACCTTGGTGTTGAAATAGCCGTCTTTTTTGTATTTGTTCTCGAGGTAGTTTTTGGTCGTCGTAATAAGGTTTTCGTTGACGACTTTTCCTTTGGTCAGCCCGTTGTCCTTAATAAGCTGCTCGACCTTGTTTTTCTTGACGCCGTTGAATTTGACTTCGCTGAGTTTCGGAAGCTCGTTGATGTTGAGTTCCAGCCAGATGCTGTCGTTCGTGGTGCGGTTGACGTAAAAATCGATGTCGCTGAAAAGCCCGAGTTTCCCTAATTTTTTAATGGCGTTGCTGATTTCTTCCCCGGGAACCGTAATTTTCTGGCCTTTTTCGAGTCCGGCAAACGTGACGACGGTCTGTTTATTGAAACTTATTTTTCCCGTTACGTCAACATCGGCAAGAATGTATTGCTTTCCCTGGTCAAACGGAATCCTGTCCTGGGCATTCACTTTTAAAATACTCCCGAAAATCAATATTCCCAGGAATATTTTGATATACTTATTCAACACTAAAAAATTATTTAATTTGTTCACTGGTTTTTCCAAATCTACGCTCGCGTTTCTGATAATCGACAAGGGCTTTGTACAGATCTTCCTCCCTGAAATCCGGCCAGAGCACGTCCGTAAAATACAGCTCGGCATAGGCTATCTGCCACAAAAGGAAATTACTGATCCGGTGTTCGCCGCTGGTCCTGACAAGCAGATCCACGTCGGGTAAATTATGCGTGTAAAGATGCTGATTAATAATTGATTCGTCAATATCACCCGATGAAATTATATTATTTTTAACTTTCTCAGCAATGGCGCGCACTGACTGCACAATTTCTTCCCTTGAGCCATAGCTTAATGCAAGGGTCAGCGTCATCCGCGTATTGGTTTTCGTCTTGTCGATGACTTCGGCGAGCTGGGATTGCGCCGATTTCGGAAGCATGTCGATATTGCCGATGCAATTCAGCCGGATATCGTTTTCCTGAAGCGTCCCGATTTCTTTTTTGAGGGAATTGACCAGCAGTTTCATCAGCGTCTTTACCTCGGGTTGCGGACGGTTCCAGTTTTCCGTGGAAAATGCGTACAGTGTCAGGTTGCCGATGCCGAGCCTTGCGCAGGTTTCGACCGTTACCCGAACCGATTTGGCCCCGTTTTCATGTCCGAAAGCGCGAAGCATGCCTTTCTGTTTGGCCCAGCGCCCATTGCCGTCCATGATGATGGCCAGGTGCTGCGGTAATCGGTTTTTGTCAATCGTATTTATCAATCCCATATCAGTCTGCGCAATAACACGGTTTTTCCGTAAAAGTATAAGTCAGCGTAAATCCGGTAAACACATACCAGTCGTTGCTGTTGATGTTCCCGAACCGGGCGGCGGCCAGGTTTTCGTTTTTCGGGTTGTTCCCGTCGAGATTGTCCGTAAAGGTATAGCGGGCCCCGACTTCAAACCCCAAAATCCAGCTCGGGAAAATATTGGTCTTTACCCCGACGGTCATCGGGATGGCCAATGCCGTTTCGCTGTAATCTTTCTTATAGTCGCCGGCATCATAAAACAGTTCGTCGTAAATGAAGTAAGACAATCCGGTATAAACGTAAGGCGTAAATTTCTTTTCCAGTTCGTGCAGGTTGAAATCAAAAAAGTTGAATTCCATACCGGCCGAAAATTCGGTGACGCTGTTTTCGAAATCCAATCCGCGCAGATAACGTCCGGGCACTTCCGAATCGATGTCGCGCGAAGTCAGTTTCGAATGCACGATCGAAAACCGCCACGAATGCCTCGGGCTGCGGTTCCATTTATACAATGCGCCGAACGCAAATTCATTCGGGGAAATGTAATCGGTCGGGCCGATATCGCCGATGTAATTGCCGCCGCCGAGAAAAACGCCCAGTTCATTGATCTGCGCCTTGACCTGCGTGAATGCAAAAAAGAAAAATGTGCCTATAATCAGTCTTCTCATCGGTTCGAAAATAGCGTGCAAATATAATAATTATGGCCAGGAATCAGCCACTTGCGGCAATTATATTTGCCATTTATTACGGTCTGCCGGATTTAACTATTTACGAAACGGAATTATCCTGAAAGTAGTATGGCGTTGGGCGGAGAACTCAGTTAAACTTTTTCTAATTGGCTGCAAAATGATCTTTTTTTTCATGCTTTTTTATTTTTTTTATTCCGTAGCGTTGCTATGCAATGTAAAAAATAAAAATGCCTAAAAGAAAAATCTCTATTTTTAGCTACGCTCAGTTCGGCCTTCGGCCTCGGGTCGCGTCAATCAAAAAAGTCTACCTGAGTTCAGTTTAATTCCTTTTGTCCTCGCCCCAAAGCAGTTTGTTGCGGAGCGTTTTAAGGAACGTCTGGTTCGGGATTTCGGCCATTTTGATCGTGAACGGCGTCTTGGTAATCGTCAGTACTGAATCGTTTTTGACCGATGCGATCCGTGAATCGAGCGACACCAAATATTGCTCTTCGCGGCCCGAAACCCTAAGCTTGATTTCGGTATCGTCCGGAATCACGAGCGGCCGCGCATTGAGGTTGTGCGGTGCGATCGGCGTAATGACGAGGCTTTTCACATCGGGCGTCAAAACCGGTCCGCCGCAGCTCAGCGAATAGCCGGTCGATCCGGTCGGGGTCGAAATGATCAGCCCGTCGGCCCAATACGAATTCAGGTATTCGCCGTTGAGGCTCGTTTCGATCGTGATCATCGAAGTCGTATCCTTGCGGCTCACCGAAATCTCGTTCATTGCAAAATTGATGTCGTCTATTTCGTGAATTTCCGGCGCACTTAGGCTCAGCAACGTCCTTTCGGAAATGGTGTATTTCTTTTCGATGACCAGTTGCAGGAATTCTTCGATGTTGTCTTTCTGGACCGAAGCGAGAAAACCCAATCTTCCGGCATTGATTCCCAAAATCGGGATGCCCGAATCGCGGACCAGCGTCGCCGCGCGCAGAATCGTCCCGTCGCCGCCGATGCTCAGCAAGATGTCGAAACTGCCGTCGAGTTCGGTGTGGCTGCTGAAAGTCTTGTATTCTTTTTGGATGAGTTTTTTTTCGTAAAGGATGCCGAGGAAATCGGATTCGATCACCAGATCTACCTGGCTGCGGTTGAAAAATGCGAAAATATCCTTGATGATCGGCTCTGTGCTGTTCTGGTAATATTGGCCGTAAATCGCAACTTTCATTACATGTTCAGGTATTTGTCGAGGTAATCCGAGCGTTCCTTCAAGCTGTTCAGGTACGTATCTTCCTGATGTTCCGAAACGATGTCGTAATTGTACCGCCGGAAAGTCTGAATGATCTCGTTCAGCGCGCCCAATGTAATCTTGATCGTCACCTGGACTGTATCGGCCGTGGCCTGCGAAATGAAAACCCCAAGCACTTTGGCGTTGTTGCTTTCGACAATCTGCACGATCTGGCTCATCGAATAATCGGTGATGCCTTTCTCGACGATGACAATGCCGCCCGGTTCTTTCAAAAATGGCGTTTCGTTGAACAATCTCACAATATCCTGAAGTTCGTAATAGCCGATGTAGGCGTTGCTTTCGTTGAGTACCGGCACAACGTTCGTCTGGTTTTTGGCGAAAAGCTCGAGCACGTCCATCCAGATCATGTTGTTGCGCGCAAAAAAGCCTTCCATCGCATATTTGTAATGATAAATCGGCTTGTCGGCATCGAAAGTCTCGACGTCGTCCGCGGCAATGCTCCCGATGTAGATGCTTTCCTCGACGATAGGAAAATGCGAGAACGGGACTTCCTCAAAAAATTCACGTACGGATTCGACCAGTTCGCCGCTGTCGATCGGTTTGAAATCGTTGTTGATGTAATCGGAAATCTCAGGCATCTTGCAATTTATTAGCGACTGCAAAATAATCAAAAAATAGCATAAAACGCCTGTTTTAGTTCGTATTTTTGTGATGCGAATTTTAGCAACACAGTCCATGACAAAGCTCAGCGTGAACATCAACAAAATTGCCACCTTGCGAAACGCGCGCGGCGGCAACGTACCCGATTTGCTCGAAGCGGCCAAAAACATCCAGCGGTTCGGCGCAGAGGGCATCACAATCCATCCGCGGCCTGACGAAAGACACATCCGGTATCAGGATGCGCGCGATCTGAAAGCGGTCGTCCATACCGAATTCAACATCGAGGGAAATCCCGAAAAAACGTTCGTCGATCTCGTGCTCGAAATAAAGCCCGAACAGGTCACGCTCGTTCCCGATGCGGTCGATGCGATTACGTCCAACGCCGGCTGGAATACGATAAAACACAAGGATTTCCTGGTTGATGTGATCAAGGAGTTCAAGCGCAACGGCATCCGTACTTCGATTTTCGTCGATCCGGTCGCCAATATGGTCGAAGGCGCAAGGGAAACCGGCGCCGATCGCATCGAGTTGTATACCGAAGCTTTTGCCCACGAATTTTGGAAAGGAAATGAAAAAGGCATTGAACCCTATGTCAATTCGGCGAAAATTGCAAACGAGCTCGGACTGGGAATTAATGCGGGACACGACCTGAGTTTGGACAACATCCGGTTCTTCAAGGAAAATATTCCGGGTTTGCTTGAAGTCTCGATTGGGCATGCGCTTATTTCCGAGTCGTTATACCTTGGGCTTGAAAACGTAGTACAGATGTATCTGCAGAAATTAAAATAATTTTTGGGCGTGACCACAAGGGTCGCGCTTTCCGCAGTGCGCGGCACTTTGCTGCAATCGCTCACGCGGCTAACCGTAAATACTTATGCTCTATTCAAAAATTGAAGGAACCGGAACGCCGCTCGTGATCCTGCACGGTTACCTCGGCATGTCCGACAACTGGAAAACGCTCAGCGGACAATACGCCGCAGCCGGTTTTCAGGTCCATGCGCTCGATTTGCGCAACCACGGTCGGAGCTTTCATTCCGAAATCTTCACCTACGAAGCGATGGCACAGGACCTTTTGGAATACTGCCGAGCCAACAATCTCGAAACCATTGACCTGCTCGGACATTCTATGGGCGGGAAAGTCGCGATGCTTTTCGCGGTTAACTATCCTGGAAAAGTCCAAAAACTGATCGTGGCCGATATTGCCCCGAAATTCTACAAACCACACCACGACGATATTATGGCGGCGCTCAATGCCGTCGATTTCTCTAAAAAGCCAAGCAGGGCAGAGGTCGAAGAAATCCTGAAGCCGTACGTTCCCGACTTCGGGACGCGCCAATTCCTGCTCAAAAATTTATATTGGGCACAGCCCGATCAGCTGGCGTTTCGTTTCAATCTCGAGGTATTCAACAAAAATCGCTACCTTATCGGCGAAGCGCTGCCTGAAAATTCGGTTTTCGATAAGCCGACATTGTTTATCCGCGGCGGAAATTCAGACTATGTCCAGGATGACGACATTCCTTTGATTAAACATCATTTCCCGCAGGCGCAATTGGTTACGGTACCGGATGCCGGGCATTGGCTGCATGCGGAAAACCCGAAGGATTTTTTGGAGAAAACGGTTTCGTTTTTAAAGTAAAAAGCCCGGTTAGGGGCTTTTTGTTGGTTACTTTTTGATGATTTTCTGGATGCTAACCGCTCCGTCGGCGGTTTCAATACGCAAGACATAAATTCCTTTTTCGTAATTTGAAATGTCCAATTCCCTTATGGCATCAAATACATGATTTTCTGAATATAAGGGTTTGCCTTCCAATGATGAAATTAATATTTTGGTTACAGTTATATTGGTAGGTACAATAGTAAATTTACCCACGGTTGGGTTGGGATAAATCAAAACCCCGGACTTTGGCATTGCGATAGTATCGTCGTCGCTTTTTGGATTTGTCGAAGTTTGTTTCCCGGTTGTTTCGGTACACGCTTCTATCTGCGCCAGAACATCACTATATTTTTTTAACCACGTCTGGTTTTTCATCACAATTTCGGTGCCTGCCTTAAGACGGATGATATTTCCGCTGTAAGTAGTAAAAAAATCCGAAGGCGTTACGGGATCGCTTCCGGTAGTGATATCGATTCCCGCATGTAGATTGAGATACGGAATAAACTCAGGTTGGTTCAGCACGATATGATCGGGACAACATTCCAATACATTTATCTCGGCGCTAATCATTTCCGTACAGCCCGGCGGCCTGTAATAAATCGTATGTATTCCTGCGCCGACGGCCGAGCCTACAAAGTGCATATCGGGATCGAAATAGTATAATCCGTCGCCAAACCAATCGCCGCCGGAAACAAGATCACCGAGATAATCGTTAACATCTGCAATCTCTTCGGTTTCGCAAATATCGGGGAATACCAACGAACCGGCTTGGGCAGCTGTCAAAAGTTTTATGTCGTCAACATACATATAGGCCGAAGAAGAGAAATCATGATATACCGATATGTAGTTATGGTTCGGCGTTCCTGTCGGAAATGTAAAGGGAATCGAGTAGTAATGCCATGCGTTGTCATTTGGTACAGTCGTAGTAGGGACAATCATGATGGATGCAGGTTCAAGCGAAGTAAAAGGTAAGCTGACATTGGTAAAGCTTGGCGTTAATGGAGATGGATAGCTTGAAAAATCCATTTTGGTGCTGCTCGAAGAAGTATTGGCCGTCCTGACCCAAAACGAAAGCACATACTGTTGACCAGCGACCAACGGGCTGCTTAAGCTCGCTTGTAATGCTTCTGTATGTGAACTGCCAGGGCTGAATAATCCCATAAATTCATCGTTTGGTGCGCCATCATGCGAATCAACAGGCGTGGTATTGAAAAAGATGGTGTTGCCAACCGCAAATATCGATGCGCTGCAATAACGATAATACATATCAGGCGTGCCTGCAAGAAGTTCCCAATCTGTTGTGGCAAAGCTGGCCAATACGCCGCAATTGTGATTGTTCTCAAAATCTCCGTGCGTAATCAATGGACAAGTTTGCGAAACGGATTTGAGCATGGCAAGAAGCGCTATAAAAGATAATAACTTTTTCATCGCTGTTATTTTTTATTTAATAAGGTTTGAACCATTGCTTTGAGCTGTTCGATTTCCTCGCCTTGCTTTTTATTGATTTTGTTTTGTTCAATGATGTAGAGTGTGAGTTCCTCGATTTTCTCCTGCTGGATTTTAGATATTTCACCCAAAGCGAGGCCGTCTTCTTTTACTCTTTCGGCTGAAGGCACGTTCGGAAGATGGCCATTTTCATTGATGTAAGTTTCAACTTCGGATAACGGCTTCAGCCTGTAATCTTTTGCAAACACATAATCGGCCCACGAACCTGAACCGTTATTAGACTTCACCCGGACTTCGTCGGTCAGGATGCCGCCAGTAACGAATAATTTGTAATTGGCGTAAGATGGATTGGTTGGAAAGGTGCTGACGGCGCCAATGCCGGTTTTGCCGTTGAGCTTGACCTGGTCGGATGAAAAATCACCCCAAATTAAGGGCGTTGCGCTTGAAGTATTTTCAATCCACAATTGATCACTAATAGTTTGATTATATCCAGCTTGATCACCTAATAGAACGTTCCTATCACCGGTCAAATGATAACCGGCGCGATTTCCGAAAACGCAATTATTGTTTCCTACTGATGCTGGACCGCCAATCGTTTCACCAACACAAACATTTTTTGTAGAACTGCCAGACATACTTACACCATATCCGACAAACGCGTTCTCGCTTCCGGTAGTGATATTACTCCCTGAAGCATCACCAATAAATGTATTATAGCTACTCGTAGTTGCGAGATTTCCTGCGCTGTTTCCTATAAAAGTATTGCTATTTCCAGTTGTAGTTGATTTTCCTGACGATGTCCCAAAAAAACTATTATTTCCACCGTTACTCGCGGTTCCAGCTTCTTTTCCTACAAATGTGTTGTTGCTAGAAGTATTATTTGCAGCACCTGCCTTAGAGCCTAAAAAAGTATTACTATTTCCGGTCGTATTGATTTTCCCGGATTCAAACCCTAAAAAACTGTTGTCTGAACCAGCTGTATTTGCGGCGCCAGAGTTGTAACCGGAAAATACATTGTCTACTCCTGTAGTCGTAGCGCCGCCTCCAGCACCTTGCCCAAGAATTAACGAGTTGTTTCCATAAGTTATATTGGCAGTTGCGCCCGCATTGTTCACTTTTACGGTATTGTTCTGCCCGTTGGCAATTGCAAAACCAGCCAACAAAGCCAGCAATGCCCATTTCATTCTCGTTTTCATAATTCTAAAGATTTAAGGTTAAGTCCTGAAATTACCCATAGAATCAATACATTGCGAAACGGGTTTGGGTAAATCCGACGAATTACTTTCCGGATTAATTAAATCCGATGAATTACTCAAACCCTTAACGAAAATTTCCTACATTTTATAAAAGCCTGAAAGTGATGCATAAAAAAAGCCCTTCCGGTTTGGAAGGGCTTTTTCAATATCTGTAAAGAAATTATTCTTTTACGATTTTGATGGTTTGCGTAGCGCCGGTTTCCGAAGTCGCTTTCAGGATGTAAGCGCCGGTGTTCAGCGAAGAAAGATCTACGTTTACGTTGTTCAGCGCGCTGAAGTCTCCTTTGTAGACTTGTTTGCCCAACAGGTCGTAAACCGCTACATTGGTAATTGCCGCGTTGTCGTTTGCCACCTGAACCATACCGCGGGTCGGGTTTGGCGTAGCCGAGAACTGTTGTGCTGGTCGTACCGAAGGCACAGCCAAAGCTGCGCCGGTATATTTGAAAATACCGCCTTGAGTGTCATCCAGGTTGAAGCTGCCGGCCCATCCGGTAGAACCGTTAAGGAAAGCGATTGCGTTTCTTTGCACGCCTGTATCGATAGGAATCCAGGTTTGACCCATATCGGAACTGTATGAAGATCCGTAAGTTGGCGCACCAACATTGCCCACAAGCATTGTGGTGCCGGGGATAAAGTCGATGGTCTGCAAACCGGTATAATTTCCAGCTTGGGCTGTCCAGGTTGAACCGCCGTCAGTCGAAGTATATCTTGTATACGTAGGTGTAGTTGCCGAACCGTTTATAGTACCAATCATGATTCCCACAGCGTGCGTGATGTCGCCGTCAATGTCCGAGAAATGAACGCGCGCATTGACGTTGGCGGCCCCGAAATCGCTGAAAGGCGTCGCGGTGAGCTTGGTCCAGTTCAGTCCTTGGTTAGAGGTGCGATATAGTTTGCCCTTGTTGGTCACAAACCAAAAGAATTGACCGGCTGCGACGTTGCCGGAGTTGTAGCCGTATTCTCCTGAAGAGACAGTACCGGTAAAGTTGACGGCCGGAAGTTTGGCAGACCAGGTCTGGCCGCCGTCGGTAGTCCGGTAGATTTCCCAGGTTCCGTTGCCCGGACCGGTCGGGTCGCCTTGTACGATCCCGATTTCAGGCGTAAAGAAATGTACGGTGTTCTGGAAGGAAGAACTGTCCGGGTAACCTCCGGGAGGGTTTGAAAAAACCCAGGTAAGCCCGCCGTCTTCTGTTTTGTAAAGCGATCCGCCGCCCAAATCGCCATTGATGGTCGAAAGCCAGGCCACGTCCCCGCTGGTTGGCGAAAGGTTGTTGATCGCAAGTGTCGGGTCTCCATCTAAATCCATGATGCCGGCAGTCCAGGTTGTGCCGCCGTCTGTGGTTTTGGTAAATTCCTGGATGTTGTTGGCGGTGTCAATGCCGTCATAGGCAATACACCATACGGTATTCTCATCCAAAATTTCAATTTCATTAATCCCGCGGCTCTCCGATGAGAATCCGGTAGCCTGCTCCGTCCATTGCGCCTGGGCGGCAAGGCCTGCTGATAATGCAAAAACAGATAGTAATAGTTTTTTCATAATGTTTTTTGTTTAAATTAATTTAATCCAGCTTCAAAAATAATAATTAATATTTAAATATTTTACTACAAAAGAAAATTTATAAACATTCGCAGCTAAAAATTAACATTGTAATGCGGTCGTATATTTTTTATACCTTTAGACTCTTTAATCTTTACTGTTTCCGGCATGAATTTACTTTTAAGAATCCTTGTCACCGCAGTGCTGGTGATGGTCATTTCCTACTTTATGAAAGGTGTTCGCGTAGACGGTTTCACGACTTCGGTGATCGTCGCCGTCGTGCTCGGGCTGCTGAATATCTTCATCAAGCCGCTCCTGGTGCTGTTCACGCTCCCGATCACGATCGTCACATTAGGGCTTTTTCTGCTGGTCATCAATGCAGCCATCATCCTGCTGTGCACCAAAATCGTCGGCGGTTTCAGTGTAGATTCTTTTTGGACCGCGATGCTTTTCAGTATTATCCTATCTATTACGCAGTCCGTCATTTACAAGCTCGGCGGCGAGGAAAAATAGGACTGCAGTATTCAAATTATACATGATTTTTAACTTGTCAGGGTTGTAAAAATGTTCTAATTTTGCAACCCAATTTTATTATGTAACAAAATGAACATCACCAGAAAGAATATCGATGACCTGAATGCGGTCCTGACCGTAGAAGTCGCAAAAGACGATTATGCAGGAAATGTCGAAAAAGTAATGGCCAACTATCGTAAAAATGCAACGATTCCAGGATTTCGCAAAGGCGCCGTGCCGATGAGCCTGATCAAAAAACAATACGGCAAGGCGATTTTACTCGAGGAAGTCAATAAAGTATTACAGGAAAACCTGAACAAATATCTGCAGGAAGAAAAAATCGAGCTTTTGGGCAATCCGCTTCCGAAGGCAGACGGCGATTTCAACTGGGATGCCGACGATTATTCATTCGATTTCGAGCTGGGTCTTGCGCCGAAATTCGAGATCGACCTCGGTGCTAAAAACAACATCACACGATACAAAGTGGTTGCCGACGACAAGATGATCGACGACCAGATCCGCCGGATCCGCAAGCAATACGGCAAGATGATTTCGCAAAATGAAGTGACCGAAGATGCCGATGTCACGGGCGTTTTCTCGAATGAAGAAAAAGGAATCGACAACCGCACGACCATTTCGCTCGATATTTTCAAGGACAAGAAAACCGCAAAAGCCTTTATCGGCAAAAAGCCGGGCGATGTCGTGACACTCAATACCAAAGGACTTTTCGATGACGATCACAAACTCATGGATTACCTGAAAGTGTCGCACGACGACGTTCACGGATTGGATACCGATGTCGATTTTACGATCGAGGAAATCACCACGAGCGAGCTCGCCGAACTGAACCAGGAATTGTTCGACAAGCTTTTCGGGACCGATGTCATCACGTCCGAAAAACTGCTCCGCGAAAAAATCAAGGAAGACGCCGAGCGCCAGTTTGCAACGCAGGCCGACCAGAAATTCCTAAACGACGTGACCGATCACCTGATCAAGACCGTCAAATTTGACCTGCCGGCCGAGTTCCTCAAAAAATGGATCCAGACCGCAGGCGAAACGCCGCTCAGCGCCGAGGAAGCCGAAAACGAATACAACCGTTCCGAAAACGGGCTGCGTTACCAATTGATCGAAGGCAAGGTCATGGCCGACAACAATCTGCAGATCACGTTTGACGACCTGAAAAGCTATACTTCGGGCATTATCAAAAAGCAGATGGCGCAGTTCGGGCAAATGAATCCTTCCGATTCGGACGTCGAAGGTATCGTCGCCCGGGTATTGTCGAACCAGGAAGAAGTCAAGCGTCTTTCGGAGCAAATCATGAGTGAAAAAATGCTGAACCTCTACAAGGAAAAAGTCAATGCGAAGACCAAAGAGGTTAGTTATGAGGCATTTGTTAAAGAAATGTACGGCGAGTAATTAATCCAAAATAATCGTATCTTTAACGCGCTTTATAGCGCAAACAAGAACTTTTAAACGGATAAAGACTTAACCTATATGAACTACGATAGAGAATTTAGAAAATTTGCTGTCAAGCATCAAGGCGTTAGCAACCTATATTACGATAAAATCGTAAACGCAATGACACCAACGGGAATGACGCCTTACATTATCGAAGAACGCCAGCTCAACGTGTCGCAGCTCGACGTGTTTTCAAGGCTGATGATGGACCGCATCATTTTTCTCGGAACCGGGATCGACGACCAGATCGCGAACATTGTACAGGCGCAGCTGCTCTTTCTGGAAAGCGCCGACTCGTCCAAAGATATCCAGATTTACATCAATTCGCCGGGCGGAAGCGTTTATGCCGGTCTCGGGATTTACGATACGATGCAGTACATCAAGCCCGATGTGGCGACGATCTGCACCGGGATGGCCGCTTCGATGGGGGCCGTCTTGCTGTGCGCCGGAGCTGCCGGAAAACGTTCGGCGTTGCCGCATTCAAGGGTTATGATCCATCAGCCGTCAGGCGGAGCGCAAGGCGTTGCGACCGATATGGAAATCAACCTGCGCGAAATGCTGAAGCTGAAAGAGGAATTATACAAGATCATCTCGAACCATTCAGGCCAGCCTTACGACCGCGTCCACAAAGACAGCGAACGCGATTACTGGATGAAGGCCGATGAAGCCAAAGAATACGGAATGATCGACGAAGTTTTGAGAAGAAGCTAAAAGGAAGCCCGAACCCTACAAAAACTACCAATGGCTAAAGAAATATTAGAATGTTCATTTTGTGGCAGGAAGAAGCCGGAGACCAATCTGCTGATTGCCGGTATCAATGCGCACATTTGTGACCGATGCATCGAACAGGCGCACGGGATCGTGCTTGAGGAGCTCAAATCGAGCGGGAATTCCAAAATCATCGCCGATCTGATCCTCAAAAAGCCGAAAGAGATCCGCGCGTTTCTCGACCAATACGTCATCGGGCAGGACCAGACCAAAAAAGTCATGTCGGTCGCGGTCTACAATCACTACAAAAGGCTGATGCAGCAACAATTCGACGACGAAGTAGAAATCGAAAAGAGCAACATCATCATGGCCGGCCAAACGGGAACCGGAAAAACGCTGGTCGCGAAAACCATCGCGAAAATGCTCGACGTGCCACTCGCGATCGTCGATGCAACCGTGCTTACCGAAGCCGGTTATGTAGGCGAAGACGTCGAAAGCATCCTGACACGCTTGCTCCAGGCCGCCGATTACGACGTGGCCAAAGCCGAACGCGGCATCGTGTTCATCGACGAGATCGACAAGATTGCCCGCAAAAGCGACAACCCGTCGATTACCCGCGACGTTTCGGGCGAAGGCGTACAACAGGCGCTTTTGAAACTCCTCGAAGGAACAGTCGTAAACGTTCCACCGAAAGGCGGACGAAAACATCCGGACCAGAAATTCGTCGAGGTCAATACGCAGAATATCCTGTTCATCGCAGGCGGCGCATTTGACGGTGTGGAACGGATCATTTCAAAACGCTTGAACCGCCAGGCCGTCGGTTACCATACGTCGGCGAACCACGACAGCATCGACAAGGATAATCTTCTGCAATACATCATCCCGAAAGACATCAAGGATTTTGGATTGATTCCCGAAATTATCGGTCGCCTTCCAGTCTTGACGCACATGGATCCGCTTGACAGGGAAACGCTTCGCGCAATTTTGACCGAGCCGAAAAACGCGCTGATCAAGCAATATCACAAATTGTTCGCGATGGACGATGTCGATTTCAACATCACCGAAGAAGCGCTCGATTTCGTGGTCGACAAAGCCCTTGAATACAAACTCGGTGCGCGCGGGTTGCGTTCGCTTTGCGAGGCGATCCTGACCGATGCGATGTACGATCTTCCCGGAACCGACGAAAGAGTACTGCGGATTGATAAGAACTATGCCGAGGACAGGCTCAACAAAAACCTGCTTCAACGACTTAAAGCAGTTTCTTAAACCAATAAAAAGCCCCGGAATTTCCGGGGCTTTTTTTATACGTTCCTGACTTCCGAGTCGGGCTTTTTTGTTTGTTCTACGTAGCGCTTCTGGCAGCTCCATCCGCTGCAACCGCAGGAAGTGAGCACGAGCGAAGCAACTGTTACATAAAAAATTTTCTTTATCATAGTTTAAGATTTGGCTCGGAACAGTCAAAGATTATACCTTTAAACATATAACTGACTAAATGACACTCAGTTGCATGTTTTTCAATTGCTCCAGATAATCGCGTTGGTTGGAAAGCCTCGGAATTTTATGCTGGCCGCCGAGCTTGTCCTGCTCCTTGAGCCAGTCATAAAAGAGATTGGGCCGCGCCACATTGACAATCAGCGGGTTCAATGTCATGTTGTTGTATCGTTTGGCTTCGTAATCGGAATTGAGTGATTGGAGCGCCAGGTCGAGCATTTTGCCAAATTCAGCTACATCTTCCGGCGGTCGTTTAAACTCAATCATCCATTCGTGTGCGCCTTTTTCCTTTCCGTCCATAAAAACCGGCGCGACGGTGTAATCCAGTATTTCGATTCCGGTCGCCTTGCAGGTTTTCGCGATTGCCTGGTCCGTATTCTCGACCATCAGTTCCTCGCCGAAAACGTTGATGTGGTGTTTGGTCCTTCCGGTCACGCGGATCCGGTACGGGCTCAGCGAGGTAAACCGAACCGTGTCGCCGATCAGGTAACGCCACAACCCGGAATTGGTCGTGATTACGACGGCGTAATTCTTATTGAGCTCGACTTCGGCAAGCCGGATCGCATATTGCCCGTCAGTGCCGAAAACATCCATCGGGATGAATTCGTAGAAAATGCCGTAATCGAGCATCAGCAAAAGGTCATTCGATCCGTTTAGGTCCTGGATCGCAAAAAATCCTTCGGACGCGTTGTAGATTTCGTAATACCGGAAATCCTTTTTGGGGAGGATTTTCGCGTATTGTTCGCGGTACGGGTCAAAACTTACACCGCCGTGGAAATATACTTCGAGGTTCGGCCAAACGTCGAGCAGATTGTCTTTTCCGGCTTGTTCCAATATGCGGTTGAGCAAAACCATCATCCACGACGGAACGCCGGCAAAACTGGTTACGTTCTCGGGCATGCTTTCGGAAATGATCGCCGGGATTTTCGCTTCCCATTCGCTCATCAACGACGTGCGACTGCTGGGCGTGCTGCTGAATTCGGCCCACATCGGCATGTTTTCGATCAGGATTGCCGAAAGGTCGCCGAAAAAGCTGTTGTTGTCCTCATAAATCTGACGGCTTCCACCCAGACGCAGGCTTTTGCCGATGAACAATTGCGAATTCTCGTTGTTGTTGAGGTAGAGGCAAAGCAAGTCCTTGCTTCCTTTATAGTGACAGTCTTCGAGCGCTTCGGCGCTGACGGGAATGAACTTGCTTTTTGCATTGGTCGTGCCGCTGGATTTCGCAAACCATTTGATCGGCGTGTTCCAGAAAACGTTTTGTTCGCCTTTGCGCGTGAGTTCGATCATCGGCTCAAGGTCTTCGTATACTGAAATCGGAATCCGCTCCTGAAAGGTGTGATAGGATTTTATTGACGCGAAATCGTAATTTTTGCCCAGTGTTGTGTTTTCCGATGTGTGTAAGAGGTTCATCAGCAGTTCTTCCTGTACTTCATTCGGATATTTCAAAAACAGCTCGATCTGGTGGATGCGCTGCTTCAAAACCCAGGACGCAATGGAGTTGATGATTGGTAAAGGCATCGAATTATGAAATCAGTTGACGAATCTCTAACTTTACCAAAAATAGCAAAAATAAATTAACCCATGCAATACGAAGGCGTTCTTACAAAAATGCAGACCGAATACGGCAGTCCGATCCAATATTACCTCGTGTTCGAAGACGGTTTCCTGCACATGAACCAACTGCTCGGAAAGGAAATGGAGATCAATTTCCTCGGTTATCAATGCCTGAATTGCAGCAAAAAGAAAAAGATTTACCGTCAGGGATTTTGCTACGACTGTTTTTATTCGAGTCCGGCCGTCGGCGACTGGATCATGCGTCCCGAACTCTCAACGGCACATCTTGGGATTGCCGACCGCGACCTCGATTACGAAACCCGCGTCCAGGTGCAGCCGCACATCGTTTATCTTGCGCTGGCAACCGAAGTCAAGGTTGGCGTGACGCGGAAAACCCAGGTTCCGACGCGCTGGATCGATCAGGGCGCGGGTTCGGCCATTGCGATCGTAGAAGTGCCGAACCGCTATCTGGCCGGAATTACCGAAGTCGCGCTCAAAGAATATTTCACCGACAAGACCAATTGGCGAAAAATGCTGTTGAACGAACTCCTCGAAGCCGACCTTGTCAGCGAAAAACTCCGGCTCGCCGATTTGATTCCCGAAGAAGTAAGGGGATATTTCCTGCACGATTCGCATGACATCCACAAGATTGATTACCCGGTGCTCGAACATCCGAAAAAAATCAACAATCTCAACCTCGAAAAAGAGCCGAATTACAAGGGAAAACTGACCGGAATCAAAGGCCAATACCTGATGTTCGAAGACGGAACCGTGTTCAACGTCCGTGCTTACGAAGGGTTTGTCGTCCGGATTACGGTATAAAATTTACTTTGCCGGTGTCGTAGCTGGCTTGGTTTCGGTTTTCTTCTTTTTCCCGAACAAATCCTTGATGACATTGCCCGCCTGGGTCTTGATGTCGTTGGTTTTCGGCGTCGTAGTCTTGGTCGTATCCTTGCCTTTCGTTCCGCCGGAAAGGATATTCCCCAAATTATTGGCCGTTTGCTGGATCAGGTGGTTTTTCTGCTGATTGATCAATTGCGTCGTCAGGTTCGTTACGGCTTGTTTCACATCGGTCCTGATTTTCGGGTTCTTGAAATTCCCGGTAATGTTGGCCGAAATTGGGACGCTTTCGATTTTCTTCGCATCGGCCGGTGTCAGCTTTGCGATCAGGTTGTTCACTTCGGTGCCGAGATATTTTGCCGGAACGTCGAAATTCACGCGGTAATCCATCGTCTGGTCGAAACCGTGCGCACCCGAAAGCTGTAGTTTGATGTCCTTGTATTTGAAATCGACGGGTTTCAGGTTCACTTTCCCGTTGTCGAACGTCAGCGCCGCCCGCAAATCGTTGAGATTTATTTTTGAAAGGTCGATGAACGTCAGGCTGTTGTCGAGCGAAGTCAAAAGCGGCGAAGTCGTCGGATTGACCGTAGTCGAAAGCAATTGCCCGGTCAGGTTTCCGGAAATCGATTTCAGGTCAGGCGTCATTTCCGTAGCATTGAGGTTGCCCGAAACCTTGATTCTCGAGTTCAGTTTCCCGTTCAGGACTCCGGCGATCGGAGCGATGTTTTTCATCATGTCAAGCTGCGTAAAGGTCTGCGAAATATCGACATTGCTGAGGTTGAGGTTCATGTCGAACGTCGGGACTTTTCCTTTGGTCGAGACATTTCCGGCGACGCCGATCAGCCCGCCGAACATGTTGGTCTTGACGTTTTCCAAAGTCACTTTTTCGTCGCGGACGATCGCCTTTCCCGTAACGTTTTTGAGCACGAGGTTGTCGTACAAAACCGTGTTGGCCTTCGCACTTACAGTACAATCGAGAAATGCCGGGATTTTGAGCGGCTCTTTTTTCGCTGTTTCTTTTTTGGCCGATGTATCTTCGGTCATGAAATCGGAAATTGCAAGCTGGTTTGACGACAGGTTGAAATTTCCTTTCAAAACCTGGTCTTTAAACAAAAATCCGTAGAAATTGTCGAGCGTTCCCGTGAGGCTCAGATCGCTTTTTCCGGTCGCGGCGTCAAATTGCTGCAGGCTGATGTGGTTCGGGTTGAACTGCACGGCCGCGTTGCTGATGGCGAGCGTCTTTCCGTTGTCGTCGGTATATTTGAATCCGGAAAGATTGATGTTTCCAGAATTTTCGATATTCTGATATTGGCTTTTCTCGACCGAAGCCATGTCGAACTTAGTCTTCACGTCGGCCTTCAAAATTCCCGACATCGGCTTTTTCAGCTTGATCGGATAAGCTTGAGTCAAATTGGCCAGATTTATAGTTCCTTTGAGCGCGGCGTCCACGAGCGGATTTACGGCGACGTTGCGGATGTTCGCCTTCGCGTTGAACACGTCCTGATCGATTGCGAACGTCAGCTTGTCCAAATTAATATACGTGTCGTTCAAAATGCCTGTATCGTTGATGATTTTCGTGTCGATCGAAATATGCCGGACCGCTTTCGGCAAATCAGGATATTGGAACGATGCATCGTCCGACGCGACCGCGATGTTGAATTTCGGAACGCTTGTATCCGAGTAAACGCCTTTCGCAAAACCGGCGACGGTGAATTTGCCTTCGGTTTTTACATTGGCCAGACTTCCCGAGTAGGCCGACGGGATCAAACTCAGGAAATTCTTGAAATCCGAACTCGGCGTTTCAAAAGTCAGATCGTATTGCTGGCCCTTTTCGAGCATTTGGATGTAACCGTCGAATTTCAGCGGCAGCTGATTGATCAAAGCTTTGTTTTGTTTGAAGGAATATTTCTGCCGGTCCATGTCGATGCCGATGGTCGCGTCCAGCATCAGCGGCACTTTGTTCATGTAGTTGATCTTGTCCATATCGAGCGAGACTTTCGCCGTTGAGGTCGTGACCAGATCGAGTTTCTTCTCGGTAAAATCGCCCGTTCCCGAATGGTTGAGACTGTCGATTGACAAGCGGATTTTCGATTTCTCATCAGTATATTTAAACCGGAAATTCTCGATTTTGTACTGCTTGATTTTCAGCGCCAGCGGATTACTTTTGCCGTCGTCCTTTTTCTCGGCGTTCTTCAGTGCAATATCGAAATTGCCCAAGCCGTCTTTATTGAAAATGATGTTGATCAGCCCGTTTTTGGACGAAATCGCATCGATGTTGATCGGTTCCGATTTGCCTTTGAACAATTCCTTGATCGACATATCGAGGCTTACCCCGCCGAACGAGACCAGCGTGTCGCCTGCAAACGGCGCTTTATTGACGATCAGCAATTTGTCGAGGCTGACGCTCGCATTTGGAAAATTCCGGAAAAGACTCAAATCGGCGTCGTTAAACGAAACCGTCGCATCGACATTCTTGTTGATCGTGGCGACGATTTTTTCCTTGATCGCGTCCTTGAAGAAATAAGGAAGCGCAAAAAGCGCGATGACGAGGATAAGTAAAACGATTCCGGTAATCTTGAGGATTTTCTTGAGCATGGCGTTGGATTTTAGTCAGAAAACAGATTCAAAAATTTGAATTTCAGCCAAACAAAATTAAAATTAATAAACGAAAAAAGCGCGATAAATATTCAAATTCACCGCGCTTTTAAAAATTAATTAACGTTTATTCGATATCGATCTCGAACGGCAGCAATGCCTGGACGCCGGTTCTCGAACCTGCTTTTTTGATGTGCTCGTAAAGCTTGTAATTCTCGTCGCCGATTTCCGATTTGATCAGGCTTTCCTTTGAAGACATGAACGGCAGTCCGAGGTTGCGCAAAAGATCGCTGAGGCTTTTGTCGTATTCGGGGAAATTCCGGATTTTGTACTCCTTGATCTTCGCCATTTGCGCCGCGGCCTTGATCGCATCGTCCATTCCGCCGATTTTGTCGACCAGCCCGATCCGGATTGCATCGCTTCCCGACCAGACGCGGCCCTGTCCGATATTGTCTACCTGCTCGAAAGTCATTTTCCTTCCGGCGGCGACGCGGTTTACGAAAGTCGTATAAATCCGTTCGACTTCTTCCTGTGCGATGACGCGGAATTTGTCGGTCAGCGGCAGGAACGGGCTGTAGTCGGCGTCGTTGTTATGCGTCGAGACGCGCTCGGTGTGCACCCCGATTTTCGTCGCGAGGTTCGTGATGTTGGGCAACATCCCGAATACGCCGATCGAACCGGTGATCGTGCTTTCTTCGGCATAAATCTTATTGGCGTTGCAGGCGATGTAATAGCCGCCCGATGCCGCCAGGTTACCCATCGATACGATAACGGGCTTGACTTTTTTCGTGAGTTCGACCTCGCGCCAGATCAGGTCGGCGGTCAGTGCGCTTCCGCCCGGTGAATCGATGCGCAGCACGACGGCCTTGATATCTTTGTCGTCACGGGCTTCCTTGAGTGCACGCCGGATCGCGCCGTCGCCGATGTAGCTTTCACTGCCTTCGCCGCTCGTGATTTCGCCTTGGGCATACACGATCGCAATCCGGTTGGATGTCGATCCCGAATAAGCGGTCGTTGCGACGTTTTTGGCATAATCGAGGATTTTGATCGACTCGTAATCTTTGTCAGGATCAACTTTCAGCTTTTTCCGGATCGCGTTGTGGTAAACGTCTTCATAGGCAATTTTGTCGACCATTCCCTGGGCTTTGGCCATTTCCGGCGTCCGGGCCAGCAATCCGTCGGCGATCTGGTTGAGTTTTTCGACCGGAATGTTCCGGCTTTTCGAAATGTCTTTCACAACCGAATTCCACAGCGAATTGAGTAAGGTCGTCATTTGTTCGCGGTTGGCGTCGCTCATCTTGTTTTGGAGGAACGGCTCGACGGCGCTTTTGTATTTGCCGTGGCGCACGACCTCAATGTTGATTCCCGATTTGTCCTCTAAATCTTTGTAGAACATCAGTTCAGAAGAAAGCCCTTTGAATTCGAGTTGCCCGACCGGATTGATGTAAATCGTGTCGGCGACCGAATCGAGGTAATAATCCTTTTGCGTATAAACGCTGGCGTAGGCCATCACGAATTTGCCCGAAGTCTTGAAATCTTCGAGCGCATCGCGGAGCGCCTTGGTTTGCGCGACGCCGAGTTCCGAGGTGTGGTCGAGGATCGAAATTCCTTTGATGTTGCTGTCGGTCTTGGCGTTGCCGATGGCTTTGATCACATCCGAAAGCCCGTCGTGGCCGACTTCAGAATAATCGAATTCCTTGTAATTGGACTTGCCGGCGTAATCCCATTTGACATCGGCTAAATCCAGTTCGATGACCGAGTTGCGTGCGACTTTGGTGTCGTCGTCGCCGCTGCCGGCTATGGCCGCGATCAGGACAATCCCGAAAAACGACAGCATACAAAAGATGAACAATCCGACGATGGTAGCCAATACATTCCCTAAAAATCTCATAGTGTTTTATTTTATATGTCCGGCGGCAGCCGAAAAAGTTACATTCCTTAAACAGCGAAAGAAGTTATCAACAGCCCGACAAATATAGCCTTATTCTGATATTCTTTTACTTAATTTGTGGTTAATATCCGGTTGCAAATCGGCGCAGGCATTATTATGAAAGTACAGAATCTGGTCGTCTTATCTTTGGGAAGCAATCTCGGCGACCGGCTTGCGAATATCCGGAATTGCATTTCGCTCATCCATCGGCAGGCGGGAACGGTTGTCAAAGTCTCCAGGCTTTACGAAACTCCGGCTTGGGGTTTTGAAGCGGAACCTTTTTACAACTGCGCGCTTACGCTCCATACGACGCATACTGCGGGAGAAATCCTTTCGCGGATTTTGAAAATCGAGACCGAAATGGGCCGGGAGCGAAGTTCTGCCGAGGGTTACCAATCGCGGTCTATCGACATCGACCTGATTGCTTTCAACGAGGAAATCATCAACGCGGATCACCTCAAAGTGCCGCATCCGCACATGCAGGACCGCCTATTTGTATTGCTTCCGATGCGCGATTTGAACCTCGACTGGCGCCATCCGATCCTGCAAAAACATCTGCCGGATTTGCTTAGGCTGTCTGAAGATAAAAGCCTGTGTAAAGTCGTGCAAAAACTTGACAATCCTCTGGACGAAGTCAACCTTTCGCATTACAATTACATTGCGATCGAAGGCAATATCGGCGCGGGAAAAACGACGCTGACGACCAAAATCGCCGAGGATTTCAATGCAAAAACCGTTTTGGAGCGTTTTGCCGACAATCCGTTTCTGCCAAAATTCTACAAAGACCAGAGCCGTTATGCGTTTCCGTTGGAAATGTCGTTTCTTGCCGACCGTTACCAGCAAATTTCCGACGATTTGGCGCAGTTTGACCTGTTCAAGGATTTCATCGTGGCCGATTACCACATTTTCAAATCGCTGATTTTTGCAAAAGTCACGCTCTCGGAAGACGAATACCGCTTGTATCGCAAGCTGTTCGAGATCATTTACAAGGAAATGCCCAAGCCCGATCTCTACATTTACCTTTACCAGAATACCGAACGGCTGTTGCAGAATATCCGCCAGCGCGGGCGAAGCTACGAGCAGGAAATCCCGGCGGATTATCTCGATGCGATCAACCGCGGCTATCTCGATTACATCAAATCGCAAACCGGACTGAATGTTTTGGTGATCGACGTTTCCGACCGCGATTTCGTGAAAAACCAGTCGGATTATGTTTTCATCCTTGACGAGATCCGGAAAGCGTCAGATCGCTTGAATCTTATTGAATAAATCCCAGGTAACGATTCCGGCGCTGACCGAAATGTTGAGCGAGTGTTTTGTGCCGAGCTGCGGGATTTCGATAGAGCCGTCGCAGGCCTTGACCGCCGGTTGCGATACGCCGAAAACCTCGTTTCCGAAAACCAAAGCATATTTCGTGTCTTTTTCCACTGAAAAGTCGTTGAGCATAATTGCGTTTTCGACTTGTTCTACGGCCATTACCTTTGTATTTTCCGATTTCAGTTTTTCGATGGTATCCACAACAGAACCCGAATGTTCCCAATCCACGGTTTCGGTCGCGCCAAGTGCGGTTTTGTGGATTTCCTTGTTTGGCGGTGTGGCCGTGATTCCGCAGAGGTAGATTTTTTCGATCAGAAAGGCGTCGGCAGTGCGGAATACCGAACCGATGTTGTGTCCGCTGCGCACATCGTCGAGTACGAGGATTACGGGTGTTTTAGAAGCTTCCTTAAATCCGGTGACGGTTTTCCGGCCGAGTTCGCTGTTTTCGAGTTTTCTCATCACAAAGGGTTATAAAAAAAGCTTCCGGAATTTCTTCGGGAAGCTTTCAGTTATTTTCAAGCTGTTGTTAGCTCTTCGGAGTTTCTGCCGCCGGAGTCGGGTCAGGCAAAACGTTTCCTTTGATGGTCAATACTTTTGACGGCTCAACGGCGTTGGTGGTCAACGTTACGGTTTTTGTGAAAGCACCGACGCGGTCAGTAGCATATTTCACACCGATAACACCTTTTGCACCCGGAGCGATCGGCTCTTTTGGCCAGGTCGGAACGGTACATCCGCAAGAACCTTGCGCGTTGCTGATGATCAGCGGCTTGTTGCCATTGTTTGTGAATACGAATTCACGTTTTCCGTCAGCATTGTGAGGAATGGTTCCGTAATCAATTGTTTCTGATTCGAAAACCAATCCGGCGCCGTCCACTTTCGGAGCAGATGTTTCGGCCTTTGCAGGAGTCTTTTTAGTTGCTTTGGCCGTTTGGGCATTGGCAGCTGTTACTCCGAAAACTGTCAGCACAGCTAACATTACTATTTTTTTCATTTTGTTATTTTATTTAAATTAACGAACAAATCTATTGAAAAAATAAATCGGAGGTCATTTTTTTTTCTTAAAATTATTTTAATTTTTTCCGGACCGGCATTATTGACATAAAATTTTTAAATTCGCGGGATTCATTTTTTCGCAATTTTTAAAGCAAAAACCCTTGGCATCCAAAGAAAAACTTCCGAAGGAAACTCCTTTGATGAAGCAATACAACGAGATCAAACGAAAGTATCCCGACGCGTGCCTTCTGTTCCGGGTCGGCGATTTTTACGAGACTTTCGGCGAAGATGCAATTCGGGCCTCGAAAATCCTTGGCATTGTCCTGACCAAGCGCGGCGCGGGCTCGGATACCGAAACCGCTCTGGCCGGATTTCCGCACCATTCATTAAATACATACTTACCGAAACTCGTCAAGGCCGGATTACGCGTCGCAATCTGCGACCAGCTCGAAGACCCGAAAATGACCAAGACCATCGTCAAACGCGGCGTGACCGAACTCGTGACGCCCGGCGTTTCCATGAACGATGAAGTTTTGCAGTCCAAATCGAACAATTTCCTGGCTTCGGTGTGTTTCGGGAAAAAGTCGCTGGGGATTTCGTTTCTCGATGTTTCGACGGGTGAATTCCTCGCGGCGCAGGGCAATCCGGAATACATTGACAAGCTGCTCCGGAATTTCAGCCCGAGCGAAGTGCTGGTGCCCAAACACAATAAAGGCGATTTCCGGGAAGCATTCGGCGAGGATTTCCATACGTTTTACCTCGAAGACTGGGTTTACAAGGAAGATTATGCGTTCGAAACCCTGACCGGCCATTTCGGGACCAATTCGCTCAAGGGTTTCGGGATCGAAGAACTGGCGGAAGGCATTATCGCCTCGGGCGCGATATTGTATTATCTGTCCGAAACGCAGCACAACAGGCTTAGCCACATCACCGGCATCCACCGGATCGCCGAAGATGCTTACGTCTGGATGGACCGTTTTACGATCCGCAACCTCGAACTGTACCACAGCTATAATCCGAATGCCGTTACGCTGCTCGATGTTATCGACCGGACGCTTTCGCCGATGGGCGGACGTTTGCTCAAGCGGTGGTTGGCATTGCCGTTGAAAGACATCGAGAAAATCAGGAACCGGCACGAAATCGTTTCCTATCTGATCGAAGATCGCGAGGCTTTGCAAAAAATCCAAAATCAGATCAAGCAGATTTCCGATCTCGAACGGCTGATCTCGAAAATCGCCGCCGGGAAAGTCAGCCCGCGCGAAGTGGTTTACCTTAAAGATTCATTGGATGCAATTATTCCGATCAAGGAATTGGCATCGGAAAGCAGACAGAAAGCAGTGAAAATTATGGGCGAAAACCTACACGGCTGCGATCTGCTCCGCGAAAAGATCGCGACGATGCTCAATCCGGAAGCGCCCGTAGCCATCGCCAAAGGAAATGCGATCGCGAAAGGTGTCAATGCCGAACTCGACGAGTTGCGCAGCATCGCTTTTTCGGGGAAGGAATATTTAGAAGGCATCGAAAACCGTGAATCGGAACGCACGGGGATTTCATCGCTCAAGATTTCGTTCAACAACGTTTTCGGCTATTACATCGAAGTCCGCAACACGCACAAAGACAAGGTTCCGGCCGAATGGATCCGCAAGCAGACGCTGGTCAATGCCGAGCGTTACATCACCGAGGAACTCAAGGAATACGAAACTAAAATCCTCGGTGCCGAGGAAAAGATACAGAAACTCGAATCGGAACTCTTCGAGCAGTTGGTTGCCTGGATTTCGACTTATATCAAGCCCGTGCAGCAGAACGCTTCGCTCGTTGCGCAGCTCGATTGCCTTGCGGCGTTTGCGCAAATGGCCATCGAAAACCGATACGTTTGCCCGGTTCTCGATGAATCGTTCGAATTGCAAATAGTTAACGGCCGCCATCCGGTCATCGAAAAGCAGCTGCCCGTAGGTACACCGTATGTCGCCAACGATGTTTTCCTCAACAGGGAAACCCAGCAGCTGATTATGATTACCGGGCCGAACATGTCAGGTAAATCGGCGATTTTGAGGCAAACAGCGCTGATCGTCTTGTTGGCACAGATGGGAAGCTTCGTTCCGGCCGATAGCGTTGCGATGGGTGTTATCGACAAGATTTTTACTCGGGTCGGCGCTTCGGACAATATCTCGATGGGCGAGTCGACTTTTATGGTCGAGATGAACGAAACCGCTTCGATCCTGAACAATATTTCCGACCGCAGTCTGGTTTTACTGGATGAAATCGGGCGCGGTACCAGTACCTACGACGGAATTTCAATAGCCTGGGCCATCGCCGAATACCTGCACGAGCATCCGGCAAAGCCCAAAACGCTGTTTGCGACGCATTATCACGAACTGAACGAAATGACCGATATTCTGCCGCGAATCCGGAATTTCAATGTTTCGGTAAAAGAACTCAAGGACAACGTACTTTTTATCCGGAAGCTGGTCGAAGGCGGAAGCGCGCACAGTTTCGGTATCCATGTCGCGAAAATGGCCGGGATGCCGCAAACGGTAATTGCGAAGGCGCAGAAGTTGTTGAAGAAGCTCGAAAAAGATCATTCGGGCGATGCGCTTAACGGTACGAAGTCCGGTAAAGAAGAAATGCAGCTCAGTTTCTTCAATCTCGACGATCCGCTTCTGGAACAAGTCCGCGACGAAATCGTGAACCTCGACATCAATACGCTGACTCCGGTCGAGGCGCTGATGAAACTCAATGAGATCAAAAGGATGCTTGCCAAAAAATAAAAACCGAAGGTAAAGTTTGGGTTTTCAGTTCATTGTATTTTCGGATTATTTTTTCAAAAAAATCCTTTGCATAATTGAATTTATGTATTACATTTGCCCTCGCATTGCTCAGGTGATGCCGTTCTTTTAAATAAAATTACATGCGAAAATAGCTCAGTTGGTAGAGCGCCACCTTGCCAAGGTGGAGGTCGCGGGTTCGAATCCCGTTTTTCGCTCCAATGTGTACTGCTCGGATGGTGAAATTGGTAGACACGCTGGACTTAAAATCCAGTGGGCAGCAATGCCCGTGCGGGTTCAAGTCCCGCTCTGAGTACAAAAAATATGATCCGCAAACTTTTAATTATAAAGGTTTGCGGATTTTTTTTGGAATTAAGCGAAACATTATTCTTTGATAAAATCGATCGCGCCGGTTTTATAATGCAGGATATTCCTGTAGGTGACGCCAATCTTGATGTCATCGACCGGAATGTTGATGCTGTCGTAGTTTTTCGCAAAATGCGGCCTGCCGCCAAGACTGTTGAGCCTGAAAAAGTAGAAAGTGTAAAAATCCTTTTGACGCGAAATGTAATAATTCAGATCGCTTTCCGGAAAGTCAAACTGCGGATTTTCGCGCTTCCGTATGATGTTTATCTGGCCTTGAAAAAACGTATCCCGCGTCGCCAGCTTTGCGACCAAACCCAATTCGTGTGCAGAAGTCATCGCGATATCGCTTTCAGAAAGGTTTCGGACGTTGAAGTTGACCGCTTTCTGTGCGCATTTTGTCGCCAAAAGCGGAACGGTCAAGGAAAGCAGGATAAGTTGTCGTTTCATAACCGGAAAAATTTGGCACAAAAAAAAGCCGCGAAACTCGCGGCTTGATTTTTTCTGTAATCTTACAATTACTTTTTAGCTGGAGCTTCAGCAGCTGGAGCAGCAGTAGCGTCAGCAGCAGGAGTTTCAGTTGTAGTAGTAGTTGTAGTAGCTGTAGTATCAGCAGCAGGAGCTACTTCTTCAGCTGGAGCAGCCTCTTCAGCAGGTGCAGTTACTTCAGTTGACTCAGTAGTTTCAGTTTTTGTATCTTTACAAGAAACAAAAGAAACGCTCATTGCAGCTACGAAAGCTAAACTTAAGAATACTTTTTTCATCTTACTTAATTATAAAAGGTTAATTATTAATTCGAGGCAAAGATATAAATTTTTTAATATGTAAAATTATTTTTAAAAAAATTTTTGAAAAAAATCAGAATTTACACGCAACCGTAAAACCACACCCTAAAGCGCTTCATCCACAGTCGGTTAAAAATTCTCATTTAACTATTTTCATTTCGTCGATCAGCCTTTTATCGCCTGCATATTTGTCGATGATGAACAGCACATAACGGATGTCCACCATAATATTCCTGCAAATCTCCGGATCGTAATGGATATCGCTCATCGTTCCTTCCCAAACCCGGTCGAAATTCAGCCCGATCAGGTTGCCTTTGCCGTCGATTGCAGGGCTTCCCGAATTTCCGCCCGTCGTATGGTTGGTACCGATGAAACACACCGGCATTTTGCCGTTCTCGCCATATTGTCCATAGTCTTTTGCATTGTACAGATCAATCAGTTTTTTCGGCACGTCGAACTCGTAATCTCCCGGAATGTACTTTTCCATCACGCCATCGAGGTACGTAAACGGCGTATAGGTTACCGCATCTGCCGGCTTGTAGCCTTTTACTTTTCCATAAGTTACGCGCAGCGTACTGTTGGCGTCGGGAAAATTCCGATCGGCCGGGTTCAGTTCGAGGATCGCTTTCATATAAGTCCTCTGGAGTCCGGTGATTTTCAGGTTCAGCTCGTCATATTTGGGCTGGACGTCTTTCGTATAGCCGTCGCTGACGGTTTTGATGAGTTTGTACGCCTTGTCCTGATTGAGCTTTGCGATCACTGTTTTTGCATCGCCGTCAAGAAGTTCTTTCAGACCGGTATAGCTCGCGAATTTTGACGAACCGTAAATATCCGCGGCCAATTTCGGGGCGTCGATGTTGGCGAATTCCGCCGGCAGGAACTGCTTCGGGAGTTTGTCGGCATAAATAGCGATCAGTTTGGCGAATACTTCCTGATCTACGGTCTTATTGAAATCCTTGTAGAAGTCCTCCAACCCTTTGACAAGATTGGCTTTCCGGTCGTTGAACGCCTGTTCGCCCTTGGTATTGTAAACCTGTTCGAGCTGGTAAGTCTGATAGGCAGCGATTGTCATCTCGGTATTTCTCAGGAAGATTTCAAGAAAATAATCGCGGGCCAGCGCATAAGGTGCAATCTCCGCATAATTTGATGCGAAATCGTCGAGCAGCCGTCCGTATTCCGCATTCTTACCAGCCTTGGAAACGGCTTGCATAAATTGTTTTTCCTGTTTCTTTTTAACGGCAACGGCATTCGATTTTTTGAGGCCTTTGACCTCGCCGATCCATTTCTTCCAGTAATTGGCGATGCTCGCATATTTCGACGCATACTGGATTTTGATTGCTTTGTCGCTTCGCATGAAGCCGTCTTCGACTTTCAGCGCTGCATCGCGGA
This sequence comes from Bacteroidota bacterium, assembly GCA_048498055.1. Taxonomy (GTDB): domain Bacteria; phylum Bacteroidota; class Bacteroidia; order Flavobacteriales; family Flavobacteriaceae; genus Flavobacterium. The sequence continues at coordinate 34,913 of JBEHYS010000004.1, forward strand.
CGCCGATCCGTGCCGGATCAAGATCGTTCATGATCTGCTCGACCGCGACCGCCGGCAGATATTCGGTCGTTTTTCCGGGATAACCCATAACCATCGTAAAATCGTCTTCTTTTATTCCTTTGATCGACACCGGCAGGTAATGTTTCGGCACGTACGGAACGTTGTCTTTCGAATATTCGGCCGGGCGGTTGTTCTTGTCGGCATAAATCCGGAACATCGAAAAATCGCCGGTATGCCGCGGCCAGACCCAATTGTCGGTGTCCGAACCGAATTTACCGATCGATGAAGGCGGCGCGCCGACCAACCGGATGTCCTTGAAAGTTTCAGTCACGAAAAGCAGGTATTGGTTGCCGTCAAAAAAGTTCCTGATCTTGTTTTCCTGCCAGTTTTCTTTCGGAAACGAAGCCGAAACCGCCGCGATGTTCTCCTGTATTTTTTTCTGTTTGTCAGCTTCTGCCGTTAAGCCCGAAACACCGTCAAGCACTTTTGTAGTAACGTCTTCGATTTTGATAACGAACGTAACGACCACGCCCGGATTCGGCAATTCCTCTTCCTGGGTCATCGCCCAGAAACCGTCGGTGATATAATCGTGCTCAAGCGATGAATGCGACTGGATTTCGTCAAATCCGCAATGATGGTTCGTGAACAGCAGGCCTTTGGGCGAAATCATTTCGGCCGTACAGCCGCCGTTGAACTGCGGAACCGCGTCTTTTATCCCCGGTTTGTTGGCGTCGTAAATATCGGCGGCCGAAATCTTCATGCCGAGGCTTTTCATCTCATCCTCGTTCATGCCTTTCAGTAAAGATGGAATCCACATGCCGCCTTGCTGCGCCTGTACCTGTACGATAAAAAATAAAAGGAGTAATCTTAGAAATTTCATTGGGCTATTTGATTTTATGTTGCATTAGTTGTCGCCAGTGTGTTTCAAAACCGGCCGAAAGATACAGTTTCTGCGCGATGGTATTGTGATGGTCGACCTCGAGATAAAGCATTTTAACATCAGATCGCCGCGCCTCTTCCTTCAAAAAGGCCATCGTTGCCTTGCCGATGCCTTTTCCGCGCGCACGGTCAGAAAGGTAAAGCTCGTCGACGAAAGCCAGCGTTCCGCCAAATTCCAGGCTCAGCATGAAAGTCAGGATCGCGTATCCCACTACGTCGCCATCCGACGAAATCAGCCAGATTTTTCCGAGGATTGTATTTTCGATAAGCTGCGCAAATAATTCGCGGGATTTTTCCGAGTCGATCGCATGACCGTCGATTGCGTAGAATTCGCGCCGCATCGCTACGACCAAATCGATGTCGGAATGCAAAACCGGGCTATAAGTCGTGTTCATCAGTTAAATGTTTCAGGATGATATCGGTCGCATTTTTATTCATCTGTACGAATGTGGCGCAGATGTGGCCTTTCTCGCTTCGGATGTCTTCGCTTTGGAGCAGGCTGTCAAAAGCTTCGTCGAGCTCGTTTTGATTGGAAACCGAAATACAGCCTTCCATATTCACAAGCGCGACCGCTTCTGCAAAATGCGAAAAGTTCGGGCCGATCACGATCGGGACGCCGAAAGTCGCGGGTTCCAAAATGTTGTGCACGCCCGGATTTCCGAAACCGCCGCCAACATAGGCAATGTCGGCATAGCTGTAGATTTTGGTCAGGATTCCAATCGTATCGATAATGAAAACGCTATATTCCGCGGTCTTTTTCTCGTCTTTTTCGGAAAACAAAACCGTCTTTTTCAAAATCGAATTTTTCAATTGAAGAATTTGTTCGGGCTTGATGTTGTGCGGCGCGATGATGAACTTGGTCCGCGTATCAACCGAATTGATGTAATTTACAAGCAACTCCTCATCCTTTGGCCAACTGCTTCCTATAACGACCACCGGCGAATCGCCTTTGAACTCCGCGATGAATTCAAGCGTGTTGTCTTTTTCCAAAATCGCCGCGACGCGGTCAAAGCGCGTATCGCCCGAAACCGTCGCGTTGGTTTTTCCCAGTTTCGCCAAAAGTTCCTTCGATTTGGCATTCTGGACGAAAAAATGGCTGAAGGTATCGAGCGCTTTGCGGTAAAAACCGCCGTACCATTTGAAGAAAACCTGGTTTTCGCGGAAAATACCCGAGATTAAATAAGTCGTTATTTGTTGCTTTTTGAGTTCGCTGAGGTAATTCGGCCAATATTCGTATTTGATGAAAAAAACGAGTTCCGGATGAACTGCTTCAATAAACCGCTTGGCGTTCGATCTTGTGTCCAACGGCAAATAAACCGTGACATCGGCTGCGGTATTGTTTTTCCGGACTTCATAGCCCGAGGGCGAAAAAAACGTCAGGACGATTTTGTGATTTGGAAATTTTTTCCGGATTTTTTCCATGACCGGCAAACCCTGCTCGTATTCGCCGAGCGACGCGGCATGGAACCAGATTGTCTTATCAGAAGGGTGGATTTTTTCTTCGAGGATGCGGAAAACGTTTTTCCTTCCGTCAACGAAAAGTTCGAGCTTTTTGCTGAACAACGCCGCGACTTTGAGCAAAAATCCCGCAATGACAGCCAGTAGGTTATAAAGAAAAAACATAGTCCGTGAATTGTGGCGCTAAAATACGGCACTTTACAGAATTTTCATTGCCGTGCGTCATTAAATTAGTAGTTTTGCCGTGTTTAAATCTTCCCCGATGAAAAAAATCCAGATGGTCGACCTCAAAGGCCAATACGAGCAAATCAAAGATACCGTCAACGCTTCAATCCAGGAAGTCCTCGATACGACGGCCTACATCAACGGGCCTCAGGTGCACGCTTTCCAGGCGAATCTTGAAAAATATCTCAACTGCAAGCACGTCATTCCGTGCGCCAACGGTACCGATGCACTTCAAATCGCGATGATGGGCCTCAACTTAAAGCCCGGCGACGAAGTCATCACCGCCGATTTCACATTCGCCGCAACGGTCGAAGTCATAGCGCTGTTGCAGCTGACCCCGGTTCTGGTCGATGTCGAGATCGACACGTTCAACATTTCGATCGAGGCGATCCGCAAGGCGATCACGCCCAAAACCAAGGCGATTGTTCCGGTACATTTGTTCGGTCAAACCGCCAATATGGAAGAAATCATGGCCATCGCCGCCGAGCACAATTTGTACGTCATCGAAGACAACGCGCAGGCCATCGGCGCGAATTATCAATATTCCGACGGATCGAAAAAGAAAGCCGGCGTGATCGGGCATGTTGCCTCGACGTCGTTTTTCCCATCTAAAAACCTCGGATGCTACGGCGACGGCGGTGCGATTTTTACCAACGACGACCAATTGGCGCATACGCTTCGCGGTATCGTAAACCATGGCATGTACATCAGGTATCATCACGATGTGGTCGGCGTAAATTCGCGTCTGGACAGCATTCAGGCTGCGGTTCTGAACGCCAAACTGCCGAAACTCGACCAATATAACGACGCGCGCCAATCTGCGGCATCGAAATATTCATCGGCGCTCGCAAACCATAAAAATATCGTGACGCCAATGGTGAAAGGAGAAAAAGACAGCCATGTTTTCCATCAATATACGTTGCGGATCGTCAATGCCGACCGCGACGGACTGATGCAGCATTTGCTGGATAAAGGAATTCCGTGCGCGATTTATTATCCGATTCCGCTGCATGCGCAAAAGGCGTATCTCGATACAAGATATAAGGAAGAAGATTTCCCGGTCACGAACCAACTGGTCAAAGAAGTCATTTCGCTGCCGATGCATACCGAGCTCGACGACGAACAAATCCAGTTCATCACCGGTTCGATTTTGGAATTTTTGAAATAATTTAAGGAGCCTTTTCCGGCTATGCGCTGCAATCTTTTTCGGTTGAAACCTCAAAAGGATTTCCGCTGCTATCCGGGCTAGGCTTACAATAGCAATCAACACCATACAAAACATGAAAGTATTAGTAACCGGAGGTTTGGGTTTTATCGGCTCGCACACCGTAGTCGAACTGCAGAATGAAGGTTTCGATGTAGTGATCATCGACAATTTATCGAATTCGTCTGAAGATGTCCTGAAAGGCATCGTCGCCATCACCGGCAAAACCCCGATTTTCGAAAAAATGGACCTGCGTGAAAAGAATGCCGTGGTCGACTTTTTCAAAAAGCATCAGGACGTGGCCGGCGTAATCCATTTCGCGGCATCGAAAGCCGTCGGCGAAAGCGTCGAAAACCCGCTGCTGTATTACGAAAACAACATCAATACTTTAGTCTATATTTTGCAACAGCTGCAGGCCAAACCTGAGGCGAATTTCATTTTTAGCTCGTCTTGCACCGTTTACGGGCAGGCCGAGAAAATGCCCATTACCGAAAATGCGTCGGTGCAGCCGGCCATGTCGCCTTACGGAAACACCAAACAGATCGGCGAGGAAATCATCACCGAAACCTGCAAGGTCAGCGGCATCAATGCGATCTTGCTGCGTTATTTCAACCCGATCGGCGCGCATCCGTCGGCAGAAATCGGCGAACTCCCGATCGGCGTGCCGCAAAACCTCGTGCCGTTCATCACCCAAACGGGAATCGGGCTGCGCAAGGAACTGTCGGTTTACGGCGACGATTACCCGACACCGGACGGAACCTGTATCCGCGATTACATCCACGTGGTCGATCTCGCGAAAGCGCACGTCGTCGCGTTGCAAAGGCTGATTGGTAAAAAGAATGCCGATAAAGTCGAGACGTTCAACGTCGGCACCGGAACCGGAAGCTCGGTTTTGGAAGTCATCAATACGTTCGAGAAAGTCAGCGGACAGAAATTACCTTACAAAATCGTCGGGCGACGCGAAGGCGACATCACTTCGGCGTATGCAAACACCGACAAGGCGAACAATGTCCTGGGCTGGAAGGCCAAGTCAACTCTCGAAGACGGACTGGCGAGCGCCTGGAAATGGGAGCGGAAAATCAGGAGCTGAAAATATTCCGATAATAAATAAGAAATCCCGGTTCAGGCCGGGATTTTATTTTTTGGAAAGTTCGTGCCAGCCGAGGTTGCCGTCCAAACCCATGCGCTTCATATACATTTTTCCGCCCTCGAATTTCAGGAATACCAGCGCCGCGACTTTTTGCGAAGGCTTTTGCCAGATTAGGTTTTGATCAATGGTTTCCTTGAGGTTCATTTGAGAAGTTTCGACATTGGTGCCGTTTTCGACGCTCAAAAGGCAGGATTTCCCGTCGGTATCCACAATAATCTGGAGTTTCAATATTCCGCTGATTTTTTTGAGATTTTCATCCCCGAACTTTTGGGTAACGATCATCATCAATACCGAAGGCAGGATTTTCGCGTCCTCGACCTTGCTTTCGAGCGCAAAATGATCGGTGTTGCAGCCCGCGAACTTTTCAGGAAAAAGATTTTGCGCTTTTGCCGGAAGGCAGGCCATCAGCAATGCAATATAAAGTAGTTTCATCTTAAGGTTGTTCGTCGAATATTTTGAGTAAAAGCAACGCGAGATTTTGTTCTACGCGATCGATATCGCCGGTCGAAATAAGCACGCCGGTTCCGCCTTGGGAAACTTCGCCGCCAGTGACCTCAAATCCGGACAGGCTGTAAAACCGGCTCATTTTTCCCATTTTTCCCTCGATGGTCAGATGCGTTCCGGTGAATCCGCCTTTACTGATGTCGAGGTTTTCACCCGGCAAAATATCAAAAGTCAGGAAACGGCCCGGCTGGATTTCGTATTTTTTTCCGTTGACCTTGCAGCTTTGGGTTTTGTTCCCGAGCAGGTTCGCGTCGCCGAAAATATGCACTTTGTTCTTTTCGATCCTTTTAAAATTCTCACCCAGAATGCTGTCGTTCGTATAAAACGCGGCCAGCGTCAGTTCGGCGGTCCGGTCTTCGTATTTGTCGAATTTGACGAGCCGGAACGAATTCGCCCCGACTTTCTGCGCCGCCACTTTGATTAAATTGTAGAGCAATACCGGATTATCCTGACTCCCGACCGATTTCAGCGTCGCAACCCGAACCGATCCCGAAAGATCGGTGCCGTCGTTGAGATAAATGAATTCCTGATATCTCGGCTTTTGCATCGTGTCGTTGATTTCAAGAAATGCCACACTTTGCGAAAAAGCGGCTTGTGCAAACAGCAACAGCAACAACAGTTTTTTGCCCACGCCAGATTTGTTTTTGTAATGAACTTTCGGTTTGTCAGATTTTCAGCTCCGGAGAAGCCGCGGCTACTTCCATATCCTTGTCGATTTTCTTGACCAAGCCCTGCAAAACGTTGCCCGGTCCGACTTCGGTAAACAGTGTTGCGCCGTCCTTGATCATCTGCTGTACCGACTGCGTCCATTTGACCGGCGCCGTGAGTTGGATGATGAGGTTTTTCTTGATTTCGTCCGGATCCGAAACCGCTGATGCCGTGACGTTCTGGTAAATCGGGCAAATTGGCTTGAGGAAAGCGGTTTTTTGGATCGCAGCGGCAAGTTCTTCGCGCGCCGGCTCCATCATCGGCGAATGGAATGCGCCGCCAACCGGCAATACCAACGCCCGTTTCGCACCGGCCACGCGTAGGGCCTGGCACGCCATTTCAACGGCAACGGTTTCTCCCGAAATCACGAGCTGACCCGGACAGTTGTAATTGGCGGGAACCACGATGCCATCGGTGGTCGCGCAGATTTCCTCAACAATCTTGTCGTCAAGGCCCAAAACCGCGGCCATCGTAGAAGGCTTGATCTCGCAGGCTTTCTGCATCGCCAAAGCGCGGGTCGAAACGAGTTTCAATCCGTCTTCGAACGACAATCCGCCGGCCGCGACCAGCGCCGAAAATTCACCCAAAGAATGGCCGGCTACCATTTCGGGCTTGAAACTCTCGTTGAGCGTTTTCGCTAAAATTACCGAATGTAAAAATACCGCCGGCTGCGTGACTTTGGTTTCCTTCAGTTCTTCGGCTGTGCCTTCAAACATGATATCTGTGATGCGGAAACCCAGAATGGCATTCGCCCTTTCGAATAATTCTTTGGCCAGATCGGACTGCTCGTACAATTCTTTTCCCATTCCGGTGAATTGCGCACCCTGTCCCGGAAATACGTATGCTTTCATTGATTGGTGTTTTTGTTACGCTAAAATAGTAATTTTTTGAGGAGCACGACATTTTACTTTTAAACAGGTCCGGTCCTGCTGTCTGCTTTTTATCTTTTGTGAAACCTTTGCGGTTTCACAAAAGGATAACCGCGCCCACCAGGGCTAATTTTGACGCTTGCGTTTCCAAAACAAAAAGCCCCGCATAACGAAGCTTTTTCCAACAAAACCAATCATCATTATTGTTTGAGCAACTGAATCTCGATATTGAGCCGCACTTCTTCGCTGACCAAAACTCCGCCGGTTTCAAGCGCCGCGTTCCAGTTCAGTCCCCAGTCCTTGCGGTTGATCTTTCCGGTAATGTTCAGTCCGGCTTTGGTATTTCCCCACGGATCGGTCATCAATCCGCTGAATTCGGCGTCAAGCTTCACGAATTTTGTTACGCCGTTCAGGCTTAAATCGCCGCCTAGCGTATAGTTGTGGTCATCGGTTTTCGAAAACGACGACGCTTTGAACGACAGCTTCGGATGATTTGCCGCATCAAAGAAATCCGAGCCTTTCAAATGGTTGTCGCGGTCGCTGTTCCCGGTGTTGATCGAATCAACATCTGCGGAAAATTCAATCGTCGCATTTTCAAAATTGTCGCCGTCGGTAATAAACGATCCGTCGTATTTGTCGAATTTTCCGGAAACGTTCGTGAACATCATGTGCTTTACCTTAAAGCCTATTTCGGAGTGTGTCGGGTCGATGACCCATTTGGTTGCATTCATATTTTTTATATTAAGTGTTAATTTTGATTTTAAAATCGTGGCAATTGCATCGGCACTTCCATCAAAAGGAACTCCGCGTCGGAATTCGCAATGATGTCGACATCTTCAAAATTGGAGATTCCGAAACCGTCGCGGGTGTGCAATTCCTGCCCGTCGATTTTCACATCGCCTTTCAGGATAAAAGCATAAAGTCCGTTGCCTTCTTTTTTCAATTTGTAGTTGGCCGTCACGCCTTTGTCGAATTTGCCAAGATGGAACCACGCATCCTGATGGATCCAAACGCCCGCATCATCTGCATCCGGCGATAAAATTTGCTGTAGTTTGTTGTGCCGGTCATTCTCGTCAAGCGTAATTTGCTGGTAACGCGGCTCGACGTTACGCTCTTTTGGGAAAACCCAAATCTGCAGCAGCTTGGTTTGCTTATCGTGGTTCGGGTTGAATTCGCTGTGCTGAATTCCGGTTCCGGCGCTCATGACCTGCACGTCGCCGTTTTTGATTACCGACGAATTGCCCATCGAATCCTTGTGAGCCAGATCGCCTTCGAGCGGGATCGTAATGATTTCCATATTGTCGTGCGGGTGCGTTCCGAAACCCATTCCGGCCGCGATCGTATCGTCGTTCAAGACGCGCAAAACACCGAAATTATGTCTTTCCGGGTTATGGTACGATGCGAAGCTGAAAGTATGATAGGCGTTGAGCCAGCCGTGATTGGCGTTGCCGCGCGAATTTGCTGTGTGTAAAACGGTTGTTTTCATGAGATTTGTATTTGATAAGGCAAAGATACGGCGATAGGAAAGCGTTGGCACTTAACCTGGATTAAGAAATTGGGCGTTGCCTGGCGGCCGCGCTATCGGCTTTATCTTTTTAAACTTTGCAAGTTTAAAAAGGATGCCGCCTCTATCGCTAACGCGGTGTTTTTTCTTGCTGGAAGCTGCTTCGTGGTTTGGAAATTCTTCCCAAACTTGATGTTTCTTTACTTCTTTTGTCTGGCAACAAAAGAAGCAAAAATGCCTGAGCGGCCGGGAAATTTTGACTAAAAATAAATTCCGAAGCGGAAACAAATAAACTCGCTTCGCTCAGGCAGATTTGTTTCTTTTCGCTTCGGAATTTATTTTCTTAACGCCAATTTCCCGAAAGCCGCACTAAATGGAAGTGCTTATTTTATTTTCGGCTTGCATGCTGCGCCGAAAGTCCAAACCGGAAGTTTCAGTTTTCTAAATTGTCTTTATTGGAAATGGTAAGCTCCGGTAAAGCGGCCTTATTTAAATTCCGAATGATTTTCCAGCCGCAGCTGCCATTTTGAAAGAGTTTCGGTTTTACGAAAATAGCTGCCCTGTGAAGCGAGCGCGCAGCGCGAGCGGCTTGGGCAGCGTGACGGCAGCAAGGCTGTGAAAATCCCGGAATTTAAATTACAGCCTTGAATTTTTGCTTCTTTTGTTTCAATACAAAAGAAGTGCTTTTGCTTCTTTGTGCATACAAAGAAGAAATAGTAACAAAACTACTTCCGCAACATGCGGCCTTTCATTTTACTAAAAAACTCCGGCGTTACGCCAATATACGACGCGATCTGTTTCTGCGGCAGCGCGTGCGCGAGTTGGGGAAAGCGATGAATGAATTTGTCATAACGCGCCTCGGCGGTAAAACTCATGTTATCGATGAGCCGTTGCTGGTTCGCGACGAGTGAATTTTCGATCAGGATGCGGAAGAACCGCTCCATTTTCGGGACATCGGCGTAAAGCTTTTCCTGGTTTTGCTTTGAAAGCAGCAGGCATTCGGCATCGTCGTTGACTTCGATATACAAATGACCCGGGCGCTGCGACAAAAAACTGTACATGTCGGCGATGAACCAGCCGGAGCAGGCAAAGCTCACTACGTGCTCGACGCCGTTATCATCGAGATTGTAACTGCGAAGGATGCCCGAATTGACAAACCATGAATGCGTACAGATTTCGCCTTCTTTGAGCAAAATCATTTTTGCCTTATAGCTTTCGATCGTCACAAGCGACAGCACGTGAGCTTGTTCTTCAGGCGTCAATGAAACGTGGCGTTCGATATTCTGCAGAAAAAGGTTCACGGATGGACAGTGATTTTTGCGGCGGCCATTTTCGCTTTTTCGACGACAGCTTCGACCGGCATATCCAAATCAGCGTTGACAAGTGCGACGCCCATTCGGCGGTAGGGGCGCGAAGTCGGTTTGCCGAAAATCCTGAAATCGGTATTTGGCAGTCCGGCGATTTTTTCCAATCCGGAATAGGTAGGATTTTGCGAATTTTCCGAAGCCAAAACGACTGCGCTCGCTCCGGCTTTTTCGAGCTTGATCTCGAAAATAGGAAGGCTTAAAATCGCGCGCAGATGCAGCTCGAATTCGTTGAAATTCTGCGTTCCCGCTAATGTGACCATTCCCGTATCGTGCGGACGCGGCGAGAGTTCCGAAAAATAAACGCCGTCGTCGGTCAAAAAAAATTCGACGCCGAACAAGCCTGCGCCACCGAGCGCTTCGGTGACTTTCTCAGCCATATCCCGGGCTTCATATAAATCTTTATCTGAAATTTTCGCCGGCTGCCAGCTTTCCATATAATCACCGCGCTCCTGGCGGTGGCCGATCGGGGCGCAAAACAGCGTCGGGTTTCCGTTTTGGGTAACGGTCAGAAGCGTGATTTCGGAGTTGAATTTGACGAAAGCCTCAACAATGACTTCCACGACATCGCCGCGCGAACCTTCTACGGCATAGTTCCAGGCTTTCTCAATATCGCTTTCGGTTTTGATCGTCGACTGGCCTTTGCCCGAGGACGACATCAACGGCTTGACGACGCATGGCATTCCGACGGCTTCGACACCTTGTTTGAGTTCTTCGGCCGTCGTCGCATAACGGTAAGCGGCGGTTTTCAAACCCAAATCCTGGGCCGCGAGATCGCGGATCGCTTTGCGGTTCATCGTGAAGTTCGCGGCTTTCGCTGATGGAACTACAGTAATGCCTTGTTTTTCGTAATCGTAAAAGCGCTCGGTGCGGATTGCCTCGATTTCCGGGACGATGAAATCGGGGTTGTGTTTTGCGACGATGCGATCAAGCTCATTACCGTCGAGCATGTTGACGACTTCGAAGCCGTGCGCGACCTGCATGGCCGGAGCGTTTTCGTAGCTGTCGACGGCGATGACCGTTTGCCCGATTCTTTGTGCGGCGATCGTGAATTCTTTTCCGAGTTCGCCGGCGCCGAGCAGGAGTATTTTTTTGTTCATTAGTTCTGGTTTACGGGCGAACTGCGTTAGGGATTAAGGCATTGTTTGAGCTCTTTGCAGAAACCTCAAAGGTTTTCAAAACCTTTGAGGTTTGGCAAAAGCGAGTGCCGAAAGCCCGGCGCGCAGCGCAACGCCCAAATAATTCAATAAAAAACCCGGAGCAATTCCGGGGTGTGTTAAGCCAATGCTTCTTTGATTCTTCTCAGCGCCTCGGAAAGCAAATCTTCGCTGGTCGCGTAGGAAATGCGGATGCAGTTCGGGTTGCCGAACGCGTCGCCGGTAACGGTAGCGACATTCGCCTCGCCAAGCAGGTACATCGAGAAATCGTCGGCATTGCTAATCGTTTTGCCGCGCAATGTCTTCCCGAAAAAAGACGAAACGTCGGGAAAAACGTAAAATGCGCCTTCGGGAACGTTGAGCTTCAGCCCGGGGATTTCCCGGATCAATCCAACGACCAAATCGCGGCGGTCGTGGAAGGCTTTGATCATGTCTTTCAAAACTTTCGGGTCGGCATCGACGGCGGCGATCGTGGCGCGCTGTGCAATCGAGTTCGCACCGCTGGTCACTTGTCCCTGCATTTTTGTACACGCTTTCGCGATGAATTCGGGGGCGCCGATGTAGCCGATTCGCCAGCCGGTCATCGCAAAGGCTTTGGCGACGCCGTTGACGGTAATCGTCCGTTCGAACATGCCCGGAATCGAGGCGATGCTGCAGAACGTCCCTGAAAAATTGATGTGTTCGTAGATTTCGTCGGAAACGACAAAAATATCCGGATGCTTTTCGAGAACTTTCGCGAGCGCGGTCAGTTCTTCGCGACTGTAGACCGATCCGCTCGGGTTGCACGGCGAGGAATACCAGATCATTTTGGTTTTCGGTGTGATGGCTTTTTCGAGCTGTTCGGGCGTAATCTTGAAATCGGTCTCGACCGAAGTCGGGACTTCTACGGGAATTCCGCCGGAGAGCTTGATGATTTCATAATAACTGACCCAATACGGCGCAGGCAAAATCACTTCGTCGCCGTCGTCGAGCATGACTTGCCCGATATTGTACAGCGATTGTTTCGCGCCCGTTGAAACGACGACGTTGGCCGTAGTATAATCGAGATTGTTGTCGCGCTTGAACTTGCGGCAGATCGCTTCTTTCAATTCAAGATAACCGTCAACCGGGGTATAGGTGCTGTAATTTTCATCGATGGCTTTTTTGGCGGCTTCCTTGATGAAATCCGGCGTGTTGAAATCGGGTTCGCCCAGGCTCAGGCTGATGATGTCTTTTCCCTGTGCCTTCAATTCCCTCGCGAGCGCGGCCATGGCCAGGGTTTGTGAGGTGGATAATTTGTTGATCCGGTCTGAGAGCAGATGATTCATTATGCGTTTTGGTTTTATGCGGTCAGCGCCGGTTTCATTCCCAAATCTTTGAGATGCTTGAAATGCGCGATTACGGCGCTTCGCATAGTCTTGAATTCGTGATATGGCAGGTTGCATTCCTTGGCGGTTTCGCGGACGATGTCGGCGATTTTGCCATAATGGACATGGCTGATGTGCGGGAACAAATGATGCTCGACCTGGTGGTTCAATCCGCCGGTGAACCAGTTGACGATCTTGTTTTTCGGGGCGAAATTCGCCGTAGTGTACAATTGGTGGATTGCCCAGGTATTTTCGATCTCGCCGTTTTCGTCGGGTACGGGATTGGTGGTTTCGTCGACCACGTGCGCGAGTTGGAATACGATGCTCAAAATCAGCCCGGCGGTGTAATGCATCACGAAAAACCCGAGCAGCACTTCCCACCAGGTCACGCCCATGATGATCGGCAGCGCGATCCAGATTGAGATGTAAATGATTTTGGTGATGATCAGCGTCGTCCAGAGAATTTTCGGGCTTTTGGCCTCGCCGTAAGACAGTTTGCGCTTGAGGTAGCTGCGCATTTGCCGGAAATCGGTCGTCAGCGCCCAGTTGAAAGTCAGCAATCCGTAAAGGAAAACCGAATAGTAATGCTGGAATTTATGGAATTTCCGCCACTGCGCGTCCTGCGTAAAGCGGATGATTTTTCCGGCATCCAGATCTTCGTCGTGCCCGTGAATGTTGGTATACGTATGATGCAAAACATTGTGCTGCACCTGCCAGTTAAAAACGTTGCCGGCCAAAACGTAAATCGTCCCGCCCATGAATTTATTGACCCAGGATTTGGTCGAATACGAACCGTGGTTTCCGTCGTGCATCACATTCATCCCGATTCCGGCCATGCCCACGCCCATGACGATGCTCAGCAGCAGCTGGATCCAGAGCGGCATGTCCAAAGTCAGGATCAGGAAATAAGGCGTCAGAAAAATGCTGAAAAGGATGACCGTTTTCAAATGGATTTTCCAGTTCCCGGTTTTTTTGATGTTATTTTCCTTGAAATAAGCATTCACGCGGGAATTCAGCGTCCTGAAAAACTTCAGGCTGTCCTGTTTGGAAAACGTTGGTATCGGGGTATTCATAAAAATTTTTTCTGGGGCAAAGGTAATTATTAATTGCCTATGCAAACGTTGAAAAAATCAAAATGTTTCAACAGGAACGCTTACTTTTGTTATAAAATTTTCACAATGGATGAAATCCTGAAGCACTTTCCGAACCTCACCGACACCCAAAAAGCGCAGTTTGCAAAGCTCGGCGAATTGTACCGCGACTGGAATGCAAAAATCAACGTGATTTCCCGGAAAGACATCGATTCGCTTTACACCAGGCACGTGTTGCATTCGCTGGCGATCGCCAAAGTGCAGCCGTTCGGACCCGGGACTTACGTTCTCGATGTTGGCACCGGAGGCGGTTTTCCGGGAATTCCGTTGGCGATTTTGTTTCCGGATGCGCGGTTTTATCTGATCGACGTCATCCTTAAAAAAATCACCGTCGTAAAAGCGGTCGCCGCGGCGTTGGAACTTAAAAACGTCAAGGCCGAACAGATCCGCGCCGAAAGCGTCAAAGGCGATTTCGATTTCATCGTAAGCCGCGCCGTGACGAACATGCCCGATTTCGTTTCCTGGGTCAGGGATAAAATTAAGAAACAGCAGAAGCACGACCTCAAAAACGGGATTCTCTATTTAAAAGGCGGCGACCTTACCGAAGAGTTAAAGGATTTTCCGAAAGCCGCAGAATATGACATTTCGGATTTTTTCGGCGACGAATTCTTCGAGACGAAAAAAGTCGTTCATCTGCCGTTGAAGTTTAAGCCGTAAAGTTGTTAGTGGTTAGTTGTTAGACAAATTATCGTTTGTCAATATTTTAAGCATCGGGAATAAGATAAATGCTGAATACAAATGCACACATCTAACCGCTAGCCACTAACAACTATTTTTTAATCAGTTTCTTCGTCACGCTTCCCTCGCCGCTCCGGATTTTCAGGAAATACATCCCCGAAATGAGCGAAACCGGAATCCGGTAATTTCCTTCGATGGCTACATGCTCCAGCAACAACACCGTTTTTCCGGAGAGATCGACAACCGAAACCGTCGCGTCGGCAATGGCATTGGTTGTATACAGATCAATGCTGCCGCCGACCGGATTTTCGACTTTCAGGCCCGAAAAAGTATGATCGGGAACGCCCAGCGGATTCAGGATTTCGTTCAGCGCAAAAGCCATATTGCCGGTTGTCAGCGTGACGTGGTTTTCGTTGGCCGTCGGCACATAATAAGCATCGAACGGCGTCACTGAAGCGCCCGTTACCGGATCATACCAGTTTTGTGTACCGCTGATCGCGAGCGAGCTGTTGGTCGGGACGAAGTCGAAATAATTGATGTTGAGGTTCGCGAAAAACTCGGTCAGCAAAGCATTGCTGCCGGCCAATCCGGCAAGCGAGGTAATATCGAATTTACCGCCCGGCGCCGAATCCAGCCCGTCGGTAAAAGCAGGCGCCATCGAATACGCGATGCTTTGGTAGGCATTGAGCCAGGTAAAAATATAAATTTGTCCGCGAAAACGGCTCACCTGGATCTGCTGTCCGGCAACCGGCGTAAAATTCAGGTTGATGATTGCCCTTTGGGAATCGGTCACGTTAAAGGTATGGTCCATGACAACCATTCCCGGCGTACCGTTCGTGCTTCCGTTCCCGGCGCCGTTGGCAATCGCTACGTTGCGACAGTTTTCAGGAAAGCCCATTGCGTCAAGCTCGGTTTGGAAAGCCGTACGGAAATTCGGCTTGCCCGTCGGGAGCAGGATCGTATCGTCAAATTCGACATCGCTTCCGTCCTGCAAATGGCCTTCGAACTGGTCGATGAGCATCTGCCGCGATGCCGTGCTTTTGAGCATCGCATCGACCAAAACCTGTACGGTCGCATCGGCCAGCGGCCCGTTGGCCATGTAATTGAACAAGTGCTGGAACCCGATCGGAATGTTGGCCCCGTTGTGCGGCGCATCAAACGAAATATAGAGCCGCGTGTCGTGGTTGAGCGAATTCATTTCCATATAGCGCAGCCCGTAACGCGCGATCAATCCGCCCATGCTCGGCCCGATCACGACGTTTTGCGCGGTCCCGACTTTCATGGCGTTAACCTGGTTCAGCAACTCGACCAAAACCATCGCATTGCGCTGAATGTAGTCTGAGCCGCCGCTGACGAGCGCATTGTCGGCCGGTCGCGTATAGTTCGGGAAATTCAGGATGACGACATCGTATCCCATATTGCGCAGGTCGTCGGCGAGATTTTGTCCGGCGCCGTAATCCAAAAGACCGTAAATCTGCGGAATGCTGCGGCCGTCATTCGGATCAAACCCGTCCAGTAGGATAATCGGCTTGTCGAAAACCCCATCGGTGTTGTCGGGAAAGATTTCATATTCGGCCTGACCGAGATAAGCGCTCGTTTCTTCATAACCCTGATATGGAATCGTGGCCGTGATCGATGCGATGTCATTGATATTCCGGGCGGCAGTATTCGGGGTAAATGCGTTTCCGGTCAGGTTTATTTTGTGCTGCGAAAACGCCAGAGATGAAAATGCCAGAAAAGCGGCAAGGGTAATTTTGTCCATACGCCAAAGTTTTCCCGAATATACAAAAAATTCATTCTCAGGCAGATAATAAAAAAGCCCTGTCGCGGGACAAGGCTTCGTAATTATTGTTTGGCGAATTTCTTAATTGCAGTGCCACTGTCGCTTTCGATCCGGGCGAAATAAACGCCTTTTGCGAGTTTGCTCACGTCAAAATTGGTTTCGTTGCTTTTCGAGATTACGCGGCCGTTTACATCGGTGATCGTGACCGATTGGATTGCGATATTGTCGTTGACATGGATCGACAACACATCCGAAACCGGATTCGGGGCTATCGAAACGCTTTCGCGGCCAAACTGCGGCGTGCCAAGAAATGCAGGAATTCCCACTTCGATGGTCGTGATATCCTGATCGATCGAAAGCAAAGGAATGTTCGCTGCGGTTTCCGAACTTACGAAGTTTGGAAAATCCTGCTGCATCGGGTCGGGACCGTTGTAATAGTAGTAATAATTGGTCATGGTTACGGTTCCGACGGTTCCGAGCGGGAAATAATCGAGGTTTAGGTTTTGGACAATTTTGAGCCGCGTAACGTTCATCGCGGTCAAATCGGCGCCGTTGCCGTAATTCAGCGTACCATAAGCATCGACCGATGAAACGATGCTTCCGGTAAACGTGCCCGAGTACGTCGTGTAAGTAAACGTTCCGGCGATGGCGTCAGTATTGGTGTAGCCATACGAAAGCGGGAAACTGCCGATGGTTGCGTTATCCGTGTAATGAAGTTCAAGTCCGTTTCCTGCCGAAAGCCCGACAAAAGCCGCATCGCCCGATAAATAGGCCGTACTGACCGTCGGAACGATGCCGACACTGTTGGTGCCGGTCAGAATGCGCGTAGTTCCCGGAAAGTTGGAGAGATCGGCTGGCGTAGGCTCTGAATCGATATATTCCGATCCGCCGAGCGTGGTCAATTGGTCGAACGTCCACACCGCATCGGTACCCGAAGCCGACTGGTCGAGCGGCGCATCCGAAGAAAGGACGAAATAGCTTCGATGGCTGTAACCGTCGTACGGCCATTCGGACGGTATTGGCAAATGCCCGTAAAATTCATGGATCGATTGCGCATTGGCAAACGCACAAAATCCGAAAAAGAGAAGTAGTTTTATTTTCATAATCGGTTGATTTAGTATTCAAATATACAAAACGAAACCTCCGAAAATAAAAATCCCGGACAATTCGCCCGGGATTTCAAATTCTTTTTCGATTATTCACCCAAAAACGGATAACGGTAATCTGCCGGCGTCACGAACGTTTCCTTGATCGTACGTGGCGAAACCCAGCGCAGCAAATTCTGCATCGATCCGGCCTTGTCGTTGGTTCCCGATCCGCGCGCTCCGCCAAAGGGCTGCATTCCTACAACGGCTCCGGTCGGCTTGTCGTTGATGTAGAAGTTTCCGGCGGCGTTTCTCAAAGCGTGCGTCGCCTGGTCAATCGCATAACGGTCTTGCGAGAAAATCGCGCCGGTCAGCGCATATTCCGAAGTGCCGTCGACCAATTCCAGCATTGAATTCCAGTCTTTGTCTTCGTATACGTAAATCGTGATGACCGGTCCGAACAGTTCTGTGCACATCGTCTTGTATTTCGGATTCGTAGTCACGATTACAGTAGGCTCGATGAACCAGCCTTTCGATTTGTCGTAACCGCCGCCGGCGATGATTTCGGCATCCGGATCTTTTTTCGCCTGTTCGATATAATTCGCCAGTTTGTCGAATGAATTCTCGTGGATCACGGCTGTAATGAAATTCGAGAAATCTTCCGGCGAACCCATTTTCAAAGTTGCCATATCTTTTACCAATTCCGATTTCACGTCAGGCCACATACTTTTCGGAATGTACGCCCTCGAAGCGGCCGAACATTTCTGCCCCTGGAATTCGAACGCGCCGCGGACGATTCCAGTAACGACCTGACGTACGTTGGCGCTCGGGTGCGCGACGATGAAATCTTTTCCGCCGGTTTCACCGACGATGCGCGGATACGTTTTGTAAATATCAATGTTGTTGCCGATATGCTTGAAAATATCCTTGAACACGGTCGTCGATCCGGTAAAGTGGATTCCGGCGAAATCCGGGCTGGCGTAAACAGTTTCCGAAATCATCGCCGCATCGCCGTAAACCACGTTGATCACGCCGTCAGGAAGCCCGGCTTCCCTGAATACATCGATGATGATTTTTGCCGAAAACGTCTGCGTATCGGCCGGTTTCCAAACCACGGTGTTGCCCATCAGCGCTGCGCTCGACGGTAAATTTCCGGCAATTGCGGTAAAGTTGAACGGTGTCACGGCATACACGAAACCTTCAAGCGGACGGTATTCGACGCGGTTCCACATATCCGAAGTCGAACGCGGCTGGTCGTTGTAAATCTGCGTCATGAACTCGACGTTGAAACGCAAAAAGTCGATCAGTTCGCACGCCGAATCGATTTCGGCCTGGAATACGTTCTTCGACTGCGCGATCATCGTCGCCGCGTTCATTTTCGCGCGGTACGGCCCGGCGATCAGTTCGGCGGCTTTCAAAAATACGGCGGCGCGCTGTTCCCACGGCAGGTTTTCCCAGTCGTTCTTCGCGGCCAACGCGGCGGCAATCGCTTGTTCGACGTGTTTCTTTTCAGCTTTGTGGTAATGCCCGACGATGTGCTGATGGTCGTGCGGCGGACGCATTTCCTTTAAATTCCCGGTGCGCACTTCCTCGCTGCCGATATAAAGCGGCATGTCGAGCTTTTCGTTCCACATTTTTTTGTATTCGGCCAGCACTGCATCCTTTTCGGGCGAACCCGGTTTATAGGTTTTTACCGGTTCGTTGACGGCTTTCGGCACGTGAAAAAATCCTTTGAGCATGATGTATTTATTAGTGTTGTTTTTAATTTTTATGGCGTTTCCCTGCGGGCCGCGCTTTCGGCAGTCGCTTTTGCTAAACCTCGCAGGTTTTATTTCGCTGCGCTCCATACAGTTCGGCTGTGCCTCGGGTTTAAAACCTGCGAGGTTTAGCAAAGAGCTCCAACAATGCCTCAATCGCTAACGCGGGCATTCGCGCTAAAAAGCGACACAAAAGTACAAAGGAACTTTCAATTATCTAACATCCAACTATCGAAACAGGCTATAGTCAACAAAAGTTAAACTTATAAAAAAGCGTTTCGCAGTCAGGGCGCGGCATCGTAACTTTAAATAAAACGATTCTCTTGAAAACCCCATTGCTCGCATTCAACGATAAAGGCATTTACTGCCGGCAGGCCGACGTCTATCTCGATCCGTGGCGTCCGGTCAAAAACGCGATTATCACCCACGGCCATTCCGACCACTCGCGGTTCGGGCACAAGCATTACATCACGCATCATACGAACGTCCCGATCATTAAGCACCGGCTGGGCGAAATCGATGTCACGGGAAAAGACTGGAACGAAACTTTCACGATCAACGGCGTGACTTTTTCATTGCATCCGGCAGGGCATATCGTCGGAAGCGCGCAGGTCCGCGTCGAATACAAAGGCGAAATCTGGGTGTTTACCGGCGATTACAAAACCGAGGACGACGGAATTTCCGTTCCGTACGAACCTGTCAAATGCCACACGTTCATCACCGAATGTACTTTCGGGCTTCCCGCGTTCAAATGGCTTCCGCAGGCAGAAGTAATGGCCGATATCAACAATTGGTGGGCAGAAAACCGGGCAAACGGCCAAACGGCGGTATTGTTCGGCTATACGCTTGGCAAGGCGCAGCGGTTACTGAAACATCTCGATCCTTCTATCGGCAAAATCTTTACGCACGGCGCGGTCGAGAACATGACCGAAATCATCCGTCCGCTCGTCGAAATGCCGCCAACGACACGCGTCACGCACGAAACCAAAAAAGAAGATTTGTTGGGAAGCATCGTTCTTGCGCCGCCCAGCGCTCACGGTACGGTCTGGCTCCGCAAAATGGCGCCGTTCGTGACCGGAACGGCCAGCGGCTGGATGGCTTTTCGCGGTGCACGGGCCAGACGCGCAATTGACCGCGGTTTTGTGCTCAGCGACCATTGCGACTGGCAGGGTTTGCTCGAAAGCATAAAGGCGACCGGCGCCGAAAAAATCATTTCGACACACGGTTATGCCGACATCTTTTCGCGGTATTTAAGGGAATTGGGCTACGATGCGCGCACCGAGCACACACAGTACGAAGGCGATGAAGGCGAAACATCGGAAACGAAAGAAGAAGCGGCATGAAACATTTCGCCCAACTCATCAAGGCGTTGGACAGTTCCAACAAAACTTCGGTCAAGGTCGACGCGCTGACGGAATATTTCCGGACTGCCGGCGAGAGCGACAAGGTCTGGACGATCGCACTTTTGTCGCACCGTCGGCCGCCGCGCCCTGTGAATACGACGTTACTGCGGCTTTGGGCAAACGAACTCGCCGAAATCCCGCTCTGGCTTTTTGAGGAAAGCTACCATATCGTCGGCGATCTGGCAGAAACCATAGCATTGGTAATTCCAACCACGACCGATCATTCCGAAAAAACGCTGACCGAATTTCTCCGGGAAATCATCGCGCTCAAAAAGAAAACCGACGACGAAAAACGCACCTACCTGCACGAAAACTGGCTCGCGCTCAATTACTACGAACGCTTCGTCTTCACCAAACTCATCACCGGAAGTTTCCGTATCGGCGTCAGCCAGAAACTCATGACGCGCGCGCTTTCGAAAGCGACAGGCATCGATGAGGATTTGCTCGCTTTTCGTTTGATGGGCGACTGGGATCCGGATGCGATTTCATTTGAGGAGCTTATCGTCAATGACCAAAAGAGCGAAAACCTGTCGCGGTCGTACCCGTTTTATCTTGCGTATCAGGTTGAGGGAAATCCTGCTGATTTAGGCGATGTGGCCGATTGGAGCGCCGAGCATAAATGGGACGGAATTCGGTCTCAAAGCATTATCCGCGACGGACAATTGTATGTCTGGAGCCGTGGTGAGGAATTGGTAACCGACAAATATCCCGAACTGGAAAGCTTTATCGGAACCATTCCCGGCGGAACGGTCATCGATGGCGAAATCCTGCCATACAAAGACGGAAAAATCAGTAGTTTCAACGAACTGCAAACCCGGATCGGCCGCAAGAACGTTTCGGCTTCAGTGCTGAAAAATACGCCGGTCGTCATCAAAGCCTACGATTTATTGGAATGGAAAGGCGAGGATATCCGCGAAAAATCATTCGAAGAGCGACGCGAATTGCTTGAAGATTTATACGAAAGCGTCAAAAACAAAAATCTCCCGATACAGCTGTCT
Source organism: Bacteroidota bacterium (assembly GCA_048498055.1). Classification (GTDB taxonomy): domain Bacteria; phylum Bacteroidota; class Bacteroidia; order Flavobacteriales; family Flavobacteriaceae; genus Flavobacterium. The sequence goes on from JBEHYS010000004.1 coordinate 56,196, forward strand.
GAACGTTTTTCCTTTCAAAATTGGGACGAAGCCGTGGCCGAGCGTGAACGTTCCCGCGAAATCGGAAGCGAAGGGTTGATGCTCAAGCGCAAATCGTCGCCCTATCAGGTCGGGCGCAAAAAAGGCGACTGGTGGAAATGGAAAGTCGAACCGCTGACCATTGATGCAGTTTTGACTTATGCGATGCGCGGGCACGGACGCCGCTCGAACCTGTTTACCGATTACACTTTCGCGCTCTGGCAGGATAATCCTGGTGGCGGACGCGAACTCGTGACCTTCGCCAAAGCCTATTCCGGCCTGACCGACGCCGAGTTCCGTATGGTCGACGATTACATCAAAAAAAATACGGTCGAGAAATTCGGTCCGGTCCGCAGCGTGGTTCCGAAACTGGTTTTTGAGATCGGGTTTGAAGGCATTTCGCTGTCTAAACGTCACAAAAGCGGTATTGCGACGCGATTTCCAAGGATTTTGCGATGGCGTACCGATAAGAACATTGAGGACGCGAATACGATTGAAGATTTGAAAGCTTTAATAAATTAAACGGTTTTACCGCAAATAGTTGTTGGGGGAAATCGTATTTTACCTTCAGGGAAGGGCGTGTTATCCCTTAAACCAAGATAATTATTTTTAAATATGGTAAACCCGTATATTTTATCAATAAAGCTCGACGCCTGAATCTGTGTAGAAATGAGGCCAAAATGACCCGAGACGAATTGTTTCATATCGCCGAAACCTGGTTCCAGACCCAGCGCTGGAAGCCGTTCCCGTTCCAAAAGCAAACCTGGACGGCTTTCCTGCAAGGCAAAAACGGGCTGTTAAACGCGCCGACGGGAAGCGGAAAAACCTATGCGCTCTGGATTCCGGTCGTACTCGATTACATTCAAAAAAATCCGGGTTACAAAACAAAACACCAGCCCGGGCTCAAAGCAATCTGGATTACGCCACTGCGCGCGCTTTCGGTCGAGATCAAACAAGCGGCCGAGCGAATCATCGACGATTGGAGCGCGAATATGACAGTCGGCATCCGCTCAGGCGACACGGCGGCTTCAGAACGGGCGAAGCAGAAAGACAAAATGCCCGATCTGCTTATAACGACGCCCGAAAGCCTGCAGCTTTTGCTTGCGACCAAAGGTTACGATAAAGTCTTCAAAACCTGCGGCGCAATCATCATCGACGAATGGCACGAACTGCTCGGAACCAAACGCGGCGTCCAGACCGAACTCGGCCTTTCACGCCTTAAAGCAATCGCCCCGAAAATGAAAATCTGGGGCATTTCGGCCACGATCGGAAATTTGGAGCAGGCGGCCGAGGTTTTGCTCGGGCCTGAATCGGAAGCCTATAGAAATTCGGTGCTGATCCGCGCGCACATCGACAAGAAAATAAAAGTCATTTCAATCATTCCCGAGCAAATGGAAACCTATCCGTGGCGCGGCCACATGGGGTTGCACCTGATCGATGAGGTCATGCCGATCGTCCGCAAAAGCAAGACTACGCTGATTTTTACCAACGTGCGTTCGGCATGCGAAATCTGGTTCCAGCGATTGCTCGAGAAATATCCCGAGCTCGCCGGCGACATGGCGATGCACCACAGCAGCATCAGCCGCGAAACAAGGCTTTGGGTCGAGCAGGCGATCCGCAATGAAGAGCTGAAAGTCGTTGTTTGCACGTCGAGCCTCGATCTCGGCGTCGATTTCGCGCCGGTCGAATCGATCATCCAGGTTGGCGGCCCGAAAGGCGTTGCACGGTTTTTACAACGTGCCGGACGAAGCGGACACCAGCCGGGAAAGGAAAGCGTCGTTTATTTCCTCGCGACGCATGCCATCGAGCTCATTGAGGCTTCGGCATTGAAAAAGGCAGTGAAACATACGACCGTTGAAGACCGGACGCCGTACCTGAACAGCTGGGACGTTTTGGTGCAATATCTGAATACGCTCGCGGTTTCGGACGGGTTTTTTCCGGAAACGATTTACGAAGAAGTCCGGCAAACTTTCTGTTTCCAGGCGATGACCAAAATACATTGGCAATGGATGTTGAATTTCATTACCAAAGGCAGCCAGAGCCTGCGGGCTTACGACGAGTACAAGAAAGTCGAGATCGAAACCAACGGTTTGTTTAAGATAAACGACCGACGGACGGCGTTGCACCACCGGATGCAGATCGGGACGATCGTAGGCGATGCGGTGATGAGCGTGAAGTTTTTGTCGGGCGGTTACGTTGGCAGCATTGAGGAATGGTTCATTTCCAAACTGAAACCCGGAGATATTTTTGTCTTTGCCGGAAAAAAGCTCGAACTTTATAAAATCAAGAACATGCAGGTACTGGTCAAAAATGCAGAAAAGGGAAAGCCCACGCACCACGCAGCCTGGATGGGCGGCCGGTTGACGCTTTCGGCGCAGATGAGTGAATTGTTGCGGCAGGAATTGTATGCGGCCAATTCGCCAAACCAGTCGCCCGAACTAAAGGCGCTTGCCGGGATTTTCAAAAGGCAGCGAAAAGAATCGATCGTTCCCGACGCCGGCGAGTTCCTGATTGAGCAGTTCAAAACACGCGAAGGTTTCCACGCGATTTTTTATCCGTTCGAAGGACGATTCGTGCATGAAGCCTTGGCGAGTTTGCTGGCGTACCGGATCAGTCTGCTTTCGCCGATCACGTTTTCGCTGGCCTATAACGATTACGGGTTTGAATTATTGTCGGATCAGGAAATCGACATGCAGGCCGTGCTCGACAACGATTTGTTTACGACGGCGCACGTGCATACCGATTTGCAGGCGAGCCTGAACGCAACCGAAATGGCGCGCCGGAAATTCCGCGATATCGCCGTCATTGCGGGATTGGTTTTTACCGGTTATCCGGGGAAAATCGTCAAGGCGAAACATTTGCAGGGCAGTTCGCAATTGCTGTTCGAAGTATTCCGCGAGTACGAGCCGGACAATTTATTGTTTCAGCAGGCCTATCGCGAGACCTTCGAACATCAGTTGGAAGAAGGCCGGCTGATCCTGGCTTTGGAGCGCATCGAAAAGCAGGAAATTATTGTGAAGCACTGCGAAAAGCCGACGCCGTTCAGCTTTCCGATCATCACGGACCGGCTGCGCGAAAAATTATCTAGTGAAACCCTGGCGGAACGCATCAAAAAGATGACCGCCGCATACTTAAAAGAATGACGATTACAAGAAATATAATTGGGCAGGAGTTTGTCTTTCATCCGTCGGGCGCATTGTTCTGGGCCGAGCGGAAAATGCTGCTCATCGCCGATGTGCATTTGGGAAAAGTAACACATTTCCGGAAAAACGGGTTTGCAGTTCCCGAAGCGTCGGTTGAGAAAAATTTTGAAAAGCTCAATGAGGTGATCGGTTTTTTCCAGCCGCAGATCGTCTGCTTCCTCGGCGATCTTTTCCACAGCGAAATCAACAGCGAATGGAACGTGTTCGAGGACTGGGCCAGGCAATCCAAAAAGGGAATCATCCTGATTGCCGGCAACCACGACGTGATCGCACCCGAGAAATACGAAGGCATCGGCATCCATGTGTTTGACGAGATGACGCTCGGCGATTTCCTCTTCACGCATCATCCGAAGGAACGGGAACGGGTTTTCAATTTTTGCGGGCACATCCATCCGGCCGTAACGCTGCAGGGCAAAGGCAAACAATGGCTGACCCTGCCGTGTTTTTTCCACAAGCCGCACCAATTGATTTTACCGGCGTTCGGCCAGTTTACGGGCAATTTCGTGATGAAACCCTCGACAAACGACTGCGTTTATGCGATTGCGAAAGACGAGGTAATGGTAATCTGTGAGAATTAATTCAATGCGTAAGGCGCGCTGAGCCTGAAAGACGGAACGATAACGCGGAAACTCCGGGTAGAGGTGAAGTTGATCATGTTGAAATAGCCCTTCATCGCACCAAACGGCGACGACAAAAGGCAGCCCGAACTGTACGTATGGCTATCGCCAGGCTTGAGTACCGGTTTTTTTCCGATAACGCCTTCGCCGTCAACGGCTTCCGGGTCGTTCAGCGAATCGAAAATATCCCAGTGGCGCGAAGTGAGCTGGACCGAGTCTTTCCCGTGATTTTCGATGGTGATTTCATAACTGAAGGCAAAATGGATCTTGTAGTTCTTGAAGTACGTGCCTTCAAAACTGGTCTGGACCGAAATCTTAATGCCTCTTGTGATTTGTGAAACCATCCGGAAATTATCGAATAATGAAATAAATTGATGTCAAATTTACGAAAATTAAAATTTGAACTGTTCTTTTGAAGTTAAATTTTGGTTTAGTTCGTGATATCCTGCGAATTGGCGACGCCGCGCCCAATCACGCGATCATAGCGCTGGTTGGCTTCGCGATAATAAACCAGGATGAGGTAATCGTTCTCAGTCTGCCAAAAATTCCCGTCGATGGCATTGCGGTAATCGACCGTGCCGGTCTTATCGGCAACGACATATTGGAAATTCGTGAAGCCCTGCTTGATCATCAGCGCTTTTTCGTAAACGCCTTTCTTTTCGTTGTATTCCATTTTATTTTCATCCGAGCGCAGGTAATTGTTGAACATCCCGTTGATGTAAATATCCTTTTTCTCAAAAAACGCCGGCGCCGATAAGGTGAAATAAACCCAGGCATAATCGGCTTCGACATCATTGTTGGTCGCGCCGATATTCTTGACCAGATATCTCCCGTTGATGTCCGGATAATACGTATATGGCTTGCTGCCCCAGGCTTCATTGGCGAACAAATACGCGTTGTAGGTTCCGCCGTCGGTCTTGGAATCGACGCGCGCGACGTTGTTGTTGGCCGCCCGGATGTCCTTATTCTCAAAGAAATGAAATTCGTTGCCGCCCCAAAACTGCGTTTCCGTATCGTACTTGTAAATCAGGTCGTTGCCGATCGTATACTGCGGCTTGACATTGGCGATCGCATTGTCGAAGCGTCCGTTCTGCATCAGCAAAACCTTCACATTCTTCAGCGGGTTCTGGAAAATGATCGCATTGGACTTAATCGAAAAATCCAGATCCTGCATATTCTCGATCACACTCATATTCCTGGCGCGCTTCACCTGTACAGGAACATTGACCATATCTTCATAAAGCACGAATTTCCGCGAAAAGACCACTTCCTTGCTTTCGTTCAGGATCTTGATCAGGTAATTGCCGCTCACCAGAAACCGCGTGTACCGGTTCGGGAAAGCGAGTTTATAATGGGAATAAAGCTGTAAAGTATTGAACGAATTCGTGTATTCCTGGATGCGCTGGTTGTCAAATCCCTGTATGTATTCGGATTCGGCCAAATCCGACAGCGTCCAGTCGTAATTGCAGTGTACGATCTCGTAGTAATAATTGGCTTCGTTGCCGTACAGATCGTCGAATTCGAGCTGGAACGAATCGGTCAGGATGAATACCGGGCTTGTAACCTGTCCGCTCTGGATGAACGAAACTGTCTTGATGTTGAACGGCGGCTGGGTTTCGGTAACTTTTTGGCAGAATGAAAATTGCGTGAGCAAAAGCAGCAGGCCTGCCAGCGAAAATTTCGACATGATGTTGTTTTTCAGAAGTGTAAATATAACAAAATATGCCGTCGAATATTGTGTGGTGACCAATTCCGGCTATTTAAAGCAGACCGGAATGATCTCGCCGGGCGCGAGGCAGTATTTTTCGACGAGCCCGGGTGCGATCTTTTTCGTGTAATCTTCTTCGATAACGCGGAATCCAATGCTCCGAAGCTTGTCAAAATAATCACGGCCGTAAACCCGTACGTGATCGTATTGCCCGAAAATTTCGGCCCTTTGTTTCGGGTCGGTGATCGAATCGTCCTCGAATGTTTTTTCCCGGGTCAAATCCTGCGGAATCTGAAAAATGCCCATGCCGCCGGGCTTTAGCACGCGATAGAGTTCCTGCATCGCTTTCGTATCGTCGGGAATGTGTTCGAGTACGTGGTTGCACAAGATGAGGTCGTAGGTATCGTTTTCAAACGGCAGGTTGCAGATGTCGGCCTTGACGTCGGCTAATGGCGAAAACAAATCGGTCGTCGTATAATCGAGGTTTTTCATGCCGCGGAACAATTTGTAAAAAGCCTGTTCTGGCGCAAAATGCAGCACTTTTTTAGGCGCGGTGAAAAAATCGGTTTCATTTTTTAAGTATAGCCAGAGCAAACGGTGCCGTTCGAGCGAAAGCGTACTGGGCGACAAAACGTTGCCGCGTTGTTTTCCATAGCCGTAAGGCAGGAAGCTTCGAAAGTTTTTCCCGTCGATCGGGTCGGTATATCGGTTTCCTTTGAGCGCTAACGCCAGTATCGGGCGCGCCACATAGCTGAGCCGGATCAACAGCGGGCGCGGAATCGTATTGAGAATGAACCGGAAGAGTTTTTTCATGCTATCGGCTTATCTCACGGGTTGTTTCCTTAGGCTTTTTGGCTGAGGGTTTCAACAGCATTTTCGTCACAAAAAAAGCCAATGCGAATGTAATGATGAAAATCGCGGCGGCCCTGATCCTGTTTTTCGGAGTATTATCCATAATGATTTAAAGTGCCGGCGGCCGTTTCCTGAATTCGTTTTCCTCATCCGATTCGATGCCCAGCGCCTGATAGATGTAAGCGAAGGTCGAGAGCAGTTCGGGTTTTCCATCAATGAGTGCAACGTCGTGCTCGAAATGTGCGCTCGGTTTGCCGTCGGCGGTCAGGATTGTCCAGCCGTCTTTGAGCTGCTTGATGTTTTTCGTTCCCATGTTGATCATCGGCTCGATCGCGACGACCATGCCTTCGACGAATAGTTTTCCGCGTCCGCGCTTGCCGTAATTCGGCATTTCCGGATCTTCGTGCATTTTGCGACCCAGTCCGTGCCCGACTAATTCGCGGACCACACCGTAGCCGTGGCTTTCGGTATATTTCTGGATCGCGTTTCCGACATCCTCGACGCGGTTGCCAGCCCGGAACTCGCGGATACCTATATATAAGGATTCCTTGGTGACTTTCAACAGTTTTTTGACTTCGGGCGCAACTTCGCCGATTTCGAACGAGTAGGCGTGGTCGCCGTAAAATCCGTTTTTGAGCGCGCCGCAATCCACCGAGATTACATCGCCTTCCTCGAGCGGCTTATTGTTCGGGATGCCGTGGACGACCTGCGCGTTCGGGCTCATGCAGAGCGAATTCGGAAAGCCGTACAATCCGAGGAAAGCCGGTTCTGCACCGTGGTCGCGGATGAAGGTTTCGGCGAGTTTATCGAGATGCAGCGTGGTAACGCCCGGCTTGATTTCGGATGCGATCATGCCTAAGGTCTTGGAAACGACCAAAGCGCTTTCGCGCATGAGTTCGATTTCTTCTCGGGTTTTCGGGATAATCATAAAAGTTCGTTCAGGCTGCAAAAATACGATTTTGCACCGATATCCGAAAGCTTTGATTTCAAACGGTTACAACAACGAATGCCGCGTCATAGCTTCAGGTTTTTCGATATCCATGATAGCAAGGATCGTCGGTGCGATATCGCCCAAAATTCCGTCGTGAATCGTTTTCCTGTCGGGATCGACCAGAACGATCGGTACCGGATTCGTCGTATGCGCCGTGTTCGGGCTGCCGTCCGGATTGATCATCGTTTCGCAATTGCCGTGATCGGCGATGACGATTGTCGTATAACCGTTCGCGAGCGCGGCTGTTATAACTTTTTCGGCGCATTTGTCGACGGCTTCGCAGGCTTTGATCGCGGCTTCAAAAACGCCCGTATGACCAACCATATCGCCGTTTGCAAAATTCAGGCAGACGAAATCGGCTTCCTTTTTTTCGAGTTCGGGAACCAGTGCGTCGGCAAGCTCAAAGGCACTCATTTCGGGCTTCAGGTCGTAGGTTGCGACTTTCGGCGAATCGCGCAGGATGCGGGTTTCGCCCTCAAACGGCTGCTCGCGCCCGCCGGAAAAGAAAAACGTCACGTGCGGATATTTCTCGGTTTCGGCGATCCGGATCTGCTTTTTGTGGTTTTTTTCGAGGATTTCGCCGAGCGTATCAGTGATATTGGCTTTATCATAAATCACGTAAATGTTCTCGAACGTATCGTCGTAATTGGTCATCGTAACATAGTACAGATTCATTTTGTGCATGTTCTGCTCCGGATGGTCTTTCTGCGACAAGACTTCGGTGAGTTGGCGGCCGCGGTCGGTCCGGAAGTTGAAGAAAATCACGACGTCGCCTTCTTTGATCGTGGCAATCGGATGGTCGGCCTTGTCAGTCATGACGATCGGCTCGATGAATTCGTCGGTGACGTTTTTCGCATAGCTTTCCTTGATCGAATTCAATGCATCTTTGGAATGCGTACCGATGCCGTTCACGACCAGATCATACGCTTTTTTCACTCGTTCCCAACGCTTGTCGCGGTCCATCGCGTAATAGCGGCCGACGATCGTCGCAAGTTTTGCCGATGTATCTTTTATGTGATCCTGGATCTGCCCGATGAATTTCACGCCCGATTTCGGATCTACATCGCGACCGTCGGTAAAGGCGTGGACGTACACTTTTTCAAGCCCGAAATCCTTCGCTGCGTCGAGCAGCCCGAGCAAATGGTTGATGTGCGAATGAACGCCGCCGTCCGAGCAAAGTCCCATCAAATGAACCGGCTTGTCGTGTTCCTTGGCATATTGGAACGCATTTTCGAGCGATTTTTCCTTTTCGATGGATTTGTCTTTGACCTTTAGGTTGATCTTTTCGAGTTCCTGATACACAATCCGGCCTGCGCCGAGATTCATGTGCCCGACTTCCGAATTGCCCATCTGGCCTTCGGGAAGCCCGACGTTGAGCCCGTCGGTGCGCAATTGTGCGGTCGGATATTTTTTATAGAGGCTGTTGATGAACGGAACGTTGGCGTTGTCTGGCGCGGAGACTTTTTTGTCGGGTGCGATGCCCCAACCGTCGAGGATCATCAGGATGACTTTCGTATTCATAAAAATGAAGGATTTTAAGCTATAAAGATACGACTTAAAACCATTTTTTCGTCTGGTTGTAATCGATATAATAGCGGATACTGATCGAAAAAACGTGGTTCAGGTTGTCCTTGAACATATTGGAAAAGTTCGTGTTGAAATCCCTGTCGATCTCTCGCGTAAACGCCGACGAATTGTTGCGGTACAACACCGAAAGCTGGCTTCCGGGCGCAAACCACCAGGAATACGACAAATCCATGTTCCAGGTATTGAAGTTGGAATTTTGGTTTTCGGTATAAACTGCAGGCGTCAGATGGCCGTCGTCGTCAAGGGTAAAAAATTCGCGGTTGTCGGCATACGACCAGTAATAACGCGAATTAAGGTTGATCGTCATGTCTTTCGTGATCGAGTAATTCGTCCCGAGTGTCAGCGTATAAGTTGACCGGTTCCGCTTCGCATAATAAATGTCATACGGCGTCGAGGCATCTACGTAAGTATCGTCGATGTAACCCGTATTGTTGTTCTGGCGCACATAATTGAAGCCGAGGATTGTCGTGATGCGGTCCGAAAAGCGGTAGCGCGGCGAAATGTAAATTGAAAATGCCTCGCGGTGTTTTTCGGGCGTCAGTGAAAACGACGGGTTGATGTCGAGCGCCCATTTGCGGTTGTAATTCGACGAATAATACGCCGAACCGCCATAGGCCGGCGGCAGATAGGAGTAACGTCCTTCGATACGCGGCTCGTAAAAATCGAACGTTTCCGCAACCCGCGAGGTGAATGTAAGATTGTAATAATCGTTCTTGAGCGAATTGCCGCTGATGTCCCAATTGAACTGCGACTGCTGCAACAATCCGGTATGGTTGTCGAACTCAAAATACGGGTTGACGTTTACCTGAAAGGTGTTGAAAACCTTGTTCGGGTTCAGGATCCGGTAGCTCGTATTTACGAAATAGCCGTTGTAATGCGTCTGGTAATTGATGCCGAGATCGTTGATGTCGTAATCTTTTGAAACATAAGTATATCCGAAATCGTAACGGATTTTGCCGCTGGTCTCGCCGAGGCTGAGGTACGAACTGACGCCTTTTTTATCGTCGGCGTCCCCGAATTCATTGACCTGGCTGTATTTGAAATCGCCTTTTATCTTATAGGTATTGGCTTTTGTGTTGAGGTCGAACACCACAGCCGACACGTTCGCATCGCGGAATTCGCCCTCGCGCGTCACGTTGGTGTTGACAAACGATACCGATGAGTTCTTGTTGAAACGCTGGTCGAGCACCAAAACATTGAAGTTGGTCAGCGGCTCGACCAAAACTTCCTCACTTTCGTGCGTAGCGGTATTGTGCGCCGTGGCATACGTTTTTTCGGTCACCGCATTCAGGATTCCGATACCGAGTCCGCCCTTTGTCCTTCCGGAAATTTTTATGGCATTCAATAAATCCACAGTTGTCGGATTGTCAACCACGACATCCGGATCGCTCGAGGTCAAAAAAGTTGACGGGCTGCCGCCGATCCTGCGCGAATACAGCAATCCGCCTTTGTTGAACAGGTCGGTTCCTTCGGTAAAGAACGGCCGGTTTTCGTTGAATTGCTGTTCGAACGGCCCGAGGTTGAGCTCGACGTTGTCGAATTTGGTCTGCCCGAAATCGGGAATCAGGATCGCATCGAGCGTAAAGGAATCGCTGATGCCGTATTTGATGTCGAGTCCGCCCTTGAAAGTGTTTTTCGAATCGTCTTTATTGGCTTCATAATAATAAGACGAATACGGGATGAAAAACAGCCGCGTCGGCGTTTTGATGTTTTCGATGCCTTGTAAAATTCCCGTTTGGTTGATCGTACCGTTGACTTTGGTATCGATGAAATTCCAGGTATACTGCTGGCGGTCGCGGCGGAGCTCGCGGTAAAAATTCATTCCCCAGGTCTGCTTTTGGGCATTCGAAAACCGGAGCGCCGCATATGGGATGCGCATTTCGACGACCCAGCCGAAATCAGTGATCTTGACGCTGCTTTCCCAGATTGCGTCCCAGGAATAATCCTCGCCGTTGGCTTCGGTAGCCACGCAGTCCATCTGTACGCCGGCCGAGCTCACATAAAACTGGAAATCCTGCTGGCCGTCGTTATATCCGTTGATATATACCCCGAAATGCTCCGCCGAACCGAATTTATCGCGCTGGGTCATTTCCTTGAGCATTTTCGAAGGCTCGTCGTCAAACAGCACCGCGCCGACGTAAATCGCGTCGTCGTCGTAAAGAACCTTTACGGCCGTCTTTTTCTTCGGGTTGATTTCCTTTCCGTTGTCCGGATTGTACATGATGAAATCGGTAGCGGCTTCGGCGGTTGCCCAACTATCTTCGGTGAGCTGTCCGTCAATTGCAATTTTTTCGGCGGTACGACTGGTGAAAAGTGTTTTTCTCTGACCAAATGAAGAAATGGAAATCAAAAGTAAGAATACGATTGAGACGTAGGAAATTTTGGTCATAAAGGGTGTCGTTCGTCGAACAAAAATAACTATTATATTGACAATCACAATTATTTTACAATAATTAACGAGCGTTTCCGTTATACTTTTCCGACCCAAATTTACAGGATTACCGCACTTGCATTTTTCCATCATAAATTGTTAAAATATGTAATTCATCGTTAAAATTTGCGTTTTGGCGATGATTTTAATGTTAAAAAATTTGCCTGCTGATTTTATTTATATAGTTTTGCCGTCCCAACTCGATTATTAACCTATAGATTTTCAATGATTTACAAAATTGTCTCACTCGTCTCGTTATTGTTTGTATCAGTCGCTGCCGACTATACCCACCCAACCGATCCCAAACTGACTGCCGCCAATACCAAATCCGCTTTCGAGGCCAAAGCCGAAAGCCTATACAACCAACTCGACGCCAACAGCTTCGAAATGCCGAAATTAGAAAGTTTCGAAGCCGCGCTCGAAGGGTTTTACCGCATGAAAGCACAAGGCAACATCAAAAAAGATGTGTTGACGATCGTCGATTTCAGCCTGTCGTCTAACCTTAAGCGCCTATGGGTCATCGATCTTTCGGCCAATACCGTGCTGTTCCAGACTTTGGTCGCGCACGGCAGGAATTCGGGCGAAGAGTTCGCGAACCGTTTTTCGAATGTTGCCGATTCGTTCAAGAGCAGCCTCGGATTGTATCTTACCGGCGAAGTCTACAATGGAAAACACGGCATGTCGCTCAAACTGGACGGAATGGAAAAAGGAGTCAACAGCAACGCACGCAGCCGTTCTGTCGTGATGCACGGCGCCGATTATGTCTCGGAATCGTTCATCCGCCAGCACAACAGGCTCGGAAGAAGCCAGGGCTGTCCGGCAATCCCGGTCGAAATGACACCTGAAATCATCAACGCGATCAAAGGCGGTTCCTGCCTGTACATCTATCATCCGTCACGGAACAAGCATAAATCGTTCGGGTTACTTTCGTAATTCGTAGTACAAACCGGGGTCGAGCCCGTAAATATCGTCGCGGAAAATCAGTTTTCCGTTTTCGCTCCAGGCAGTCCAGTACAGTTGATGTATCTGGATTTTGTCTTTTAAGGTCACCGAGACCGTTTTCTTGTGCGCGACGATCGTGTCGATTTTCGCAAGCGACCACTTTATTGAGTCGTTCAGCATGTAAGCCGCGAGCGGTAGTGGGTTTTCGACCCGGACGCAACCCGATGAAAACGATCGGTTGTGCATCACGAACAAATTGCGATGGTTCGTATCGTGCAGATAAACCGAAAAAGGGCTCGGGAAATTGAACTTCACATTGCCCAGCGAATTGTCGCTTCCGGGCTTTTGCACATAGCGGTAACTTTTCGCGCGTGCCGGAACCCAGTTTTCAGGGCTGACGACTTTCCCTTTTTTATCGTAGATCGTGAGGTTTTTCCTTGCAAAATAACTGCGGTCTTTGGTCGCGTCGGGCGTCAGGTCTTCCTTGATGATCGTCGGCGGCACGGTCCAGGTCGGATTGAAAATAATGTTGCTGAACGTCGAGGAAAGCACCGGCGTCCGGCGTTTGTTTTTGCCTACGACGATTTTTTTCTGTTCGATCGTATCGCCGTCCTTCACGACCGAAAGCAGATAACCCGGAATGTTGATGATGATGTAATGATTGCTCATGTCTTTCGGGAACCAGCGCCAGCGCTCGAGGTTCGCGATGATCTGGCCTTTGCGCTCGTCGCGGGTATAGTTCAGCGCCTTGATCGTGCTTTTCCCGATAACGCCGTCGGCCGCCAGCCCATGCCGCTGCTGGAATTTCTTCATCGCCGCGAACGTCTTCCGGTCGTAAATTTTGCTCAGCGAATCCTGCGGTTCCATGTCTTTCCAAAAAATCAGCCGCTTTTTGATGTCGATCATGCAATTTGAGGTATCGCTCCGGACGAACTTATAAACCGTATCGATCTTTTTAATGTCTTTGTCTTCCGGGAATTCATTGACGATCTGAAGCGCAGCAACCAGTTTTTTGTAAAGCAGATGCGCCGGTTTCGCCCGTTCGACCACGGCCGAAAGCGAATCGCCGCTGATGCCGCCCGAAATCAACTCGTTAATGTTCAGTACATTCCGTTTCAGGCTCCAAGTCCGGTAAAGCGCCGCCGGATTGAGCTTTCCGGCAGATAAATGCCGAATGTATCTTCGCATCGCGCGCGTCATCAAAATGTCGTAATCGATTTTTTGTCTGTTCGAGAGCAGCGCGGCGTGGCTTTCGTATTTCTGTAGTTTATTTATGTAATAATCGCCGGGATCGAGGCCGTCTTCCACATCGCATTTGGCCAGCATATAAATAACAGCCTTACGGATTTCGGGCTGGCTCCATACGGTTTCGTAATTATTAAGCCGGTAAAATTCAACGAGCAGCGAATCGGGATTGTCGGCCATTTCGGTGGAGTCGATCGCGATGCCTTTGATTTCCTTTTTGTATTTTTCCTTTACTGCGTTTGGGATCTGTTTGGGTCCGGGCTTGTCCTTTTTACAGCCCGCCAAAGCCAGCAGCAGCAATATCAGCAGGAATTTTTTCATTGGGTTTGTCTTTGGCCAGAGTGAAGTTAGCAAAATCAGGCGAAGCGGTTAGGGGTTTTGCATAAATTTTTTGAACATCACAAAGTGTTTCCCGATGTCGCCGATATCGAACCCGTCGCCGATGGTTTCATACCCGCATTTTTCATAAAACGGTACTGCCGCCTCGCGCGCATTGAACCACATCACGGTCGCGTTTTTCCGCTTCGCATACGCTTCGAGATATTTTACGAGCCGTTCGCCATAACGCCTTCTCCGATACGCCGGAAGTACGCCCATTCCGCGCAGCTGCATTTGGCTTTCGTCTTCAAACCACGGGCTGCTGCTTTCAAAAACCGAAACCACGGCGGCGAGTTCTTCCTCGTCAAACAATCCGTAGTGCCGCGTCGTTTCCAGTTCGTCGCCTTCAAAACGGCAGGACTCGAGTGGTTTTCCGGGCCGCAGCACCGGCCAACGTACTGCAAAAGTTTCTTTTGGAGTAATTTCCCTGATGATTCTCATTCCAATTCTTTCAAAATGAACCGTTCGCGTCGCACGGTATATTTTTTTCAAAAAAAGCTTGCGCCGCTTTAAACTTATTATTTATATTTGCATCCGCATTCAAGCGGAAGTAGCTCAGTTGGTAGAGCTCCAGCCTTCCAAGCTGGTTGTCGCGAGTTCGAGCCTCGTCTTCCGCTCTAAATTAAAGCCTGATCGAAAGATCGGGCTTTTTTTCTTTTTGGGCGTTCCGGCGCCGTTGCACTCTGCCGTCGCGCTTTCCGCTACAATCTTTTACGGCTTTGCTACGCTCCGCCGCAAAAGGATTTCCACTGCAATCGCTAACGCGGTCAACGCATCAGTTTTATTTGATCCACGACAAATCGCTGCCCGAAGCAAGCTCTTCGGCGTCTTTCCCTTGCCGGAACAATCTTGCCGATAAATCGCCTTTCAATACAATCGCATCGCCTTTCACGTCAAGCCAACTGCCTTCGCGCAAACCCAAAACCGGCACAGAATTGAACGCGTGGAATTCCCGGATCCGCGTTTCCCTGGTTTCGCCCATGTGCTTCGATTGCAGGTCGGCGTCGAGGTAATGCGGGTTCAAATTGAACGGAATCAGCCCCAAAGTCCTGAAATCCGGCGGGTAAACAATCGGCATATCGTTGGTGGTCTGCATCGAAAGTCCGGTAATATTGCTCCCGGCGCTGCTTCCCAGATACGGCGTTCCGGTTTTACAGGCTTCAGCCAAAACATTTATGACGTTGTTCTTATACAGTTGCGTGACGAGCAAAAAAGTATTGCCGCCACCGGTAAAAATCGCTTCCGATTTCTGGACGGCTTCGACCGGATTTTCGAACTCGTGCAGCCCGACAACTTTTTTCCCGATTTTGGCAAACGGATCCTTGACTTTTGCGGTATAATCGTCATGCGAAATCCCGCCCGGCCGCGCATACGGAATAAAAAGAATGGTCCCGCAATCCTTAAAATGGTTTTCAAGTTCCGGTAAAAGGTATTCGAGATAGCCGCCGCCGTGCAAAGTCGACGTACTGGCAATGATGAGGTTTTTCATTTCGATGATTTCGGTGATCCAAAATTACGTCTTTCGTCAATTTTTGCCCGACCGCCGCCATTTGTTTATTAACATATTTTTACCACGGCCTTAATATTAATTTGGAAAGCTACCGGCTACTTTTACAGGCAATTGCGATTCCCTACGAATGAAATATACTTTTACGTTCCTGATTTTGTTTTTTATCCCGACCGCTTGGGCGCAGGAAGAATCCAGGAAGGAACTGCGCGGCAAAATCACTTCGGATGCCGCAAACCTCGACGGCGTAAATATCGTCAATCGCAATACCGAACAATCGGTCGAAACGCATACCGGCGGCTATTTCGCGATCCGCGCCAAGGAAGGCGACACGCTGATGTTTGCCTCGGTGCGTTTCAAAGGCCGCCAAGTCAAAGTTGGGAAGGAAGGTTTTGACGGCAGTTTGCTATTGGTCAATCTCGAATCGATGATCCAGCTCGACGAAGTGGTTCTGGTGAAATACGACCACATCAATGCGCGGGATATGGGAATCATTCCGCGGGACACAAAAAAATATACCGTTGCAGAACGCAGGCTCAGGACGGCCGGCGGCTCACAAAACCAATACGGGACGAACTCGCAGATTTCGCTCGACGGCATCGTCAACGGGCTTTCCGGCAAAACGGCCCGATTACGCAAAGAACTCGAGGTCGAGAAAAAAGAAACGTTGCTGCAAAAGCTCGAAGACCTGTACGAAGAAAGTTATTTCACGGATTATTTGAAAATCCCTGCCGATTACGTCAAAGGGTTCCAATATTATATCGTCGAGAACCAGCGGCTCAAAATTGCGCTCGATGCCCGGAACAAGACGATGGCTTCGTTCCTCATGGCCGAACTGGCCGTTCGGTATAAGGATACGATCCAGTGCGAACAACAATAAACAATGAAAGCCTGGCCCATTATTTTTGCGTTGTGCCTGACCCCGAATGTATGGGCGCAGGAAACGCGCAAAGAGCTCAAAGGCAAAGTCGTTTCGGACGTGCCGGATTTCGAAGGCGTAAACGTCGTCAACCTCAATAGCGGGCAATCGGTACAAACAAATCCGGGCGGATATTTTTCTATTTCGGCAAAACCGGGCGATACGCTGATGTTTTCTTCGGTAATGTTCAAAGCGCGCCAAATCTTGATTCGTGCGGAAGATTTTGATGGAAAGTTGCTGCTTGTCAATCTCGAATCGCTGATTCCGCTTGATGCCGTTTCGGTCGCACGCTACCGGAACATCAATGCGAAAGCGCTGGGCATCATTCCGCAAAACCAGAAAAGCTATACGCCTGCCGAGCGGAAACTAAAGACGGCCGGCGACCTTAAACCGATCGATTTTCTCGGATTGCTTGGCGGGCAAATGCCGCTCGACCCAATTTGGAACGCCGTTTCGGGCCGAACGGCGATGCTCAAGAAGGAAATCGGGATCGAACGGAAAGAGATGCTGCTGAAAAAGATCGAAGACCGTTTCGAAGACCGCTATTTTACCGAACGGCTTAAAATTCCGCCGGATTATGTCAGCGGTTTCAAATATTTTATTCTGGAAAATGATAGCTTTACGGCGGCGCTGAATGCAAAGGAATTTACCAATGCCGAATGGATACTGGCCGGTTTGGCCGCTAAATATAAAGACACGATTTCGAGTGAAAAGAAATAGCCACATCCTGATATTGCTGCTTTTGTCGGTTTGCTGTTTTGCGCAGAACGGCGAAAAGCTGCTGCGCTTTCGGACGGTTTCGCCTGATTCCACATCGGTTTCAGGAATCAACGTCGTGAATATCGTCAACGAAAAATCGGCAAAGACCAATGGCGCCGGCGAATTTTCAATCGCCTGCAAGCCCGGCGATCTTTTGATCCTGCAGAAGGAAACTTTTGAATACAACCGCCGACTGATCGAGGAAGAAGATTTAAAAGCCGCTGTCATTATCATCAAAATGATCCCCAAACCGATCGAACTCGATGCAGTCGTTGTGACCGGAAAAGCCTCGGACGATTTGTCGCGGCACAAAGACCACCGGAAATTCACGCCTGCCGAGCGGAAAGTCTATACGGCAACCAACGGAATCCTCGATCCGGTCATCAACGCGATTTCCGGACGGACGGCGATGCTTAAAAAAGAAGTCGATGTCGAAATGAAGGAACGGCTCATGGCCCGGGCCGAAACGCTTTATGATGACGACTATTATGTGAAAACGCTTGGAATCCCACAGGAATACATCCGGGATTTCCAATATTATATGATTGACGATCCGCAATTCGTCTCGGCGCTCAAGGCCAAAAACAAGACTTTGATGAAGTTCGAATCGGCTCGGCTCGCTACGACATACAAACAACTGATGGCAATCGGAAAAAACAAAACGGAATGAAAAAAGTTTTATCGGCAGCGCTATTGGCATTGCTTTTTATCGGCCTGACATCGATGGCTGCGCATAAATTCTACGTGGCGATTTTCCAGATCAATTATGCTCCCGAAAAGAAAATGCTGCAAATCACTTCGCGTATCTTTGTGGAAGATCTCGACCACATGCTCCAGAAAAAATACGGTAAGCCGTTCCATTTGGGCGAAAAGGAAGAAACGCCCGAACAGGTTGCGCTGATGCAGAAATACCTTTTGGATCACCTTGCGATAAAAATCGACGGCAAGCCAAAAGCGATCGTTTATTTGAGCAAAGAAATGGAAAACAATGTTTTGATTTGCTATTTTCGCATCACGGACATTACGAAAATCAGCTCGTTTGAAATCGAAAACAAAATCCTTTTCGATTTTGTAACGGAGCAGCAAAACATCATACAAACCAACATCAACGGGCAAAAAACCAGCCTGTTGCTGACGCCCGACAACCCAGTCGGCAACCTAAAATATTGATTATGAAAAAAACCGGTTTTTTACTTTCGTTTTTAATAGCAATTTCCGCTTTTGCACAGGATGCGCCGAAAGCCAAGGAAGGCCATACCGATTTGAGCAAATTCCGCCAAATGTACGACCTGATGGCCACGCCAAACGCCTACCGAACCGCATCGGGCGCGCCGGGGCCGGAATATTACCAGCAGCAGGCCGATTACAAGATCGATGTCGAGCTCGACGATAAAAATGCCAAGCTTTCGGGAAGCGAAACCGTAACCTATCACAACAATGCGAAAGAGCCGCTCGAGTTTTTGTGGATGCAGCTCGACCAGAACCAGATCGCAAAAACGTCGAAAACGCCTCTGGTACAAAGCACCGGCGCCGACGAATCGATCAGCGCGCAAAGCTTTGCCCGGAAATACATGGAGCAACCGTTTGATGGCGGCTTCAAGATCGAATACATCAAGGACGCAGGCGGAAATCCTATGAAATACACGATCAACGAAACGATGATGCGCATCGATCTGGCCAAGCCGCTGCAGCATGGCGAAAAAATCTCGTTTTCGGTAAAATGGTGGTACAACATCAACAACTACATGCTCGACGGCGGCCGTTCGGGTTACGAGTATTTTCCAAAAGATAAAAACCGGCTGTATGTCATCGCGCAGTTTTATCCGCGGATGGCCGTCTACAATGACGTCGAGGGTTGGCAAAACATGCAGTTCTGGGGAAGCGGCGAATTCGCGCTGCCGTTCGGGAATTTCGATGTCAACATCACCGTGCCGGCAGACCACATCATGGAAGCGACCGGAACGCTTTTGAACCGTGCCGAAGTCTTTACGCCCGAACAACAGAAACGATATGCATTGGCCGAAAAAAGCTATGACAAACCGGTCGTCGTCGTGACCCAGGCCGAAGCCGAAGCCGCCGAAAAAGGCTTTTCCGATAAAAAGAAAACCTGGAGATTCCATGCGGAAAACGTACGCGATTTTGGGATTTCGACTTCAAGAAAGTTCATTTACGATGCAATGGCCGTCAAGCTCGGCGGCAAAGACGTCATGGCGATTTCGCTGTATCCGAAAGAAGGCAATCCGCTTTGGGGCCAGTACGGCGCGAAAGTCGTAGCCCATACGCTCAAGGAATATTCGTCGCACACCTTCGATTTCCCGTATCCGAAAGCCGTCGCGATCAACGCGCAGGACCAAGGCATGGAATATCCGATGATCTGCTGGGATTTCGGGCGTCCGGAAGAGAACGGAACGTATTCCGACCGTGTCAAATTCGGAATGTTGGGCGTGGTGATCCATGAAGTCGGGCACAATTTCTTCCCGATGATCGTCAATTCGGACGAGCGTCAATGGACCTGGATGGATGAAGGATTGAACACGTTTATGGAATACCTTGCGGAAATCGCCTGGGATCCGCAATTCCCAGTAGAACGCGGCCCGGCGAAACTCATCGTCCCGTACATGAGCGGCGACCAGCGCTATCAGGAACCGATCATGACCAATTCGGAAAGTATCAAGCAATTCGGCAACAACGCCTACGGAAAACCGGCGGCAGGGCTCAATATCTTGCGCGAAACGATCATGGGCCACGAGCTTTTCGATTATGCGTTCAAGATGTATGCGAACCGCTGGAAATTCAAGCATCCGACGCCGGAGGATTTTTTCCGGACGATGGAAGACGCATCGGGTGTCGATCTCGACTGGTTCTGGCGCGGCTGGTTTTATACGACCGACTGCAACGACATCGGCATCAAGGAAGTCAAGCAGTTTTTCGTGAGCAGCGAAGCGCCGAAGAATGCAAAAAAACCGGTTTCGTACCGCTTGCACCGCAACAATCCGAACGATCCGCTGGTCTATATGATTGCCGAAGGCAGCGAGGCGTACAGCCCGTCGATGAAAAAGGCGCTCGACATTAAAGAAGTCAAAACGCTCGACGATTATATCCAGGCGAATTATACCGCGGAAGAACGCGCGAAGCTCAACAACCCGAAATATTTTTATCAGGTCACCTTCAACAAGCCCGGCGGATTAGTCATGCCGATCATCGTCGAGCTGACTTACGAAGACGGCACGAAGGAAACGCAAACTTTCCCGGCGCAGATCTGGCGGATGAACGACAACGAGGTGACGCGTATTTTCGCGACCTCGAAAGCCGTTTCTAAAATCATGATCGACCCGAAGGAAGAAACGGCCGATGTGGACGTGAGCAACAATTCGTGGCCGAAAGAACAGGTGAAATCCAAATTCGACTGATAAATTATTTGTTAATATCGGGGCGACGAACGAGGCAACTTTGTAACTTTACCGCCAATTAAAATCAGCTATTATGTTCGGTATAGGCGGCGGCGAGTTTCTGTTCATCATGATTGTGGCACTGATGTTCTTCGGTTCGGATAAAATTCCGGAAATCGCGCGCGCGCTCGGCAAAGGCATGGCGCAGCTTCGGAACGCGACCAACGACGTCAAAGCGGAAATCCAGAAAGGAATACAGGAAAACGGACTCGACAAGGAATCGCTGACCGGCGGCATTGCCGAGGAAATCAACAAAGCCAAGGAAGGTTTCACCAGAATGGTATACGAATCCAACGAACAGGCCGGATTAAAATCGGAGCTTGACCAGATCCGCGAGAATTTTTCCAAGATCAATACCGACCTGAATCCGCCCGCGCAACAACCTGTTTTGCCGGAAACCACGGCAGCCGAAGTTCCTCAGATGGAAATTCCTGCCGAACCGATTGTCCCTGAAGGTCACGACGGCCCGATCAAACGCCAGGTGTAATGGTTGACCGGATTTTGCAATGGGATAAGGAATTGTTCATTTTCCTGAACAGTCTCGGATCGGAAAGATACGACGGATTGTGGCTGTTCATCACCAAGCAAATCAACTGGCTCCCGATATTTTTGCTGATCGCTTATCTGGTATTCAAAAGGCTTGGCTGGCGTCATGCAGTCATGGTTTTGCTGATCATGGCGTTGCTGCTCACGTTTACGGACCAGACTACGAATCTGGTCAAATATCATTTTCAGCGGCTCCGCCCGGGGAATAATCCCGAATTGGGACATCTCATCCGCGCCGTGCAGAAGCGCAGTTCCTATAGTTTCTTTTCAGGCCATGCGGCCAATTCGATGGCGGCGGCGATGCTGCTTTACCGAATCATGAAACCGTATCTGAAATACATGGGATTTATTTTTTTGTGGCCGCTGATTTTCGCCTACAGCCGGATTTACCTCGGATTGCATTACCCGTTCGATATTTTGTGCGGCTACATCTGGGGCGCAATCTGCGGACTGATTTTCTATCAGCTCTATAAATACTGCCGCAACAAGTATTTTCCGCAAAAAGAGAATTTAGACCACCCGGCTAACGGTTAATCCGTCGCGGATCGGGAGCAAAACCGTTTCGACGCGCGGGTCGGTTTTCAGCAGCTCGTTATATTCCATAAGCACTTTCGTACTGCGGTCGTTTTCCTTGACCGGTTCCAGCACTTTGCCGCTCCACAGCACATTGTCCGACAAAATCACCCCGCCTTTATTCATCAGCGGTACGACCATATGAAAATAATTGATGTAGTTTTCCTTGTCGGCGTCGATGAACACGAGGTCAAAAGTCGTATCGAGTTGGGGAATGAGTTCGAGCGCGCTGCCCAAATGCTGCTTGATCTGCCATGTCCACGGCGACCGGTCGAAATATTTCCGCTGGAAATCCTGTAGTTCCTCCTTGATGTCGATTGTGTGCACAATGCCGCTTTCGGCCAACCCTTCGGCGAGGCAGAGCGTTGCGTAACCGGTATAAGTGCCGATTTCCAAAATGGTCTTCGGGCGGACGAGTTTTGAGATCAGGCTTAAGACACGACCCTGGAAATGACCGCTGAGCATTCTCGGCTGGAGGATTTTCTGGTGCGTTTCGCGATTGAGTTCGGCCAGAAGCGGCGGTTCGTTTTCGGAATGGGATGCGGCGTAGTTTTCGAGTTCGGGTGAAAGGAAGTGCATGGTTGTTTGAATTTTTCACTAAGTTACCAAATTTTACGATTACCGAGAGCAAGATTTAATTACGTTTGAAGGAGGTTTTCCCGTAATAATGTTGTTTGAAAAATCGTATTTTACCTTCAGGGAAGGGGCGACTTTATCGCTACAAAAAAGTAATCGATTCCGATACGGTAATTCCGCATATTTTACTAATATCCAAAGTTAAGCTATCTTTGCGCCATGGAAATCGTCAAGAAAGACATCCGCGCGTTATCAAAAGAGCAGCTCCGGGATTTTTTTGTAGCCAATGGCGACAAATCGTTCCGCGGCAACCAAGTCTACGAATGGCTCTGGAACAAAGGCGCGCATACCTTCGGCGATATGACGAATCTGGCCAAACCGACCCGGCTGATGCTTGAGGAAAATTTCGTCATCAATCACATCAAGGTCGACCAGATGCAGAAATCGAGCGACGGCACGGTCAAGAATGCCGTTCGTTTGCACGACGGCTTGGTCGTCGAATCGGTTTTAATCCCGACGGAAACCCGGACGACAGCCTGCGTATCGAGCCAGGTTGGTTGCAGTTTGGACTGCAATTTCTGCGCGACGGCGCGGCTGAAAAGAATGCGGAACCTCGGTCCTGACGAGATTTACGACCAGGTCGTCGCGATTGATCGCGAAAGCCGGTTGTATCACGGTCATCCGCTGTCAAACATCGTATTTATGGGAATGGGCGAGCCGCTGATGAATTACCCGAACGTACTCAAAGCCATCGATAAAATTACGTCGCCCGAAGGATTGGGCATGTCGCCGAAACGCATTACGGTTTCGACTTCGGGCGTTTCCAAAATGATCCGTAAACTCGCCGACGATGACGTAAAGTTTAAACTGGCTGTCTCGCTGCATTCGGCTGTCGAGGAAATCCGCAACCGGATCATGCCGTTCACGAAAAATTTCCCGCTGACCGATTTGCGCGAATCGCTCGAATATTGGTATGCGAAAACCAAAAGCCGCGTGACCTACGAGTATGTGGTTTGGAAAGGCATCAATGACGACAGGCATTCAATCGATGCGCTCGTGAAATTCTGCAAATATGTGCCGTGCAAAGTCAATCTGATCGAATACAACCCGATTGACGACGGTGAATTCCAGCAGGCCGACGAAGCGACGATCAACGCCTACATCAAAGCGCTCGAAGCAGCCGATATCGTCGTGAAAGTGCGCCGCAGCCGCGGAAAGGACATCGATGCGGCGTGCGGGCAACTGGCCAATAAGGAAGCTGATGCGTGAATGCGTTAAGGATTGGAGCATTTGTCTGAGCTTTTGCAAAGCGAGTGCGGAAAGCCTGACGGCGGCTTGCAAAAACTTCACAATAGAAAAAACCTTCCGGCTGCCGGAACGCCCAAAATTCTTCTATCTTTGATTCCGTGAAAACCACCGAGCAAATCAAGCAGCCGATCAAGGCCGAAATGGAACTTTTCGAAAAGAAGTTCTACGAATCGATGACTTCGAAAGTCGCGCTGCTGAACCGAATCACGTATTATATCGTGAACCGGAAGGGCAAGCAGATGCGCCCGATGTTCGTGTTTTTGACCGCGAAAATGGTTTCGGGCGGGAGCGTAAACGAACGGACGTACCGCGGTGCGTGCGTCATCGAACTCATCCATACGGCGACTTTGGTGCACGACGATGTGGTTGACGACAGCAACCGCCGGCGCGGATTTTTCTCGATCAACGCGCTGTGGAAGAACAAAATAGCGGTTTTGGTCGGCGATTACCTGCTCTCGAAAGGGCTTTTGCTTTCGATCGACCACGGCGATTTCGATTTGCTCCGGATTATTTCGGTAGCCGTGCGTGAGATGAGCGAGGGCGAGCTTCTGCAGATCGAAAAGGCGCGAAGGCTCGATATTACCGAAGACGTCTATTACGAAATCATCCGGAAAAAAACGGCGACTTTGATTGCGGCGTGCTGCGCTTTGGGAGCCAAATCGGTATCGGATGACGACGTTCGGGTGGAAGAAATGCGCAGATTCGGCGAACTGATCGGGATGGCGTTCCAGATCAAGGACGACTTGTTCGATTATACCGAAGATGCGATCGGCAAACCGACCGGAATCGACATCAAGGAGCAAAAAATGACCTTGCCGCTGATCCATGTTCTGAACACCTGCACCGAAAAGGAAAAAAGCTGGCTGATCAACTCGATCAAAAACCACAACAAGGACAAGAAGCGCGTCAAGGAAGTCATCCGTTTTGTCATTGCCCACAACGGACTTTCGTATGCCGAGCAAAAAATGACCGAATTCCAACAGGAAGCGCTTTCAATTTTGAAAAATTTCCCTGAATCGGAATATAAATCGGCGCTGACGCTGATGGTGAATTACGTCATCGAACGGAAAATCTAAATTTTTATTTAAAAATTTTTTATCAGAAACCTTTGGATTTATTGGGCTTTTCATTTTCAAATTCCCAAATTTTCAAATTCCCGAATTTTTGATGCAACTATTTCCACAACCTTTCCGTCTATCCCAACAGAACGCTTAAAAAAGGATTTTGAAAGTAATCGACTTACAACAGCATCAAACTGAAATCATTGCCAAAGCAGTGGCGAACGACCGTCAGGCGCAGCAAAAAATTTACACACAGTTTGCCCCGAAAATGCTGGGTGTTTGCCGCCAATACATCAAAGACATCCATCACGCGGAAGATCTGATGATCACCGCATTCATGAAAGTGTTCACGCATCTCAAGAATTTTGAAAACAAAGGCAGCTTCGAAGGCTGGATCCGAAGGATTATGGTCAACGAATGCATTTCGTTTATCAGGGTTCAGAAAAAAGTCGGGTTTCTCGAAGACGAGTTTTATGTGGAAGATACGTTCAACAACATCGAAAGCGGTTTGAGCGTAGACGACATCCAATCGCTGATCGACGCGTTGCCGGAAGGTTATAAGATGATTTTCAACCTGTATGCCATCGAAGGATTCAAGCACAGGGAAATCGCGGAAATGCTCGGAATCAATGAAGGAACTTCCAAATCGCAATTGTCGCATGCGCGGCGGATTTTGCAGGAGCAGGTCAATAAATTAAAAAATTATGCAAATGGAACGGAGTAAAATGGAAGAAGAGTTCAGGGCAAAGCTCAACCAAAGGGAAATCGACCCGACGCCGCACGCCTGGGATCGGCTCGATGCGATGCTCAACGAAGGCGAAGATAAAAAAACGGTTCCGGTCCGCCGGCTGAACTGGCTTTATGTCGCGGCGGGTTTCCTCGGATTTATCCTGGTGGCAACATTGTTTTTTGCACATCAGAATGACGGGAAAAAACCGGAAACTTCGGTAGCTGTCGAAAATGTCAGGGAAGCGCAGCCTGCAAAACAAGAGTCGATTGCACAGGATACGACAAACATTGCGTTGCCGTTGCATCCGAAAACAGAGGTTGTAATTACGGCGCCTAAAACCGAAAAAGAAATTCCGCAACCGAACAACGTGCAAAAACCGCAAATCAGGATCGATAAAATGCAAAGTAATGAAAGTACGGTAGCTGATAATGAAAATCCGAAAATTCAGCAAAAACCGGAGCCGAAAGTTACAAATCCCGAACTGAAAATAAATACTGTCAACGCGGATGCCGACGAGCAAATCGCAGAAGCCGGAAATCTGAAAACCCAAAAAGCATCGATTAAAGTAGACCCGAATTCGTTGCTTTCCCAAGTAGATGGCGAACTTGACCTGACTTTTCGCGAAAAGGTCCTGAAAGCCGTCAACAAAAATTACAAAACCGTCAAAGTAGCCTTGGCGAATCGCAACAACAAGGATAACCCGTGAATTAAGTTTCAATCATCATTCATTAAAAATCAAAACATCATGAGAAATTTTACCATTTACCTGGCAACCTTCCTGTGCCTTTACTTAAATAAAACTGTTGCACAGGATAACAAACAAAAAGAAGAAAAAACCCAGCAAACCCAGACTTTCGAAGAACGGGCAAGGCTCATCGCCGCGAAAATCGATGCGATTACCAAAGATGAAAAAGCCGCGCTGAAACTCGAAGTAGAATCGGTCAATACGCAGCTCGAAAGCGGCGCGATCACCCGCGATCAGGCCGATGAGAAAAAGCTCAAACTCGCCGAGGCGCATGCCAAAAGCATCGAAACCCGTGTCGGATTGGCCCAGGAAGAACTCAACCAACTCGTCAAAGACCGCGTCGAGGGGAAAATCAAGGAACAGGATTCGACACGCAGATTTACGCTCCGGCTCGATTTTCCGGTCCGGATCGAAGACAGCCAACGCCAAAAACACGGCGAATCGCGTACGACTTCACAATTCGTTTTTGCATTGGGCGCAAATAACTTGGTGACCGACGGCGCTGTTGCCCATTCCGATTACCGTTATTGGGGTTCGCATTTCTACGAATGGGGCGTAACCTGGAATACCCGGATCATGAAAAATTATAATCTGCTTCACGCCAAGTACGGTTTCTCGGTAATGTACAACAACCTGCGCCCGACCGACAACCGCTATTTCGTCGAAAACGGCGACCGGACCGATCTGGAAACCGCTGCAATCAATCTCAAGGATTCGCGTTTGAGAAACGTTAATTTAGTTTTCCCGGTACATCTCGAATTCGATTTTACCAAAAAAGAGGTCGATAAAGACGGGAAACCGATTTTCCGGACGCACGAAGGCTTCCGTTTCGGCATCGGAGGTTTCGCCGGTGTAAACCTCAAGACCAAGCAAATCTTGAAATTTGAAGACGAAACGGGCAACGACGTCACGCAAAAGACCAAAGGCGATTTCAATACCAACGATTTCGTTTACGGTGTGAGCAGTTACATTGGATACGGCGCTACAAGCCTGTACGTCAAATACGACCTGAGTCCGCTGTTCCAGGATAATCCGGTTGCACAGCGCAATGTTTCGGCCGGTATCCGGTTCGATTTGAATTGATTTATTTTGGGTTAGTTATAGAGTGAAAAGCGTTTCTTTTGAAGCGCTTTTTTGTTGTTTTCTGTCAAGGCAAAGAAGAAGAAAACTATATTTGTCGTCTTGCAACTATGATCTCAAAAGCCACCATCGATACCGTCTTTGAAACCGTCCGCGTCGAGGAAGTCATCGGCGACTTCGTCCAGCTCAAGCGCGCAGGCAGTAATTTCAAGGGATTGAGCCCGTTTACAGACGAGCGCTCGCCGTCATTTATGGTATCGCCGGTCAAGCAGATCTGGAAGGATTTCTCATCCGGGAAAGGAGGCAATGCCATCGCGTTTTTGATGGAACACGAGCATTTTACCTATCCGGAAGCGATTCGCTATCTCGCCAAAAAATACAACATCGAGATCGAGGAAACCGAAAAGACCGACGAGGAAAAAGCAACCGCCGACGTCCGCGAAAGCATGTACCTCGTCTCGGAATTCGCCGCGAAATATTTCCAGGACGTTTTGCTCAACACCGAAGAAGGCAAGGCCATCGGGTATTCCTATTTTAAGGAACGCGGTTTTACAGGCGATACGATCAAAAAATTCGGGCTCGGCTATTCGCCGGAAGGCTGGGAAGCGTTTTCAAAAGAAGCGCTCGGCAAAGGCTATAAATTGGAGTTTTTGGAAAGCACGGGTTTGACGATCGTGCGCGAAGACGGACGAATGGCTGACCGTTTCCGCGGTCGCGTCATGTTCCCGATCCACAGCATGTCGGGGCGCGTGCTCGGTTTTGGCGGGCGTATCCTGACCAACGACAAGAAGGTTGCGAAATACCTGAACTCGCCCGAAAGCGACATTTACCACAAAAGCAAAGTCCTTTACGGGATTTTTCAAGCCAAACAATCGATTGCCAAAAACGACAATTGTTACCTGGTCGAAGGTTATACCGATGTCATTCAATTCCATCAAGCCGGAATCGAGAACGTCGTCGCGTCGTCGGGAACGGCTTTGACGCCCGACCAGATCCGGCTCATCAACCGGCTTACGAAAAATATCACCGTACTTTTTGACGGCGATGCGGCCGGGCTCCGGGCATCAGTCCGCGGCATCGATTTGATATTGGAAGAAGGCATGAATGTTAAGGTCTGTACGTTTCCGGACGGCGAAGACCCGGACAGTTTCGCGAGGAAGAATTCGTATGAAGACCTTGTCTCGCATCTCGAAACCAATGCGAAGGATTTCATCCAGTTCAAAGCATCGCTTTTAATGGAAGAAGCTGCCAGCGATCCGATTAAAAAGGCCGATACGATCCGCGACATGGTTACGAGCATATCGAAGATCAAAGACATGATCAAACGGGAAATCTACCTCAAGGAAACCTCCAGGATCATGGATATTTCAGAAGATATACTGCGGAATACGTTGGCTCAGATCCATCAGAAAGATATCTCGGAAGCGGGAAAAAAGCTTAAAGAAATAGCTGCGGAAAAGGCGTTCGACGTCGTCAGGAACGACACGCCCGAAACCTTGGAGAAAGTCGATGTGCTTTACGAGCTTGAACGGAAAATCATCGAAATCCTGCTGCTGTACGGCAATCGGGAAGCCGAATTTGAGGACATACTTCTGAAAACAAATGAAGATGGCGAAGTGGTCGAGGTTACCGAAAAAAAAGAATACAAGGTCTACCAGCGCATTTACCTGAGCCTGCAGGAAGACGAAACCGAGCTTGCCAACCCGCTATTTCGTAACATTTACAACGGTATCGTCAATTATTTTCTGGTAAACGACGAATTCGACCTCGAAAAATATTTAATGGATCTGCCGCAGGAATTTGCGCAGGAAGTCACCAACATCATCATGCAGGACGAGCGCGAAGCGCTCAGCAACTGGGAAGGACAGAATATTTTCGTAAAACTGAAAAACCAGACGATCGCCCAATACGTCTCCGAAACGATTTTGAGCATCCGCTGGTTTTTGGTGAGCCAGATCATCAGGCAGGAAATGGAAGCGGTTTCGACGGCGCCCGATTCGGACAACACCGATTCCATGACGAACATCCGGGATTACAACCTGCTGGTGTATTCTTTTTCCGATAAATTGGGAAGAGTAATGTCGCGCTATAATTAAACGATTTCGAGGGTTTTTGCCTTGTTCACCAAATCCACAAGGTTCGTGACGTTGAGTTTCGTGAGCAGCCTTAGCTTGTAAGTACTGACGGTTTTCTCGTTGAGATTCAATATCTTGGAAATTTCGTTGTTTTTCTTTCCGTCGCTCAGGTAGCGCAAAACCTCGATTTCGCGGTTCGACAATTTCCGGTAAAGCCGTTCGCTTTTATTCTGCTTGGCAATCAGTGCGAGGTTCCGCTTGATGGCGTCGCTCAGAACGATCGTTCCGTTGTGCACTTTGATGATCGTATTGCCCAGGTTTTCGAGCTTGGAGGTTTTATGGACGAATCCCGATACGCCCGATTTGATCGCATTCGGCGCATAAATCTGTTCCGAAAGGCTTGTGAATATGATGATTTTCGTATTCGGATGGTTTTTGATGATGGCCTTGACTTCGTAAATGCTCGTCAGCCCGTCGAGTTCCAGGTCCATGATAAGCACATCGATTTCCCTGTTTTTAAGCGCTTCCGGAATCATAAAGAAATTCCCGACGTTGGAAACAACATTGATTTCTGCGTGGTCCCTGAAATAGGATTTGACGCCGTAATGAACCACCGGATAATTATCCGCTAAACATACATTAATCATAATAATAAATTTTTAGAATGTTTTGTCGATTCGGAACGTAAAGTAAAGTTAGGTAAAAATTGTAAATTTTTTCCATCAAATGTTAATTTTTTTTGAGCGATTCAGGAATTATGCAAACCGGTATCGGATTCATTTTGTGCTGATTAGCCTGATTCAACTTTTTATAAATTCCAAAAACCGTTCTTTCTCGGCCTGAGAAATCTTCGGCAGCCTTTCCGCGTTCGCTTTCGGTCATAGCCCATTCAAGTTCATCGTAGGAAGCGCCCAACTGGTCTTCATCGCTGCGGTCGTCGCCGAACAATCCGTCGGTTGGCGCCGCTTTAAGGATTGAATCCGGAATACCGAGGTATTCGCCCAGCGCATACACATCCGATTTCATCAAATCGGCAATCGGGCTCAAATCGACGCCGCCATCGCCGTATTTCGTGTAAAACCCGACCCCGAAATCCTCGATTTTGTTTCCGGTCCCGGCCACGAGCAACCCATGGATTCCGGCCAGATAATACAATGTCGTCATCCGGAGCCGCGCCCTTGTATTGGCCAAAGACAGATTCAGCTTCGCATTATCGGCGGAACTTGGCGCTTCGCTTTTAAAAGCCTCGAACACGGGCGTCAAATCGACACGGGAATTTTCGACGTTTCCAAAACGCGATTTGAGCGTGCCAATATGCTCGTTGGCGCGCGATATGTGGCTTTCGGCCTGATGGATCGGCATTTCCACACACAAGGTCTTCATTCCGGTTTGGGCGCAGAGCATCGAGGTCACGGCCGAATCGATGCCGCCCGAAATCCCTACAACAAAAC
This sequence comes from Bacteroidota bacterium, assembly GCA_048498055.1. Lineage (GTDB taxonomy): Bacteria > Bacteroidota > Bacteroidia > Flavobacteriales > Flavobacteriaceae > Flavobacterium. The sequence continues at coordinate 86,947 of JBEHYS010000004.1, forward strand.
CGTTCACTTTCGCGTTTTCTGCATATTCCCGGAGCCAGTTTACGATATGATCATTCACTTCCCGGACTCGGATGCTGCTTTTTTTAGACATAAGTATTTTCAGAAATTAAAAACCATCAGCGTATATTTGCGGAAATTTTTCCAATATGCCGCCGATATTGACGTTTGCCCAATAAAAGTAAGGTAACCAAGGCTAAAGTACCAAAGAAATGAACAAACATTTTATATTATTTTTCTTATTTATTGCATTACTATCGTGTGACAAGAAAGGTAAAGCCGAAAGCGCCGCCGAAGAAATTCCGATGGATGTCAAGGTTCAGCGTTTCGAAAAGACGTTTTATGAAACAAATCCGGAAGATTTTTCGCGGCTCAGAAAGCAATATCCGCAGTTTTTTTCAGGCGACGACCAGATCTGGATCGAAAGGCTGAAAAACCCGATGTGGCGCGAGCTGTACACCGAAGTCGAAAAACAATACGCTGATTTCGGGCCGGAAAAAACGGATATCGACGAATTGTTCCGGCACATCAAATACTATTTTCCGGAAACGAAAACCCCGAAAGTCATTACCGTCATTTCCGAAATGGATTATAATAACAAAGTGATCTATACCGGCGACCTCGTCTTGATTTCGCTTGAACTTTATCTCGGCGCCAACCATAAATTCTATGAATTCCCGAAATACCTGACGCAGAATTTTACGAGAAAACAAATGATGCCGGATATTGTAACGGCTTTTGCGCACACAAAACTTCCGCCGGCTTCCGACGCTACTTTGCTGGCCGGGATGATCGCTTACGGAAAAGAATTGTACCTCAAGGATTTGCTGCTTCCGGAATACAACGATGCGGACAAAATAGGTTATAAACCCGAACAGATCGCTTGGTGTGCCGACAACGAAAGCTACATCTGGCGCTATTTTATCGAAAACCAGATGCTGTACGATACCGATGCGAAACTTCCGGGACGTTTCCTGAACCCGGCGCCGTTCTCGAAATTCTACCTCGAGATCGACAACGATTCGCCCGGTCGCGTCGGGCAGTGGATCGGCTGGCAGATCGTTCGCTCGTTTATGGAAAACAACGAAGTTTCATTGCAGGATATGCTCAAAATGGACGCGAAGCAGATTTTTGAGCGGTCGCATTACAAACCCCAAAAAATAGATGAAAAAGAATAATACTTCCGAAATCCGGTTCAACATCGAACTCGACGAAAACCGCGTTCCCGAAAAAATTTCCTGGACGGCCAAAGACGGCGGCGTCGATGCGGAGCAATCCAAAGCCATACTGCTTTCGATCTGGGACAATAAAGCCAAGGAAACTTTGCGGATCGACCTTTGGACCAAAGACATGCCGGTCGATGAGATGAAACAGTTTTTCCATCAAACGCTCGTCGCGATGTCCGATACCTTCCAGCGTGCGACGGGCGATGAGAAAATGGCCGGTACGATGCGGGATTTCTGTGATTATTTTGCCGAAAAGCTCGATTTGGTAAAATAAATTTTCAGGTTTGCTTGCCGAAATCGGAACTTATCCTATTTTTGGCTAAACACTTAAAAACAAACACATGAAAAATCCCTACAAATTTGCGCTCGCCTTTTTGGCGCTCGGCGCTTTTAGTTGCAGCAGCGATTCCGACGGCGGTTCGGGAACGGGAAACTGCGATTCAGACATTCCATTTTTCCAAACCGGGAAATTTGAAAAATACAAAGTAACACAATTCGGTTTTGACGGTGGAAGCATGAAATTGACTTTTGGCGATTGTAACGGCAGCGGACTGATTTCTACGATGGAATTCAGGGATGCATCGAATGCCGTAACTGGAAATGTTACAAATAAGTTTTGGCAGGACGGCGTTTACCTGATTAATGATGCCAACAACGACGGTGTCGATTTTGAGCGGATCTATAAGAAAGATGCGGCGCTGAACGATTCCTGGACCGATAATGATGCGGACGGCGCAGTCATCACGCATACCGTCGTCGATATGGATTCCCTGATTACGGTTCCCGCCGGCTCATTCCATTGCAAGGTTTATCATTATGAAAAGTCAGATATCATCAACGATTCGTACATTTTCTGGAATGATGAAACCGGCCAGATTATGGAAGATGCCGGATTCTACAAAATGGAGTTGATGGATCACAATTAAAAAGTGGCTTTAGGGCCACTTTTTTTATCTTAAAACATGCTTTCGTTTTTAAAAACTTCGTCGTTGACTTCTCCGATGTAGGCCAGAAGTTCATCTTTTCCCATTCCGTTTTCGGATGAAGTCACGAAGTATTGCGGCATTTCGGCCCAGTTGTTAGTCAGCATCTGTTTGCGGTAGGCAGCGATGTGCGAATCGATTTTAGTCTTGCCGATCTTATCGGCTTTTGTGAAAATGATACAGAACGGGATTTCACTTTCGCCAAGCCATGACATAAATTCGATGTCAATCTTTTGCGCCTCGAGCCGGATATCGATCAGGACAAAGCCGCAAACGAGTTGTTCCCTTTTCTCGAAATAATCGGTGATGAACTGCTGGAACACGGATTTGGTTTTTTTCGAAACGCGTGCATAACCGTAGCCCGGCAAATCCACTAAAAACCAGTTGTTGTTGATTTTAAAGTGATTGATGAGCTGCGTTTTTCCCGGTTTCCCCGAAGTCTTCGCGAGGTTTTTATGATTCGTCAGCATGTTGATCAAAGACGATTTCCCGACGTTCGACCGGCCGATGAATGCATATTCGGGCAGAAAATCCTTCGGGCATTTTTCCACTTCGGAGTTGCTGACGACAAATTCGGCTGAAGTGATTTTCATGATGTTATTTCGGTGCGATTTCCGGGTTTTTCTGGAGCCATTCGAACATGATCCGGTTGAATTCGTCCGGATGTTCCATCATCGCGGCATGTCCGCATTTCTCGATCCAGTACAACTCCGAGTTAGGGAGCTTCGCGTGAAATTCCTCTGCCACTTCCGGCGGCGTGACTTTGTCGTTCCGTCCCCAGATGATGCAGGTCGGGACGTGCATTTTCGGTAAATCCTTCGCCATGTTGTGCCGGATCGCGCTTTTGGCTATCGTCAAAGTCTTGATGAGTTTGAGGCGGTCGTTGGCCACGGCATAAACTTCATCGATGATTTCTTTTGTAGCGACTGCCGGATCGTAAAATACATCGCGCGCTTTATCGGTAATGTAATCGTAATCGCCGCGCCGCGGATAGCTGTCGCCCATCGCGCTTTCGTAAAGTCCGGAACTTCCGGTGATGATCAGCCCGGCCATTTTTTCAGGATACATTTTGGCGTGGTACAGCGCAATATGCCCGCCAAGTGAATTTCCCAACAGCACAACGCGCTCGAATTTTTTATATGTAATGAAGTCCTTGACGTATTTTGCGAATGCCTTGACGTTGGTGCGGATGATGTTCATCGTATAAATCGGCAGTTCGGGAATCACGACTTTGTAGCCTTTTTCCGGGAAAAATTCCGCGACGCCGTCAAAATTGCTCAGTCCGCCCATCAGCCCATGCAGTACGACGATGGGCGTGCCTTCGCCGGCTTCGAAATACTTGTATTTTCCGTCCTTAACTACCTTGTGCTCCATGCAAAAACTGCTTACTGATTTTGACAAATATAGGATTTTATCACGTACTGCTGTAGAAATCGCGCGGATTCCTTTTCAATCTTTGTTAACAGCTTAAAAATCAGGATCGATTATCACCAAGTCGGAAATCTTGAGCTTTTCGGAAGAAATTGATTTCGGCAGGTTCATTTTTTCAACACAATTTTCATCACGCTTTAAATTCTTAACAATTCGTTAAAAAACAAAGGCGCACGTTTTTATAGCTCCAATAACCAATTGGCGTTAAAGTGGTAAAACTTATCAACAAAGTGGTAGTAAATGGTAAAATGTGGTAATTAATTGTATATTTTTGCTTGCAATCAAAAGAACCATTCCGTGGAATCAATAATCGGGACATACGAGTGCAAGGTCGACGCCAAATCAAGGCTGATGATTCCCGTGCCGCTCAAAAAGCAGATCGCCGGATCGCTGCAGGATGGATTTGTCCTGAAGCGCTCGGTGTTTCAGCCGTGTCTCGAACTTTATCCGATGAAAGAATGGAATCTGATGATGGGCAAAATCAACAAGCTCAACCGCTTCGTCAAGAAGAACAACGACTTCATCCGCAGGTTTACCGCGGGCGTGAAAGTCGTCGAGATCGACAACCTCGGGCGTTTGCTCATCCCGAAAGATTTGACGGTTTTCGCCAATATCAAGAAAGACGTCGTGCTGTCGGCGGCGGTGAACATCGTCGAAATCTGGGACAAAGACCTCTACGAAAAAGCGATCGACGATTCCGTGGTTGATTTTGCCGATTTGGCCGAAGATGTAATGGGAAATGTTAACGATGATGATAATGGAATATCATAATCCGGTTTTACTGAAGGAATCAGTTGACGGTCTGGACATTCAACCCGACGGCATTTATGTCGACGTCACTTTCGGCGGCGGCGGACATTCTCGCGAAATCCTTTCACGGCTTGGGCCAAACGGAAAACTGTTCGCTTTCGACCAGGATGAAGACGCGCTTGAAAATGCGATAGGCGACGAGCGCTTTACGCTGATCAACGAGAATTTCCGCTTCCTCAAGAGATTTCTCCGGTTTTATAACATCCGGCAGGTTGACGGCATTTTGGGCGATCTCGGAGTTTCATCTCACCAGTTCGATGTGGCCGAACGCGGGTTTTCGACCCGTTTCGATGCCGGACTCGACATGCGGATGAGCAAAAAGAACAAACTCGATGCCTACAAAGTCGTCAACGAATATGACGAAGCGAACCTTCGCCGCGTTTTCCTCGATTACGGCGAGTTGAAGAATGCGCCGGTCATCGCCCGAACGATACTTGAGGCAAGAATGCATCAGCCGATCAAAAACACCGAGCAGCTGAAAGCAGTCTTGAGCCGTTTTCTTCCGGCACACAAAAGCAATAAGATTTTGGCCCAGATCTATCAGGCGATCCGCATCGAGGTCAACGAAGAAATGGAAGTGCTGAAGGAATTTCTCGAACAGTCGCTTGAGGTATTGAAACCGGGCGGAAGGCTTTCCGTGATTTCTTATCATTCGTTGGAAGATCGGTTGGTTAAAAGATTCATCAAAAACGGGATGTTCGAAGGCGAACCGGAGCGCGATTTCTACGGGAATTTTTCGGTTCCGTTCAAGACGATCGAGAAGCTCATCGTTCCCGACGACCACGAAATACATACGAACAACAGGGCGAGAAGCGCAAAATTACGCATCGCGGAAAAGATATGAAACAAGGCGTTTACGGCATATTGAAAGCACGGTTCCTCATCAACGAAGACGCGGTCAAGAACTGGCGCTTCATCGTGTTCCTGATCACGCTGGCCATCATCATGATCGCGAACACGAACCGTTTCGAGCAAAAGGTTTTCCGGATCGCCGAGCTCTCGAACGAGGTAAAAGAACTCCGTTCCGAATTCGTCGACCGGCGCTCGGAACTCATGAAACTCAAAATGGAATCGACGGTATCGCAGAAAATGGAAGAAAAACAGATTTTCCCTTCGTCGGTTCCGCCCAAAAAAATAGAAGTAAAAAAAGAAGAGGACAAAGGCTTTTTCGGAAAATTATGGTAGCTGAAGACAAAAACATTTCGTACAGGATTTATCTCGTCGCAGTCGCGATGTTCCTGGTCGCGGTCGCGATTGTCGTGAAGCTCACCAACATCCAGTGGGTCGAGGGCGATTATTATCGTAAGCTTGCGAAGGAACGCTCGGTCCGGAATTTCGTCATCCCGGCCAACAAAGGCAACATTTATTCCGCCGATGGAAGTCTTCTGGCAACGTCGATCCCGAATTACGACATCCGTTTCGACGCGGTCGCTCCCAAAAAAGAGGATTTTGAGAAATATGCCGCACCGCTGGCCGACTCGCTCGCGCTCGTTTCTGATAAGTCTGCCGCCGAGCAGCTCATGGCGTTGCGGAAAGCGCGCAATACCAAAAACCGATATTTTTTAGTGGCGCGAGGGCTCAGTTATACGCAGTACATTCGAATCAAAGCGTTTCCGCTGTTCAGTCTCGGCGCATACAAGGGCGGAATCATCACCGAACAGAAAACCGTCCGCAAACATCCGATCGGGGAAATCGCCGAGCGGACGATCGGTTACGAACGCATCAATCCGCTGACCGGTAAAAATGAAGGCAAAGGCATCGAACTTGCCTTCAGCAAATACCTGAACGGCAAAGACGGCAAAGTCCTCAAGCAAAAAATCGCAAAAGGCCAGTGGAAGCCGATCCGCGACGTCAATGAAGTCGATCCGCAGGACGGTTACGACATCATTTCGACGATTGATGTTTACATTCAGGACATTGCGCACCACGCGCTTCTGAAGCAGCTCCAGCAATACAACGCCGATCATGGCTGCGTCGTGGTGATGGAAACCAAGACCGGAAAAATCAAGGCGATTTCGAACCTCGGCCGCGCTTCCGAAAAAGACTCGACCTATTTCGAGACGCAGAATTACGCCGTAGCCGAATCGCACGAACCGGGCTCGACCTACAAACTCGCCGACTTGATGACGCTGCTCGAAGATAAAAAAATCGATACGAGCGCGGTATTCGACAGCAACGGCGGAACGGTCGTTTATTTCGGCAAGAAAGTCCGCGATTCGCACGACGGCGGTTACGGCAAGATTTCGCTGGCGCGCGGCTTCGAAGTTTCGTCGAACACCGTACTGGTGCAGGCGGTCTACAACAATTATAAAAACGATCCGAAACAATTCGTAAACCATTTGAATGCTTATGGATTGAACAAACAGCTCGGCCTTCCGATAAAAGGCGAAGGCCATCCGTATGTGCCACAGCCGGGAACCAAAAACTGGAATGCGCTTTCACTGCCGTGGATGGCTTTCGGATACGGGGTTTCAATTACGCCGCTGCAGACGCTGACGTTTTACAACTCGGTAGCCAACAACGGCGTTATGGTCAAGCCGCAGTTCGTTTCCGAAATCAAGGAATGGAACAAGACGATCAAAAAATTCGAGCCCGAAATCATCAACCCGAAAGTCTGCTCGGCTGAAACATTGGCCAAACTCCACGCGGTATTACAAAACGTGGTCAAGAAAGGAACGGCCGCGAAACTGTATTCCAAAGATTTCTCGATGGCCGGCAAAACAGGTACGGCGGCGGCCAATTATGCCAAGAACGGCGGCTCTGAAAAGCATTACATCTCATCGTTCGTGGGTTATTTTCCGGCCGACAACCCCAAATACTCCTGCATCGTCGTGGTACACAATCCGGATACTTCGCGCAACAATTATTACGGCGCCGATGTAGCCGGTCCGGTATTCAAACGCATTGCACAGAAGATTTTCACCGATGTTCCGTCCACCAATGAAATCAAAGACCTGAATCGCAAAAACACGGTCCAGGAAAACAACTACATGGCATACAATACGCAATCGAACCAACCCTATACCGTGATGCCGAACGTCCAGGGCATGCCGGGAATGGATGCCGTTTCGCTGCTCGAAAACCTGAAGTTCAAAGTAAAGGCCATCGGTACCGGAAAAGTAAAAAGACAATCCCTGAAACCGGGCGAATCGCTCGATAAAACCAAAACCGTAATCCTCGAACTGCTGTGATCATACTCAAGGACATATTATATAAAGTGGCGATCGAAGCGGTCAAAGGCCCGACCGATATCAATATCGGCGCGATCCATTTCGATTCGAGGAAAGTCGCCAACAACGATGTTTTCGTCGCGATCCGCGGGACAGTTTCGGACGGGCACGATTACATCGAGACAGCCATCAATCAGGGCGCTGTCGTAATCGTATGCGATGAATTCCCCGAGATCATCGTAACCGGAATCACCTACATCCAGGTGAAAGACACCAACACTGCGCTGGCGTTTATGGCCGCGAATTACTACGGCAATCCGTCGCAAAACCTGAAACTCGTCGGGATTACAGGTACGAACGGCAAAACGACAATCGCTTCTTTATTATATCAGTTATTTAAAAAAGCAGGCTTTAAAGTAGGATTGATCTCGACTGTAAAAATCCTCGTCGACGAAACCGAGCACAAGGCGACGCATACCACGCCCGATTCGATTACGATCAACCGTTACCTGGCCGAAATGAGCGAAACCGGCGTCGAATATTGTTTTATGGAAGTCAGTTCGCACGGAATCCACCAGAAAAGGACCGAAGCGCTGCAGTTTGCCGGCGGGATTTTCACGAACCTGTCGCACGACCATCTCGATTACCATGCCACGTTCGCCGAGTATCGCGACGTCAAGAAATCGTTTTTCGACCATTTGCCGGCATCGGCCTTTGCGCTGTCGAACGTAGACGACAAGAATGGTATGGTCATGCTGCAAAACACCAAAGCCCGGAAACTGACGTACGCGCTCAAAACCTATGCGGAATACAAGGCGCAAATCCTCGAGAACCAACTCGGCGGACTGCTTCTGAAAATCAATGACAGCGAAGTCTGGACGCGGCTGATCGGCGCTTTCAATGCTTATAATCTGCTTGCGATTTACGGAGCGGCGGTCGAGCTCGGACTCGAAAAACTCGAAGTGCTGCGATTGCTTTCGGAACTCGAAAGCGTATCGGGCCGGTTCCAATTCATTATTTCCGACTCGAAAATTACGGCCATCGTCGATTATGCGCACACGCCGGATGCGCTCGACAACGTCCTGAAAACCATCAACGAAATCCGTACGAAGAACGAGCAGCTCATCACGATCGTTGGCTGCGGCGGCGACCGCGACCGTGCAAAGCGCCCGGTTATGGCAAACATCGCCTCGACGCAAAGCGATAAAGTGATTTTGACTTCCGACAATCCGCGCAGCGAGGATCCGGAAGACATCATCGCCGAAATGGAGCAGGGCGTAGAACCGCAAAACCACCGCAAGACCATTGCAATCACCGACAGGCGGCAAGCTATCAAAGTGGCTTGTCAATTAGCCGGTCCGGAAGATATTATCCTCATCGCGGGGAAAGGGCATGAAACCTATCAGGAAATTAAGGGCGTGCGCTACGATTTCGACGATATGGCGACCGTTCGGGAATTATTAATCCAACTCAATAAATAGAAAGCCATGCTGTACTACTTATTTGAATATCTCGACAAAACCCTGAACATTCCGGGGACAGGCGTATTCCAGTATATCACGTTCCGTTCGGGGCTGGCGGTACTGCTTTCGCTGATGATTTCGACGATTTACGGAAAGCGCGTGATCAACTTTTTGCGCAACCAGCAAGTTGGCGAAACCGTGCGCGAACTCGGGTTGGAAGGCCAGGTGCAAAAAGCCGGAACGCCGACCATGGGCGGACTGATCATCATTTTCTCGACGCTGATTCCGGTGATTTTGCTGGCGAAACTCAACAACATTTACATCGTGCTTTTGGTCGTAACGACTTTGTGGATGGGAACCATCGGCTTCGTGGATGATTACATCAAGATTTTCAAAAAGGACAAACAAGGATTGAAAGGCATTTTTAAAGTAATCGGCCAAGTCGGGCTCGGACTGATCGTTGGCGCGGTTTTATATTTCAATCCGCACGTCACGGTCAAGAAGGCATCCGATACGACGATCAATTTCCACCAGACCGAAAACGTGATCCGTCAGGCCGACGTCGAGGAAAAATCAACCAAAACGACCATTCCGTTCGTCAAGAACAACGAATTCGATTATGCGCAATTGCTCGCCTGGACCGGCGACGGCTACGAAAAATGGGCGTGGCTGATTTTCATCCCAATCGTGATTTTCATCATTACCGCAGTTTCCAACGGCGCAAACCTGACCGACGGCATCGACGGGCTTGCGGCCGGAACTTCGGCGATATCGGTGCTCGCACTCGGCATTTTCACATTCGTTTCGGGTAACATCATCTTCTCGAGTTATCTCAATATCATGTACATCCCGAATTCGGGCGAAATGACAGTGTTCATCGCGGCTTTCGTCGGATCGCTGATTGGTTTTTTGTGGTACAATTCGTATCCGGCGGCCGTATTTATGGGCGATACCGGAAGTTTGACCATCGGCGGAATCATAGCCGTATTGGCGATTGCCGTACGGAAAGAGTTGCTTATTCCGCTGTTGTGCGGAATCTTTTTGGTCGAGAATTTCTCGGTTGTGCTTCAGGTCAGCTATTTCAAGTTCACCAAGAAAAGATATGGCGAAGGCCGCAGGATTTTCCTGATGTCGCCGCTGCATCACCATTACCAGAAGAAAGGCTATCACGAAAGCAAGATCGTGACGCGTTTCTGGATCGTCGGGATTTTGCTGGCCATTTTGTCGATCGTAACCCTTAAACTCCGCTAGATGCAAAGACTTGTCATATTAGGCGGAGGCGAAAGCGGCGTCGGCACGGCGATTCTCGGGAAGAAGAAAGGTTACGACGTGTTCGTGTCCGATTTCGGGAAGATCAAGGAAAGCTACAAGGAAGTACTGATAATCAACAAAATTGCCTGGGAAGAGGAAACGCATACCGACGAACTCATCCTCAATGCCAATCTGGTCATGAAAAGTCCGGGAATTCCGGATAAATCGCCGATCATCAAAAAGCTGCATGAAAAAGGCGTTCCGGTGATTTCGGAGATCGAGTTCGCGGCCCAATACACAGATGCGAAAATTATCGGCATTACCGGAAGCAACGGAAAAACGACCACGACATCGCTGACGTATCATTTGCTCAAGCGCGGCGGATTGAATGTCGGGCTCGGCGGCAACATCGGGAAGAGTTTTGCCTGGCAGGTCGCCGAAGACAAATTCGATTATTATGTTTTGGAACTGAGCAGTTTCCAACTCGACGGAATCACAACGTTCCGGCCGCACATCGCAATCATTACAAACCTGAGCCCGGACCATCTGGACCGCTACGATTATAAATACGAGAATTACATCGAGTCGAAATTCCGCATCACGATGAACCAGACCGCAGAAGATTACCTGATTTACGACGGCGACGACCAAGCCATTGCAAATTGGCTCACAAACAATAAAACAAATGCCCAATTAATTCCTTTTTCGCTGACCCAAACCTACGACAAAGGAGCCTTTATCAAAGACAACACTATGGAAATCAACATCAACGAGGAAGAATTCATCATGGAAACCGAATACATTGCGCTTGAAGGCAAGCACAATATGAAAAACGCCATGGCGGCAACATCGGTAGCCAAGCTCATGAACATCCGGAAGGCCGCGATCCGCGAAAGCCTTTCCAATTTTCAGGGTGTCGAACACCGTCTGGAAAAAGTGCTGAAAATCCAGAACGTGCAGTACATCAACGATTCGAAAGCGACGAACGTCAACGCGACTTTTTTCGCCCTGGACAGCATGACCGTTCCGACGGTCTGGATTGTGGGCGGCGTCGACAAAGGAAACGATTACGCCGAACTCATGCCGCTCGTGCGCGAAAAGGTGAAAGGGATTGTTTGCCTCGGTGTCGACAATAAGAAGATTATCGATGCGTTTGCCGACGTCGTCGATATCATGGTCGAGGTCGATACGATGCAGGAAGCGGTCCGGACGGCGTCGCACATGGCCGAAAAAGGCGATGCGGTATTGCTTTCGCCGGCGTGCGCGAGTTTCGATTTGTTCGAGAATTATGAAGACAGAGGAAGGCAATTTAAGCAGGCGGTGCAGAATTTATAGTCGTTGGTATTTGGTCGCCGGTCGGTGGATATTTATTCCCACCGGGTGTTCCCGAATACATAGACAAATATTGAAATAGAATTATTGATGGCTAATAGAGTTGTGAATCGTCGGCAAGAAATTCTCCAACGACCAACGACCAGCCACTAAAAACTAAAAAAATGCTCGAACTCATCAACAAACTAAAAGGCGACAAAGTCATCTGGTCATTCGTGGCGCTGCTGGCGTTGTTTTCGTTTATGCCTGTTTTTTCCGCGAGCAGCAACCTGGCTTACATGAATCACGGATCGGGAAATACGATCGCGTACCTGATCAAGCATTTGCTCCACATCTTCATCGGCTTTCTGATGATTTACTGGGTACACAAAGTGCCGTATCATTATTTCCGCGGGATTTCGATGATTGCGCTTCCGGTCGTCTGGCTGCTTTTGGCCTATACGCTGATCAAAGGAACCGTAATCGCCGGGGCGAACGCCGCGCGTTGGATCCAGGTGCCGTTTATCGGAATCACCTTCCAGACTTCGACGTTGGCTTCGATCGTGCTGATGATTTTCGTCGCGCGGTATCTATCCAAAAAACGCGAAACGCCTGTTACGTTCAAAGCTTCGCTGTGGGAATTGTGGACGCCTGTTTTCTTTACGCTGGCCTTCATCCTTCCGGCGAATTTCTCGACCGCGGCGCTGATGTTTGCGATGGTCATCATGCTGGTGTTCATCGGGCAGTACCCGTTGAAATATATCGGTTTCATCATGGCCGCCGGCATCGTCGCGCTGACGTTTTTTATCATTCTCGGAAAAGCGTTTCCGGATTCGAAATTCTTCAGCCGTGTCAATACCTGGGAAAGCCGTCTCGAAACGTTCTCGGCCAAAAACCACGACAAGGATTACGACGACGAGCATTACCAGATCGAAAAGGCCAAAACCGCCATCGCATCGGGTGGCATTTACGGCCTCGGCCCGGGCAAAAGCGTCCAGAAAAACTTCCTGCCGCAATCGTCTTCTGATTTCATTTACGCGATCATCGTCGAAGAATACGGATTGGTCGGCGGACTCGGCGTATTGGTTTTATATCTGTTGTTGTTTTTTAGATTCATCGTCGCGGCGCACAAGGCGAATTCGCTGTTCGGCAAGCTCGTCGTGGTCGGGCTCGGTTTCCCGATTATCTTCCAGGCGCTGATCAACATGGCCGTCGCAACCGAATTATTACCGGTAACCGGTCAAACGCTGCCGCTGATTTCGAGTGGCGGAAGCTCGATCTGGATGACGTGCATCGCGCTGGGAATCATCATTGGCGTGACCAAAAAAGAAGAGGAAATCGCAGCCGAACTCGACGAAAAGGAAAAGCGCGAGGAAACACTCAAGCGCATGATCGACGCGCAGATCGCACGCGAGGAAGCGGCCGAAACGGAATTGCAGGCGCAGGAAAACGGTGTGTCGCAAAGCGAAGATTTTTCGATAGAGGAAAGCCTGTCGAGCAATCCGATGAACGCAGTTTTAAAAAAGAAATAATGTCGGGATACAGATTCATACTAAGCGGAGGCGGAACCGGCGGGCACATTTACCCGGCGATCGCCATTGCGAATGAACTCAAGTCGCGTTTTCCCGACGCCGAATTCCTGTTCGTCGGCGCAAAAGATAAAATGGAAATGCAGAAAGTTCCGCAGGCAGGCTATAAAATCGAAGGCTTGTGGATTGCCGGGTTGCAGCGCAAACTGACTTTGCAGAATGCGATGTTTCCGGTGAAACTCATTTCAAGCTTGTTGAGGGCAAGGACGATCATCCGCGGATTCAAACCCGATGTCGTGATCGGAACCGGCGGTTTCGCAAGCGGTCCGCTGTTGCAGGTCGCAGGTTTTGCAGGAATCCCGACCGTAATCCAGGAACAGAATTCCTATCCCGGAATCACCAACAAAATGCTGGCGAAAAAAGCCTCGAAAATTTGTGTTGCTTATGAAAATCTTGAGCGGTTTTTTCCGGCTTCCAAGATCGTGATGACCGGGAATCCGGTGCGTCAGGATTTGATCGACATCGATGGAAAAAGATCGGAGGCAATTGATTATTTCAAGCTTGACGCTAATAAAAGAACATTGCTCGTTCTCGGCGGAAGCCTCGGGGCACGTCGTATCAACCAACTTATTGCAAAGGAAATTGTTGGTATCGCGGCGCAAAACATTCAGATAATCTGGCAGTGCGGCAAATTGTATTTCGAAGAATATAAACATTTCGGCGAAATGGAAAACATTCAGGTTCTGGCCTTCATTGACCGCATGGATTTGGTTTACGCCGCCGCAGATGTGGTCGTTTCACGCGCCGGTGCTTCATCGGTTTCGGAATTGTGTATCGTCGGCAAGCCCGTGATTTTTATTCCGTCGCCGAACGTGGCCGAAGACCACCAGACGAAGAACGCGAAAGCCATCGTCGATAAAGGCGGCGCCATTTTACTGAAGGAATCGGAACTCGACACGCAATTTGAAAGCACGTTCAGCAAACTATTAACCGATGAAAGCAAACAGCGTGAACTTTCTGAAAACATATTGAAATTGGGCAAGCCCGGCGCAACAAATGAAATCGTAGACGAAATCGTAAAATTATTAGATCGGACGTCCAACGACCAGCGACGAACAACTAACGACTAAAATGAACCTGAACCAGATCCATAACGTCTATTTCATCGGCATCGGCGGCATCGGGATGAGTGCGCTGGCGCGTTATTTCCAATTCATCGGGAAAAACGTCGCGGGTTACGACAAAACCCCGACCGAATTGACGTCGGAACTCATCGAAAGCGGCATCGCGATCCATTTTGAGGACAACATTGGCCTGATTCCGGAAGATTTCAACCGCGACAACACTTTGGTCATTATAACACCGGCCGTTCCGGTCCATCATTCCGAGTGGAACTATTTCCTCGAAAGGCAGTACGAAGTGAAAAAACGCGCCGAGGTTTTGGGAATAATCACGAAAAATACGTTCTGTTTCGCCGTCGCCGGAACGCATGGCAAAACGACGACTTCGAGCATTCTCGGGCATATATTGTATGAAAGCGGCGCCGATGTCACGGCATTCGTAGGCGGCATAGTCGAGAATTACCACTCGAACCTGATCGGAAGCGGAAAAACCGTAACCGTGGTCGAGGCCGACGAGTTCGACCGCTCGTTTTTGCATTTGCATCCGGACATCGCCTGCGTAACGTCGATGGATGCGGACCATCTTGACATTTACGGCGACAGCGCTGCGATTGAAGCGTCGTTCTCCGAATTTGCCGATAAAGTGCAAGACAAAACCAATCTGTTCGTAGCGAAAGGATTGCCGCTCAAAGGCTTTACGGTTGCGGTCAACAACGACGCCGATTATAAGGCTTTCAATATCAGTATCGAAAACGGATATTATGTTTTCGACGTGCAGACGCCTTCGGAAACGATTACGGGACTGAAGTTCGGGCTGCCCGGAAACCACAATCTTACCAATGCGGTAATGGCTTTAGCAATGGCAAAAAAATATGGCACCCCGACCGCCGCCATTGCTAAAGCTTTACTGTCGTTCAAGGGAATCAAAAGACGGTTTTCGTACCGGGTGAAAAGCGACAAGCGCATTTTTATTGACGATTATGCGCATCACCCAACCGAAATAAACGCCGTACACCAAGCTGTACGCGAATTATACCCGGATGAAAAAGTACTGGCGATTTTTCAGCCCCACCTGTTCAGCCGGACCAAGGATTTCGCCGATGGATTCGCAAAAAGCCTGTCTGCATTCGACGAGATTATCCTGCTCGATATTTATCCCGCAAGAGAACTGCCGATGTCGGGAATTACCTCGCAATGGCTTATGGATAAAATGACGAACCCGAACAGGAAGCTCGTCACGAAAAACGATCTGATCCCTGGAATTCTCGCGTCGCAGGCAAAAGTCGTCGTGACCATCGGCGCGGGCGATATCGGCGAACTGGTCGAACCGATTAAAAAAGCATTGTCATGAAAAAGATTTTTACCTGGGCCAACGTGCGGCTTGTCTTGATGTTTGGCGTAATCGTCTTCCTTTTTGCCTTTTCGTCGAAGCGGAACGGAGAACGGTTTCTGCAAAAATCGGTCGTGGTTTTTACCGGCGACGACAACCTTTTCGTTACCAACCAAGTGGTTAATAAATTGTTAATAGAAAATAAAACCGACGCCCGGACGATTCGTAAAGATAAAGTAGATTTGAACAGGCTCGAAAGCCGGCTCAACAAGCACGAAATGATTGAGAAATCGGAGGTATTTGTGACTATTGACGGCGTATTGAAAGCGGTCGTGAAACAAAAAACCCCAATCGCCAGAGTGCTTGATGAAAATGGCTCCTTTTATATTGATTACGAAGGGAATACGATGCCGCTGTCCGACAATTATTCGGCTCGTGTGCCGCTTGTTTCGGGAGAAGTCAACGACAAAAACCGGGCGAAAATTTCGGAAATGTTCCGGATCATCCACGACGACGATTTTTTGAAGAAGAACATCATCGGCGTGACGATTTCGCCAACCGGAAACATGGTCCTGAAGAACAGGAATTTCAATTACCTGATCGATTTCGGAAAGACCATCAACATGGAACGGAAATTCAGCAATTACAAGGCTTTTTTCCAAAAGGCAGTTTCGGACAGTACGATTAACAAATACAAAATGATCAACCTGAAGTTTACCCAGCAGGTGGTTTGCACTAAATAACGGAAGTTATGGAAAAAGAGAATATCGCAGTAGGTTTAGACATCGGAACGACGAAGATCGTCGCCATGATCGGCAGGAAAAACGAGTACGGCAAGCTGGAAATCCTCGGCGTCGGAAAGTCGAAAAGCCTTGGCGTGGCCCGCGGTGTGGTAAACAACATCACGCAAACCATCCAGTCGATCCAGCAGGCAGTCGCCGAAGCGGAAGCCGATTCGGGCTATAAAATCAAGGATGTCGTGGTTGGTATTGCCGGGCAGCACATCCGCAGCATCCAGCACAGCGATTACATCTCAAGGAGCAATCCGGAAGAAGTTATTGGCGGAACTGATATCCAGCTTTTGATCGATCAGGTCAATAAACTCGCAATGCTTCCGGGCGAGGAAATCATTCACGTGCTGCCGCAGGAATTCAAGATCGACGGGCAATCGGAAATCAAGGAACCGATCGGGATGTATGGCGGGCGCTTGGAATCGAGTTTCCATGTGGTCGTCGGACAAGCATCGTCGATTAGAAACGTCGGACGCTGTATCCAGAGTTCGGGTATCGAATTGTCGGGACTGACTTTGGAACCGCTTGCGTCATCGGATGCGGTGTTGAGCCAGGAAGAAAAAGAAGCCGGAGTCGCATTGATCGACATCGGCGGCGGAACGACCGATTTGGCGATTTTCAAGGACGGAATCATCCGTCATACGGCTGTGATTCCGTTCGGTGGAAATGTCATTACCGACGACATCAAGGAAGGCTGTTCGATCATCGAAAAGCAGGCGGAATTGCTGAAAGTGAAGTTTGGATCGGCCTGGCCGGGCGAAAACAAGGATAACGAAATCGTGTCGATTCCGGGATTGCGCGGTCGCGAACCAAAAGAAATCTCGCTGAAAAACCTTTCGAAAATCATCCATGCGCGCGTCGTCGAGATCATCGAGCAGGTGTTTGTCGAAATCAAGGCTTACGGCCACGAAGACAGTAAAAAGAAGCTGATCGCAGGCATCGTTTTGACCGGCGGCGGATCGCAGCTCAAGCACATCAAGCAACTCGTGGAATACATCACCGGAATGGACACGCGAATCGGATATCCGAACGAGCATTTGGCCGGAAATTCCGATGAGGAAATCTCAAGTCCGCTTTATGCTACGGCAGTCGGATTGGTGATGAACAGTATCGGGAACAAAACCCAGAGTGCCGTCAGGATCGAAGTGCAACAACCCGTTGCCGCTCCGATCATCCAAAAGCCGGTCGAGCAATATTTCGAAAAGCCGATTGTCGAAGAACCGAAACAGGAAGCGAAAATCGAAATCCCGCAACCCGAACCGGTCGCGGTAAAAGAGAAAGAGCCGGAAACGACCGAAACGAAAATCAGGCGTTCGTTCTTCGATAAATACGTCGACAAGATCAAGGATTTCCTTGACAACGCAGAGTAAAAGACAAAACTAAAAGGGCAAAATACAAAATAACAAAACCCATACATTATGGAAAGCAACTCAGAATTTGGCAGTATTTCATTTGATTTACCCAAAAACCAGTCGAATGTCATCAAAGTGATCGGCGTTGGCGGCGGCGGAAGCAACGCGATCAACCACATGTTCAAACAGGGCATCAAGGGCGTGGATTTCATCGTCTGCAACACCGATTCGCAAGCCCTGCAAAACAGTCCGGTGCCTAACAAGATCCAACTCGGCGTGCATTTGACCGAAGGGCTCGGCGCTGGGGCGAATCCTGAAGTCGGGCAGCAATCGGCAATCGAAAGCATTTCCGAAATCGAGAAAATGCTCGACAGCAACACCAAGATGGTTTTCATCACTGCCGGTATGGGCGGCGGAACGGGAACCGGTGCTGCGCCGGTCATTGCGCAATTGGCCAAGGAACGCGATATCTTGACCGTGGGAATCGTGACAATCCCGTTCCAATTTGAAGGAAAAGTACGTCAGGATCAAGGGTTGCTCGGGGTTGAAAAACTCCGTAAACAAGTCGACTCGCTGATTGTCATCAACAACAATAAACTGAGGGAAGTTTATGGGAATCTTGGCTTCAAGGCCGGTTTCTCGAAAGCCGATGAAGTCCTGGCGACCGCCTCGCGCGGTATTGCCGAAGTCATCACGCACCACTATACGCAGAACATCGACTTGAAGGACGCGAAAACAGTACTGTCGAACAGCGGCACGGCGATCATGGGATCGGCGATTGCCATTGGCGACAACAGGGCGAAGGAAGCGATCATTGCGGCGCTCGACTCGCCACTTTTGAACGACAACAAGATTTCAGGTGCCAAAAACGTATTGTTGCTTATCGTTTCGGGCTCGAACGAGATCACGATTGACGAAATCGGCGAGATCAATGACCACATCCAGGCCGAGGCCGGCTTCAACGCGAACATCATCATGGGCGTCGGCGAAGACGAGAACTTGGGCGATTCGATTGCTGTGACGATAATCGCAACGGGCTTCAACATGGAACAACAAAGCGAAATCGTCAATACAGAACCGAAAAAGATCATCCATTCGCTCGAAGCCGACCAGAAAGCGACGGTACAGGATTTAATGCCAAAAAATGTAGTGACCTCGGCGTTTGATTTTGAAGTCGACGTTCCTGCCCGAGGTGAAGCTAAAGCCGGGGAAACCAGTGAAAAAATAGTATTTGATTTACTCGAGGACGTTCCGGCTCCGGTTATGGACCTGAATGCAGTCGACCAATCGCATGAATTTGAAGTTGCACCTGCCGAATCGATTGCGGCGCCGATTGCTGAACCGGTTTTCGAAATGGATCTGGTCCCGACTTCGGAGTTTTTGAAAAACCTCGAGGTGACTTTCGAGATCGTTTCGCCGATCGCGGGTTTTGAGGACGATTTTTTCACGTCGCACGAAACAAAAGAAATCAAGGTAAGCGAACACGAGCAAGTGTCGTTTACGTTCGATTTGCCTGTTTCGGAGCAGAAAAAGGAAGAAACAATCCGTTTCGACCTGAGCGAGGTCAATGATATTAAAGTCAACGAGCCGGTTCAGTTCGTTCCCGTGACCGAAGTCAATGAGAACGGCGTCATCAAGTATTCCCTGGAAGAATATATGGAACTCGAAAACGACCTGTTGAATTCAAAGCCGACTGCCGAAGTGGTCCAGGAACCGGTTGCGCCCGAACTCGATATCACCATGAAAAAAGTCGAGGATACGCCTGCCGCGCCAACGGCAAGCAGTAATTTCTCATCGAATTACGACGATGCATTGCCGACGGAAATGACCATTGAGGAATCGCTTAAAATGCGTGCCGACGACCGGAGAAGGAAAATGAAGGAGTTCAACTATAAATTCCACAACAATACGTCAAAAATCGACGAGCTCGAAAAAATTCCGGCCTATAAAAGATCGGGTGCGGATATTTCGGGATCGGAGCAAACCAGCAGCAATTCACGCCTTTCGCTCGGAACCGACAGCAACGACGATCCGCAATTGCGCTCGAATAACTCGTTCCTGCACGACAATGTAGATTAGTAGCTTAACCGAAATATTTGCTAAACCCGAAAGTCTATGATTTTCGGGTTATTTTTTTTACCTTCGCAAACGCAAAAAAGAATGTCATGGGTTTACAGACACAAATCATGGACGAGATCAAGAACGCGATGCGGGCCAAAGACACGATTGCCCTTGAAGCGTTGCGGTCGATAAAATCGGAACTGCTCCTGGCGCAGACCGCTTCAGGTTCAAAGGAAGAAATCACCGAAGATGAGGAAATCAAGCTGTTGCAACGCCTTGTGAAAACGCGCAAGGAAAGTGCCCGGATTTTCACCGAGCAAAACCGTCCCGACCTGGCAGAACCCGAAATGGCGCAAATCGCCGTAATCGAGAAATTTCTCCCCGCGCAATTGAGCGAAGCCGAAGTCGAAGCCGTCTTGGCGAAAATAATTGCGGAGACTGGCGCCTCGGGCATTGCTTCGATGGGCAAGGTAATGGGATTGGCCAGCGCGCAATTGGGCGGTACGGCCGAAGGCAAGACGATTTCGACGATCGTAAAAAAATTGCTTACTTAGCATATCAGGGCGTTCGTTAAGCCGAACGATCGAAATAGGCCCCATAGTTCAATGGATAGAATATCAGATTCCGGTTCTGACGATTTGGGTTCGAGTCCCGATGGGGTCACAATAAACGAAAACCTTAGCATTATTGTTAAGGTTTTTTCTATTTTAGCCATTAACTTATGGACGATTTTTTAGCCATCTTTACGCTGCTCCTATTTGCCGCGGTACTTTTCTTTTTCGTGACCCATTTTGTGAGCGCGGTCGTCGAGCCGGTCTATATGGCTGTTTTCAAGAAACCGGTTTACGTGTATTTTTATCCCGTACTGAAAACCCTGCCCGATGAACAGCGGCATTTCCTTGAAAACAACTTTACTTTTTACCGCAAACTGTCTGAGAAAAAGAAACGATATTTTGAACACCGGATGTTTCATTTTCTCGAGCGATATCGGTTTTTCGGCAAAAATGGCCTGGTCGTCACCGACGAGATGCGCGTGATGATCGCCGCGACCTATATTATGCTGACTTTCGGTTTCCGGGTTTATCTTTTTGACGTATTCGACAAGATTGTCATTTACCCCGATTCCTATCATTCGACGATCAAGGATGAAGATCACAACGGCGAATTTAACCCGCAGGTTCGTGCGATCGTCTTTTCATGGAAACATTTTGCCGAGGGCTATGCGTTGGACAGCGACAATTTGAATTTGGGCATCCACGAATTTACCCATGCTATCCATTATTACGGTTTGCAGAAAAAGGATAATGCCGCGGCGTTGTTTGCAAAAATCTATGAGCAGATTCTCGTCGAGATCAATTATCCGGCAAACAAACGGAAACTCATTGAATCGAATTATTTCCGTATTTACGCCTACACGAATTCTTTCGAATTCATTGCCGTGCTGCTCGAGCACTTTTTCGAGACGCCGGAGCAGTTCCGAAGGGAATTTCCGGTATTGTATGACCACGTCCGGGTTATGATCAATTACAGCGGGAATTAGGCGGTCAGTACGAAATGCACCGGGTTGCGCTCATACGATTGCCAGTCGATTGCCAATATCTGTCTGAAAATTTCCTTGTACTGGATGATGGATTTTCCTTTCGGGATGAAGAGATCGGCGCCGAGCTGCCAGCATTTTTCTATGGTTTCGGCATCGTGTCCGGTGGAGAAAGTCACGATGGGCAAATGGTTCAAATCGTCGGAATGCCTGATTTCTTCGAGCAGATCATATCCGCTTTTGATAGGCATGTTGACATCGAGGAAAATAACCTTCGGGCCTTGCCGCGTTTGCTGAATCTTGGAATGCATATCGTCAGATTCGTTGATCGGGACGACTTCAACACCCATTGAGATTCCTATTTCCGCGAAAACGTCCAGATCTTCCGGATCGTCATCCACGTAGAATATGACAGGATTTTTGTGCATAATGGTTTAATAGCCAATGCAATATTACGACATGCGAGAGCAAATCGATCATAAACTCCATGTTCGGTTTAAGATTCCGATGAAATACACAAACGGAAAAGGCGTGTGCTTATATTCGTGTTAAATTTTTTAGTGCCGCGATGGTTTGAGCAGGATTTTCGGCCTTAAAGACGAAATTACCTGCGACCAATACATCCGCGCCTGTTTCCGCAAGTTTTAAGGCGTTTTTGTCGGTGACGCCGCCATCGATCTCAATCAGCGTATTGGCGTCGTTACGCGCGATGATTTCACGCAACTGTGTAATCTTTTTATAGGTGTTTTCGATAAAAGACTGGCCGCCGAATCCGGGATTGACGCTCATCATGCAAACCAGGTCGATATCTTTGATCGTATCTTCGAGCAAGGCCACGTTCGTATGCGGGTTGATCGCGACGCCGGCTTTCATGCCTTCTGCCTTGATGGCCTGCAAAGTGCGGTGCAAATGCGTGCATGCTTCGTAGTGTACCGAAAGAATGTCAGCGCCCAAATCCGCGAAGGTTTTGATGTAACGGTCCGGATCGATAATCATTAAATGTACGTCAATGGTTTTTTTGGCATGTTTGGAAATCGCTTCCAAAACCGGCATGCCGAAAGAAATGTTCGGGACGAAAACGCCGTCCATGATATCGATGTGGAACCAGTCGGCCTGGCTTTGATTGATCATTTCGATGTCGCGCTGGAGGTTGGCGAAATCAGCTGCGAGAACCGACGGGGCAATTATAGTATTCTTCATTTTAATAGTTGTGTTATGTGGCGCAAAGATAAAGAAAAGTCGAAAGTCAAAAGTCGAAAGTCGAAAGAAGTTAGCGGCTGCGTTAGGATTACCTTCGGTCAGTTCGGCCTTTGGCCTCGGGTGAATGAAAATCCTTTTGTAGAAACCTCAAAGGTTTCAAAAACCTTTGAGGTTTGGCAAGAGATTGAAACGCATAGCCCGGCCAAAGGCAACGGCCAATCATAATTCTAAAATCTATTCCGGGATATTTATAAAAGCAAAAATCTAAGCCCAAGAACTGACCGGAGTTTCAATCATCACCCGAGCGCAGGTCCCGAACGGGGCGAGTAAAATGCGAATAGCTTTTTATGAGCCAATCAAAAAAAGTTTTTTGGTTGATGATATAAAGCAAAACTCCGGTAATCAGCCGGAGTTTCAATCATCAATCAAAAAACGAACAGTTAATCAGACTGTCAGTCATCGTGAATTTCATATGCCGTTGGAATTTGGCATTTGAAAATTTGGGAATTATCCCAAGTATGTCTTTAAAATCTTACTTCTTGAAGTGTGTTTCAGTCTTCGGATCGCTTTTTCCTTGATCTGGCGCACGCGTTCACGGGTCAAATCGAAGGTTTCGCCGATTTCTTCGAGCGTCATCGGATGCTGGTCGCCCAATCCGAAATACAAACGTACGACATCCGCTTCACGTGGCGTCAAAGTTTCCAAAGATCTTTCGATTTCGGTGCGGAGCGATTCGTGGATCAGTTCGCGGTCCGGATTCGGTGATTCGCCCGAACGAAGCACATCGTAAAGGTTGGAATCCTCACCCTCGACAAGCGGCGCATCCATAGATAAGTGTCGACCGGAGTTTTTCATTGACTCTTTGACGTCGTTGACTGTCATATCGAGCTCTTTTGCAATTTCCTCAGCAGATGGCGGACGCTCGTTGGATTGCTCGAGCAAAGCATACATTTTGTTGATCTTGTTGATCGAGCCAATTTTGTTCAGTGGCAGACGCACGATACGCGATTGTTCGGCCAAAGCCTGAAGAATCGACTGGCGAATCCACCAAACAGCATAGGAAATGAACTTGAAACCGCGGGTTTCGTCGAAACGTTGCGCTGCTTTGATTAACCCAAGGTTTCCCTCATTGATCAGATCGGGAAGCGTCAATCCCTGATTTTGGTATTGTTTAGCGACCGACACCACAAAACGCAAGTTCGCCTTGGTCAGTTTTTCCAAGGCTCTTTGGTCTCCGGCTTTGATTTTTTGTGCTAATTCTACCTCTTCGTCAGCGGTAATAAGATCGACTTTTCCAATTTCCTGCAGATACTTGTCTAAAGAAGCGGTTTCCCTGTTGGTGACCTGCTTCGTAATTTTCAGTTGTCTCATGTATATATGGAGCGTACTTTTTAAGCGTACTGGTCTTTTACGGGATAAGATACAAAAAAGTTACAAAAGGTTGTAAAAAATATTTCAACAGGACTTAGAGTTTTCTTTTAGCGGTGATGCTTCCTCCGTTGTTTTCCTCATCGTTGACCAAAAGGCCCGAAATGGTATTGCCGCTTTTGGTTCCGGTAAACGTGCCGTTATCGAAGATTCCCGCTACGTTGTTGCCGTCAATTGCGCCGGTCAGGTAAAAAACCTCGTTACTGTTGTCGGATTTCGTAAGCCCGTAAACCTGATTGTCAGTGATGATGAAATTGATGACGCCCGAATCGGTCCCGTTAAACAAACCCTGATAACAAGCGACAAGTTGATCGGAATATTCTTTCACCACCTGAATTGTCGCATCGGGATGATCCGGAAAAAGCGGATCGGCAACATAAGCGTTCGTGCCGTCGGCGTTGACATAAAAGTCGAACGACATGTCGTCGCAGGTAAAAGTCAATGCGTTGATCGCTTCGCCCTGTGTGACGTTTTGTGCGACCGTAAAATCGTAAGCGTTCCCGTCCAAAATCAATCGGGCGGAAACCTCACCGTCATTGCTGAGATTGATTAGTATTATGCCTGATGAACCGACGAAAACACCTTTGTATATCCCGAAATTACTCGCATCGTAAGCCTCATTGGCCATCGGTGAATCTAGAACGGCGAACCCTGCCGGCGATCCCGAATCGTCACTGGAACATGAAGTCAAAAGTGCAATAAGAACAAGGATTGGAACGAGTTTGACAAGCTTTTTCATTGGCTGGAATAATTTGAATTTCCAAATTAAATAAATGCCAAACCATTGTTTCTTAAGGATTGCTTAAAATCGGGGTATTAAAGCGCGACAAAAAACCCGGCTGGAAACCGGGCTTTAAGCTAACTAACTATCTAACAAACTATTTCTTGGTTTTTTTTGAATTTTTTCCGTTCCCGAACGTATATTCGATTCCGGTCTGAAGCACGATTGAATACGGTTTCTGGTTGATTTCGCCGGCCTTGAACTGGTATTTGAACATCGGTTCCAGGTTAAATTGGAAATTTCGAGCAAAGCGATAGTAAAAACCTAACCCGATATTTCCCGAAAAATGCGCCCTGTATCTATTTTCGGTACTGCCCAATACTAAGGAAGTGCCCAGATTGTCTATCGCTGTGACCTTGTTTTCTTTCAGCAACAACGTGCTGATGCCGCCAATAGCATCAATGAATACCGCTTTTTTGAAGAGGTTATACTTGACCTCGATCGGAAATTCCCAATATGAAAAATCCTGTCTTACGGTATAAGTTTGAGCATCGATAAAGTATTCGAGCATGTAGCCGTTGTCAATTCCAGGCGCATAATCTACATGGCTTAGATCCGATGAATTCTCGAAATCGAGCGTAATGTTTCCGGATGTGAACCGATAATCGGTACGCGATATCCCGATTCTTACCGTCCATTTCTCATCCAGGGCCAGGCTCAGATAGCCGCCGAAACTGAAAGTCGTTTCGCCATGACCCGGAATCGAATCCAGCGAGCGGTCGATTGATGATTTTTTTGAAAAATGATTGTAAAAAGTCGGAGCGCCATACAGGAAAACGCTGAACTTGCCGTAGTCGGTTGCCGCAGTTTGGATGCTGTCTTTCTTTTCCTCTTTCTTTTTGGGTTTTTTCAACTCGGACTTTTTGGCCAATGAATCCGATGCAGTGAGCGTACTGTCTCTTGTTATTTCTGTTACAGCAAGTTTGGGTTTGCCATCGTATTCTGACGCAGCAACGGCAATATTGACCGACGGTTGCTTTTGCTGGGGTTTGGCCTGATGGTTTTTGATCGTTTTTCTTTTCTTTTTGGATGAAAGCGTTTGGCCATTTCTTATCGGCAATTTTGAAGCTGCGGCATTGGAATTTTTTCTGGTCGCGCGTTTTTTCGCAGCGATTTTACCAGGATTGTGCGAAACACCTTCCGAAATTTTGTCATAGGGCGTGTTATCTTTCGGCGCGGTATTTTTTCCGCTTGATTTTGTATCCGAATTGGTCGCAGCTTCCGCATCGGGCGCATCGTTTTTGGCATTTCCCTCAAGTACAGCGCTTCCTTCCGGATCGGATGTGACATTGACATTTTGTTTGTCGCCTGATTGGCTTTCAGCTGAATCGTTTGAATTCCCATTTGCGTTTCCGGCAGTATTGCTGTCAACAATAGTATTGATACCGTCGTTTTTTTCCGTCGCATGCGGCTGTCCGGTTTCCAAAATATGATTGCGGACCAAAGCATCGGCGGCCAGAAAAACCAATAAAACCACTACTGAAATTCCGGTTATTTTAAGCCACAACGGAACGGCTTTCCTTTTCTTTTGATCGAGTTCGGTCGCAATGGCATCCCAAACGCGATTTCCCGGAGACTTGTCCAGCAAATCCAGTTTTTCCCTGAATGCTTTCCCGATATCTTTTTTATTCTCCATTGCTTACGTTGTATTTATCGGCAGGCTGATTTAATTCGCCATGCCTTGCAGATTCAGGCATTGATTTTATTTTTTCCTTGAGCATTATTTTCGCGCGGTGCAGATTGGATTTGGATGTTCCTTCCGAAATCGAGAGCATTTCCGCTATTTCCTTGTGCGAATAATCGTCAAGCTCATAAAGGCTGAACACAAGCCGGTATTGATTGGGCAGTTCCTGGATCAGTGCCAGCAGCGAATCGAGCGAAAAATTCATCTCGTTTTCCCCGACGGTCGTTTCCTGATATTGATCTTCCTTTACCGGCAGCAGATGCATCGTCTTTTTATAGCTGTCAATTGCTTTGTTGATTGTAATCCTTTTCATCCAGCCTTCAAACGATCCTTTGCCGCTGAACGTTTTGATATTTGTGAAAATTTCGATGAATGCATTGTGCAGGTTGTCCTCGGCTTCCGCTTCGTTTGGGCAATATTTAAGGCACAGCACAAAAAGGGTTTTCTTATACAAATTGTATAATTCTTCCTGTGCTTTCCGGTTCTGCCTGATGCAGCCTTTGATGATTTGATCTAGTTCCAAATGCGGGATGTTGGTCTGAAATATAATTAATTTCTCGGCTTATTGCGGACACGGTATAAAAACCGGAACATTTGACCCTGCAGCCGTTCCATTGCCGAGCGTTCCTTCCATGCCCCAGCTCCAAAGCGAATGATCGGTTTTAAGCGCAAGAGTATGCGCCGTGGCAATGGTAACAAACATCCAATCCGAGTCAGCGCCGACCTGCGCCGGATAACGTTGGTTGGCCGTATTGCCGATTCCGAGCTGGCCGAAACCGTTAAAACCCCAAGTCCAAAGCGTTCCGTCCGATTTTATCCCGGCTGAATCGTACATCCCGCCATCGATGCTCTGCCAGGTATCATTCCCGATCGGCACCGGATAGGTAATATCCACGACAATCGATTCGTCGCCGAGTTCACCGTAATTATTCGAACCCCAGGCATACAATTTATGGTCTGACTTAAGCCCGAGACTGTGCATGCCGCCGGCGAGTTTTTGCCAGTCGGTGCTCGGACCGCTGGTGGTCAGCGCAACCTGTACCGGCAAAGTACGGCCTTCATAGGTAAAATCGCCGAGCTGGCCTTTGAGATTTGCGCCCCAGGCCCATTGTTCGCCATCGGCTTTTGTTGCCATGACGTGGTTGGTTCCCGCCGCAACGTAAACCCAATCGCTGCTGTTGCCGACTCTTTTCGGGTTGTTTGCATCGTTGTACGTGCCGTCGCCGATTTGTCCCCAATCATTGTGTCCCCAGGCCCAGATGGTTCCGTCGGCTTTAAGCCCTACGGCATGCGCATCGCCTACACTAATGCTTTCCCAGGTTGCCGTTCCGGATTGAATCGGCACGTTAGTATTTGCGTTAGAGCCGTTCCCCAATTGCCCGGCCGAATTGTTTCCCCAACCCCAAAGCGTGCCATCGGTTTTGAGCGCGAGCGAATGTGTTCCGCCCGCACAGATGGTTTTCCAGTCGGTATCGGTCCCGATTTGCACCGGCGAAAGCCTGTTGGTGTTGGTGCCGTCGCCCAATTGCCCTAATTGGTTTTCGCCCCAGGCCCATAAAGTGCCGTCAGACCGGAGTGCGAGAGCGTGCGTCGGACCGGCGCTGACCGATTTCCAAAAAAGCGTATCGGATGAAGAGGAGGCGCTGTCTGTAGAGCAGCCGGCCATAAGTATCAAAACCAGGCTCGTAAAAATTCGTGTAATTTTTCTAATGACTCCCATAGTAAAAAGATATGCTGTTTATGAGAAAGTCGTCAGAAACGAAAAAGGTTGCGCGGCAGCATTAAAATGTTTGCCGTATAAGATAAAGTAGAATTATTTAACCTCGAAAACCTGGGTTACCGTTACAGGCTTCCCGTCTTGGGTAAACCCTTCAACGGAAATTTCAAACATTCCCGACACGTCTGAAGTAAAAAATGTAACCGTATCGCTATTGTCGAGCTCGGGAAGCCACAACAACTGATGCCTGTAATCGGGAATACGGTTTGGAGTTTTGTCATTATATTCCTGATGGAAATAGGTTTTGTCGCGCATTGGCCGGTCCAAAGTAAATTTTCGAATGTAATCGCCCGATCCGATGCTAGTGAAATCCTGCAGTTTGGTCGTGAAACTGATAACGCCGCTAAAAGTCCGGGGACCATAAACGTAAGGTTCGTTGATAACCCCGACTTTATATACGTATTTCATTCCGTAATCAAAAAGCGGATCCAAATCCTGAATCGGCAGTCCGTCGACCAATATCAGCGGCAGCCCGTAAACTTCCGCATCCATTGTCATGTTGCGCAGATGAATTGTGTAATGGCCGTTGTCGCGGGTAAAATAAAGCTCCTTAAGCACTTCGACGATCGTTTCCTTGAGCGTCGGGAAGCGCGTGTAATCGTCTAGAACATATTCTTTTTGAAGCGGAGCGAAAAAGGGTGTCGGTTCGGGAACTGCCAAAATACTGTCTTTTTTCCGGTCGTAATATGCGTTTTCAATCTGGTTGGCTATTGAGCGCTGTTCGATTTCTTCCTTCAGGCTAGGATTAAGATTAATATTCGAAAAAGACAGTTTTGAAAAATCCGGTTTTTTGTTTTCATCGAGTTCGATGGCATAATCCTGACGGTCGGTTTCCATAACTTGAATAATGGCTTCGGATTGGTCTGGATACCGGTCCAGGTTGAAAATGAAGCGGCCTTTGGAATCGGTCTGAACGATTTTAAAAAGGAAAGACTTACCGGGAATCGACAGCGCAACCGATTTATTTCCGGTATTTTTCCCTTTTTTGGAAATAATATTTCCGGTAATCATCTCACCGCGCAACTCCGGCAACTGATTATTGTCGCTCCTGGCCGGATAAACCGACGGATTAAAATCTTCCGGATCGACCATTGCAGGCGCGGGCAATCCGTCCACTTTCCGGACCGAAACCGAGTAATTTCCGTTTTGAGCTGGCGCGATCTTCAGCGAAATTTTTTCTCTTTTGGAATAGGTTTTCCGATCAATGGTTGCTGACAGAAGACTGCTTTCGCGGACTTGAGGCTTGGCCGAGTGCTGGAGGCTGTCGGTTTTCCCGCCGAAGCGTTCAAACGGATTGATGATAAATAGATCCGTAGCCGAAAAATCCAAAGCCGACTGGTTGAGCATTTGTTTTGTATAGACGATGAGCTTGTAATTCCCGGATTTTATCGATGCCGGAATAAAGAAATCGCCCTGCGCCGTGCCGTTTTCCAAATACAATTTTCGGCTGAAAACCGGTTTGAGGTCGTTGCCTATAAGCTGTACATAGGCAATTTTACTGATGGGCGATATTTTTTTGTCGGCCGGATCGAGGCAATATACCTTACAATACAAAACTTCCCCGGCCAGCAGCGAAGCCGTATTGATATGGACAAAAACAGTTTCACGTGCAGAAGCACTGATTGTTTCAGGCGTTTTCGCAGGCTGTGACCTGACCGTCAAAAAAGCGGTCAGCAGAATCAATGTCGCTATGTTTTTTAATCTTCCCAAAATGGTGGAACTATGTTAGAGCCGATATTTCTGCAATCACCACATGGCGGCGGCACCATACCGTAATAATCGTTTTCTACGCCCAGATAAAGCAGGCTGTTAGTCCCGATGACTGACAGCAGCGCGCCGCCGCGGCATTCCATGTCGTTCGGATCGAAGCAGAACTTGAAGGTCTGGACATCGCAATCCGCGAAATAGGGCGGAAGCTGTTCGCCCGGAAACAGGTCGGCATAATTGAAATAAATCCGTTTGGACGACACCGACGACACGTCGAAGAATCCGATGACCTTTTCCTGCGGATCGTTGTCGGCGCGCATGTTTCCATAGAAAAATCCCGGTTGGTTCTGCGAAAGGATGCTTCCGGAACCGGAAAGCTCCTTGAGTGTCTTGTAAAAAGTGTACGATGCCAGGTTTTGTACATACTGGTTCACCAAAATGCTGTATCGGCGCGAGATGATCGGATTTTGGTCGCTGATGAACCGCACGGTAAAATCGACGCGGTCTTCGCTCAAATCGTTCGTCGTGGTCTGGATGATGTCGTTGGAAACCACAGTGCCGAAACAGGTTTTGGTCTCAACGGCCGGATCCCGTAATACAATCGAAATTCCGTCGTGATCTTCGCCCGGACCGGCCGGAACGCGCAATGCTTTGTAAGGCGACCATTTCGGGGCGATGATTTTATAGGTTTCCGTGTAAGTATAGCGGTAATATTTTGAAGTATTCGACGGATCGAAGCTGTGCGCATTGATCTGGACGCCGCGGATGCCGTTCACCGTTTGCACCGATGCCGTGACGTCTTCGAGGTTGTTGACAGTCGTCAGCGGTTCGGTCGTAGAGTGATACGACTTCCCGTCGGAAGTAACAATATGGAGCGTATAGGATTTTCCCGGAGCGGCCTGGAAAGCGTCGTTTGAAACATATTTCCCTTCAGTTTCCGAAAAATCATATTGAACGCCGTCGCTGTCGGTAACATAAACCTGTGCGCCGGCTTCGGGCGTCGGGCCGTTTTCCTCGAAGCGGAACGTGCGCGACAGCTTGATTTCCTGTTGCTTGAGTTCGTTGGTAATCGTGGCTTCCACGACAAGCGCGTCTTCGAAATCGGTGGTCTGAAGTGCATACTGCTCGGTACAGCCCGCGGCCGCAAAACCAATCAGCAAAACGCAAATCATCCGGTTTAAAATCTTCTTCATCGCCCTAAAATTTAAAATTATACGTGATCGTTGGCACCGGAATCGCAAAAATCGATGTCTTGTAGCCTTTGATCTGCCCGTTTTCGGTGACAAAATAGACCGAATACGGATTGTTTCTTCCCAACACATTATAAACCGAAACGTTCCAGAAACTGTGTGCGAGTTTCTTGATCTTATGGTTTCCTTCAATGTTTACGCCCAAATCGAGACGGTAATAATCCGGAATCCGGAACTGGTTGCGGTCGCTGTACAAAGTATATTCGGCGCCGTTGTAAACGTAGCTTCCGATCGGATACGTAATCGGCCTTCCCGTTTGGTAAATGAAATTCGCCGACAGGCTGTAACGCTTGGTGAACTTGTAATTCAAAACGACGCTCACATCGTGCGGCTTGTCGAAATTGGCAGGGAAATAGTTGCCGTTGTTGACTTTTTCCTCCTCGAACCGGCTGTCGAGTTTCAGGAACGTCCGCGAAAAAGTATAGCCGAGCCAGCCGTTGAGCTTTCCGGTGGATTTTTTGAGCAGCACTTCAACGCCGTAGGCTTTTCCTTCGCCCTGCAACAGTTCGGTTTCGATGTTGTCCTTGAGCAGCAATTCGGCCGCGACCTTGTAATCGAGGATGTTTTTCGAACGCTTGTAATAACCTTCGACGCTCAGCTCATAAACGTCGTCCTTGAAATTCCGGTAAAAACCGAGCGAGAATTGCTCCGAGCGCTGCGGCTTGACGTTCAGGTCAGACAATTTCCACAAATCGGTAGGCGATTGGGTCGTATTGTTCGACAGCAAATGAATGTACTGATACGTTTTGTCGTATCCGGCCTTGACCGAAAAATCCTCGCCGAGATAGTAACGCGCCGCAATTCTGGGTTCCAATCCGCCGTAGGTTTTGATGACTTCGTTGTTCCCGTACGTATTGGTTCCCGTAACGGTCGCATCGCTGATTGGTGAATTGTCGAGATAAGTGCGCTGGGTCGCTGCGCCCAAAGCCATAAAGACAGAATAACGCAGTCCGAGATCGAGCTGGAGCTTGTCGGTTATTTTGTAGCTGTCCGAAATGAAAGCCGCCGATTCGAGCCCTTTTTCCTTTTCGATGTCGATCGGGACGAGCAGCGATTCGTCGTTTTTCGGATTCAGATATCCCGGATGTATTCCGTATAATTTCGAGGAAATCCCGTAACCGAATTTATGTTTCTCATTGAATTGGTACGCTGCCTTGGCAAGCAGCTGCGTTTCGCTGAGCTTGAAGCCGAAATCGAAAGCATCGTCGCCCTGATAATCGATGTTGAACTTGTATTCGCTGTTGGTAAAAACGAAAGTGCTTTTGGTTTTTTCGCCGAAAGTATGGTCCCATTTCACCGAAAACACGCGGTTGGTGTATTTGTACAACGAATCCGAAGTAATGCTGAACGCGTCGCGGCTGTAATACAAAGTCGATTCCAGCGTATTGCGCTCGTTGATCTTGTGGCTGTATTTTAAGATCGCGTCGTAAAATGAAGCCTTGCTGTTTTTAAGCTCCTCGTTGTCGAGGCTTCTCAATATCCAATCCGAATAAGTCGCGCGGCCGCCGACGATTAGGCTGGACTTGCCTTTTACGATCGGCGTGCTCACGCTCAAATTGCTCGTGACCGGCCCGATTCCGCCTTCGCCGGCGATCTTTTCGTAATTCCCGTTCTTGGTCGTGATATCGAATACCGAAGATAATCTGCCGCCGAATTCTGCCGGGATGCTGCCCTTGTAGATGTCAACTTTTTTGGTCGTGAACGGGTTCAGCGCCGAAAAGAAACCGAAGAAATGCGCCGGGTTGTACAACAATGCATTGTCGAGCAAAATAAGGTTTTGGTCTTCCTTGCCACCGCGGACGTTGTATCCGGCCGAGCCTTCGCCCGTAGTCTTGACGCCCGGAATGGCCGTTGCCACGCGCAGGATATCGCGTTCGCCGAGTATCAGCGGAATGTTTTTGATGCCTTCGGTATCGATGGTCGTCACGCCGCTGATGACGGCTTTTACGTTTTTGTCCTTGTTGGCGACCAGCACGACTTCATCCAGGATGTTGACTTTTTCGGACACCGCAATGTCGAGTTTTCCGTCGCTGTAAACCATGATTTTCCTGACGTATTTGTCGTGGCTGACCGATTCGGCCTCGAGCGTATTGATTCCCGCCGGCAATTGCAAGGCATAATTCCCGTTTTCGTCGGTCATCGTCGTGATATCGCCTTTTGCGGTACGGACATTTACATTGGCGAGTTTTTCCCCGGTTTTGCGGTCGGTGACGCGGCCCGAGATCGTAAAGCTTTTTTGTTCGGGCAATTTGGTTTCCTTGCCGATAAGGGCGATTCCGGGATTTTCCTTCGGATCGGCTTTGGCGATGGAATCGTATTCCTGACGGAATACCGGCGCAGTTGTTTTCACTTCGGTTGAAGGATTTGCCGGATTTTCGGATTTAAAGAAATCGTCGGGAAGCTTGTCGCGGATGATACTGTTTTTGGTCAGGATGATGTTTTTGCCGTCGATGTAAAAATTCAGCGAAGAATCGGCCAGCACGACTTGCAACACTTCGCCGATCGGCGCGTCCCTGAAATTGCCGGAAACCAATGTATTGTCCGTTGCCAGCCACTGCGGGTCGAAGTAAAACCGGAATCCGGACACATCTTCGATTTTTTCCAAAGCCGATTGCCGCGTGACGTTGCTGAAGGTAACGGTCACGGAATCCTGTGCGGAAAGCATCTGGAAGGCCAGCAGAAAAAGAAATGCCAGTTTTTTCATTTTTCGGCGGCGGTTTCGACAAGGTTGTTGATAAAGGCGGCGAGTTTTTTCATGAACTGGTTTTCGTCGGATTTTTCCAATCCGGAATTCTTCTGGTAAAAATCGGAAATCGAACTTTCATACGATGGAAATGCCTTGACCGCGTCACGCCAGGAATTGATTTCGTACCAATTATTTTTATAGTAAATAATGTAGTTGTATTTTTCGATATATCGGTTGAAAACGCGCTCGTTGGTCAGCACTTCAAACCGGTTTTTCGAATGCTTGGTATATAAGGTAATTGTTCCGGTTTGGGTTTCTTCATAAAAACCGCTGGCAAAATCAGGATGTGCAACCCTGTCGAGGTTGACGAACCGCAAGCCGTCCAAATCAAACGCCGCGGTTTTGGCTTTTACCGGAGAAAACCCCATTTGATTGGTTTCGCCGTCGAGTTTAACCACAAGCTCATCGTTGAGCTCGTCGTATTTAAGGGCAACGCCGGAATAAAATTGTCCGTCAAAAAAAACTGCTCCCGGAACATATTGGTCTGCGCCGTAATACCGGTGCGTTTTGTCGATGGAACGATACGGATTGAAATGGATTTTCCCGTTATTGAGTCCCGAGTTCTTTGCCTGAACCGCTTTGTCGAAAATAGTATAAAGCGAATTCGGCGCTTTTTCCTGCCCGGACATGCGAAGACACGCGAGCAGTGCGACCGCGGCCAGTACAAAAAAGCTTCGTTTGGCTTCGACTTTCATCAGGCAATTTTTTTAAAGAGCTTAAAGTTAATAAAAAACTTACAAAATCTCGCTGTTAAATTTTCCGATCCGTTACAAGTTTCCCAAAAACTTAAAAACCCCGGCGATGAACCGGGGTTTTATATGAATTAATATTTGAAAAATTAACCTTGAGAGTCGTCTTTTCTTTCCTCACGGGTTTCCTGAGGCTCGCGCGGCCCACGTTCGCGGTTGTCGCGCGGTCCGCGGTTGTCGCGGCGGTCGTCACGTCTTCCGTCCCTGCGGTCGTCACGCCTTTCCGGACGCGGTCCGCGATCTTCTCTTGGAGCATTTTCGTCTCTTGGAGGTCTTGGCAACAGCGCTTTTTTGGAAACGCGTTCTTTTCTGGTTTTCGGATCGATACCCATGTATTTGACTTCGAACTCGTCGCCCATATTCACCAGGTCGGTTACGTTTTCGGTACGTTCCCAAGCCAGTTCCGATACGTGGAGCAGGATTTCGTTGCCCGGAGCATCAAGGTATTCGACAACTGCACCGAAGTCCATAATCTTGATGACTTTTACCTTATAGCTTTCGCCGATGACCGGCTTAAAGGTCAATGAGTCGATTTTCTTCAATACCATATCGATTCCTTCCGGAGAAGTCCCGAGGATTTCGACCATACCGACTTCGTCGACTTCGTTGATTACGATTGTCGTTCCCGAAGCTTTCTGCAGTTCCTGGATGACTTTTCCACCCGGTCCGATCAAGGCGCCGATGAATTGTCCCGGAATCGTCGTCATGATGATTTTCGGGGCGAAACGCTTGACGTCTTCGCGCGGCTGAGCCATCACTTCGGTCAGTTTGCCCAGAATGTGCAGACGCCCGTCGCGGGCCTGTGCCAAAGCCGCTTCCATGATGTTGTATTTCAATCCTTCGATCTTGATGTCCATCTGGCAGGCGGTGATTCCGTCGGCCGTTCCGGTTACTTTGAAGTCCATATCGCCGAGGTGATCTTCATCGCCCAGAATATCTGACAATACCGCGAAACGCTCGCCGTCGGTGATCAGTCCCATCGCGATACCCGAAACCGGTTTCAGCATTTTCACACCGGCGTCCATCAGCGCCAAAGTTCCGGCGCAGACTGTTGCCATCGATGACGAACCGTTCGACTCCAAAACTTCGGAAACGACACGGATCGTGTATGGGTTTTCTTCGGAAATCATGTTTTTCAAGGCACGTTGCGCCAGGTTTCCGTGTCCGACCTCGCGGCGGGAAGTTCCACGCAGCGGCTTGGCTTCGCCAGTCGAGAACGGCGGGAAGTTGTAGTGCAGATAGAAACGCTCTTCGCCTTGCTCGGACGGCGCGTCGATGATGTTGGCTTCGCGTGAAGTTCCGAGGGTTACCGTAGCCAGAGCCTGGGTTTCGCCGCGGGTGAACAACGCCGAGCCGTGTACCGATGGAAGATAATCGGTTTCGCACCAGATCGGGCGGATTTCGGTGGTTTTCCTTCCGTCAAGGCGCAATCCCAAATCGAGGATTACGTTGCGGACTGCTTCTTTTTGTGATTTGTAAAGATATTTCGAGATCAAATCGCCGTTTTCGAGTTGCTCTTCTTCAGAGAACGAAGCGATGACTTCCTCTTTAATAGCCGAGAACTTCTCAGACCGCTCGCTTTTGGCCGAAGCTTCCTGCGCGACTGCATAATATTTATCGTAAGAAAGGCTGAAGATTTTTTTCTTGAAATCCTCGTCATTCCTTTCTTCGTCGTAAGTCCTGATTTCTTTTTTGCCGATGGCAGCCTGCATCCGTTCCTGAGCGGCGATCTGCACCTTGATAGCTTCGTGCGCGAATTTGATGGCTTCGATCATTTCGGCTTCCGAAATTTCTTTCATTTCGCCTTCGACCATCGCGATCGAATCTTTGGAAGCTCCGATCATCATGTCGATATCGGATTCTTCCAGTTGCGCCATGCTTGGGTTGATGACGAATTGGCCGTTGACGCGACCGACGCGCACTTCCGAAATCAAAGTCTCGAACGGAATGTCGGACAAGGCCAACGCCGCAGATGCAGCCAATCCGGCCAATGCATCCGGCATGACGTTCTCGTCGAAAGACATCAGTTGGATCATTACCTGGGTTTCGGCATGGTAATCATCCGGGAACAACGGGCGCAATACGCGGTCGACCAGACGCATGGTCAAAACTTCTTTGTCTGACGGGCGCGCTTCACGCTTGAAAAATCCGCCCGGGAAACGCCCAGCGGCGGCAAATTTTTCGCGGTAATCTACCGTAAGCGGCAGAAAGTCGACGCCCGGGCTGGCTTTACGCGCTGAAACTACCGTTCCGAGCAGCATGCAATCGCCCATTCTCACTACGACCGAACCGTCGGCCTGTTTCGCTAATTTTCCGGTTTCGATCGAGATGCTTCTTCCATCTCCCAGATCGATAACCTCTTTTGTTACTTGTGGAATCATAAATCCTTTTTCTTGATTAAACAATGGGTGTTAGTTGTGTTGTTGTGTGTAGTTGTTGCGTACCCAATGAAAAACCAAACTTTTTTCTGCCTATTTTAAAAACAAAAAGAGGCGCGTGGGCACCTCTTTAGTATCGAATTATTTTCTGATATTCAATTCTTTGATGATCTCACGATACCTGTTGATCTCGGTTTTCTTCAGGTAGTCGAGAAGCGACCTTCTTTTACCTACCAGTTTTACCAGTGAACGCTCGGTGTTGTAATCGTGACGATTTTTTTTCAGGTGCTCGGTCAGGTGGTTGATGCGGTGCGTGAACAACGCGATCTGTCCTTCCGACGATCCGGTGTTTGTAGCAGCGCCGCCGTGTTTCGCGAAAATCTGCTCTTTTACTTCTTTAGTTAAGTACATGCCAATATTATTTAAATGATTTTTATGTATGCATCCGTTTTTCGGATACGGGTGCAAAGGTACATTTATTTTTCAGAAATGCAACTTATACGACCGGTAAATTTGTTGAAAAGTCTGTGAAGGGAAATCAGCTGAACAGCTTGGCGATTTCGTTGTTGATGTATTCGAGGAAACGCTCATCAGCTTCGTTGAAGGCATCGATGACGTCCGAATCGATGTCAATCTGTCCGATGTTTTCGCCTTTCACGAAGATCGGGACGACGATTTCAGATTTTACATTGATGCTGCAGGCGATGTAATTGTCCTGCGCCGAAACGTCCGGAACGACGAAATTTTTGTTGGAAACCGCTACCTGACCGCAAATGCCGCGCCCGAACGGAATCACCGTATGCTCGGTATATTCGCCAACATAAGGCCCGAGTACGAGTTCTTCCTTTTCGCCGTTGCGGAAATAAAATCCTACCCAGTCGTAATAATCGATGTTCTCATGAAGCAGGAAGCAGATTTTCTGCAGCTTCTCATCGCGTAAGGTACTGGTATTGGTGAGGATATCATTTACTTTAGGCTTAAGTTCTTCGAAAGTCATGGGTTTGTTTTTTACAAATTTAAGCGATTATGGAATGGTAAAATTATATAGCTTTGTTAAAAAAACGTTTTGGATAGTTATGTCAGAAAATACAAGCCGTTCCTTTTATTCCTCGCCAAGTTCTTCCTGACTTATGTCTTGCTGACGGCTGGCTACCAAGGATATCTGTCCCGATACGACGAAAAAAAGTTTGAAGTTGATCCGGCCACCGAGTCGGTCGCGAAGCAATCGGCATGGATACTTTCGGCATTCGGCGCCGATGTAAAAATCCGGCGCCACGAAAGCGAGCCAAGCATCAAGCTGTTTTACAATTACCAATATGTGGCCCGGGTTATCGAAGGCTGTAATGCGATCAGCGTCATGATCCTTTTTGCGGCTTTTATCGTAGCTTTTACCGGGAAATTGAAGCAGACCGTTTTGTTCATCGCAGTCGGATGCGTGCTGATCCACATCCTCAACATTGTCCGGATTGCGCTCCTGTGCTCGACGATCTACCATTTTCCGGAGCAGGAAAATTTTCTTCACGGCGTAATTTTCCCGCTGGTTATATATGGCGCCGTGTTTATTTTATGGGTTGTTTGGGTCAATAAATTCTCGGCGTATGCTAAAAAACCTGTATAAATACCGGATGCAGTTGGCTATCGTCGGCATTCTCGTCTTTTTTCTCGCCGCGATCAGGGCGTTTGAAGATGCGCTTTTCTACGATCCGTTCCTCGATTATTTCAAAGCCGATTTTACCGCATTGCCGTTTCCGAAATTCGATGTATTCAAACTTTCCGTCAACTTATTTTTCAGGTATTTCCTCAATACGGCTTTTTCGCTGGCGATTATTTACACTATTTTCCGGAATGCCGGGCTCGTGAAATTTGCGACGATGCTTTATGTCGTGCTTTTCGTCATTTTGCTGATGGCTTTCTTTTCGGCCATCGCTTTTTTCGAGGAAAACAAAATGCTGTTGTTTTACATTCGGCGCTTCCTGATCCAGCCGTTGTTTTTAATGCTTTTCGTCCCGGCGTTCTGGTTTCAGGAACGGGTTTCTGCAAAAAATAACGTTTCGTAAACGGTGTCGAAGACTTTTTTTAAATAATTTTGCGGCATGAATTTTAGAAAAGGTACTGCCCTGCTGATCGCTTTGGTGATGTTGGTTTCCAACGCTGGGTTTGCCATGACCGTTCATTATTGCGGCGGGAAAATTTCTTCAATCACATCGGGTTTCGCTTTCAAAGAAACCTGCAAAATGTCGGGAAAAACCAAATCCGGCGTAATCCATAGCGAACCGGCGAGGGAAAAAGCCTGCTGCGCCAAAAAAATCGAGTCCAATCACAAGAAATGCTGTTCCGATAAAACGGTCAGTTTCAAGGCGAAAACGACTGATCTTTTTGCCAAATCACTTTCTTTTGAGATTACTGCACCGTTCCTTGCCCCAGTTTTTGCGGCGTTGATTTTTACACCCTCGGCAGTATGCAAAACCGAAATACCGCCGGCTTATTACTGCGATGCGCATGCGCCGCCGCTTTTCAAACTCTATCATCAATATCTTCTTTACGCCTGATTTTAATGTCTTAAGATATCGCCCAGCGAATTTTTACGAACATTAAAATCACATCATGCTTAAATACATTCCGGCAATGGCTTTGCTGCTCTCGGTTTGCGCTTATCCGCAGGATACGCTCAAGACAATTGAAGTGCAGAAAGCTTCCAAAGGATTGAAGAAATCCTATAAATCAACGACCAACCTAACCACGATGACCGGCAAGGAACTGCTCAAGGCTGCCTGCTGCAACCTGGCCGAAAGTTTCGAGACCAACCCGACGATCGACGTCAATTTTCCCGATGCGCTGACGGGAACCAAACAAATCAAGATGCTCGGACTGACCAGTCCGTATTTGATGATCACCGAAGAAAACATTCCCTCGGTACGCGGCGCTTCGCAGGCTTACGGATTGTCGTTTACGCCCGGAACCTGGGTCGAAAGCATTCAGGTTACCAAAGGCGCGGGTTCGGTCGTCAACGGGTTCGAGAGCATTTCGGGCCAGATCAATACCGAACTGATCAAACCGCTTAACGACATCCCGTTTTTCCTGAACCTTTACGGTTCGACCGATGCGCGGTTCGAGGCAAATGTCCATTTCAACCGGAAAATCTCCGATAAATGGGCCAGTACGCTGTTTGTGCATTCCAACGCACGCGTTTCCAAAAACGATGGGAACGACGACGGCTTTCTCGACAATCCGCTTGGCAAACAAATCAATATACTGAACCGCTGGCAATACAACGACACCGAAAAAGGCTGGGTCAGTTTCCTGAGTTTCCGCTACATGAACGACGAGAAGCAAACCGGCGAGCTCGATTTCGATCCGGATCGCGATAAGCTCACGACAAATTTCTGGGGTTCGGAAATCTATACGCAGCGATTTGACGTTGCGACGAAAATCGGGTATGTTTTTCCCGATATGCCGTACCAGAGCATTGGTTTCCAGAATGCATTCAACGTGCACGATCAGGAATCGTATTTCGGGCTCAACCAGTACGACATCCGCCAAACAAGCTATTATTCGAACCTGATCTTCAATTCGATCATCAGCAATACCCTGAACAAATTTTCGACAGGATTGAATTTCACCTACGACCGTTACGACGAATTCGTAAACGTTCCCAATATCGACCGCAGTTTCGACCGGACGGATAATTCGCTCGGCGCTTTTTTCGAATATACCTACGACAACACGCGGAATTTTAGCTTCATTGCCGGCGGAAGGATCGACATCCACAACCGGCTCGGCACTTTTTTTACGCCGCGGCTGCATGTGCGTTACAATCCCTGGGAAAAAGCCGTGTTGCGTTTTTCGGCGGGCAGGGGAAAGCGCTCTGCGAATATTTTTGCCGAAAACCAACAGCTGTTCGCGAGCTCGAAAAGCTTCAATATCTTAAATTCCAGCGGGAAAATTTACGGGCTCGATCCTGAAATCGCATGGAATTACGGCGTGAGTTTCATGCAGGGATTTTTGCTTTTCGGAAAGTCGGCCGATGTAACGCTCGACTTTTACCGCACCGATTTCCGCAACCAGGCCGTCGTCGATCTGTATTCGGTGCCAAGGCAAGTGTCGTTTTACAATCTCGACGGGAAATCATTCGCCAACAGTTTCCAGGCCGAATTCAATATCGAGCTGAAAAAGCATCTTAACCTGCGGACGGCCTACAAATATTACGACATCCAAACCGATTACCTTACGGGAAGTCTGGAAAGGCCGTTGCAGGCGAAACACCGTTTTTTTGCCAATCTTGCTTACGA
Source organism: Bacteroidota bacterium (assembly GCA_048498055.1). Taxonomy (GTDB): domain Bacteria; phylum Bacteroidota; class Bacteroidia; order Flavobacteriales; family Flavobacteriaceae; genus Flavobacterium. The sequence goes on from JBEHYS010000004.1 coordinate 128,299, forward strand.
AACGCATATCGCCGAACGTGGAAAACAATGGAAATTCGACTTCACCTACAACTGGATGGGCAAACAGCGGCTGCCCAATACCTTGCCCAATTCGCCCGAAAACAGGCTTCCGGATTTTTCTTCGCCGTTTTCATTGCTGAATGCGCAAATCACCCGGACATTCTCTTCGGTGTTCGAAATGTATGTCGGCGGCGAAAACATCGGGAATTATACACAGGACAAAGCGATTCTCGGCGCTGGCAATCCGTTCGGGCCGGACTTTGATGCCTCGGTCGTGTATGCTCCGGTTTTCGGGACGATGTATTATGCCGGGCTTCGATTCAAAATCAAATAATAATTAAGAACTTTACACTATGAGAAATTTATTTTTAATACTGACGATTTCATTTCTGGCATTCAACGCCAACGCCCAGGAAAAGAAAAATAAAAATGCCCGTTACGACGTCGAGGTCAACGGCAATTGCGAGCAATGCAAGGCGCGGATCGAAAAGGCGGCTTATTCGGTCAAAGGCGTCAAATCGGCCGAATGGCATATCGACGACCATACGCTGCACCTGATTATCAACGAGGAAAAAACCTCATTGGCCGAAGTGGAAAAAGCGATCGCGAAAGTAGGCCACGATGCCGGCACTGTCAAAGCCACCGATGCCGATTACGAAAAACTGCATACCTGCTGTAAATACGAACGGAAATGAGGCACATTTATACTGTATCCGGAATGACCTGCCAGGGCTGCAGCGCTAAAGTCGCGCATTTGCTCGGCGGCGTTCCGGACGTGGAAAGCGTTTCGGTCGATCTTGAAAAAGGCGAGGCCGAAATTGAGATGCGACATCACATTGCGACTGCCGAGTTGCAAAAAGCGCTGCCTGAAAAATATACGATTTCGGACAAAGCTTCGTCAATGCCTGTTTTCCAATCCGAATCCGCCGAATCGGAATGGAAGCGGCTTTTTCCGCTGTCTTTGATTTTCGGATACATTACGGCCGCAGCTGTATTGCTACACTGGAATCCGTGGAGCGTCGATGGATTCATGCTCGATTTCATGGGCTTGTTCTATATCGTATTCAGTTTTTTCAAGATGCTTGATCTCAAAGGTTTTCCCGAATCGTTCCGGATGTACGATCCGCTCGCGAAAAAAATTCCGGTTTATGGAGTCGTTTATCCGTTTGTCGAAACGGCGCTCGGGCTGATGTTCCTGTTGCGCTTCCAGGTTACGGCGGCGCTCGTGGCGACAATCCTTATTTTGGGAATCACGACGATTGGCGTTACAAAAACACTGCTGGACAGGAAATCAATCCAATGCGCATGCCTTGGAACCGCGCTCAAACTGCCGATGACCAAAGCGACGTTTATCGAGAACAGCGTGATGATCGCCATGGCTGTTGCAATGCTGATCCGAATGTTGGGTTAAGAAAGTTTTAAAGTCCGGGCAATAATTGCGGTTGCCGTAAATTATCCTTACTTTCACGGTCTGTTTTTAAATAAACCTGCTTTTATGGATCATTTTCACTGGACTGACCTGCTAAACCCCGAGTTTTACATCACGTTAAAAATCGGCGGGATACAGTTTGGGCTCTACATCGTGATCTTCATTGTTTTTGCCGAAACGGGTTTGTTTGCGGGTTTTTTCCTTCCGGGCGACAGCTTGTTGTTTCTTTCGGGGATTTACAGCCGGACGCTGATCGAGAATGTGGTTGCAATCCCGAGCGATTTGGTAAACGTTACCTTGCTCTCGGCACTCGTAGCGTTATCGGGTGTTTTCGGCAATATGACCGGATATTGGTTCGGTTCCAAAAGCGGCTATTACCTCTATAACAAGGAAGACAGTTTTTGGTTCAAGAAAAAATACCTTGTGCAGTCGCATGATTTCTTTGAGAAACACGGCGGCCGGGCAATCATCTTTTCGCGCTTCCTTCCGATTTTCCGGACTTTTGCCCCAATTGTAGCAGGAATTGCGAAAATGGATAAGAAGAAATTCATGTTCTACAACATCATCAGTTCGGTCGCGTGGTCGTTCAGCCTGATTTTTGCCGGACATTACCTGTACGGTTTCCTGCTTGAAAAATTCGACCTCGACATGAAGGAGCACATCGAAGTGATCATCATCGGGCTGATTGCCATTACAATGATTCCGGTCATTCTCAAGTTCGCAAAAAGGGCAAAGCCTGAAAGTAAATAAAGAAAGCCTGTCAGTCACGACAGGCTTTTTCTTATTCTTTCGCCGGGATTGTTAAGGTTTCCGAAACCGGATTGCCTTCGGGCGTAAAACCTTCAATCCTGAGCCGTATCGCTTTGTTCCCGTAAGCCGGAACCGTAAACCGGAAGTTGCCGGAATCGTCGGTCAATATTGTAGCAATCCAATCGATGATGCCGTAGTTTTCAAATCCTTTATCGGCATTGGACAAATACATCGCATTTTGAAAGGATTTCATCGTTGAAAAGCCGTCGGCGATGATTGACGATTTGTCCGGCCCTTTCGGATTACCGTAAGTCGGCTTTTTCAGGTAAATCTTGATGACGCCCATTTTCCCTTTTATTGAAGCCACGATTGCGTGCGGGTTCAGGAATATTTCGTCGACTTCCGACATCTGGATCGGTTCGAGCTCGTCAAAACTCATTATTTCGCGTTCATTGATCATGACCAGCGGCACCAGACGCTGCGCATTGACCGAGTTGATGCTGCGGGTTTCGATGATGACCTCGCCCTGGTAATAAGTCGCATTGAATCCGTTCTGGTTGATGAACGAAATGAGGCTTTGAGTGTTGTTGCTTTCGTCGACTTTATAACCCCTGAGGTTGGCGTTGCCGAAGTTTTTGGCATACTTGAGCCGGTCTTTGACTTTCTTTTCAACTTCGACGCTTTTGAGCTGTATCACATCGCTGGCAATGGCGGGCATGTCCATCGGACTAATTTTGATGACCGGCCGTTGGCAAACCGAAATATCGGGGACGAACATTTTATTGAACGACCGCTTGCGGTTCAGTACCTGATAGTTGAATTTCATATCGACCGGCACCGAAGGCAATTTCATCAGCGTAAAACTTACGTAGGTTGAGTCTGCAAAAACCAGGTTCGGGAACAAGAATTCCTTCTTGTCGGAAACGGCCGAATGTTTTTCGATCATCGCGGGCGCCGAAAACAAACGCACCCAGTATTTTGAAGGATCGGGAATCGATTGGTTGATATTTCCTTTGATGTGCAGCCCGATATCGAAATCATAGTTTTTTGCCGGGGTCGGCCCGAGGATGTTCTGCCACTCGTATTTCCCTGCGGGCTGGTTCAGGAAAAAGAGGTCGAGCTCATACTGTGCGGCTTTCGTGTTTTTATTAAGGTAATCTGAAAGACCGGCCGCATGACGCTTAAGGTATGGGTTGATCCAAAAACCGCTGAAAATGTCATTTTTATTGTCGCCTGCAACCGAGTTTTCCGGCAAAACCGAAATGCTGAGATTTGCGTTTGCATAGGCCGATTTCCCCAATAAAGTAAGCGAATCTTTCACTACGCTGCCGCGATAAACCATTAAATCGGGGTTGGGGCCGACGGGTTCAAAAACGAAGCGTTCGGCAAGTTGGTTCAACTGAGAATCGACGATCCGGAATGTATTGGTTCCTTTAAAAAGCATATCGTTGGACAGGAGAAGCTGGCAGGATTTTTTTTCGGGGTCTAACTTCAGGTCGAAAATCGCCGATTTGTCGTTTTGCTGGACCACGAGATACAACGGGTTTTTAAGCGCTGCAAACGTTCGTTTGTTGGTAGCAACCTGGATGGCGGTTTTTCCGGGAAATGCATAATTGTTTACCTGAAGCGCAATGCCCGTCAATGAAGGTTTCGGAAGCGCCATCGTTACGGTTTTTCCATTGACGGTAAACGCCGCTTTGTAAGGTTTCATGTCGGGCAGTATCGCAATTTTTCCGTTGCCGGTTTTGCCCAGTGGAAAGCTTTTGACGACCTGGCCGCTTTCGTCGATGATTTGTCCTTCGCTTGCCCCGACGGGATTTCCGCTACAGTCCGTAACCCTGACACCGAGGTTGTTCAACACGCCTTCGACCAATGCGCCGCCTTCAGGATACAGGTCGATTTTTACATTGTTGTAATCGGGCGTATCTAAATCGGTCATCGTATTATCGTGTTCATTGACAATCTGGAAATCGTAAACGAACGATTCGTCCTCGATAAAATTGTTCATCCAGTTCGTATAAAACTGTATGTGGTAACTGCCGGTAGCGATGCGGTCGTTGAGGCTGAAATTCCCAGAAAAACTCCCGTTATAACAAAACAACAGCTGCTCGCTGACCGGTTTTCCCTGTTGATCGAGCAATAGGGCATAGACATTCGTAGTCTCGAAAAACGGCGTGCCGGTCTTTTTGTTGAATACATAGCCCTTGAACCAGATTTGTTCGTTGGTGAAGAACACTTTCTTGTCGAACTGCGCGTAAATCGTTTCGCGGTCAAGGTCGAAATAATTCGAAACGGCTTCCGATATGCGTTCTTTTACAGGGTCGGTTTGCTGTGCCTGTGACGGATTTCCGAAAGACAGCACCAGAATCGTAAAAATTGCAGGGATAATTTTTTTCATCGACTACTATGTTCAGAACATAAATGTATGTTTTTTCGGCAAACCGGTTTACAGGAAAACTGTAAAAAAAAAGACGCCCGAAAGCGTCTTTTATGAAAATTCTGGTTTGGAAATTACATCATGCCCGGCATTCCGCCGCCCATTGGCATTGCGCCTCCGGCATTTTCCTCCTTGATGTCGACCAAAGCGCATTCGGTTGTCAGAATCATTCCTGAAACCGAAGCCGCGTTTTCAAGCGCCACACGAGTTACTTTCTTCGGATCAATAATTCCGGCCTTGAGCATATCCACATATTCGTCGGTTTTTGCATTGTAACCGAAATCGTTCTTGCCTTCCGCTACTTTTGCGACAACGACAGAACCTTCAAGCCCCGCGTTTTCGACAATCGTCCTAAGTGGCGATTCGACGGCGCGGGAAACAATCTGGATTCCGGTCGCTTCATCGGCATTCTCGGCTACGATATTTTTCAGTGCATTTTTGGCCCTGAGAAGTGCAACGCCGCCACCGGCAACGATGCCTTCCTCGACGGCGGCACGGGTCGCATGCAACGCATCGTCCACGCGGTCTTTCTTTTCTTTCATTTCGACTTCCGAAGCGGCGCCCACATACAGTACGGCCACTCCGCCGGCCAGTTTCGCCAGGCGTTCCTGAAGCTTTTCGCGGTCGTAGTCCGAAGTCGTGGTTTCGATCTGGGTTTTGATCTGGCCAACACGGTTCTTGATCAATTCGGCATCGCCTGCACCGCTCACGACCGTTGTGTTGTCTTTGTCGATGTTGACGCGTTTTGCCGTTCCGAGCATATCGAGTGTCGCATTTTCAAGCGTGTAGCCTCTTTCTTCCGAAATAACGGTTCCGCCGGTCAGGATCGCGATGTCTTCCAAAAGCGCTTTTCTCCGGTCTCCGAATCCGGGAGCTTTGACTGCCGCGATCTTCAGTGCGCCGCGAAGTTTGTTAACGACCAGTGTCGACAACGCCTCGCCGTCGACATCTTCGGCAATGATCAATAACGGTTTACCCGATTGTGCCACCGGTTCCAAAACCGGGAGGAGTTCTTTCAGGGAAGATACTTTTTTGTCATATAACAAAATGTACGGATTTTCGAGTTCCGCTTCCATTTTTTCCGGATTGGTCACGAAATACGGGGAAAGATAACCGCGGTCGAATTGCATGCCTTCAACAACATCTACGTAAGTATCGGTTCCTTTGGCTTCCTCGACGGTGATAACGCCTTCCTTGCCGACTTTTCCGAATGCGGTCGCGATCAGTTCGCCGATCACATCGTCGTTGTTGGCTGAAATCGAAGCAATCTGCTTGATTTTTTCGCTGCTGCTTCCCACGACTTTGGATTGTTTGGCCAAATCGGCAACGATTGCATCCACTGCTTTATCAATTCCGCGTTTCAGATCCATCGGATTAGCCCCGGCGGCAACGTTTTTTAATCCTTCTTTTACGATCGCCTGCGCCAGTACGGTCGCTGTCGTAGTTCCGTCTCCGGCCAGGTCGTTGGTTTTGGAAGCGACTTCCTTGACCATTTGCGCGCCCATGTTTTCGAGCGGATCGGCGAGTTCGATTTCTTTGGCGACCGTTACGCCGTCTTTGGTCACGTTCGGCCCGCCGAAAGATTTCCCGATAATGACGTTGCGGCCTTTAGGGCCAAGTGTAACTTTCACCGCATTTGCCAATGCGTCGACGCCGCGTTTGAGCCCGTCGCGCGCTTCAATGTCGAATTTTATGTCTTTAGCCATTGTAGATAGTTTGTTTTGATGTTAGATAATTGCAAAAATGTCTTCTTCTTTCATGATCAGGTAATCCTTGCCGTCGTATTTGAGTTCGGTGCCGGCATATTTTCCGTAAAGTACCGTATCGCCGACCTTGACGGTCATCGTATGGTCTTTTTTGCCGTTGCCAACTGCCACGACTGTGCCTTTCTGCGGCTTTTCCTTTGCGGTGTCGGGGATGAAGATTCCCGATGCCGTTTGTGTTTCGGCCGCCGCCGGTTCGATCAGTACCCGGTCTGAAAGCGGTTTGATGTTTAATGCCATAATGATATGTTTTAGGTTATTTTATTTTGTGGATCGGCGCTTCCCAGAAATTATGCCACCGGGAAATCGCTGAAAAATTGTCAGCTAAAAAAAATGCCAGCGGACAGGCTGGCATTGATTGATATTTTGACCGGTTATTTACCCGGAGCCGGAGCTGGCGCCTGAACTGGTGTAGCCTGTACCGGTGCGGTTGTTTTTACCGGAGTTGCAGCGGCAGGTTTTGCCGGTGTGGCAGCCGCCGGAGCCGCAGTTTCGGATTGGTCGATGTATTTAGATTCGGCATTTCCATTGTTGAAGCTGAGTGTAGACAGCAGGATCAATACGATCAGTATCGTAGCCAGCGTCCAGGTACTTTTGTCGAGAAAATCGGTGGTTTTCTGTACGCCGCCCATCATCTGGCTTCCGCCCAATGTCGAAGACAAACCGCCGCCTTTAGGATTTTGTACCATGACCGCAATAATCAGCAGGAAACACACGATGGTGATCAGGATCAGGAAAATGGAAAATGTGCTCATTGTAATGTATTATTTTGTTGTAAATTTTTTATCTCCGAAATTCGGTCTGCAAAGAAACTACTTTTTTCCGGATATTTCAAAATTAAAATTTCATAAGCCTGAATTGCTTTCTGATATTTTTTTTGTTCGAGGTAAACCCGGGCCAGCGTTTCGGTCATTAGCGCCGTATGATCTTCTTTGGGTTGCAGGATTTCGACCGGTTTTGTTTCAGACTTGAGCTGCGGGATTTTCGGGTTGTTTTCGATAAAGCGGTCGATAAGCTCGTCTTTTTTCGTCTTTCCGGACTTGTCTTCGATCAGCTCGTGCGGCGCTTCAGCTATAGGTTCAATGATTGGCTGGTCATTTTCCTCCGTTGTTTCGCGGTCAATCGGTTTGAGTCGCGACAACTGCAGCCATTCGGCAAACGAATGGGTTTCTTCGCGAGAAAATTCGAGCGGTTGCCCGATGTGGAGTTTTTCCTCCGGCGTGGATTCGGCGGCAGCGACTTCGGTTTCCGGGCTTTCTTCTGCAGCTTCGTCGATTTGTGGCAGCGCTGTTTCCGGATTTGAGGAAGTTTCTTCGGCTGTTTCCTTTCCCGAAGCCAGTTCAGTTTGCTCGTCCGCTGCATCTGAATGTTCGGCTTCAGACTCGTTTCCGGTTTCGGCAAAAGTTTCGGACGCAAGCGTATCGATTTCTTCGATTTCTTCAGTTTCCGGAAGAACTTCCGCAATCGGTTCGGCATCCATCGAAACCGGTCCGTCTTCATAAGCCGATTCCGATTCCCGAATCGAGGTCAGGATCGATTGCTCGACCTTGTCGATTTCGGGTTCTGCGGACTTTTCGTCCAAAACCTGGCTTTCGTTAACCGGAATGTCGTGGATTTCCGCCACTTTTTCGTCGTACACGCTTTTGTTGATGACGGTAAAATTGTCCGAGGTGATAAAGTCAAAAAGCACGCTCCGGTCCGTCGTATAAGCCGCGGCGACTTTCAGCGCATAATTGTACTGGAAACTATTCTGGTTGTAAAGCCCTTTGAGCCGCAAGGCTCGTGCACTTTGGAAATAGGGGAATTCAGCCACGATTTTTTCGAGCGCATCGGTTTGCCGGTCGTTGACGGCTTCGGGCTGGTTGAGCAAAAAAGTATAATCGGCTGAATTCAATTGCGGATCAATTTCTAAGGGTGGAAAATTAGTGAAAATTCGTCAACGGGCAAGCAATTTACCATTTGGCCAGCGATTCGTTGAAAATATCCTGCGTGATCCGTTCGAAAATCACTTCGAGCGCATCGCTTAGAGTCGAGCCGACGGGTTGCTGATTCCCCGCATAATCGTAATAAAATGAAAAGCGCTTCTCGAAGTCGTCTGCTTCCTTTTTTTTATTGGAAAACCGGACGTTTACGGTGATTGTAAGCCGGTTCTGCGCCGCACGCTGGTCGGCCGTCGCGGTCATCGGGCTGATGCGGTAGTCGACGATTTCGCCTTCATAAACCAGATCGCCGCCCGAATTCACGAGGTTCAGATTGGTCTGGTTCTGGATCAGGTTCTGGAGCCGCTGGGTGAAAGTCCTGTCGATTCCCGGTTCGATGAGTTCGGCGTTATTCTGGAAATAATTGACCTGAAAGGTTTTCGCATCGGTTTGCTGGACGCCGGTAAAACTGTACGGTCCGCAGCCGCAAATCAGCAAAAGCAATAAAACCGAACAATATTTAAGGTAATTCATGGGATTTGTGCAGATATTAGGGAACGACGTCACCTTGATAATAATAATATGCCGTTACATGCGACGTACCATCCATTTGCCCCTGAAAATACGCTTGGCTGGTCTGGATGATCGGAAGATTGTTGGCATTATAGTCGTAACTGACGCCGGTCGATTCGGGATCTTCCGAGGAATAGGAAAAGGAAGTCACATTGTTTGTAGAAGTGTAATCCGCGTTATTCCAATTGCTATCTCCGTAAATCGAATTGCCGTTGCTTACAGCAAAAGCTCTTGTTACCGGAAGAAGTGCAGCCTTGAGCGGGTTAGGATGGTTGTCAAATTGAGAATGGTACTCGAGATCGGCGTTGTTGATCCGGTAAAAAGCAAGGTTGCCGTTCTCATATCCCGCATCGTAGGGCAGATAATAGAATTCTTCGCCTGTTGGATAGTAATTGAAAAAAACCTTTCGGCTCACGGGAAGCAGGTCGCTGTTGAGCTGAATCTCCGTTTTATGCGGATTGTCATAAGCGCATTCGTCACAAACCGGAACCACATAATCAAACGTATACTTGCCGCCGGTCCCGTCGTAAGTATAGCTCACGGGATAACCGTTTATCGATGTCAGGAAATTATTATTATCGTATGTGAATGTCGTGACCAAATTCCCTGAACCGGCATATTGTGTCGTGCTGACCAGGTTGTTGTTTTGGTAAACAAAGTCCTGCAATACCGTGCCGTCAGGCTTAGCGATTTCCTTAAGCAATCCGTCCGGATAAAAATTCCAATGCGTCTCATTAGCCGTTCCCGGATAAAAAACGATTTTTTGCAACAGCGTCGGATCGATGTTTTGCTGCGGCTGCGCATCGTCCGAACTGCACGAAAAAATCAGTGCGAAAACAAAAAATGCGAGCAGTCGTTTCATAGGAATTTAAGTTTGGATAAATGTAGCCAAAAACAATTACAAATCAAATTGTTTGATCTTGCGGTACAACGTCCGTTCGGAAATGCCGAGCTCGTCGGCCGCGGCCTTGCGCTTGCCCTTGTTTTTTTCGAGCGCCTTCTTGATCATCTCGATTTCCTTCTGTTCCAATCGCAGAACTTCCTCTTCCTCGACAGTTTCGGCGAAAAGATAATCGTCGTCCTGGTGGCGGTCGAAATTTTTCTTCGCCGGAGCCAGTATCGACGTCTGGTCTTCGTCCTCAAAATCGATGACCTCGTGATCGTTCCCGTAAATCTTCTTAATCAGGTGCTGGTTGTTTTCCTGGACTTTCGCATTGCCGTTCTGCATCAGATCGAGCGTAAGCTTTTTCAGGTCGTTCAAATCGGCTTTCATGTCAAAAAGCACCTTATATAATATGTCGCGCTCGGTCGAGAAATCGCTTTCGCTTTTTTTGCCGCCGATGACCGATGGCAGGCTGCTGCCTTCAACCGGCAAATACGATTGCAGCGTCGCGGCCGAAATATCGCGGTTGGTTTCCAAAACCGAAAGCTGTTCGGCAATGTTGCGCAGCTGGCGGATGTTTCCGCTCCAGCGGTATTTCTGCAGGAATTGCACGGCGTTGTCGTCGAGCCGGATCGCGGGCATTTTGTACTTGTGCGCAAAATCGGAGGCGAATTTCCGGAACAGCAAATGGATGTCGTCCTTGCGTTCGCGAAGCGCCGGCAAATGGATGTCGACCGTGCTCAGCCTGTAATACAAATCCTCGCGGAACTTGCCTTTTTCGATCGCGTCGAACATGTTGACGTTGGTCGCGGCCACGATACGGACGTTGGTTTTTTGTACCTGCGACGAGCCGACTTTGATGAATTCGCCGTTTTCCAACACGCGGAGCAAACGGACTTGCGTCGTGAGCGGCAATTCGCCGACTTCGTCCAGGAAAATCGTTCCGCCGTCGGCGACTTCGAAATAACCTTCGCGCGTTCCGGTCGCGCCGGTGAAAGCGCCTTTTTCGTGCCCGAACAGCTCGCTATCTATCGTGCCTTCGGGAATCGCGCCGCAGTTTACGGCAATGTATTTTCCGTGCTTGCGGTGCGAGAGCGAATGGATTATTTTCGGGATGGCTTCCTTCCCGACGCCGCTTTCGCCGGCAACCAATACCGAAATGTCGGTCGGTGCGACCTGGATGGCTTTTTCGATGGCGCGGTTGAGTTTCGGGTCGTTCCCGATGATCTCGAATCGTTGCTTGATGGCTTGTACTGATTCCATATTCAATTAATAATAATGAACAATTGATAATTAGTAATGAAGAAGGTTTTGGAAAGTTTCTACATTGTCAATTGTTCAGGTTCAGTGTTGTTTAGCGTTAGGGATTAAAGGCTTTGTCTGAGCTCTTTTTGCCGTGCAACGAAAAAAAGCGAGTGCCGAAAGCCCGGCGGCGGTATTTTTACCGGCAGCGACAAATCTCGATCGCCGCAACGCCCAATTATTAATTATTAACTATTAATTATTCATTGATGAATATCCGACGGCTGTACCGATCAAAGTTCCGCTCGTACAACTTGTGATTTTTACATTGACGAAATCGCCGATTTTGTAATGTTCCTTTGGGAAAACCACCATCAGGCTCTGCGAATTCCGTCCCGATAGATCGTTTTCCGATTTCTTTGAAACCTTTTCGACCAACACCTCGACGGTTTTCCCGAGGTAGGCTTTCGTGCGTTCGCCGCTGTGTTTGCGCTGCAGATCGACGATTTCCTGCAGCCGGCGGAGCTTGGTTTCTTCAGGCACGTCGTCGTCCATTTTGCGTCCGGCCAAAGTGCCCGGCCTTTCGGAATAGGCATACATGTAGCCGAAGTTGTATTTTACGTATTCCATCAAATCGAGCGTATCGCGATGGTCGGTTTCTGTTTCAGTCGGGAAACCCGAAATCATGTCCTGAGTTATTTCGACATCGGGAATGATATTGCGGATATTGTCGATCAGCTTGATGTATTCTTCCCGCGTATGCAAACGGTTCATGAGCTTCAGGATGCGGTCGCTTCCGGATTGCACCGGCAAATGGATGTGCTTGCAGACGTTCGGATATTTCGCAATCACGTGCAGCACTTCTTCGTGCATATCCTGCGGGTTCGACGTCGAAAAACGGATCCGCATCTTCGGAAAAGCAACGGCAGCCATTTCGAGCAGTTGGGCGAAATCGGTTGCAATGGCTTTTTGCATATCGGTAGCGTTGGCGAAATCCTTCTTCAAACCGCCGCCGTACCAAAGGTAACTGTCGACGTTTTGGCCCAATAATGTAATTTCCTTAAATCCTTTTTCGGACAAATCGCGGATTTCAGCCAGAATGCTTTGCGGTTCCCGGCTGCGCTCGCGACCGCGGGTAAACGGCACGACACAGAACGTACACATGTTGTCGCAACCGCGCGTGATCGAGACGAATGCCGAAACGCCGTTTGTGTTCAGGCGTACCGGAGCGATGTCGCCGTAGGTTTCCTCTTTCGATAAAATCACGTTGATCGCGTCGTTCCCTGCCTCGACTTCCTGCAATAAATTGGGCAAATCTTTATAAGCGTCCGGCCCGACGACCAAATCGACGATTTTTTCCTGTTCGAGGAATTTTTCCTTGAGGCGTTCGGCCATGCAGCCCAATACGCCGACTTTCATCTTTGGGTTCGAGATGCGCTTGACGGCATTGTATTTTTCAAGCCGTTTGCGGACCGTTTGTTCCGCTTTGTCACGGATCGAGCAGGTATTCACCAGAACAAGATCGGCTTCTTCGAGGATATTGGTCGTATTATAGCCGCCTTCGGACAGGATCGAGGCGACGATCTCGCTGTCGGAGAAATTCATCGCGCAACCGTAGCTCTCGATGAAGAGCTTTTTCTTGTTTTCGGGTTTTTGTTCGAGGACGAGGCTTTCGCCTTGTTTGCTTTCTTCGATTGTCTTTTCCATCTGCGGTGCCAATTTTTAGGGCTCCAAAGATACAAACTTACCGAAAAGTGACAAGATGTCAGTTTGGGTTTAACATTCCTTTTGTTTTTTTGAGGAAAAGCTACAATAGTCGCGACGAAAAACGGTAATTCCAAACCAAAACCTTGAGGTTTATACCAAATCGATATTATCAGACCGATAAGATGCTTGCCGTTGAAATTTGCCAGTCGGAAATAAAAAAGTTGCGTTTTAATTTTTTCCCATACTTTTGCGGCAACCAACACACAGACTATGGCAAAGAATTTAGTGATCGTAGAGTCGCCGGCCAAGGCCAAAACCATCGAGAAATTTCTCGGGAGCGATTTTCAGGTTGAATCGAGTTATGGCCATATCGCCGACTTGCCGTCAAAGGAAATCGGCGTGGACGTCGCCAACGGTTTCGCCCCGACCTACGAAGTATCGCCCGACAAGAAAGCGCTCGTCAAAAAACTCAAGGATTTATCGAAAAAAGCCGAAATGGTCTGGCTGGCCTCCGATGAGGACCGCGAAGGGGAAGCGATTTCCTGGCATTTGTCCGAAGAACTCAAATTAAATAAAGACAAGACTAAACGGATTGTTTTCCATGAAATCACCAAGTCGGCAATCCTGAAAGCGATTGAGAATCCGCGCGGTATCAATTACGACCTAGTCAACGCACAGCAGGCGCGAAGGGTTTTGGACCGTTTGGTAGGTTATGAGCTTTCGCCGGTTTTATGGAGGAAAGTCAAAGGCGGATTATCTGCCGGGCGCGTACAATCGGTTTCGGTGCGATTGATCGTGGAAAGGGAACGCGAAATCCAGAACTTTACTCCGGTCGCATCCTATTCGGTCACTGCGGAATTCACGAACGAAGCGGGAAAAATAGTTAAAGCCCGGCTGCCGAAGAATTTTGCCACGAAAAAAGAAGCGGAAGATTTCCTGGGCAAAAATATCGGTTCTATATATAAGGTAGCGGATTTAGAGACCAAACCCACGAAAAAATCGCCCGCGCCGCCGTTCACGACTTCGACTTTGCAACAAGAAGCCGCCCGGAAGCTGTATTTGCCGGTCGGGATAACGATGCAGATCGCGCAGAAACTTTACGAAGCCGGATTGATTACCTATATGCGAACCGACAGCGTGAATCTTTCGAATGAGGCGATGGGCGCTGCGGCAGCCGAAATTACACGTTCCTACGGAAGGGAATTTTCAAAACCGCGCAACTTTGCCAATAAGAATAAAGGCGCACAGGAAGCGCACGAAGCGATCCGCCCGACCGATATGTCGCGGCATACGATCACGGGAGATCGCGACCAGGCGAGACTGTACGACCTGATCTGGAAAAGAACTTTGGCCTCGCAAATGAGCGATGCCGAACTCGAGCGCACGAACGTGAAAATCCAAGCAAACAACCACAACGAATATTTTGCGGCTACCGGCGAAGTCCTGCTTTTCGAAGGCTTTCTGAAAGTCTATCTCGAAGGGAACGACGAGGACGAAGAAGAACAGGAAGGCATGCTTCCGGCGCTGAAAGTAGACGAGAAGCTGCAAAACAACAGCATTGTTGCGACGGAACGATATACGCGTCCTGCTGCCAGATATACCGAAGCATCGCTCGTGAAAAAACTGGAGGAACTCGGAATTGGCCGGCCATCGACCTATGCGCCGACGATTTCGACAATTATCGGCAGGAATTACGTCGAGAAAGGAAACCTCGAAGGACAGGAACGCAATTATACGCAGCTGACTTTGCAATCTGGGAAAATTGCCGAAAAGACATTGAAGGAAAATACAGGTTCGGACAAAGGCAAACTCGTTCCTACCGATATCGGTACGATCGTGACCGATTTCTTGGTGAAGAATTTCGGGTCGATCCTCGATTATAACTTTACCGCGAAAGTCGAGGAAGATTTTGACGAAATCGCCGAAGGCAACCGAAACTGGGCGAAAATGATGCAGGAGTTTTACGATAAATTCCACCCGAACGTCAAGGAAGTAGAGGCGAATGCGGAACGCGAAAGCGGCGAACGCATTTTGGGAACAGATCCGAAAACCGGGAAACCGGTCAGCGTGCGTTTGGGAAAATTCGGTCCGATGGCGCAAATCGGTGACGCCGATGACGAAAACAAGCAATTTGCGAGTTTGCGTCCGGACCAGAATATCGGCAACATTTCGCTCGAAGAAGCGTTGAACCTGTTTTTGCTCCCTAAAAGTCTCGGTACGCACAATGGTGAAGAAGTCGAGGTGAACAATGGGCGTTTCGGGCCTTACGTGCGTTTCGGCAAAGTGTTTATTTCGCTTCCGAAAGGCGAGGAGCCGCTTGACGTAACCTTGGACCGCGCAAAAGAACTTATCGCCGAAAAAGCGCAGGCCGACGCGCCGATCGCGACTTATAAAGGTCAGCCGGTGCAAAAAGGCACGGGCCGTTTCGGACCGTTCATCAAGTGGAACGGTATTTTCATCAACGTCAGCAAGAAGTACGATTTCAACAGTTTATCTCAGACAGACGTTCAGGAACTCATCGAAGACAAGCTCCAGAAAAACATCGACAAAGTTATCCATGACTGGAAGGAAGAAGGTATTTTGGTTGAAAAAGCGCGTTGGGGAAAGTCGCAGATCACCAAAGGCAAGATCAAGATAGAACTATCGAAAGACATCGACGCCTCGAAACTGACGCTCGACCAGGTAAAGGAACTTATCGAGAAAAAAACTCCGGCAAAAGCGGCTAAAAAACCGGCAGCAAAAAAAACAACCGCAAAAAAAACCGTCGCAAAAAAAACGGCCACAAAAAAGAAATAAGCCATGGTATTCGATTTTCTCCAGCCCGTTGACCAGGACACGATGCGATTCATAGGGAATTTGTCGTCGCAGCACCTGGGCAGCAAAGTCGCATTTCATACGGAGCACGATTTCCCGGATATCGATAAGATTAAAATAGCTATTATCGGCGTTCTTGAAAACCGGGGCAGCGGCAATTATATGGAATCGGTCGATCTTTCGTTCATCAGGAAAGAATTTTACAGTTTATTTCCGGGCAACTGGAACGCTTCGATTGCGGATTTGGGCGACATCGATTCGGGCAATTCGGTCGAAGATACGTCGTTTGCAGTCCGCGAAGTCGTGTCGTCGCTCCTGAAAAAGAAAATCATCCCGATTGTCATCGGCGGTTCGCAGGACCTGACGTATGCTTTATATCGGGCGTACGACAAGCTCGAGCAAATGGTCAATCTTGTCTCGATCGACAGCCGGTTTGATTTCGGGAAGGAACAGGAACCGATTTCGGCCGGTTCGTATATGACGAAAATCATCGTGGATGAACCGAATAATCTCTTTAATTACAGCAATATCGGTTACCAAACCTATTACAATTCGCAGGAAGAAATCGACCTGATCGAGAAGCTGTTCTTCGATGCCTACAGATTGGGTGAGGTTTCAAACAATATCGCGATTGCCGAACCGGTTTTCAGGGACGCGGATTTGGTAAGTATAGATTTAACAGCGGTGAAGTCCGCCGACTCGGGAAATTTTACTACTTTTACTCCTAACGGCTTTAACGGCAAGGAGATTTGCGCTTTGGGCCGTTATTCTGGAATCAGCGATAAAGTTTCGCTGCTGGGGATTTTTAATCACAACAGTACGACCCAGGAAGCTGCATTGATCGCCCAAATCGCGTGGTATTTCATCGAAGGGTTTCATTACCGCTCAAATGAGTATCCGTTCGGTAGCCGCGAACATTATTTAAAATACATTATTCCTTTTGAAAACGAGGAACTGGTGTTTTATAAAAGCAATAAATCGGAACGATGGTGGATTGAAATTCCGCATATTTCAACAGGCAATAATAAACTTAAAAAAAATACGTTGTTACCTTGTTCTTATGAAGAATACCTTTCCGCCTGCAATCAGGAGCTTCCCGAGCGTTGGTGGAAAGCACAGAGAAAAAATTGTTTATAATTAATTATTAACCATTAAATATAAGGAAGTAATCTTACAATTAATCACAAATAATGCATTTTATCGATGATTTTTGCATTTTATCGGTAAAATATTTTTTTATAATTGAATTAAACTCTACTTTTGAACGGTGAGATAAATTTTATTATAAATAATTGGTTTTTTGAAAAATATTAGATAGGTTTACGCCCTTAAAATTTAGAATACATAAATAACCCAAATTTTATGAAGAAATTCGTTGCATTCTCAGCTGTTGTCGCTCTTTTGGTCGGTTGTGGCAAATCGAGTGACAAAGGTGAACTGGTCGGAGTCAAAGGAAGAAAATGGCATCCTGAAAAGCCTTACGGGATGACTTTGGTTCCTGGTGGCGCCTTTATTATGGGTAAATCTGACGACGATTTGGCCAACGTACAGGATGCTCCAACTAAAACAGTAACCGTAAGGTCTTTCTATATGGATGAGACCGAAATCACCAATAGTGAATACCGTCAGTTTGTTGAATGGGTAAAAGATTCAACCATGCGGGTCAGACTTGCGATTTTGGCCGATGAGGTCGGGCAAAGTTCCGGAGCGGGCGGTAAAGGCGGAAAAGGCGGAGGAAAAAATGCCGGAAGTATCGGTGATTTTGCCTTCAATGACGCCGATCCTGCGAAAATGACGCCATACGACAAATACATGTATGAAAACTATTATAGCGTCGGAACGACCGAAGATCCATACGCGGGAAGAAAATTGAACAAGAAAGTAAAGCTGATTAAGGATACTTCCAAATATCCGGATGAATATTATACTGAAGTAATGGATACGATGTATCTGCCGGCCGCGGAATCTTATAACGGGCTGCGTACGATTGACGTTTCCAAACTGAAATTCCGTTATTCCTGGATGGACATCCAGGCTGCGGCCAAAGCAAAAACAGGCAAGAGAAGTCAGTTCATCCATACAGAGCAGGAAAAAGTTTATCCTGACACCACGGTTTGGATCAAAGATTTCGCTTATTCTTACAACGAGCCGATGCACAACGATTACTTCTGGCACCAGGCTTACGGCGAATACCCAGTTGTCGGTGTAAAATGGACGCAGGCGAAAGCGTTTTGCGCCTGGAGGACTTTGTACAAGAACGCTTACATTCGTTCGAAAAAGAAACACCACGATTTGATCAACGCTTTCCGTCTTCCTACTGAAGCGGAATGGGAATACTCAGCACGCGGCGGGCTCGAATCGGCGACTTATCCTTGGGGCGGACCTTATACCAAGAACGACAGGGGCTGTTTCCTTGCGAATTTCAAACCGGATCGCGGGGATTATGCAGCCGACCAGGCTTTGTATACGGTTGAGGCCAAATCTTACGAACCAAACGGTTACAATCTTTACAATATGGCGGGTAACGTAGCGGAATGGACTGATTCGTCTTATGATGCCAGCGCTTACGAATATGTTTCTACCATGAACCCTAACGTCGGCGACCTTAAAAATGCCCGTAAAGTAACTCGTGGCGGTTCGTGGAAAGATGTTGCTTATTTCCTGCAGGTGAGCACGCGTGACTTTGAGTACGCCGACTCTGCAAGAAGCTACATTGGATTCAGGACCGTTCAGGATTACATGGGATTGAACGTAACCAAAAACGGCAAAGCGCCAAGAAAATAAATTTAACTAACTTAATTATTTAACTTAACTACCTAAAAATTATTATTATGGGACTTAGCAAAAAAACAATGAATTTCGCTTACGGTATGGGAGCGGCTGTTGTAATCGTTGGAGCACTTTTTAAATTAATGCACTGGCCGGGAGCGAGCGCGATGTTGATCATTGGGCTAGGAACTGAGGCGTTTATCTTTGGACTTTCGGCGTTTGACCCGGTTGATACTGAGCTTGATTGGTCATTGGTTTATCCGGAGCTTGCCGGAGGCGAGGCCAAGAAAAAAGACGCTAAAGAAAATCCAAAAGATGCTGAAGGCTTGTTGTCACAAAAATTGGACAACATGCTCAAAGAAGCTAAAATTGATGGCGAATTGATGGCGAGCTTAGGAAACAGCATCCGCAACTTCGAAGGTGCAGCAAAAGGAATTTCGCCTACTGTTGACGCCATCGCATCTACCAAAAAATACAGCGAAGAAATGAATATGGCTGCCGCTCAAATGGAATCATTGAACAGCCTCTACAAAATTCAATTGGAAAGCGCTTCAAGAAACGCGCAAATCAACAACGAAGTTGCTGAAAACAACCTTAAACTGAAAGATCAGATGCAGTCGCTGACTTCGAACTTGTCTTCATTGAACCAAGTTTACGGCGGTATGTTGTCTGCAATGGGTAACAGAGGATAATTTTCGACCACATTTTTAATATTAACACGAAACAAACTAATTAGAAAATGGCAGGAGGAAAATTAACCCCTAGGCAGAAGATGATTAACCTGATGTATCTGGTTTTCATCGCGATGTTGGCCCTTAACATGTCAAAAGAGGTATTGACCGCTTTTGGTATCTTGAATAATAAAATTGTTGAATCCAATACCATTACTGACGCGAGAAACCAGTCTTCTTTCGACCAGTTGGCACAAAAAGCGTCCGAGCAGCCTTTGCAGTATGGCGATAAAAAGGCAAAGGTTGAAAAGATCAGGGCGTTGTCGAAGGAGTTCAACGATTATATTGAAAGCCAAAAAAATAACTTTACCAAAGATCTGAAAAAGGATGAAAACGGAAATCTTCCTTTCGAACAGATGGATAAAGGTGATAAATTGGATGAAGCCTGGTTTGCAGGCGGTGAGAAGCCTTCAGCAAAAGGAAAAGAATTCTTGGCCAAAATCGCAAATTATGTCAGCCAATTGAGAACTATTGGCGGAAGCGCGATTTCTGAGCCAGAAATGAAAAAGATTCAGAACCGCTTTTCGACTGAGCCGGTTTATTCCAAAACTGAAGGAAAGAAGATTGAATGGTTGAATTATAACTATGAGCACTTCCCTTTGATTGCATCCATTACAAAGCTGTCGCAGTTGCAGTCTGATGTCAAAACTACCGAAAGCGACATCATCAGCGGAATGTTCCAGGCTGACCTTGTTGCCGCCGCATCATTGACTGCTTACAAGCCGATAGTTGTTCCGGACAAAAATGCATTTTTCCAAGGAGAAGCAGTAACCGGTAAAATCATCCTCGGTAAATTCGATCCAAATCTCGTGGCCAAATCCGTTATCGTAAACGGCACTTCGGTTAAAGCAGAAGCAGGACAGGCAAAATTCTCTTTCGGTGCAGGCAATGTCGGCGAGCATGAAATTACGGGTTCATTCAATTTTGAAGAAGGCGGTAAGCCCGTCAACCTGAAAATTGAAGGAAACTATGTTGTTGTTCCTAAACCGAACTCTGCAAACATTTCTGCTGATAAAATGAACGTGGTTTACCGCGGTCTCGATAACCCGATGACTATTTCATTTGCAGGGATTTCTGCCGATAAAGTAAACGCTTCGGCACCTGGTCTTACGAAATCGTCCAAGCCGGGAACTTATAACATGAATCCTGGGCAAGGCACCGAAGTTACTATTAGTGTGAGCGGTGAATTGCCGGATAAAACAAAAGTTTCCGATAAGAAAGTATTCCGTATCAAGAACATTCCGGGTCCGGTAGGTGCTATCGGTGGCGAGACCGGAAATACCAAGGGTGCGAAATCGCGTCTTCAGGTATCACAGATTTCTGCTGTTTTGCCTGATTTCCTTTATGACCTGAAATTCCAGGTGACCCAATTTACTTTCAAAGTACCGGGTCAGGCTGCGATCATCGTAAACGGCGACAGGGTCAACGGACAATGTGCTGCTGCTTTGGCAAGAGCGGGACGTGGCGACCAAATCACTATTTACGATATCAAGACTAAGATCATTGGTGCTTCCAGGATATTACCGCCTAAATGTGCGCCGGTAATCTTCGAAATACAATAATTAATTTAAGTTAGCCGTTAACCTACTTAGATAACTTAAGAAAATAGAAAAAATGAATTTGAGAAATTGTTTATTGGTCATTCTTTTTGCTGCCGGCAGTGTTGCTGCTTCCGCCCAGTCGAATTTGCTCAATGCGAAAACGCCGGATGAGATTGGTAAAAAAACACCTGCGCAATTGATTTCCGACAATGACAAACCGCTCGCTTACGGCTATGTCCATGACCGGGACGTCTTGATGGGTAAAACCATGTGGGAACTGATTGACCTTGATGAAAGGATCAATTTCCCATTGTATTATCCAATCGATACGGCCAACATCGGCAAAGACAGGCGCTCTTTGTTCACGGTATTGCTGAACGGTATCAAGAGCGGTAAAATCACGGAGGTTTACGCTGACGATTATTTCAATACCAAGAAAACGCTCAAGGATATGGCGTCTTCTTTTAAGTATGTTGATACGACTCAGGCTGGCCGTGACGAAATCAACAACTACTACGATGACTATAAAGCCGGAAGGAAAGTTCTCGATCCGCAGTACATTAACGTAAAGGATTTGACTGCACAGGATATTTCAGGTTACAAAATCAAAGGCTACTGGTATTTCGACAAGCGTCAAAGTGAACTGAAATATAGGTTATTGGGTATTTGTCCGGTTTCTCCGGAAGCGCGCGATATCGGGGCTGAGAACCCGGATGTAATCGAACTGTTCTGGATTTATTTCCCATCGATCCGCGATATTCTTCACGATGCAAAAGCGTTCAACGATCGAAACTCGGCGGCGCCGATCAGTTTTGACCATCTGCTCAACTCGCGAAGGTTCAACGCCGTCATTTACAAGGAAGAAAATGTATATGGCGACCGAACGATTGCCGATTACGAGAAAGACAATGCACAAATGCAGCTCCTCGAATCGGAAAGGGTCAAAGAGAAAATCCGTGATTTCGAACAGGATATGTGGAATTACTAAACGATTTCATTCTTATAAAAGAAACTCCTATCAAACCGATAGGAGTTTTTTTATTTTTGCACCATGACAGATTATCTCATCGTCGGCTCAGGACTTGCCGGAATCGCATTTGCCGAATATGCATTGCAGCATAATAAAACCGTGCTGGTTTTTGAAAACGATTCACAACATTCTTCTTCAGTCGCTGCGGGATTGTACAATCCGGTCATTCTGAAACGGTTCAGCGGCATCGCACAGGCGCAGCAACAACTCGACGAAATGAATCTTTATTATGCCGGTATTGAGGAAAAACTCGGGATGAAATTCAACCATCCGATGCCGATTCTCAGGAAATTCGTTTCGGTTGAAGAACAGAACAACTGGTTTTCGGCATCCGACAATCCGAAGCTTTCGGCATTTCTCTCAACGGAATTGATCACAAAAAAATACGATCATATCGTTTCGCCGCACGGATACGGACAGGTGTTTCAAACCGGATATGTCGATACGAAGATGTTTTTGGAAAAATACCGTCAGTATTTAATCAAAAACGAACAGATGATTTATGAAACGTTCGAATATCCCGAATTGGAAATCCATCCCGAATATATAAGTTATAAAAACCACCAAGCCAAAAATATCATTTTCGCCGAAGGGTTCGCGGTCAACGCTAATCCGTTTTTCAATTACCTGCCATTGGCCGGAACGAAGGGTGAATTACTGATCATCAAAGCGCCGCAGCTGCAACTTGATGCTATTGTCAAAAGCAGTCTTTTCGTCCTGCCTTTAGGAAACGGATTTTACAAAGTTGGGGCGACTTACAACTGGGACGACAAAACGGAAATTCCAACGGCAGAAGGCCGGGCAGAACTCGTCGGGAAAATTCGGGAAATCATCAATTGCGATTTTGAAATCATTTCACATCAGGCGGGCATCAGGCCGACGGTAAAGGATCGCAAGGCATTGATCGGAACGCATCCGGAATATCCTCGACTTTATATCCTGAACGGGCTCGGGACGCGTGGTGTCATGCTGGCCCCGATTATGGCCAAAACATTACTATGTCATATCGAAACGAGAACGGAAATCCCTCGCGAGATCAACATCGAAAGATTCAGGATTTCCTGACCGCATCCGGGTCGTAATGAATGAACATATTGATGTAGATATTTCTTGAAATCCGGGTAATCCATGGCATCAATAAAATCAAGCCGATGAAAATCGCAAGGAACGAACGCTTCATTCCCGCGCCAAAAATAAAAAACCCGCAGAGGAAAATAAGAATTCCCACCAAAACGGCGACGGCATAACTCACATACATCGCCCCGAAAAAGAAATTGGGCTCCATTTTATATTTCGTCCCGCAATGGCTGCAATGGTCGTGCATTTTCATGGTTTCGCTGATGATGTACGGGTTGTTGTTCACATACATCTTCTCCATTTGGCACTTGGGGCAAGTTCCTGTTAAAATGCTATAGAGTTTCGATCCTTTTTTTAACATTTGCAAAAAAATTCGTTGTGCTTTTTTGACTTCGGAAAATCGCTTCAAAATTACGACACAAACGCTGATAAAACTATACTAATGCTTAATATCCATAACCTGTCGGTATCTTTCGGCGGAACTTATTTATTCGAGGAAGTCACATTCAGGCTCGGCGCCGGCGACCGCGTCGGATTGGTCGGAAAAAACGGTGCCGGCAAATCGACGATGCTGAAAATCCTCGCCAAAGACATCGTCCCGGATTCGGGCGCGATCGCAACCGAAAAAGAAGTACAGATTGGTTTCCTGAGGCAGGACATCGATTTTGAACAAGGACGTACAGTTCTCGAAGAAGCGTATCAGGCGTTTACCGAAATCAAGAAGACCGAAAAAAAACTTGAGGAAATTAACCACCAGTTGGTAACCCGAACCGATTACGAGAGCGAGGAATATTCCAAAATCATCGAAGACCTTTCCGACTATACGCATCGTTTCGAACTCCTCGGCGGTTACAATTATGTCGGCGATACCGAAAAAGTATTGTTGGGACTCGGTTTCAAACGCGAAGATTTCAACAATAAAACCGACACGTTTTCAGGCGGCTGGCGTATGCGGATCGAACTCGCCAAACTGCTTTTGCAGAACAATGACGTTTTGCTTTTGGACGAGCCGACAAACCATCTCGACATCGAATCCATCATCTGGCTCGAAAACTTCCTGAAAAATTATCCGGGCGTTGTCGTCATCGTATCGCACGATAAGATGTTTCTGGACAACGTCACAAACCGCACGATCGAATTGTCTTTGGGCAAAGCCTACGATTTCAACAAGCCGTACTCCGAATATCTGGTTTTAAGACAGGAAATCCGCGAAAAGCAACTGGCCACGCAAAAGAACCAGCAAAAGAAAATCGAGGAAACCCAAAAGCTCATCGACCGCTTCCGGTACAGCGCCACAAAATCGTCGATGGCGCAATCGCTGATCAAGAAACTCGACAAGGTCGAACGTATCGAGGTCGACGAAGAAGACAATTCGGTCATGAACATTTCCTTTCCCGTTTCGAAAGTACCCGGAAAAGTCGTCATCGAAGCCGAGCACGTCACCAAAAGCTACGGCGACAAAACGATTTTGAAAGATATTTCATTGCTCGTCGAGCGCGGAAGCAAGATCGCATTCGTCGGGCAGAACGGCCAGGGCAAATCGACGTTCATTAAGGCGATCGTTCACGAATTCCCGTTCCAGGGCACGATCAAGCTCGGGCATAACGTCCAGGTCGGTTATTTCGCCCAGAACCAGGCCGAATACCTCGACGGCGAAATAACGCTGCTCGAAACTATGGAAAGTGCCGCAACCGACACCAACCGCTCCAAAGTGCGCGATATGCTCGGCTCTTTCCTTTTCCGGGGCGACGACGTCGACAAAAAGGTCAAAGTCCTTTCAGGCGGCGAACGGAACCGCCTGGCGCTTTGCAAACTGTTGCTGCAGCCAATCAACGTACTGGTCATGGACGAACCGACGAACCACCTCGACATCAAATCGAAGAACGTGCTCAAGGCCGCGCTCCAGAAATACGAAGGAACTTTGCTGCTCGTATCGCACGACCGCGACTTTTTGCAGGGCATGTCGAACATCGTTTACGAATTCAAGAACCAGAAGATCAAGGAATACTTAGGCGATATCAATTTCTTCCTCGAACAGCGCAACCTCGAAAACATGCGCGAAGTCGAAAAGAAAGATGTCGTCAAAAAAGAAGCGCCAAAGCAGGACACGAAGATTTCATACGAAGACCAAAAGAAAAGCAAGTCGCTGCAAAACCGTTTGAGCAAAGTCGAAAGCCAGATCAAGCAGCTCGAAGAAGACATTCGTAAAGATGACAAAGAGCTCGAAAGCAATTACGACAAACACATCGAGAATGCCAACTTTTTCACCGCTTACAACCGCAAAAAAGCCGATTTGGAAAAATTGATGGGAGAATGGGAAGCGGTGCAGACAGAAATCGACAACGCTTAATTTTTGGAGCATTTTCCTGCTCTCGCCTAAATCTTTGTTCGTGCCTCACAAAGGATTACCGGCTCCATCAGGGCTAGGCACTGTCTAAGCGATCAGCCCGATCTTTCTCGAATGCGCGATCGCCTCGCGGCTGTCCCGGAAATAACACGTCGCGACGTTCAGCGTTTCCATATTCTGCAAAGCAACAACCGTTTTCGGTTTTTTATGATGCCCGGTCTGCCGGATGTAAACCGCTTTGACCGTAACGGGAAATATTTTGCAAATGTCTTCATATAAAAACGGATCGGCCTGCGAGTCGTCGCCGAGCAGTGTGTACTGCAAATGCGGATAGAATTCCAGGATGTGCTTGATCTTTTCAAACTTGTGATTGTGGTCGCCGCGTCCGGTGATGAAAAAATCCATCAGGCTGGTCTTGATGTCCTTTAATAGCAAAACCGCGCGCGGCAGTTCGTGCAGCTGCGTAAAATCGACGATAAATCGATAGAGGTTCCATTCGCTGCTCGATACGTAAAAAAATGCGTTCTGTTCGTCCTTGTTGTTGCGTCCCGAAGTGCTCAGCGCCTGATAATGCGATACGACGTCCTCAAAAATCTTGCGGTCGTTGACATTGCGGAACAAAAGGATGTACAATTTCCGGAACACGTTCCGCGTATGCGATACCAAAAAGGTGTCGTCGATATCCGAAATGAACCCGAGGTTGCCCTCATACGGCCGGATAAAACTTCCTTTTTCTTTAATTTCCTCACCTTGATGTGAAATGCTGACAAAATAATCCATCCAGCCGTAGCCGGTTTGCTCGGCCAGCGGAATGCAAAATTTGAAATAGCCGTCTTCCAGGGTTTTGGTGTGGATTTTTTCGCCGTTGTAATCCAGGCAAACATCGGCGTTGGGCAGCGTCCGGATCCGGAACATCCGGATAATCGATTTGGCGTTCGAGAATTTCCGCTTCTGGAAATCGTAATCGGCTTTGGTCGTCGGTGCAAAAACGTGACCCATGACAATCAGTTCCCCTTCATTGGCGTAACCGCGATATAACTTCAGGACTGGCTTCATTTTAAGTTTTTGATGGGAATTTTGTCAGAGGTAAATTACTAAATTTAAATCACAAACGAAAGCCACGCCATGAAAAACAGCATTCTTTTGGTCGTCAACCCGATTTCCGGCGATGTAGACAAAACCGAAATCGCCGATGCCGTGCGAGCGTATGCATCGAAGTTGGGAATCGACCTGATATCTTACGAAACCACCGGGAAAGATGACGATGCTCAAATCAGGAAACTGTATCGGGAGCACAGTCCCGAACGGGTAATCGTCGTTGGCGGCGACGGAACGGTCAAATCGGTAGCCGAAATTCTTGAGGGCGAAGATGCGACAATCGGGATTCTGCCTGCCGGTTCGGCCAACGGCTTATCGGTTGACTTAAATTTCCCGGAAACGCTCGACGAGCAGCTCGGGGTTGCTTTTGGAAATCGTTTCAGGGAAATCGACATGATCTGTATTAATAACCTCCGAAGTCTTCATCTGAGCGATATCGGACTCAACGCCGAACTGATCAAGAATTATGAAAGCGGCACAATTCGCGGGAAATTGGGCTACGCGCTGCAGGCCGTAAATACGCTGACGAGTTCCGAAGCGCCGTTTCACGCTACGATCAGCGCGAACGGAAAAACCGTTGAAGCCGATGCCAAAATGATCGTCATGGCAAATTCCAAAAAATACGGCACCGGCGTTACGATCAATCCGCTTGGGAAAATGGACGACGGAAAATTCGAGATCGTCGTGATCCGGAACCTCGACTTATTGGTTTTCGGGAAAATCGTAACGGGAAATATGCCTTTGGATACAGGCGATGTCGAAATCATTTCGACCGATAAGGCGACTATCATGACCGACGTTCCGGTACATTTTCAGGTTGACGGCGAATACTGCGGCGAGGAAACCAAGCTCGATATCAGGATGCTGCACCGGCAAATGCGGCTGGCTGTTCCGAATCCTTAAAAGGATGGCGCTCCTTCCAGTCCATTTCGGGCTCGAAGTAGGAGAACAATTTCGGCATCAGTAAATTGATCAACTTGTTGCTGTGCCGGATGTAACCCGAAAGATATACGGGTCTGGCCCCGACCGAGCTTTTGATCTCAAGCGCCGTCCGGGCGAAAATAACATTTATGAATCGCTTTTTTATCGAATAGGCAATCATGTTGTAAAGCATGTTCAGGTAAAGCATTTTCTCCCGCTGGCAATTTTCGTCGTAGCCGAGGAAATAGGTGTCCATACTTTCGCCGTTCTTGATCAGCGTATCAAAACCGACCAGCTCGCCGTCGAGGAAATAACCGTAAAACAGGAAATTGTCCCGCAACGATTCTTTGAGCGCGATGAAGTGGTTTCTGGCCAGCCAGAACGTATTGAACGACGCGCTGCGGGCGACGGTAAAATACAATTCGTAAATCTTTTCGTTATTGGCCTTGATTTCTTCCAGCGTGAGTTTTCTTTTTTCGACGCCTTCGTTTTTCTTTCGTGCGCGCTTGTATTGATCGCGGTATTTTTTATTGAAATCAGCGACATAATCCTGTTCTGATTTCCAGTGGCTGCGCAGCTGCAGGATCATATTGGGCTGTGTGCTGAATTTATAATATTGGGAGATTTCCGGAATTTCGCCATGCCGGCCCAAAGGGAAATCTTTCCAGATAGTCAGGTGCGTTTTTTTGCCTTTTTTACGAAGTGTTGCGGTAATCTGTTTTAAGGCATCGTCAAAAGCGGCGAAAGCTTGTTTTTCATCAGTTCCCGTTGCGAGCCGGAATGTGTTTTGGCCGGTGAGCATGTTGTTCCCGAAAATCAATACGTGCGAAGCGAAGCGCCGGAATACGAAATTCCGCAGATGCGTCTTGAAACAATTGTCGCGCACACCGAACGAATCTACGTCGCTCAAATCGAGAAACTGGGAAACTCCGATTCCCGCCAGGTTGTTTCCATCAAAAACGGCGATGAAATAGCAGCTCATGTTTTCGGGAGCGGAAAGTTCCAGCACTTTCAGGTAGTCTTCGGAAAGGAAAATATTGTCCGCTGCAACCGCATCCCAGTTTTGGGGAAGCGCGGCAACCGAAGTGCAAACGGAGAAAGTCAGCGTCCTGCTCAAGAAGTTGTGTTTAGCTTTAGCCTTTCGGGCATCGTCAAAATTAATCAATAATAAAAAGTCCCGCTTTTTGGGCAGGACTTTTATAAAATATTTATGATATTATTGCCATCCGCAGACAATCCCGCCCATGATCATGCAGTTGACGATCCAGAAACCTCCGGTAACCAGAACGTATTTCCATCTCCGCCTTTCATACATCGCGCCCATACCGATTACCGGAAGCGCAAAAAGCAGCCCGGCCATGAATCCGTGGAGCATGCCGTGCTTGAATGTTCGGTAAGCAGTACCGTAATCAGCCATGAATGCGGCATAAGAAGGTTTTACAGCCGCGGCTGTCGGGTCGCCGCCAATCATGCCAAGCGCACCGAACTGGTGGATTACCATCATCTGAAGGATGAACGCAACCAGAAACGAATAAATGAAAGTCATCAGCAGCATTCCGCCCATGCCTTTACCTTTGGTATCTTCCGCGTCCATGGTGATTCCGGTTTCCTTCATCCAAATGGTTCCGAAAACCTTGGGATTGTACCAGATGAATCCCAAAACTAATGATGCGCACGAGGCTACTAATAGAGCCAGCCAGTTTAGTTCCATAATGTTTTGTTTAAAAGGTTAATACTCAAATGTATGTAGAATTTTCATGAAATCCGGTTTGCAATCGTTTGGTTTGTTCACATTTCTATTAACATTATTTTTTCAAAATTGTAAGATTATTACATTTGTTTTTTAGAAATATATGCATTTCATCGATTTTATTTGCAGATAATCGATAAACTGCATACGTTTGACTCGTAATAATCAGCAAAACACACGATCATGAAAAATATAACTACTTTATTTCTGGCCCTGGGCATGTCAGTTTCGGTTTTGGCCAACGTGTCGCCTTCCGAAAAAAATTCGCTCATCAAATTATACAACAGCACAAACGGAACGCAATGGACGACCAAATGGGATTTGAAATCCCCGGTCGAAAAATGGTACGGCATTACGGTGCAAAACGATAAAGTTGTGGAAATCAATCTTTCCAATAACAACCTATCCGGCGAACTCCCGAAAGAAATCGGGAATCTTGCCAACCTTGAACAATTGAACCTGTTCCGCAACGCTATTACGGGGTCGATTCCGGCGACGATCGGAAACCTGAAATCCTTAAAGAAACTGAACCTCGCGTTCAACAAGCTTACCGGCTCAATCCCGACCGCGATCGGGAACGATACGGCGCTGTTGTCGGTCGAATTGTACATGAACCGCATCAATGGCACTTTGCCTGCGGAAATCGGTAACCTGGCCGCTTTGCAGACACTGTCTTTGTTCAATAACGAAATCGAGGGCGAAATCCCGGCGTCGTTCTACGGACTCAAAAATCTTAAGGTACTTTTGTTGAGCAGCAACAAGCTTTCGGGTAAACTGAGCATGGATGTTGCGAAAATGGCTTCGCTCGAAAACCTGAGCCTTTTCGAAAACAACATGGTCGGGCAAGTACCGTTCGACTTGGAAAAACTGAAAAACCTAAAGGAAATGAATATCTCTTACAACAAGTTCAACGGGCTTGTTTCGAGAAACCTGGCCCAGTTGGACATGATGAACATGACCATGATCAACGACAAAGGTGTGGCCACAACGCTGAAAATCGATACTGCACAAAACAGGAATTCGGCTTTGGCGAATGAAGACGAGTAGTTTTTTTCATAAATAAATCAAATTGAGGTTTAAGCCTTATCGGAAACGGTAAGGCTTTTTTTTACTTAAACAGTTCTGAAAATTTTTGCCAAAAACTCCGCGAATCATATAAAACGGTTTAAGGATTAAATAACAGTTTTCCATGGTTTTACAGGTAATTTAGATAAACATAAAAACCATTGTCATGATTGAGCAAATAAAAGATTTACCGCAGAATATGGTCGGGTTCCGGGCTTCGGGCGAGGTGACCAAAGACGATTACGATATCGTCATCAGCAAAGTCAACGAACTTGTGGACCGTACAGGCAAACTCAACTATCTGATGTTCCTCGATAATTCGCCCGCCGATTTTACCGCCGGCGCCTGGATGAAAGACGCTTTGGTCGGAATCAAAAATATTACGAAATGGAACCGTGCGGCCATCGTTTCGGATTCTGAAACCGTCATTAAGTTTACCGATGCGTTCAGCGCTGTGATACCGGGTGAATTCAAAGGGTTTCATAAAGACGAAATGCAGGAAGCTATTGACTGGACATCCGAAAAGACACATTATACACACTAACTTAAAACCAAAGCCATGGGAGAATTCAAAGACAACCACAAGGAAGAAACGATCAAGAAACTTAAGGAACTCGCTGAAAACATCGACATCTGTATGTTTTGTACGCAACTGGAACAATTGCCGATTTCGGCCCGCCCGATGAGCGCAAACCAGGTTGATGACGATGGTAACATCTGGTTCATCAGCAACGCCAAAAGCAACAAGAATTTCGAGATCTCGCAGGACGATAAGGTACAGCTGTTCTTTTCGAAGATTTCAGATTCGCAATATCTGTCCGTTTTCGGGAACGCGACGATTTATACCGACCGCAATACGATTGAAGACCATTGGACGCCGATCGCCAAAGCCTGGTTCAAGGAAGGAAAAGACGATCCGGACGTATCGGTCATCCGTGTCGCGCCGACTTACGCCTATTATTGGGACACGACCGACGGAAAAGCCATCGCATTTTTGAAATGGGCGACGGCAGCTGTCACAGGCGCTAAAATCGACGATGGCGGCGTTGAAGGAAGAATACGGGTGTAATTGAATTTTTTCATTTATACTTTGGAAGCCGCAGTTTAAAATTGCGGCTTTTTTATATAGTTCTCATTCAATATTAAAGAAAAATAGCTTAAAAATATAACAAGCCCGTGGGTATTATTTCGGAACTTTAATAGAAACCAAAACAGTATGCGATGGAAAAGGAGCGCAAAAATATCGGGAAAACGAAATCGAAGCTGGAAAAGGAACTCTTCCACCAGCTCTGGAAAAATAGGAAGAAACTCAAAGATCTTCAGCTTCGGAATTTATTGAAAACGAATTTACAGCTTTTGAAAAACCTCGACATCAGCAGTTCGGTACTGTTTTAAAAAATCAAAATCATGGAACCACAAAACGAATTTGAAGATTCTGCCGCAATGAAAAACGAATGGCAAAAAAGGCAAGATGCACAAGAAAGGAAAAAACAGGACGAGTGGCACGACCATACCGATACAGATAAGTATCTCGACCTTGAACAGCATGGTGTGAGCTTTACGCACGAAAGCCATCCGACGATGAATTCCGATTATCTTGAGTCCGACAACAAAGATTTGGACAAATGGCATTCCTACGGACAGAACAGCCGCAACGCTGACGCTTTCAGCCAGGACGATTACATCCTTCGCGACAACATCGATCTCGACGAAGACCAGAACGAATCGATCTCAAACGAAGACGCAGACCGCTAAGCCTCGAAGTCGTTTCCGGGCTGTTTCGCAAACAAGCGAATTCCCCAGATAATGCCGCACAAGACCGCCGATATGCTGTTTGACAGGATAATCGGCAGGTCGTTGCGGAAAATTCCGTAAAGAATCCATAAAATATTCCCGAAAAACAATATGCCATAGCTCCACGAGGAAATTCCCTTCGTGGATTTTGTTTTTATGATCTTGATGGTTTGCGGGATATTGGCGGCCGTGATCAGTACAGCGGCGGCAAAACCGGTGATTTGCGTAATGTCCATTACAAATGTGAAAGCGCTTTTTTCAGGTCGATTGCGTCGTCGAAGAAATTCTTCCACAAATCGCCCTTTTCCTTCAATCTTTCCGGAACCGTTTTGATGTTGAACTTCTGCAAATCGAGTTTCTCATTGATTTCATCCCATTCCAGCGGCGTACTCACGCCTGCGCCTTCACGCGGCCGGATTGAATAAATGCTCGCCATCGTTTTTCCCTTGCCGTTCTGCAGGAAATCGAGATAGACTTTTCCCTCGCGCTTTTTTGGCATCCGCTCGAGGCTTGTGATTTCCGGAAGTTCGCGGTTCACCATCTGGCTGATCAGTAGCGAAAAATCGCGCGTCTGCTCGTAAGTGTATTTTGGAAGTACGGGAATAAATACGTGAATTCCTTTTCCGCCCGAGGTTTTTACATAGCCTTTGATTTTCAGTTTGTCGAGGATTTCCTTGACTTTAAGCGCAGTTTTGACAAGCTTTTTCATATCGGCCTTGTTAGGATCAAGGTCAAAGATGATATAATCCGGATTGTTCAAACTCCCGACGCGGCTGCTCCACGGATTCATCTCGATGCAGCCGATGTTGGCAAGGTACAGCAACGTATCCTTGTCCTGGCAAAGCAGCCAGGTTACCGGTTCTTCGACCGAATCGGCCTTGATTTTCCGCGTCTTGATCCATTTCGGAACCGTGCCTTCGACATTTTTCTGGAAGAATCCGGTACTTTTGATTCCGTCCGGCGTCCGGCGCAGCGACTCCGGCCGGTCTTTGAGATAGGGCAGGATGTAGTCGGCGATTTCGTCATAGTAAGCGATGACGTCGCCTTTGGTGATTTTTTCCTTCGGCCAGAAAACCTTGTCGAGATTCGAGAACTCAACTTTGCTTTTGGCGCTTTTTCCTTTTGATTTCGGCTTTTCTTCGGACTTTTCGAGTTTGTCCGTGTCTATTTCGGGTTTTTCCATAACGACTTTTTTTGCCGGTTTGTCTTCGCGCAACCCGAGATAAACCGGATGCCGCATACTGTCGGTTTCGGTCCATTCGGTAAATTTGATCTGCGCCAGGAGTTTCGGCTGGACCCAATGGATTTTTCCGGGCAGTTTCGGTTTCACGGTAAACGGACAGGTGTCAGTCTCAATTTTGCTGAGTCTTTGATGCAGATCGGTAAGGATTTCCTCGGTATAACCGCTTCCGACTTTTCCCGAATAGTGCAGTTTGCCGTCTTTGTAAAATCCGCACAATAATGCGCCAATGCCTTTGCGGCTGCCCTGCGGTTCGGTAAATCCGCCGATGACCATTTCCTGTTGCATCTCGGTTTTGATCTTGAGCCAGTCTTTGGTGCGTTTGTTTTCATGATAAGGCGACGAGATTTTCTTGGCGATAATGCCTTCGCCGCCGTTTTTTTCGACCGCTTTGAAAGTATCGATTCCTTTCCCGATCGTATGTTTCGAGAAAATGATATTTTTGAGCTTTGGCAATATGGCATTCAGTATTTTTTTACGCTGGATGAGTTCGAGTTTGCGCAAATCAAACCCGTTGAAATACAGAATGTCGAAAACATAAAACTTGAGTTTACCGCGTTTTGGATGCTCATTGTGATTCTGTAGCCACTGGAAGTTGCTTTTTCCTTTTGCATCCTCAATTACGATTTCGCCGTCAATAACCAGATTGTGCGGTATTTTTTCAAGGGTCTTGGCGATTTCCCCATATTTTTCATTAAACGAAATCCCGTTGCGCGAAATGAGATTCACCTTTCCGTTGTCAATTTGCGCCAGTGCCCGATAACCGTCGTATTTGTTCTCGAAAAGCCATTGGTCATTGTCAAAAGGCTCATCGGCTAACGTGGCCATTTGCGGCCGCCAGTCTGTAGGAAATAATTTGATTTTTTTTGCGTCAGCAAGATCTTCGGCGGTAAATTGCTGTGCCGGTTCGCTGTCGCCCGTGTCCTTGTTGCCGGTTTTCGTTTTTTCCTCTTTTGCCGATTTTGAAAGCGCTTTGACATTGGCTTCTACCGATCGGTTGCTGTGCCAGACTTTATTTCCTTCCGCGATTTCGTCGAGATCGCGTCCGGTCAGGATTGAAAGCTGGTCGTACTTGATTTTCGCTCCGGCAAATTCATCCTTGTGCTTGATGAGCAGCCACGGATGTTTGTCCTCTCCGGTTTTCATACGGACCAAAGCCCACGAACCTTTGAGTTTTTCGCCTTCGAGCACAATCTTGATGTTGCCCTCGCGGTGCATTTTTCTCAGGATTGCGTTGTCTTTGGCCGGATCGTCGTTCCCATCGGCGTGATATGTGCCGATATCCCAGACCATTACCGTTCCGCCGCCGTATTCGCCTTGCGGAATCGTGCCTTCGAAATCGATATAGCCCATCGGATGATCTTCGACTTCCATCGCCAGCCTTCGGTCGGCAGGATTTGCGGACGGCCCTTTCGGAACCGCCCAACTGGCCATGACGCCGTCGATCTCAAGCCTGAAATCGTAATGCAGGTGCGACGCGGCGTGTTTTTGTACGACAAACCGCAATTTGCCCGAAGATTTCTTTACGACGCCTTTGGGTTCCTTGGTTTTGCTGAAATCGCGTTTCTGGTTGTATTTCTGTAATCCCATGGGTTAATTTTTAATCGCTTCGAGACTGGCCTTCAATTGTTCGAGCAAATCGTCCTTGGCCGGTTTTTTTGCGCGTGGTTTTTCGTCTTCATCCTCATTGTCTTTCGCGCCTTTCTTTTTCGGTTTTTCGGTCGATTTCTTCTTGATGAGTTTCAACAGGTCGTCCTTGTATGTGTCCTTGTATTTCTCCGGTTCGAATTCTCCGGTAAGCTGATCGATGATTGTCAGCGCCATATCGAGTTCCTTTTTTTCGATTTTGATATTCGACGGAACTTTGGCTTCCGACGGATCGCGCAAATCCTGATCGAACCTTATCTGTATCAATAAAATCGCGTCTTCGTGCGGTTTAAGGATTCCCAAATGCTGCGAAGTACGGATTACATAACGCGCGAGCCCGACTTTGCCCGATTTTTTCAAAGCGTCGCGAAGCAGCGCGTAAACTTTCGAGGCTTGTTTTTCCGGCTCGACGATATACGGTTTTTCGAGGTATTGCGACGGGATGTCGTCTTCCATGACGAATTCGAAAATATCGATGCTTTGCGTTTTTTCAGGCAGCAGGCGCGCCATTTCGTCGCGGTCCAGTACAATGTAATCGCCGTTCTCTTTTTTGTAGCCTTTCGCGATTTCGTCCCACGGCACTTCTTTGCCATCTTTTTTACAGACCCGGACGTATTCGATCGCGCAGTGGTCTTTCTTCCGGATCATGTCCAGATCGACGCGGTGCGTAACCGAGCCGCTGTATAACCGGACGGGAATGTTTACCAGGCCGAAACTTATTCCGCCTTTCCATAGTGCTTTCATTTTGATGGATTTGCGCCGAAAATCCGGCATTTTACACAAAGTTCAAAATTGATAGGAAAATTCGGTTATAGAATTGCCTGCAAATATTATAACATTCAAAAGTGGGAATCCTGCAAATTTACCTGTGAATATTATAACCTGATTTTCAGTGGTTTTAGCCAATTTTATAATTCATTAAAAACTACAGCTCCATGAAAAAAAACAATTTCGGTCATCCGGATCGGGACGAAACGGACGACCAGTACGATATACGCCGAAATTACGGGCAAATGGATGGTTTTGACGATGATGAATTCGAGGCCCAGGATGTAAGAGATTCCGATTACGATTGGGAAAACGATTACACCGATGAAAACGAAAGATAGCTGATGCCGGAATTGGGTACCAATTATATTGTTAGGAATTGTTTCAAGAAATGCATCAAAAAAAAGGAGCTGTGTTTACAGCTCCTTTTTTAATTATAGATTTTATCAAATTCTGTAAAAAGCAAAAAAGTGATAAGGAATCCCTACATACCTTACCACTTTTTTTATGTTGCCGGATATAGAACTATATTGATCGGCAATCTCTTTTTAGCAATTTTTTACATCTAATGTCTGATGCAAATATAGACTGGCTATTCGAGAGGATGTTTATATAATATCCATGTCGTTTTATATAATTTCCATATTGGCTAAAATGGATAACCGATCGCCAGATTAAATATAAGGTTTTCCTTACGCCATGAGCCGCTTCCAAAATTTATGTCGTCGATTACCCATTGTTGTCCGTCGGGCAAATAGGGTTTGCGAAGCGGAAATGCCAAATCGGTCCGAAGGATCAGGAATGAAAAATCAAACCGCAACCCGACACCTGTACCGACGGCCAGTTGCTTAAGGAATTTCCCGGAGAATTCTGCGCCGGGCTTGTTCGGGTTTTTATTGAGCAGCCAGACGTTTCCGGCATCTACGAATACCGCGCCATTGACGACACTGAAAAGCTTCGTCCGATATTCGGTGTTCAATTCCAGTTTAAGATCGCCCGATTGATCGGGCAAAAAAGCGCTGGTAATTGTGTCACGATAGGTTCCCGGCCCGATCGACCGCGCCCGGAATGCCCGGATGCTATTGGTTCCGCCAATGAAAAACTGCTTGATGAACGGCAGTTCCGACGAGTTGCCGTACGGGAAACCGGCCCCGATTATAATCCGGCTCGCCAGTTGCGAATGATCGCCAAGCCTCAGATAATGCCTGAAATCGCTCTCAACTTTAGCAAACTGGCTAAACGGCACATCGAAAATCTTAACGGTGTCGCCCTTCTTGACGTTCGCACCTGTAACCAATCCGGTAATCGTCCCGGCCAGATCGACGCTGCCCTTATAATAGAACGTGTTCATTTTTCGCTTGCGCATCGTATTGGTATACGTAAAAGAATACGTCGGGCCGAAGATGAGCTGCTTCTCGATGACTTTGGCCAGCGTCCCGCTCGGGTCCGCGGCGATTTGCTCCCGATATAAATCGGTAACGCCGTTCGGGCTCACGAAATTGATTTGCGTCACATTGAGCTCGTGCTCTTTCCGGATGTTTTCCTTCCATAGATAACCGAACGATGCCTTGAACGAATTCAGCGCATAGAGCTTGATCCTTTTCTGGAATTCGTATCCGATAGTCGCCTTGGTTTTCGGAACGAATCCGCCCGGTGTTTTGGCGCGGAACGGCACGATGAAACGCGGCCAGATAACGTTCACTTCTGAACCCAATCGATATACGTTAAAGCCGTTGTTCTGTCCCGAAACCTGAAATTCCATACCGCCGTATCCCGAAATCGACAGCAGTTCAGCGCTGCGGAAAGCGTTGCGGTTGCTCCAGTTTACGGTCAGGTCGGTTCCTGTGTAATTCGCCGAATTCGTTTTTCCGGTCACTTCGACCCGGATCGATTTTTTTGGCAACGGCGTCAGGTAATAATAAGCGTCGAGCATGTTGTCATTACGGTCCGAAACCTTGAACTCGTTTTTGACGAACTTAAACGTTCCCATGCCTACGAGCCGATTGAGCGACAGATTGTGATCGGTGCGGTTGTAAATGTCGCCTTTCTTGAAATACAGCGTACGGTCGAAAATGCGCGGGTTGAACGTTTTCGCCGAATCGATGATCGTGAAATCGTTGTGTTGGATGACGTCTTTTTCCTTGTAGGTTACCGTATCGGTCTTGATAGAAAAATTCGGATAAATCGTGATTTTATCGATTCGGTAGACTTTTTTAGCCTGCGGCGGCGATTCATCCTTGACGACGACTTTCAAATCGACGAGGTATTTCCCGACCGTACTGTCGGCCTGGACTTTCAGATAATCGGGACTGAAATAGTAATAACCTTTTTCCTTGAGCCGGGCATCGATCCGTTCGCGTTCGGTTTTGATCTTGTCCAGATCGTAGCCTTCGCCCGGTTTCAATACAGAACGCCTGTGCGTCCGTGCGATGGTTTTGGACAACGCCGACGAATCGGACGGGAAAATCACGTTCCGGATCTTATATTGTTTTCCGGGCTTAACCACGTATTCCGCCGAAGCCCTTTTACCGTGCCGCGTCGAATCGGAAGCGGTCCGCGTCTTGAAATAGCCGTTGTTTTCCGAATAGCTTTGCAAAACATCCGCATTGTATTGCAGATCGACCTGGCTGAACAATACCGGCGGTTCGCCCACTTTGGTTCGCAGCCAATGCCGGAAGCCTTTCTCTTTTTTGGGTTCGCCGGCCAGATTGTAAATGAACAATTTCGGACGCAGGCCAAGGATTTTTTTGTTAGGTCTTGGACGAAGTAGGCCTTCAAATTCTTTTTCAAGCGCTTTTCGCTCTTTCCGTGCGATCAGCGAATCCTTTAC
The DNA here is from genome assembly GCA_048498055.1 of Bacteroidota bacterium. Lineage (GTDB taxonomy): Bacteria > Bacteroidota > Bacteroidia > Flavobacteriales > Flavobacteriaceae > Flavobacterium. Next base: position 166,424 of record JBEHYS010000004.1, read on the forward strand.
TTTGACCTTTCCGCCCGTATAGAGCAATTCGCCTTCGGGTAGGTATTTCGTGTTGCTGCAGCCAAGGCAAAACAGCAGAAGCAGGAAAAGGCTGTATGTAAAAAACCTATTTTTCATTCTGTATCGGTTTGAATTCGACGTCTTTTTCCGCATCTTTTTTGGCTTTTTCGGCCTCGCGCTCTTTTTCTTCTTTTTTGCGTTCGCGCATTTTTCGTTTCAATTCTTTTTCTTCCTCGGTGCGGTGGAACAATTCGCGGAACCGGTTGTAATCCATCGTAATAATGAACGCCACGCCGGTTTCGATCACCTGGCCCTGCAAGGCAACTTCATATTGGTTTTTGCGATAGGCGCGCACCATATACCGTCCGTCCTGAGTCAACTGGTAATCGGCGGATAAATCCCCGGCAATGTTGTTGGCTTCCTGATTTGGTTGCTGCTGGCCTTCGACCCCGAAACTGCTGCCGACGGTCACTTTGAGCCGGTCGTTGAGCAAACGTTTCGATAAGCCGACGTTCAGATCGGTCCGGTTTTCCTTGACCCCGGAGGTATAATCCTCAGTCGATTCGAGATCGAAATTGACTTCAAAACCCTTTACGAGCTCGCCCGCGAGGTTGTTGAGCTGTTGCGACAGGATTTTGCTCACGCTCTGCCGTGCAAGTGATTCGGCGCTCGTTCCGCCGGCTTCGCTCGCAAACGGATTTTCGCCGATGAAACGGTTCAGCAACAGAAGCGCAAAAACCTGTTTGTTCATTTCGTTCGGGTCTTCGCGCAATTGGGCGAGTTTGGTTTGGGACGCTGTTATGATTTCGGATGACACACCGTAATTTCCGTCGGGCAAAACGATGTCGAATGCAATCGTCGGCTTCAAAAGCTCGCCGGTCATTTTGAGCTGCGTCTGGAACGGAAGCCGTTGTTTGTAGGTGTTTTTCACAGCCGGAGCGACGCTTCCCAACTGGTCGTCGAGCAAATCGATCGGGGCGACGTTGGCTTCGTAAATCGCGGTGACATCAATATTCGCGCTGGTCGGTTCGCCGTTCCAGATGATGTAACTGCCTTTCTTGATCTCGAATTTCCGCTTGATCAGGTTAAAAGTCATTTCGTAAAATCCTTCCGAAAATTCGTATTTCCCGGTCAGCGTCGTTTTTCCCGACGGATCGATTCCGCCGGTCAGGTCGGCTTCGCCCTTGAGGTTCAGGTAATCGCCGTTGCCTTTGTCGATGACCAGCGAAAGAAGCGCTTCCTTGTCGATCTGGATGTTGACCGAAACGTCCATGCCTTTGAGTCCCGATTGGTTCATGGCCGATTTCATTTCCTGTGTCTGCTTCAAAAGCACGTTGTCTTCGTCGACGAATTCGACGATTCCTTCGCGGTCGGCGATCGCCGGATCGGATTGCGGCAGAACGACGGTCAATTTCGTGTCTTCGTTGATCCGGACATTGCCATTCACGACCGGATTTTCGAGCGTACCTTTCACGGTCAAATGCGTGTCGAGGAACAGATCGCCGTAATACAGGTCGTTGTCTTTCGCTTTCGAATTTACTGCCCGGAAATTGTCGGCATCGACCGTCAGGTTGAATGCATAATTTCTGAAATCGGGCGTCAGCACCGAGCCGTTAACAGCCAGTTTATTGTCCTTTTCGTCATAAATGGTAAACCGGTCGAAAAATATTCCCTGATTATTGATGCGAACCGTTTCGTCGATATTCTTGAAATAGGAATTGAGCTGGGTGACGCGGAAAGCGACGTCGTTGAATTTAAGATCGCCGTTCACGCCCGGTTTTTCCGGCGAGCCCGTAATCTTGAAATTGCCCGAAAGGAAACCTTTGCCGTCTTTCAAATTGCCGAACGTAAATCCCTGGATGCTTTTGACTTCCAGATGCTGCATGTCGAGGTTGAGATCGAACGTTCCGGCCGCGGCTTTGTAAAACCCATCGAGCGCGACCTGGTTGCCGTTGCCGGTGATGGCGACGTGCGCCGTATAAGTATCGGCAATTTTATTGTCGACCTTGATGCTGATATCGCCCACGGGTTCGTTCTTGAAGCTGAAGTCCTTTATGTTTAAATCAGAGGTGAAAACCATCTTTCCGGTCGGGTTTTTCAAAAGCACATTCCCATTGAGCACGCCACCCACGAGCAAATCGTCTTTTTTGACCATATTGGTCAGTGTTTTCAAATCGAAATTCGTAAAATCGATGGCCAGCGGCGCATTAGCCGAAGCGGATTGCGATTGCAGTTTGATCGAATTCCCTTCGCGGCTGAGTTCGAAATTGTCGGCGTAAATGCCGTCAGGGCCAAACCGCAGCAGATTATCGGGCGCAATGGTCCAATCGTCGTAATTGAGTTTCAGGCCTTTCGGGTCGAGGCGGATTTCAGTATTGCCGTTCACGGATTTCATCGTTCCGTTGATCACGTATTGCTCTTTTTTACCTTTATCGCGGATTTGGAGATTATAGTTCAGGACATTGTCTTTGGCTTGACCCGAAATGCTTGTAAAAGGCAGCATGAACTGCGCGTTCTGGATTGCGTCGATATCAGCATTATAAATAAGGGCGCCGTTTTTCGTGTCGATTTTGACGTTTCCGCCCGAAATGGTATTCGCACCGTAAACCAATCTCGGGATCGACGCATTGAGCACGATCGTATCGTTCACGCTGTTGTATCGACCGTTGATCTTGATCGGTTCGAGCCCGGTAATTTGCGGAATCAATTTATAGATGACCGGATCGTTATCTAGCGTTACGTCGAACACGATTTGCTGCGGCTCGGTTTTTTTGCGTTTTTTTCCGGGCGCGATGTCGTAATATTTCGAAATTGAATTTTGCAAAGCCTCGGCGAACTGAGTCAGCTTGTATTTGCCCTCAAAGTTTGCCTTCAGGATTTGCGATTTGACTTTCAGCGAATTCTTTTCGGGCGTTGCAACCGCAACAATATTGATCGAATCCAGCAGGATCGGATCTTTGTCCATCAAAATCTGCAAATGGTCCAGGCTGATTTCGCCGTTCAGGTAATCCGGGTCGGCAGTTTTAATATCGCCGACGACGTTACCTTTGAGCTTCATCGGGCCGGCGTGCAGGTTGAGTTTTTCCAGATCGGCAATGTCGACGTTGAGCTGCAATTGCGCCGACGGATATTTATCTTCAAACCCGCCGTTGGCTGCAAGGCTGAAAGTCAGGTTCGGATCTTTCATTCCCGCGTCGACGTTGAATTTTCCGACCCGGATGTCGCCTTTGAGCGCAAGGTTTTTATAGGTATAATGATTGAACTCGGCCTTTGAAAGCAGGATATTGGCCACGGCGTTCGCGGTTTTCGGGTTGAGCCCGGTTCCTTTCACTTTCGCGCTGACGGTGATTTTCCCAAGCGAATCGTTTTGGATCAGTTTCCCGAGGCTGAAATTGTCAAGCGAAACGTCCGCATCATATTTTTCGCGGTTTTTTATCCGCCGATCAAACAACGCCTTGACTTTGGCATGACCGTATGAACTCGATAAATCCAGATTGGTATTGAAGTTTTTGACCGCGCCCTTAAAAGTGCCGGTGAGCGAAAAATCCGAAGGCAGACTGATGGTTGCAGGAATCGTTCCGGCCGGTACAAAACCGCCCACATCTTTTGCGGTCGAATGGAAATCGTTGATCGTGACATCGAAATACGCTTTGTTTACATCCGGCAATCCGGTGATGCGGCCGCGGGCGGAAATCCTTGTATTCCCGATACCGCTGATTTCGAAATTCGGGAAACGCACGTCGCCGAGCGTGCCCGAAATCCGGCTGTTGATGCGTAAGATTGCGCCCGGATTGTCCCGGAACGGATTGGTTTTTTCAAGACCGGGAACGAAAATAAGAATGTCTTTAAAATCGATCCGGCTTTCGCTTATCGAAGCTTCAAAAGAGATATTTCCAGGATTTTTCTTTATTGATTCGAGCGACGGATAATGCACGTTGATTTCATCCTTGAGCAACGTTTGCGGCGTTTTCACGTAGAGATTTTTGAGCGATGCGCCTTTTTCGTTATAGACAAAATTGGTATGAAGCGACTGAAGATTGAGTCCGCTTTTGTCTTTTACGGTAAACGCCGCGATATTTCCCGAAATCGCTGAAGCCGAATACGCCAGATTATCGCCTTTCAGGTTGAAATCCTTGATGTCGAGATGTTTGTAATCGATGCCTTTTTTGACCGGAGCGGCATTCAGGTCGTCGAATTTGAAATCGACATCGGCAATGTCGGCTTTTTTGAGCTTCAGGTTCCAGCCGGTTTGCCTGATTGCGGTCGTGTCGATGTCGGGCGCCTGGATGTTTTTGTCGGCTTTGCGCAAAGCGAGATTGCCTTTGACGTCTTTAAGCTCGAAATTGTTGAGGCTGATCAGTTGCCTGTTCATGTCGAACGCATCGAAATCGAGCAACAGCTTGCCGAGTTTGATTCCGGTGTTGAGCTTCGAGCCTTCATTGTCGTAGCCGACATCGATCCGCGAAAGTTCGATTTCGCCGAGTTTCAGCTTGAAATCGGGCCGCTTGGAAACCGTATCGGCAACCTTGACCGAAGTCTTCGCGATCTGTTCGACCAAACCCTGGTCGAGCGTCAGTTTCAGCCCGTCGAGCTTGATTTTCGGGACGTCGAAAGCCAGTTTGTCTAAATCGAATTCCTTGAATTTCGTATCGAAATGATCGATTTTTACCTTGATGTCGTTTTTGGTGACCGCATCATTATATCGCAGCCGGATCCGGTCGAGATTGATTTTGCCGAGCGAAATTTTCATCGGCTCGGCTTTCGGGTCTTTCGGTTTTCCGGAATCGAACGCCTTGATGATGTAATCAAAATTAAAGACCGAATCCTTGGTGCGGCTGATGTTCGCGGTAATGTTCCGCAAATCGACCGAGTTGATTTCGACCTCATTGTCGAGCAGCTTGAAAAGGCTGATGTCGATCGCGAGTTTTTCGCCCGCAAGCAAAGTGTCTTTTTGCTGGCTCTCGAAATAAAAACCGTGCAGGATGACTTTTTTCGGAAGCCCGATCTCGATGCTTTCAAGGGAAACCTTGGTCTTGATTTTTCCTTCGAGATAAGCTACGGCCTTGTCTTTGGCAAAATTCTGCACGAATGGGATTTGGAGCGCAATTACAAGCAGCAAAAAAAGCCCGATCACCGAACCGACGGTCCAGGCCAAAATTTTCAATCCTTTTCGGATATACGGGTGTATTTTTTTTGCCATCGGGAAATAAGAATAGCTGCGCGCAAGCACGATAAGTAACTCAAAATTGAGGTTTTTCCCGTTAAAATGTTTACAGAATTATGATTATATGTTGCAGGATTTTCCGTTAGGCCGAATAAACGAAAGTTCCGCGATGCGCGCCGGGACGGTATTTCGACCAGTCGATTTCAAGGACTTTTTTGACGGTGTTCTTAAGCTGTGTGAACGAATTGGGTTTGGTGATGTAAAGATTGGCGCCGAGATTGAAAGTTTCGTCGATATCCCTTTTGGCGGACGACGTCGAATAAATAATGACCGGAAGGTGTTTCAGCCGTTCGTGATTTCGGATCTCGCGGAGGCAATCCTTGCCATTTTTCTCGGGCATGTTCAGGTCGATGAAAATAAAATCCGGAAGCGCATCGGTATCGCTGAGCGTTTTCATGAGTTGGACGCCGTTGATTACGCTGTCAACATCCGCATTATAGCCTTTTGCGGCCTCGGTAAAAAGGTCGCGGTCGTCCGGATCGTCGTCGGCCAGCATTATTCGGATGTTCTTTTGACTCATTTCCGTCAATTAATCTGGTAAAACTAACTAAAAAAAATGACGGATGAACGATAGTTCTGGATTAATCGACTCTAATCTGCAATAACACGCAAGGTATGAGCTTGCGGAAAAATAAAAAATCGCCAAAAGTATTGCGTTTCCGAATAATCGTTGTATATTTGCACCGAACATCGCGGGATAGAGCAGTAGGCAGCTCGTCGGGCTCATAACCCGAAGGTCACAGGTTCGAGTCCTGTTCCCGCTACAAAAAAAGCCCTGACTTAACGGTCGGGGCTTTTGTTATTTCTGAATTCTGCATTTATCCGCCTGTTTCATCGTGCGGCGCATCTACAGGTTTTGATTGTGACGAGCCGATCTGCCGCAAATAAATCGACAACCCGATTACGGCAAAAACCGAAAGGAACTCGCTTTGCCAGTTCTGGAACGATTCGAACCAGAGTTTCGAGCCTGAAAGATATTCCCAAATTGTTTCCGTAGGTTCGCCTTTGAGCGTATGCATCAGGTTTTCGTCCTTGATGCTGCCGTAAAAATGAAGCGCGAATGATGCAACGAACAGCAGCATCAGCGAAATGGTCAGCGAATGTTTGTAAACTGAAAGCCATGCGCCGCCTTTTTTTACCGGCCACGGTGCGCCTTTTCGTTTGGGATCGGGCTTGCGATCGACTTCTTCCGGGCCGTCGCAGCTTTTGGATTCCGATGAACCTTTCTGCCGCAAAAAGATCGTCAGCCAGACAAACAAGCCCATTTGCAGGAACTCGCTTTCCCAATTTTCGAAAGTCGACTCGAAAAAATGCCCTGATCGCAGGTATTCCGGAAAACTTACGGCTGTACCGCCGTTTTCGGCAAGTTCTTTATTGTATTCCTGGATGCCAAAAAAAACCTGTCCCGCAAGCGCACCTGCAAACATTAGGAAAAACACGATCGAAAGGCTGTTGTTTCGGATGAATTTTTTCATGGTTTCCGGAAATAAAAAGCCCGCGACAAAGTGCCGCAGGCCAATCATTTTGCTAAAAGATTATTCTTCGCCTTCCTCGGCAGCGTCGAAGTTGATCGTGTTGTAAGCTGCTTCGGTCAGCGTAACGTCGGCTTCTTTTTCTTCGGCGAGGGTTTGTTCGAGCAGTTCGACGGCATCGTCTTCGCCCAGGGTTTTCGCAAACGCCGCCAATGTTCCGTAAGTCGCGATCTCATAATGCTCGATTTTTTGCGAAGCGGCAATAATTCCGGCATCGCGGACCGCGCCCATTTCGGTTTCCTCCATAATGCCTTCGCCTTCTTCGATCAGGCCGGCCATTGCGTCGCACTTTTTGGCTGCGGCTTTTTCACCGACCAATTTAAAAACCTGCTCAAGGCGCGTTACCTGTTCTTCGGTAACGGACAAATGATCGTTGATTGCGATGATGAGGTTTTCGGAAGTCGCGTTTTTCGCCATTTTAGGCAGTGCTTTGGTCAGCGCTTTTTCAGCCCAGTAAATGTCTTTGAGCGAATCGACGAACAGTTCGCGCAATCCGTCGGCTGCGGACGATTTCGCTTTTACGGTAGACTTTGAACTTGTAGATTTTTTTGCTGTGCTCGAAGTAGTTTTTTTCGCTGTTTTTGCTGTTGCAGTTTTCATATTTGATTATTTAAAGATTCATTCCCTACGAAATTACCTTGATGAAAAACGAATCGTTTATATGATTTCGCGATTATCTTATAGGATATTCAGACTCATTTAATAAGCCCTGAAATTTTACCCGTATATTTGCGCTTTATTAAAGTTATGGAGCATAAAGCAGGATTCGTCAACATCATCGGAAACCCGAACGTCGGGAAGTCGACACTTATGAACGCGTTCGTTGGCGAGCGATTGTCAATAATTACTTCAAAGGCGCAAACCACGCGACACCGGATTCTGGGCATCGTCAACGGCGACGATTTTCAGGTTGTGCTGTCGGATACGCCGGGCATCATCAAGCCTGCGTATGAAATGCAGGAATCGATGATGACGTTCGTCAAGTCGGCTTTTGAAGATGCGGATATCTTGATTTACATGGTCGAGATCGGCGAGCAGGATTTGAAGGACGAAGCGTTTTTCAACAAAATCATCCATGCGAAAATACCGGTGCTTTTGCTGCTGAATAAAATCGACAACTCGAACCAGGAACAGCTCGAAGAGCAAGTCCAGTTCTGGAAAGCAAAAGTTCCGAACGCCGAAATTTTCCCGATTTCCGCACTCAAAAACTTCAACGTTCCCGAGGTTTTTGCGAGAATTATCGAATTGCTTCCGGCATCGCCGCCCTATTATCCGAAAGATCAACTGACTGACAAGCCCGAACGGTTTTTCGTCAATGAAACCATCCGCGAGAAAATCCTGTTGAATTACAGCAAGGAAATCCCGTATGCCGTTGAAGTCGAGACCGAGGAATTCATCGAAGACGACAATATTATCCGCATCCGTTCGCTCATCATGGTCGAGCGCGAGACGCAAAAAGGCATTATCATCGGGCATAAAGGCGCGGCTTTGAAAAAAGTGGGGATGGAATCGCGCGCCGATCTCGAAAAGTTCTTCGGCAAGCAAATCCACATCGAGCTGTACGTAAAAGTCAATAAGGATTGGCGGAGCAATGCACGGCAGTTGAAGCGTTTCGGATATAATAATTAAAGTTTGGGCGTTCACCGGCGAGTTGAAAGCTAATCACATTTGGCTCATAAAAAGCTGATCGCATTTTATTCACCCCATTCGCAAGCTCGGGTTACTCGCCGCTACCGCGCTTTCGCCTGCACGCGGTGCCTGGCTCAATCGCTAACGCAGGCACCGTCGCTACAATAAACCTTGCCATTTCCAACTTTAAGCGTAACTTTGCCGCTCAATCCAAACAAAATGAGCAACAACATCGTCGCCATCGTAGGCCGTCCGAACGTAGGCAAATCGACCCTTTTCAACCGGCTGATCCAGCGCCGCGAAGCCATCGTCGATTCGGTGGCCGGCGTCACGCGCGACCGTAATTACGGAAAAAGCGAATGGAACGGCAAGGAATTTTCGGTCATCGATACCGGCGGTTACGTACGCGGTTCCGACGACGTATTCGAAGGCGAAATCCGCAAACAGGTCGAGCTCGCGATAGACGAATCGGATGTGATCATTTTTGTGGTCGATGTCGAGGAAGGCATTACGCCGATGGACGAAGCCGTTGCAAAATTGCTCCGGAAAGTCACCAAACCGGTTTTGCTCGCGGTCAACAAAGTCGACAATGCGATGCGTGAGAAAGACGCCGTCGAATTCTATAATCTCGGTTTGGGCGATTACTACACGTTCGCGAGTATTTCGGGAAGCGGCACGGGTGAACTGCTCGATGCTTTGATTGAAGCCTTTCCGGAAAAACCGGAAGTCGAAAACAACGACGATTCGTTGCCGCGCTTTGCCGTCGTCGGCCGACCGAATGCCGGAAAATCGAGTTTCATCAACGCGCTGATCGGGAAAGACCGCTACATCGTGACCGATATTGCCGGAACGACGCGCGATGCGATCGACACGAAATTCGACCGCTTCGGATTCGAGTTCAACCTCGTCGATACGGCCGGAATCCGCCGCAAGGCAAAAGTCAAGGAAGACCTGGAATTTTATTCGGTCATGCGTTCAGTGCGTGCGATCGAGCATGCCGACATCTGCATCCTGATCATCGATGCGACGCGCGGTTTCGAAGGTCAGGACCAGAGTATTTTCTGGCTCGCCGAAAAGAACCGCAAAGGCGTGATCATTCTAGTCAACAAATGGGATTTGGTCGAAAAGGACACAATGTCGACGCGCGATTACGAAGTGAAAATCCGCAAGGAACTCGAACCGTTCACCGACGTGCCGATTCTTTTCGTTTCGGCCCTGACCAAACAGCGTTTGCTGAAAGCGCTCGAGGCTTCGGTGCAGGTTTTCGAGAACCGGAAACAAAGAATCGCGACCTCGAAGTTCAACGATTACATGCTCAAGGTCATCGAGGGCTATCCGCCGCCGGCGCTCAAAGGTAAATACGTCAAGATCAAATACTGCATGCAGTTGCCGACGCCGACCCCGCAGTTCGTATTTTTTGCAAACCTGCCGCAGTACGTGAAAGATCCGTATAAGCGGTTTCTTGAAAACAAGATTCGGGAGAATTGGGATTTTTCGGGCGTGCCGATCGATATTTACATCCGTGAAAAATAGGGCGCTGTAGGAAAATATTTGCTTAAATAATACTAAATCTTTTAATTCGCTGTTTATGATAGAACCAATCCAACAGCGAATTTTTTATGCCTAAATCACTGCTTTCCATCGCCTTAATCTTTTTTTCCTTTTCCGCTTATTGCCAAAACATTACGATTCAGGGTAAAGTAATCGACCAAACCACGCAGCTTCCGCTCGAATCGGCGACGGTTTACCTGACGAAGGTTTCCGACTCGACCGTCATCGATTACACCATTACCGACAAAAGCGGCATGTTCCAAATGAATACCCGAAAACTTGTCAAGCCGATTCTCGTAAAGGTTTCCTATATCGGTTATAATACGCTGCAAATCGAACAAAAACAACTGTCCGAAAGCCTCGATCTCGGTGTGCTGCGGATCGCCCAGAACGACAATACGCTCGATGCGGTCGTTTTGAAAAGCGAGGCGCCGCCGGTCCGGATCAAGAACGATACGCTCGAATTCAACGCGTCGTCGTTTAAACTCAGGCCCGATGCGAACGTCGAAACGCTGCTCAAGCAATTGCCCGGTGTCGAGATCGACGACGAAGGCAAAATCAAGGTCAACGGCAAGGAAGTCAACCAGATTCTGGTGAACGGCAAACCGTTTTTCGACAAAGACGGCAAAATCGCGCTGCAGAACCTGCCGTCGGACATCATCAATAAAGTCCAGGTGACCGACTCGAAAACCAAAGCCGAGGAAATTTCCGGTAAGGCCGCGACGTCGGACAATGCCAGCATCAACCTGACCATCGACGAAGAAAAGAACAAAGGTTTGTTCGGGAAATTTACCGGCGGCTACGGAACCGACAATCGTTACGAAAGCAGCCTGCTCGTCAATTATTTCAAGGATACGCGAAAGATCAGCATACTGGGTTCGGCCAATAACATCAATTCGACCGGATTTTCGATGAACGAGATTTTCGACAACATGGGCGGCGGCCGGAATTATTCGGTCTGGACCGATGACAACGGCGGTTTCGGGATCAACGGGATGCGTTTCGGCGGTGGCAAGGGAATCACGCGCTCGAATATAATCGGAATAAATTATGCCGACGTCTATTTCAAAAAGCTCGACGTGAACGGCAGCTATTTCTATACGGCGGCGGTCAGCGAAAATACCAACCGGACCAAGCAGCTCAATTTTCTCCCCGAAGGCAATTATACGACGCAATCCGACGCCAAAACACAGGACGACAAATTCGCGCACAATTACAACCTGCAGTTCGAATATAAAATCGATTCGACGGCAACGCTGACGTTCAACCCGAAATTCGTACGCGCCTTTTCGAACTATACCAACGTTTCGTCGCAAACCTCGACCGATGACGACCAGCAGCTGCTCAACCAAAGCAGCGCCGATAACCAAAGCGATTCGAACCAGTTCAGCTTTGAGAATGCGGTTTATTTCTATAAATCGTTTAGGCGCAAAGGCCGTTCGATCAGCAGTTCTTTCGAGAACGAGAACAAGAAGGGAGACAGTTTCGATCTGAACCGCTCGCAGACGACTTTCTACAAAGACATTGACAGCGATGGCATTCCCGACACCCAGACTCAGGACGACCGCAATCAATTGAAGCGTGAGCGCGAGACCAACGACCATTATTTCGCCGAGGTCGAATATACCGAACCAATTACGGATTCGTTGAGCGTTTCCCTGAAATTGCAGTTTACCCACAATGCTGGAATCGACGGAAAACATACCTTCGATTTCGATGCGCTGACGCAAGGCTATACGGCCGCCAACGATTCGCTCAGCAGCGATTTGAAATCGGAAACGCGGACGATCGGCCCCGGCGTCGGCATCCAGTATGCGAAGAAAGACTACTATTTCAGTGCAAGCATGACCACCGAGATCAGCACGTTCCGCAACCGGTCTTTTTATCTAGGACAAACCGTCAGGCTCGATAAGGATTACATGCTGCCTTCGGCGACGATATATTTCAATTATAAGTTCACGAAGTCGAAATCGATTTGGCTCAGCTATAATTACAACACCAGTTTTCCGCAGGGTTATCAGGTGCTTCCGGTCGAAAATCTGTCGAATCCGCTCAGTACGATTGTCGGAAATCCCGATCTCGATCCGGAAAAGAACCATCAGACTTATTTCAGTTTCCGGGATTACGATTATGCGACCAAATCCGGCTATACGATTTATCTGGGCGGAACATACTACGAAAGCCAGATCGTGGGTTCGAGCACGTATGATGAAAGTCGTAAACGGACGATTACGTATGAGAATATTTCCGATACGTACAATTTGTGGTACGGCGCAAACTGGAGCCGGTCGATCAAACGCGAGGCGAACCATTACAAAATTGCACTTTCGCTCAACGGCGGACTCGACCGGAATAAAGGCTTTATCGATGGCGCAATGTTCGATTCGCGGTCGCTGACCGTGACTCCGAAAGTGAACTTTACTTACGATTACGGCGAACTGCTGACGATCAATCCGTCGTATCGATTCACGTATTCGGACACGCAATATCACAATTATACGATCGATAAGGCTTCGAACGTCGTACACAGTTTTAGCCTGCAGACCACGTCTTATTGGCCGAAACATGTCGTGCTGGGCAATGATGTCAGCTATAGTTACAATTCCAATATCGCAGATGGTTTCAAGAAAGATTTTTATTTATGGAACGTCAGCCTCGGCTACAATTTCTTCAAGGACAAACTGTTGGCTAAAGTCAAGGTTTACGATTTGCTCAACCAGAACCAGAGTACGAGCCGCACGATTACGGCGACTTCAATCCGCGACGAGGAAAACATCGTATTGAAACGCTACGCGATGTTTTCATTGACTTATAAACTTGAAAAATTCGGCGGGAAGAAAAAAGAGGAAAACCATTTCTGGTGGCAGGACGATTAAAAATTAATAGTTAATAATTAATAATTAAAAATCCGGAAGTCATCCGGATTTTTGCATTCAGGTTAAAACCTAATTATTCATTATTAATTATCACCAGCTTCCGCCTGCGCCGCCGCCCGAAAATCCGCCGCCGCCGAAGCCGCCGCCAAATCCTCCGCCGCCGAAACCGCCGCCGCCGGAAGATCCGCCCCAACCACCGCCGCCGCCGAAACCGCGTCCGAGACTGCTGAGCAAAATAGCTTCGCCAAGCCCGAAACCTCCGCCGCGACCTCCGCGGCCTCCGCCGCGCCTGCCTCTCGAGATGATGACCAGGATAACGATGAAAATAACGATAAAGATCACGACCGGGCTGCTGCCATCGCCTTTGGTTGAAGACTTGCGCGTGCCTTTGTATTTTCCTTTGAAGACATCAAAAAGTGCGTCGGCTCCTTTGTCGAGCCCGGTGTAATAGCTTCCGGCCTTGAACTCGGGAATGATGATGTTGCGGATGATTTCGCCGTTGATTCCGGCTGTCAGCTTTTCTTCGAGGCCGTAACCGGGCGAAATCCAGATTTTGTGTTCTTGCGCCGCAACCAGGATGAATACGCCGTTGTCGGTATCTTTTTGGCCGATTCCCCACTGATGCGCCCATTTCGGGGTCAGGATGCCGATGTCTTCGCCGTTTATCGTCGGGACGGTCGCCACTACGATCTGCGTCGAAGTCGAATCGGAGTACCGAATGAGCTTTTCCTCGAGTTGCGCTTTCTCGGAATCATTCAGCAAATGGGCGTAATCGTAAACGCTGGTCTGGAACGACGGTTTCTCGGGAATCGTGAACTGTGCAAATCCAGCCTGAACAAAAAACAGGCAGAGAAGCAGTTTTATCGTTTTGCTCATAACTCGCCATTTGAAATTTCGTTGGACAATTCATCCTGATCGTCGTCTTCGCAAGGAAAGTAACGCTGCAATTGGCTTCCCGCCATTTTGATGCCGTCGATCAGGCCTTGTTTAAAATTCCCGTCGCGGAACCGGGCCGCCATGACATCTTTCGTCGTGTTCCAAAAATCGTCGGCCACGACATCGTCGATGCCTTTGTCGCCGCAGATCGCGAAAGTCTTGTCTTCGACCGCAAGATAAATCAGGACGCCGTTTTTGAGCTTTGTCTGGTCCATTTTCAACAAATGAAAAACTTCCGTCGCCCGCCCGAAGGCGTCGCCGGAAGTTGTTTTTTCAATGTGTACTCGGATTTCGCCCGAAGTTTCTTTTTCGGCCAGCCGGATCGCTTCGACCACTTCGGCTTCTTCGGCTACGGTCAGGAAATTTTCTACCTTAGACATGGTTAGAATTTGACCTCGACCGGTTTGTCGGCGCCTTCGGCAGATTTGAAATACGCTTTTTCCTTATAGCTTCCAAGGAACAGGTTCTGCGGGGTTTTCAGCACGTAGCTGTTGTAATCCTGCACGGCTTCGTTGAAACGTGTGCGGGAGGTCAGAATCTGGTTTTCGGTGCTGGCCAATTCGTCCTGTAGCTTAAGGAAGTTCTGGTTGGCTTTCAAGTCGGGATATTTTTCAACGGTGACCAACAATCTTGACAATGCCGAAGTGACGCCGGACTGCGCCTGTTGGAACTGCGCGAATTGCTCCGGAGTAATGTTGGTCGGGTCGACAGTTACCGAAGTCGCTTTTGCACGCGCCTCGATTACGGCGGTCAGGGTCGATTTTTCGAAGTCGGCGGCGCCTTTGACGGTATTGACCAAGTTGCCGATCAAATCGTTTCTCCTTTGGTAAGAGGTTTCGACATTACCCCATTCTTTTCCGACAGCCTGGTTTTTGGCCAGAGCGGTGTTCTTGACGCCGATGACCCAGAAAATAAGGATCAATACAATTCCACCTACGATAATCCATGGCAAAAATTTTCTCATGATTTTTTGATTTTAGTTACGTTTTGTTTTAAGATTTAATGCAGCGGTATGCTACAATTCGTTTTTGATGCTCAACAATTGTGCCTTGACGCTTTCGAGCTTGCTGATGATCTCAAATTTGTCGAGCGTTTTCTTCTGGCCTTCCTTCAAATGTGTTTTCGCGCCTTCGAGCGTAAAGCCGCGCTCCTTGACCAAATGATAAATCAGTTGGAGGTTTTTCACATCTTCGGGCGTAAACATCCGGTTGCCCTTCGCGTTCTTTTTGGGTTTGAGGATGTCGAATTCCTTGTCCCAAAACCGGATCAGGGAAGCATTGACGCCAAAAGCTTTCGCCAATTCGCCGATGCTGTAATATCTTTTGTCAGGTGATAGTTCGATGTGCATTAATCTAATGATTGGTTTTCCTGGTTTGCTGCTTTTGAAATCGCCACGTATTCGGCGGCCGAAATATTGCCGTAATAAAAATTCAGCGGGTTCACGACACTGCCATTTTTGTGGACTTCGTAATGACAATGTGGCGCTTCGCTCCGTCCGGTACTGCCGACATACCCGATGACATCGCCGCGTTTCACATGCTGTCCCGCATGTACTTTGTATTTGCTCAAATGTCCGTAAAGCGTTTCGTAGCCGTAACCGTGCCGGATCACGATGTGGTTGCCGTAACCTGAAGCTGTCGCATCGGCGCGCTCGACGATTCCGTCGCCGGTTGCAAAGATAGGCGTTCCGGTCTTGGCCGAGAAATCCATTCCCGCGTGGAATTTCCGCACTTTCGTAAACGGGTCGCTGCGGTAGCCGAAACCCGAGGCAATGTGTTTCAGGTTTTCATTCCGAACAGGCTGTATCGCGGGAATTGCCGACAGCAACTTGCTTTTTTCCTTGGCAAGCTTAAAAATCTCGTCGAGCGATTTGGATTGGATTACAAGCTCCTTCGACAACACGTCGACGCGTTTTCTCGTGTTGGTAACCAATTCCGAATTGTCATAGCCTTCGAGTTCTTTGTAGCGGTTGATGCCGCCAAATCCGGCCTTGCGCTGTTCTTCGGGAATCGCGGCCGCATTGAAATAAGTTCGGTAAAGGTTGTTGTCGCGGTCTTCGACGCTTTCGATCACCTCGTCGATCTGGTCCATTTTTTTGTTGACAATCGCGTAATTCAGCTTTAGGTTATCGATTTCCCGGGTCAGCAAACGATCTTTCGGCGTCTCGAAAAAAGGCGTGTTGAGCAAAGCCACGAGCCCGAGAAAACCGAACAGTGCCGAAGCCAGCAAAAACAAGGCAGCGTAAGCAAACTTGGTCCGCTTTTTCTGCTTGATTTTCCGGTAGGCGAGACTTTCGGGATCGTAGTAATATTTTACTTTCTTCATCTACTTAAATATCCTATTTTTGCGCTTGCAGGACAGGAGGTGAACAAATTTAATAAAATGTTTCACTTTTTGGGCGATAAATTTTCAAATCAGAATGAAATCACAAGACGTAAGAAAACAGTTTCTCGATTTTTTCCAAAGCAAAGGCCATTTGATCGTTCCGTCTGCGCCGATCGTCCTCAAAGACGACCCGACGCTGATGTTCAATAACTCGGGCATGGCGCAGTTCAAGGAGTTTTTCCTGGGCAACGGCACACCGAAATCGAAACGCATCGCCGACACGCAGAAATGCCTGCGCGTTTCAGGGAAGCACAACGATTTGGAAGAAGTCGGCATCGACACGTATCATCATACGATGTTCGAGATGCTCGGCAACTGGTCTTTCGGTGATTATTTCAAGAAAGAAGCGATCCATTGGGCTTGGGAATTATTGACCGAAGTCTATAAAATCGATAAGGATATCTTATACGTGACGGTATTCGAAGGCTCGAAGGAAGAAAACGTACCGTTCGACCAGGAAGCCTACGACATCTGGAAAACGCTGATTGCCGAAGACCGGATTTTGCTCGGCAACAAAAAAGACAATTTCTGGGAAATGGGCGATCAGGGTCCGTGCGGGCCGTGTTCCGAAATCCATGTCGATATCCGCTCGGCCGACGAAAAAGCACAAAAAGACGGCAAGGAACTCGTCAATGCCGATCATCCGCAGGTCGTCGAAATCTGGAACAACGTCTTTATGGAATTCAACCGAAAAGCCGACGGTTCGCTCGAAAAACTGCCGGCGCAGCACGTCGATACCGGAATGGGATTCGAGCGTTTGTGCATGGTTTTGCAGGGCGTGCAATCGAATTACGACACCGATGTTTTCATGCCGATCATCAACCGGATCGAAAGCATAACGGGCGCGAAATACACGATAAAAGCCAAAGACGAAAACGAGGAAAAAACCAATATTGCGATCCGGGTCATCGCCGATCACGTCCGTGCCGTGGCGTTTGCGATCGCCGATGGGCAGCTGCCGTCAAATACGGGCGCAGGCTATGTCATCCGCCGGATCCTGCGCCGTGCGATCCGTTACGGGTTTACGTTTTTGAACACGAAAGAAGCGTTCATTTATCGTCTGGTCGAAGTGCTCAGCGAGCAAATGGGAATGCAATTCCCGGAAATCACTTCACAGAAAAACCTGGTCATGAACGTGATCCGCGAAGAGGAAAGCTCGTTTTTGCGCACGCTCGATCAGGGATTGCAATTGCTTGAGGACGTCATTTCAAAAGAAAAAACGGAAACGGTTTCAGGACAAAAAGCCTTTGAATTATATGATACATTCGGTTTTCCGATCGATTTGACCGCGCTGATCCTGCGTGAGCGGAATTTAAATCTCGATGAAGAAGGTTTCGACAAGGCAATGTTCGAGCAGAAAACCCGTTCGCGCGCCGCATCCGAAGTCTCCACCGACGACTGGACAATCGTTTCCGAAAGCGACGGCAGCGAGCCGTTCGTGGGTTACGACCTGCTGGTCAACGAAGTCAAAATCCTGCGCTACCGCGCGACTGATTCCAAAAAAGACGGCAAGCTGTATCAAATCGTTTTGGATCATACGCCGTTCTATCCGGAAGGCGGCGGTCAGGTTGGCGATAAAGGCACATTGTCCAATTCCAACGAGACAATCGAAGTCATCGATACGAAAAAGGAAAACAACCTGATCATTCATTTTACCCGCGAATTGCCTGAAAACACTAGCGGCAGTTTCATCGCCAAAGTCAATAAGGAACTGCGTGAGGAAACCGCGGCGAACCACTCGGCGACGCATTTGATGCATTTGGCGCTGCGTACCGTTTTGGGCAAGCACGTCGAACAGAAAGGCTCGCTCGTTGCACCCGGTTACCTGCGTTTCGACTTTTCGCATTTCGCCAAAATGACCGACGCCGAACTGCGCCGGGTCGAGGATTTCGTCAACGAAAAAATCCAGGAACATTTGCCGCTGGTTGAACGCAGAAGCATTCCGTTTGCCCAGGCGGTCGAGGAAGGCGCAATGGCATTGTTCGGCGAGAAATACGGCGACCATGTGCGTGCGGTCAAATTCGGCGAAAGCATGGAATTGTGCGGCGGCATCCACGTAAAAAATACTGCCGATATCTGGCATTTCAAGATTGTCAACGAAAGCGCGGTCGCGGCCGGAATCCGCAGGATCGAAGCGATTACGGGCGAAGCGGTCAAAAAATATTTCGCGTCGCAGGAAAATATGCTGTCCGAAATCAGATCGATTTTGAAAAACCCGCAGGATTCGATCAAGGCGGTCGTTTCGCTGCAGGACGAAAATGCGAAGCTCAAAAAACAGGTCGAGGCCTTATTGAAGGACAAAGCCAAAAGCCTCAAGGGCGAACTCGCGTCGGAATTGCAAAATATAAATGGCGTGCAATTTCTCGCCAAGCAGGTGGATTTAAGTCCGGAAGGCGCGAAAGACCTCGCTTACGAACTCGGAAACCTCGGCAAAAACCTGTTCCTGGTTCTAGCTACGGCCGAAGATGGAAAACCGATGCTGACCTGCTATATTTCGAAAGAACTCGTAGCCGAAAAAGGCTACAATGCCGGACAGGTCGTGCGAGAACTAGGGAAGCATATCCAAGGCGGCGGCGGCGGACAGCCGTTTTTTGCGACCGCGGGCGGTAAGGATATATTGGGTATTCCGGTTGCACTTGAACATGCGGCAGAGTTCATAAAATAATCAAATCCGGACTGGCTCCGGATTTTTTATTTGGCGTGTTTTCCGTAAGTTTATATTCTCGATAAAAAAAACAAGAGGATGAAGAAACTTTCTTTGCTGCTGATTTTGGTACTGGCGTTATTTTCGTGTTCGGGCGACGATTCGGGCAATGGGCCGGATGGTTTGCTGAAACGGAAAATCATACACACGTTTGCTTTCGATCACACCAATTCGATACGATATTATTACAACGGCTACAAGCTAGACCGCACCGAAAGTTCCGACGGCACTAAAACCGTCTGGTATTACGACGGTGACTTGATCGTCAATGCCAAAACATACGGCAACGATGGCACCGAACTGATTGATGAAGAGTATTTTGAATATGATCAGGGCCGGCTTTCGAATGTGGAAAGATTCGATCGCCGGACCAACGTCCACATCAGGATAAAGTATGTTTATAATCAGGACCAGACCGTTACCGCCACCAATTTTGCCGTTAACGGGCAGGCAGAATCGCTTGCAAGTACGGAGCAGTTGTTTTTCGAGAACGGACAAGTCATAAAAGGCGTTTTGACCGTGCCGGACCAGTCTTCGTATGAACAGACGATATTATATAGTTACGACGACAAGCGCGTACCCGAATACGGAATTACGGGCTTTGACAAGATCAGCGCTTTCGATGTACAGCGGTACGGCGGCTCGATCCATAACCTTTCCTTTGTCACAATAACCGATACGTCTACCGATTTGGTCACATCGTATGACCTGGTCCGCAATTACAATGAAAATGGAATGCCGACATGGTTTGGTTTTGGCGAATCGGGAACCGTTATTATCGATGGCGGATCGGTGGAATACATTTACAATTAATGCCCGCCTTCGATGGAATTCAGGACGAAAATACCAATTTACAAAAGTATCTGCCCGATTGATTACAGTTCGGATATCTTGTCGCTGGGTTCGTGCTTTGCCGTCAATATGGCCGAAAAATTCCAATATTACCAATTCCGGAATACGGTAAATCCGTTCGGGATTTTGTTCCATCCGGCCGCGATCGAAAAATTCATCGGTTTTGCTGTGAGCGAA
Source organism: Bacteroidota bacterium (assembly GCA_048498055.1). GTDB lineage: Bacteria > Bacteroidota > Bacteroidia > Flavobacteriales > Flavobacteriaceae > Flavobacterium. The sequence continues at coordinate 186,290 of JBEHYS010000004.1, forward strand.
AAGGAATTTACGGACGAAGATGTTTTCTTTCACAACGAACGCTGGCATTGCTTCGACGCGCATTCCGACCTGAGCCATCCCGATAAACGAACGCTGCTCGACAATCTCAACGCGACTGTGGCTTCGGTACGTTCCAATATCGCCAGCACGTCGCATTTGATACTGACACTTGGTACGGCGTGGACATACCGGAAAATCGAATCGGGCGAATGGGTTGCGAACTGTCACAAACTGCCGCAAAAGGAATTTGAAAAGGAATTGTTATCGGTCGGATCCATTGCCGAAAGTCTAAACAACATTGTCGAAAACGTAAAAAAGACCAATCCCGGCATCCAAATTATTCTCACGATTTCGCCCGTTCGGCACCTGAAAGACGGCTTTGTCGAAAACCAGCAAAGCAAAGCACATTTGATTGCCGCCGTTCGCATTATGATGTCCGTTCACGGAAACATCCATTACTTTCCGTCGTATGAAATCATGATGGACGAGCTCCGCGATTACCGCTTCTACGCCCAAGACATGATTCACCCGAACCAGACCGCAATTGATTATATCTGGGAGCGCTTTGCTGAAACCTGGATTGCGCCGGCCGCATTCCCGATCCTGGAAGAAATCGCGCAGATACGAAAGTCGCTGGTGCACCGGCCATTCAATCCTGATTCGCAAAACCATCGTCTCTTTCTTGACGATCTTGAACGGAAGATTGCTTTGCTCCGGACGCGTTTCCCGCACATGTCCTTCTGATTTCCCGTTTCCTATCAGACGTTTTGCCGGTATCCGCGAGGCTTTCACGGATATGATCGGCTGTGCAGCAATAAAATACGAAAAAATCCGTATTGCCGCGCCTGTGGTGTAAATCTACTTTTACCACAGTATAAACCAATAAATTTTCAACATGAAAAACCTCAAAACAATCGGCAGGATTTTTATCCTTTCAATGGCATTATTGGCGCTTTCGTGCCACAGCGATGACGACAACGACGGCAATGGCGGCGGAGGCGGAAACCTACCGACCGGAACTTACATCAAAGCCAAAGTCGACGGCAACTGGAAACAAACCTACAACATCTCGGGAATGAGCGTCGGCGTGGCGGTTTCTACAGGAAGCGGCGTCGGCCGTGTCATCCAGGTTACGGGTTCGAACGACCAGACCGGAACTAATGCCTTTGCAATTTACCTGATCGGTATCAATGCGACCGGCGATTATACGATCAACGCTGATTCCGACAGTGTGCTGAGCTACACCGAGACCGCGACTTCCACCAGTTGGGATACGGGCGAATG
>JBEHYS010000005.1:0-180476 GCA_048498055.1 Bacteroidota bacterium
CGAAAAGGAACAATAAGTTGACAAGCAAAGCAAGGTTCGCATACCAACCGGCTTTGCCGTAATATACGATCATCCACAAGGCGACGATCAACAATCCGGCGATTGCCGAAGTCGTACCGTTGTCGATCGCTTCCTGCCCCAATGACGGACCTACTACTTCCGACTGTACGATTTCGGCTGCGGCAGGCAGTTTACCCGCGCGGAGCACGTTCGCCAAGTCTTTGGTTTCAGTCACGTCGAAAACCCCTGAAATCTCGGATCTTCCGCCTGAAATCGCACCCGTAGAAACACCCGGAGCGGAATATACGATGTCGTCGAGGACGATGGCAATATATCCTTTAGTCGTATATGCTTTTCCGGTAAGCGCTTCCCAATCGCGCGCGCCGGCAGCGTTCATCTGCATCGTCACGGACGGTTTGCCCAACTGGTCAAACGAATCGCGGGCATCGGTCACGACACCGCCGCCCATCGCAGCCTGACCGTTGCGGTCGCCTTTGAGCGCATACAATTCGACGGTTTCGGTTTCTTTGCCCTTTTCATCTTTTTTCACGACCGGCTTGCCCCAGACGAACTTCGCATAGCGCTTATCGGCAGGCAATAACCCGCGGATGTTCGGCCTTTTCAGGTAACCGTCAATCACAGCCGTATCTTTCGGGGCTACGATCGCCAACACTGGTCCGCCTCCGATCGAGATGAATTTCTCGAGCAACGGGTTATCGCCTTTTTTGGTCGCGGCAGTCGCTGTTGTATCGGTTTTATCGGCGCCGAGCAATTTGGAGATTTCCGCAGATTTCGCGCTTTCTTTTGCTTTTGTAGTATCGACCGGAGCGGCGGCGGCGGCTTTTTCAGTCGCTTTGAGCGTTTCGTTGGCCGTCATCAGGAAACTTTGCATTTCCTCGAGTTTGTAGGTTTCCCAGAATTCGAGCTGTGCCGTGCCCGACAACAACTTCTTGATCCGGTCTACGTCTTTCGCGCCCGGAAGTTCCACGAGGATTCTTCCCGACTGTCCCAATCGCTGGATGTTCGGCTGGACTACGCCGAACTTGTCGATACGCTTGTTCAATACTTCGAAAGCCGATGTGATCGATTCGTCCACCTTTTTGCGGATCACTTTCTTGACATCGTCGTCGCTCATTTTGAAATTGATCTCGTCACCCAGGTTTTTGTTGGCAAAAATTTCAGGCGAAGCGAGTTTGGTGCCGTTCGCAATCTGGTCGAATTCATTGAAGAACGCATCGAGGTAATCCTGGTTGCCCTGCTTGTTTTTGGTCGCGTTGTCCAAAGCCTGGTTGAAAACCGGATTTTTGGTGTTGTTGGCCAATCCTTTCAGGATGTCTTTTACAGAAATCTGGAGCTGGACGTTGATTCCGCCTTCCAGGTCAAGTCCTTTGTTGATTTTCTTGTCCCGGACCTCGTTGTAGGTAAACTTCGTAAAGCCCATGTTCAGGACTTCTATTTTACCGATTGAATCCAGGTATTTCAGTTCTTTCTGCGAATCGCCTTTGGCGTAAGCTTTGGCATCGCTTTCCACATTGTGGGCGACGAACGTGAAAGAAAGTTGGTAAATACTTACCAATGCAAATAAAATTGCGAAAAATTTAACTAGTCCTCTATTCTGCATTATTACTAAAAATTAATTATTCTCTGTTTTGTTCAGTGTTTTAAATTTCTTGGAATCAGGCGGTTATCTTTTTTGTGATTTTAAAACATCCCGCGCCGCAATATCACATTTTTTTTGAAACGTGCAAATATATAATTATGGAAAAGATTAACCAATTTATTTTATGGATTAATCTTATAAGTTTTCAAAACTTTTAACGGGTTTTCAAAAAAAAGACCGCCGTAATGGCAGTCTTCTTACTGATCTTATCGATTGGTTACGCCAAAACCGATTTCAAATCGCCGTTCATCGCACGGACCGCATCGGCGCTTTTGGCCAATAATCCTTTTTCATTGTCATTGAGGTTGATCGTCAGGATTTCCTCAATCCCGTTCTTACCTATAATACAAGGTACGCCGATGCAAATGTCGCTCAGGCCGTATTCGCCTTCGAGCATCACCGAGCAGGCAATCATCTTTTTCTGGTCGTTCAGTATCGAATCCACGAGATACGCCACCGAAGCGCCCGGCGCATACCATGCCGAAGTTCCCAGAAGTCCGGTCAATGTCGCTCCTCCAACCATCGTGTCGGCCGCAACTTTATCCAGTTTTTCCTGCGACAAAAATTCCGAAACCGGAATACCATTATAAGAAGCCAGCCGTGTCAGCGGAATCATCGTCGTATCGCCGTGCCCGCCAATGACCATCGCCGAAACGTCGTTGATCGGCTTGTTCAAAGCTTTGGAAAGGTAATATTTGAAACGCGAGCTGTCGAGTGCGCCGCCCATTCCGATGATTCGGTTTTTCGGAAGACCGGTCGCTTTCAAAGCCAGATACGTCATCGTATCCATCGGATTCGAGACGACTACCATAATCGCATTCGGCGAATGTTTCAAAAGGTTTTCGGCCACGCCTTTGACGATTCCGGCATTGATCCCGATCAATTCCTCGCGCGTCATGCCCGGCTTTCTCGGAATTCCGGAAGTAATGACCACGACATCTGAATTCGCGGTTTTCGAATAATCGTTTGTCACGCCCGAAACGCGCGTATTGAATCCTGTGTTTGCTGTACATTGCGAAATATCCATCGCCTTTCCTTCGGCAAAACCTTCCTTGATGTCGAGCAGTACGATTTCGCTTGCGATTCCGCGGTATGCCATGACATCTGCACAGGTTGCGCCCACGTTTCCGGCGCCTACTACAGTAACTTTCATTGTATGTTGGTTTATGTTATTTTTTATGGCGTTTCCCTGCGGGCCGGGCTTTACGCGCTACATGGTAGCTTGCTCCAATCCCTAACGCAAACTTTCATTGTGCGCGGCACGGAAACCCGATTACGCATCGATATTCGCATATACCGCATTTTTCTCAATAAATTCGCGCCTTGGCGGAACTTCGTCGCCCATCAGCATCGAAAACACGCGGTCGGCTTCGGCCAAGGAATCGATGTTCACCTGGCGCAACGTCCTGAAATTCGGGTCCATCGTGGTTTCCCACAACTGCTCGGCGTTCATCTCGCCCAAACCTTTATACCGCTGGATCGAGGCGCTTCCGCCCATGCGTTCGTTGGCCTGGTCGCGCTGCACGTCGTTCCATGCGTATTCTTTCTTGTTGCCTTTTTTGACCTGGTACAACGGCGGCGCCGCGATGTATACGTGGCCTTCTTCGATGAGCTCTTTCATGAATCGGAAGAAGAACGTCAGGATCAGTGTCGAAATGTGGCTTCCGTCAACGTCGGCATCACACATAATGATGATTTTGTGGTAACGGAGTTTTTCGAGGTTCAGCGCTTTCGAGTCTTCGGCAGTACCGATCGTGACGCCCAAAGCCGTAAAGATGTTGCGGATTTCCTCGTTTTCGAAAACTTTGTGGTGCATCGCCTTCTCGACGTTCAAAATCTTACCGCGCAACGGCAGAATCGCCTGGAACGCCCGGTCGCGGCCTTGTTTGGCCGTTCCGCCCGCCGAGTCGCCCTCGACAAGGTAGACTTCGCATTTTGCCGGATCCTGTTCGGAACAATCCGACAGTTTCCCCGGCAATCCGCCGCCGCCCATAACGGTTTTGCGCTGGACCATTTCGCGCGCTTTTTTCGCGGCGTGGCGCGCCTGTGCGGCCAGTATGACTTTCTGGACGATGATTTTCGCATCGTTCGGGTTTTCCTCAAGGTAATTTTCGAGCATCTCGCCCACCGCCTGCGAAACCGGGGAAACGACCTCCCTGTTTCCAAGTTTTGTTTTGGTCTGGCCTTCGAACTGCGGCTCTGCGACTTTCACCGAAATGATCGCTGTCAATCCTTCGCGGAAATCGTCGCCGGTAATCTCGAACTTCAGCTTGTCGAGCAAGCCCGAAGCGTCGGCGTATTTCTTCAGCGTACGCGTCAAGCCGGCGCGGAAACCCTGCAAATGCGTTCCGCCTTCGTGCGTGTTGATGTTGTTGACGTAGGAGAAAATATTTTCGGAATAGCTCGAATTGTAGATCAGCGCGACTTCTACCGGAACCTCGCCTTTTTCGTGCTCCATCGAAATGACGTGCGAAATGATCGGCTCGCGATTGCCGTCGAGATAACGGACGTATTCCTTCAATCCCTGATCGGAATAAAAAACTTCCGAAACCGGGTTTCCGTCCTTGTCCAGTTCTCTTTTATCGGTAAAGTTAATCGTAATACCTTTGTTCAGGAAAGACAATTCGCGCATACGCGCCGAAAGCGTGTCGTAACTGAATTCGGTGGTTTGGGTAAAAATCTGGTCGTCGGGCCAAAACGTTTGCGTCGTTCCGCGCTTGTCGGTTTCACCGACCTGTTTTACGGGATAAAGCGACTTCCCTCGCTCGTATTCCTGCTCGTAGACTTTGCCTTCGCGGAAAACCGTCGATTTCATGTGCTTCGACAGCGCGTTCACGACCGAAACCCCGACACCGTGCAAACCGCCCGAAACCTTATAGGAATCCTTGTCGAATTTACCGCCGGCCCCGATCTTCGTCATGACGACCTCGAGCGCCGAAACGCCTTCTTTTTTATGGATATCGACCGGAATACCGCGGCCGTTGTCTTCTACCGTAACCGAATTGTCTTCATTGATCGTGACCGAAATCGTGTCGCAGTGGCCGCCCATCGCTTCGTCGATCGAGTTGTCGACGACCTCGTAAACCAGGTGATGCAACCCGCGTACGCCAACGTCGCCGATGTACATCGAAGGACGCATCCTTACGTGCTCCATTCCTTCGAGTGCCTGAATACTGTCTGCCGAATACTGTTTTTTGCCTTCTTCGCTCATATAAAATTTGTTCTCTAAAATGTCATTTTTTCTACAACAGGCAAATATAAATAAACGGCAAGGATTTTCTAGTTAAAACAAGGGTTTTAGACGTGAAGTTATTAACAAAATGTTGATTAAAACGAATGCATTTTCGCGCCCGTTCCGAAGTCGTTTTCATAGACGATTTTACCGCAATCGAACCGCACGCCGTCGGCAATATCGCCGGCCAAAAGAAGCGCGCCGTCGGAGTCGATGTAATCCAGCAAAGGCGCAATCTGCACCAGCGCCGAAATCCCGACCGACGATTCGGTCATACAGCCGGCCATGACAAGCATATTATCTTCGCGCGCCTCGCCGATCATGCGCAGCGCAGGCGTAATTCCGCCGCATTTCATCAGCTTGATGTTGATGCCGTGAAAAAGTCCTTTACATGATAAAACATCTTCCAGTCGCTGGCAGCTTTCGTCGGCGATGACCGGCAAAAACGATTCGGATTTCACCTTTTTCATGCCTTCAATATCTTCGGCGGCAAGCGGCTGCTCGATGAACTCGACGTTCAGGTCTTTGAGGATTTTGGAATTGGCGATGGCCTGATCTGCGGTCCAGGCGCAATTCGCATCGATACGGAAAACGGAATCGGTGATTTTGCGCAGCGATTCGACGATTTCGATGTCGTGTCCGCGCCCGAGCTTGATCTTATAGACCGGCCAGGGCATTTCGATGATTTTCTGCTTCATGACCTCGATCGTGTCGATTCCGATCGTATACGAAGTCAATGGCGTTTGCCCCGAGCCGAGAAAATAATCCCTGAGCGGCTTTTTCGCTTTTCTTGAGAAATAATCCCAGTAGGCGATATCGATCGCGCAGAGCGCAAAATAATCGTCCCTGAGATGCGGTTCGATAACGTTCCAGAAATCTGCGGGATGGACCATTTCCTGAATCGCATCGACCAGCGGTTTTACCCTGGCAATACTGCCTGAAAGCTTTTCAACGGTGGAATGGTAATACGGATTAACCGTCGCTTCGCCGTAGCCCGAGATTTCGCCGTCGGAAATGCGGGCGATCATGGTTTTCTGGATATTGACCGTATACCGGGAAATGGTAAACGGATGCCGCAGCGGCATTTCAAAGATTTTAAAGTCGAGCGTCATTGACATAAAAAAAGAAGCGCTGGACAACCAATCCAACGCTTTTCAAAAATACAAACAAACTAAACAACAACCTTATTTTTAAACGAAATATTTGATTTTGATAACGGCCATGATCCTGACACTGATCGGCATATTCCACTTCCCTTTCCGATAATGGCCGGTATACGATAACTAAACTCACATCGTTTTAATCGATAAACAAAGATGTATGAACAGGTTCGATTATGAAATTGAATAGCAATCATAAGTTACGATTTAAAACCATAAAACACAATAATTGGCTTAATTGTAATTTTAATTGTAAAAACCGCCGATAAAATTTGTCAAGTGTAAATCCGGCTGCTCAGCAGATCGAGCCCACGACGTATGGACTGCCGTTGATTTCGAATGAAAATCCCGATTCTTTTCCCATCAATTTACTGCCGAGCGGCGATTGCGGCGAAAGCGCGATGATGTTTTTACCTTCAACATTGACTTTCGGCAGCGCGGCCGACAGGAACAGCAGCGTTTCATTGGCTTTCACCAAACTCCCCAATGCAATCCTGACGGAAACCGATTCCGGGTCGATCCTATCGAGCACCGCTTTAAAGTCGAGGCATTCCTTTAATTTGTGATTGAGTTTTTCCTGTTCGATGTGCATCATCGAGAGCGCGGTTTCGTGCTTGTCGCCGGCCGAGCCTTTCGCGTCGTTTTGCGAATCTTCGGTGAGCGCCGCAATCCGGTCGCGAAAAACGTCGATCCGGTCCTGGACGAGCTGCAGGTAATGCGCGTGTATTTTTTGTTTGAAAGTCATCGGGTAAGCGCGTTAGCGGTTGGAGCAACGTACCGTGTACGGCGGAAAACGCGGCCGGAGGCAACGCCCAAATTCAACTTTTTAAAAATCAAACTTGTAGCTCGCGCCCAGAATCACCTGGATGCCCTGCACCGGATAGTTGAGCCATTTTTCGTACATCTGGTTGGCGATGTTGTTGAATTTCAGAAAACCGGTCAGCCGTTCGTTGTGTTTGTAACCGATGTGCGCATTGGCGTCGAAATAGCTTTTCAGCGTCTTGATGCCGTCGTTTTCGACGAGCACATTGTCGAGATTGACCTGCGCGTCCTTGCGCTGGCCGACGAAAAATACCTGCGCGCCGGCGTACCATTTTTTGGTGATGTTGACATCGAGCGACGACGAGAGCTTCATGACAGGAAGATTCCAGGCTTCCGCCTCGGTTTCGGTCGTATAGCTGTTGAACGTGCCGTTGATCCCGAAGGAAACGTTTTTCGAGAAATCGGCCTTGAGCTCGCCGAAAATACTGATCGTGCGCACATCGTCATAGACGACGCCGAACGAGTTGCCGTAATCGAAATTCCCGCTTGAAGAATTGTAATAATCGTTGGCCTTGAACAGCGCCTTGCCGCTTTCGTTGACCACCGAACCGCGGACGTTGTAGCTTACAGCGTTGGCCAGTTTGCCTTTGAGTCCTGCAAAAATATCGTACTGCCGGTCGGTTGGGGCGATGCCCAGGATCGGCGCGACGAACGGATTGTCGTTGGTGAAGTCGCGATAGGAGTTTTGTTCGAGCGTGCCTTCGGCGCCGGCATAGAAAATCATCAGATCGCCGACGACTTTGTACGACGCGTTGACTTCCGGGTAAATGAAGAATTTGCTGTCGCTGTTTTCGGTATCCATGCTGTAAAAGGCCGCCGCGCCCAAATCGACAGACCAATCGTCTTTGTGGACCGTGAAGCTCGGATGTACGCCGAAGTTCGTAAAGCCGTATTTGAGCGGCGTATCGCCGGACAATTCGTTGAATTCGCCACCGACGTAATCGACGATGAATTCGGTCTTGATTTTAGTGTTGTTGATCTCGAAACTGATTTTCGGCTTAGCGAAAAAGCGGTTTTCGGCGGCTTCGTACGAATCCCAGAAACGATCGTATTTCACGCCGACTTCATCGAGGATACTTTCGTTGAACGACAGTTTCGAGCCCACGTAAGCGTTGTGATAAGTATGCTTCGGATCGATGGTATTGATCAGCGCCCGGCGGTCTTCGGGCGTCAGCGCAATGCCGAAATCCTCCGGCAGTCCGTACCAGTTGTAGCCTTGGTTCTGGTAACCCGCGTCGAGGTTCCAGGACAGGGTTTGCGTTTTCGTCCCGTAGGTCAGGTCGATCGAACTGTTGTTGAAACCGTCTTCGAGTTCCGCTCCTTTGATGCCGCCGGCCGAGGAAAGATGACGGAACATTCCGCCGATATAGCCATTATCGCCGACGTTTTCGGTCACGAACAATTCGGCGTTGATCGTGCCGTAATTCCCCAGCCCGAGCGTCGCGAAATTCTTGAAAAGCTTTTCCTGCGGCGTCTTGTCGACATTGGCCGCGCGGCCTTTGGACGGCGTAAAGGTCGATGCGACGGGGAATGAAAAAATATTGTACTTGATTTCGGCTTTTTTGGAATTGTCCTCGTCTTCGAGCGCAGGCGTTTCCTTGACTTTGAAGGCATCGGAAATCGTCGGGGTATACGGCTTGACGACGTTGACGACTTCGGTGCCGATGTTTTCGTTCTTTACTTGTGCGAAAGCGGTTGTTGCGAAAATGAGGATCAGGGCTGTATAGTGGATTTTGTATTTCATTGTAGTGGCTAGTTTTTTTATTTCGCTAAGCTCAATACCGTTTGGCTGCGCCTCGGGTGCGGCTAGCGGCTGGATGTTTTTCTTGCCTTATGCTTTATCGTTCAGTATTTAAATTTTCATTATTCTTATCTAGTAACCAACAACTAGCTACTAGCACTTTTCTAGCGACTAACAACTGGCCACTAGCAACTTTTTCTAGTTTTGGATTGATGAATTCGTTTTCGATTCCTCACCCTTGATTTGGTCAAGCTCGGTTTGCGCTTCGGTCACGACATCCGGATATGCGGTGAAATTCTTGATTACGCTGTCGAGGATGTACGTCGCCTGGAAACTATCCTTGAGCGCGTAGAAGTTTTTGGCCATGACGATCAGCCCTTTCGCGCCGAAGAATTTATATCCCGAATAATTCTTGGTGAGCTTTTGGACGGCCGTGTTTGAGGCTTCGTATTTTCCGTCCTTGTTTTTAAAGTACGCGTCATAATACAAGGCTTCCGCCGCCAGTTCGCCCGTTGCGATGGTCAGCAGTTTGGCATACGCCGTACGCGCTTTCGCCTCGTCGCCGGTCTGGATCGCCGAACGCGCAACGATGATCTGCGCATCCGACCGTACCTTGTCGTCCATTTTCGGGTTCGCGAGCACTTTTTCGGCATAGGTCACGGCATTCGTGTAATCCTTCTGCTCGTAATAGGTTTTCATCAGGTTGGCCTGCGCGAAAGTGACGTTCTGCGGATAATCGGCCTCGGTTTCCAGCCTTTTCAAAACGGCGGTCGTTTTCGCGGCATTGTCGCCTTTGAGGTAAATCTCGGCGAGCCGCGCCAGCGATTGTTCGGTAAATTCGTTGCGCGGTTTTGAAACCACATTTTCATAACTGGTCACGGCCTTGTCCTGCTGTCCGTCGGCGAACAGCGATTGCGCGAGGTAGAAATTGGCTTTGAGCGAATGGATGCCGTTCGGAAATTTCGATACATATCCCGAAAGCTGCGAAATCGCCTGTTTCGTATTGTTCTGCAAATATTGTTTTTCGGCAGAAGCATACGTATCGTTATCCAGATCGGCATCGGAAACCTCAACGAAATCGAGCGTTTTGACCCACGCTGCATATTCATCGACATGGCCGTTATCGACATAAATCAAACGCGCGGTCGAAACGGCTTCGAGCGCTTCGGGCGTTCTCGGATATTCGGCGGCGACTTTCTTGAATTTCGCGATCGCCAGCTGGTCTTTCTCGCCGTTGTAATAAATCAGTCCCTGGCGCAAAATGGCTTTCGACGCATACGAACCGTTCTTGCCTTCGGCGATGAGCTTGTCGTAAGTTGAAATTGCAAGATCGGGCTTGTTTTCAGTAACATAAGTATTCCCGAGCTCAAACAGCGCGTCGTCGCGGTAGCTCGATTTCGGGTAGGCCGCGATAAACTTGTTCAAATCGTCGATCTTGCTCGCGTTGCGGTTCACGAACCCGTAGCTGATCGCTTTCTGGAACGCTGCATAATCGGCATCGACCGATTTCATTTCGACGACTTTGTTGTAGGCTTCCATCGCCGGCCAGTATTTCGCGGTCACGAAACGGCAGTCGGCCAATCGCAGGTAAGCGTCGTGCAAACGGACCTGATCGGGCTTTGCAGTGTCGATATATTTTTGGAATTCGTTTCCGGCCTCGTCATACTGCTTCAATTTGAAGTAATCGTAAGCGATGTTGTAGCTGATGTTTTTGTATTCCGGCGTATTCTTCGCCTCGGCTGAACCTGCAAAATCCTTGAAATCGGCCAGCGAGCTGCTGAAATCGTCGAGCGTGTATTCGGTTTCGGCTTTCCAGAACGTCGCGCGCGCCGTGAATTTCGCGTTGCGCGGTTCGGCAATCGATTTTTTGAACATCGAAAGCGCCTGCTGGTAATTGCCGTCGGTATTGAGTTCGAGTCCGCGATAAAACGTGACTTTCTGATAGGCTTCGCGGTTCGCGCTTTTGTTCTTTTCGAGCAGATCGAGCGCGCCCTGATAGTTCTTCGCGGTGATGTACGAATCGATCAGCAAGCCTTCAACTTCCGCTTTGGCAGGATTGTTCGGGTATTTGTCAACGAAAGCCGCGAGCACGTCGGGAACCGGCTGATACGAGTTTCCGATCTCGTAGCTCAGTTTCGCATAATTCAGCGCCGCATCTTCCTGAATTTTCACGTCGAAATTCATTTCCGAAGCATTTTTGAACGCATTCAATGCCTGCTGCTTGCGGTCGGTTTTCAGATAGCTTTCGCCCAGATGATAGTAGGCGTTCTGCGCAACCGAATCGTTTCCGCCGATGATTTTATTAAACTGCGCGATCGCGTTTTCAAAATCGTTTTGCTTGTAATACGCGTAACCCAATTGGTAGTAATCGGTGTTGTTCCACTTGCCTTTCTTGCCTTTGTATTCCTTTAAATACGGGATTGCCTCGGCGTATTTTCCTAAGTTGAAAAGGCTTTCGCCGATGATTTTGTTCAATTCCGATTTCTCGAGCGCGCTCGATTTGGCCATCGCAGCTTTCCCGAGCTCGATCGCCTTGTCGAATTTGCCGAGCTTGAAATTCATGTCGGCCTGGAAATACGACATTTTTTCCTTGTATTTATCCTGGTCTTCAATCTGCTCGAACTGCTTGGTCGCAGTCTTGTAATCGTCGGATTCGTAGGCCATGTAGCCCAGATAATACTTGGCCTGCGAGCCGTATTCGGGCGAATTGATGACCGTGTTGAAATACTTCGTCGCTTCTTTTTTGTTCTTGGCAGTGAAATACGCGTAACCCTTCTGGAAGTTGAACTTGTCGGTTTCGTCCTGCGTCAGCGAGTTTTCGTCGACCTTGTCGAACCATTCCAAAGCCTGCGGATAACGTCCTTGCTCAAAATAGTAATGCGCGACTTCGATATAGGCTTGATTTTGCTTAGAACTCGTCGGGTAATCGGCGACAAAATTCTCCATCGCGGTATCGGCGCCGGCCTGATCGAGCCGGATCGCGCAATTCGCGCTGTAATAGGCACAATCGGCCTGGACGTCGATGTTTTTCGTATCCGATTTGACCTTGTCGAAAAGAATTTGCGCCGATTGGTACTGGCTGTTGTTGTAGAGATAAAGCGCGCGGTTGAAATCTTCGGTTTCGGGAGAATATATTTCCGATTTCTGCGCGGAGGCTAGTGCAATTCCCGCAAAAAACGACAGTAAGGACAGTCTGGATATTTTATACATTTTGGCTACGATTTAAGAATTTCAAAGGTATCGCTTGTCTATGGGATAACGGCGCGTTTCGGGCTTTTATTATAAACAGGTTTTTTAACATTTAGGGACTAGCGGCTAGTGGCTAGATAAGTCATCCGTTACTACTTTGGAAAAATCCAAACTTCAATTCGAAGACATCATTCAATCCTTTGAAAAACATCTTGCCGCTAACGTCTAGCCACGAACACCTAAATTAAATTTTGAAATCGGAGCCGAACTCGCTACTTTTACCGCACAAACGAAATCCATCATGTCACAGACCGTACTTTCCTTAAGCAACGTCAATATTTTTCAGGACAACCGCGCGATTCTGAGCAACATCAACCTCGAGGTACACAACGGCGAATTCCTGTACATTATCGGGAAAACCGGTTCGGGGAAAAGCAGCTTCATGAAGACGCTTTACGCCGATTTGCCGCTGCGCGAAGGCCAGGCGAGCATCGTCGACTACGACTTGGCGAAACTCAGGGAAAGCGACATTCCGTTCCTGCGCAGGAAAATCGGGATCGTGTTCCAGGATTTCAAGCTCCTGCCCGACCGTTCGGTTCACGAAAACATGCTTTTCGTTTTGAAAGCCACGAATTGGACCAACGAAAAGGAAATGGAAGACAAGATCAATGAGGTTCTGGAAAAAGTCGACCTGCGCTCGATCTCGAAAAAAATGCCACACCAGCTTTCCGGCGGCGAACAGCAGCGCGTTGCGATCGCGCGAGCCTTGCTCAACGATCCGGAATTGATTTTAGCCGATGAGCCAACGGGAAACCTCGATCCGCAAACCAGCGTCGAAGTCATGGAAGTATTGCGGAAAATCAACGCGAACGGCAAGACGATTTTGATGGCGACGCACGATTACGCGCTGATTATGAAGTTTCCTTCAAAGACGTTGAAGCTCGAAAATCAGTCGCTGTTTGAAGTCGTGCAGCGGACGGTGTAAATTCCGATAAATATAAAATCAGGCGGGCGATTGTCCCGCTTTTTTATTGGCCCAAAAATCGGCGAGCAGGATGAAAACCAGCGGGAAAAATACGATGTGGAAACGGTCGCATTGGAAGCACGAAACCGCCGAAACGAAAAAAATGTACAGCACGAAAGCCGATAAAAGCCGTTGGAACGAGCTCGTTTTTTTCCATCGAAGCCAGCAATAGAACGAAAACAGCACACCGGAAATCGTCAAAAAAATGTTCTGCAGTTTCGATATCGCCTTGAAGATGAAATGGAAAGCATCGAAATAGACCGTGTGGTTTTTATTCGCGCATTCGCTGACGATAAAACTTCCTTTCGACGAATTCGAGTACAGGCAATACGCATACGCTTTCGCAAGATTCCCGGAATTGTTCGTAAGCTGCTCCTTGAAATCTTCTTTCACCAAACGTTTTTGCCCGTGGCTCGTAAACCGGTTGAAATATTTCGCGCGCGCATTCTCGCCGGGTATGAATTCGATGTTTTTGCGCAGGCAGTCGGCCTTTCCGCCAAGATAATTGTAATACGTGATCGTGTCGATGTAGCTGATCGTATAATCGCCGTATTTCTTTTTCATGCCGTATAACTGGATGCAAATCAGCAGCGCCGACAGGCAAACCGATATCGAACTTCCGTGTTTCACAAGCGGCTTCAAATCCCTGAAATGCAGGATTGCCACAAGAAAAGCCAATCCCAACGCGACAGGCTTGACGAGCGCGGCAAAAAGTAAAATAGCCAAAGCGAAAGACAGGAACCGTGTTCTATTTTCAAGCTGATACCGATGCAGGAAATAAATGGCCGACAAAATCAAGGCGATGTAAACCGGCTCGGACAACAGGTTGAACGCGACGGCCAGATTTCCGATGCAGGATAAAAAAGCCGCCGAAACCCAAAATGCTTTTTTCTTTCCGATGCGCCCCGACAAAATCCTGAAAACCAACAGCACCGATACAAACCAACAGCAAAAATTCACGCCGATTCCCCAAACGATCGCAGCTTTTGACGAAGCGCCGAACAGAAACGGCAGCCCGAAAATCGCCGCGATGCCGAGCGGCCGGCCGTCGTCGAGCGTGGCTTCGAGATACAACCTTTTTGCCGCCAGAAGATAACTCGGGTCGTCGCCGACGAAGGACAGCCCCGGTTTGAGCTGGATCGCAAACGAAACGAAAACCGCCCATACGCAGGCCAAAAGAAATAAACAAAATTCGTATCTGCGGTTTGGAATCATGCCAGCTTTTTTTGGTTGATCGAAACGGCCATAAGAAACAGCACGAAAGGGAAAACAACGAGATGGAAACGGTCGCCCTGGCAACAGGAAATCCCGAAGAGGAAAATAACTGAAAGCACATAAAAGCCCATCAGCGCAAAAAGCGGTTTCGATTTGTACCTAAACAGGCAATAACCGGCCAAAAGCAATCCTGCAACTGACAAAATCCGGTTCTGCCATTTCGAAATCCAGAAGAAAACGCCGCCCGCAAATACTGGACGATTTTTGACATTGGTGCAATCCATCAGCGCCGTCGAGCCCGATTTGGCATTGTCGGCCACATCGATGAAAAATGCTTTGAGCAAATTATTTCCATTGCTCATCATCTGAGTTTTCAGATCGTCGGCAGCAATCGCTTTCTGCGCGGAAACCGGGATCAGGTGCATGACGCCGCTGCGCGGGTTGTTTTCCTGGCTGTACGGTTTTCCCGACGAAAGGCTTTCGGCGCGGCTTCCGAGGTAATTGTAATAGGTCACCGCATCGATGTAACTGACCGTGAAATTCCCGAATTGCGATTTCATGGCGGCACAATGCATCAGAACCAAAAGTACGCTTGCGCCATAGAACCCGATTGCCTTCGAGCGGAAATTGCCGATGATTTCACGGATGAAGAACACCGAAAATACAATTGCAATCAACAAAGCGCCGGGCTTGACCAGAACCGACAACACAAAAACCGACAGCGACAGCGAAAGCCATCCGAAAATCTTCGTGCGGTAATATTTCGCCAGGAAATAAAACGCCGAAAGAGTCAAAAACACGTAAAGGCTTTCGGTCAGCAGATGGAAGACGCAGGCCGCAGCGCCGAAAAGGAAAAAATACGAAAGCGCGAAAATGAAAGCCCTTTTTTCGGAGACAAAGCCTTTCAGCAATCCAAACAAAACCAGTCCCGAACCCATCCAGCACACAACATTCAGATAAAAGCCGAACGTATAAACCGCCGCATCGCCAAACCCGAAAAGATACGGTAGGCCGGTAATCGCGGCCATCAGCGACGGACGATACGAATGGAGTCGAAAATGAAAGTACAATTCCTTTGCGGATTCAAGATAGTTCGTCGAATCGGCATAAACGATTCCCTGATTGCCGATTTGCGTCAGCCAGCCAAAAAGCGCCAACCATAAAAAACCTGCGAAAATCAGCAACAGATGAAACCGGTATCGGCTGAAGGGAAATGCCATGTTCTTGATTTGTCTTTCGGATTTGAACAAAAATAGCCAAATAATTGCAGTTCCAAATTAGAAATGTAGCTTTGTGATGCGATTAAAACCGGCCGAATGCACACACTTTCCATTATCATCCCTGTTTATAACGAAGGCGAAACCGTTCATCTGTTGCTGGACAAAGTCAAAAATGCCTCGCTTCCGCAAAATATCCGAAAGGAGGTCGTTATCGTCAACGACTGCTCGACCGATCAGACTGCTGCGGCGATCAGAAGCTACATTGCCGAAAACCCGGATTTCCCTATTATTTTTCTAGAACACGACATCAATAAAGGAAAAGGTGCCGCGCTGCACACCGGAATCGCAAAGGCGACGGGCGAATACACGATCGTTCAGGACGCCGATCTCGAATACGATCCGCAGGAATACAAAATCCTGCTGCAACCGGTACTCGACGGTTTTGCCGACGTCGTTTACGGTTCGCGATTTATGGGCGGCAATGCGCACCGCGTGCTGTTTTATTGGCACACCATCGGGAATCGTTTTTTGACAAGCCTGTCAAACATGTTCACCAACCTGAACCTGACCGATATGGAAACGTGCTACAAAATGTTCGACACCAAAATGCTGCAGTCGCTGGATTTGAAGGAAAAACGTTTCGGTTTCGAGCCTGAAGTCACGTCCAAAATCGCCAAGATCAAAAAAGTACGGATTTACGAAGTCGGGATTTCCTATTATGGACGAACGTATGAAGAGGGAAAAAAAATCAACTGGAAAGACGGTTTTCACGCCATTTGGTGCGTTTTACGCTACGGGATTTTCAGATAGATTATTAGATAAATCTAATATACCTGACAGCCACCGGCTGCTCTCCTTTTAATTTACCTTCGGTCTGTTCGGCTGGGCCTCGGGTCAAATGCTACGGAATTTTCGGCTGACTTTCGAGCACAGCCTGGATTTTCCGGGCATTATCAAGATCGTCAAGAATTTGGCTGAGCACTTCCTGCCGCTTCTGCGCATCGCCATACGGCTGGTCTTTGAGAATGTTGACCGCATCGATGAATTCGGCTTCGGTTTCCGCCATCGTACATAAATCCCTGAGCTCTTTGTCGTCGACCATATTGCCGTTGATCACACAAAAACGGCTTTTGTACAAGGCATTCACCAATTTGAGTTTCGTCCCCGATTCCTGGAACGACAGCATGACGTTGATGTGCGCATCGCCAAGCAATTGTGTCAGGCGATGCTGGTTTTCAATTTTCTCATACGAGATGTTTTCGGTTTTCCCAATCAGCCTTTTGACCAGCGCGGCGTTGCAGCCCGATGCGATGACGAGATTGTAATCCGGGATTTTTCTGAAAACGCCGATCAGGAATTTAACCGCACGCAGATTGTCGGCCAGGCGAAGGTCACCGTGGTAAAAGGCGTATTTCCCGAATCCGGAAAGCGGCGCCACGGTTTCGTTCCCGTGAAAAACCGGAACATAACTGCTGTTGCCGAAGCGCTTTTGGACAAAATCATTTTCGGCATGCGAGAGCGCAAACACGGCGTCGAATTTCGCGAGGTCTTTCGTATAGGCTTTGTATTTCAGATATTCCGAAAAATAAGCGGCCTTTTTTGCGGGATGCGTTTCACTCCGCGACTGCCCGAGAAAATAGTTCGCCTCAAGGTTGTGCAGCCTGAGCACCAACTTTCTGTCGGGAAAATCGTGCCGCCGGACTAAAAAAGTCGTCTGTTGGCCTTCGAAAAGCACCGGCGCTTCGATGCGCTTTACATTGGCATACAAATCCTTGTCGTACCGCGAATAAACCGCGAACGGAAACCGCGACAGTAGTTTATGTGCGCTTTGCTTTTTGTTGCGATGGTAAAAAAACACTTCCTTGACGAGCTCTTTGAGTTCATCGGCAGGTTCGATATCGGCATCGACGAAACAATGCAGGTAAATATCGTAACCCAGCCGGTGCAGCGCCTTGAGCTTGTAAAAAACATCGATCACGCCGCCATAAACGGGCGGATACGGGTTGTCGAAACTGATGATGTGAAGCGGCTTGTCTGACATTGCGCCAAAAATACGGTTTTCCGATATAATAAAGGAAAATAAAGTATTTTTGGGAAAATTAAAAAAATGCCGTTTTTCTCCGTTGTCATTCCGTTGTACAATAAGGAAAAGTTCGTCCGCGAAACGCTCCGGAGCGTGCTCTCGCAGACCTTTACGGATTTCGAGATTATTGTTGTGGACGACGCTTCGACCGATGGAAGCCTGAACGTTGTAAAATCAATTGCAAGCGATAGAATCCGGATCGTTTCGCATGAAAAAAACAAAGGGCTTTCGGCCGCACGAAACACCGGAATCCGGAACTCCAGTGCTGAATTCATCGCTTTTGTCGATGCCGACGATCTCTGGAAACCTTTTTTCCTGGAAAAGATGCGCGAGCTTATTTCGCGATTCCCGCATGCCGGAGTTTTCGCTTCGGGCTACACCGAAAAATATCCGGGCGTTGAACTTAAGGTGAAGAAAAACATCGATCTCGGCGAAGGCGAAATGAATATTATCCCCGATTTTTTTAAGGCCAACCTGTACCAACCGATTTTTTGGTACGGCAGCGCCGTGGTCCGCAAAGCGG
Organism: Bacteroidota bacterium; assembly: GCA_048498055.1. Lineage (GTDB taxonomy): Bacteria > Bacteroidota > Bacteroidia > Flavobacteriales > Flavobacteriaceae > Flavobacterium. Next base: position 17,870 of record JBEHYS010000005.1, read on the forward strand.
TTTTTGAAAGCGTCGGCTATTTTGATGAAACGATCACCTTCGGCGAGGATACCGATTTCAACATCCGCGCGGGTCTGCAGTTCTCTTTGGCGTATTACAACCGGACCTGCGCCGTTTATACGATGGATTCGGAAAACCAGATCACGACAGCTTCGATCGGCAACAAAACCGTGACCGATTTCGATAAATATGAAGCCGAAGCCGCAAAACATCCGTCGTTAAAGAAATATCTCGATGCCAACCGCTATTTTCTCGCAGCCAACTTCAGGCTTGCCGGAAACGAGGCGAAATGGAAACAACTTACCTCGGGAATCGACGCGAAAAACCTTACGGCAAGCCAAAAATTCCTGCTGCACGCCCCGGCGGGACTGATCAAAATCCTGCGGAAAATCAAGAAAATCTTATTGAAAAAAGGAATCCGGCTGACGACTTTCAGGAATTGACGATCGAAAGATAATCGTCGAAATCGCGGATGTAATCGGGTTCCGAAAACACGTCCGAAGCCAATACGAGACATACCGCGCCCGAAGAGAAATTCTCGAGCTCGCGCCAGATGTTCTTGTTGATCAGCAATCCTTTGTCGGGCTTGTTCAAGGTAACCGTGCGGGTTTCACGGCCGTTTTTGAGGATGACGTCAAAACTACCCGAAAGCGAAACCAGCAGCTCGATCTGGTCGCGGTGCGCATGCCCGCCACGCCGCGCCGTACTCGGAATGTCGAACAAATAATAAACCCGTTTGATCTGGAAAGGCACGGTATCGCTTTCAATAACGGCAATGTTGCCGCGGTAATCCACGATTTTGGGGATTTCGATGACTTCGATGTTCATATCGGCTAACTTACGTCAATTTTTAGGAATTCCAGCCATTGCCGCCCGATATTTTCGAGCGAAAAAGCTTGAGCGGAAGCGGCTGCATGGTTCCGGCAATTTTGGTAAAGCGCATCGTCGGCAACGAGCGATTCCATCGCATGGGCCAGCTTGTCGAAATTTTGATCTGCTACGAGCAATCCGTTTTTGCGGTCGGCAATCATCTCGGCCGGACCCGAAACGCAGTCGAACGAAACTACGGGAATGCCGCAGGCCAAACTCTCAAGAATCACGGTTGGCAAACCTTCCCGTTTGCTCGACAATACAAAGAACAGCGCGTTTTTCATATACGGATACGGATTTTCGACATGGCCTTTCAGGATCACGGAATCTGAAAGCCCCGAATTTTCGATGCCTTTTTCCAAAATATTCCGGTCCGGTCCGTCGCCCAAAATGACCAGTTTGATTCCCTTAGCCGGCAGGGACGTTTGACCAAAAGCCGAAACGAGTTCGTTGAATTGCTTGACGTTGTCTTTCATCCTTCCCGCCGCGAGAATGTAGCGGTCTTCGATCGGTTTGAATGCATCGGCTGCTTGTCTTATCGCGTCAATATCAATCGGGTTGTGGATCGTAGTGGTATTGCGCAAGCCATATTTTTCGTTGACGATTTCGCCGATTTGGCCCGAAACCGTTACGATTGCGAAAGCATCTTTATAGATTTTTTGAGCCTGTTTTCTTGACTCGGGAAAATACAGACCGGTCATCGAACTATGTACGGTATAAACCGCCGGCGCATCGTAAAGCCATTTCGCGATCAGGTATTCCTGCACGAACGAAACCCGGATGCGGAAATCGATGATGTAATCGAAGCGGTTGCGTCGCAGGTAATTGCGTAAAACCAGTAAACGCCGCAGTTTGTTGAAAAAGCCGTTCGACTTGTTTTTGAGTTTCCCGAGATTGAGCAGCTCGCCCGAAAAGTCGTAAACCACCTGATCGAGGACGATGACCAAATGCGTTTCGATCCCTTTCGATGTGAAGAACCGCGAAAGCAGCGCCATCGATTTTTCGGCACCGCCGTTGGCCAGGCTTTCGCCGATCAGGCAGATTTTATAGTTCCGTTTTTGGGACATCGGATATTTAGTGCTACTTTCGGAAGCAAATATAGTCATTCATGAGGATTTTACTCGTTGGTGAATACAGCAGGCTGCACAACTCGCTGAAGGAAGCGCTTACAAAGCTCGGCCATGAGACGGTAATCGTGGGCAACGGCGACGGCTTCAAGAATTTTCCAGTCGATTTCAGCATCGATGCCCGATGGAGCAAATCAGGAATGTTGAACCTGTTGCGCCAGGCTGTTTACCGGATATTCAGGTACGATTTTGCCGGGCTCGAATACGGTATCCGATGCTTTTTCCTGCTTCCGAAACTCAAAGGGTTCGACATCGTACAGCTCATCAGCGAAACGCCGGTGCAGACTTCGCTTTGGCTCGAGCGGTATCTTTTGAAACGGATCGCGAAACAGAACGGGAAAATATTCGCGCTTTCCTCGGGAACCGATTTCGTTTTTATGGATGCGGTCGCGGCAGGAAAATTTCGCTATTCGCTTTTCGACGCTTACCTTGCCGATGATTCGCGGGTCGGGGAATACCGCCACATTCTGCCCCATCTGAAACCCGAATACAAAAAACATCATGAAAGAATCCTGCCTTTGGTCGAAGGCCTGATTGCGACCGATATCGATTATGCGATTGCACTCGAGGGCCGGCGGAAATATCTCGGCATGGTCGCAAATCCGGTGAATACTGAGAAAATCGCTTTCGCGCCGTTGGAAATCAAGGATAAGATTGTCATCTTTCACGGGATCAATCGTTGGAATTACCATAAAAAAGGCAATGCGTATTTTGAAGAAGCGCTTAAAGTCATCGGGGAAAAATACGGCGACCGCATAAAAGTCATCACGGTCGAAAGCCTGCCGTATAACGAATACATCAGCCTTTATAAATCAGCGCATATCCTGCTCGATCAGGTAAATGCTTACGATCAGGGTTACAACGCGCTCGAGGCGATGGCCGCGGGGAAAGTGGTTTTTACGGGCGCCGAAACCGAATTCATGCAACATTACGGACTGACGCAGCGCGTCGCGGTGAATGCGCTCCCAAATGTCGATGCGATCGTTTCGGAATTGTCGCATTTGATCGACGATCTGGACGAAATCGCCGCCATCGGGAAACGCGCACGGGATTTTGTAGAAAAAGAGCACGATTACATTAACGTGGCGGAGAAATACCTTGCACTGTGGAAAAAATAACGGACAAAACCTACCGTTTTCTTAAAGTGCCGAGTGTTCATTCAATAATAAGCCATTTTTCCATATCGGCCGCTTCGCCCTGCCAATCCCTGGAAATATTTTTTTTCAGCAGCTTGGCCGGAATGCCGCCAATAAGGATGTTCGCTCCGTATGAAGTAAAATCTTTATTGCATACGGAATTTGAAGCGACAGTACAAAAGTCCGGCGTGACTGTCCTTGGCATGACCGAAATCCTGTTCCCGAAATAATTATAATTCCCGATCAAAACCGGAGCAGTCATGGGCAGTTTCTCGTTGGTCAGCGTATCGACCATTTGATGGAAGCTCGAATCCATCACCTGCGACTCAAACCCGATACGCGCGTAGTTTCCAAAAGCAATATAGTCATAGCAGATGATTTTCCCATTGTTCCCAAGCGACGACATATGGCCCATTTCGAGTGTTGCGCCTTTGGCGACATGCACGAAATAATCGATGCCGAACTGGACGTGCCCTTTGAAAATCATTTTGCCTTCAAGACAGAGCTCGGCCGTACGTTTCGAACACGTGATGATTTCGTAAGGCTGCCCGAACCCGATCATGGCTCTTCGGATCGGCGCGTCGATAATGATTTCGCCCCCGATGCTTTTGATCCTGACGCTTCCGTAAAAATACACAGGCAATTTTTTCGCCGTGGCAAATGGGAATTTGCTGAAATTAAAATACAAAGTCCTGATCCAGTTGACCGAGGCGTAAAACCTGAACCGGCTTCCGGCATGCGACATTTTGCGATATCCCGATTTAACAGTGTTCATCATGGTTGTTTTTTCCCTCTGAAAAATGATATGACATCAGTTTTCCTGTTGATGCGGTAAATTGAAAAAGTAATGGAAATAAGCGCCATTCCCTCAGAAAAGGCAATCCGCATTGTGTCGTTCCCGATAAAAGTAAAGCCAAAAGCAGCCGCTGCAAATATAATACAGGCTGCATAAGTAAAGGCAAATTCCCGGTCAAATGTAAAATTATATCTGAAATAGGCGATCAGTGCCAGTATGACGAAATGGAAAAAATAATGCACGACAAAGGCAATTCCCAGACCTGTAAGCCCGTAAAAGTAATAGCCTGCGATTCCCGATACGAAATACAGCAGGTTGAAACCGATGGCATTTTTCACAAACAATCCGGTGTCGGCTTTGGCCAAAATCATATAGCCGATCGAAAACGACACGATCCGGAAGAGCATGCCGAGCATCCCGACCGAAACCATCATCAGGATTGCGTAAAAGCTTTTGGTAAACAATATTCCAATGATCTGGCTTGAAAAAGCCAGGAAAACCGCAACGACCGGCGTCATGATCAAAACACCGATGATCGATTGTTCCAATACGGCCGTTTTCATTTTGGCTTCATCATTTACCAGCGCCGACAGCCTCGGGAAATAATCGGTCGCCATAGCCGTAAACAGCAAGCCCACATAAGAATTCAGCAACGCAAAACCGGCATTGTAAAACCCGACGGCAGACGTGCCGCCATTCCGGCTGACGTAAATCTGGATCAGCCACGAGGCGACGAGCGTCAAAACGCTGCTGAAGGTCATGACGATGCCGAGTTTCATGATCGCCTTGCTGTCTTTCAGAAAATCCTTTCTTGCCGGGATGGCTTTCTTTATTTTGATTTTCCGCGCATAGACGAATGAAAAAACCATCGCAAAAACAGATGCGGCTATAATGGCCGGAACGATTGCGTCGATTCCGTATAAATAATAAAGCGGCGCCGCAAACAAAAGCCCGGCGAGATTGCCGTAAAAATTGACCCTGGCAAGCCATTTCAATTTCCGCAGGCTTTGCAGGACCGACAATTCGGCGGCAGTCAGTTGCTTGAACAACAAAGTCGCCGACAGCCATAAAAATGAAAACGTATGCGATCGGTCTCCGAAAGTCAGCAGGCTGAGCTGTGCCGAAAGCGCAATTGCCAGCAGCGCACCGACAATGCCGGTATAAAGCGCGATCCGCCTGACAATTGAAACCGGAACGGCCGCCGAATCGGGGTTACCCTCGCGATATGCACCCGATATGTGCTTCACCGCCGAAACCTCGATGCCCAGACTGCTGAAACCGCTGATAATACTGATTGTGGAAGTCAGCAAACCGGCGATTCCCATTCCCGCCGGCCCGATAAAAACCGCGATTAATTTTGACCTGACCACCGAAATGATCACATTGAAAACCTGCACGCCTCCAAAAATTGAAGTCGCTTTTAAGATCTGCCGGTATGTGCTTTTGTTCTCCAATTCAATATTTATTTACCAGATCGGCAATAAAATCGGCTTCCTCCAAAGTCATCACAGGGCTTACAGGCAGGCTCAGCACTTCACTGTGGATTTTTTCGGTAAGAGGAAAATTCAGGTTATTCCATTGCGGCATTGCTTTCTGTTTGTGGGGCGGCAGCGGATAATGGATCAGCGTCTCGATTCCGTTCTCCTTCAGATAACTTTGCAGCCGGTCACGGTTTTCGGTCCGGATCACAAAAAGGTGGAACACGTGATGCTTTCCGCCGTTGTAAACCGGCAAAATGATTTTCGGATTGCGGATGCCCGAAAGATATCGGTTGACAACCACTTTTCGTTGTAGGTTTTCCTCGTTCAAGTGCGGCAGCTTGACGTTCAAAAAAGCTGCCTGCAGTTCATCCAGACGACTGTTGACGCCAATCCGGTCGTTATAGTATTTGGTCTGCGATCCGTAGTTCCTGAGCGAAGCGACCATTTTTGCAAGCGATTCGTCGTTGGTTGTTACTGCACCGGCATCGCCCAACGCACCGAGATTTTTCCCCGGATAAAAGCTGAATCCGGCCGCATCGCCAAAACTCCCGGCTTTATTACTTTCAGTGTCGGAAGCGCCGTGCGCCTGTGCCGCATCTTCGATGACCAGCAGATTACGGCCGCGGGCGATCGCAAGGATTTCGTCCATTTCGCACAATTGCCCGTAAAGATGGACCGGCAAAATGGCTTTGGTTTTTGCGGTGATTTTCGCTTCGATTAAGCTAGGGTCGATGTTGTAGGTTTCCAGCCTCGGCTCGACCGGAACCGGAACCAGTCCGGCTTCCAGCACTGCAATGATACTCGCTATATAGGTGTTGGCCGGAACGATGACCTCGTCGCCGGGGTTTAATTTCCCCAATTCGACGTAGGATTTGAAAATCAGCGTAAGCGCATCGAGGCCGTTGCCGACGCCGATGCAATACTTTGTCCCGCAATAATCGGCGAATTTCCTCTCGAATTCCCGAACCTCATTGCCCAGGATGAACCAGCCTTTATCCAACGCCGTCTGCAGCTTTTCGTGAAAAGCAGCCTCATAAGGCTTGTTGATTTTATGCAGGTCGAGGAATTTGATCATACTAACACGTTGTCTAACAGTTTGTGATTCGAGGTATCGACCTGATAAAAATCCTGGATGGCCGTACCGGTGCCGAAACTTTCCTTCCAGAAAACAAGGCCTTCATTGAGTTTTCTTCCCTGCTGTTCGTTCGAAATCCCGAAATCGAAGAAATGCTTGTCCTTAAAAACGACGGTAATCAGGAAATGGTATAAATAATCGAGTGAACCGAGCTCATTTTTATTTTCCTGGCCGGAAATGTACTGCGGATGCGCGACGGTATCGGTTGCGAAAACTGTCGTACCGGCCACGATTTTTTCGTTGTGGTAAACGTTGAAATGCCGGATGTTGTCAGGGAAAGTCTTATGAAGTTTTTCAATTTCGGAAAGGCTGTGCACCGGATTTACGCCATGTTTTTTCTTCATGTTCGGAATCAGGATTTCGTTCCAGAAAGACGCGAAATCATTGTCTTCTTTAATGACCAGGCCGTGATTTTCGCCTCGGCGGACGCATTTGACGCGGTCTTTGGACAATTGGTACGGTTGGGTCAGGTCGAGCACCGACAGTCCATCGCGGCGCGTCAGTTTCGCATCGGCAAGGAACAATGCATAATCGATTTGCTGCGCCGGCTTTTTATGATAAATGGAAGGCAGCATCTTGAGATGCAAAGTCGCCATGCCGCTTTCGTGGAGAAATTTCAGCACTTTCCGGAAAACCGAAATCAGCAATACGAGCTTTATCTTTTCGGTGTAAACCAGTCCGCCGTACGTCAGTCCGTTGTGCGAAAAAATTTCGTTTCCCGAGCGGTGCGCTGGCAATACGGCAAGAAGCTTTTTCCCGTCGAAAACAAGCAGCGAAAAATCCTCAAAACGGTTCGAATGATAATCCATGAAATCGCGGTGGAAAAGGAAAGTCGCGTTGCAGGCCTGCGCGCTGAAAGCGTTCCACTGGCTGTAATCCTGCGGCTGGTATTGTCTTACGGTCAAGTTTTCCACGGCTGTTTTTAAACATGCGAAAAGTAATCAATTTTTGTTACCTTTAAAAACATTTTCCAATACGCAGGCCGTGAAAATAAAATTGCTATTATTCTTTACAGTCATTCTTTGTACGGGGCGGATCGCGGCGCAGGACATTTCGCTGTACCAACAATTTAACGGCCGGTACGATTTCGTATTCATGGGAAATACACTGAATCCGGTCGAGAACTCGTTCCAGACATCGGTTTCGGTACTGACTACTTCATCGGCCAACCTCAATCTGGCGCCCGGAGACAACATCGAAAAAGCGTATTTATATTGGGCCGGAAGCGGAACGGGCGATTTCGACGTCACATTGAACGGGCAGGCCATCACGCCCGAGCGTACTTTCAGCCACCAACGTGTAATCGGCAATCTGACACTCGACTTTTTCAGCGCCTTTAAAGATGTCACGGCACAGGTCCAGGCAACCGGGAACGGAACGTATACGCTGGCCGATCTCGATGTTTCGGCTTTCATCGATTATCACGCGCAGGCCAGTACTAATTTTGCCGGCTGGGCGATCATCGTCGTATATCAGAACAACAGCCTGCCGCTGAACCAGCTCAACGTTTACGACGGAATGCAGGCCGTTCCCGACGAGATCAACATCACGCTCGACAGCCTGAACGTCATCGACAACGCCGGGGCCAAGATCGGTTTCCTGGCCTGGGAAGGCGATTCCGGGATTGCCGTCAACGAAACGCTCCGGATCAACGGCACGCCGCTTGGCAATCCGCCGCTGAACCCGGTAAACAACGCTTTTAACGGTACGAACACTTTTACGGGATCCAGTACGCTTTACAATATGGATCTCGACGTCTACAACATCCAGAACAACATTGCCGTGGGCGATACGACGGCGCTGATCAATCTGACTTCCGGCCAGGATTTCGTGATGGTAAATGCGATCGTGACCAAGCTCAACAGCCAGCTTCCCGACGCGACGATTATAGCCGGGAATATTGCGCGCCAGTGCGATTCGAGAATAATCACCGCCGATTATACCGTATACAACGTCAATTGCACCAATCCGCTGCCCGCAAATACGCCGATTGCGATTTATGCCGACGGCGTCCTGATCGCGACATCGGCGACCATCAGCGAAATTCCGATCGGCGGAAACGAGTCAGCGCAAATCACACTTACCATTTCCGATGGCGTTCCGGACGATTTCGATTTGACGTTTGCCGTCGACGACAACGGTACGGGAACCGGAATCGTGACCGAACTCGTCGAAACCAATAACACGTTTGTTTCGCAGGTTACGCTGCTTCATACACCGCAATTCAACGCGCTCCCGGCACTCGAATCTTGCAATCGCGGTTTTGGAAACGCGGTATTCGATTTTTCGGGTTATGCCGATTTGGTGCGGGTCAATCCAGACGATATCGTTTCGTTTTATCATTCGCTGACCGATGCGGAAAATGCCGCAAACCCGATCATCAATACGTCCAACTATCAAACTCAGGCTACACCGGAAACCATTTTCGTCCGGCTCGACAACGGCAGCTGCTATTCGGTCACGTCGTTCGTCCTGATGGCCAAAAACTGCCCGCCGACCATCTATAACTACGTTTCGGCCAACAACGACGGCACGAACGACTCGTTTTTCATCGACGGCTTGCGGAATATTTTTACGAATTTCGAGCTTTCGATATTCAACCGCTGGGGCGTGCTGATCTGGAAAGGCAACAACGATTCGGAAGACTGGAAAGGCATTGCCACCAAAGGGCTTCGCGTCAACGGCAACGAAGTTCCCGACGGTACGTATTATTATGTTTTGGATTTGCACGATCCGGGCTATCCCGAGCCGATGACCGGCTTTTTATACTTGAACCGTTAATTCGAATAATATGACGTTGCTTGCCATTGTTTTTCCATCGGTATCGTTCCTGCTCAGGGGAAAAATCCTGACCGCTTTGCTTTGCCTGATTTTGCAGCTTACCCTAATCGGTTGGATTCCCGCCGCGGCCTGGGCCGTCATTTCGCTTCAAAATGCACGCGCCGACAAGCGGAACCGGGAACTGATCCGGGCAGTCGGGCAGAAATAATCATTTCCGCTCCAGCGGCTGCAGCGTCCAGCGGTAACGCACGGCCAGCAGACGCAGGACGATCATAAACCCCGAAGTCACAATATAAACCGCGTCGTGGTGCAGGTTGAACGCTTTGAGAAGAAAGAACAGGATTCCGCCGGCCATACAAATCGTCGCATAGATTTCCTTGCGGAAAATGACCGGGATTTCGTTACATAGAATATCGCGGATCACTCCGCCGAAACATGCCGTCATCGTTCCCAACGCGACGCAGATTACGGGATGTAATCCGGTTTCGAGGCCTTTCTGCAAACCGATGAGCGTGAAGATGCTCAATCCGATGGTATCGAACAAAAACAGCGAAATCCGCAGCCGGTCGATCTTTTTCCTGAAAATAACCGCCAGAAGATAACCCGCAACGATCAGGTAAACGTAATCGAGCTGCTGCATCCAGGCCACCGGCGTGCGCCCGATCATGATGTCGCGCAATGTACCGCCGCCAACCGCCGTCACGAACGCGATGATGAAAACCCCGAACGGGTCGAGTTTTTTGTTCATTGCCGTGAGCGAACCCGAAATCGCGAAGGCGACCGTACCTAAAATTTCGATGATGTGGAACATGGCGCAAAGGTAAAGCACAATTGATAATTAATAATGAATAATTAATAATTAGCTGGGCGTGCCGGCGTTATTGATTTCTTTCCTCGATTCGTAAATCCGCAACGCCGTCGCGCTGTCCGCTTTATCTTTTGCTTTGCAAGCAAAAGGATGCCGCTTCCATCGCTCACGCGGAAAAACGTAATTTGAAAATTTGGGAATTCGGAGATTTGAAAATGAACATAAACTTCTACCTTTGAAGCAATGAAACAGATTTCGAGCGTCCAAAACCCATATATAAAATCATTGGTCCAGCTTCAGGAAAAAGCGAAAACCCGCAGACAATCGGGTACTTTTTTAATTGAAGGCCGGCGCGAGATCGAACTTGCCCTGAAAGGCGATTATAAGATAGAAATGATATTGTTTTGTTCGGATTTCATTGCTGAAAATGACATCCCGCACTTCCAATCCGAAATCATCGAAATCAGCCGCGAAGTTTACCAGAAACTCGCCTACCGCGACACGACCGAAGGTTTGCTGGCCGTCGCACAATCTAAACCGCTGGCCTTATCGGACCTGAAACTTGGCGAAAATCCGCTCGTCCTCGTGGCCGAAGCCGTCGAAAAACCGGGAAATATCGGTGCGCTTCTGCGAACCGCCGACGCCGCCAATCTCGACGCGGTGATCATCGCCGACCCGAAAAGCGATCTGTACAACCCGAACATCGTCCGCTCGAGCGTCGGCTGTTTATTTACCAACCGGATCGCCGTCGGGACAACCCAGGAAATCATTACCTTTCTCCAGGAAAAAAATATTGCCGTCTACTGTGCGACGCTTCAGGATTCGGTTTCCTATCATACCCAAGCCTATACAAAACCTACCGCTTTGGTCGTCGGCACCGAAGCCACCGGGCTCACCGATGCCTGGCGCAAAGCCGCGAAACAGAACATCATGATCCCGATGCAGGGCGAAATCGATTCGATGAACGTTTCGGTCGCCGCCGCGATCTTGATTTTTGAAGCCAAAAGACAACGGGGTTTTTAACGGTCGATCGTTCGACAAAAAGCAGGATATGAAAAAGATCACTACATTACTCGCACTGGCGTTTTCCCTCGCTTCGTGGGCGCAACTTTCAGAAACACAGATTGACGACGTGGTTCAACGGACGATGAAAACCTTCGACGTTCCGGGAATCGCCGTCGGGATCGTCAAGGACGGACAGGTCGTATTGGCCAAAGGTTACGGCGTAACCAACATCAACACGCAGCGGAAAACCGACGCCAACACGCTGTTCGGGATCGCGTCGAACAGCAAGGCGTTTACCACGGCTTCGCTGGCGATGCTGGTCGACGAAGGCAAAATCCAATGGGACGACAAGGTCGTGAAATACATCCCCGAATTTAAGATGTACAACGATTACGTCACGGCCGAATTCACGATCCGCGACCTGCTCACGCACCGCAGTGGGCTCGGGCTCGGCGCCGGCGATTTGATGATCTGGCCCGACGGACACAATTTTACGCCGGACGACATCATCCGGAACATCCATTACCTGAAACCGGTTTCGGCCTTCCGCTGCAAATACGATTACGACAACTTGCTGTATGTGATTGCCGGCGAGGTCATTCATCGGGTCAGCGGGAAATCCTGGGACGATTTTGTCCAGGAGCGCATCCTGAAACCGCTCGGTATGGAGCACAGCGCCGCGTCCTGGAGCAGGCTTCGCGATACGACGAACGTCATTGCACCGCACGTTCCAACCGATGGTAAACTGAAAGTCATCAAGCGTTATACGAACGACATTTTCAATTCCGCTGCGGGAATCTATTCGAGCGTGAACGACCTCAGCAAATGGGTTATCGCACAGCTCGACAACGGAAAATACGGCAACGGCCAGCAGCTCTTCAGCGAAAAGCAGCACACCGAAATGTGGACGGCACAAACCATCATGCCCTTGCGGAGCGCCGCGCCTTACCAATCGTATTTCAAAGCCTACGGGCTGGGCTGGCAACTCCAGGATTTCAACGGGCATCTGCAGGTTTCGCATACCGGCGGATTGGACGGCATCGTGACGCAGGTCATCATGTTCCCGGACATCAAACTGGGAATCATTGTGCTGACCAACCAGCAGTCGGGCGCGGCGTTTACGGCGATTTCCAACACGATCAAAGACAGTTATCTCGGGATCAAAAACCCGGATCATGTGGCCGCACTGAGCGCCGACCGGAAGGAAAAGGAAGACAGCGCCGACAAGATCACCGACGAGGTTTGGGCTACGGTTGCCAAAAATCTCAAGGATAAAGTCAAGACCGACAGTAAAAAATTCACCGGGACTTATACCGATCCGTGGTTCGGCGACGTCGTCGTTTCGGAAAACAAAGGCCGGCTGTATTTTGCCTCGAAGCGTTCGCCAAGGCTTTCGGGCGAAATTTTCCCTTACAAAGACCGGAATTTCGTCGTGAAATGGAACGAACGCAGCTTCGGCGCGGATTCGCATATTTTCTTTGACCTCGACGATAAGGGTTATGCGACGCATTTCACGATGAAGGCGATTTCGCCGCTGACCGATTTCAGTTACGATTTCCACGATCTTGACTTTACGAAAGCGCCCGCGACAGGAAATCCGTAGTTTCTGGCGCGTTTGCGTGAGTGATCGAGGCAGCCACCGCGTGCAGCCGAGAGCACGACGGCAATGGAGCCTGCGCAGTTGCCGGCACGCCCAAAAAATTATCAATCCGTTGTGAATTATTCGGTTGCCCGTTGTACTTTATTTTCCTATTTTTAGCCGTATGGAACTGACCGAAGAATTTATCGAAAAGGAAAACAAGGCGATCGCGCAGGAATACAAGGAACTGCTGCGCATCAGTTACCAGACGCTGACCGATGCCGACAAGAAACTGATCCGGAAGGCGTTCGATTTTGCCGTCGAGGCGCACAAGGACGTCCGGCGCAAATCGGGCGAGGCGTATATTTTCCATCCGATTGCCGTGGCTAAAATTGTAGCATCCGAAATCGGTTTGGGCGCAACTTCGATCGCCGCGGCGCTGATGCACGATGTTGTGGAAGACACGCAGTATACCGTTGAGGACATCGAAAAGCAGTTCAATCCGAAAGTCGCGCAGATCGTCGAAGGCCTGACCAAGATCGCACAGGTCAAGAAAGACATGAACATTTCGATGCAGGCCGAGAATTTCCGGAAAATGCTGCTGACGCTCAACGACGACGTTCGGGTGATTTTGATCAAGATCGCCGACCGGCTGCACAATATGCAGACGATGGATTCGATGCCGGAAGGAAAACAGGTCAAGATCGCCTCGGAAACGCTTTATATTTACGCGCCGCTCGCGCACCGTTTGGGTTTGTACAACATTAAGAACGAGCTTGAGGATTTGGGTCTGAAATATACCGAGCCCGAAGTTTACAAGGATATCGTCGGCAAAATCAAGGAAACCAAGGAAGAACAGGACGCTTACATCAAGGATATTTCGGACGTATTGAGCAAGTCGCTCGACGCCGAAGGGATTGAATACACGATCAAAGGCCGCCCGAAATCGATCTTCTCGATCCGGCGGAAAATGCGGATGCAAAACGTGAGTTTCGACGAGGTTTACGACAAATTCGCGCTGCGCATCGTTTACAAATCGAATCCGCACGACGAGAAGTTCATCGCCTGGAAAATCTACTCGATCGTCACCGACCATTACCGGCCAAGCCCGAGCCGGCTGCGCGACTGGATCTCGTCGCCGAAATCGACGGGTTACGAAGCGCTTCACATCACCGTTATGGGGCCGAAAGGCCGTTGGGTCGAAATCCAGGTCCGGAGCGAACGCATGGACGAGATTGCCGAGAAAGGCTACGCGGCGCACTACAAATACAAACAGGGCGGCACCGAGGAAAGCGGACTCGATCAATGGCTGAATTTGCTTCGCGAAGCCCTGGAAAGCGCCGAGACCAACGCCGTCGATTTCGTGCAGGATTTCAAAATGAACCTTTATGCGAAGGAAATCTTCGTCTTTACCCCGAAAGGGGAAATCAAATCGCTTCCGAAGGGCGCGACATCACTCGATTTTGCGTTCAGCATCCACTCGGAAGTCGGGGTACGGACGCTGGGAACGCGCGTCAACGGGCGACTTGTCCCGCTGAACACGGAGCTCAAAAGCGGCGACCAGATTGAAGTGATCACGTCGGCGACGCAAAAGCCGTCGATCAACTGGCTCGATTATGTGACGACCTCGCGGGCGAAGAACAAGATCCGGAACGTCCTGAACGAAGACATGAAAAAAATTGCCGAAGACGGCAAGGAAGTGCTTTCGCGGAAACTGCGCCACATGAAGGTTACGCTCAACGAAGCCGTGACCAATGAACTGGTAAACTTTTTCAAGCTCAAGACCAGCCTCGATCTGTTTTATCGCGTCGGGATCGGATCGATCGAAAACCAGCAGCTCAAGGATTTCGTCGCCCAGCGCAGCAATACGTTCATCAATTTCTTCAAGAACAAAATCAAGCGGCCGCACCATACCGCCGATGCCGACATCCATAAACAGCAGCTTTCGGCCAATTACGACATGCTCGTTTTCGGGCCGGAACAGGACAAGCTCGATTATACTTTATCGAATTGCTGCAACCCGATTCCCGGTGACGAGGTTTTTGGCTTTGTCACGGTGAACGAAGGTATAAAAGTCCACAAAAAGGATTGCCCGAACGCGATCCGGCTGCAATCGAATTACGCCTACCGGATCATGCAGGCCAAATGGATCGATTCGTCGCAGCAGGAATTCAAGGCCGTACTGAAAATCACGGGAATGGATACCTTGGGACTTACGAACAAGCTCACGAAAGTCATCTCGAACAACATGCACGTCAATATCCAAAGCATTTCGCTGAGCGGCGACGCGGGTATTTTCAACGGGCAGGTCACGGTGGTCGTACAGAACAATACGATCCTGAAAAAACTAATAGACAACATCAAGAAAATCGACGGTGTCGACAAAGTGACGCGGGTTTATAAAAACTAAAATTCCAAATTCCGATCTTGTACAAAAATTGGAATTTGGAATTTTGATTTGGATTTCCTTTTAAACCGCGCTTCCCGGACCGCTCGGATCCATACTTGACGGGAAATCGTTGATGTTGTCCAGCGGATCGACATCGCCCCAGTCGGTGTGTTTTTCGCGTTCGGCTTCGGCTTCCTCGCTTTCTTCATCCTCGTTGTTTTCTTCGCTGGAATTTTCCGCCATCCGGCTGCGGTCTTCTTTGTCGTATCGGTCGCCGGGTTGCCGGTCGAACGATTTTTCGTTTTCTTGTGTAATCATGATTTCTTTGTTTAATATTCTTATCGAAATTAGTAACTTTCGGAGCGGATTGTATTATGCAATTTCCGTTAAAGCTTGCGTAATTCCGCTACTTATGGAAACACCGATCATCGAAGGCAATTTTATGCTTAAACGCGGCGAAGGAAAAGGCGCCTGGACCTTTATCGAAATGCCGATATTGGAAAACGTTCCGAAAAAACGCAACTCTACCGTGCGGATCCGCGGCACGATCGACGCTTTTGAGCTGCGCGATTTCCACATCTGGGCAATGAAAAAGGGAACTTTCATGGCCGTGAAAGCCGATATCCGCAAAATCATCAAAAAAGAAGCGGGCGATACGGTCAGCCTGGTACTTTACCTGGACGAGCCGCAAATGGCGATTCCCGAAGACTTTATGGAATGCCTGCGCGAAGAACCGAAACTCCTGGCGCGTTTTGAAAAACAACCTGAAAAAGAGCGACAGGCAACTATCGACTGGATCTTTTCGGCGAAGACCGAGGATGAGAAGATTGCGCGGATGGCGAAAGTGATGGAGAAGTTAGAAGAAGTTGCTGGTCGTTAGTCGCTGGTGGTTTGGATTGATTTGTTTAGCCGGAACTTTTTATTCAACCGAAACTTTTTGCCCGACTTTTGTTCTTCCAAAGACCAAAGACCAGCCAACCAACGACCAAATTTTCCTTTCGCCATTCAACTAAAAAACCTACCTTTGCCGCATGACACTCATATCCGTCGACAACAGTAAAAACCAGGAAATCGTAAAGACCGTTTTTACGAAATACCTTGAAAACAAAGGCCATCGCAAAACACCCGAACGTTACGCGATCCTGCAGGAAATCTACGATTCGGAGGAACATTTCGACATCGAGAACCTCTATATCAAGATGAAGAACAAGAATTACCGCGTGAGCCGCGCGACTTTGTACAATACCATCGAACTGTTGCTCGACTGCGCATTGGTCCGCAAGCACCAGTTCGGGCAAAATCAGTCGCATTACGAAAAATCGTATTTCGACAAGCAGCACGACCACATCATCATGACCGATACGGGCGAAGTCATCGAGTTCTGCGACCCGCGCATCCAGACGATCAAAAAGACCATCGAGGAAATCTTCGATATCGAGATACACAACCATTCGCTTTATCTCTATGGGAACAAGCGGAAAATCAATGATGAATAATTAATAATTGGGCGTTGCGGCGAATCAAGTTGTGTCGATCCATTTAAATAATATCAGCCGCCGGGCTTTCCGTTGCAATCTTTTTTATTTCATACTTCATAAAAAAGGATTTCCACTGCAATCCCTAACGCAAACACAACAACTTTAAACTAACTACTAATCCGATTGATAATTAACAGCACTATTACGCGCATCGCGATCATTATTAATTGTTAATTATTAATTATTAATTCAAAAAAATGGCAGTAGACTTACTACTCGGACTACAATGGGGCGACGAAGGCAAAGGCAAGATCGTCGACGTCCTGACTTCAAAATACGACATCATCGCGCGTTTCCAGGGCGGCCCGAACGCCGGGCACACGCTTGAATTCGACGGCATCAAGCACGTTTTGCGGACGATTCCCTCCGGGATTTTCCACAAGAACTCAATTAATATCATCGGCAACGGCGTGGTCATCGACCCGGTTGTTTTCCAAAAGGAAGTCGAAGGCCTGGCTCGATTCAATATCGATCTCAAATCACGGCTGATGATCTCGCGCAAGGCGCACCTGATCCTGCCGACGCATCGTTTGCTCGACGCGGCCTCCGAAACTGCTAAAGGCAAGGCGAAAATCGGCTCGACGCTCAAAGGAATCGGGCCTACATATATGGATAAAACCGGGCGCAACGGCATCCGCGTCGGCGATATCGAGCTTTCCGATTTCAGGGAACGCTACCGCACGCTGGCCGACAAGCACGAAGCGATGATCAAATTCTACGACGTTGCGATCCAGTACAATCTGGCCGAACTCGAAAAGGAGTTCTTCGAAGCCATAGAAGATTTGAAAAAACTCGACTTCATCGACAGCGAAGAATATCTGCACAACGCCCAAAAAGAAGGAAAATCGATTCTTTGCGAAGGCGCGCAGGGTTCGCTCCTCGATGTCGATTTCGGGACGTATCCGTTTGTGACTTCTTCCAATACGACTGCCGCCGGCGCCTGTACCGGACTGGGCATCGCTCCCAATAAAATCAAGGAAGTTTTCGGGATTTTCAAGGCTTATGCGACGCGCGTCGGAAGCGGCCCGTTTCCTACGGAGTTGTTCGACGAAGCCGGCGCAACGATGGCCCGGGTCGGGAATGAATTCGGATCGGTGACCGGAAGGCAAAGACGCTGCGGCTGGCTCGATCTGGTGGCGCTGAAATATGCGATCCGCGTCAACGGCGTTACCCAATTGATGATGATGAAGGGCGATGTACTCTCCGGATTCCCGACTTTAAAAGTTTGTACCGCATATCAATACAACGGCAAGGAAATCTCGCACCTGCCGTACAATATCGAGCCTGAAAACGTACAGCCGGTTTATACGCAGCTCAAAGGCTGGAACGCCAATTTGACCGGAATGTCGTCCTACGACGAACTCCCGAAAGAACTCAAGGATTATATCGAATTCATCGAAAAGGAAGTCGAAGTGCCGATCAAGATCGTATCGGTCGGGCCGGACAGAAAACAAACAATCCTAAAATGACGAAACGCCCGGTAAAGGGCGTTTTTAATTGACAAATGAAACCGACGAACCTTTTTACCGGATTTTTCGAAAGCGAAAAGGCAGGCGGAATCCTGCTTGTTTTGGCGACCGTTGCATCGCTGGCGCTGGCGAATTCCGCATTGGGCGCCGACTACATCGGTTTTTGGAACCAAAAAATGGGCAGCCATTCGCTGACCGGCTGGATCAACGACGGTTTGATGGCGATTTTCTTCCTGCTCATCGGGCTTGAGCTCGAACGCGAAATTTATCACGGGGAATTGTCAAATCTTAGAACCGCCGCACTTCCGATTTTTGGCGCGTTGGGCGGGATGCTCGTCCCTGCCGGAATTTTCATCCTTCTGAATTTGGGCACTGATACCCAATCGGGCGCAGGCATTCCGATGGCAACCGATATCGCTTTCGCCGTAGGAATTTTGTCGCTTTTGGGAAGCCGCGTCCCCGCGTCGCTTAAAGTTTTCCTGACCGCATTGGCCGTGATCGACGATTTGGGCGCAATCATCGTCATTGCCGTTTTTTATACGAAAACGATCGCATTCGATTACTTATTTGCAGCTTTGGGAATTTGGGTTTTGTTGCTGCTGTTTAACCGGCTCAAAATCCGGAACCTTGCACCGTATCTTACCGGCGGGGTTTTCATGTGGTATTTTATGCTGCATTCGGGTGTGCATGCAACCATTACGGGCGTTTTGCTCGCGTTTGCCATTCCGTTCGGCTTCGACGGCGAAAAACCGGCCCGGCAGGATAAATCGACGTCTTATATTTTGCAGGATTTTCTCCACAAACCGGTGGCTTTTGTCATTCTTCCGCTTTTTGCACTTGCCAATACCTGTATCCCGATCGAGGTAGGTTGGCAGCATAACCTCGTTCAATTAGGCAGTATCGGCATCATGGCCGGATTGCTCCTCGGTAAGCCAATGGGAATCTTTTGCTTTACGTATTTGTCAGCGCGGCTGGGCTTTTGCTCGCTTCCCGAGGGATTGCGTTGGCGCAATATCCTGGGCGTAGGTTTTCTGGGAGGTATCGGTTTCACGATGTCGATTTTCATCACGATGCTTGCTTTTGCCGATCCGGTCATTGTCGACACTTCGAAAATCGCGATCCTGGTTGCTTCGCTTGCAGCGGGATTTGTCGGCTTTGTTTTGCTGAAAATCACGCTGGCAAAAAAAGTACAGCACTGATTCCGGCTCTACAATTTGAAGATCAATGATTCCGACGGCCCGAGTTTCACCTGCATCAAACCTTCGCCGTTCCTGATTTCAAGTGTGGTTTCGGCCCTGTCCTGAAGTTGGTCCCTGAGTTTGTAAATACCATCCTTGATTTTCAATTTCCGGATGACATCCGCCGGAATTTTCAAATCGAAATTACTGGCTTCCGACGGCGACAAATTTACCGTGATGACCAGTTTTTCCGTATCGCACCAACGTACGTAGGAATAGACACCATTGCCGTAATCTTTGGTTTCTTTTCGGTTTACTGTTTGTATTTCCTGGTAATTGCCCATGATGGCCGGACTTTTCGCTGCAAAGTTCAACAGCCTTTTGTAGAAGTTGCGCAGTTCCCTTTCGTCGCTATACAATTGACCGCCGTCGAATTTGCCGTCGTTCATCCAACGCTGGTGCGCCGGGACGCCGATGTAATCGAAAATCGATGTCCGTGAGCGTTTCCCGAAACCGGCGTTTTCGTTTCCGGCCTCGCCCACTTCCTGCCCGAAGTAAATCATGACCGGCGATGTGCCGATGGTAGCCGAAAGCACCATCAGCGCTTTGCCTTTCTGTCCGCTGCCTGCAAATTCCGGACTGGCCAATCTTTGTTCGTCGTGGTTGTCGAGAAAATGGAGCATGTGGCGCTCGATATCCGACAGTCCGTTCTGGATCTGGACGATACCGTCGGCGGAACTTTTTCCTTGTACCACTTCCTTGAGCTTGTCGTAGAGTTCGACTTTGTCATAGAGATAATCCATTTTTCCGAACTCGATATAATTGCGGTATTCCTTCGGGTTGTAGACTTCGGCAAGCAGGAACGCATCGGGATTTTTCATCTTGATAGCCGAGTTCATGTAGCTCCAGAACTCATACGGAACCATTTCGGCCATGTCGTAACGGAAACCGTCAACGCCTTTGGCAGTCCAGTACAAGGCGATATCGCGGAACTTTTTCCAGGACGACGGCACACTTTTGTCTTTCCAGAATTCATAATGCTCTTTGTAGGATTTCCTTTCGAAGCCTTTCGGCAGTTCTGGAAAATCCTTGGATCCGTCAGGTTTTATGCCATAATTGATTTTAACCGTCTCGTACCAATCGTTGATATCGGGTTTGGCCAGCCGCGAGCCGTTGCCGGTCCACTTAGCGGGATTTTCATTGAACTTGCCGTCGCTAAGCGGATTCTTTTCGCCATTGAGCGGTTTGTAATCGCTTGAAGTCGGCACCTGGAACGGCTGCCCTGGAATGTAATAAAAGTCGTTGTCGCGCTTGTATTCTACCGAAGTATCGTCGTCGGCGCCAAAATCGCGCACGCCTTTCGGATTGGTTTTCCCTTCGTATTTGCGGGCGACGTGATTCGGGACGATATCGATGACAACCTTGAGCCCGTTCTTGTGCGTCCGGGCGATCAATGCCTCGAATTCGGTCATGCGGTTTTTCGGATCGACGGCCAGGTCCGGATCTACGTTGTAATAATCCTTGACGGCATACGGCGAGCCCGCGCGGCCTTTGACCACGTCGGGATCGTCGTTTGAAACCCCGATCGAAGTGTAATCGCCAACCAGCGCATGATGCGGCACACCGGTGTACCAGATGTGCGTCACGCCGAGCGCCTTGATTTCCTGAAGCGCCTTGTCGGTAAAGTCGTTGAATTTCCCGACGCCGTTTTCCTTGATCGTTCCCCAGGGTTTGTTGGTGGTGTTTTTATTTCCGAACAACCGCGTGAAAACCTGGTACAAAACGATTTTTTTCGGGGTATTGGCTTTGGGCGGCGGAATCATTGCGGGCTTATTTTGCGCAGCGGCCGACAAGGACAGGCCAATTGCGGCGGCGATCAACATTTTTTTCATGGTATATTAACTTCCCGAAAGCGGAAAGGAATACAAATATAAAAATTTGAAAGCAACGCGGCGCGGTTACTAATTTATTCTTAATACGGCCGTTTGATGGGTCATTTTCGTTAAATTTGCAAAAAAATAACCTTGAGCAAATTCCTGTTTTTTCTTTTTTCCTGCCTGTCGGTTTCGGGCCTTTCGGCGCAGGATACAAAGAAAATCATCGTCGAGAATGCAGATCATTTCGACATCAACCAGGCTGAAATCCCCGATGCGGCGCTGCTTACCGGAAACGTGCGAGTGCGGCAGGAAGGATTGGTCATGACCTGCAACAAGGCGTATTATTTCCAGAAAGAGAACTACATCAAGGCATTCGGCAACGTTCAGATGGTGCAGGGCGACACGTTGTTTTTGAACAGCAAATACGCCGAATACAACGGAAATGTCAAACAAGCATTCGCTACGGGCGATGTTCACTTGCGTTCGCCCGACATGACTTTGGTGACCGATACGATCAATTTCGACCGGAACATTCAGCAGGCTTATTACGAAACTTACGGCACGATCACCAACAAAGACAATGTGCTGAAAAGTAAATCGGGGCGCTATTTCGTCAAGGAAAAGAAGTACCAGTTCCTGACCGCCGTCACGCTGACCAACCCGAAATACGTCATGAAGTCGAACCATCTCGATTATTTTACCGGACCGGGGCATGCGTATTTATTCGGTCCGTCGACGATCACCAGCAAGAACAATTACATCTATACCGAAAAAGGATTTTACGACACCAAGAAAAACCTCGCACATTTCCTGAGAAAATCCTACATCAAATACAACGACCGCCGGATCGAGGCAGACAGCCTGTATTATGACCGCGCACGCGAATTCGCCTCGGGAACCAACAATGTAAAGATCACCGATTCGATCAACAAAGGCATCGTCAAAGGCCATTACGCCGAATTATACAAAAACAAGGATTCGCTGTTTGTGACCAAGCATGCCGTGGCGATCAATCTGGTCGAGAAGGATTCGGCTTATATTCACGGGAAAATCCTGATGGTAACCGGCAAGGAAGGCCAGCGCATCATCCGGGCATACAACAACGCCCGGTTTTACAAGACCGACATGAGCGGCAAATGCGATTCGATCCATTCGGAACAGGCCAAAGGTTTGACGCAATTGATCGGCAAACCGATTTTGTGGAATTTCGACAACCAGATGACCGGCGACGTGATGCACCTGATCGGCGACAGCAAGACCGAAAAACTCGATTCGCTCAAAGTGCTCAACAATGCTTTTTTAGTTGCAAAAGATACGCTCGGTAATGGTTATAATCAGGTAAAAGGACAGAATCTATACGGAAAATTCCGTGACAATAAATTGTACAATGTCGATATCGTCAAGAATACCGAGGTCGTTTATTATATGTACAATGATAAAAATGAACTGATCGGAATCAATAAGAACGTCAGCAGCAAGATCAATCTGACGCTCGAAGGCAACCAAATCGAGACGATCACGTTTTTCAAATCGGTGGACGGCGATATCTATCCCGAAAAGGATTTGCCCGAAAACGCCAGGAAACTTCGCGGTTTTATTTGGCGCGGCGAGGAACGCATCAAAAGCAAGGACGATATTTTCCCGCCTGAGGAAAACGAACTCGACGAAAAGATCAAGGCCAAAAGCGAGATCGAAATGAAGAAAGAAAACACGCCGATGGAAGTTCGGAAGGAAACGCTGGATTACGACAAGACCGATGTCAATCCGGCGCCGCAAACCCAGCCGGTACAACCCGTGAAGTAATGAATCCCGATTTTTTAAAATACCAGGCGCAAACCTCGCCGTATCCGCTCGGAATGGAAGTTTCCCACGCCGACGGTTCATACATTTACAATACCGACGGCAAAAAATTCCTTGATTTCGTGGCGGGCGTTTCAGCCGTATCGCTCGGACATTGCAACGAAAA
The DNA here is from genome assembly GCA_048498055.1 of Bacteroidota bacterium. GTDB lineage: Bacteria > Bacteroidota > Bacteroidia > Flavobacteriales > Flavobacteriaceae > Flavobacterium. The sequence goes on from JBEHYS010000005.1 coordinate 41,005, forward strand.
AGTCAACAACGCGATCAAGGAACAGCTCGACAAATATTCGCATGTGATGGTTTACGGCGAATATTCGCAAAGCCCGGCGGTGCAATACTGCAAATTGCTGGCTTCGCTCCTGCCCGATTCGTTAAACAAGGTCTATCTGGTAAATTCCGGCACCGAAGCCACCGAAGGCGCGCTGAAACTCGCGCGCCGTGTTACCGGGCGAAGCCAGCTGATTTCATGCCATAACGCCTATCACGGCAATACGATGGGCTCGCTCAGCGTCATGGGGTTTGAAGAGCGGAAGCAAATCTTCAGGCCGCTGATTCCCGATGTCGATTTCATCACGTTCAACAACGAAGAAGATTTACAGAAAATCACGACCAAAACCGCCGGAATCATCCTCGAAAGTATCCAGGGCGGCGCAGGATTCATCCAGCCGGAAAACGATTTTTTGAAAAAAGTGCGCCAGCGTTGCAACCAAACTGGCGCAATGCTCATCATAGATGAGATACAGCCGGGTTTCGGCCGGACGGGAAAACTGTTCGGGTTTGAAAACTACGGTATCGTTCCCGACGTAATTATATTGGGAAAAGGAATGGGCGGCGGTATGCCGGTGGGCGCTTTTGTCGCTTCAGCCGAAAAAATGGATTTATTGAGCCACGATCCCAAACTCGGTCATATTACCACTTTTGGCGGACATCCTGTCATCGCGGCAGCCTGTCTGGCCACATTGAAGGAAATTACCGAAACAAACCTGATGCAACAGGCATTGGAGAAAGAAAAGCTGTTCCGACAGCTTCTGGTACATCCTTTGATAGCCGAAATCCGGGGAAAAGGACTAATGTTGGCCGCCATGACCACAAGCGCGGAACTCACCGACAAAGTCATTTTACGATGCCAGGAAAAAGGACTGATCCTTTTCTGGCTGCTCTTTGAAGGTTGTGCGATCCGAATTACGCCGCCGCTGACGGTTTCCGAAAACGAAATCCGCGAAGGCTGCCGGATAATTTTGGAAGCCCTGGACGAAATGATGTAAGAATTGCGGTCTTACCGCGCCGTACATTTAAATGTATTGTTAATTAAATTGTTTACAACAATCCTCTGTCCTGCCCCGAAAAAACCTTTTGCTCCGTACTTTTAGTATGGATAATTTTAAAAACAGACTTATGCACCTAAGCAGCGAAGAAGAAGAATATAATTTATCCCTGTCGAAATTCGAGAGTATGCTGAAAACCAATAAGGTACTCTTTTTCGATTCCGAAGAATTTGAAGAAATAATCCTGCATTATCTCGATATGGGCAAGACATCGCTCGCGAAAAAAGCCCTGAAACTTGCCCTTGAACAACATCCGAAATCTACCGGACTGAAACTCGTCCAGGTGGAAATGCTCGTTTATGAGGATAAACTCGACCAGGCTGAAAAACTCCTGAACGAACTTTATGCGATCGAGCCGCACAACGAGGAAATCTACATCCAGAAAGCCAACATTTATTCCAAACGCGACAAGCACGAAGAAGCGGTCAACTTATTGAAAACCGCACTCCAGTATACCGACGATTATGCAGACGTTTACAACCTCATGGGTATGGAATATCTGTTTATGGACAATCTGGAGCTCGCAAAAGAAAGCTTCATCAAATGCCTTGAGGAAGACATCGAAGACCAGACTGCCTTATACAATGTGGTTTATTGCTTCGAGTTTTTAGACCAGAACCTCGAAGCGATCGAATACCTGAAAACCTATATCGACCGAAACCCGTATAGTGAAATTGCCTGGCATCAGTCCGGCCGATTATACTACGGTCTCAAAGATTACGAAAACGCAATCACGGCTTTTGAATATGCAACTTATATTGACGAAAGCTTTATCGGTGCGTTCATGGAAAAAGGAAAAGCGCTCGAAAGACTGCGCCGCTACGAGGAAGCGATCGACAGCTACAACCGTACGATCGAACTCGACGACCCAACGTCGTATGCATTGTTAAGGATCGGGAAATGTTATGAAAAATTGGGCAACAAGGTTTTGGCGCTGAAATTTTTCAATAAAACCGTCCACGAAGATCCGCTGCTCGACAAAGGCTGGATCGCGATCACCGATTTTTACGTCCGCCAAAAAAATCACCAGAAAGCACTATTTTATGTCAATAAAGCGCTTGCCATCGACAATGAAAACCGCATGTACTGGAAACGGTATGCGACCATCAGTAAAGCGCTGAACCTTTTTGAGGAAGCCGAATACGGTTATCGGAAAGCCGTTGAATACGGCGATTACCAGCTTGACACCTGGCTGTTTTGGGTAGACATTTTGCAATATCTCGGCGAATTCGAAAGTGCGGCACAAACGCTGTTGCAGGCATCCGAGTATTTCCCTGAAGAGTTCGAGATCGAATACCGTCTCGGCGGCTTGTATTTCATGATGCAGGAAAACGAAAAAGCAATGTTCCATTTAAGCAACGGGCTCAGGCTGAATTTCGAAAACCACACGCTTTTGAAAGAGCTTTTCCCGGTTGTCTGGGAAACCAAAATTTTGCAAAGCAGCATCGCCAAGCACAAGAAAAAGTAAGTAAGTTGGGTTAAATAATGAAAATCCGGTATGCCATTGCCGGATTTTCTATTTTTGGATTTATGGAAGCAAATCTTTACGGGCTCGTCGGGAAAAATATCGGCTATTCTTTCTCTCGGGAGTATTTCACCGAAAAATTTCGCAAGCTCCGGATCGATGCCGATTACAAAAACTTCGACATTGCGGAAATCGGCGAATTTCCAGCGTTAATCGCCCAAAACCCAAGCCTTAAAGGACTTAATGTCACGATTCCCTACAAAGAAAGCGTCATTGAGTTTCTCGACGCATTGTCTGAAACCGCAAAAGAAATCGGGGCCGCCAACACGATCGAATTTGCAAGCGGAAAACTCATCGGACACAACACCGATCATTACGGATTTCAAAAGTCGATTGAAAAAATGCTACAACCGCACCATCGCAAAGCCTTGATTTTAGGCACTGGAGGCGCTTCCAAAGCCGTTGCTTTTGCTTTAGAAAAACTAGGCATTCCCTATCGTTTTGTTTCAAGGGAACCGGAAAACAACATATTAGGTTACAAGGATTTGGACAAAACCGTTTTTGAAGAATACCAAATAGTCATCAATACCACGCCGCTCGGCACTTTCCCAGACACGGAAAATTGTCCCGATTTGCCTTACGAAAACTTCACATCGCAACACTTAACCTTCGACTTGATTTATAATCCGGTCCAGACAGAATTTCTCCGTCAGGCCAAAAAACACGGCGCACAAACCCAAAACGGGCTCGAAATGTTGCAGCTTCAAGCCGAAAAAGCCTGGGAAATCTGGAATAAATAGTTATTGCTTCTGCTGTTGCTTGTTTCGGCGCTCCTGCTGGATCGTCAGATAAGTCGCATATTGTTCTTCTGAAAGCAGTTTCTTCATCTCGGCGTCTTTCTGTTCCTGCATTTCCTTTACTTTCCGGAATTTTTCGGTCACGCGGATATCGCTGCCTTTGGTCTCGCGGAACTGCTTGAAGTAACGCGTCGAGATTTCGTCGAATGTCGGTTCCTGTTCCGGCGTAAGCTTCAGTCGTTCTTTGTTTTCCTGCATCAGGTTCACGATTTCCTGCCGTTGTTCGGTAGGCATCTGCGGCCTGTCCTGCGCATAAATTGCTGAAAATGCCGTAAAGAGCAAAGTCGCAAAAGTCAATTTGAGGTTTTTCATTTCAATTAAATTTGATTCATTTTTCGGGCGTTGCCCTGCGGGCCGCGCTTTCCGCTGCAATCTTTTCGTTCATGCTTCACAAAAAGGATTTTCGCTTCAATCGCTAACGCGGGCAACCGAACACTTAAAAAGCCCTTAAAAATACATCAAAAATCGTTATAAATATTGGATTTCTTTTGAATATTAGCATCGCTTTACTATCTTTCGCGTTCCAAAAAAAATTATGAACCTTAAACATTGACAAAATGTTGGAAGAAAAGAATGATAACCTGCAGGATGCAGACGGAAGTGTAAACAACGAAAATCAGGCTGCGGCCGAAACTGCGGATAACAATGACGACCTGATTGCCGACCAAACACCGACTGACACGATCGAGTCGATCGATTCAGTCATCGCCAAAGAAGGCAAGGAAAACAACGATGTTCCCGAAGATTTGCTGACCGATGAGCAAACGGTTGAAGAACCGGTTGAAGCCGAAATCCCGGAACCCATTGAAGCTGTAACGGAAACCGAAGATTTGATCGAACAGGAACCTGAAGCCGATATCGCCGAGCCGATAGACGCGACAATCGCTCTGGAAATGAAAGAGAATGACGACGTTCCCGAAGATTTGCTCACGGATGATATTGCAGAACAAATTCCGGCAGGAACCGATGTCCTGAACACCGAAGCCGATGCCGATATGCCCGAAGTGGCTGAAGCAGTCGTTTCCCAAACCGATAATATTGAAGAAGTGGCCGAACTGGCCAATACCATAACCGACGAAGAAAGTTTGATACCCGGAATTCCTGCAAGCGATGCCCAGGACGCGATCAGTTCGATCGCCGATACCAATGCCGAGGAAAGTGAAGACGAAACCCTGGCCGGGCGCCACGACATCCCGATGCTCGATTACGACGCGATGCCGATGGACCGATTGGTTTCGGAACTGGAAACTTTGGTATCCAACGAAAAAGTCATGTCGGTCAAAGACCATGTCGAGGAAATCCGAAAGGCTTTCCTGTCCAAATACCACCATTTTATCGATGAAAAACGCGACCAGTGGCGCAACGAAAATCCTGATGCGACCGAAGATTTCCATTATCATCTTCCGGCCAAATCGCGTTTCGACCAACTGTATTCGCAATACCGCGACAGCAAGAGCAAGCATTTCCAAAGCCTGCAGACCAACCTGAAAGCCAACCTCGAAAACCGGATGGCGATCGTCGAGGAACTCAAAAACCTCATCAATCCGCAGGAAAATATCAAGGATACGCTCAAGCATTTCAACGATCTGCGCGAGCGCTGGAAAAATGCAGGCCCGATCCCGAAAGACAAATACAACCACGTCTGGAACAATTATCATTTCCACGTCGAGAATTTTTACGATTACCTGCATCTTGACCGCGAGGCGCGCGACGGCGATTTCAAGCACAATCTCGAGCAAAAACAAAAGATTATCGCACGCGTCGAGGAACTGGTCAACATGCCCGACGTCAACAAGGCGTTCCGCGAACTCCAGGATTTACATCGTCTTTGGAAAGAGGAAATCGGGCCGGTTTCGAAAGAGCACCGCGAGGAAATCTGGAACCGGTTCAGCGAACTCACCAAGCAGATGCACGACAAGCGCGAGGCGATCTTCGAAAAACTCCGCGGAAGCGAGCTCGAAAACCTGGAACGCAAAAAAGATATCATTTCAAAAATCGAAGTGCTCGCGCAGGAAAAAGTCAACAGCCATTCGGCCTGGCTGGCGCAAATCGAAAAGGTTGAAGCGCTGCGGAACGAATTTTTCTCGGCAGGAAAAGTGCCGGCTGAAGTCAACGAAGAAACCTGGGCTGCGTTCAAGACTGCCGTCCGGAACTTCAATTCGCTTAAAAACGCGTTCTACAAAGACATCAAGAAAGATCAGAACGACAACCTGAGCAAAAAACAGGCACTGGTCGCCAAAGCCAAAGAATTGCAGGAAAGCACCGATTTTGCGGCCACAACGCCGATCATGAAGCAAATCCAGGAAGAATGGAAACAGGTCGGGCACGTCCCAAGAAAATATTCAGATAAGCTCTGGAAGGAATTCAAAGCCGCCTGCAACTACTATTTCGAGAAGATGAAGGAATCGAAAAGCGAGGAAATTTCCGAGGAAGTCGAAGCCTTCGAAAAGAAGAAAGCCTATCTCGAAACGCTGCGCGATTTCCAGCTTTCCGGCGAGCACAAACCCGATCTCGACGCGATTAAAGCGCACATCGAAACCTGGAAAAGCTTCGGGCGTGTGCCGCATTCGAGAAGGCATATCGAAGGGAAATTCAACAAAATCCTCGATGCGCTTTTCGAAAAACTAAGCCTTAGTAAAAAAGATACTGACATGATGCGCTTCACCAACCGGATGGAAAACCTTTCGGAAAGCAATGACACGCGCAAACTCGACAACGAAAAGATTTTCCTGATGCGCAAGATTGACGAAGTGCAATCGGAAATTTTCCAGCTCGAGAACAACATTCAGTTCTTTGCAAGCAAGGACAAGAACCCGAAAAAAGAAAACCCGATGGTCGTAGAAGTCCGCAAAAGCATTGAAAAGCATAAAGAGGAACTGGCAACGCTGAAAGCGAAGCTGAAGCAGCTGAGAAATATCGGAACCGAATAATTTAACTTTTTGACAAAAAGTCGCCTTTACCGATGGCTTTTTTTATGCGCTTTTTGGTGTAAAGGAACAACTCGAAAAACGCAATGCAAACGGCCGTGAAGAACAAGGCGCAAAATGCAGCGATCGGCAATTCGTTGTACCAATCAATAATGCCCGGATCGTTTTTGAATTTCCCAGCTATAAAAAATTACTGTCGCGGCAATGCCTAAAATAGCTGAAAAAAGTAGTGGTAGCCGTTTTGCCATGTTATTCTAACGCAATAATGAACCAAAAATTAGAGTTTCTTGGCTTCGTTCCAAAAAACGTCCATCTCGGAGAGCGTCATTTCCGAGAGCGATTTCCCCATTTCGCCGGATTTGCTTTCGAGATACTGGAACCGCTTGATGAATTTCTTGTTCGTCCGTTCGAGCGCGTCTTCCGGATTCACGTTCAGGAACCGTGCGTAATTGATCATTGAAAACAACACGTCCCCGAATTCGGCCTCGATCCTGTCCTGATCGCCGGTTTTGATTTCTTCCTGCAATTCGTCGAGTTCTTCGTTGACTTTGTCCCAAACCTGGTGCGGTTCTTCCCAATCAAAGCCCACGCCTTTCGCCTTGTCCTGGATCCGCGATGCTTTGACGAGCGCCGGCAGGCTTTTCGGAACGCCTTCGAGCACCGATTTTTTTCCTTCTTTGAGTTTGAGTTTTTCCCAGTTCTGTTTGACTTCTTCCTCATCGGCGACGACCACGTCGCCATAAATGTGCGGATGCCGGTGGATCAGTTTCTCGCAAATGTCGTTGGCGACGTTTCCGATGTCGAACGAACCGGTTTCGCTCCCGATTTTCGCATAAAAAACGATGTGCAGCAACAAATCCCCGAGTTCCTTCTTGACTTCCTCCAGATTATTGTCGAGAATCGCATCGCCGAGTTCGTAGGTTTCCTCGATCGTCAGATGGCGCAGCGATTGCAGGGTCTGCTTTTTGTCCCACGGGCATTTTTCGCGCAGGTCGTCCATAATGTCGAGCAATCGGCCAAAGGCTTCCAGTTTTTGTTCTTTCGAGTTCATATCAAGTCATTCGATTAAATCGCATATAATTCGCGCCAAATTTTAGTAAAATTTGCAGCAATCCCGTACGGTTGAAGATGATTTTTTTGTAGGGTCGCATTTCCGCCTTCCCCTGAAGGCAAATTACAAATCCTGCAAAATCAACAATACGGAAAAACCTTTAAATCAAAACTTGTCCGGCGATTTTACCTTAAAAATAAAAAATCCCGCCGTTCGGGAACGATTGGCGGGATGATAAGTTGTCAATAGTTATCCACTACTCTTTCTTCGCCTTTTTGGCAGCCGGTTTCTTTTCCTTGGCCGGAGCTTCGGTCTCTGTTTCAGCAGTGTCAGTCTTTTCGGTTTTTGCAGCCTTTGGGTCGTCAAACGAAACCAATCCTTTAGATTGCAGCAGATTATACCAGTTCAGCACTTTCTTGATATCGGAAGGATAGACACGGTCTTCATCGTAATCCGGCAGGACTTCCCTGAAATAAGCGATAAGTTTGTCGTTGCTTTCCTTGTGCGACAGAGCCGGGCCGTTGTTCTCTTTTTTGGCGATGCTATCCATGACTTCGGTAAGCGGTTTTTCCTCGCTGTGCGTATACATCGAGATTTCCGAGAGCAGGCTGACGTTGTTGCGCATGCCCACGGTGATTTTTTTTCCGTCGAGGAGCGATTCAGCCACAAAACCCGAACGCGTCTGCAATTTCAGTGAATACAATCCCGGTTTTCCGGTAATGGCAAGTACTTTTTCTAAATTCATTTTATTCTTGTTTCTTGATTCGTTGTTGTTTTCTTAATCGGTAAAGATTGCATCAATTGCCTAACGGCCTTTCTTGACCGCGAATTTCATCTTGTAATCCGGGCGGGTCTTGCCTTCCATGATGTTGATCAGCTTTTTCTGGATCAGGCGTTTTTTGAGCGACGAAATCCTGTCGGTAAACAGAATGCCTTCGATATGATCGTACTCGTGCTGGATGACGCGCGCGATCAGTCCGTCGAACACTTCGATTTTTTTATTGAAATCTTCGTCTTCATATTCTATCGTAATCGTTTCGTGCCGGTAAACATCTTCGCGGACTTCGGGAATGCTCAGGCAGCCTTCGTTGAAACCCCATTCTTCGCCTTCTTCCTTGAGCATTTTCGCGTTGATGAAAGTCCGGCGGAAATTTTTAAGCTGCTCCTGCTCTTCCTTGGGCAAGTCGTCGTCTTCCCCGAACGGCCGGGTATCGATTACAAAAACCCGGATCGCAAGGCCGACCTGCGGCGCGGCAAGCCCCACGCCCGAAGCATTGTACATCGTCTCATACATATCGGCGACGATTTGTTTCAGGTGCGGATAATCGGGTGTGACTTCGGCGCCAACCTTGCGCAGGACCGGATCGCCATAGCCTATAATCGGTAAAATCATTTCTTAATTTATTGGACTTTCAATGGTCAGCAAAAATAAGCAAAAAATGCACATTTGCCAGAGAGGGAAAAGGAATTAGCGTTTTTTTATTAAATCGCAGTAAAACGCAGAAATTTTGCAAAATGTTAAAATGACATTTCGCTACCTTTGTGCAACATCGAGGCAAAATGGTTTATAAAATCAGGAGATTTACCGAAAGCATGAACTTCGCCAACGCGGTCAAAGTCACGATTGCAGCGGTAATTCCCGTGGCGATTTTCTCGTATTCCGGGAATTTCCATCTTGGCTTTACCGTTGCCCTGGGCGCATTCCTGACGTATCCGAGCGACATTTCGAGTAATTTGCAGCATAAAGTAAACGGCATCCTCTCAGGTGCGGTTATCGTCGCCGGCAGCGCCTTTTTGATCAGCCTCGCTTATCCTTATCCTTGGATTTTTTATCCGGTTTTTATCGGGATGGTTTTTTTCCTGTCGATGATTTCGGCCTACGGGCACCGGGCGAACCAGGTTTCGTTTTCAGGATTGCTTTCGATTTCACTGGTTTTCAGCACGATTTACCACGGCCGCGAATTGCTCGAACATTGCGGGTTGATGCTGGCCGGCGGACTGTTCTATTTCATCGTATCGCTCGTGTTTTTCCTTTTACGGCCTTATCGTTACGCCGAATTCCAAATCCAGGAATGCATCCGGCTGACCGCAAAATACCTCAAGCTTCGCGGCGATTTGTGGACCGTCGGCGCCGACCGCGAAAAAATCATCCGGAAACAGCTAGAACTGCAGGTACAACTCAATGTAATCCACGAAAACCTTCGCGAAACGCTGATCGGCAACCGCGTCAGCTCAGGTCCGTCGAACCAGAACCGGAAATTCCTGATCGTATTTATTTCGCTCGTCGAAATCATGGAACTTATGGTTTCGACGTCTTTTGACCATGCCAAACTCCAGGAGAAGTTCAAAGGCCACGAAAAAGTGCTTGACACTTATCAGGCATTGGCGTACAATCTCGCCTCGACGCTGAAAAAGCTGGCCAAAAGCATCGAAAACCGCTCACAGTACAAAGCCGGACACAATCTGTTTATCGATTTGGAAGCGCTTGAAAAAGCCATTGCGGAATATGAGAAAAGCGTCGGGAAAGAAGCGGCAGCCGAAGGCGTTTACCTGCTCACGACAATGCACCATTACGCCGAAAAACAAGTCGAACGGATCAACATCGCCGAACGCGCCTTGACACTTGCCGTATTCCGGCACGATTTCAAAGGCGCCGACAAAGACCTGCAGAAATACCTCAAGCCGCAGTATTATCCGTTGAGCATACTGAAGGAAAACCTGAGCTTTTCCTCGACGACATTCCGGCATTCGCTCCGGCTGACATTTACAATTTTTATTGGATTCATTGTCGGGAAAATGTTGCCGTTCCAAAATGTGTATTGGATTTTACTGACGATCGTCGTCATCCTGCGTCCGGGCTACGGGCTTACCAAAGAGCGTTCGTTCCAGCGGATTTTTGGGACTGTTTTAGGCGGGCTGCTGGCTTTCGGAATCCTGTCGTTCGTGCACAACGTTTACGCAATCGCTGCCTTTGGAATTATCGCCATGATTCTGGGCTATTCGTTTACGCAGATCAACTATAAAATCGGCGCGACTTTCGTAACGATGTATGTCGTTTTCATCTACGGCCTGCAAACGCCGCACATCCAGAATGTAGTACAGTACCGGATCTTGGACACATTAGTTGGCGCTGTCCTCGCTTTCGCCGCAAATTATTTTCTGTGGCCGTCATGGGAATTTTTGAGCATTCCGATTCATACCGAAAAGGCGATTAAATCCAACCGTGACTATTTAAAGGAAATTTCGGCGTTGTACAATAAAAAAGGCGAAATCCCGGTTTCCTACCGTTTGGCGCGCAAGGAAGCGTTCATCGAAATCGGCAACCTCATGGCCTCGTTCCAGCGTATGGTACAGGAACCGAAATCCAAACAACGGCAGCTTTCGCAGGTTTATAAACTGGCGGTGATGAACCACACGTTGCTGTCGTCGCTGGCTTCGCTCGGCACCTACATCCAGTCGCACAAGACTTCCAAGGCATCGGCGGGTTTTAATATCATTGTCGATACCGCAATCCGAAATCTGGAAGATGCAGTCGATATCCTCAACGGAAACCAACCTGCAAAAAGGGAAAAAGAAGACCTGGCGCTGCGTTTCACCGAACTCAAGAACATCCGCGCCCGGGAACTTTCTGAAAGCAAAAATATCGACGAGTCCGAATTTCACGTCAAAATGCAGGAAGCGCAACTCGTGATCGAACAGCTGGTATGGCTGACCAACATGACCGAAAACATCCTGAAAACCATACAAACACTGGGCGACGCTAATTCGTAAGTTTTAACGTTTTCGCGGTAAAAGCCCTGATCTCATCCGAGAGTTCAGGATTGTCATTGAGTTTCTGGCCATAAGAAGGCACCATTTCCCTGAGCTTGTTTTTCCACGCCGGCGATGCTGTTTGTGCAAAGCATTTCTCCAACAGCCCGATCATGATCGAAGCTGAAGTCGATGCGCCGGGCGATGCGCCGAGCAATACGGCCAGGCTGCCGTCGTCTTTGGTCACGACTTCGGTTCCGAATTCGAGAATACCGCCGCCATGCTCGTCTTTTTTGATGACCTGCACGCGTTGCCCGGCTATTTCCAGTTCCCAATCTTCCATTCGGGCGTTCGGAACGTATTCCCTGAGTGTTTCAAGCCGGTCTTCAGGCGATTGCCGAACCTGGTCGATCAGGTATTTTGTGAGCGGCAGGTTATGGAATCCGGCCGAAAGCATCGGAATGACGTTATCAAACTGTATCGAGGCAGGCAAATCGAGATACGATCCGTTTTTGAGAAATTTCGTCGAAAAACCCGCATACGGCCCGAAAAGCAATTCTTTTTTTCCGTTGATCATCCGCGAATCGATGTGCGGAACCGACATCGGCGGCGCACCGACCGAAGCCAGTCCGTAAACTTTCGTCGCATGCTTTTCGACGACTTCGCGGTTCGTGCATTTGAGCCATTGCCCGCTCACCGGAAATCCGCCGTAACCGTCGCCTTCGGGAATGTCGGCTTTCTCCAACAGCGGCAAAGAACCGCCGCCCGCGCCAATGAATACAAATGGCGTATAAACTTTTTTCTTCTGCTTTTCAGCCAGGTCGCGAACTACGATACGCCAACGTCCGTCACTTTTTTGTTTGAGTCGGCGGACTTCGTGGTTGAAATGGATGGTCACGCCCGGCTGCTGCATCAGGTGTTTGAACATGCTGCGTGTGAGTTCCCCGAAATTCACGTCGGTGCCGATGGGCATGAAGGTTGCGGCGACCGGCTGGTCCAGTTTCCGGCCTTCCATGACAAGCGGCATCCATTTTTTGAGCTGGCTGTAATCGGTACTGAATTCCATTTGCCGGAAAAGATGTTCCTGAGATAAAGCTGCGTGCCGTTTTGTGAGGAAGCGGACGTTCTCGTCGCCCCAGACGAAACTCATGTGCGGAATGCTCCGGATGAAATTCTCCGGCGCTGCGACCAATCCTTTTTGGACCAGATAGGACCAGAATTGCCGTGAGATTTCAAAAGATTCGGCGATTTTTACTGCCTTTGACGTATCGATTTTCCCGTTGTCGAGTTCGGGTGTATAATTGAGCTCGCAAAACGCTGAATGGCCGGTGCCGGCATTGTTCCAGGCATCGGAGCTTTCGGCCGCGGCGTGATCGAGCCGTTCGAAAATTTCAATCTTGATATCGGGATTCAGTTCCTTGAGCATGACGCCAAGCGTGGCGCTCATGATTCCGGCGCCGATCAGGACGACATCGGTTTCGGAACGTTGTGTTTCAGACATATTTTGGAATTTTCCCCTAAAGATACTCCGAAATTCTGTTAGCGTTTTATTAAAGTTGTCAGATCATTTTCCGGGTGAGGTAATCCCGGAGCATAATTGTTGCCGAGATTTCGTCGATCAGCGCTTTGTTTTGGCGCTGTTTCTTTTTGAGCCCGCTGTCGATCATCGATTGGAAAGCCAATTTTGAAGTAAACCGTTCGTCAACGCGGACAATCGGCATTTCGGGAAACGCTTTGGAAAATTTAGAAACGAACGCCTCGATGATCGCGGTGCTTTCCGACGGGTCGCCATTTAGTCGCCGCGGCTCGCCGATGAGCACTTTGATCACATTTTCTTTTGCGAAATAATCTCTTAGGAAGTCGATCGCGGTTTCGGACGGCACGGTCGTCAGGCCCGATGCGATGATCTGGAGCTCGTCGGTGACGGCGATGCCGGTGCGTTTCTGGCCGTAGTCGATGGCGAGGATTCTTGGCATTTGATTGCTGATTGCTATGCAAAGTTACGAAGTTCGCCCGATCTAAATCAGGATTTCGGCTTTCAATCCCAGGAAATCTGCGAACCGTTCGGCTTGCATGCCGATTTGCTTTTCAGTTGATTTGGGGATTTTACGCAGAAACGCAAATTCGACGATTACTTTGTCTTTTTTTACCGTTCGTTTCCAGGTTCCGGCAACCTGGCCGTTTATGACGATGATCGGGCGGAAAATCCCGTTGCTCGTGAAGGCGTGTTTCGTATGATCGGTATGGATAGAAGCACTGCGATCTTTGTAGGCGATCAGGAATTCGTCGAATGCCGGAAGCAGTAACGTACTGTTTTGAATTTCGGGATAACTTTTTTCCTTGTGGTAATAGGTTTGGCCTTCAAATTCCGATGCGATGAAATTGTCTTTGTTGAGTTCGATCGCTTTTTTGGAATCGGCGACCGGCAGCCCGGACCACCAGGCAAAATCTTTTTGCGTTGCCGGGCCATGGCTTGTTAAATACCGTTTGGCAAGTTCAGCCAGCGCGTGCTGCTTATCGAACGGTTTCGGCTTCCCGATGCGTTCGTCGAACAAGGCGTATGAGTGGTTTTTCCCTTTCCGGATACCGCTGCAGATGATGCCCGTGAGCTCGGCATGGAGCAAAATGTGCAGTCCGCGGTAACTGTGGGTATTGATTCCGGAATGGCCCACGATTTCCATGATTTCATCGCGCGTCAGGTGATTGTTTCCTTCGACGGCTTTGGCTATGATCTGGTTTGACTTTGTGAAAATTTTCGCATCGAGGCCAAGCAGCTTGTTCGTTCCGTTCATTTGCCGCAAGACGTTGTCACCGGTAAGTTCGAGCATCCAGCGGATGTCTTCGGCCGCTGCCAGATGCCAGGTTGGGCGAAGGACGTGCGTGCGGATGATCTCGCCGTCGTCAAGCGCTTTTTCGACCGAAGCGTCGGTTGCACCGGGCAAACGCGCGCCGACCGCCCATTTGGACATCGGATAATCCTGCGCCTGTATCGCACCGAAATGCTTTACGAGCGAAACCGCGTCGGTGAACTTAGGTTCGGCCAACTGTTGGGAATACAGCCTGGCGGCGGAAATATCGAAATCCATCAGCTTTTCGGGGCCGGAGTTGGAATCGCGGTGAATTTTGCGAGCAACGTTTCGCCTTTGAGGAACTGGAGCGATTTGTCCGCTGTCGTAAAATTATTGACGCTTTCGAGAACTTCCTTGAAATCTTCTTCGGTTTCCATGTGTGCGCAGCCTTTCATCGTTCCGACGACGCGCATGAAGTGGATCTTGTCCTGGTAAATCTCATAATGCCCGTTGATTTTGTTGCAGCCGGCGTTACCCTTGAAATTGTTTTCGGCCATGAGTTCGATGTAAAGCTCATTGCCTTCCTCATTTTTAACCGGCTTGCCGTAAATCTCGGTGACTTTCCACCGGATGTTCATGATGGGCGAATCCTGCGGTTTGGCAGTAGTGGTTTTCGGCGCGGGTTGAGCGGAAGTAACGGCGCTGCCCTGTTCAAGGTAAACGCCTTTGGCTTCGGGCGTCGCGGCGACGGATTCGGCCGTTTCCTTGATCGAATCTTTTGTGATTTCAGCCGATGCGGAGACCGAAGTGTTTTCGGCTTCCGGCTTTTTGTTACAGTTGAGCAAGGACAGCCCAAGTAATACGATGAAGAACCTGCTTTTCATAATCTATTATTTTAATTTCCCGATGCGCAATATCAACGGAAAAGTTACTTCCTTATTATTGTTTTCCCACGAAATGCGAAGTTTTTCGCGGATGATATCGACCGGATCGCTTTGGTTGGCGTTTTTGTAATGCTGTGTCGCCGACCACGTTTCAAGATAGCCCGTAAGCTGTTCGAACGTCCATTTAAAATGATTCCGGAATTTATCTGCCGGGATTTCCTCGAACGGAAACGGGATTGTCTCATAATTCTCGTCGATGTATTTGCGTTCGGCATCCCAATACGGCCCGACGATATTGTAATAATAATCCCGAAGAATCGCATCCGAATCGGAATTCGTCGAAAAAAGTCCGTAACCCAATACCGCAAATACGCCGTCGGGTTTTAAAGTCCGCTTAACTTCAGCGTAAAATCTTACAAAATCAAACCAATGTATCGATTGCGCAACGGTAATCAAATCGAACTGCTGGTCATCAAAAGGCAGCCATTCTGCACCAGCTACCTGATAGACAATGTTTTGAGATTTTTTAGCATGCGACAATTGTTTTTCGCTGATATCGACTGCATAAACCTTATCGAAATGCGGCGCCAGCATTTGCGCGACCTGGCCATTGCCCGTAGCGACATCCAAAGCGGTTTTGCGTTCTTTTACAAACGACAGGATGTGGCGAATCATCGCATCGGGATAATGCGGACGGAAGCGGGCATATTCGGAAGCCTGTTGGGTAAAATTATCTTTCATCTTGCTGATGCTGAACCAAAATTACGAAAAGGTTATCGGCGAAAAAAATAATTATTTTACTGCATTTTAACCTTTTAGGAAGTATTTTCCTATATTAGCTGACTCAATCTGCTTTTATGAACAAAAACGCCCTGCTTGCGTTGTGCGCAACGCTGTTCACAATAAGTACGTTTGCCCAGAGCAAAGTGTTCTCGTTTTCTGAAATCCAGTGCCGGAACAGTCACCAGCAATGGGAAAAATCGAAGAAAATCGGAAAGCGCACGATCCAGTTCTCGGACCAGACTATCGAAGTCAGCCTCGATCGCGATTATTTCCTCAACATCGTTACCGCTACGTTGCTGCCCGATCAGGGCGTGATCTACCTGTGCACCGATGAGAAACAAAATCAGGTTACCGTGACGCTGATCAACAACGACAAAATGTTTTTCTATAGCAGCAACAAGCGTTATCTGGTCAATTTCAACCATTTGCAAAGCCTTCCGTTGCAGGCAAATTCCTTCGCCGACAACGATTGATTTTTTCCGTTTTCAAAACTTATTTACCGGCGGATAATTTCCGAAAGGGTTATATTTGCAAAAATATCCCGTCATGAACCACTTAAAAGCCCTTATCGAGCAAGCCTGGGAAAACCGCGCTTTATTATCTGAAAACGCCACACAGACTGCCATCCGGAAAGTCATTGATCTTCTCGATGAAGGCATGTTACGCGTCGCCGACCCGAGCCTTGACGGCTGGCAGGTGAACGAGTGGGTCAAAAAAGCCGTCGTGCTATACTTTCCGATCCAGAAAATGGAAACTTTCGAAGTCGGCATTTTCGAATACCACGATAAAATGCCGCTGAAAAGAGGTTATGCGGAAAAAGGCATCCGCGTCGTGCCGCATGCCGTGGCCAGACATGGAGCCTATATTTCGAAAGGCGTGATCCTGATGCCGAGCTATGTCAACATCGGCGCGTTTGTAGACGAAGGCACGATGGTCGATACCTGGGCAACGGTCGGAAGCTGCGCCCAGATTGGCAAAAATGTTCATCTAAGCGGCGGCGTCGGGATCGGCGGCGTATTGGAACCTTTGCAGGCCGCACCGGTCATTATCGAAGACGGCGCGTTCATCGGCTCGCGTTGCATCGTCGTCGAAGGCGTTCGCGTCGAGGCCGAAGCCGTTTTGGGCGCGAATGTTTGCCTGACCGCTTCGACGAAAATAATCGACGTGACCGGCGACGAACCGATTGAAATGAAGGGTTTCGTACCCGCGCGTTCGGTCGTGATTCCGGGAAGCTATACCAAAAAATTCGCAGCGGGAGAATACCAGGTGCCGTGCGCGCTGATCATTGGGAAACGCAAGCCCTCGACCGATTTGAAGACGAGTTTGAACGATGCGCTCCGGGAATACGACGTCGCCGTGTAATTAATAATTCATTGAATAAAATCCTTGTCATACAGCAAAAGATGATCGGCGACGTGCTCGCGAGCAGCATCATTTGCAATAACCTGAAAGTGATTTTTCCGGATTCGGAGATTCATTACCTGATTTATCCTTTCACGAAAGCCGTAGTCGAAAACAACCCGAACGTCGACCGAATCGTTTTTTTTGAGGATAATTATCGAAAGAGCAAAAAAGATTTCCTGAAATTCCTCGTGTCGGTCCGCAAGGAAAAATACGATCTCGTGATCGATGCGTACGGCAAGCTCGAAAGCAATCTGGTCGTCGCGGTATCGGGCGCGGAGATAAAAATAGGATTCCGGAAATCGTACACGAATTTCCTTTACACCAAAACCTATCGTGAATTTTCGGTCCCGAAAACCACCGCGGGATTGGCGATCGACAACAGGATGCAATTACTTTCCAGTTTTGAAACCGGCAAAAAATTGGACGATCGGCCTAAGATTTTCCTGACCGAAGCGGAAATCGAAAACGGCAAAAAAATCCTTTCCGAGGCTGGAATTTCCGGAAAAACCTACATGATCGGCGTATTGGGCAGCGGCAGCAACAAGACTTATCCGTTCGCTTACATGGCACAGTTGCTCGATGCAATCGTTGCACAAACCGGCGCGACGCTTTTGTTCAACTACATGCCGAAACAGAAAGTCGAAGCCGATGCTATTTTCGATTTGTGCCATCGCGACACGCAAAAACACATCCGGATCGACGTGATTCCGGGAAACATCCGCGAGTTTCTGGCGATTACTTATCATTGCGATGCGCTGATCGGAAACGAAGGCGGCGCGGTCAATATGGCCAAAGCGATCGGCAAACCTACTTTTACGATTTTCTCGACCTGGATCAGGAAAGAAGCGTGGAATTCGTTTGAAGATGGAAAAACCACTGTTTCCGTTCATTTGAAGGATTTCAAACCGGAATTGTACGGTGGAAAATCGGCTAAGGAAATGAAGGATAAAGCGATGGAACTTTATGGCGCTTTTACGCCGGATTTGATTTTACCCGAGTTGAAAAAATACCTCGAAATCAATTAGAATCGATCCCGACCGGTGTTTTCACAACCTTGTTCTTTTTCGTATTCGCCCGGATCGCAAAATTTTTCTTCCACGTTTCCTCATTGACGTAGCCGCGCTTGTGGTCGAGATGCACGCAAATCGCGCTGTAGCGGATCTGTTTCGATTTCAGCCCTTTGTTGAAAAGCCGCTCGCCGAGTTCGCGGTCCTGTCCGCCGTACTGCATTTCCTGATTGAAACCATTGATTTCGACCAAATCCTTTTTCCAGCCCGATGCGTTGTGCCCGTTCCAGGTCGCTTTGGTTGGCGTAATCCAATTTAAGAATTTTGCTGTAAAACCGGAAACGGCCAGCTTGATATTCTTGTTTGACTTGTGTAATCCGTGATTCATCAGCCATTCGAGCCGGAAGCAATCCTGGTTAAAAATATCTTCTTTGGTAATCGCCAGCGAAGTTTCCATCGGCAGCATGAAATATCCGCCCGAAAGGAAATAGCCTTGTTCGCGGTAGTGCAGATGCGTCGAAACAAAGTCTTTTCTGGGGATGCAGTCGCCGTCGGTAAAAATCAGGTAATCGGTCGTCGAGGCCATAATCGCCTTGTTCAGAATCTGCGATTTCTGGAAACCATTGTCCTGCTGCCAGACGTGGACGATCGGCATTTTCAACTGCGGGCGCAGCGAATCGATCAATTCCTTCGTCGCGGGTTTCGAGCCGTCGTCGGCGATGATGATCTCGAAATCGGCTTCGTCCTGAACGCTGAAACCCCAAATGGTTTTCTCGAGCCACGCCTCGGAATTGTAAGTGCTGAAAATAACGGATGCTTTCATTATTTTTTCCAGAATTTTAATTTTTTCTTGATCCGGCGGCGGCGCTTGAACTGGTCCTGGAACTGGTTCGCGTTTTTTTGCATCAGCCGGAAAATTTCATCGTATTTATGCCCTGACAGCTTTGCGTATTCGTCGCTCATGATTTCCAGGATGTCTTCCCGTGTGGTGAGCTTCGCCAGATTGCTGATGCGTTTTTCGAGCGGCATCGCGCGGTGGAAATTCATCCGGTTCAAATCGACCAGATAAAACGTATATTGCCCTTCGCCGGTTTTCTTGATCAGCGTATTGCCCGAAGTATTGTCGATGAACTCGATGCCTTTTTCATGCAGTTTATACGAAAAACCGATGAACTGGCGCAGTATGGTTTCCCTTTGCGGATAATCCGGGTTGACCGTAAGTTCGCGGAACAGCAAATCGACTTCGAGCTGTTCGCTCACATAATAGCTGTCCTTGAGCGTCAGCAGCCCGAAATGTTCCAGAAACGCGATCGGCTGCGGCGTCCCGATTCCGTTTTCGAGCAGCATGTTCGCGTATTGATACGACCGCTTTGCTTTCGATTTCCGGAAAAAACGATAAACGATCGCATTGATCAGCGCGGGCTTTTTGAATGACTTGATGTTGATCTTACGCTGGTTAAAATCGAATATCTTGATGCTGTTGCGCACGGCCGGGCCGAGCGGTTCGCCTTCGTCGGCAAAGTTCTCGATCCGGTTTTCGATCGCTGCCGTCGAGGAGGCAAAATCCGGATGAACAGTTATGTTTCCAGACTTCGATTCCTTGATTTTATATACGCCGAACGCCTTTTTGACGACTTTGCTGAACAGCACCGATTTGACGTACAGGTTGTTTTTCAGGCTTAAAAACCACCATTTCCGGTGCGGGATCAGTTTTTCGGCAATTTCAGTGTCCATCGCTTTCGAGACGATGAAATCGTTGTGGATGTCTTGCCATTGCACGTTGTCGTAACCGTCGAATTCGTTGACCTTGTTCTTCTCGTGGATGATCGACATCCAGAGCCGTTTGTCTTTGACCTGCGTGATCCGCGTTTCTTTTTTCCACATGTTGTGGTCGTTTTGCCAAACGGTTTTGGGGTCGGAATTCTTTTCGATCAGACTGATGAACGGGTTGAAGATATGCTCTTTTTTGCCGAGCATGAAATCAGGCTTGATCTGGAGCGAATAACCTTTGATGACATCGATTGCCTGGTAATCCTGCGAATTGAACCGTTTTTGGACTTCGGCGATGAAATCCTTGTGGATGCAGTCGTCGTTATCGATCCGGGATGTGATCAAGTATGGAATTCCGGCGGATTTTTCAGTAATGTAATTCTTGATTTCCGGATAAAACGCGGGCATGCCGTCGATGTAAAACACTTTGATGTTTGCGGTATTTTCAACCAATGCCCCGATCCTGCTTTTGTAAATTTCCTTTGTCGTGCTATCGAGGAACAGCAGCCAAGTGAAGTTTTTGCTGGTTTGCGCCGTCACCGAAGGGAAACAGAAATTCCCGAAAAGCCACATCCGGTCTTCCATCCAGTCGTCTGTGAGCAGCGTTTCGTTGTTCTTGGTCACATCCCATTTCGGGTTCCGAAGGTTAAAACGGGTGATGAGATAGTGATGGAACATAGCTTTTTATTTTGCCCATGGCGTCGGCAAATTTAAGGAATTATTCAAAACTGCTGCTTTTATCGGCCAGCATCTGACGATAATAAGCGACGGTTTTATCGGTCATGACTTCTTTGGTGAATTTTTCAAGCACTGTTTTCCTCCCATTTTCGGCAATGTCACTATATGCGGAAGGCTGCGTGAAAATCTTCGAGATTATCGCGACATAGTCTTCAGTGCCGTTCGCAATAAAGCCGTTTTTCTTATCGGTGATGATTTCCCCCACGACATCATTGTTTGCCGCGACGACGATTTTTTCCATTGCCATCGCCTCAACATATACCAATCCGAAAGTCTCATTGAGCGACGGCACGACGCAAACCGCAGCTTTTTGTATGATTTCGGGGATTTCAGTCAGTTCTTTTTCACCGTAATATGTTGTTCGGGCCAGCGCTTCCGGAGAAAGCAGCTTAGCGATCGTAGTCTCGAAAAACTCGTGGCCGCGGCCAAGCAGGTGCAGCGAAGCGTTGGGAAACAGCGGTACGATCCGGTTGAATACCTCGCACAGCTCGGGCAACCCCTTGGCCTGCGATAATGTCCCGAAGTAGAAGAGCGATTCAGGAATGACCGCCGCATCCGCCTTTTTGGAAAACACAGCCGTATCGATCCCGTTATAAATAATTTTCGGATGCAGGCGGATATTGTAGATCTCGCCGATCGAACGGCCTGAAAATTCAGAAACTGCAATAACGTAAGGCGTATGGAGCAACGCTTTTTTCTCGAAATACATCCGCAGCGGCTTCTTTTTGCGGCGCCTGAATTTCCAGTCGAAACCCGCCGAACCGTGAAATCGTATGACTAGCGGCGTACTGTTGTCCCAACAAGCAGCAAAACCATTGTAAGCGTGAGACTCGATGATTTCTATATTGTGTTTTGCTATGAATTTTTTGAGCACGCAGGCTACGTATTTCATTTCACGCATCCGCAAAAACCGCATCCCGGCATGCCAATGCAAAGAATGGGCGACTGACCTGACGATTTCCAACAACGGATAACGCTTGAAATACGATTTGCGAAACACGACCTGCACATCGCCGTCTCGGAATGCAAGATCCTTTTTTGAAAAGCCGAGTACGTGCACCTGATGGCCTTTGCCGCTGATTTCGGCCGCGATGATTTTAATGAATGTGCCAACGCCTCCGCCGGGCAAATCGGCCGAGGCGTATTCGTTGGTTAAAAAGACAATGTTCATACTGTGCTTTTTCTCCGGCCGTTAAGGTTAGAATTTCTGATTGGGCTAAAATAGCTTTTTTCTGCCGTAAACCAATTTTGTTTTGAAATCGGCCATTGAATCAAAACCCCGGATATCGATACGCTGCAGATCGTAACGGCTGCGGAACGGAAAAATATTAATCCGGTTGCCAATCCGGAAGGCATATCGGATGCCGTGCTTTTCGAGCAGTCCGAAAAATTGTTTTTGCTTCTGGTCTTTTCTGCGGTAATAACGGCCGTAAGTATAAGCCAATGCAGGAAAAACATTCAAACCTTCCTTTTCGATGACTTCGTTGCAAAGCTCCAGGTCTTTTTCGATTTCGTCAAAGGAAATTTTCGTGTAATTGTCGTGCTTGTAAGTATGATGCGCCAGTTCGACGTGGGATCCGATTTCCAAAAGCTGCGGTTTATCCATGAGCGGCATCGTATCGTTGACGTATTGGCCGGCCCAATCTATGTTTTGCCCGATCCGGCCCAATACCATAAAACAGACGGCTTTAAAATCGTATTCTTTCAAAAGCGGATAAAGCACGGTGAAATTGTCGCGATAGCCGTCGTCGAAGGTCAGTACAACCGATTTTGGCGGTAATTTTTTTCCGCTGGCGAGTACATCGTCAATTTCGGAAAGCCACAACGCACGATAGCCGTTTACTTTCAAATATTCGAACTGCGCAATAAGCTTTTCCCTGCTGATCGTGACCTGGTTCTCAAAACCGTCGGTCGAGACCGAATGATATTCGAGTACCCGGAGCTTATTGCCGGGCAAATAAAACAGCCGGAGCTGCGCGTTGGCATAGCCTAAAAAAATCAGCGCGACAACCAATAATGCGATCAGGAAATAGGTCATGTCATTTATTTTGTGGATTGATAAACCTCATTGAGTTCGTCAAACATCTTTTTGCCGATGACCTCGAGGGTGAAATTTTCGGTAAGAAAGCGATAGCCGTTCGCTGTTGCCCGGTCGCGCAGATCGGCATCGGAGAGCATATGTTCTACTTTATCCGCAAAATCGTCGGGATCGCGCGGTTTGGCAAGCAATCCGGTTTCGCCGTCGTGCAGCACCTCGGGAATACCGCCGGCACGGGCCGCAACGACCGGCACTTTGCAGGCATAACATTCGAGTATCGTGCTTCCGGCCGCTTCCTTAACCGAAGTAAAGACGAACACATCGAGTTCGGGCAGGATTTCCGGTATGTCGGAACGAAAGCCGGCGAATATGATTTTGTCTTCAAGCCCTTTATCGCGCGCAAAATTCCTTATTTTCTCTTCTTCCGGCCCTGTCCCGATCAGTAAAAATGCAGCTTTGACGCCACGCCCGATAAGGATTTCTGCCATTTCGACCCAAGTTGCATGATCTTTTACCGGCACAAAGGCTGAGATGTTCCCGATAATTTTATAATCGTCGGGAATGTTGAATTCTTTGCGCAGCAAACCGCTTTTTGAGGCTTTGGAAAATTTTCCGATATCGGTTACCGGCCCAACGATACTGAGCCGCGAAGGATCGTTTATCGCCGGTGTGAGCACGTCGACCACAGCCTGGGTCAGGCAGATAATTTTGCGGATTCCCGGATAATTGTATTTCCATTTCCTGAAAAAATTCGTGTCGATTTTCTTGATCAGCGTACGGCACAGAACCAACGGCGTTTTCAGTTTGAAGAACACCGCCGAAAGTACAGTGATCGTATGCGCCTGGCTGCTGTGTATAAAAATCAGGTCAACCTTGTTTTCTGTGGTGATTTCCTTCAGTTGCCTCGCAAATTTGAAATCGTATTCGGACTTGAACCGGAAGGTGATCAACGGCAATTTTTTTTCGCATGCTATTTTGTGAATCGCCGAATTTTCAGGGCAGATCAGCCATTGCGCCTCGACATAGCCGTTATCGCGGAATGTTTCCATGAGATAGATGATCTTCTGTTCATGGCCGCGCCATACGGTGGAAGCCGTAAAATGAATCAATCGCATAAATTTTTTTTGCTAAAATACGAGTTCCTGTGAGATTCAATAGTAAATTTGGGCAAACATTTACCATGGGCGACATCAACACCGAAGTGCATAACGCGTTCGAAATCATCAGTAGCGGCGGTATTATTTTGTATCCGACCGATACGGTCTGGGGAATCGGCTGTGATGCGACTAACGCCGAAGCGATTGCCAAAATCTATGCGCTCAAGCGTCGCGAGGAAAGCAAATCGATGATCGTTTTGATGAACGGCGAGCGGATGATGTACAACGTTTTCAGGGAAATCCCCGAAGTCGCGTGGCAGATCCTGGATTTGTCCGAGAAGCCTACGACGCTGATCCTCGACAATCCGCGAAACGTCGCCCCGAACGTCATCGCGCCCGATCAGACTTTGGGCGTCCGGCTGGTCAAGGAACCGTTTTGCTTCAAGCTGATGGAGCGTATGAAAAAGCCGTTGGTTTCGACATCTGCCAACATTTCGGGCCAGCAAACACCGATTGCTTTCAAAGATATCAGTCCGGAAATTGTGAATGGCGTAGACTATGTCGTAAATTTGCACCGCGAAAGGATAAACGGGAAACCGTCGGCGATCATCAAACTGACGAGTGATTCTCAGGTAAAAATTATCCGCAAATAATTGTATTCGTGGCAAAAAACAACTACAAAGAAGCTTTACAGAACAAGATATTCGAAACTGTTTCCGGCGCATCTGTTCAGCTGGGACTGGAAAGTTACGTGATTGGCGGTTTTGTCCGCGACCTGATTTTAGACCGCGCGCATAAGAAGGATATCGATTTTGTCGCTATAGGCAATGGAATCGAACTCGCGTTAAAGGTTTCGGAACTACTTCCAAAAAAACCGAAAGTACAAATCTTCAAAAATTACGGCACGGCCATGCTGCGCTACCATGATATCGATCTGGAGTTTGTCGGCGCGCGCAAAGAATCCTACCAATCCGACAGCCGAAATCCGATTGTGGAAAACGGCACGCTCGAGGATGACCAGAACCGGCGCGATTTCACAATCAATGCATTAGCCTTATCGCTTAACCCGGAAAATTTCGGCGATTTGCTGGATCCGTTCGGCGGGCTGGCCGATCTGGAAAATAAAACCCTGAGAACGCCGCTCGATCCGGACATTACTTTTTCGGACGATCCGCTCAGAATGATGCGAGCGGTGCGGTTTGCGACGCAATTGGGCTTTACGATCGAAGAGAAATCATTCGAATCGATCTCAAAAAACAAAGAACGCATCAAGATTATCTCTGGTGAACGCATCGTTGACGAATTGAATAGAATCCTTTCAACGCCGAAGCCTTCCGTGGGCTTTTTGCTGTTGTACCAAACCGGATTGCTCGAAATCATCCTGCCTGAACTCACTGCGCTCAACCAGGTCGAGGAAATCGAAGGCCACACGCACAAGAACAATTTTTACCATACGCTCGAAGTCGTCGACAATATTTGTGCAAATACCGATGATGTCTGGCTGCGCTGGGCAGCGCTTTTGCACGACATCGGGAAAGCGCCGACCAAGCGTTTCGATAAAAAAGTGGGCTGGACGTTCCACGGCCACGAGTTTTTGGGCGGAAAAATGGTCCGGAAAATCTTCGAGCGTTTGCACATGCCGCTGAACCAGAAAATGAAATTCGTCCAGAAAATGGTAACGATGAGCTCGCGCCCGATCGTATTGTCACAGGATTTGGTAACCGATTCGGCGGTGCGAAGGCTCGTTTTCGATGCGGGCGAAGACGTGGAAAGCCTGATGACGCTTTGCGAGGCCGACATCACGACGAAAAACCCGAACAAATTCAGGAAATATCACGATAATTTCAAGGTTGTACGCAACAAAATCGTCGAAGTCGAGCAGCGCGACCAAATCAGGAATTTCCAGCCGCCGGTAACGGGCGAGGAAATCATGGCAATATTTGATCTCAAACCCTCGCGCGAAATCGGGATTTTGAAAGAGGCGATCAAGGAGGCAATCCTCGAAGGGGAAATTCCGAACGAATACGACGCAGCCTATAAATTCATGATGAAACGGGCGGCGAAACTGGGGCTGACACCAGTTAAATAGAAGTACAATACACCAAAAATAGCCCTGATTGAAGTGGAAATCCTTCAAGACCTCAGAGGTTTTTGAAACCTCTGAGGTCTTGAAGATTGCAGCGGAAAGCAGGACCGGACTTCCCGGAAATCTAAAAACACTTGCTTCAAATGAAGAACTATTTTCTGACCTCGGCAAAAGTAACCCTTGTTTTTGTTTATCTCGTTATCGTTGCAGGCGCGGCGGTGCGCATGACCGGCTCGGGAATGGGCTGCCCTGACTGGCCGAAATGCTTTGGGTATTACATTCCGCCCTCCGACATCAAGGAACTGACCTGGGCGCCGCACCGCGAATTCCAGTCGGGACAAGTAATCATCAAGGACGAGGCGCTTTTGGTCGCCAATGACGATTTTACGACCGGCAATGCTTTCGACGCAAGCCACTGGCGGCCTTATACGAAACACGATTATGCGATCTTCAATCCGACGCATACCTGGATCGAATACATCAACCGGCTGGTGGGCGCATTGGCCGGAATTGCGACTTTTATAATGGCAATTCTTTCTTTTGGATTTCGGAAAACGAACCGGAAAATCACGTTGCTATCCTGGCTGGCAGTTGTAATGATGGGTTTCCAGGGCTGGCTTGGCGCGAAAGTGGTTTATTCGGTGCTGAACCCGATCAAAATCACGCTGCACATGGTCGTGGCGCTGCTGATCGTTTCTATCGTTTTGTATATTATTCGCAAGGCAAGTGACATGACTTCTGGTTTTAAGAATGATTTGCGATTCAGGAATATACTGCTTGCGGCATTGGTATTCTCGCTGATCCAGATCGTGCTGGGAACGCAGGTTCGGCAGTTTGTGGACGAGCAGATGAAGTTTCTCGGTTACGGCCAGATGCAGGCGGTATTGCAAAATCCGGATGTCGCGTTTTATCTGCACCGGTCGTTTTCGATGGTTGTGCTGCTGACGAACGTTTATTTGTACCTGAGAAACCGAAAAAGGCAATTGGGCTTCGATAAGATGAATTGGGTAATGGCGCTCATCGGGCTCGAAATTCTTTCGGGGTTGGCGATGTATTATCTGGATTTTCCATTCGGTTCCCAGGCCACACACCTTGTGATTGCATCGTTGCTGTTCGGGGTGCAGTTTTATCTGGTCATGGAATCAAAACCAGTTAAAAAAGCATCATAGAATAATTCTATTGTGATTGTTTAAATAATTGTTTGTCAATAATTTGAAATAAATAAATTAAACTTATTTTTGAATAAAATATCAGCCCAGCCAATTCTTGAAATCGGAAACTTTTTCCCGGCTAACAATGACTTCTTCCGATTTATATGTAGGCAAAACCACTTTCAATCTTGAGTTGCTGTAAAGCAAAATTTCTCTTGCCGCCTTCATCGGGATGATGAATTTCCGGCTTACCCGAAAGAACGCCGCCGGATCGAGTTCCTTCTCCAGAACTTCGAGCGTAGTTTCGATCAGGTAATCGCGGTTGTCCGAAGTATGGATATAAGTGCCTTTGTTTTCGCTGTAGAAACATTCGACCTCATCGATAGCGATTACCTTGAGCTGCTGCCCGATCCTGACCGTAAACCGCTTCCTGTACTCTCTCCCGAACGGATTTCCGAGCATTTTCCTGATATCGTCGAAATTGACCTGCAAATCCTGTTGCTTCGGCAGTCGCGCCCTGAATTTGTTGACCGCAGCTTCGAGATCGTCTTCGTCTATCGGCTTGAGCAGATAATCGACACTGTTAAGTTTGAAGGCTTTCAGCGCGTATTCATCGTAAGCGGTTGTGAAAATCACGGCGCTTTTGATATCGAGGTTTTCGAAGATTTCAAAAGACAATCCGTCCGAAAGCTGGATGTCGAGAAAAACCAAATCCGGATGCGCATTTTTTGAGAACCAATCAAGCGATTCTTCGACCGAATGCAACATTATTCCGGCCGATATGCCGAGCTTTTCCAATTTTCGCTGTAACAATCTCGCCGCGGGCTTTTCGTCTTCAATGATGATTGTCGTCATTATTCCCAGCGGTTGGCTTTATCTTTTTCCATGATTTCGCGGATTTTCCGTTCTTCCCAGCCACGCCCGAAAAACACGTGATTGTAAAATGTTCCGAACGCATGGAACGCAAGGCCGATTCCCCAAAAGAAAGCGGTCGAAAACGTATTGAATTCCCAGAATTTTTCTCCAGGATCGAGCCTGAAATATTTCATCGCGATGAGGAACAGGTTTACGAGAATATAAACTGTGAGGTGTTTATAAAAACCCGAAATGGACCGGATTCTTTTCTTGGCCCGTTCGTATCTTATTTGTTCGGTGTTGTCAAAACTTTCCATTTTAAATAAAATTTAATTGTTGTCTTTATGTTGTTTACGATTTTCTTTTTCAAGTAATTCTTTAATTTTTCGGGCTTCCCATTCCTTACTGAAAAACGGGCTTCCGAACACTTCCATCGCATGGAAAGCCAGCCCGATTCCCCATCCCAACATCGAGAAGAAGAACCAGTAATATTCCGGGGAATATTTCAAATTTATAAAAATCAGGATTGGGATCACGATGCAATACGCGGAAAGATGCATATAAAAACCCCGGATTTTGCCTACTTGCTTTCGCGCCTTGCGGTAAAGTTTTTCGTCTGTAAGATTTTGCTGTTCCATCAGTTCCATTTTTTTGATTTTTCCTTTTCGATGATCTGCCGTATTTTTCGTTCTTCCCAGTCTTTCCCAAGAAAAGGCACCCAGCCGTAAACTGCCATCGCATGGACCAATACGCCGATTCCCCAGCCTATTGCCGGATATAAAAACCAAAGATACTGAGGCGACGTCATAAGGTTCAAAACCAACAGACCGATCGTAAAAAGCATGTACGAGCCGAGATTTCCGTAAAATCCTTTGATGTCCTCCATCCGTTTCTGCGCCTTCAAGTATGCGTTCTGCTCATTGCTGTTGGCGTTTTCCATAACCGAGATTTGTTTGGTGAGCATCGGAATTTTTACGGCAAACGTTTTTTCGTTCTGGTCAATCGTTACTTTTCGGTTAGTGATGATGGCATATCGGCTGACGATGTTCTGCAACCCTACGCCCTGCCGGTCCTGCAGCACGTCTTTTTTCTGGAAAACATTCTCGATCGCCAGATAATCGCCGTCGATGTAAATGCGGATATGCAGCGGCTTCTGTTCGCTCACGATATTGTGTTTTACCGTATTTTCCAGAAGCAATTGCAACGAAAGCGGAACGACCTTGGCCTCTGGATTCGGAACGTTTTGGGGCAACTCGAAAAACAGGCTGTTCTCAAAGCGCATTTTCAGCAGGTTCATGTAGGTTTTCGCGAAAGACAATTCTTCTTCGACCGAAACCAATTCCTTGTCCTTCTGCTCCAAAACATACCGGTAAACCTTAGAAAGCGAAGTCGTGAATTTCTGCGCATTCTCAGGGCTTTCCTCGATCAGCGAACTCAGCACGTTCAGGCTGTTGAATAAAAAGTGCGGGTCGATCTGGTTTTTCAGGCTCTCGAACTTGGCCGAAGCCGTTCCGGCAATAATCTTCTGTTCCTTGACTTTTTTCTCCTGTGCGCTTTTGTAGAAGTAAACTGCATGGAAAAACAGCGAGACGATCATCGTGATCAGCAGCGAGATAACATAATACTGCGGCTTTTCGTTTCGGATGAAGTCGTCGAAAGCGACATTTTCAAGCGCCGTACGGATGAACATCCTAATGAAGAAAACCCCGATCATCGTCAGCGCCACGCTGCCCAACGCACCGATCAAAATCCTGT
This sequence comes from Bacteroidota bacterium, assembly GCA_048498055.1. Lineage (GTDB taxonomy): Bacteria > Bacteroidota > Bacteroidia > Flavobacteriales > Flavobacteriaceae > Flavobacterium. The sequence goes on from JBEHYS010000005.1 coordinate 70,487, forward strand.
ATTTTCCGTAGCGTTTCCAGGAGATCTTGTGGTTCAGGAAATCGAAGAACGCACTGTTGAGCAAAGTCAACGTGACTCCGTAAAGGCAATAGTACCCCAGTTCTTTTGCGAAATTGCTGTCAAAATCGAGCTTCCGCCCGAAGACGATTTCGATGAAAATCATCACGCAAGCAATCACGATACTGATGATTACACCTTGAACAAACGTCTTAAATATATATTTCACAACAGATTTCATAAATTACTGGTTTACAATTTTATATATTATTTTTTCTGACACTCTTTTTGTGTCGCCAACGCGCGGTCCAATCCCCATTTCGGATGGAATTCCGATTCCGGCTTGAACTTCGCGAACAGCTCGATCGCACGGTCGACCTCGGCACACATCGGCTTGATGTCTTTCCCGAAATATTTCGCGCCGCCCATTTCGTATTCGGCCTTTCCAAAAACCACGCGCGGGTTATCCGGAGCCAAAACCTGCGCCTTGGTATACATTTCCATCACTTTCGGCGAATAAGTCATCGCGTAACTCGCCGGATCGAACGCCACCCAACCGGTATAAATCAAAGCCTGCATGACCATCAGTTCCGGATTGTTCGGATCTTTTGCCATTTCGATATCGAGCGCATCCTGTGCTTTGCCCAATAAAGCGCTCACTTTTGCACGATCTTTCGTCCCGAAGGATTGCGTCGTGTTTACGAGCGCCACATAATAATTCGGCAGCCAGCTTCCTTTTTCCGCCGATGCGATCCGTTCGAACATCGCCGAAGCTTCCTCGTTTTTTCCCTGTCCCCAGAGTTCGAAGGCTTTTTTCATGCCTTCCTCGAATTTCCCCTGTGCGCTTGCCATTGTGACGACCAGCAATACTAAAGCGGTAATTGTTTTTTTCATGATTCGTGTTTTTAAAGGTTATTTATTTGATGAAGCAAAAGTATCCCGATGCTTCCGGTTTTAAAATTAATGCTGACCGAACCGTCGTATTTTGCGGATGAGTTGTCAGGAGCAATTTGCTTCGCCAGTTCGCTCTTTGGAGCTCGGGTCCTGCTGTCCGCTCTATCTTTTGCGCCGCTGCGCTTTGCAAAAGGATGTCGCTTCCATCAGGGCTAGGCTCCGGATTTTTCGATTTAAAGGTTGTTCAGCTGATTGCTCTGTTTGTCGTCGCTGATCGTCCAGAAAAAGCCCACGAAAAAGAACCGGTCGGCGGTCGGCGTGATCGCGCGGCGGTCGAAATTCCCAACTGCGTTTGGCGTATTTGAATATTCATATCCGAACACGTTGTGCGCACCCAAAACGTTCGACACCGAAAAATACAAAATCTTCTGCGCGCTGAGCAAATAAGCCCAGTTGAAACTCAGACTGTTGTACGACTTGGTCCGGCTCGCCATAAACGCAACCTGGTTCGGGTCGTTGAACGGCCGTCCCGAGCTGAAGCTGTTCGTAAATCCGACCTGCGAGCGCCATTCGTTGATAAAATACTTCGTCACGACAGACAGGCTGTGGCTCGCAACGAAACTCGGCGTCACCGATGTGGGGAAATCGCGGTAATCTCTTTTGGTGTCAATATAGGAATAGGAAACCCAATATTCAAGATTTTTGACCGAACGGCCGTCGCGCCAGAAAATATCGATTCCCTTCGCATAACCTTCGCCGTCGTTGCTGTAGGCGATGTCGTCGCCTGTGCCGGAATATTTCACCAAATCGCGGTATTCCTTCAAATAAGCTTCGGCGCGGAAAGTTTTCTTGTCTTTGTTGTACTGGTAGTTCAGGATGTAATGCGACGCCTTTTCACTGTCGAATTGGTGAAAATCCGAAAACTTCAGATAATCGGCTTTTGGCAGCTGGCTGAAATCGCCGTAAGCGAACGAAAACTGTCCGTGTTTGCTGATCTTATAGGCAACCGAAGCCCGCGGCGAAACCACATCTTCATCGGTCAGTTGGTTGTGCGATGCCCGGATGCCGAGCTTTATCGCGAATTTTTTCGAAAAGATGATGTCGCCTTCGGTAAACGCCGCCGCTGTGTTCGAATCGTAGCCGTCGGTAAAATCGCCGCCATCGTAATCATGGAACGATTCGTCGTAATTCGTGACGAAGTAATCGCCGCCGACCGACAACTTGAAACGGTCCGAAAAGCTCTTTTTGAATTTCAGCTTCAGGTGCGCCGCGTTTTCGGTATTGTCTACCTCGTCGCGGTTCAGCCCGATATCGTTCCGGTTCAGCCCGTAGCTCGCACCGGTAAACAGCTGCCAATTTCCCGGCAGGTCGCCTCTGTAAGAAGCGTTGAAATAGAAATTATTATTCTGCATATCGACGCGGGTTTTATAAGGCGCATTGATGCTTTGCTGGTCGAGATCGAAACGCGTCGCATCGAACGCCGCATATAGCTTCAGCAATCCTTTCTCGAAGTTGTATCGGTAAACCGTTTCGCCTGAAAGTGACTGATACGGCCGGTTCCATTTGATGTCTTCGGGAATTGCGGCAATGTAAGCCGCCAGATCGATGTAGGCCGCATTGAAACTCAGCGAGCTCTTTTCCCATTTTCTGGTTTTCCCGAGCCCGAGCCCGACGGTCATCAGCGAAATATCGGTTTTGTTCTGGTCCGGTTCGTCCTGTGTATTCAAAAGCAGCACGCTCGAAAGCGCCTCGCCGTATTCGGCCGAATAACCGCCGGTCGAAAACGAAATCCCGCTGAACAAAAACGGCGAAAACCGACCGCGCGTCGGCAATTCGTTCGTGGTCGCATTGTAAGGCTGCGGCACGCGGATTCCGTCGACGAAGGTCTGGGTTTCATCGGCTTCCCCGCCGCGCACATACAAACGTCCGTCTTCGCCAACGTTTTGCGTTCCGGGCAACGTCTGCAAAGCTGCGACAATATTTCCCGCCGAACCTGCCGTAGTCACGATGTCGAGCGGCTTAAGTACCGAAACCCTTGCCTTGTCGCCGGCCTCGAATGTCCCGGCGGTGATCACGACCGCATCGAGTGTGTTGACGCTTTCGCGGAGTTTGATCGTCCGGTTCTTGAAATCGGCAACGTCGATGACCTGCTTCGTGGTTTCGAAAGCCAAAAAACTGACCACGATGGTCTGGTTTCCGGTTTCGGTAGTGGTGAAACTGAAATTTCCGGCCTCGTCGGTCGTTGCGCCGTCGTAACTCCCTTCGATAAAGACGTTGGCGCCGGGAATCGGATTGTCTTTGGTGTCGGTTACTTTACCTGAAATCATGTTTTGCGAAAAGCCGACCGAGGTCGCGGCAAAAAATAAAAAAGTAATAAAAGTCTTCATGTTGTTGGTTTTATTCCACTGCGTTCCATACAATTCGGCTGCGCCTCGGGTTGTCTGGCAAATATCTCCCAAGCCCTAAACCTAAGAAATATTTCCTGACTGAATTGTGGAATTTTTTGGATGAACCGTAAATTACCTGAAAATTGTATTTTAGCGAAAACTACTTTATGGATATCGAAAAGCTGCAGGCCATCTGCAAAAAACTCCCGCATGTAACCGAAGACATCAAATGGGGCAACGACCTTTGCTTCTGCATCGGAGGAAAAATGTTCTGCGTTGCGGGCATCGGCGGATCGCCCGTCAGCGTTTCCTTCAAAGTTTCCGATGCCCAGTTCGACGAAATGTCGCAGCGCGAAGGTTTTCAGCCTGCGCCGTATGTTGCGCGTTATAAGTGGGTTTTGGCCGATAGCCTCGATCGTCTTTCCGCAAAACAATGGGAATATTACATCGGGCAGTCTTATGCTTTGGTTGCCGCAAAATTGCCGACGAAAATGAAAAAAGAACTTGGACTTTAGCAGATTAAGGATTCGTACTTTTGTATATTTGGGCATCAAAACATTGCGTATGAAAAAAATCATCCTCCTTTTACTGCTGCTCTCGGCGAATGCCTTTTGCCAGAAACCCGTTTACGACGAAGCGCTGGCCAAATCGCTCGGCGGGGATTCGCACGGCATGAAACAATACGTTCTGGTCATTCTGAAAGACGGAAGCAATACCGGTATCGACGCGAAACAAAAAGGCGAAATTTTCCGCGGACATATGGACAACATCCAGCGGCTGGCCAACGAAGGCAAATTGTACCTCGCCGGCCCGTTCGGGAAAAACGACAGTAATTACCGCGGTATTTTCATTTTTAATGTCGCGACGGTCGACGAAGCAAAAGCGCTGGTCGAAACCGATCCGGCCATAAAAAATAAAGTGCTCGCAGCGGAATTCTTCCCGTGGTACGGAACGGCGGCATTGGGTAAAGTCAATGAAATCCACAACCAGATCGCGAAAGAAAAATTCTAGCAATGGAAATGATGGCTTGAAGATTCGTCGGGAAATCGTAGAACGCGAAAAAGAATAATTTTTTTTATATATTTGGACAACTAAAACCAACAACCATGAAATACATCAAAACATTAGCGATCGTTGCGTTTGTCTTTGCAGCCAATTCGCTGTCCGCGCAAGCCATTCAGGGCTGGCCCGCGATGAAAGAATTCCATGAAGTCATGTCGCGTTCGTTCCACCCGACCGAGCAGGGCAACTTCGAACCACTCCGGAACTTTGCCGAAACACTGGCGTTCAAGGCCGGCGAATTGTCGACCAAGGATATTCCGAAAGAATACAAGACCAAGGAATTGATGGAGAAAATAGCGAAGCTCCAGGCCAAAACGCAGGAAATCGCGAAACTCGTCAAGGCCAAAGCCGCTGACCAGGCGCTGAAGCAGCCGATAAGTGACGCGCACGACATTTTCCACGAGATCGTAGGAATGTGCAACGGCGAGAAGCACTAGCCATCAATCATAGATCATTATTAAGCCGCGATTTTATTGCGGCTTTTTTATTCCATTAGAAAATTTTCGCCGCCGCAAAAAGTTGTCTGACGAAAGCTTCGTACGGGCCAAAAACAAAAACTCGACGATGTCTGAACCGACTGCAAATTATAAATCCATCTTAAAATAGCCGATTTTAACAATTCTTGCCTTTTCATTGGTTAATTTTGTAAATCCAAAGTTTTTCCATGAACCATTCTGAGATTAAGAGTCACCTCACTTTCATCAAACTCCGAAAGCTCATCGTAGCTGCAATCATCATCGGATTCTCCTCCACTTTTCTGGCACTTGTGCTCAAACGGATGACCGAACATTACGAAAAGCACTTTTTCTCGCTGGCCGAAGGCTCATCGCTCTGTCTTGTGCTTTTTCCGTTTCTGGGCTTATCGCTGATTTATGTTTTGCGCCAATATCTGTTCAAGAAAAAGCAAAACAAAGGCATCACCGAGATTTTTGAAAGCACCGAGTCCAAAAACAAAAACCTTCCGGTCTATAAAATCCCGTCGCATTTCTTCAACGGCTTTTTGACTGTAATTTTTGGCGGATCGACAGGTATTGAGGTATCGACCGTCGTCGCTTCGGCCACGATCGGGTCGGTCGCGCAACAAAAGGCGAACTTTTTCCGCGAATACAAAACCGAACTGATTTGCGCCGGCGTTGCCGCAGGAATCACAGCACTTTTCAGCAGCCCGCTGGCCGGTATCCTGTTTGCGTTCGAAGTCATCTCGAAAAAACTCACCAAAACGTTCCTGCTGGTCACGATCATCGCGATCGGAATAGCGTCGGCACTGCTTTTCATGCTGAAGGAACAGCCGCTTTTTGCGATAACCATTACGGGCTGGCATTACCGCTCGATTCCCTATTTCCTGCTTTTGGGCATTATGGCCGGAATGAATTCGGTTTACCTGACCAAATGCGTATTGTTCTTCAAGACGCGGTTTTCGGCCATCGGCAAACATTACTATAAAATCCTGTTTGGCGCCGCATTACTCAGCGCAGCATTGTTCATATTGCCGCAGCTTTACGGCGACGGTTATCACGCCATCAAAGGGATGTTGCTCCAACCCAACAACGGGCTGACGCTGACTTTGGTCTTTACCTGTATCGGCTTAATGGTCCTGAAACCTGTCGTGACATCTGCGACACTCGCATCGGGCGGCGATGGCGGCGTTTTTGCGCCAAGCCTTTTCATCGGCGCTTTTTTGGGCTTTTTGCTGGCCGTGGTCGTCAATACGTATTTCAATGCCAACGTTGTCCCGGTCAATTTTATGGTCATCGGGATGGCTGCAGTATTGAGTGCGAGCATCCATGCACCGTTTACCGCAGTTTTCCTCGTGTGCGGGCTGATCGGCGATTATGCGCTTTTTATACCGATCATGGCGGCCTGCCTGATCTCGAAATTTACGGCGAAAATGATTTGCCCGTATACCGTTTATACTTTTTCCGCGAAAGCGAAATAAGATGCCGATCCAGAAAATCAAGCGCGGTTACCGCAAGACGCGTTATGTCCTGTATCGTGAAACGCTTGTCGATTACAAGGAACATTTTTGGGCTTTTTTGGGCTCGTTCGTCGGAATCGGAATCATTGCTTTTTTGCAATCCAGGCAACTACCGCATTCGGATGTCGTATTTCTCATCGGCTCGTTCGGCGCTTCAGGCGTATTGGTCTACGGCGTGATCCAAAGTCCGCTGGCACAGCCGCGCAACCTCATTGGCGGCCATTTGGTTTCGGCAATAGTTGGTGTTACCGTGCAACAGTTCGTCCCCGATATTTTGTGGCTCACCGCACCATTGGCCGTATCGCTGTCGATCGTACTGATGCAGGTGACCAAGACGCTGCATCCGCCCGGCGGCGCGACGGCGCTGATTGCGGTTACAGGTTCGGCCGAAATCAAGAACCTCGGCTATTGGTATGTCATATCGCCCGTTCTAACAGGAACGCTGATTCTGCTAATCACGGCTTTGGTCTTCAATAACATCACCTCGAAACGGCATTATCCTTCGGGGCGGAAATTCCGTTACGTCAAAACGCGCATCCATCGGCGTATCAAAAGACAATAATTTCAATTTGTTGATTTCTTTTTTGTCGGCAAGCCAATATAAATTTTACCTTTGCGCTTCCAATAAAATTTTCGGTTATGATTTATAAATTCAGGGTGATACTCGATGCTGAAGAAGACGTTTTCCGCGATATCGCGATCCAGGAAGACGACAATCTGGAAGACCTGCACAACGCCATCGTCAATGCTTTCGGTTTTGACGGAATGGAAATCGCGTCCTTTTATACCTGCGACGACAAATGGGTCCAGGATGAGGAAATTTCGTTGTTCGACACCGGCGACGTGGCCGGCGAGCAGAAAGTCATGGCCGATTACGCGCTTTCGGCGATTCTGGACCCGGACAACACCAAAATCATTTACGTTTACGATTTCCTGAACATGTGGACGTTTTTCGTGGAACTGGCCGCGATCGAGGAAGCCGAAGCCGGCGCAAGTTATCCGAGCACGCTCTTTTCGCACGGCGAAATGCCTGCCGATGCGCCCGAAAAGGATTTTACCGAAGCCGGCGAAAACGAATTCGACTACGAGGAAGACGATTACGACCAGGACGATCTCGATATGTTCGAGGACGGCGAGAACTTCGAGGATTTCGGGTTTGAGGAGAACTGGAATTAAATGCAATGAATAATTAATAATGCGAGCCCATTGTTAGTTATCAGTATTAATTACGACCAAGCAATTATTCATTATTAACTATTAATTATTCATTAATTAGTGATCAACTTATACAACACCCACATCGACACGCTTTCGATCCACCGCGTCGGGAACAAAAGCCGCAACGAATCCATTTTCCTCTCAAGCGAGCCGTATGCGCTAAGCGATGAGATTACGCCGCTGCTCAAGGAATTTTTCCTGAAATCGTTTCGTGAAAAGGAAGAAAATTACTTCCAGTTTGCGCACGAGGTCGACCTGGAATACAACGACATGTACAAATTCGCTTCGGAGGTTTTCGAAAATCCGGGCAGCCTGCATGAGGTTTCCAAAAAAATCACGCAGCACCTGTTCGAGCAGTCGAACCATCCGCATATCAAAAACGGCGAAGTTTACGTGGCTTACCTGACCAATTTGAGCATCGACAACAATGTCGTGGATGCGATCGGCGTGTTCAAAAGCGAACTCCAATCCGATTTTTTGCAGTTCAACGAAAAAGGGACGCAGCTTGAAATGATTTTGCAGCACGGCATCAGCCTCAATAAGCTGGACAAAGGCTGCCTGATCTTCAACCACAAAAAGGAAGAAGGCTTCAAAATACTGACGGTAGACAGCAACCGTTACGACGCGCGGTATTGGCTCGAGCATTTTCTTTCGGTCGATGCGTTCGAGGACGAGAATTTCATCACCAAAAAATACCTGAAATTCTGCCAGGGTTTTGCCAAGGACGTCGTTTTTCCGGCCGAGGACAAAAAGGAAGAAGTGATGTTCATGAACCGTTCGGTGAATTATTTCGCGAAAAACGACCAGTTCGAGGAAACCAATTTCCTCAACGAAGTTCTGGATAATCCGGATTTGATCCCCGAATTCAAGAATTACAAGGTCGATAAAGGCGAAAAATACAGCATCGAGGACGTCACGACCTTTCCGATCGCAAACGCCGCGGTGACCGATGCCCGGAAATCGATCAAGAACGTGATCAACCTCGATACGAACATCCAGATCAAGATGGATTTCATCAACCCGGAAAGCGCCGAGAAGTTCGTCGAAAAAGGCTGGGACGAGGAAAAACAGATGTATTATTACTTGGTGTATTTCAATAAGGAGCAGAAAAGTTAATTTAAAACGATCCCGGTTTCGCGCCGGGATTTTTTTATGTTGTTCGTCGATTTTTGTAGGTGTTTTCATTCGGTAATCGAATTTTAAAGTACTTCATCGATTTTTTTTTGTTCGTTTTTTCCAAATTGGTAGGTTTATCGTCCCTTAATCTACAAGACATGAAATCAGTAACTTACAAAGAGCATTCGCTCACCGGAAAGCTGTTGTGTTCGCTCTTCGGGCACAAATTCAGGACTACCAAATACGTCACCGACCATTTCAAGGAATTCGAATGCAGCGTTTGCCATTTGCAGGTGACCAACGATACCGTCGGGCACAAAATTTCGCTGACCCAGGAACACCGGGAAATCAACGAAGCGCTGATCAACCTTTACCAGAAAAGACATTCCCATATTTAATCCGGATGTAAAAAGCATTGGTAACAAATCCTTATCTTGGTCGTCGTAAAGTCCAATCTTAAAACCGGCCAATTTGGAAACAATCCTCTCCATCCGAAATCTCCACAAACACTACCGGAAAGTCCACGCCGTCAATAACGTTTCCCTCGAAATACAAAAAGGCAACGTTTACGGAATCCTCGGCCCGAACGGCAGCGGAAAATCGACCACGCTCGGCATCGTACTCAACGTCGTCAACAAGACTTCCGGCGAATACAGCTGGTTCGACGGCACGATGAAAACCCACCAGGCGCTGAAAAAAGTAGGCGCGATCATCGAACGCCCGAACTTCTATCCGTACATGAGCGCTCGCGAAAACCTGGAGCTCGTGTGCAAAATAAAAGACATCAATTATCATAAAGTTACTGAAAAGCTCGAGCTCGTCGGGCTGCTCGACCGCAAAGACAGCAAGTTCCGGACTTTTTCGCTCGGGATGAAACAGCGGCTGGCCATTGCCTCAGCGCTTTTGAACGACCCGGAAATCCTGATCCTCGACGAACCGACCAACGGGCTCGATCCGCAGGGAATCCACCAGATCCGCGACCTGATCAAGAAAATCGCGGCGCAGGGAACGACTATTTTACTGGCGTCGCACCTTTTGGATGAAGTCGAAAAAGTCTGCTCGCACGTTCTGGTATTGCAAAAAGGCCGGGTGCTCTATTCCGGAAAAGTCGACGGAATGACTTCGAATGAAGGGTTTTTTGAACTGCAATCGGCAAACAATGCCGAACTCGCGCTCGCGCTGCAAAGCCATCCGGATATCGATACGATCAAAGAGCAAGACGGCAAGCTATTGGCCACCGCAAAACAACGCATTCCCGCCGACGAGCTCAACCGCTTCCTTGCCGGAAAAAATATTTACCTCAGCCATCTGGCGCTGCGCAAAAACAGCCTGGAAGACCAATTCCTCGAACTGACCAAAGAGCAACAAAAAACCACCAACCCGAAAATCAAATGAAACGTTTACTCTCTATAGAATTGCAGAAAATCTGGAAAAACAAGGCCAGCCGGATATTGACTTTGTCTTATTTCATCCTGCTTTCGCTGATCGCGCTGATCGCATCCTACAAATTCGAGATTGGCAGCTTCAAGCTGTACCTGGCTGAAATGGGGATTTTCAATTTCCCGTACATCTGGCATTTCAACACGTACATCGCCGACTTTTTCAAATTTTTCCTGGCCATTGTCATCGTCTCGATGATGGCCAACGAATACAGCTACGGAACGCTGAAGCAAAACCTCATCGACGGCATGAGCAAAGAGGAATTCCTGCTTTCGAAATTCCTGACGGTGGTTTTGCTGGCATTGGCCTCGACTGTTTTCGTCTTTGTCATGAGCCTGATTTTGGGGTATTGCTTTTCGTCTTACACCGAACCGGGAATTGTCTTTTCACAATTGAGTTACCTGTTTGCCTACTTTATCAAGCTCACCGGATTTTTCACGACCTGCCTTTTCCTGGGCGTATTGATCAAGCGTTCTGCTTTCGCGCTCGGCTTCCTATTCATTATGTATATCGGGGAAATGATGACTTATGGGACATTGAACAGCCCCAAGTACGGGCCGCATTTCGCAGACAAGGTTAGCGCCTATTTCCCGATGGTTTCCAACATGAACCTGCTGGTCGAACCTTTTTCGCGCCTCTCTCCGATCAAAACGATGCAGAACCAGATCGGCGTGAACGCTGCGAAAGATTACAGCGTGCACTTCTCGTCGATTGCGATTGTCCTGGCATGGACCGTTATATTTATGTTAATCTCTTATATACTGCTGAAAAAACGGGATTTGTAGTATCTTTGCCGATGCTATGACGCATTTCAGGATACCGCTTTTTTTTTGGATTTTTGTCTGCCTTTGTGCAAGCTCGGCCGCGCAGAATATCCAGGTTGACGACACGTACACCGCACAGCAGCTCGTGCAGAATGTACTGGTCGATAGCCCGTGTGCGAACGTTTCGAATTTTTCGGCCAGCGGAAACATTCCCGGCGGCGGTACGCCAAGTTTCGGGTATTTCACCAATACTTCCCCGAGTTTTCCTTTTACAGACGGTGTCGTGCTTTGTACAGCGCAGGCCAAACGCGCCGAAGGCCCGAACAACAACCTGGTCGATGAAGGCGATCCGAACTGGCTTGGCGATCAAGATCTCGAGCAGGCGCTGAACATTGGCAATACCTACAATGCTACTGTTCTCGAATTCGACTTTACGCCGCTCACGAGCCAAATCAGTTTCGATTATATTTTCGCGTCCGAAGAATACTCCGGAAGCGCGCCGTGCCAATATTCGGACGGTTTCGCCTTTCTGCTGAAACCCGTCGGGAGCAGCCAGCCTTACCAGAATCTCGCCGTTTTGCCGAATTCCAATACGCCGGTATTGGTCACTACTGTGCATCCGCAGATCGGCAGCAGTTGCCCCGCCATCAACGAAGCGTATTTCGACCAGTTCAACCCGTCGAACTATCCGGTAAATTTCAACGGCCAGACTGTGGTTCTGACCGCTAAAGGCAACGTTGTTCCCGGAACGACGTATCACATCAAGCTCGTCATCGCCGATGAGGAAAACATCCGGTACGATTCGGCCATTTTTCTTGGCGGCGGAAGTTTTCACGTCGGTACCGACATTGGACCCGACCGGCTCGTAGCGACCAACAATCCGGTTTGCGCAGGTGAAATCCATACGCTCGACGCCACCGAGGCCGGAGCCAATGCCTATCAGTGGTTCAAAAACAACAGCCCGATTGCCGGCGCGACCAATCCGACTTATGACGTTACGGACAGCGGAGTGTATTCGGTCGAAATCAACCTCGGCGGAAGCGGCTGCATTGCCACCGGCGAAGCGACGATCGAATATACACCGCTGCCCGTGCTGAACGACCCGACGACGATAATACAATGCGACGACGACCACGACGGGATTTCGATTTTCAACCTGACCAAAATCGACGACATCGTTCGGATGCACAATCCCGATCTGGGTAACGTGACTTATTTTGAAAGCCTTTCGGATGCGCAAAACGACCTCAATCCGATAACGAATCCCGCGGCTTATCAGAATATAACGACAAACCAGCTTATTGCCAAAGTTGGAAACGGTTTCGGCTGCGCCAATTATGCCACGGTCAACCTCCAGATCGCAAATAATGCCGTCACGGCGCCCGGCCCAATTGAAACCTGCGACGAGGTCGGCGATGAAGACGGACTGACTTCTTTCACGCTGAGCGCACAGGTCACGCCGCAAGTCTTAAACGGGCTTCCGGCCGGGCTGACCGTCGCCTATTTTGTATCGGCAACCGATGCGCTGACCAATACCAATCCGCTGCCGGACAATTTCACGAATACGGTTCCGATGCAACAGGTGATTTATGCGCTGATCGTCAACGGCGCCGATTGCTACGGCATTATTCCGGTGACGCTCATAATCCACACTTTCGACCCTGTCGATTTCGGCGATGCGACCGTTTATCTTTGCGACGGAAATCCGGAAACGATCGGCGTATCGGATGGTTTTGCATCTTATTTATGGAGCTCGGGCCAGACCGCGAGCAGTATAACCGTTACTACAGCCGGCGTCTATTCGGTCACTGTAACCGACGCGAACGGATGCACTGCGGTCAAAACTTTCAACGTTTTCAATTCGGGAATTGCGACGATTACCAATGTCGATATGAACGATTTTTCGCAGGATCAAAATTCGGTACTGATCCATTTTACCGGCAACGGCGATTACGAGTTTTCGATTGACGGAATCTATTTCCAATCAAGCCCGTTGTTCACGAATGTCGAACCGGGTGAATATTCTGTCTATATCCGGGACAAAAACGGTTGCGGCACAACGCCGCCCTACCCGATTTACGTCTTGGACTATCCGCGATTTTTTACACCAAACGGCGATGGCATCAACGATTTGTGGGTCATCAAGAACATGGGCAGCCATCCGGGCGCCGTCATCGCGATTTTTGACCGCTACGGAAAACTTCTGAAGTACCAAAACGGAAATACCTTGGGCTGGAACGGAAAATACAACGGCACCGATTTGCCTTCGTCAGATTACTGGTTTACAATACATCTCGAAAACGGACGAATTGTTAAAGGCCATTTTTCGCTCAAAAGATAACGCGTTTATTTGCTAAATTTGGGTTATGAGAAAATGCCTGCTTTTATTGCTGCTGATTCTTTCGGCCCCTGTTTTTTCGCAATTCAGCAAGACGCATTATATTCCACCTTTGTCGGCTTCCGCCGATGTCGGCCCGCAGAACCAGTATCTTTATATTTCTACTCCAAGCCTGACACCGGTCAGTTTCAGGATCATCAGCCTGGGCGGCGGTGTTGAGGAAGGCACGGTTTCACGCGACACGCCTTATATTTCCCTGATTGGTTTTGGAAGCGATACGCAGCTCGACGTCGCGAATCCCGAGGTGAACACCGTACTTTCCAACAAAGGCTTCATCGTAGAGGCCGACGACCTGATTTATGTTACTGCCCGGGTCATTGCCGGAGATTCCAATCAGGCGGGAGAACTCGTCTCGAAAGGACTAGCGGCACTTGGCACGCAATTCCGTATCGGCGCTTACCTCAATACGCTGGCGCCGGGATACGGCTCGGTGCATTATACGTTCGTATCGATCCTGGCCACCGAAAACAACACCCACGTTTCGTTTAGCGGTATTGCTCCGGGCGTACAATTGGTCAATAATGCCGCAGCAGGCAATACGCCTTCCGACATCGTGCTCAACAGCGGGCAAAGTTTTGTCATGGCAGTCCAAGGCCCGACCGAAGCGAACCGCGACGGACTGATCGGCTCGCTCGTTTCGTCGGACAAGCCGATTGCCGTCAATTGCGGTTCGTACGGCGGGACCAATGGCGAAATGAGCAACCTCGATCTTGGGTTCGACCAGATCGTTTCTGCCGAAAGGACCGGAACCGACTACATTTTCATCCGCGGCACCGGCACCGATAATGTCGAAAAAATACTCCTTGTGGCCAACGAAAACAACACCCAGGTTTTCATCAACGGAAATGCCGCGCCGCTGGCCAATCTCAACGCAGGGCAATACATGGCTTTGAACGGAAGTTTTTTCGGCCCGAGCGGCAACCTGTATGTCAGGGCCTCGAAGAATGTCTTCGCCTACCAGAGCATCGGCGACAACAGCCGCTCCGATCAGGCCAACCAGGAACTGTTTTTCGTTCCGCCGCTGAGTTGTCAGACCCCGAAAGTAATAGATAACATTCCCGACCTCAACCGGATCGGCGACCGGACATTCAACGGACGCGTCACTATCGTTACCGAAACCGGATCGGCGCTGAGTTTTACGATCAACGGAACGTCTTACGCTTTGGCTTCGCTGCCATTCGGCGTATCGATTGACGGGCCGGTGAGCGTTACCGGAAATCCGGGTTTTGTAACCTATACGATTACCGGATTGTCGGGAAATGTCTCCGTATTTTCAACATCACAACTCTATCTTGCATCTTACGGCTCGAGCGAGGCGGCCACATTCGGCGGGTTTTATTCCGGCTTCACCTTCAAGCCCGAGGTTTCGTTTGACCGGGTAGACGCCGCGCAATCCAATTGCATCCCGAACATCACTTTATCGGTAAGCACCGTCAGCGCTTTCGACGGTTTCCAATGGTTTTTCAACGCAGCGGCGATACCCGGTGCGACGGCGAGAAATTACACCCCGACCCAGCCCGGATATTATTCTGTCGAAGCCTCGATTTTGTCCTGCGGCATAATGCTGACTTCAGACGTTATTCCCGTCAGTTCCTGCCCGGATGACATGGATTTCGATTTATCCGGCGACAATACCGATATTGATAATGATAACGACGGAATCACGAACTGCGACGAATCTTACGGAAACCTGGCTTTCGACCTTTCCAATCCGCTGTCCGGCAGCATCAGTCTGGGCACGTTTTCGGATTCGTTTACCGGAAGTTTCCCTCCGGGTTCCGGATTGCCCGCGACTGTGCCGTTTACAGGACTGGCCAACGGAAATTTCATAACTGAAACCACCGCAGGTAAAGGCAATTCCGTCAGTTACAAAATGGATTTCGCCCAACCGGTGAGCATTTCGATGGAATATCCACAGACGGCCAACGCGACCGATTGGATCAATCCGGATGAAGAATTCGTGGTCAGCACTCCCGTAAACAAGACCATCAGCGTGCTCAATCCGGACAACCAATTGCTGATCGACACCAATTACGACGGAATATATGAAAGCGGCGTAACCGAATTTTCGTCTTTTGAGATCCGCTTCAGGCTCAACGGCAATGTTCCGTTGGCGGCCGGGACGGGAACTTTCCGATTCCAGGCTTATCTGGCCGGTTCGTTTACCTTTACCCATAAAAATCTGGTTGACGACGCAGCCAGCAAATCGACGTTCCGGATCATGGCTACCTGCGTTCCGAAAGATTCCGACGGCGACGGAACGCCCGACCAGCTCGATCTGGATTCGGACAACGACGGCGTACCGGATCTTTACGAATCGCAAGGATTTCATTTCGGCGTTTTGACGAATTCCGATACGAACCACGACGGGCTCGATGACGTATTCGGGGCCGCAAGCGCGCCTGCCGATTCCGACAATGACGGCATCGCCGATTATCTCGACCTGGACAGTGACAACGACGGTATTTACGACCTGACCGAATCGGGCGGAAATCCTGCCGATGCAGACAACAACGGCGTCATCGACGGCAATCCTGCGGCTTTTGGCGCAAACGGACTGGCAAACGCATTGGAAACCGCTCCGGACAACGGAATCCTGAATTTCAATGTCGCCGATACGGACGCCGACGGTATTTTCAATTTTAACGATACGGACGCCGACGGCGATTTGTGCAGCGATGTCAAGGAAGCCGGATATACCGACGGAAACAACGACGGTCAACTTGGAAATACTGCACCGGCGCCGGTCAATGCCAACGGCGTCGTTACCGGTGCGCCCGACGGTTATACCCTACCAAATCCGGAATATACCAACGCTACGCCGATCATCATCATCGCGCAACCCGCAAATTTTCTTTCATGCGAACAGCGCGACGCGGTTTTTACAATTGAGACCAATGCCGGCGTTACCTATCAATGGCAGGTATCGACTAGCGGCGGGAGTTTTTCAAATATTTCGGACGGGACGCTTTATACGGGAACGACAACAGCATCGCTGACGATCCATTCGGTAACCGCAACGA
The DNA here is from genome assembly GCA_048498055.1 of Bacteroidota bacterium. Classification (GTDB taxonomy): domain Bacteria; phylum Bacteroidota; class Bacteroidia; order Flavobacteriales; family Flavobacteriaceae; genus Flavobacterium. Next base: position 86,761 of record JBEHYS010000005.1, read on the forward strand.
TGAACGGCTGGAAATACCAGGTTGTCCTGAACCGGCCCAACAACGTGTGCGGATCACAGTCTATGGCCGTTACGCTCAGCACCAATCCTTTGCCGCCGGTCGTTAACAAAACTCTGATACAATGCGATACGGGGACAAACCCCGACGGGATAACGCTGTTCAATCTTTCGGAAGCCGACGTGATGCTGACAGGCGGCAACGGCAATCTTACGGTAGCTTATTTCGCAAGCCTCGCCGATGCCGAAAGCGATGCGGGCGCACTCAGCAACGATTACACGAACCTGTCGAATCCGCAGCAGCTTACCGTGAAAATCACCAATAATACGACCGGTTGTTACAGTTTCAGTACGCTGAACCTTTCGGTCAATCTGCTGGCTAACCAAACCATCAATCTTCCCGAGCAGTGCGAGATTTTCGGGCAGGAAGACGGTTTTTTGACTTTCGACCTTACCGATGCGAACATTCCGGTAAACGGCTCGCAAACCATCCGCTATTATGTTACCGAAACCGACGCGCTGCTCGAACAGAACCAAATCGCCGATCCCGGGCATTACCAAAATCTCCTGCCTTATGCGATGCAGACTCTATACGCCCGGATCGAAAGCGGTAACGACTGTTCGCGGCTTTACCTGATCAATATCAAGGTCAATCCATTGCCGGATATCGATGTGAATGCCGGCCTTGAGCCGCATGTCGTTTGTGTGAACACACCAACATTCACGACGGTGCTCGATGCCGCGATCTTAGACGGCAGTCCGCCGGGAAACTATACCTATCAGTGGTCGTTTGGAGGCGTTGCAATTCCGGGTGCGGTTTTCTATACGCTGAATGTCGATACCGAAGGCACGTATTCGGTTTTGGTGACAGACGGCAACGGCTGTAGCAAAACCCGGGTGATCCCGGTAATCGCTTCGAGCCAGGCCATCATCGACAACATTGCGGTGACCGATTTATCCGAAGACAACACCGTGACCGTTACCCTTACCGGGAACAGCTACGGCGATTATGTTTACAGCCTCGATTACCCGAATGCATTCCAGTCATCGAACGTTTTCAACAATGTTCCCGCCGGAATCCATACGGTTTTCGTCAAGGATATCAACGGCTGCCCGACCGTGAGCCAGGTGATTTCCGTGCTCGGCATTCCGAAATATTTCACCCCGAACGGCGACGGCTTCCACGATACTTGGAATGTGAAAGGCGTCAGCAGCTTGTTCCATCCCGGCACGATCGTCATGATTTACGACCGCTACGGAAAATTCCTCAAGGAAATCGGCGCGACCGGAACCGGCTGGGACGGCACGTTCAACGGGCATCCGCTGCCATCGGACGACTACTGGTATGTCGTGAAATTTGACGACGGCCGGATTTTCAAAGGGCATTTCACCTTAAAACGATAAATATGAAGATCAGTTGTTTTTTATTATTAGCCATGGTTTCGCAGGCACAGCCGAAAGTCGCCTCTGGAACGATTTTTCCACTGGGGAAAATCGAATCCCGGTTTGTCGAGGCGAGGAATGTCGATGTCTGGGTTCCCGACGGTTATTCCGAAAAGGAAAAGTATGCGGTTCTCTACATGCACGACGGGCAGATGCTCTTTGATGGCGAATCGACCTGGAACAAAACCGAATGGAACGTCGATGAAACCGCAGGAAAGCTCATCGCCGGCGGGAAGACGCAAAAATTCATCGTGGTCGGTATCGCGAGCCTTCCCGAAGTGCGCCACAGCAATTACTTCCCGCAAAAGCCTTTTGAGTCGTTGCCGCAAAAACAACAGGATTCGCTGTTGGAGCTGCGGCTGGGCGAGCAAAAGCAATTGCTTTTTGGCAATAAGATCAATTCGGACAATTACCTGAAATTCATCGTAAAAGAACTCAAACCGCTGATCGACAAAAAGTTCTTCGTCAAACCCGACCGCGCCCATACCTTCATCGCCGGCTCGAGCATGGGCGGGCTTATTTCGCTCTATGCGATTTGCGAATATCCGGACGTTTTTGGCGGCGCGGCCTGTCTTTCGACGCATTGGCCGGGTGTTTTCGATGCGGATCGCAACCCGATTCCCGCAATGTTCATCGCTTATATGAAGCAGCATCTGCCTTCGCCAAAAACCCATAAAATCTATTTCGATTACGGCGACCAGACGCTCGACGCATTGTATAAACCGTTCCAGTTGCAGGCCGACGAGGTGATGAAAAGCAAAGGTTTTACTGCCGTTAACTGGGTTACCAAATTTTTTCCGGGCGCCGATCATTCGGAGAAATCTTGGGCGGCCCGGCTCGATGTCCCGCTTGTGTTTTTGCTTTCGAGATGAAAAAAATCCTGAACATCTGCATCGCCATCGTATGGCTGGTGAACGGATTGTACTGCAAAATACTAGGCGGCGTTCCGAGACATGAAGAAATCGTCGCGCTGATTCTCGGACCGCGTTATGCTTTCGAGTTCACAAAAATCATCGGATTCCTTGAAGTGCTGATGTGCATCTGGATTTTAAGCCGCTTTAAATCGCGAACCTGCGCTATCATTCAAATTGCCGTGATATTGCTGATGAATGTCATCGAATTTATCAATGCGCCGCAACTGCTGCTGTTTGGAAAAATGAACCTGTTCTTCGCCGTCTTGTTTTCAATTCTGATTTATATCACCGAATTTAGGCTTAAATCCGAATAATGTTTTCACTGAAAAACCATCCTTTTGCGGTCGAGACGACTTTTGAATCATCTGTGGTGCTGACTTTTGCCGCGCACCGGAATGAACTTGAAAAACTGATTCCCGCGTACCTTCAACTTGATGTTTACGACGGCAAATGGGGTTTTGTCGCATTGGCTTTGGTCTCGTCAAAAAAACTGCGCCCGAAAGGATTTCCCGAATTTCTTGGCAACGATTTTATTTTGGCGGGTTTCCGGATTTTCGTGAAACATATCAATCCGAAAGGAAAAGTTTTCCGCGGGCTGTACATCCTGAAGTCTGAAACCAACAAACCGAAAATGACTTTTTTCGGGAATATTTTTACGCATTACAAATATGCGACTACCGATATCGCGTTTAACCGCAACGGCAATTCGCTGAGGATTTTTTCCAGGCAATCCGAAATAGACGTTGAAATAAATATTGCTGAAAACGCCGGTCTTCCGCCAAGTTCGCCTTTCCCCGATTGGGCCGCGGCACGGAAATTTGCCGGACCGCTGCCGTTTACGTTTTCGGTCGATGAATCCAAAGGCGAAATCCTGATCGTTGAAGGCGTGAGGCAAAGCTGGACGCCGAAGCCCGTCGCGATCGGTCCGTGCCGAATCGGTTTCATCGAAAATCTAAACATCGAAACGTTTGCCGCGAACGCTTTCATCATTGAGAATATTCCGTATTATTGGAAAAAAGGCCGTATCGAAAAATGGAAATGACGCGAAAACCGTTTCAGGGTATTTTGAATATTGTCCGATTCAATTGGCACTTTTATGCAATTGCTTTTGCTCTTGGCATCGGTTTTCTGACTGCGATTTGCTTTACCCGATTTACTGTTCTTTTTGGCTGGGCGCTATTGTTTCTTGCCTACAGCTTTCTGGTTTCGCTGGCCGTTTCCTGCTGGATTTACGATTTTACCGGGTTTTATTCTCTTGACTGGCTGGACAAAGGTTTTTTCGGCAAATCAGCCAATATCGTCAACATCCATGCGGGGTTTGACGAGACAAGCGCCATCCTACGGCACAAATTTCCCGATGCGAAGCTCACCATATTGGATTTTTACGATCCTGCGAAGCACACCGAAATTTCCATCCAAAGGGCCCGCAAAAAATATCCGCCTTTTCCGGGAACGGTTTCGGCAACAACCTCCAGAATTCCTATACGCGACAATTCGATTGATCTTGTTTTTCTGGTATTTTCAGCACATGAAATCCGGGAGTTTCAGGAAAGCCGGAAGTTTTTCGGCGAATTGCATCGCATTTTAGCTCCTGACGGAAAAATCATCCTGATCGAACATTTGCGCGACCTGCCGAATTCTCTGGCTTATACGGTTGGGGTTTTCCACTTTTTCCCGAAAAGCCGTTGGCTGAAAATCATCGACAAAAGTAATTTCGTTATTTCGGCCGAACAAAAACTGACGCCGTTCACCACATCATTTATCCTTGCCAAAAATGGAAATACACCTTAGAATTTCGGGCGGCATTTTTATGCTGCTGGCTTTGCTGCATCTCTTTTTCCCGAAGCGTTTCAATTGGCAGGACGAACTTGCGCAGCTCAGCCTGCTGAACCGCCAGATGATGCAGGTTCATACGTTGTTTATCGGGCTGACCGTTTTCGGAATGGGATTGCTGAATGTTTTTTATGCACGCGAGCTGATCCAAACACCGTTGGGGAAAGGCATTTGTTTCGGATTGGCCATTTTCTGGACGCTCCGGCTTTTTATCCAGCTCTTCGTGTACTCGCGCGAATTGTGGAAAGGCAAAAAATTCGAAACAGCGATCCATGTCGTCTTCACGCTGCTCTGGCTCTACTGTGCGAGCGTTTACTTCATTTGCTGGAACATGCCATAAAAAAAGCCACTCTACCGAAACTTCGGTGAATGGCTTTCTATATCTGGAGAATCAAATTATATTTTGATTCTTTTCCTGTCGGTTTCGCTCAGGTAAATCTTCCTGAGTCGGATCGATTTCGGAGTGACTTCGACGTATTCGTCTTTTTGGATATATTCCAAAGCTTCCTCGAGCGAGAACTTGATCGCCGGGATGATCCGCGCCTTGTCGTCGGCGCCCGACGAGCGGACGTTCGAGAGTTTCTTGGTCTTGGTCACGTTTACGGTCATATCGTCGCTGCGCGTGTTTTCGCCGATGACCTGGCCTTCGTAAATATCTTCGTTCGGATCGACGAAGAATTTGCCGCGGTCCTGCAGTTTATCGATCGAATACGGGATCGCCTTGCCGTTCTCCATGGAAATCAACGAACCGTTGTTGCGCCCCGGGATTTCGCCTTTGTATGGTTCATACCCGATGAAACGGTGCGCCATGATGGCTTCGCCTGCGGTAGCGGTCAATAATAAGTTTCTCAGTCCGATGATACCGCGCGACGGTATGTTGAATTTCACGATCATGCGCTCGCCTTTGCCTTCCATCGACAGCATTTCGCCTTTGCGGATCGTGACGAATTCTACGGCGCGGCCTGACAAATGCTCGGGCAGATCGATCGTCAGTTCTTCGATCGGCTCGCATTTTACACCGTCGATTTCCTTGATGATGACCTGCGGCTGTCCGATCTGGAGTTCGTAGCCTTCGCGGCGCATGGTTTCGATCAGTACCGACAAGTGCAGTACGCCACGGCCGAAAACCATGAATTTATCGGCTGAATCAGTTTCGCCGACACGCAGCGCGAGGTTTTTCTCAAGCTCTTTCGCCAAACGGTCCTTGATATGGCGCGAAGTCACGAGTTTTCCTTCTTTTCCGAAAAACGGCGAATCGTTGATCGTGAAGAGCATGCTCATCGTCGGTTCGTCGATGGCGATGGTCTGCAACGCTTCCGGATTGTCGAAATCCGCAATCGTGTCGCCAATCTCGAAGCCTTCGACGCCTACGATCGCACAGATGTCGCCGGCCTTGACTTCGGCAACCTTTTTACGGCCCAGGCCTTCAAAAGTATGGAGTTCTTTTATTCTTGATTTGATGATTTTGCCGTCGCGCTTCACCAATGAAATTGGCATATTTTCTTTCAAAACGCCACGTTCGAGACGACCGATTGCGATACGTCCGGTGAACGACGAAAAGTCAAGCGAGGTAATCAGCATCTGCGGCGTGCCTTCGGATACTTTCGGCGCGGGAACGTGCGCCAGTACCATGTCGAGCAGCGGTTCGATGTTTTCGGTCTTGTTGCGGAAATCGTCGGACATCCAGTTTTGTTTCGCCGAACCGTAAACCGTCGGGAAATCAAGCTGCCATTCTTCGGCGCCAAGCTCGAACATCAGGTCGAATACTTTTTCGTGGACTTCTTCGGGCGTACAGTTTTCCTTGTCGACTTTATTGATCACGACACACGGCTTCAAACCGAGATCGATCGCTTTCTGCAATACGAAACGGGTTTGCGGCATCGGGCCTTCGAATGCATCGACGAGCAAAAGTACGCCGTCAGCCATATTCAAAACGCGCTCGACTTCGCCACCGAAATCGGCGTGGCCCGGAGTATCGATGATGTTGATTTTCGTGCCTTTGTAAGCCACCGAAACGTTCTTGGACGTGATGGTGATTCCGCGCTCACGTTCCAGGTCGTTGTTATCGAGAATCAGATCGCCGGTGTTCTCGTTTTCCCGGAACAGCTGGCAATGATACATGATTTTGTCGACCAATGTGGTTTTGCCGTGGTCAACGTGCGCGATGATCGCAATATTTCTGATAGATTCCATCTCTATTTTTTTTGAGGTGCAAAGGTATGCTTTATTTTTTGATATATCGATGTTATTTTTATGGCCGCAGCGGAAGCCTAATTTGTTGACAACTATACCCTTTTATTGTTGACAAGTTTGATATCTGCATAACACCTGACCGGAATAAATATTCTATTTTTAGCTGACACAAATGTAAGATTCAGGCATGACGGTCAGGAATAGATTCGTTATCTTTGTTCTTCCCAAAACAACCCGTAAACAGGGATATTTCCAATCTTATTCCGGTTTACCGCCTATAAAAAAACTACATGATTGCAGTCGACGCTGACTTTAATGTTCTGATTATTGAAGACAATTCAGGCGATTTCCTGTTGATTGAAGATTATCTTTCAGAAGGTTTCACTACGCCCGGAATCATTCATGCCAGGACTTTCGCCGAAGCCAAAAACTGCATCGCCTCGTCGAGGAAAATCGACGTCATCCTGCTCAACGCTTCGCTTGGCGATCCGGAAAGCGAAAAAATGGTAAAGGAAATCCGGAAAATCTCGCATCCCGTTCCGATTATTCTCCTGACGGATTATGCCGACGGGAAATCCGCAGCCAAAGCCCTGGCCTGGGGCATTTCCGATTACATTCCGAAAAGCGAGCTCAGCGCCCTGTTGCTGCACAAAAGCATCACCTACGGCATCGAAAAGGAAAAAAACCTGGCCCGGATTACGGCGTCGGAAGAGCGCTATAAGAGTTTGTTTCAGTTCAGCCCGCTCCCGAAATGGATCTACGATAAAGAAACGTTGCGTTTTTTGAATGTAAACGATTCGGCCGTCAGGCATTACGGCTATTCACGCGAGGAATTCCTGAGTATGACAATCCTGGACATACGCCCTAAAGAAGCAGTTCAGGCTGTAAAGGAACTGGCATACGGTCTCAGAAAAAGAGGTGATTTCACCAGGGGAAATTTCAGGCACATCAAAAAAAACGGCGAGGTCATCGACGTACAGATCGAAAGCAACGACATCGAATTTGAAGGACGCAAAGCGCGACTGGTGCTGAGTATCGACGTGACCGACCGGCTGAATTCCGAAAAGGCGCTCGTGGCCAGCGAACGAAGGTTCAAATCGCTGATCCAGGAAGGCGGCGATCTTATTACGATCTTGTCACCCGACGGCACGATCAATTACGCCAGCCCGAACCACGAAACGGTCCTGGGTTACAAAACAGGCGAACTTATCGGAAAAAACATCATTGATTTTCTCCACCCGGACGATTACCAGAAAACCGTAAAGCTTTATAAAGTGCTTTTGTCGCGAAAACGGATTTTTACCTCGCAGTTCCGCTTCAGGCACAAAAACGGGAACTGGCTTTGGGTGGAATCGATCGCGTCGAACACGCTTGCCGACAAGGCCGTGAACGGCTTCATCATCAACTCACGGGATGTCACGGCCCGGATGGAGAACGAAAAGCGGCTGCGCGAAAGCAACGAACGTTTCGAATCGATCGTGAAAGCGACGAGCGACGCGATTTATGATTACGATTTCGTCACCGACAAAATATATATCGCCGGCACCAATTATCATTCGCTTTTCGGGTATTCGTTCAAGGACGACATCACCGATCTGGATTTCTTCAAATCGAAGCTGCATCCGGAAGAATACGACCGGATTCACGCTTTTTTTGAAAAAACCGTCGAAAATCCGAAGAAAAACCATTTTGAGGTTGAATACCGTTTCATGCGTAGCGATGGCACTTATGCCCATATTCTGGACCGTTTCAACGTAATCTGGAGCAACGGCATCCCGATACGGAAAATCGGGGCGATGCAGGACATTTCGACCCGGAGATTCCAGGAAACCATTCTCGCCTTCGAAAAAGAGATCTACGAGCTCAACGCCAACCCGAAAGTCAATTTCGAGCACGTTGTGAACAAGGTCATCGCCAATATGGAAATGCTGATCCCGGAAAGCCTCTGCACGATTTTATCGCTGTCTGAAGACAATACGGTCAAACATATTGCCGGGCATACGCTCGACCACAATTACATCAAGGCGATCGACGGCATGCAGATCGGGCCCGTTGCCGGCTCGTGCGGCACGGCGATGTATACCGGCAAAAGCGTTTTCGTCTCCGACATCGACAACGATCCGCTCTGGCAGCCATTTCTTTCGGCGATACAGCCTTATGGGTTCAAGGCCTGCTGGTCGGTACCCGTAAAAAAGCGGACCGGAAAAGTAATCGCTTCGTTCGCCGTTTATTTCAAGGAAATCCGCTCGCCGCGAAAAGAGGAAATCAATTTGCTGGAACGGGTCACGAATCTCATTGGCGTTCTGATCGAGAACCGCAACGCGTTCGAGGAAACCGAAAGCGCAAAAGAGCGTTACGACATCGTGGCCAAAGCGACCAGCGACACGATCTGGGATTGGAAAATCCAGGAAGACAGCTTTTTGTGGAACAAGGGAATCCAGGGCGTTTTTGGTTACAAGCGTGACGAAGTTGGCAAGACTTCGCGCTGGTGGTTCGAGCGCGTGCATCCGGAGGATAGTATCCGGGTTTCGGTAAAACTGTACAATTTTCTTGAGGAAAAAGTCGAAAAATGGCAGGATGAATATCGGTTTGCCTGCGCCGACGGCACTTACAAGTATGTTTTCGATCGGGGATTTCTCGTAAAGGACAACGACGGAAAACCGATCCGGATGATCGGGGCGATGCAGGACGTGACCAAGCAAAAAGAAGAAGAACAGCGACTAAAATTGCTGGAAACTGTGGTAACACAGACAAAGGATTCGGTCATTATTACCGAATCGGGAAAATCGAGCACGAACATCCCGAAGATCGTTTTCGTCAATCCGGCATTTACACAGATGACCGGCTACAAGGCGAAAGACGTCGTAGGGAAATCGCCGGCCATTTTCATGGGACGGAAATCGATCGCCAACGAGATTACAAAACTGTCGGAAGCGCTGAAAAACAAGAAAGAGTTTAAGTTTGAAACGCTGAATCAGCGGAAAAACGGCGAGGAATACTGGGTGAATTTTTCGATGATCCCGATTACGAACAAAGAAGGCGACCATTCGCACTGGATTTCGATCCAACGTGATATAACCGAAGAGAAAAAACAGGAAAAGGAAAAAGAACAACTGATCCGCGAACTGACGCAGAACAACAAGGATTTGAAACAATTCTCGTACATCACCTCGCACAATTTGCGCGCGCCGCTGTCTAACCTGACCGGGCTTTTGAATCTGATCGAGGACATTCCGGTGGAAAACCCCGAACTGAAAGAAGTTTTGGACGGATTTACGAAATCGACGCACCTGCTCAATGAAACCATCAACGATTTGGTGAAAGTGATCATCATCAAGGACAACCCTTCGATCGAAAAAGAGGAAGTACTGATCGAGGATATTTTCGAAAACGTGTTCAACCAGCTGAGTTTCCTGATCAGCCTGCATAAGCCAATCATCAAGATCGACCTGAAAAAAGTGACGATTGCAGACATCAACAAGGCGTATCTCGAAAGCATCCTGCTGAATCTTTTGACCAATGCGATCAAATACCGCTCGACTTCGCGGCAATTGCGGATCTCGATTTCATCGAAAGAAGTCGGCAACAATATCGTGCTGATTTTTAAGGACAACGGCATCGGCATCGACCTGGAGCGGAATGCCGACAAGATTTTCGGGCTGTACCAGCGGTTCCACAATTATCCTGACAGCAAAGGCTTGGGATTGTATCTCGTGAAATCGCAGGTGGAAACCATGGGCGGATCGATTACCGTACAAAGCGAGGTTAATAAGGGCACGACGTTTACCCTGACTTTTAAAAACAAATAAGGAAAATGTTAAACAAAATTTTATGCGTGGATGACGATCCGATTACGGTAATGCTTTGCAAAAAGGTAATCTTAAAATCGGATTTTTCAAAACACGTCGATTCCGCGCAGAACGGCGAGGATGCGCTCCACTATTTCGACAACCTGATTCTGCAGAACAGCGTCGATTATCCGGAATTGATTTTTCTCGACCTGAACATGCCGGTTATGGGCGGCTGGGAATTTCTGGACAATTATTCGAACTCCTATGCAAGTTACTTTACGGATATCAAGGTAATCGTACTATCTTCGACAATTGATCCGCAGGATGTGGAGAAATCAAGGACTTATCCGATGGTTTTGGACTTTATGTCAAAGCCGATCACAACCGAAATGCTCGAAGATTTAAAACAGCGATTGAAAAGATAATAGATAGACATAAAAAAAGCTCCCGATTGGGAGCTTTTTTATTTATATTGAATACAGGTTACAATTTTGCAACGTGCTTGGTCAATTTAGATTTCAGGTTGGCCGCTTTGTTATCGTGGATGATATTTTTCTTAGCCAATTTGTCGATCATTGAAATAACAGCAGAAAGCTTAGATGAAGCATCTGATTTGTCAGTAGCCATACGCAATGCCTTGATTGCATTACGGGTGGTTTTGTGCTGATACCTGTTAAGAACTCTTCTCTTTTCGTTGCTTCTGATTCTCTTTAGCGCTGACTTATGATTTGCCATTTCTTTTGAATAATTTAAATATTGTGTAGTCCGTAGGGGAATCGAACCCCTGTTACCAGGATGAAAACCTGGCGTCCTAACCCCTAGACGAACGGACCATTATTCTTCTGAGGTTTGTGATACTTCAATAATACCTGAACTTGTAGCCCGTGGGGGAATCGAACCCCCCTTACCAGGATGAAAACCTGGCGTCCTAACCGATAGACGAACGGGCCTGCTTCTGTAATGCGGATGCAAAAATACAACTATTTTTTATTCGCACAATAGCAGATGTAATTTTTTTTATTTTTTCTCAGTACGCCTTTGCAAACAGCACTCTTCCTACAGATGGTTTGCCCGTAAGCACGCAACTGCCTGGCTCTTCTACGCGATCCAAAGGAATGCACCGGATGGTGGCTTTGGTGAGGTCTTTTATTTTTTCTTCGGTCTCCGGAGTGCCATCCCAATGCGCCGAAATAAAACCGCCTTTGTTGTCGAGCAAATCTTTGAAATCCTCGAAATTTTCGGCTTTCGTAATATGTGAATTCCTATAGTCGAGCGCTTTATTAAAAAGTGCCGATTGGATTTCCTCGAGCTTGTCGACAATGTAATCAACGGCATCCTGTTTCGCGATGACTTCTTTGGTCAGCGTATCCCTTCTGGCGATTTCAAAAGTCCCGTTTTCGAGGTCGTTTGGTCCGATGGCGATACGCAACGGAACGCCCTTAAGCTCATATTCATTGAATTTAAATCCCGGCTTTTGCGTAGTCCTGTCATCATATTTAATCGAAATACCTAGTTTTTTGAGCTGTTTAGCCAAATCGTTCGCGATAACGCCAATTTGCTCCAACTGCTCGTCAGTGCGATGAATAGGGACGATTACAACTTGTATCGGCGCAAGATTTGGCGGCAGGACCAAGCCTTTATCGTCGGAATGTGTCATCACGAGCGCACCCATCAATCGGGTTGAAACGCCCCAGGAAGTTCCCCAAACGTGTTCAAGCTTACCGTCGGAGTTCGAGAATTTCACATCGAATGCTTTTGCGAAATTCTGCCCGAGAAAATGCGATGTTCCGGCCTGCAAAGCTTTTCCGTCCTGCATCAGCGCTTCGATGCAGTACGTTTCCTCGGCGCCGGCGAAACGCTCGTTTTCGGTTTTGATTCCTTTTATTACCGGTATTGCCATAAAGTTCTCGACGAAATCGGCATATACGTTCATCATTTTTTCGGTTTCCTCGATAGCTTCGGTTCGGGTAGCGTGTGCCGTGTGTCCTTCCTGCCACAGGAATTCGGCAGTACGGAGGAACAATCGCGTACGCATTTCCCAGCGTACGACATTTGCCCATTGGTTGATCAGCAATGGCAAATCGCGATAAGATTGCACCCAGCTTTTATATGTGCTCCAAATAATGGCCTCGCTCGTAGGGCGGACAATCAGTTCTTCTTCAAGTTTTGCATTCGGGTCGACCATGAGCTTGCCCGGCCTGCTTTCGTCGTTTTTCAGGCGATAATGTGTAACGATTGCGCATTCCTTGGCAAATCCCTCGGCATTTTTTTCTTCAGCCTCAAACATGCTTTTGGGTACAAAAAGCGGGAAATAGGCGTTTTGGTGACCGGTTTCTTTAAACATGCTGTCGAGTTCGCGTTGCATTTTTTCCCATATCGCATAACCGTACGGCTTGATGACCATGCAACCCCTTACGCCCGAGTTTTCGGCGAGGTCAGCCTTAACAACCAACTCGTTGTACCATTTGGAATAATCCTCCGCCCGTGTAGTCAAATTCTTGCTCATATATAGTGTTTTGGCACAAAAATTGTTTCCGATTTTTTTAACTAAATAGTTCGGCAAAACTAACTATTTTTGTATTGTGTTTTGTATTGTAAATCAATAAAATCGCTATCGCCATGAAAACCAACTACTTTTCCTCCAGAAAAATATCCATCTACGCTGTACTTGGATTAATCGGCCTGGTGACCGTTTCCTGCGGTTCCTACCAAAACAGTTCCTACTATGATTCCGACGGAGTCTACGAAAACCAAAAAGAAGCCCGGACTCAAACCTCTTCAGAAGTCCAGCAAAATTCGAATCAATACAAAGATTATTTCAGCTCGTTACAGAGCAACAACGATCAGCCGCAAGTCTTTACTGACGTTGACAATTACAATACTACATATACCGAAACCCCGCAAGGCCAAACTGAGTATAACACTGGCTATTCTTCATGGGGAAGCGACTCCGATCATGTAACCGTAAACGTATACGGAAACAACTGGGGCTATAACGCTTGGAACAATTACTGGTATGGCCCTTATTGGGATTGGGGCTGGGGCTGGAATTCCTGGTACGGCCCGAGCTGGAGCATCGGTTGGAACTCATGGTACGGTCCGGGCTGGGGCTATTACGGATACTACAGCCCTTACTACTACGGCGGATATTGCGGCTGGAACAATTACCACTACAGCCAAGCATGGCACAATAGCCATTATGCCAATCATTCTTATGCATACAATACTGGTAGAAGGAACGGATACAATTACAACGGAACACGTTCCGTAAGGAATTATTCCAACGGTTCAAGATCGTTCACGACCAATTCTACTAGAAGCTCTTCGTTTTCGAACGGGACAAGAAGTTATACAACACCGAGAAATACATCGACGCGTATCGAAACCAACTCGCCAAGATCAAACAACAACACTTATTATTCTACTCCAAGATCCAACTCAGGCAATACTCGTTCCTACACGCCGAGCTCAACTTATAGCGGAGGCAGGTCTTCCGGCGGCGGTTACAGTGGCGGTGGCGGAGGTTACAGTGGTGGCGGAAGCCGAGGCGGCGGCGGAAGAAGATAAACGCTGAAAGAAATAGATAATTACCTATGTTGTGACTTAATCGTTAATCGCATAGGTATTTTTTTGAACTCAAATAAAATGAATATGAAAAAAATTCTACCAATCATTATTGCCGGGTTTTCTCTTGCAGCCTACTCACAGGAAATTCCGGACGCACTGCGCTATTCGCAGGACAATTTAAACGGAACCGCCAGATTCCGGGCCATGAGCGGCGCATTCGGTGCGCTCGGAGGCGATTTTTCGTCGATCATGATCAACCCCGCCGGATCCGCGATCTTCACCAACAACCAGGTCGGACTTACTCTGAGCAGTTACAATCTCCACAATACCGCGGGTTATTTCGGCACGAACGCAAAGGAAGACGACAACACATTCGACCTCAACCAGGGCGGCGGCGTTTATGTTCTCGAAAATGACGACGATAAAAGCGGATGGAAAAAAATCACTTTCGCGATGAATTACGAAAACATGAACAATTTCGACAATTCCTGGTTTTCGGCCGGCACCAACCCAAACAATTCCATCGCCAATTATTTCCTGGCCTATGCAAATTCCGGCGGCGGCGTTCCTTTAAACATACTCCAGAACAATTATTATGAAGACCTGAATTACGCCGATGCGCAGGCTTTTCTGGGCTATCAGGGATATGTCATCAATCCGGTTTCCGAAAACGGCAACAATTCGCAATACGTGAGCAATGTTCCGGGCGGTGGAAATTACTATCAGGAAAATGCCTTCACTTCCACAGGCTATAACGGAAAACTGGCGTTCAACATCGGTGCGCAATATACCGATCGTTTCTATTTCGGGCTCAACCTCAATTCCCATTTTACCGATTACAGGCAATCGACGTCTTTCTACGAAGAAAATTCAAATGACGACACCTCCGGGCTGCAGCGCGTCCGTTTCAACAACGACCTTTATACTTACGGCTCCGGGTTTTCCTTCCAGTTGGGAACGATCGTCAAAGTCACCAAATCGCTTCGTTTCGGCCTCGCCTACCAATCGCCTACCTGGTACAGGCTCAACGATGAAATTTCGCAAAGCCTCGTCAGCGTCCACGTCGATCCTGATACCAACACACCGGCCACGGCGGCCGTAGATCCGGGCGTCACGATGGTTTACGACACTTACAAACTGAATTCACCAAGCAAATGGACGGGAAGCCTCGCCTACGTTTTCGGAAAAGAAGGTTTGATCAGCGTCGATTGCAGCATGAAAGATTACAGCAACACCAAGTTCAGGCCCGACCATGAATTCACGGGCGTCAACCAGGCCATGGAAAACCAGCTCGACCAGAACGCATTCGAAGTCCGTGTCGGCGCCGAAAAAAAATACAAGCAATGGAGTTTCCGCGGCGGTTACCGCTGGGAAGAAAGCCCGTATGCGAACAATCTTACGATGAGCGACCTGAACGGTTTCTCGGGCGGCCTCGGCTACAATTTCGGCGACGTCAAACTCGATGTTGCCTATTCGCATTCCAAAAGGCTGACCCGGCAGGGATTTTTCGACCCCGTATTCAATGATGCGCCGACCATCAGCAACGTGGCCAACAATGTTTCGGTGACTCTGCTGTTCGAATTGTAAAAAGCCGAAAACACATCAAAATCCGTTTCATTGTTGGAACGGATTTTTTTATTGTGGTACCATTTCATAAATTTTCGCAAACCGGACATTCCATCGCATAAAAAACGTAATTTTGCACTCCAAATTTTCAAGTCGATGAGAACCAAATCCTTAAAAAAGAATAAAATCAACGTCATTACCCTCGGGTGTTCCAAAAACGTCTACGACAGCGAAGTGCTGATGGGCCAGCTCCGCGCCAACGGAAAAGAAGTGACGCACGAAGCGCCGGCGCATGACGAAGGAAACATCATCGTCATCAATACCTGCGGTTTCATCGACAACGCCAAGGAAGAATCGGTCAACATGATCCTGAATTATGCCGACAAAAAAGAGCGCGGCGAAGTCGATAAGGTTTTCGTGACCGGATGTCTTTCCGAACGCTACCGACCGGATCTCGAAAAAGAAATCCCAAACATCGATCAATATTTCGGCACGACCGAACTGCCTTTGCTACTGAAAGCTTTGGGCGCCGATTACAAACACGAGCTTCTCGGCGAAAGGCTTACCACGACACCGAAAAACTATGCTTACCTGAAAATCGCCGAAGGCTGCGACCGGCCATGCAGTTTTTGCGCGATTCCGCTGATGCGCGGCAAACACGTTTCGCAATCGATCGAAAAGCTCGTAAAAGAAGCCCAAGGTTTGGCCCGCGACGGCGTAAAAGAATTGATTCTCATCGCACAGGATCTGACCTATTACGGGCTCGATCTTTACAAAAAGAGAAATCTTGCGGAATTGCTCGAAGCTTTGGCCAAGGTTGAAGGCATCGAATGGATCCGCCTGCATTACGCGTTTCCAACCGGCTTCCCGATGGATGTCCTGGAACTGATGAAGCGCGAGCCGAAAATCTGCAATTACCTCGATATTCCGTTGCAGCATATTTCGGACAAAATCCTCAAATCGATGCGCCGCGGCACGACCCAGGAAAAAACCACAAAACTGCTCAGGGAATTCCGCCAGGCCGTTCCCGGAATGACGATCCGGACAACACTGATCGTAGGTTATCCCGGCGAAACCGAGGAAGATTTCCAGATCCTGAAGAATTGGGTCGAGGAAATGCGTTTCGAACGTCTCGGCTGTTTTGCCTATTCGCATGAGGAAAACACGCACGCCTATCTGCTCGAAGACGACGTTCCGGCCGAAATCAAGCAGCAGCGCGCTAACGAAATCATGGAAATCCAATCGCAGATTTCATGGGAACTGAACCAGGAAAAAATCGGGAAAGTCTTCAAATGCATTATCGACCGCAAGGAAGGCAGCCATTTTGTGGGACGGACCGAGTTCGACAGCCCTGACGTAGACAACGAAGTACTGATCGACGCGACGAAACAATACCTCAAAACCGGTGAATTCGTCAATATCAAAATTACCGACGCGACCGAATTCGATTTATACGGCGAAGCTGTCTAATCTTCTTTTTTCGGCGGAAGTACGACCCTGTTGATTTCCAGATCCAACGAATGCAGTTCGGATGTATATCCTACGATATATTCCACTTTATATTTCTTGTGGAAATTCCGCAGCAATTGCTGTTGTACCAAACAAATCGCAATCGAGGATTTTCTGCCGGAAACTATCGGCTCTCGCGGAACTTCGCAGGCAAAGTCGGGATCGGAATAGTAAACTTTCGAAATGATAATCGGTTCTTTTCCCGTGTTGGTGAATGTGAAGATGTATTTATACTTGCTCATGTCGATGTTGTCGCCATAAACCGTATCGGTAATCACTTGCTTTTCAAACCTGATTTCAGGATGGATTTTATCCTGCATTTGCGCATAACCCGGAAACGCAAGCACAAGCAGCCAGTAAAATTGCTTTCTCATTTGCATGATTATAAAAAAAAGCCTCTCGATCTGAGAGGCTTTTCAATTCAAGTAACCATTTATATAACGGTACCTTTGAAGGTCAGCGCTTTCGGTGCTTCTTCGGCGCTGGTTGTCACGGTAATCGTTTTCGTAAAAGCGCCTTTGTTGGCGGCATTGTAAATCGCATTGACTTTTGCGGTTTCGCCAGGTTTGATCGGGGTTTTGGTATAATCCGACGTCGTGCAGCCGCAGGTTGGCTTGACGTTCGTGATCACGATATCGGTTTTTCCGGTATTGGTGAATTCGAACAGGATTGTTTTCGGTGTGCCTTGGGGGATTTGGCCCACGTCGATCATTTCCGATTTCCAACTTACGGGCGAAATTGTTGCCGATTTGACGAACGGATCGGTAATCGTGTTGGTTGTGAACGACATCAGCCCGAAAGCCAGCATCAACAGGGTAATTTTAATTGTCTTCATAATAATACGTTTAAAGATTAGTATTTGGTTTTCAACAAGTCAAAAGTAGGACGGAAACCAAAGGGCGTTTGTTAACCGGTTTCAAATGTTTGTTAATGAGTTGTTAACGGGCCAATCCGCAGTAATTTTTCACTAATATTACAGTTCGAAATTCGCAATATTGAAACGCAATAAACTCAACATCATCATTGTTCTCGGCCTGTTTGCCATTATCGGCATACTGGTCGCACAATTGCTCTGGACGCGTGAAGCTTTCAGCCTTGAGGAAAAGAAATTCAGCCAAAAAACCCACATTGCACTGCTTGAAGTCGTCAAAAAATTATATCAGGGAACCAATCACGAACTGCCGTCGGAAAATCCGGTCCTCAAAATGGCCAACGATTACTATGTGGTCAACGTCGCCAACGATTTCGAGCCTGAAGTGCTGGAATTTTATCTCAAGTCTGAATTCAAGAAGCGGAACATCGCCACCGATTTCGAATATGCGATGTACAATTGCAGCAGCGACGAAATGGTTTACGGCAATTACATTTCGCTGACCGACAATACCAAAGGCAAACAAACAGTCTATTTCCCGAAACACAAAAACCTCGTCTATTATTTCGCGATCCGCTTCCCGAACGAAACGACTTACCTTTTCAGTTCGCTGAAATTCTGGTTCGTCCTGTCGCTTGCGCTGATCGTGATTTTACTGGTTTACGTCTATTCGATCTTTACGATTCTGCAGCAGAAAAAATATTCCGAACTTCAGCGTGATTTCATCAACAACATGACGCACGAGTTCAAGACGCCGCTTTCCTCGATTTTGCTCGCGTCGAATTACCTGATGAAGCAGCCTGTGATCTCGGACGACGAAAAACTAGGAAAATATACGGGGATTATCATCGACCAAAGCAACAAGCTCAACGACCATGTGGGCAAAATCCTCAACATCGCCAAATCCGACAACGCGCCGATCGAACTCGAAAAAAAGGAGGTTTCGATAAACAAGATCATTCTTGACGTCATCGAAAACACGAAGCTCAGGCACGAGCAAATTTCCATAAACCTCATTGCGGATAAGGATTACCTCATCGAAGCCGACGAATTCCACTTTACCAATATCGTTTACAACCTGATCGACAATTCGGTCAAATATTGCGACGGAAAACCCGAAATCGCCATTTCGCTTTCGCAGGCCGACGGATCGTTGAAAGTTGCGTTCAAGGATAACGGCATCGGGATTCCGGGCAAGAACCTGTCGTTTATTTTCGATCGCTTCTACCGGATTCCGCGGACGAAAAACAACGAAGTCAATGGTTTCGGGCTCGGCCTTTACTATGTAAAGAAAATCTGCCTGCAGCATCACTGGAAAATTTCGGCCGCCAACAATCCGGAGAACGGAATCACCGTTACTTTACTAATTCCCTTAAAAAAATGACGCCAAAACCGCGGATATTATACGCCGAAGACGACGCCACGCTCGCGTTCCTCACGACCGACAATCTCGAGCAGCAAGAGTATGACGTAGTGCATTGTTCCGATGGAAGCGTTTGCCTCAAAACTTTCAAAAGCGGGAAATTCGACCTGTGCATTCTCGATATCATGCTCCCGAAAGTCGACGGCTTCGAGCTCGCATCTGAAATCCGTAAAGCCGATGCAGACATACCGATTATTTTCCTTTCGGCCAAAACACTGAAAGAAGACCGGCTCAAAGGTTTGCGCCTTGGCGCCGACGATTACCTCGTAAAGCCGTTCAGCATCGAGGAACTGATCCTGAAAATAGAAGTATTCCTGAAGCGGTCGCAGAAAAAATCTGCCCCTGCGACGCGTCTTTACACTTTAGGAAAATATCAGTTTGACAGCGCCAGTTTCCACATTTGGAACGACAATGAAAAAATAACGCTGACCCAGCGCGAATCGGAACTGCTCAAACTTTTCCTGGACAACAAGAACAAAGTGCTCAAGCGCGAGGAAATCCTGAATGCGCTTTGGGGCGACGACGATTATTTCATGGGCCGCAGTCTGGATGTCTTCATTTCGCGGCTTCGGAAAATCGTCAGCAGCCAGGAAGGCATAGCCATCGAAAACCTTCATGGCATCGGCTTCCGATTTTCGACCGGAGCTTAGCCAATTCAAGCGAATTCGTTTATCTTTGCATAAATTCCGGGTTATGAAAAATTATATCTTCATTTTCTTGCTGCTCCTTTCTTCCATTGTTTTTGCACAGCCGGGTTACCCGGGCGGCGGCGGCGGCGTTGACAGAAGTATTGCCCGCGAGCAATATATGACCAAGAAAAAAAAGCCTCAAAAAATCGATTACGTCGCTTTGTCTATCGAAAAGCTGAACGAAAAATTATCCCTCGACAGCTTTCAGGAAGCGGCGATCGGGCAATTGCTGAAGGAAGACGAACAGGCCGAGAACAAAATAGCCGAAGACGACAGCCCGGTTGAAGCAAAATACGAAAAGATCGTTGGCATGCGCGAAAAGCTCAACACGCAAATCAAGGAATTGCTCAGGCCCGAACAAGTTGCAAAATATGAGGAAATGTCCAAAAAGAAGAAAAAAAAGTAACGGATTACAGTTGCAGTAACCCCGAACGCTTCATGGCCTGCATCGGTTTTGAATGCCAAAAAAGCTCAAAATCGGGAAGACCATTGTCCTCATAATCGGCTTTCAATATTGCGATTGTCGCCATTTTATCGCTCAATACCGATATTTTCGGCAAAATCCGTTGCAACCACTCGCCTTCCGCCATCCCGAGCCGTATCGAAAAAGACCCTTTTTTGTCGTGAAAAGTCAGCGAAACCATTTCCCCGATTTGTCCTTTTTTGGTTTTGGTAAATTTTTCGGCAAAGGGCTTTCCGCCGAGCCACACGATTTTTGCCCTCGGTTTTAAACTGAAATCCGGTTGTTCTTCAAGTGCGCAAGCAATGAAATCCTTTGGGATTTTCGTCCTTGGGATGCTGAAGTCAAACCAATCCTGCAATTCAAGCTCGAAGCAGATAGCGTGCATGTAATTGTAAAGCGATTTCCTGAGCCCGAAGCTGAACCGGTCGTGATCAATTCCGGTTTGGTCCGTATAATTGAGATCGTTGTTCGCAAAATTTCCGACAGTTTCCGAATCTTTCCTGACACCGAACCGCTCCGGGTATAACCCGACCGGGCTGTGCGCCGTCATTGCAAATTGGTGCCAGAAGCCAGACTGCAAAATTCCCGATTCGAACATCTGGCGCACCATTTCGAGGCTGTCGACGGTTTCCTGGATTGTCTGTGTCGGATACCCGTACATCAGATACGCATGCACCATGATCCCCGATTCGGTGAAATTGCGGGTGACTTTCGCGACCTGTTCGACGGTAACGCCTTTATCGATGAGTTCCAGCAAGCGGTCCGAGGCGACTTCCAAACCGCCCGAAACCGCAATACATCCCGAAGCTTTGAGCAAAACGCACAAATCTTTGGTAAAACTTTTCTCGAAACGGATGTTCGTCCACCAGGTCACCGAAAGCTTCCGCCGGATGATTTCCAATGCCAGCGAACGCATTAGCGCCGGCGGGGCGGCTTCGTCGACGAAATGAAAACCGTTCTGCCCGGTTTGCGCCATCATTTCCTCGATCCGGTCGCAAAGCAAATTCGCGGCGACCGGTTCGTAAATCTTGATGTAATCGAGCGAAATGTCGCAAAACGTACATTTTCCCCAATAGCATCCGTGCGCCATGGTAAGTTTGTTCCAGCGCCCGTCGCTCCAGAGACGGTGCATCGGGTTGATGATCTCGATTACGGAAATGTACCGGTCCAGCGGCAGATCGGAATAGTCGGGCGTTCCTACTTCGCTTTGTTTGTAGTCTTTGCAACCGGAATTGTCGATGTATTTCACCTGTCCGCCCGAAAGGACGAACGTGCGTTTCAATCCGGATTCGGCGCGCCTGCCTTCGACGTGTTCAACCAGCAGTTCGACCGGCATTTCGCCATCATCCAGCGTGATGAAATCGAAGAACTCGAAAACGCGCACGTCGGAAACCGAACGCAATTCGGTATTCGGGAAACCGCCGCCCAAAGCGATCCTGATTTCCGGATGGTGTTTTTTCACCCATTGCGCACAGCGGAACGCCGCATATAAATTTCCCGGAAACGGAACCGAGATCAGAAACAAGTTGGGATTGATAGCCTCGATTTTCGTTTGCAGCAGCCCGATCAGGATCGCGTCGGTATAGGTGTATTCCTTTTGGAGTTCGAGATACAATTCGTCGAAAGAGTTTGCCGAACGGCCCAAACGCTCTGCATAGCGGCTGAAACCGAAATGCGGATCGACGCATTCGACGATCAAATCCGAAATATCCTCGAGATAGAGCGTGGCCAGATGTTTGGCCTTGTCCTGCGTGCCCATCGATCCGAAAGCCCAGTCGATATCGTCAAGCTGCGAAAACCGCGAAGCTTCGGGAAGGTAATCTTCCTGGCAGATCTGAAGCGCCAGCGTTGGGTTTTTTCCCTGAAGGAAAAGGATGACCGCATCGATCGTACGGATGTAATCGTCCTGCAACGCCAGAATCCTTTTTGAATTTTCGGACGAGCCGCTACCCGATTTTTCGATGTATCGGAACAAATCGGCCAAACCCTTTCTTGAAAACAATTCCAGGATGACCTCGATGCCAAGATCGGCCTGCGCCGAAACAATGCCTTTGGTATTGAGAAATCCTTTCAGGTAAGCCGTCGCCGGATAAGGCGTATTGAGTTGCGTAAACGGCGGCGTGATGAGGAAAAGTTTCGTCTTCATATACGATACAAAACTAGGTTATTTTTCATTACGCAATTTGCAGGAAAACTGTCTTGCCGCGTACAAAATTTTAGCTATGTTTGGAAACTAATACGACCAACTTGAAAAAATCCCTACTTTTCAGTTTGTTGTTCAGTGTTTTCCAGTTGGCCGCACAGACAAGTCCGACAGGCAAAAGCACCGGCACGAACGACAACACTCAATATGCAGACAGAAAAATCGAAGACAGTACGGGAAGGCTCATATCTGATCCCGCCGAAGCAAAACGATATTTAACAGTTCTGGAAAAACGAGATGCCTCGAGAAGCGCGCGCGTCGTTGCCCCACAGGTTGCGGTAGAATTGTGCAACAACGGGAATTTCGAGGAATTCGAGTCCATTTCCGGCAGCAATTACCTGAAGAATTTCCGGTATACCTGGGGCGAACCTTCATCGCCCACGCAATGCAAGGTCCTTTCGGTCCAGGCCAACAACGCGATCAACCAATACAATCCGGCGCTTTACGATTTGATGGCCAATACGGTTCCGGCGCACCACATCGACGAATTCATCGGCAACATCAATGCGTTCGACCAATATGCGCTGATGGTGAATTATAAAAATTCGGGATCGACGCTCGGGCTCGTACAGGCAAAAAGATTCAAGACCAATAACGAAACCCAGGTCAAATTCAATTACAAGGCCGTGTTGCAAAGTATTCCCGACGATGCGGGCCATATCGGGAATCAGCCTTATTTCAAAGCGCGCATCCTCAATAAGAACGGCGTAGAGGTAAGCCAGTTTTGCCTCATTGCCGAAAAAACCAACTGCATTTTCAGCCTTGCGCCGTATCTTGAAGCTGGCGAGATCGTATTGTATACCCCGAACTGGCAGGCCGGTTATCTCGACATTTCGTCAATCCCGAACAATGAAGAATTCACGATCGAATTCATGGCGGCGCGTTGCGGGCTGTCGGCGCATTTCGGGTATACTTACATCGACGACATCTGCCTGCTGCACACCAACGAAAATCTGCAGGGCAGCATCGAGCTCGACCCGCTTTACAAAATTTGCCCGACCCTGCCGGTTTCGGTTTGCGGCAATTTCACCCTTCCGGCTTCGGGCGGCGCTTCGGCTTCGGTCGCATCCTTGGTAATGACTGTTTCTGATGCCACCGGAACACCGGTTTATACGTCAAACACACCGGTGATCAACCAAGCCAATCATACGTTCTGTTTCGATATCGCGGCCGCAAACCTGCCCAATATTGCGACGGGCAATTATAATGTCGGGGTGACCGTCAATTATGGCGTGGTTCAAACTGCCTGCAGCGGTACCGATTTCATGCCGGCGACCGATCCCGATGCCAATCCCGGATGGGACATTTCCTTTATGAATTGCACGCCGAATTGCAGTTTTACGCTTCAGCCCGGAACGCTGACACGTTGCGATACCAACGATGACGGCCATGAGATTTTCGATTTGTCGCAGGCTAACAGCCTTATCGCCGGAACGCAGAACGGGCTGACCTTTGCCTATTTCGATTCGCTGGCCAACGCAACGGCCAATACCAATGCCATCGCCGGATTTGCAGCTTATCAAAGTGCCAGCGGCACCATTTATGTCCGGGTGAGTGAAGGCGCGGGATGTTTTAAGATCATTGCGGTTTCGCTTGTGGTAAAAAATCCGTCGGTGACCATTTCGGGAGTTTTGAATGTTTGCAGCGGTAGCACTACGCTTACCGCCTCGTCAGGCAGCAGCTACTTATGGTCGGGCGGTGAGACTTCGCAGAGCGTCACGGTATCGGCGACGGGAACATATTCGGTGACCGTTACCGACGCGACAGGTTGCAGCAGCAGTGCTTCGGTGACCATCAGCCCGAGTTCGGTCGCGGTCCAGCCGAACCTGAACGTGACACAGCCGAATTGCCTGGTCGACACGGGCACCATCGAAATCACCACACCCGGATCGCAATACAGTTTCGACAACGGCGCGACCTGGACGACCAACCCGATAAAATCAAACCTTGCCGTGGGAAGCTACAATGTAAAGGTCCAAACCGTGTCAGGCTGCATTTCTTATCCGGTCGTGGTCCCGATTTATGCCTTCCATCTCGCCTTCCCTACTTTTGTTTCGGTCAACCCGGCATTCTGCGGAGGTTTCGGTAGCATTACCATCACGACGGCAGGCGCCGAGTACAGTTTTGACGACGGCGCGACCTGGGGAACGAGCAACACTGCGCAAAACCTTGCACCGGGCGTTTACAACATCCGGATCAAAAACCAGTTTGGCTGCATTTCCAATTTCAATACGGTCGAACTTACGAGCGAATTCTTACCGGAAGCGACTTATACATCGGTTGACCCGATATGCGATCTCGGCGGAAGCATCACCATTACGACACCGGCGGCCGAGTTTAGTTTTGACGGCGGTTTGACCTGGTCTGCCAATAATGTAGCCGACAATCTGACCGAGGGAAATTACGCCATCAAAGTCAAAAACGATCTGGGCTGTACCTCGCCAAGCGTCCAGGTACAACTGACGGATTTCAGTTCGCTCTATCCGGATTATACGGTGGTTCAGCCCACTTGTGGCACCAACGGCAGCATTACCATTACGACCGCATCCGATTTTTATAGCTTTGACAACGGCGTCACGTGGTCGGCCAGCAATACGCTCAGCCTGCCGCCGGGCACTTATTACATCAAAATCAAGAACAGCCAGGGTTGCGTCTCGCGCGGCGAATACGTCCATTTATATGTCTTTCACATGCCTGCGCCCGATTCGACGATCATTCAGCCCGGATGTGGCAACGGTGGAACGATCACCATCACGACCGTCGCGGCCGAATACAGTTTTGACGGCGGTACGACCTGGGTGGCCAATTCTGTCGCTTCGAACCTGCCGGTCGGGAGTTATGAAATCATGGTCAGGAATGGCGTCGATTGCGTTTCCTATGAGGACTACATCTATCTCTACGAGATTTTCCTGCCCAGCCCCGATTATACTGCAATACAGCCGACGTGTGAAACGTCTGGAAGTATCACAATCACTACGCCTGGCGCACAGTATAGTTTTGACGACGGCGTGACCTGGCTATCCGATCCGGTCGCCACAGGTTTGCCCGCCGGATATTACCAAATCCGGATCAAAGATACTAACGGTTGTGTCTCGTCGTCTAACTATGTTTATCTGTATAACGCTTACCTGCCGGATGTGACCTATACGGTTGTTCATCCGTTTTGCCTTGAAACCACCGGAATCATTACGATCGATCCTGTGACCGGCTATGAATACAGTTTCAATAACGGCAGTACTTATCAGGCATCGAACATCAGTGACCCGTTGTTGCCCGGAACTTATCGGATCAAAGTCAGGAATGCTTTCGGATGCGAATCCTATAGCCAGTACGTTTATATCAATCCACCAAGCGGCATTCCGGCAGCACCGACCGGAAATCCAGCACAATTGTATTGTATTTTCAATAACCCGACGATAAGTTTTCTTGAAGCCGCAGGACAAAATCTTCAATGGTACGGCAGTGCGGTCGGCGGAACACCGATTCCGAACGATACGCCGCTGACAGACGGCGCGACCTATTACGGAACCCAAACCGTAAATACCTGTGAAAGCCAGGTGCGGTTTGCCGTCACGGTCACTTTAAGCGATTTCGTCATTCCGGCTACCGATTATACGACGCTCGTTTGCGACGACCTGAACGACGGAACCCAAACCGTTTCCTTACCGGATTACAATGCCAACATCGTCGCCAATACAATCGATTACACTTTTACCTATTACCACACTTTTGCCGGCGCCGATACTGCCAATCCTGCCGATCTTATTTCGGGTCCAAATACATTCCAGATCATTCCCGGAGGAAACACCGTTTACGTTCGGTGCGAATACACCAACGGATGCTGGCGCGTGGGCAAATTGGTCCTCGACATGATCGCAGCGCCAAAAATCGTAATGCCTGACAAATACATTCTTTGCCAGAACAGTATCGTCGCGCTTCGTGCCAATATGGGATTCGACAGTTATTTGTGGTCGACCGGCGAAACGACCAGTACAATTGTAGTCGGTCAGCCCGGAAACTATATAGTCACGGTTACGGAAAACCACGGCAGCGTTATCTGTTCGAGCACAAAGACCATTGTGGTCCAGCTTTCAAATCCGGCGACAATTTATGAAGTCAATACCTCGGACTGGACGGACAACGACAATGTCATTGCGGTTGAAGTTACGGCCACCAGCATCGGCGATTACGAATATTCGCTGGACGGCGTCCACTATCAGGACAGCAACCATTTTTATGACCTGAATCCGGGGCCTTACACGGTTTACGTACGCGACAAAAACGGCTGCGGCACGGTGATCGAAGACACTTATCTGCTGATGTATCCGCGTTTCTTTACGCCAAATGGCGACGGATTCAACGACACGTGGCAAATCAAGTTCTCGCTTTACGAACCCGATATCGACATCCTGATTTTCGACCGTCACGGGAAGTTCATCAAACAACTCAAATACAATGAAGCTTGGGACGGAACCTATAATGGCGAAATGCTGCCGTCTACAGACTATTGGTTTTTGGTAACCCGTGCCGACGGAAAAGAATATCGCGGACATTTTTCGATGAAGCGCTAACGGGAAAACCTCACTTATTTTCCCTAAATTTACGGCAATTTCAGAAAGCGTTATTATGCCAAACGACTGTATCAGCTACCAGGATTCCGGATATTTCACCCCGATTATTGTGGATTACCTGAACCGGAAACCGGGATTGCAGCAGTTTTACGGGCGTTTTCCGTCAATCGAAAATTTCAGCGAACAGATCGCCGAAAAAAAAGCCGGATTTGCCGGAGACCGGAAAACACTGGTTTCGGTCCTGGAACGGCAGTATGCCGGATTGAGCGTTTCGGATGCGACTAAAAAACACCTGACCGCACTTTTAAGCGACAACACATTCACCGTAACCACAGGCCATCAGCTCAATCTGTTTACCGGACCGCTGTATTTTCTGTATAAAATCACGACGGCCATCAATCTTGCGAAAGAGCTTCAGGCGAAATATCCCGAAAATCATTTCGTTCCGGTTTATTGGATGGCAACCGAAGACCACGATTTCGAGGAAATCAATTATTTCAATTTCAAAGGGAAGAAATTCCGTTGGAACCGGGAAAGCTCCGGACCTGTCGGGCGATTGGACAATGACGGGCTCGACGAATTCCTCGAGGTTTTTTCGATGGAACTCGGCCCGGGCCAAAACGCCGATGCGATCCGGAAACTTTTTGCCGATGCATATCTAAATCATGATAATCTGGCCGATGCGACGCGCTTCGTAGCCAATGAATTGTTCGGAAAGCACGGCCTGGTAATCATCGATGCAGACGATGCGGAACTGAAAAGACAGTTCATCCCTTATTTAAAGCAGGAATTGCTGGACTTTGTTTCGCACCGCGTGGTCAGTGAGACCATCGAAAAGATGAAGCCTTACACGATCCAGGTAAACCCGAGAGAAATCAATCTGTTTTATATTGAAAACGGACTGCGCGAACGGATTGTTTTTGAAAAGGGAAAATACAAAATCAACAACACGGCACTTGAATTTTTGGAAAAGGAAATCCTGGAGCTTTTAGAATCGCATCCCGAAAAATTCAGCCCGAACGTAATCACGCGCCCTTTGTATCAGGAAGTCATTTTGCCGAACCTTTGCTACATCGGCGGTGGCGGTGAAATTGCCTACTGGCTTGAGCTGAAATCGTTTTTTGAAAAAATAAATGTTGTTTTTCCAATATTGCTGCTGCGGAATTCGGTTCTTCTCGCCACGCGGAAACAAGCCGAAAAAGCAGACAGACTCGATTTGGGCTGGCGCGATCTGTTTCTGAAACCGCAGGAACTGGCCGATGTTAAAATCAAAAAATATTCGGAGTTTCAATTGGATTTCTCGGCGCAGAAGGATTTCCTGAAGAAACAATTCGAGACGCTGCACGGGATCGCACAAAAAACCGACAAGTCCTTTACGGGCGCAGTAAAAGCGCAGGAAGCCAAACAAATCAAAGGTCTGGAAAACCTCGAAAAGCGCCTGCTCAAAGCCGAAAAGAGGAAACATTCCGAAATCCTCGAACGGATCGGTGATCTGCAAAATGAGTTGTTTCCAGGCGGCGGCCTGCAGGAACGGTTTTCGAATTTTTCTGAATTTTATCTTCAGAGCGGAAATGGGCTGATCGAAAAACTTCTCACGGAACTCGACCCGCTTGCACAGCAGTTTGACGTGCTGATTTTATAGCCGCAATCTTTCATTTTTGCTTTTTGAAAAAAGTTTTCAACAGAAAAACGTTTTCGCGATTGGTTTTGAAATCGGGACAATATTTCTTTTTAAATTTGTAACAAATTTAAAGTCAATGTTTTAAAACATATCAGCTTTGAATATTTTAGTTAGAAATAGTTTTAGAGTTATGCTAAAGTCCTCCGTCTTCGCGATGGGGGATTTTTTTTCGGCTCTCATACCCGATGGAAACGCGGCCCGCGTGAGGGATGGAAGCGAAAATCATTTTAGTTGCGCTTGGAAAGCGGAACCAAAATATTGCAGCGGACAGCCCGACGGCGAAGCATGAGCCGGCACGCCCCAAAACTTCCAAAAAAATACACAAAATCTTTTTTTATGCCGGTGTAAGCCTTACTTTTGCAGCAAATTTAAAAAGCACAAAATGGCTACGAACAGAACTTTTACAATGATCAAGCCTGATGCGGTGGAAGCCGGGCACATCGGGGGAATTTTAAATATGATTGCCGAAGGCGGATTTAAGATCGTGTCTTTGAAATTGACGCAAATGACCGTGGCCGACGCCGAGCATTTCTATGCGATCCACAAGGAACGTCCGTTCTTTGGCGAATTGGTCGAATTCATGTCGCGCGGGCCGATCGTGGCTGCGATTCTGGAAAAAGACAATGCCGTTGAAGATTTCCGCACGCTGATCGGGGCAACGAATCCGGAGCAGGCTGCCGAAGGAACGATCCGTAAGAAATATGCGAAATCGATCGGCGAGAACGCGGTTCACGGTTCGGACAGCGATGAGAATGCGGCAATCGAAGGCGCTTTCCACTTCGCGGGAAGAGAAATGTTTTAATCCTTTTCCCGGATATAAATAGAAAATCCTGTTCATTGAGCAGGATTTTTTTATTTGACCTGATTGGAATCGCTACCGCAATACGACTTCCTTGACGACTTCACGTTTAAGTTCGTCGTTGATCATTTTGATGATTTTGTCTTTCCCGTAGCTGAGTTCCTCGCGCAAAACAGCCGAAGTCAGCTCGACATAAAGCGTATGGCCTTTGAGCGCGATGTTGCGCGTATAGCTGTTGACGCCGTTTCCCATCAGGTTTTGCCAGGCTTCCCGGACCGAAACCTGGTCGATGCCCGGTTGGAGCTTGTTTTCCTGGATGATCCGGCCGAGGATATCGCCGATCGGGCTGTCGTTGCTGAGTCTTTTTGCCATTATTTTACGGTAAAGGGAATTGGGCGTTTGTAATGGTATTCCAGTTTTTGGTCGTTTTTAAGAACCAGAACGCTGTCGGTGATTTCGAGGAGTTCTTCTTTCCAGGTACAGCATTCAGTTGTGTATTCCAGATAAACCTTATCGCCGGCCCGTTTCACTTTGAGTTGTTCGGCATGTCCGTTTTCGAGGTATTTGCCATCGAGCTGCGGCATGACTTTTTTGCGGAAACCCGTACCGTTTGCCAAACTGAAATAGTCGATAGTTTCGTTTATCTTATATTCTTTCGATTCGCCGTTGGGCAAAATCGCTTTTTCGATTTCCCAATAGCCGTTGATTTTTGAGATATCCGCGGGTTTTACTTCCTTTTTACAGCCGGTAAGCAACATCAAGAAAGCGAGGATCAAGAAACGTTGTTTCATCGGTAAAGTGTTTCTGCAAAAATAAGCGTAACCGGTCAAAGAAAGCGAAAATAAAATAAAACTCATTTAAACTATTGCTTATTTTTAGCATCTGAAGAAAAAATTCACGATGAAGAAACTCCCATTATTCTTGACAATCCTGTTGTTGGCCTCATGCAGTTCTGGCTCCGACGACACTACACCAGCCGGATTTGCGCTGTATTTTCCGCCAATCGGAAGCGACGTCTGGGAAACCACTTCGCGCGCCGATTTAAACTGGAACGAAACGGCCGTCCAGCCATTACTCGATTACCTCGAAGAAAAACATTCCAAATCGTTCATAATCCTTGTTGACGGAAAAATCGTCATGGAAAACTATTTCAACGGTCAGACCGTTGCGGACAATTGGTATTGGGCAAGCGCAGGAAAAACCCTGACTTCGACCCTGACGGGAATTGCGCAGCAGGAAGGTTTTTTGGATCTCGACGACAAGGTTTCGGATTATTTGGGAACGGGCTGGACAAGCGAACCTTTGGCAAAGGAAAACCTGATCACCAACCGGAATTTGCTCACGATGACTTCGGGCCTTGACGATTCCTTGGGCGACAATGTGACGCCGGCCAATCTGCAATACACCGCCGATGCGGGAACGCGTTGGGCTTACCACAACGTTTATGTGAAATTGCAGGATGTCATCACAGCGGCCGTCGGTGAAGATTTTACGGCATATTTCAATGAAAAGCTCCGGGATAAAATTGGGATGAACGGCGCTTGGTTCACTTCGGGCGACAACATCGTTTATGGCAGCACCGCCCGAAGCATGGCGCGTTTCGGGCTGCTGATGCTCAGTAAGGGAAAATGGGAAAACGAGGTCGTGATCAATGAAAATTATTTCAATGCTGCGACCAATACCTCACAAAACATCAATTTAGGTTATGGCTATCTGTGGTGGCTCAACGGAAAAGCCAGCTATCATTTACCGCAAAGCCAGCTGCAGTTTAACGGCAGTATCATACCGGACGCGCCAAGCGATATGTTTATGGCTCTGGGCAAGAACGACCAGAAAATCTATGTCGTTCCAAGCAGGAACATGGTCATTATCCGAATGGGCGACGCGGCCGACAACGTCAACCTCGCCTTATCCGATTTTGACGAAGTGTTGTGGGAAAAAATAAATGCGGTCATCAACTGACCGCATTTTTATTTCTTGAAGTATTTTTTTATCGCCAGGAACAGAAAGACGAAACCGATCGCGGCGCATATCCAGTCGAGTACTGCGATACTGTGAAAAATTCGCGACAGCAGGAAAAATCCCAGTGCAATCAGGTAAAGCAAAAAAGATCGATTCGTGGTTTTAGTCATCAATTGAAGATGTATCTGAATTGGACGCCTATTCGTCCATACGAAATTTTCCCCTGTTGCTTGTCTAATATGACCCGCGGCGTTTCATACCTCAGTGCAAGACCGTATTTTTCAGAGAATATAAAGCCTGCGCCTGCGATTCCGATGAATGAATTGGATGTGTCGTAGGTTTGACGGCTGGTTGATGACTCTTCGCCACCATCTGAAACGAGCATGACATTCTCGTCTATTGAAGAAGATATCGAATAGACCAGCGCGGCATCCACAAAAAGGCCGCTCTTTTTTGACAAACCAAAATGATAGCGCACACCCGCACCGATGTCGAAAATAGGCGATTTAATTTTGTCGTTTACGCTGGTATGGGCAGACGGATTCTCAACTTCGAATTTCGAGTTAAGAATCTCGCACCCCAATACGCCAAAAAAACCTAAACTTTTACCAGACGGCAGGTACTCGACTTCGATGGCTATATCATATGCTACGCTGGAATCGTCCGTTGAATAGATGTTGTTGTCGTCCCTTTCGAATTTGGCGTCTGTGTTGTAAACGCCCGCCATAATTGCCCAATGCAACGGCCAAGACTTTTCCTCGGTTTTAAAAACCTGTGATTCGCCGTGTTGCGACGTATTGAAGGCTTCGAATATCCGAAGCAAATCTTCTTCGTTATAATTCAGTTCCGAAAACTTTCCGAAAGCCATACCGCCCGATTTCATATTGTCGTACAGAAATTGCCGGAAGCTGGCATTTTCCCTGACAACGCCATTTTCGTTGTATTTTTTATACATCAGCTGTTGAGGCTTGCCGCCCTGCGCCATGTAAAAATACTTTGTGCCGTTGTGCCCTTCATAAGCCAGTAACGATGCCTTACCGTCCAGCAATACTTTTACAAACACAATGGCAGCCGCAAATTGCGGATATTTATTGGTGTTGGAAATATCCCTGTAATTAGTGTCGTCAAGCTGAATTTCGTATTTTATAAGCCTCGCGGAATTCTCGACGCCGATTTCGGAAATCGTTTTCGTATTAACCGGGCTTGTCGCACCATCTGGTTGCGGGCTGAACTCGATTTCCGAATTCACCTCATTGAGGCTTCCCAAACCAGAAACATTAATATAGCCATCGTTCCGGTGCCCGGAGATGTCTATATAATAGCCTTTTTTCAGATTATTCTGTGCACTTAGCGTAAAAGTACTAAAAATGGTAAGGGCAAAAAATAGTGTTTTTTTCATCGTAATTGTTTTGGTTCCTTACAAATAAACGAAAAAAAATGGCCATACGATTACTGAAAATCTGTAAATTACCAAAAAAACGAATCCACGAATTCGTATTTGTTGAACACCTGTAAATCGTCGATGCCTTCGCCAACCCCGATATATTTTACCGGAATCTGGAACTGGTCCGAAATCCCGATCACGACGCCGCCTTTGGCCGTTCCGTCGAGTTTGGTTACCGCAAGTGAGGTGACTTCGGTCGCGGCGGTGAATTGCCTGGCTTGCTCGAAAGCATTCTGGCCGGTCGAGCCGTCGAGTACCAGAAGTACGTCGTGCGGCGCATCGGGAACGACTTTTTGCATGACGCGCTTGACTTTGGTGAGTTCGGCCATGAGGTTGACTTTGTTGTGCAGGCGTCCCGCCGTATCGATAATGACGATATCGGCGTTTTGCGAGACTGCGGATTGCAGCGTGTCGAAAGCAACCGATGCCGGATCGCTGCCCATTTGCTGTTTTACGATCGGGACGCCAACGCGGTCAGCCCAAATCTGAAGCTGGTCGATGGCTGCGGCACGGAACGTATCGGCCGCGCCCAAGACAACCTTGAATCCTGCTTTTTTAAACTGGCTGGCCAATTTGCCGATGGTTGTGGTTTTGCCGACGCCGTTGACACCGACAACCATGATGACGTACGGTTTGGTATTGGCCGGTATCGTGAATTCGCTGGCTTCACCCGAGTTGGTTTCGGAAAGCAGCCCGGCGATTTCCTCACGCAGAATTTTATTGAGTTCGTCGGTGCCGAGATATTTGTCTTCGGATACGCGTTTTTCGATGCGCTCGATGATCTTTAACGTGGTTTCGACGCCGACATCGGAAGTGACGAGCACTTCCTCGAGATTGTCCAGAACTTCATCGTCGACTTTGGATTTTCCGGCTACGGCTTTTGTAAGCTTGGAAAAAAAACTGGTTTTGGTTTGTTCGAGGCCTTTGTCTAAGGTCTCTTTTTTTTCGGAGGAGAATATTTTTTTGAAGAAACTCATTTTGATGTGGTTCGATTGTTTCGAAAATTTGGATCGATGTTCCGGAGCCTAGCCCGGATAGAAGTGGAAATCCTTTTGGAAACCTCACAGGTTTTGAAAACCTGTGAGGTTTAAAAGATTGCAACGGATAGCCGGAATGTGCTCCAAAAAATAGACCTCACAAATATAATATTTTGTTTGGTGTTCGGTGAATGCTTCGCATTTGGCTAAATATAAATAAAAAAGCTACTTCGGGAAAGAAGTAGCTTCATATAATTTATTGCGGCTGATTATTTCTTTTTCAGGAATTCGTCGGCCAGCTCAGGAGCCATGATGCTTTCCACGAAAGTATAAGCGCCCGTTTTTGGTGATTTCACCATTTTGATCACTTTAGACAAACGCTTTGAGGCTGTCTGTAAGGTTGCTACGGTTTTCTTTGCCATGACTTATATTATTTAATCTCTTTGTGTACGGTTACTCTTTTCAACACCGGGTTGAATTTCTTGATCTCCAGACGATCCGGAGTGTTCTTTTTGTTCTTGGTAGTGATGTACCGTGAAGTTCCAGGCATACCGCTGGTCTTGTGCTCGGTACACTCTAAAATTACCTGGATTCTGTTGCCTTTCTTTGCCATCTCTTTATAGTTATTTTCGGAGGATTACTTGATGAATCCCTCAGCCTGCGCCTTTTTCAAAACTGCAGTCAGTCCGTTCTTGTTAATTGTTTTAATCGTTGAAGCAGCTACTCTTAAAGTAATCCATCTGTCTTCTTCGGCAAGGTAGAAACGTTTTTTAACCAGATTCACGGAGAATTTCCTTTTGGTTTTGTTCATCGCGTGGGAAACGTTATTTCCTACCATCGCTCTTTTGCCTGTAAGGTCGCAAACTCTTGACATTATGCTTATCTTTTATCGTTATTCAAAATCAGGGTGCAAAGAAAAGAAAAATAAACGGATGTTGCAAAAAAAATATCCGCCTTTTTTATCCTTTTTTTTATTTGCTTCTTAAAATTTCCTTGCGCAGCATTTCAAGCGATTTGTTTACGCTTCTGTCGATGACTTTTTCGCGCGGCTGGCCGAAGTTGAATTTCTCCTCAACCACACCGTCGGGCGTTGCCACCGCCAGGAAAACCACCCCGACCGGCTCTTGCGTATCGTCGGTCGTCGGACCGGCGTTTCCTGTGATGCCGATCGCATAATCGGTCTTCATGATTTTTTGCGCCGCAAGCGCCATTTCTTTGGCGACCTGTGCCGAAACGACCGAATATTTTTCGATGGTTTCTTTTGAAACGCCAAGCACTTCAGTTTTTACTTCTTCAGTATAGCTCACGATGCTGCCTTTGTAATATTGCGACGAACCGGGAATCGAAGTCAATATTTGCGCGATTTTACCGCCGGTGCAGCTTTCGGCGGTCGAAATGGTTTGTTTGCTTTCGCACAATAATTTGCCGATGACGGCCTCGAGCAATTCTTCGTCGTCGTAGCCAACGATGATGTCGTTGATTATTTCGGAAAGCGATTCGGTGTTTTCCTTAATCGCCTTCTCTAAAACGGCCTTGTCTTTTCCGCGCGCCGACATCCGCAAACGCACACGTCCCGGCGCGGGCAGGTAAGCCAATTTGATGAATTCGGGCAAATTATTTTCCCAGTTTTCAATGCGCTGGGCAATCGTGCTTTCACCTTGCCCATAGGTCAAAATCGTTTTGTGGATGATGTACGGCCGGTCGAATTCGGACACGAATTTCGGTACGATTTCGTGCTCGACGATGCCTTTCATCTCAAACGGAACGCCAGGCAATGAGATGAATATCGTCTTTCCTTTTTGCATCCACATTCCGGGCGCCGAACCGTAGCGGTTGAACAAAACGGTCGCTTTGGACGGCACGAGCGCCTGGTCCTTGTTGACCTGCGAGAGTTCCATTTTGAAAACGTTTTGCCACATATCGGTGATGTGCGCGAGTACTTTCTCGCTGACGACCAAATGATCGCCGAAATATTCGCAGAAGGTTTTCTTGGTGATGTCGTCCTTCGTTGGGCCGAGGCCGCCGGTAATGACGACAAGATGGGCTTTGTCCTGGAGTTGTGAGAGCGTGTCGAGGATTTGCTGTTTGTCGTCGCCGATGGAGAGCATTTCAGTGGTTTGTATCCCGATCTTATCGAGCGATTTGGCGATGAATCCGGAGTTGGTATCAGTAATCTGCCCGATGAGGATTTCGTCGCCGATGGTGACTATGATTGCGTTCATTGGTGGCTGGAATTTGATGGCTGGCTGGAAACAGCGTCAGCGGTGCAAAGTTATAGTATTGCCGGGTTTGGATATGCTAAAACTTTGACAAAAAATTCTTCGAATGCTAGCCCTGATGGAAATGAAAAGCCCGCAAGTTTTAAAAGCGATTTTTGCAGCAAGAAAAGTGCGACCCAGCGGAAGCACTTGTATGCGTAACAAAAACGTTTTTAAAATGCGGACTTGAATGCAGCAGGAACAGCTTCAAAAAATTTAAACCTTGCTGCTTAGCTACAAATTAAAATCCTTCTTGATTTCCTTGACCGCTTTTTCGATCTGCGACTCGACGCTGTCAAAAGTATCGCGGATTTCCTTACGCTTGCCTTCGCGTTTGGTCCAGGCTTCGATTTGCAGGATTTCCTCGAAGGCGACGTTCATGCCGAGCAGATCGAGGGTCGGTTTTATCTTGTGCGCATAAGCGTATGCGAGCTTGTGTTCCTTGGTTTTGATCCCGAGTTTGATCTGGACCAGATCCTGCGGGACTTCGGTGACGAAAAGCGTAATGATCTGCATTACGAATTCCGGGTCGTTATCTGAAAGCGCGTAGACTTTCGCTAGGTTGTAATTTAAGGCCATTACTTAATTTCTGTGGTCAATAGTTTTTTTTGGTTCAAATAACCCTCTAAAACGTCTCCGGATTTGACTTGCGCAACTCCTTCGGGCGTTCCGGTAAAAATAATATCTCCTGTTTTCAGGGTAAAAAAACGGGAAACGCAAGCGATGATTTCGTCAATTTGCCACAACATCATGGCCGAATCTCCGCTTTGGACGGTTTGTTTGTTTTTTAGCAATTCAAATGTAAGGCTTTCTGACGAACTAAAAATTTTTTTCGATATAAAGTCACCAATAACCGCTGAATTGTCGAAAGCCTTTGCTTTTTCCCAGGGAAGTCCTTTGTCTTTGAGTTTTTGCTGCAGGTCGCGCGCCGTGAAATCGATCCCGACGCTGATCTCGTCGTAATACTTGTGCGCGAACTTCTGATCGATGTATTTTCCGACCTTATTGATCTTTACGAGGATTTCGATCTCGTGGTGAATGTCATTAGAAAATTCCGGGATGTAAAAATCCTGGCCTTTCGGCAAAACGGCCGTATCGGGCTTGAGGAAAATAACCGGCTCGTCCGGGCGCTCATTTTGGAGCTCTTCGATGTGTTTGGCGTAGTTGCGGCCGATGCAGATGATTTTCATTAGGTCGATGGTGTTTAGTCGTTGGTCGTTGGTCGTTAGTCGTTGGTCGCTGGTAATTTGTCGCTGAAAAATCAGTTTCGTTGAAAAATTAGCGACTAATATTTGTTGAAAAACGATAAATTATTCGGCCCCATAGAGATTGTCCAACGTCCAAAGACTAAAGACTAAAGACTAAACACCAACGACCAACGACTAAAATTTATTATTCAATTTCCTCAGCTTGATCGCCGTCAAAACCTTCTTCGTATACAACGGGAAATCCGCGTTCTGGATCCATCCGAAATAACCCGGCTCGGCTTCGAGCACTTTTTCAACCTTGACGCCTTTGTGCTTTCCGAAAGAGAAGCATTCCTCGCCATCTTTGTCGAGTATGATAAAGCCTGCGAAGTCAACCGATCTTTTCCGCGTCGTGTATTCCGAAAGCGATTTCATGTCGTTTTCCAGATCGGGATAACGTTCGAGCTGCGATTTCAGGATTTCGTAGGTCGCGATCGTATCGGCCTCGGCGCTGTGCGCGTTTTCGAGCGCTTGCCCGCAATAAAACTTATACGCGGCGCTTAACGTACGTTCTTCTTTTTTGTGAAAAATCGTCTGGATGTCTACCGATACGCGGTTTTTCATGTCGAAGTCCAGGTCGGCGCGCAAGAGCTCTTCGGCCAGCAGCGGAATATCGAACCGGTCCGAGTTGAAGCCCGCCAAATCCGAATCCTTGATCATGTTGTAAATCGTGTGCGACAATTCCCTGAAAGTCGGCTCGTTGGCGACCTTTTCATTTGTAATGCCATGCACCACCGTACATTCTGCGGGAATCGCCATTTCGGGGTTCACGAGCCACGTCCTGCATTCCTTATTGCCGTTCGGAAAAACCTTGAGGATTGAAATTTCGACAATGCGGTCTTTGCAGATGTCGGTTCCGGTCGTTTCAAGGTCGAAGAAACAGATCGGCTTGTGTAAATTGAGTTCCATGCCGCAAAGATAAGGGTTTCCGATTGAAAAATCTTCCTTTTTGAAGGTCTGGATTATTCCTTGACGACTTTTTGTACCGACACGGCCTTGCCATCGGTAACCTGTAGCATATAAATACCTTTGGGTAAATTTAACGGCATGTCGACACTGTCCGACGACTGCTTTTTGTCGATTATTTTTCTCCCCGACATATCGTAAAGCATGACTGACAATTCCGAGCCGGAAGCAAAGCCGTCAACGTTGACCCGCGATGAAAACGGGTTGGGCGAAACCAAAATATGCGATGCCTTTTCCTGGCTGATGCCCAGATTTTGACTGGTGAATTTTGCAAGCGAAAAATCATTGTACTCGCTGCTTCCATTACGGCTGCCGCCGGCAACCACAAGATTGCCCGAGGCATCAACGTCGATCGAGCTTACATAATCGTTGCCGTTCATAAAGTCGTACTCAACGCGGCCCGACGTCCCGAAACTTTCATCCGGCGTTCCATCGGCATTAAATCGCATTACTATATCATTGAAATCGGTGTCGCCAATTTTGAATCCGGCCGCAACAATCTTTCCGTCCGGCAATAAATACGAATCGAACAACACACCCGCGTTTCCAGCTGTATCGAAACTAATCTCTGCGATTCCGCCGACACCGAAAGTCGCGTCGGGCGTTCCATTG
Source organism: Bacteroidota bacterium (assembly GCA_048498055.1). Classification (GTDB taxonomy): domain Bacteria; phylum Bacteroidota; class Bacteroidia; order Flavobacteriales; family Flavobacteriaceae; genus Flavobacterium. Next base: position 125,739 of record JBEHYS010000005.1, read on the forward strand.
GAATTCAATCTTACCAGTTTTACGCTTCCGAGATTCTCGTTAACCGAGCTGCCGACCGCGAGATATTTGCCGTCGTCAAGGATGTGGAACGAACGAAAATCTTCTATTCCGCCTAAATCCAACAAAACTTTGCCTTGTGTACCGAATCCTTGGTCCAACGTCCCATCGCCATTGAGCCTGACCATCGCAAAATTATAACCTTCAATTGGAGAGGTTGCATCCGAAACACCACAGACGACGATTTTTCCGTCGGCCTGAGTCTTTACCTGATATGCGATATCAACACTTCCTGTCAATACCCCGGCATTGTCGCCGATCTCACATTTGAAGATTCCGGCATCTGCGAACGTGTTATCAATGGTGCCATCATTATTATAGCGGACAACCTCAAAATCTTCCCACGAGTATGAACTGCCTCCGCCGTGGTGTGCCGCCTCGCCAGCCAAAAGTATTCTTCCCTGCTCGTCGAAAGTCAGATTATAGCTTGCATCCTTCGCCGTAAAGCCGGACGCGTCGGTGGTCACCATGCCATTGACCCCAAACGTGGAATCAAGGCTTCCATCTTCGTTACAGCGCAGAATAACGGAATCATAAAGGCTTTCACCGCCCCAATAATCGATCGTGTTTTCGCCGCTGACCAGAAATTTCCCGTCAGGCAACATTAAAAGCGAACTTGCACTTCCGTTGCTTGTACCGATATCGTAAATCGCGATTCCGTTCGAGCCGAAATCGGGGTCAAGTGTGCCGTCGGAAAGATACCGCGCCACAACCGACTTATTTAGATATTCGACTTTTGACTCGCCGCAAACCAGTATTTTGCCATCGGCAAGGAATTTTACATCGGTTATAGTGCTGTAGGCGCCGTCGCCCAAATGGGTTACGACTTTTCCACCGTTGCCGAATGTAGGATCGAGAGTTTGCGAAAACGCCGCAGCTGAAAATGCCATTATGGCGATAATTGAAAGTAATTTTTTAATCATCTGTAGGGATTTTGCCGCCAAATATAAAAAAACAAGCCCGACAAATTGCCGGGCTTGAAATTATTTTATCGGTCAGAACGTCCGATTTTCGTCGAACGCTTCCATATATTCCGCGACGCGTTTTACGAAGCTGCCGCCGAGCGCACCGTCGACAACCCTGTGGTCGTAGCTGTGCGACAGGAACATTTTCTTGCGGATGCCGATGAAATCGCCTTCTTCGGTTTCGATGACCGCCGGCACTTTCCGGATTGCGCCCAAGGCCAAAATCCCGACCTGCGGCTGGTTGATGATTGGCGTCCCGAAGACTGAACCAAACGTCCCAACATTCGTTACCGTGTAGGTTCCGCCCTGCGTGTCGTCGGGCTTGAGTTTTCCGGCTTTCGCGCGGTTGCCCAAATCGTTGACGGCTTTGGCCATTCCGAGTAAATTGAGCTGATCTGCATTTTTGATGACGGGAACGATCAGGTTTCCGTTTGGCAAAGCCGCCGCCATACCGAGGTTGATGTTTTTCTTTTTGATGATGTAATCGCCTTCGACCGAAATGTTCATCATCGGAAAATCCTTGAGCGCTTTGGCGACGATTTCCATAAATATCGGGGTAAAGGTCAGCTTCTCGCCTTCTCTTTTCTCGAATGCGTTTTTGTTTTTCTCGCGCCAGTCCCAGATTGCGGTCACGTCTACTTCGATAAACGATTGGACGTGCGCCGATGTCTGCACTGACTGCACCATATATCCGGAAATCAATTTACGCATCCGGTCCATTTCGACGATTTCGTCCTGTCCGTTGACCGAAACCGGAATTGCCTTGGCGGCCGGCGCTTCTGCTTTTGGAGTTTCAATTTTTGGAGTTTCTGCAACAGGCACGGCTTGTGGCATCGCAACTGGCCCGTGATTCCCGACAGCGTGCTTTTCATGTGATGTCGGCTGACTGCCGACCGCTGACTGCTGACTACTGACAGGCTGGTTTCCGCGATTTGCAACGTAATCCAGTATATCGTTTTTCGTAACGCGCCCTTCGGCCCCCGAGCCTTTGATGCCTTCGAGCTCGGCCATAGAAACATTTTCCTCGCGGGCGATGTTTTTGACCAGCGGCGAAAAGAATTTATCCGAATTGTGGTAATCTTCTCTAGTCGGCGCCGAACCCGATACGGCCGGCACCGCAACAAAATCACGTGCGGCTTCGACGGTTTTTTCTATTTGTGCGACTTGCGGGGCGATTTCGGCCGGAGCGCTCGTGTGTTCAGATGGCGCATCGACGACAACGCCGCCTTCGGTTTCGATGATTCCGATCGTCTGGCCTACTTTAACCAAATCGTCTTTCTGGAACAATTGCTCGACGAGCTTTCCCGAAACTTCCGACGGCACTTCGCTGTCAACCTTGTCGGTCGCGATTTCAAGTACCGCTTCGTCGGCATCAATATGGTCGCCCACATTTTTCAGCCAATTGGTAATCGTCGCCTCGGCAACGCTTTCGCCCATTTTCGGTAATTTCAGTTCAAATCTTGCCATCTTAAAACCTTACGTAGTTAATTTGTGACTGCGAAAATAGGAAAAATTATTCGGTTTTAATCGTTGTCGCTGAGTTTTTAGACCATCGGCAACGCCTTACCGACGAAGTGTAAACTTCACGACTTCGCCCCGGTCGTTGCTGGAATTGCTGCCGATCATGAAACCATCGTCGGGGTGTGCGATTTTGAATGTGGCGCCCGAATTTTTAAGTTTTTCCATCTTTAAAATTATTTGTTTGAATGACAGGAAGTTCGCGTCGAAAACAATTTCAAATTCAGAGTTTGGACTTTCGATAACAGCTTGGATTTCAACTTCTTTTTCGGTAGCGGAACGAATGCTTTCCTTAAGGTTTTCATCGTCCGAAATCAAAGCATATCGATTGGACGTTTTTTTTATCGAAGTCTGGCGTTTCTTGAAAATCGAGAAAAAATATGCGCCGGCTTTCAGGAACGCATCGAATAAAAACGACACCCGAAAATGCTTCCGGTAGAAGAAATCCATCGCCTCGCGAAAACGCTTCATGTACATTTCGTCCTTGACCGTACTTTCGCCTTTGTAGTGGATGACTGTCGTTTCGTGGAAATAATAATTCGATTTGCCGGTTTTCAAAACCGTGTATGACAAGTCGATGTCGTCTGAATACATGAAGCAGTTTTCGTCAAACCCGCCGACTTCGAGATACAAATCCCTTTTCATCAGCATGAACGCGCCGACGAGAATGTCGACTTTTCCCGTTTCATTTTCGGACAAGTGCGCCGCATAATATTTGTTTTTGCTCAATCCCGTGATTTTGCCGAAAGCCACGAGCGGCGTTGGGATGCCGCGCTTGGATTCGGGCAAGAATTTTCCCGTTCCGTCGACGAGCTTTACCCCGACGATGCCCAAATCTTGTTTCGACTCCGCGAAAGCCAACACTTTTTCGAACGTGTCTTCGGCAACGACCGTATCCGGATTTAAAATGCAGATGTATTTGCCTTTGGCCTCGGCGACGCCGATGTTATTGCCTTTCGGGAAACCGGAATTTTCCTTGCTTTCAATCAGTTTTACGTTTGTGAACCGCGATTTCAGCATCGCGACGCTGTCGTCGGGCGAAGCGTTGTCCACTACTATGATTTCAGCATCGAGATTCGCGATGGCTTTTTCGACGCTGCGCACGCATTGCTCGAGAAAGTAGCGAACGTTGTAGTTGAGAATGACGATGGAAAGCTGCATGAGGCAAAAATAATTGATAATTGCTTACGCCAGTTCGCAAATTTAATTTGTTCGGGTGACAATGGGCAATTGATAATTAAAATTTGCGCATAAAAAAACTCCGCAGCGCGGAGTTTCATTGTCCATTCTTCATTGTCAATTGATTTCGATCAACCGTTTCGGTTTTGGCAACGCTTCCTCTTTTTTCGGAAGGCTGATCTTGAGAATACCATTTTCGTACGACGCGCTGATTTCGTCTTCCTTTACGGTTTCAGGCAGCATGAACGAACGACGAAATGATGAATGCGAGAATTCCCTGCGCGTGAATTTGCCTTCCTGTGTGGTGTTTTCGGTTTTTTGTTCGGAGGAAATGGTCAGCATTTCGTTGTCGAGTTCGATGTTGAAATCTTCTTTGGCTTTACCGGGCGCCGAAAGCTCAACTTCGAAATGGTTGTCGGTTTCGCGGATGTTTACCGGCGGCACGCTCAGCGCATTCTGGTTTTGGATTCCGCCCATCCAGTCCGGACGGAAAAATTCTTCCATCAGTGAAGGAAACAAATTGCTGTTGCTGTTGTTACGTTTTACTAAGTTCATTTTTAATCAATTTTAAAGTTAAACTTTGGTTTTACATGACGGCAGCGGGAAAACAATTTTTGTTCCGGCGCGAAAATCTCGACGATCTGACATTTTTGGAATGACATTTTTTCAATGTAAATGACAAAATTTCATTTCGGGCCGCGCGAAGGATGGAGGCGGCATCCTTTGCGAGTGCGCGAGCAAAGATACAGCGGACAGCCTGGCCCGCAGGGACGCGCCCAAAAATTATCAATTATTAATTATTCATTATTAATTGTCGATTACCTTTGCGCCATGAATTACCTTTCAGTAGAAAATATTTCGAAATCGTACGGCGAACGGACATTGTTCGATAACATTTCGTTCGGGATCAACAAGGACCAGAAAATCGCTTTCATCGCCAAGAACGGCACGGGAAAGACGACGATCATGAACATCATTACCGGCAAGGACGAGCCCGATTCGGGAAAAGTCGTCGTGCGCAAGGATATCAAGATGGCGTTTTTGTCGCAGGTGCCCGATTTGCAGGACGAGCTGACGATCGAGGAATCGATTTTCGCATCGGATAACGAAACCTTGAAAGTCATCGAGCAATACGAAAAAGCGCTTGAAAACCCCGATGACGCGGAAAGCTACCAAAAAGCGTTCGACAAAATGGACCAGCACGACGCATGGGATTTCGAGACGCAGTTCAAGCAGATTTTGTTCAAGTTGAAGCTGGAGGATTTCAAACTGAAGGTCAAGAATTTGTCGGGCGGACAAAAAAAACGCCTGTCGTTGGCGATTATCCTCATCAACCGGCCGGATTTATTGATTCTCGACGAACCGACAAACCATCTCGATCTGGAAATGATCGAATGGCTCGAAGACTATTTCGCGAAAGGTGCGATGACGCTGTTCATGGTGACGCACGACCGCTTTTTTCTGGAGCGCGTCTGCAACGAAATCATCGAATTGGACAACGGCAAACTGTACCAATATAAAGGAAATTATTCGTATTATTTAGAGAAGAAAGAACTGCGGATCGCATCGGAAAACGCAAGCATCGACAAGGCGCAGAACCTGTTCGTGAAAGAACTTGCCTGGATGCGGCGCCAGCCGAAAGCCCGGACGACGAAATCGAAATCGCGGCAGGACGACTTTTACATCATCAAGCAAAAAGCCGAAAGCCGCCGAAAAGAAAACCAGGTCGAATTGGAAATCAACATGGAGCGCATGGGCAGCAAGATTATCGAGCTGCACAAGGTTACAAAAAAGTTCAAGGAAAAAGTAATTCTCGAAAGCTTTTCGTACGACTTCCAGCGCGGCGAACGCATCGGCATCATCGGGAAAAACGGTACGGGAAAATCGACGTTCCTGAATTTGATTACCGGAACGATTCCACCCGATTCGGGCAAGGTCGTGACCGGCGAAACGATGAAAATCGGCTATTATACGCAAAGCGGCATCGAGATCAAGTACGGCCAGAAAGTCATCGACGTCATCAAGGAATTCGGCGAATACATTCCGCTGATGAAAGGCCGTACAATTTCGGCGGGGCAATTACTGGAAAGATTTTTATTCGATCGCAAAAAGCAACACGATTACGTCGAAAAACTCTCGGGCGGCGAATTGAAACGCCTGTATTTGTGTACGGTTTTGATCCAGAATCCGAACTTCCTGATTTTGGACGAGCCGACAAACGATCTCGACATTTTGACGCTGAACGTGCTCGAAAGTTTCCTTTTGGATTATCCGGGCTGTTTGATCGTCGTGTCGCACGACCGGTATTTCATGGACAAGATCGTCGATCACTTGTTCGTGTTTCGCGGCAACGGCGAGATTGAGGATTTCCCGGGGAATTATTCGGATTTCCGCGCTTATGAAGACAGCGCCGAACCGGCAAAGAAAGAGTTGAATCCGGTCAATACGGAAAAAAATTCGTGGAAAAAACAAGACAATGTTTCCGGTTTGTCGTTCAACGAGCAGAAGGAATTCCAGAAAATCGAAAAGGAAATCAAGGATCTGGAATGGGAAAAGAAAAAGATCGAGGATTTATTTTCGGAAGGCAAAGTAGCCGATGCGGATATTTCGGCGAAAGCCAATGAGCTGCAATCGATCATTTCAAAAATCGAGTTGAAGGAAGAACGCTGGTTTGAGCTGAGCGCAAAATTGGAATCCTAAATGCTGTTTGGGATCAAATCATATTTCAAATTTCTCTGGCATTCGAAAAACGAATACAGCGTGCATTCGCCGTTCGTATTCGATTTGCTGGTAAAGTGTTTTTACGACACAACAAAATTTCCTGAATATTCAGTTTTAAAACAATATCGGAATTCGCTTTCCCAAAACCAAAGTGCGATTGAGGTTACCGATTTCGGCGCGGGATCTCGGGTTTTCAAATCGAATTCCAGAACGATTTCGTCCATTGCAAAAAACGCAGGAATTTCATCGAAACGTGCGCAGCTGCTTTTTCGCATCGCCAGATATTTCAAGCCCGGGCACGTTTTGGAAATCGGGACGTCAGTCGGATTGGCGACTTCTGCACTTTCCTTGGGAAATCCCGATTCGGAAATCACGACGTTGGAAGGCTGTCCGGAAACGGCAGCTGTGGCAAGGAAGAAATTTCAAAAATTCCATTTGGAAAATATCGATTTAAAAATTGGCGAATTTGAGGCGACGCTAAACATCGAGCGACCAGCCACTAATCACTATCAATTAATTTACTTCGACGGCAACCACACCAAGGAAGCGACGTTGCGCTATTTTGACCTGCTGCTTCCAACAGCCACGAATGATTCAGTCTGGATTTTTGACGACATCCATTGGTCCGCAGATATGGAAACTGCGTGGGAAACGATCAAGAAAAACCCCAATGTCACGGTCACGATCGACACATTCCAATGGGGTTTGGTTTTCTTTCGGAAAGAACAAATGAAAGAGCATTTTATCCTGCGCGCTTAATTGGTGCGCAATGCATGCATCAATTCTTTCTTGGTCATTTTTGAACGGCCTTTGATTCCGACTTTCTTTGCTTCGGCATAAACCTGTGCCTTGGTTTGGTCGTCATAGGATTTGGCTTTGCCGCCGCGGTGTTCTGCGCCTTTGCTGTTCGAGATCCGGGCAGCTTTTTCTTTGCTGTAGCCTTTGTCTTTCAGTGCTTCGTATTGATCCTTATCTTTAATTTGCGGACCTGGGCTTTTTCCTGGCATGATATTAAAATTTTACGTTTGACAGATAAAATTAGGGTGTGGCAATTAAAAAACTTTACATGATTCCAAAAAAAAATGACAACCTTTTCAGATTGTCATTCTTCCAGTAGATGAAAAAATAATTATTTGGCTTCGTCTTTGGCTTCCTGGTTTTCGTCGCCTTTGGCGCCCATTCTGTCAATTTTGAATTTCGGTGCGAATTTCACTTTCAACTCAGCGATTTTCATATTGTCGTGCGACGAAAGCCCTTCTTTTTCAACCGTATTTTTACGCGCATCGAGCGCTTCATAAATCGCCTTAACTTCGTCGAAATCCTCACGGCTGTAACTGCCTTTATTGGCTTCGTAAGCATTATAGAAATCGTTGTATGCTTTCAGGATATTGTCTTTGTTTATCCATTCGAATTTCATATCATCGCCTACTTTGCCTTCGCCCCAGAACGAATTCCTGATCTTCATTTTCGGATCGTCGGCTGCTGATTTGGCGGCCATTTCCTGATCGAGCTGCGCCTGGTATTTGGCTTTCATCTCTTCATATTTCGCCTTGCTTGCATTGACGCGTTCTTCGGCTTTCGATTTGTCTTTCATGTTGGCCAGCGCAGCGTCTGCGTCACTGGTCTTCTGATTGTATTCGGCGTCGATGGCAGCCCAGTTCGCTTTTGCGTCGGCTTCGGCCACATTGCCAACCGAATCGACATATTTGGTATAATTGTCTACCGTTTTTTCGGCCTGTTTTTCCTCATCGCTTTTGCAGCCCGTAAAAGCCAAGGCGATGACTGATAATCCTAATAATACATTGCGTGTTTTCATAATTAAGTTATTTAGTTTTGATAAGTTTACCGTGTTATAAAATTATATATACTTCAAATAAATAACGAATTTAACTTAAAAATTTATGAATAATTTAATAAATATTTTGAAATATAGTAATTATATAAAATGTTTGCCAAATTATGTAACAGACGATACAAAATGTCGCATATCAAATCGTAAAAATGCCTACTTTTAGCTCAAATTTTCACCATGGGCAATCCACTCATCCAAATCAAGAATATCACCCGGAATTTTATCTTGGGAAACGAAACCGTTTACGTTCTCAAAGGCATTGACCTCGAAATCAACAAAGGCGAATATGTAGCGCTTATGGGACCGTCAGGCTCCGGGAAGTCTACCCTGATGAATCTTTTGGGATGCCTTGACACGCCAACCGGCGGCACTTATTCGTTAAACGGAAAGCACGTGAGCTTGATGAATGACAATGAACTGGCCGAAATCCGGAATAAGGAAATCGGGTTCGTCTTCCAGACGTTCAACCTGCTGCCGCGGACCACGGCGCTCGACAATGTGGCGCTGCCGATGATTTATGCCGGGTACTCGAAGCCGGAACGCCGCGCGCGCGCTACTGAAGTGCTCAAACAGGTTAGCCTCGGCGACCGTATGGACCACCAGCCGAACCAACTCTCAGGCGGACAGCGCCAGCGTGTGGCCATTGCCCGCGCACTGGTCAACAAGCCGTCGATTATCCTGGCGGATGAACCCACAGGAAACCTGGACAGCAAGACGTCGGTCGAAATCATGAAACTTTTCGGGGAAATCCACAAAAACGGAAATACGGTCATATTGGTGACGCACGAAGAGGAAATCGCCGAATATGCTCATCGTGTGATTCGCCTGCGCGACGGCGTGATCGAAAGCGACACCCCAAACCTGAATCCGAAATAGGCAATGAAAACAGCTGCATTTTCAATAATGCTTTTTCTTCTCGCCGCCGCGACATTCGCGCAAAGCGAAATCCATAAAAATGCGGTTGGGAAGTTCCATAACTTCAATAAAGGTGATTTTGAGCAAATCTACCAGGCTTTTTCGCCAAAAATGAAAATGGCCCGCACCAAGAAACAGTACTTTGCCTTTTTATCGAAGGTAAAAAAGGAAAACGCCGCATTGTTGTTTCTCGAACTGTTCAATTATGTCGAAACCCCGCACGGAAAATCAAAAGGAAGTTACAACGGCAAATTCGAAAACGGCATCTTGACAGTCAGGATCACGACAAATTCGGGAGGTGAAATCATTGGCCTTTACATTAAGAAAGCCGCTATTCTTTAACCCGAAACGTAACGGCAATATCATCAAAACGTCAACTATGAAAGTATATACCAAAACGGGCGATAAAGGAACAACCGCTTTGTTTGGCGGCGACCGCGTCCCGAAACACCATATCCGGATCGAAAGCTACGGTACGGTCGATGAGCTGAACTCGCACATCGGGCTGCTTCGCGACCAGCAAATCGATACTCATTATAAGGAAATCCTCATCCGGATCCAGGACCGGCTGTTTACCGCAGGCGCCATTTTGGCAACGCCGCCGCAAAAAGAGATTTTGAAGAATGGAAAACCGCGGCTCAATATTCCGAAAATTTCTGAACAAGACGTCGAATTGCTTGAAAATGAGATTGACAATATGGAAAAAGCCTTGCCGCAAATGACACATTTCATCCTTCCGGGCGGACATACGACCGTGTCATATTGTCACATCGCGCGTTGCGTCTGCCGCCGGGCCGAACGGCTTTCGGTGCATTTAAACGAGCTTGAACCTACCGATCCGCTGGTCATAAAGTATCTGAACCGACTTTCTGACTACCTTTTTGTACTGGCACGGAAGTTGTCCGCCGAACTTTCAGCCGACGAGGTGAAATGGATTCCGGGGAAATAAATTCCGGTTTTTTTTAATCCAAATTCGAAATACAAACAACTGAATTTCAAAATTTTGGAATGCATAACTTGAGTTTTGGGATTTCGTATTTCAGACGTTCTTAACTTTTTTTAAAATAAATAGAATTTTACTTGACTTTTTCAGTATTAAATTTATTTTTGCAGTAAATTAAAATCGCGAATATGTATTGGACATTAGAATTGGCGTCCTATTTAAGTGATGCGCCGTGGCCTGCAACCAAAGACGAACTCATTGACTATGCAATCCGTGCCGGTGCGCCGCTTGAAGTGGTTGAAAACCTGCAATCGATAGAAGACGAGGGCGAGATTTACGAATCGATGGAAGAGATTTGGCCCGACTATCCGACCGACGAGGATTATCTTTGGAACGAGGACGAATATTAAAAATAAAAAAGCTAGTTAAAAAGTCTCATCCGAGGCTTTTTTTTTGCATAAATTTGCACTCCCGAAACATCGGGATTAAAACCAGAAATATCAATAAATCATGAGCTTCATAAACAGCATAATCAAAGTTTTTGTTGGCAACAAATCAGAAAAAGACGTCAAGGCATTACAGGCCAACATCAATAAAATAAAAGCGTTTGAAAGCACGCTGGCCGCTTTGTCTCACGACGAGCTACGCGCCAGGACCGCATACTTCAAAAACAGGATCGCCGAAGCCCGCGCCGAAAAGGATGCAAAGATCGCGGCCCTGAAAACCGATGTGGAAAGCATCGAGGACATCGATAAACGGGAAGACGTTTATCTGGAAATCGATGCGCTTGAAAAAGAAGCTTACGAAATTTCGGAAAAAACCCTGAACGAAATACTTCCCGAAGCATTTGCCGTGATTAAGGAAACGGCTCGCCGCTTCAAGGAAAACACGCAAATTAAAGTTTCTGCAACCCCGCGCGACCGGGAACTTTCGGCAACAAAATCTTACATTACTTTGGACGGCGACAATGCGATCTGGGCCAATTCCTGGAACGCTGCAGGAAAGCAGATTACCTGGGACATGGTTCATTACGACGTACAACTCATCGGCGGTATGGTTTTGCACGAAGGAAAAATATCAGAAATGCAGACCGGTGAAGGTAAAACCCTTGTAGCGACTTTGCCTTTGTATCTCAACGCACTGACCGGAAACGGCGTGCACCTGGTTACCGTAAACGATTATCTTGCCAAGCGTGACAGTTCGTGGAAAGCACCACTGTTCGAATTTCACGGCCTGACCGTGGACTGTATCGACAACCACCAGCCAAACACCGACGAGCGCAGGAAAGCATACGAAGCCGACATCACTTACGGAACCAACAACGAATTCGGTTTCGATTATTTGAGGGACAATATGGCGCATTCTCCTGCCGATCTGGTCCAGCGCAAGCACAATTACGCCATTGTCGACGAGGTCGATTCCGTACTTATCGACGACGCCCGTACGCCGCTGATCATTTCCGGACCGGTGCCGCAGGGCGACCGCCACGAGTTTAATGAGCTCAAGCCGAAAATCGATCACTTGGTCAACCTGCAAAAACAGCTTGCCACCGGATTCTTAACCGAGGCTAAAAAACTGATCCGCGAAGGCAACAACAAAGACGGCGGCTTTAATCTATTGAGGGCTTACCGCGCGCTGCCGAAGAACAAGGCGCTGATCAAATTCCTCAGCGAGGAAGGCGTCCGTCAGATCCTTCAGAAAACCGAAAACCAATACATGCAGGACAACAACCGCGAGATGCCTAAGGTTGATGAAGCGCTGTATTTTGTGATCGAGGAAAAGAACAACCAGGTCGAATTGACTGACAACGGCATCAAGTATCTTTCGTCGGATACCGATGATAATTTCTTCATACTCCCGGATATCGGGACTGAAATTGCACGGATCGATAAAATGAACCTCGAAAAAGACCAGGAAGCCGAAGAAAAAGAGAAACTTTTCCAGGATTTCAATGTGAAAAGCGAGCGCATCCATACCCTGACGCAATTACTGAAAGCCTATACTTTATTTGAAAAAGACGTCGAATACGTGATCATGGACAACAAAATCCTGATCGTAGACGAGCAGACCGGACGTATCATGGACGGACGCCGTTATTCCGACGGATTGCACCAGGCGATAGAAGCGAAAGAAAACGTCAAGATTGAGGCCGCAACCCAGACTTTCGCGACCATTACCCTGCAGAATTATTTCAGGATGTACAGCAAATTGGCCGGTATGACCGGTACGGCCGTCACCGAAGCCGGCGAATTGTGGGAAATCTACAAACTAGACGTCGTCGAAATCCCGACCAACAGGCCGATGGCGCGGAAAGACAAGGAAGATCTTATTTACAAGACCGCACGCGAAAAATATAATGCCGTCATCGACGATGTGACGCAACTTTCGGAATCGGGAAGACCGGTTTTGATCGGTACTACATCGGTCGAGATTTCGGAATTGCTGAGCCGTATGCTCAAGATGCGCAACGTGCCGCACAACGTACTCAACGCGAAACTCCACAAACAGGAAGCGCAGATTGTCGAGGAAGCCGGAAAACCGGGTGTCGTGACCATCGCGACCAACATGGCCGGGCGTGGTACCGATATCAAGCTGTCGCCGGAGGTAAAAGCCGCCGGAGGTTTGGCCATCGTCGGGACCGAGCGCCACGATTCCAGGCGCGTCGACCGCCAGTTGCGCGGTCGTTCCGGTCGTCAGGGCGATGTCGGAAGCTCGCAATTTTATGTTTCGCTCGAAGACAGCCTGATGCGTTTGTTCGGATCCGAAAGGGTCGCGAAAATCATGGACCGTATGGGATTGAAGGAAGGCGAAGTCATCCAGCATTCGATGATGACCAAATCGATCGAGCGCGCCCAGAAGAAAGTCGAGGAAAACAACTTCGGCATCCGGAAGCGTTTGCTCGAATACGACGATGTAATGAACGCGCAGCGCGAGGTAGTTTACAAACGCCGCAAGCACGCCCTTCATGGCGAAAGGCTCAAAGTCGATATCGCCAACATGCTTTACGACACCTGCGAACTGATTACGACGAACAACAAAACGGCCAACGATTTCAAGAATTTCGAGTTCGAACTGATCCGTTATTTTTCGATTACATCGCCGGTTTCGGCAAGCGAATTCGAAAAGATCGGCGAAATGGAGCTGACCGGAAAAGTCTATAAAGCCGCGCTCGCCTATTATACCGAAAAAAACGAGCGCAGTGCCCGCGAAGCGTTTCCGATCATCCGCAACGTTTTTGAAGATCCGAACAACCAGTACGAGCGCATCGTCGTTCCGTTTACCGATGGCGTGAAAACGCTCAATGTCGTGACCGATTTGAAAAAAGCCTACGAATCGCAAGGAAAACAATTAGTCGCCGATTTTGAAAAGAACATTACACTGGCCATCGTTGATGAAGCCTGGAAAAAACACTTGCGCAAGATGGACGAGCTCAAGCAATCGGTACAGCTAGCCGTTCACGAACAAAAAGACCCTTTACTGATCTATAAGTTCGAGGCGTTCAACCTGTTCCGCTCGATGCTCGACGGCGTCAACAAAGAAGTGATTTCGTTCCTGTTCAAAGGCGATTTGCCGCAGCAAAACCAGAACATCCAAGAAGCGCGTGAGGTGAAAGTCAGGGAAAACTACAAAACTTCCAAAGAAGACATCGACGAAATCGAATCGGAAGCGCCAAACCGCCAGGCGCACCCGACTCAACAGCGCCAAGTGACTGAAACCATTGTCAGGGACCAGCCGAAAATCAACCGCAACGACAACGTGACCATCAAGCACGTCATGAGTGGAAAGACGGAAACCATGAAATACAAAAAAGCGGAAAGCCTGCTCAGCACCGGCGAATGGATTGTCGTCAATGAATAAAGCTTTCTTAAAAATTAAAATCCTCAGTTTACTGGGGATTTTTTATATTTGATACAAATGAAAAACATGAGCGCAAAAATAACGTTGTTCTTACTGTTGCTTGCTACAGGTGTTTTTGCGCAGGCGCCGCCGGCTTTGCAGGCCGATACCAAAAAATTGTATTCCGCATTTGACGACATCGATATCGACAAGCTTTCGGCGATGATCTTTTCGCCGTTGCAGCCTTCGGAGGTTTACGAAAAACTCGACGCCTATTTCCTCAACGACGAGCAGAAATTCAGGTATGTTTATACGAATGTCAAATACAATTTCGGCCCGGTGCAAACCATCGATGACAAATCCTATTGCATGGTCACGTTTAGGAATGTCATACGCATTACTTATTTCAAAAAAATCGATGTGGCATCGGTTCAGGCAGACCTGAAAATAAAATTCAATTCTACCAGCATCAATTATGAACCGGCACGAAACAGCTTTTTGATTGTCTACAATGCCCGAATGCTTGCGGCCCAAACCGGCGGCGTCTGGCAATTCGCTTTTTTGGATCATACGATTCCGGATGATATTTCGGAAGGCGCACTTACCGAAACTATTAAAAAATCGTTAGGACTTTAACGCCGATTGCAATTATTGGCTATTTTTACTTTTCTGAAACTTAAACCTAAAAATCACGATCATGGCAAAAGGATTAGATACCAGAAAAGCCGCTAAAAAAGAACCGCTTAAGACCGCCAAGGAGAAAAAGCAGGAAAAACGCGAAAAGAAAAGCAATCCGAAAAGGGATTAAATCAAGAAAACCCGCCGATGTTGGCGGGTTTCTTTTTCCCAAAAAAAACTAAAACAAATAGTAAAGTCCCGATTTCCTATCAAAATCGCGATTTAACAAAAGCTGACGATTGGCCGAAACCGTATCAATTTTATTTGATAAAGCTATAGGTTGCCAAGCGCCCCGGCAATACGCAAAACGTCGTATTTTTAGGAATCGGGGAAGATTTTCCCAGGGTTCAGGATGCCGTTCGGATCGAAAACGTCCTTGATTCCTTTCATCAGCGCCAGTTGAGTGTTGCTAAACGCGATATCCATATAATTTTTCTGGACGTAACCGATGCCGTGCTCGCCCGAAAGCGTGCCTTTCAGCCTTACTGTGAGTTCGAAGATTTCGCGGATTCCTTTCGGGATTTCGGTTTTCCAGGCCTGATCGTCCATTTCGCCCTTGACAATATTGACATGGAGGTTGCCGTCCCCCGCATGTCCGTAGCAAACCGATTTAAATCCGTATTTGCCGCCGATCGATTTGATGCCTTCGAGCAGTTTCGGCAACTCGTAGCGCGGCACGACCGTATCTTCTTCCTTGTAGATCGAATTCGACTTGACCGCTTCGGCCACCGAACGCCGCATCTTCCAAAGCGCGTTTTTTTGGTCTTCGGTATCGGCAAACAGAATTTCGTCGATGTTGAACTGTTCGACGACTTCGGTGATTTTCTCGGCTTCGGCAAACAATACGTCAGGGTAATTCCCGTCGACCTCGATCAGCAAATGCGCCTGGATTCCGTCTTTGACATTGAGCGCGATCCCGTCGACAAAACGCAGCGTCCAGTCAATCGCATCGCGTTCCATGAATTCGAGCGCGCTCGGTATTATTCCGGCGTTGAATATTTTTGCAACCGCTTCGCAGGCTTGTTTTGCCTCGAAAAACGGCACGAGCATCAGGATGTTGTGCGTGTTTTTCGGAAGGAGTTTCATGACGATTTTAGTGATAATGCCGAGCGTACCTTCGCTGCCGACCATGAGTTGGGTCAAATTGTAACCTGTCGAATTTTTGAGCGTATTGGCGCCGGTCCAGATGATGTCGCCGTTGGGCAAGACGACTTCGAGGTTCAAAACGTAATCTTTCGTAACACCGTATTTCACCGCGCGTGCACCGCCCGAATTTTCGGCTACATTCCCGCCGATAAAACAGCTGCCCTGGCTGCTTGGGTCCGGCGGATAGAAAAGATTCTTTTCGGAAACGGCTTCGCGCAACACCTGCGTGACTACGGCCGGCTCGACGGTGACCTGCAAATTCAGTTCATCGATTTCGAGGATTTTATTGAAGCGTTCCATCGACAATCCGATTCCTTCGTAAATGCTCAGCGCGCCGCCGCTCAATCCGGTACGGCCGCCGATCGCCGTTACGGGAATCCGGTTTTCATTGGCCAATTTCAGGATTTCGGAAATTTCCCCCGGCGTTCCGGGTTTGAGTACGACCGACGGCGGAAAAACGTAATCTTCGGTTTCGTCGCGACCGTAGTCGTTGCGGGTTTCGATGTCGGTAAAGATATATGATTTTCCGACGATGGCTTCGAGCCTGCCGATGATTTCCTGGGAAAGTATGCTGTTCATTGCAGTGCTTTTGAAAACTCAAAGATACGGTTTTTATCAAGTTTTCAAACCGGCCGGGAAGCCCTAGCCCCGTCCCGAAGCGTCGGGAGCGCCGGCATCCTTTTGCGGAGCATCGCGAAGCAAAAGATAAAGCGAAAAGCAGGAAACAGCTCCAAAAAAATACTATTTTTACGTTGTGAAAAAACCGAAACCATCTGCATTGACCGAGTTAAACGGCATCGGGCAGCCGGAAGCGATCAGCGAAGCTTCGGCGCAGCAGGTTATTTCGGCGCGACACAACACACCGCCGGCAAAGGAATTGGCCGATGGCATTCTGGCCAAAAACATATCGGCGTTGAGCCGCGCGATTACTTTAGTGGAAAGCACCAACGTTTTGCACCTCGAAAAAGCTAATGCAATCATCAATGCCTGTCTGCCGCATGCCAATAAATCGGTTCGGATCGGGATTACCGGCGTTCCCGGCGTAGGGAAAAGCACGTTTATTGAGGCGTTCGGGAAGCATTTGACTGCACTTGGAAAAAAAGTTGCCGTTTTGGCCGTCGATCCGAGCAGCACGATCTCGCACGGCAGCATTTTGGGCGACAAAACCCGGATGGAAGAACTCGTAAAAGACGAAAACGCGTACATCAGGCCGTCGGCATCGGGCGAGACTTTGGGCGGCGTGGCGCGGAAAACGCGGGAAACGATTACGCTCTGCGAAGCGGCCGGGTTCGATACGATCATCATTGAAACCGTCGGCGTGGGCCAGAGCGAAACCGCCGTGCACTCGATGGTCGATTTTTTCCTGTTGCTGAAGATTGCCGGCGCCGGCGACGAGCTGCAGGGAATCAAGCGCGGGATTATGGAAATGGCCGATCTGATCGCGATCAACAAATCGGACGGCGACAACATCAAAAATGCAAAACTGGCAAAAACGGAATTCAACCGGGCATTGCACCTTTTTCCAGCGAAAAAATCGGGCTGGACGCCGAAAGTCGTCACCTGCAGCGCGCTTACCAAAGACGGAATCGGCGCGGTCTGGGAAATCGTATCTGAGTTTTTGGCACTGGCGAAAGCCAATCGTTATTTTGAGGAAAAACGCCTGGAACAGAACCAATACTGGATGCTCGAAACCATCGACGAACAATTGAAAAACCGTTTTTACAATGATAAGACAATTGCCAGCGAACTGGAGAAAAACAAAAAGGCGCTACAAAACAATGAAATTTCACCTTTTGCAGCCGCCCAGCTGTTGTTGGAAAAGTATTTCAAAAAATGAGTTATTCTTCGTAACGATCAATTTCGCGGTCGTAAAAATCGTTCGCTTCCTTAATTAATCCTTCCATGACTTCATTGAGTTCGGCCTCGTCGAGATCTTCTGCTTCTTCTAGAAATTCGACCTCATCGTCTTTCAGGTTGATGATGAACCGCGGGTAATCCATGTGGATGATGAAAATATCGTCCGGAAAATCGGTATTGTCGCCCAGTAAAAATTTCGGTAGTTCCATTACTTGTGGTTTTGTTTCACCAGTTTTTTGGTGAGTTTGTCAAAGCGAAGATACAAAAATAAAGCGGCGGAAGTCAATCCGGCAAGCAGCCCGATCCAGACGCCGACGGCTTTGAGCTGGGTAAATTCACCCAATAAATATGAAATCGGGAAACCGATGATCCAATAAGCTACAAAGGTAATATACATCGGGATTTTGACGTCCTGCAAACCGCGCAATGCGCCCAAAACGACGACCTGAATCCCGTCTGAAATCTGGAACACAGCCGCTACGATGAGCAACTTCGCGGCAATTGCGATCACTTCGGTATTGGTCATGGCCTGTCCGCCATTATCCATATCGAGAAAAAGCGGCGGCAGGAAATTGTGCAATGTGATGAACAAAAGCGCAAATACGGTCTCGATGATTACGGCCAGCAGGAAAATCGACCGCGCCACGACGATCAGTTTTTTGTAATCGGCAAACCCTTTCTGGTTGCTGACCCGGATCATGGCAGTTACGCTCAATCCCATCGCAAACATAAAGGTAATGGTTGCCAGCGATAAAGCAATCTGGTTCGCGGCCTGACTGGTTTTCCCGATGTTGCCGCAAAGCCAGACCGCCGTTGTGAACAGTGCGACCTCAAACAGCATCTGCATTGCCGAGGGCATTCCCAGGTTGATGATTTTCATCAGTTTCGACTTTTTGATCTGGTTAAAACTGAAATCCCCGAAATGCGGTTTAAGGTCGTGCTTACGGCGCAAAATGAAATGCATGAAAACGACCATCAGAATCCTTGAAATTACAGTGCCGAGCGCCGCGCCCTGAATGCCGAGTTTGGGGAAAATCCAAACGCCGTAAATCAGCGCATAATTAATTGCAATGTGTATCGCGTTGGCCATGACAATCGCATACAATGAATATTTCGTGTGCGAAAGCCCATCGGCAAATTGCTTGTAGCCTTGGTAAATAATCAGCGGAACCAGCGAAAAAGCGACCCAGTCAAGATACGGCAACGCCAGATCGATCACATCTTTCGGCTGATGTAAAAACTGCAATACCGGCTTGGAAACCGTAACCAAAGTGAACAGCGCAAATCCGAGAATCGTGCAAAGGAGCAATCCGTGATGGAATGCGGAACGGATTTTCTGCTTGTCTTTTTCGGCGTCGGCTTCAGCGACGATCGGCGTAATTGCTGTCGAAAACCCGATACCGAGCGACATCGCGATGAAAATCATCGTGTTGCCGAGCGACACCGCTGCCAGTTCGGTACTTCCCAGTTTCCCGACCATGATGTTATCGACTATTCCGATAAGCGTATGGCCGAGCATTCCGAGAATGACCGGATAAGCCAACTTGAGGTTATAGGAGAATTCTTTGGTGTAACGGGTAAAATCCACGGTAAAATTTTGCGCAAAGGTAGCATTCGGCAATGAAATATTTCGATTTTACGGCGCGAATGCTAAAAATTTTGTTAAGAAAAATCATAAAGTTTTATTAAAACAACTATTAGGAACGCATAGTAAATTACAAAGGCTAAAATCGAGAAACTCCACGTTAACAGTAATTTGTACACAAAAACCCGACAATTTCGGAAAGTTCCGCAAATGCCGACCTTAAAATTATATAAGACTATTCCCGAAACCGGGTTCTAATTTTATCTTGCCCTAATGGCAAACAAATATTAACCAAATTGAGTATTATGAAAACATCAGCGAAAATTAAAGGATTATTGTTACTTGCACTGACGGTTGTGTTCAGTGCCAATGTAAATGCGCAGGACAAAGCTGCGCAAGCAACTGAAAATTACGATCAGGGCTGGCGTCTCGGGTTCGGGCTGAATGCCGGAGCCATGACCGATAGTGCTTATGACTGGGCGTTGGGCGGCGACGTTAGGCTGCAATACGATTTCAACAAAAGAGTTTCGGTGGCGCTGACTTCAGGTTTTACGAATCTTTTTGTAGGCGATGAAGGAAAAGATCTCGGTTTCATCCCGGTTAAAGGCGGTTTCAAAGTGTTCTGGTGGGAAGACCAGTTTTACGTACTGGCCGAAGCCGGTGTCGGTTTCCCGGTCACCAACGATTACAGCGATACGGTCGACAATACGTTGATTCTGAGTCCGGGTATCGGCTGGGCCAATAAATATGTCGACATCAGCCTGCGGTATGAGCATTATTCAGATTTCCCGACTTCGGACGGCGACAAAGGCGTAGGACAGGTTGCCCTGAGGCTTGCGTACGGTTTTCGGTTGTAATCCGTAACATATAAAAAACAGAAACGCCCTTCATCGGGCGTTTTTTATTGCTCTTTTTCCAGTTGCTCACGATAAACCGCTATGTTGTCCTTGACTTTGTCCTCGAGTTCCGGCATTTTGATGTCGGTGTATTTTTCAAGTTCCGACAGGATGATCTCGGCGACGATGCAACGGCACATTTCCTTGTCGTCGGCCGGGACGACAAACCACGGCGCTTCGGGTTTTGAGGTTTTGTTGATCGCTTCCTCGTAATATTTCATGTAATCATCCCAACGTTCGCGCTCTTTCAAGTCGCCCACCGAGAATTTCCAGTTGTGCTTTTCCTCTTCGAGCCGGCGCAAAAGCCTTTGCCGCTGCTCTTCTTTACCCAGGTGTAAAAAGAATTTCAATACGATCGTACCGTTCTGTGCGAGATGCTTTTCGAAATGATTGATTTGCTCTAGTCGGTTTTCCCAAAAAGCGCCGGTAATATCTTCGACTTTTTCAATTCCCGGGAGTTTTTCGTTTAAAATATACTCCCGATGCACGCGCGTTACCAATACGTTTTCGTAATGCGTCCGGTTGAAAATTGCGATTTTCCCTCGCTCGGGCAGCGCAAGGTAATGCCGCCAGAGATAATCGTGCTCGAGTTCGTTGCTGTTCGGCACTTTAAAGCTGTGGACGACGATTCCGCGCGGATTGATCTCGTTGAAGACTTCCCGGATCAGGCTGTCCTTTCCCGAAGTGTCCATACCCTGCAGGCAAATGAGCACGCTGTATCGGCTGTGCGCATACATTTTCTCCTGGAACTTTGAGAGTTTTTCCCTGATTTTTACAAGCTTTTCTTCCTTGATATCGTCGTCGTAATCGACGTCCGGTTTCGTATCGCATTTTGACAGTTTTATAGGTTTCACAACTTTGTAATCGTCCGGATTGATGTCTTTCATGGTCAATTGTTTCTTATAAATATAGTATATTTAGGAGCTTTATCAAATAGCTTCATGCAAAAATTCGAGCTTACACCATTGTTTGACATTACCGGAATCGGTGCAGCTTCGGGAATAGTTTATACCGATGGTTTCCTGTACATCGTTTCAGACAACAGCCGTTGCCTTTACCGATATCATATCGATACGCGAAAACTGGATAAATTTGCGGTTTTGCCCGACGGCATCTGCGAAAACGTCGCCAAAAAAGAAAAACCGGATTTCGAGGCGCTGGCCCATCACGATAACAAACTTTATCTTTTCGGTTCGGGATCGACTGACAGGCGCAATAAGCTCATCATCTTTGATTTGTCCGGAGGCGATTATTCGTTTTCCGAATTCGATCTTTCCAAATTGTATCTCAAAATGCGGTACGCCGCGGGTATATCCGAAAACGATTTCAATATCGAAGGCGCAACATGCGACGGCAAAACCTGGTATCTTTTCCAGCGTGGCAACGGCCTTTCAGGAAGCAACGGGATTTTTACCATTACCGGGAATATTCTCCAAAACGACGTCTCAATTACCTATAAAGAAATCCGGCTTCCAGAAATTTCCGCGATTCCGGCCACTTTTACCGACGCGGTTTACACAAACGGTAAAATCTGGTTTCTGGCCGCTGCTGAAAATAGCAATTCGGTGTATGAAGACGGTGAAATCCTCGGCAGCATTATCGGATGCATCGGACCCGTAACCTTTGAAATCATTTTCACCAGCCAGATTTCAGACCGCCATAAATTTGAAGGTTTGACCTGCCATCCGGAAGTTGCCGGCGATAAAATCACATTCCTTCTTTGTGAAGACAACGATACCGAATCGGCCGAATCAACGATTTACAAGCTTTCCCTGCCGCAATAAATTTTCATTGTTTTTAAAATTATTTCCTGAAAATTCGGTAGATTAGTAGTCGCAACAACCTAATAACCTTTCCATTATGATGAAAAAACTACTCCTGGCCGTTTGCCTTCTGGCTTTCGGCGTTAATCACGCACAAAACAATTTCCTCGACTGCGACGGCATCGACGATTATGCCGATGTGCCCAATTCGGCGAATTTGCTGGCCAATGCCGGCGCCATTTCGATTTCGTGCAAGGTATTCCCGAAACGGATTTCTTCCGGATTTCCGGATTTCAACGGCTTTATGGGCTACCGCAACGAGAACAATTTCGATTTTTACCTGATCCAGCTTTCGAGCACCGACGTAGAGGCGCGTTTCCGGAATTCCACCGGTACGGCATATACGATTACCTACACCGGATTGGTATTGAACCAATGGAACCAGTTTTTCCTGGTTTATAACGGCAGTACGCTCAAACTGTATTCCGGCCTGACCGAAGTGGGTTCGGTCCCGGCCTCGGGAAGCGTTCCGGCCAGCAGCACCGGAAATTTGAAAATCGGGCTGGTGACTTATCAGGATTTCGACTGGTATCACAAGGGTTACATCGACGAAATCTCGGTTTGGGACAAGGGGCTTTCCGCGGCCGATATTTACGGCTTTATCGGCAACAACGGCGAGATTGAAAATCCAGCCACACAGGCCAACCTCAAGCTCTATTACAAATGCAACCAAGGCGTTCCATACGGAAGCAATCCAGGCCTGACGACCGTTACCGACGAACTTGCCGCACACAACGCCACGCTTTTCAACTTCGCGTTGAACGGCAATTCGTCCAATTGGGGAAGCCTCGATCTGGGCGTTGCGCAGTTCGGCGAAAGTCAGTTTCGCGTTTATCCGAACCCGGCGCGCGATGTGATTTCCGTTTCGGGCCTCGATGTGGAAACGCCGGTCAGCATTATCGATATTACGGGCCGGACGATTTCCAGACAAAACATTACGCCGCAATCGGGCATCGACGTCAGCGCACTCCGTTCGGGCGTTTATTTCCTGATTGTGAACGGCTCAGACAAAATCAGGTTCGTCAAGGAATAATCTTTTTTCAAACTTCATTGTAAAAAGCTTATCGGAGACGATAAGCTTTTATATTTAGAAAAAATTGCCCGCTTTCCAACCTTTTCCGGTTTACGGTACTCTTTACCTTAAAGCCATCAATTGTGATACACGAAAACCTCATCAACGACTGCAGAAAAATGCACCGCGACGCACAGCGCCAGGTGTATGAGCTCATGGCTCCGAAATTGTACCGAACCTGCAAACGGTACCTGAGGAAGGAGGAAGAAATCGAAGAAGCGCTCGCAGATGCTTTCTATACGATTTTCACCAAACTCGATCAGCTCAAGGACGTCCGGGCATTCGAGGCCTGGACCCGGAAAATCACGGTAAACCAATGTTTGCTGAGCATCCGGCGAAACGTGAACTTCAACATGTATCTCGAAGACGTAAAAGCTATTTCGCAACCCGTTACCGATCACGCCACCGACCTGGAGGAAGAAGACCTGCTCAAACTGCTCGGCCTGATTCCCGAAGGATGCCGCACGATCTTCAACCTCTTCGCGATCGAAGGTTACGGCCATAAAGAAATTGCTGCCATGCTCTCGATTTCTGAAGGCACTTCCAAGTCACAATTGAATGTCGCCAAAACAAAGCTCAAAGAATTGATCAACAACAGGTATTACCAAAAAGCCGAATAGTCATGGAAAATCAGGATAAAATCTTTAAACAATTCAAGGAAGCCGCACAAAAGTCGGAAAGCCGCGATTTTCCGGCCATGGAGAAAGTTTGGGACCGCGTCGAGGAAAAGCTCGACCGGAAAAAAGATCGAAAAGTCATCGCCTTATGGAAAAAACTCGCCGTAGCTGCTTCGCTCCTACTTTTACTTTCCTTAGGTTACCAATTTTTCAGGTCCGATGAAAAAATTCATCCCGCAAAAGACAACGATCGGAACGTAGTCCAGGAAAACAAAACTCCCGAAAAGCAGGAAGCGCCTGCAACCGAACCATCGGACATCATCAAAAAAGACGCGCGCATACTTCTAAAAAAACAGGTAGAACGCCAGAATACCGTAGCTTCTTCCGCGCATCCAGAACCATTGCCAAATACTGAAGACGATGTTGCCCATACCAAAGAGGATAAGAAGTTTATAAAAGAATCCACGGCGGAAATCGTTACAGATAACTCTGAAAAAACCATCACCGGCGTCGTAACCGATAATTCCGGCTTGCCGATTCCGGGTGTAAATGTTTTCGTAAAAGGTACGACAAATGGTGTCCAAACCGATCTCGACGGAAAATATTCGATTGCGGCCAAAGCTACCGATACGCTTAAATTCGGTTTCATCGGAATGAGCGACGAATCGCTGGCCGTTATCGGAAAAAATAGAATCGACGTCAGGATGAAGGATGACGCGGCAGAACTTGAAGCCGTTGTTGTAGAAGGTTATAAATCGAACGTCAAGAAAAAAATGATAGTTTCGCAAACGACCGTTACGGCAGAGACAATCGCTACGACCCCGCAATCCGGAACGTATCTGCGTCAAAATTTCGACAAATCTGATGCAAAAAATTACCGTGACGGCGACAAGCAAAGCAATCAGTACACATTTAAAACTAAGAAAGCGGAAGAAATCAAAAATGCGGCTCCAATTACAAACTTGCAAGGGTCGACGCAGAAAGATCAGGAATTATCAAAACCAAACGTTTCAGTATTACAGTCGCTGCAATCGCAGGTAGCTGGGTTAGACATCTCAAAATCGGAAGCGGCGCCTAATGCAAAAACCACGGTAATCCTTCGCGGCATTAATTCGGTCAGCGGAAATCCCGATCCGCTGTATGTCATCGACGGCATACTTTCGAGTTCCGAAGCGTTTCGTGCCCTGAACGCAAAAGACATAAAAAGTATAACTGTTCTGAAAGACGCAGGAGCTACAGCCATTTACGGCAGCCGTGGCGCGAACGGCGTCATCGTGATCTCGACTAATGACAGCGATGAAAACGAACCGGAAAGCGAGGAAGTCAAAGAAAAAGCGCCCGTTTCCAAACCGAAAATCGAAGTTTCGCAGGAAGAATACGAGAACTTTGTCGAAAATCCGTTCGAAAGCCCGAAAAATGCACCGCTTTCGACATTCTCGATCGATGTTGACAATGCTTCCTATACCAACGTGCGACGGTTTATCAACAACGGCCAGACCGTACCGAAAGATGCCGTGCGCGTCGAGGAAATGGTAAATTTCTTCAAATACCGCTATCCGCAGCCGCAGGACAAACATCCGTTTTCGATCAATACCGAATACAGCGGCTGTCCGTGGAATAGCAATCACAAACTGCTGAAAATCGGACTTCAGGGCAAAGACGTTCCCGCCACAGCGCTTCCGGCTTCGAACCTGGTTTTCCTGATCGACGTTTCGGGTTCGATGGACGAGGACAACAAACTCCCGCTCCTGGTAGAATCGATGAAAGTGCTCGTAAACGAATTGCGCGCGAAAGACAAGGTAACCATCGTCGTCTATGCCGGTGCGGCCGGGCTCGTTTTGCCGCCGACGGCCGGAAATGACAAAAAAACCATTTTCGACGCGCTCGAAAAGCTTGAAGCAGGCGGAAGCACGGCCGGCGGAGAAGGCATCGAACTGGCTTATAAATTGGCGAAGGAAAATTTCATCAAAGACGGAAACAACCGCGTTATTTTGGCCACCGACGGCGATTTCAACGTCGGCGCATCTTCCGATTCGGATATGCAGACGCTCATTGAGGAAAAACGGAAATCGGGTATTTTCCTGACCTGTCTCGGCTTCGGCATGGGCAATTACAAAGACAGCAAGATGGAAATCCTCGCAGATAAAGGCAACGGGAATTATGCCTACATCGACAACATTCAGGAAGCCAATCGTTTTCTCGGAAAAGAATTCAAAGGTTCGATGTTCGCTTTGGCCAAAGACGTCAAGATCCAGATCGAGTTCA
This sequence comes from Bacteroidota bacterium, assembly GCA_048498055.1. Lineage (GTDB taxonomy): Bacteria > Bacteroidota > Bacteroidia > Flavobacteriales > Flavobacteriaceae > Flavobacterium. Next base: position 151,665 of record JBEHYS010000005.1, read on the forward strand.
ATCCGAAGCACGTCCAAAGCTATCGTTTGATCGGTTATGAAAACCGTAAATTGCGTCCCGAGGATTTTGCCAACGATGCGGTCGACGCAGGCGAGCTCGGCACAGGACATACCGTTACAGCGCTTTACGAAATCATTCCGGCGGGCGTAAAAAGCGACTATTTCAAGGAAACGCCGGATCTCAAATACACCAAAACCGAAGCGCCGGTCAACGATTTCAACGACGAGCTCGCAACGATCAAGTTCCGTTACAAAAAACCGGACGAAGACATCAGCACCGAAATGGTACACGTGATTCCCGACAGTTCGGTACCGCTCGATAACAGTTCGGATGATTTCAAGTTCAGCGCGGCCGTAGCGTGGTTTGGATTGAAATTGCGGGATTCGAAACTCGTCGGAAACAAATCGTCTCAAGACATCGAAAAGTTGGCGAAAGAAGGTTTATCCAACGATGACGATGGTTACAAAGCCGAATTCATCCGATTGGTCGAAGCCGTTAAATAAGCATCATGAAACAAATCATACCGATAATCTTTTGTTTAATAAGCTTGCTTTGCCAAAGCCAGGAAAAAATCGTCTCCGGCGTTGTGAGCGATCAATCCGGGCCGCTGCCTTATGTGAATGTCATTGTCAAAAGTTCCCCAACCCGCGCTGCACAAGCCGATATCGATGGGAAATTTTCGATCAAAGCCGGCAAAGGCGAAGTGCTTGAATTTCGTTCTGCCGGGTTTAAAGATCAGGATATTCCGATTGCCGACGAAACTCCACTCACCGTGATGATGCAGGAAGATCGCCGGATTGTAGAAATCGTTCCGGAACCTTACCACAACCCAACCCACATTCCCACCAAACCGGTAGCGGTTGCAGATGTCAAAAGAAAGAGTAAGGAATGTCGCGTTACCGGGATAATCACTGACGAAAACGGCGAAGTGCTTCCCTTTGTGAGCGTTCAGGTAAAAAGCACAAAAGAAATCTTCCAGACCGATTTCGACGGAAAATTTTCCGTTATCGTAAAAAAACGGGAAAAGCTTATAATCAACTGTGTCTGTTTCGAGACGATGATCCTGAAAATCCTCAAAAGCGAGCACCATAACCTCACGATGAAGAACAATTGCTATACATTATAATGCAGGCAAAATGCGGTTCATGATACGGAAACCTGCATTAAAAAAGGCATAAGTGAAGTCTTATGCCTTTAGTTTTTATATGCTCGTCAGGAAATCATTTCTCGATTTCGCGAAGGTTTTCCATTTTCTTGTGCGCCAAAAATCCGGCGATGTCCTCAAAATGTTCCTTTACGCGTTTGTTTCCGAATTCAAAAACTTTTGTCGCTAGCCCGTCGAGGAAGTCGCGATCGTGCGAAACCAAAATCAGCGTGCCGTCGAAATCCTTGAGCGCATCCTTGATAATATCCTTGGTTTTCATGTCGAGATGATTCGACGGTTCGTCCAAAATCAAAAGGTTTACCGGCTCGAGCAATAATTTGATCATCGCCAGCCGCGTTTTTTCGCCGCCTGAAAGCACTTTTACTTTTTTCTGGATGTCGTCGCCGCCAAACATAAACGCACCGAGCAGGTTTTTGATCTGCGTCCGGATATCGCCCACGGCAACCGTATCGACGGTCTCAAAAACGGTCATGTTCTCGTCGAGCAGCGAAGCCTGATTCTGTGCAAAATAGCCGATCTGCGCGTTGTGGCCGATGTCAACACTGCCGCCGTCGATTGAGATTTCCTTCATGATCGCCTTGATCATCGTCGATTTTCCTTCGCCGTTTTTCCCGACGAATGCGACTTTCTGACCGCGTTCGATGACGATGTTCGCATCCTTGAAAACGATGTGATCGCCGTACGATTTCGATAATTCTTTGACGACAACCGGATATTGTCCCGAACGCGCGGCCGGCGGGAATTTCAATCGTAAAGCCGAATTGTCTACTTCGTCAACCTCGACCAAATCGAGCTTTTCGAGCATTTTCACGCGTGATTGCACTTGGAGTGTTTTCGAATACGTTCCTTTAAATCGCTCAATGAATTCGGTGGTTTCGGCAATCATTTTCTGCTGTTCGTCGTAGGCTTTTTGCTGATGCGCGCGGCGGTCTTTCCGCAGTTCGAGATAGTGTGAGTATTTTGCTTTATAATCGTAAATCCGTCCCATCGTCACCTCGATCGTGCGGTTGGTGATGTTGTCCACAAAAGCGCGGTCGTGCGAAATCACGACGACTGCTTTGGCCGAATTGACCAGAAAATCCTCCAACCACTGGATGCTTTCGATGTCCATGTGGTTCGTCGGCTCGTCGAGAAGGATCAGGTCGGGTTTCTGCAAAAGGATTTTCGCAAGTTCGATCCGCATGCGCCAGCCGCCTGAAAATTCGGAAGTCGGCCGCGTGAAATCTTCGCGGATAAACCCAAGCCCGATCAGGATTTTTTCGACTTCTTCCTCATAGTTGATTTCCTCGATTGCATAAAACCGTTCGCTCAGGTCCGAAACGCGTTCGATCAGTTTCATGTAATCGTCGCTTTCATAATCGGTGCGCACCGTGAGTTGCTCGTTGAGCTGGTCGATTTCGTCCTTCATCGCAAAAATATCGGCGAACGCCTTCGAAGTTTCCTCAAAAACGGTCGCGGAATCCTTGGTCAGCAAATGCTGTGGCAAGTAAGCGATCACAGCCTCTTTCGGCGCCGAAATATTCCCGGTCGAGGGTTTGCTGACGCCTGCAATAATTTTCAGCAGCGTCGATTTCCCCGCGCCGTTCTTGCCCATCAGCGCGATTTTGTCGTTCTCGTTGATGGCAAACGAAACGTCGCTGAATAGTGTGGTTCCGCCAAACTGGACGGAAATATCATTGATTGTAATCATTATCCGATTTTTGAAGCGGCAAAGATAGTGGATTGCCGCGAATCAGCGCGAAGGATTTTCGATTTCGTACCACGAGCACATCCGGCCGCCGTGCGCGTTTTCGTGAAAGAAGTCGTTCACGAAATGCATCCCGCATTTTTCCATGATCCGTTTCGATCCCTGGTTGCCGTGTTCGAATGCGGCGCAAATCGTTTCGAGTTTCATTTCATTGAACCCGAAATCGATGAAAGCTTTCGCCGATTCATAGCCATAGCCTTTGCCCCAATATTTTTTGATCAAACGATAACCTAAATCGTAAAAGCGTTCGTGTCCGTTTACGTTTGTTTCGAGTTTGAGCCCGCTCCAGCCCAAAAATTCACCGGTTTCTTTTAAAATTACCGCCCAGCGCCCGATGCCGTTATCCAGATATTGTTGCCGTATCCTGGCAATCGCTTCACGGCTTTGCTCAATCGAAGTCACCGGATTGTTTCCGAGAAAGCGGTGAACTTCCGGATCGGAATCGAGTTCGAACATACCGATATCGTCACCCGGAAGCAGTTCGCGGAGCAGCAATCTTTCGGTTTCGATGGAGGTTTTCATGAAAAATCATTCGTCTTCCGGTTCAAAAAACATCGGCTCGATCATGATCTTATCGGCCAGCGCCTCGACCCTTTCGGTTATTGTTTCGCAGGCAAAAATCCGCTGGGTTTTGGCGATGCTGTCCGACAATCTTTGCACGACCGCATCCTGCCGCGCCCGGAAAACCGCATCGGCATCGTCAACGATAAACATTTTAATAGTGTTCATATTAAAGCCTGCTGAGGAAAAAAGCGCATTGATCTTGGCCGGCGTTCCGATCAGGACATCGATGCCGAGCGAAATGTGGTTTTTATCGTAATCGGTGTCGCCCTTTTCGTGAACGCCAAAAGCCCGGAGTTCGTTATATTGCCCATATTTGGCGAACAATTCAACCAATTCAAGGACTTTCTCTTTGTCTTCAACCAGTATCAGCGCGCGCGTGCTTTCGCCGAGCGGTTTTTCGAGCCGCTGGATCACATTGAGTACCAATGTTGTTGTTTTTCCCGATGCCGCAGGCGAAACCAGCACGCAATCGGCGCCGCTTTTTATCGTGGAAAATGTTTCCAGTTGCAATTCGTTCGGTTCGGAAAGACCGTTTTCGAGAAGCGCTTTTTGCAGTTTCGGATTTATTTTTTTGAGATTCATGTTATTTGCTCGCAAACAGTTTCACGTCGTCTTCGGAAATTTCTGTTCCGCCCAAAATAATCAGCCGTTCCACGACGTTGCGCAGTTCGCGGATATTGCCCGTCCAGTCGTATTCCTTGAGCAGATTGATGGCCGCGTCTGAAAACGGTTTGGGCGCGTTTCCGTGTTCAGAAGCGATTTTTTCGGTGAAATGCCCGATCAACAGCGGAATGTCGTCGCGGCGGTCGTTCAATGCCGGAACTTTTATTAAAATAACGGCCAGCCGATGATACAAATCCTCACGAAAACGGCCTTCGGCAATTTCGAGCTTCAGGTCTTTGTTGGTCGCGGCAATCACACGCACATCTACTTTGATGTCTTTGTCGGCGCCGACGCGCTGAATCATGTTTTCCTGCAATACGCGGAGCACTTTTGCCTGGGCCGACAGGCTCATGTCGCCAATCTCGTCGAGGAAAATCGTACCCTTATCCGCAGCTTCGAATTTTCCCGCACGGTCTTTCACAGCCGAGGTAAATGCGCCTTTGACATGCCCGAATAATTCGCTTTCGATGAGTTCAGATGGGATTGCGGCGCAGTTCACCTCGATAAACGGCGCATTGGCGCGTTCGCTGTTTTCGTGCAATTGGTGCGCGACCAATTCTTTTCCGGTTCCGTTCGGGCCGGTAATCAAAACGCGGGCATCGGTGGGCGCGACCTTTTCGATCATGTCCTTGATCTGATTGATCACATCGCTCGCACCGATCATTTCGTATTGCTTGCTGACTTTTTTCTTGAGGATTTTGTTTTCGACTACGAGCTGCTTTTTGTCGAGCGCATTACGGACCGTGTTCAGCAAGCGATTCAGATCGGGCGGCTTCGAGATGTAATCGAACGCGCCGAGCCGCATTGTGTTGATCGCGGTTTCCATGTCGCCGTGGCCGGAAATCATGACCATCGGGATTTCGGGCTTGATCTTCTTGACCGCTTCGAGCAGTTCGACGCCGTCCATTTTGGGCATCTTGATGTCGCAGAGCACGAGATCGTAATCGGTGTTTTTTATTTTGTCCAGGCCGGAAACGCCGTCTTCGGCTTCGTCGACTTCGTAAGTATCGTTTTCTTCGGAAAGGATTTTCCCGAGAACGCGCCGGATTGACGCTTCGTCTTCTATGATGAGTATTTTGGGCATGGAATTTTGCGATTTGAGCCGCTAATTTACTTAGAAAGTAGCTTAGTCCGTTCGGAATTGTAAAATGATTAAGAAAAACCGCAATGGAAAACGCCCAACCGCGTTAGCGATCGCAGCGGTTATCCTTTTGCGACGCAGGAGCAAAAGATAAAAGCGGAGAGCGCGGTGGCGGCGAGCACAATGCGATTAGCTTTGTGCGAGCCGGTAAACGCCCAAAAATTCAGTTGCTACGAACCTGCTGCTAATACTTCAGCCATTTGAACAATTCCTTGTACGTCGGTTTTTTGCCGTACATCAATATTCCGACGCGATAAATTTTCGCGGCGAACCAAACGACGCCGAAAAAGGTCGCGAACAAGATCGCCATAGACAAGGTCAACTGCCACCATGGTACGCCGAACGGGATACGCATCAGCATGACGATCGGCGATGTGAGCGGAATCATCGAAAACGTCGTTGCAATCGCGCCGTGCGGATCGTTGATGACCGTCGCGATACCGATGTAAACGCCTAGAATCAACGGCATGATGATCGGAAGCATGAATTGCTGCGAGTCGGTTTCACTGTCTACCGCCGCGCCGATGGCCGCATAAAGCGAGCTGTACAAAAAGTAGCCTCCAATGAAGTATACGATAAAGGAAATAAGCAGCATACCAAGATGCATATTCCCCAATTCGTTGTAGTAAGCCTGGAGATTGATGCCCTGATGGGCAACCGTGGCCGCGCTGGCCGCCATGCCATTGGTTTGCGTGAGGTCGAGGCCGAAAAATGCCGTGGCGGCGAACATCAGGATCAGTCCGAGAACGATCCAGATCAGGAACTGCAGAATTCCGGCCAAAGACGTGCCGATAATTTTCCCGAGCATGAGCTGGAACGGCTTTACCGAGGAAATGATGATCTCGACGATGCGGTTGGTCTTTTCCTCGATGACGCTGCGCATGACCATATTGCCGTAAATGATGATGAACATCATGATCAGGTAGCCGAAGCAGATTCCGAGGATGATCTTAAGCTCGTTTACGCCTTTAAGGCTTTGCTCGCCCGAGGCTTTTTCAAGACGGATATTGACATTGGCCCGGGCATTTTTGATGGCGATTGTGTCGAGGCCGGCTTTCTCGAAATTATTTTTGGTGAGTTTCCCGCCGATAATATCCTGCAATCCCGAAATGAAAATCACGCTCGGGCTGTCGTTGGAAACATATTCGATTTTGCTTTGCAGCGTTTTGTTGTCGGCGGTTTTGGGGATGAAAAGCACACCTTCGTAACGTTCCTGCCTGACGCTGTCGCGGAGCGTTTGCATGGCGACCGTAGTGGCGCCGATATAGTGATATTCTTCGTCGCTTTTGAATGTATCGGCGAACATACCGCTTTCGTCATGAATTGCGATTTTCTTGGTTTCGGCTTTCATCGTGCTCAGGTAGCCGACGAAAAGCGCGACGCCCACAAACAGCAAAGGGCTCAGGAACGTCATAACGATAAACGACTTGTTGCGGACTTTTGCCACAAATTCACGTTTGATGATCAGTTTTAGTATGCTCATATCTATTTGTCTTTTACCGTCTGGATGAAAATATCGTTGACGCTCGGAATTTTTTCAACGAAATGTGTGACTTGACCTCGTTGTGTGAGTATGCTGAGCAATTCGTTTGGAGCGGCATTCCCGATTTGGACGTCGAGCTTGAGTTCGTCGTTGAGCGATTTGAAATCGGTTTGCGAAAGCTGGAATTTCTGCGTCAGGTCGTACATCAATCCTTCTACATTGGCCGTAAGTACGCCGACTTCGAACGTATTGGACCGATATTGCCTTTTGACATCGTCGAGCCGGCCTTCGATAAGCTTGTTGGATTTGTGGATCAGGGCGATGTGGTCGCAAAGTTCCTCGACGCTTTCCATACGATGTGTCGAAAAGATGATTGTTGCACCATTTTCCCGGAGCGCGAGTATTTCGTCCTTGATCAGGTTGGCGTTGACCGGATCGAAACCCGAAAACGGCTCATCAAAAATGAGGAGTTTCGGTTTGTGCAAAACCGTGACGACAAACTGGATTTTCTGCGCCATTCCTTTGGACAGCTCCTGGATTTTCTTGTCCCACCAGCCTTTGATGTCGAGCCGGTCGAACCAATAATCGAGCTGGATTTTCGCTTCGGATTTCGACAAACCTTTCATCTGTGCCAGATACAGGCATTGTTCGCCGACCTTCATGGTTTTATACAGGCCGCGCTCCTCGGGAAGATAACCGATAAATTGAACATGTTTCGGCTGGAGCTTTTCGCCGTCGAGCAAAATCGTCCCGCTGTCGGGCAAAGTGATTTGGTTGATGATCCGGATCAGTGAGGTTTTCCCGGCGCCGTTCGGACCTAATAGTCCGTAAATGCTGCCTTTGGGGACAGATAAAGAAACTTCGTTGAGCGCAGTGAAATCACCATATTGCTTGACGACTTTCTCCACTTCAAGTATGTTGCCCATTGTTGTGAAGGTTAATTTTGATTCGCCCGTTTGCGGCTTGCCTGTAAAAGTAACGAATTCGCCGCAGATGGAAACACCCCGAATAAAAAAACCCACCCCTATTTGCATAAGGATGGGAAAAATTGCTATGAAAAAGAAATTACTAGTTACCTACTAGTAACGATTCAAATATAAAATATTTTTTTATATTATGAAAACATATCCTTAACTTTTTCAAAAAAAGATTTGTCCGATTTTTCAGGGCTAGGGATAAAATTCGTATCTGAAAGATTTTTCTCAAAAAAATCCCTTTGTTCCTTTGATAAATTCTTCGGCGTCCATACATTGACGTGAACCAGCAAATCGCCGCTGCCATAACTGTTGAGGCTTGGAACACCTTTGCCCTTGAGTCTTAATATCTTACCCGATTGAATGCCTTCCTCGAGCTTGATGCGGACTTTTCCGTTTACGGCCTCGATATCTTTCGAAATCCCCAAAACGGCTTCGCTGATGCTGATGTAAAGATCGTAATGGAGGTTTTCGCCTTCCCTTTTCAGGTTCGGGTGTTCGATTTCCTCGATCGCCACGATCAAATCGCCAGGAATTCCGTTGCCCGGCGCATCGTTCCCTTTGTTGGAAACCTTGAGCTGCATGCCGTCGACTACACCGGCCGGAATTTTAACCGATACCGTATCGTCTTCCATGATCATCCCGTGCGAATCCGCTTCTTTGGGCTTGCTTTCGATGACCTGCCCCACGCCGCCGCATTGCGGACAAGTGGTAGCGGTCTGCATTCTTCCCAAAATCGTATTGGTGACACGCATCACTTGACCTTGTCCGTTGCAGTTCGGGCAGGTTTTGTATTTGACTCCTTTGGCCTGAACCTTTCTTTTGACCTTGATTTTTTTCTCGACGCCGTTCACGATTTCCTCAAGCGGCAATTTTACCTTGATACGGAGGTTGCTGCCTTTGACGCGTCGCTGCTGGCCACCGCCGCCACCGAAACCGCCAAATCCGCCGCCTCCGAAAGCGCTTCCGAAAATATCCCCGAACTGGCTGAAAATATCGTCCATGTTCATGTGATGTCCGCCTCCGAAACCGCCGGCTTCAAAAGCCTGATGCCCGTATTGGTCATATTTGGCTTTCTTGTCCGGGTCGCTCAGGACTTCGTATGCTTCGGCAGCGAATTTGAAATTTTCTTCGGCTTCCTTATTGCCCGGGTTTTTGTCGGGATGGAATTCGATCGCCTTTTTCCGATAGGCTTTCTTGATTTCTTCCGGCGAAGCGCTTTTGGTGATGCCGAGTATTTCGTAAAAATCTTTTTTCATTTAGGGATGTATTTATTGTCCGGTAACTACTTTAGGGAAGCGGATGATCTTGTCGCCCAGCTTGTAACCTTTTTCGAGTACATCTACGATTTTCCCCTTCAAATCTTCGGAAGGCGCAGGAATTTGGGTGATCGCTTCGGCGAAATCGGCGTTGAAGACATCGCCGGGATTGACCTCGACGACTTCAAGGCCTTTTGACATCAGTGTGTTTTTGAGCTTTTCATGGATCAGTTCGACGCCTTTCAACAGGGTTTCATCCTCCGATTTCCGGATCTCGTTCAGCGCCCGGTCAAAATCGTCCATTACCGGCAGCATAGCCTGCAAGACCTCCTGATTTGCCGTTTTAAACAATTCCAGCCTTTCTTTGGCCGTACGGCGCTTGAAGTTTTCGAACTCCGCAAAAAGACGCAGGAATTTGTCTTTTTCCTTTTCGAGATCGGCTGCGAGCTTATCTTCTGGAGTCAGTTCTTCGACCAATAATTGTTCGCCGTTGGCATTTGCCTGAATCGTCGCATCGTCGAGCTCGTGCTCGTTTTCGTTATTTTCGGTAGTCATTTTCGCTTTTGTTTTAAAAAAATTTTTCATCGCCGGCCCGGTTTGCAAACTTACTGCCATTTAAAGGAAAATGCCAAATTGTCACGGCAATTTCTCACTACGTCGAAAAATTATGGTTTGCTGCTTAAAAATAAATCTGTTAAATATTTGACCCTAAACTATTTTAATATAATTTTAAGAAGTTTTTACACCGATTTATTTATGTTTGATAACCTCTAAAACAGAATTATATGAAAAGAGCAATCTCAAGCTTGTTCATTGTGGCATTGCTGTCACTGACAATTTCCTGTAAGGGCGACAAGGCCAAGCAGGCCGGTGAAGCAGCTGATGTAGGCGCCGCTTCCGAAAATGCCGTAGCTTACAATGTAGATACAACGGCTACGGTGATCAACTGGTCGGGCTCGAAGCAAACGGGAACGCACCACGGAATCATTAAATTGACAACGGGAACGGTATATGTAAACGAAGGTAAAGTTGAAGGTGGAAATTTCACCATCAACATGAACAGCATCGCTACGACCGACGTAAAGCCCGAAGACGGAAAGGCCGAACTTGAAGCACACCTCAAGGGAACCAATATGGATGAAAAGGCAGATCATTTCTTTAACGTGAAGAAATTCCCCGAAGGCAAATTCGAGATTACCAAAATCAGCGATGAGGCCGGAAAAACCATGATTGAAGGCAACCTGACGCTCAAAGCCACCACGAAAAACGTAAAATTTCCTGCAACGATAACCGTAAACGACAGCGTTGCTACGATCAAAAGCGACAAGTTCGTAATCGACAGGACACAATGGAAAATTAATTACGGTTCAAAATCGGTCTTCTCCGATTTAGGGGATAAATTCATCAACGACGAAATCGAGCTTACGGTCAATGTAAAGGCGGCCAAATAATTATTAATTCAACTTACTTAGATTCCGAAAAGCCCTGTCCGATCAGGGCTTTTTCATTTTCCGTAAATTTCTTCGAGCGCTTCGCCCAGCGGATTGTACTTGAAATTGAAGCCTGCGTTCCTGAGTTTTTCCGAATTGACATTCTGGCTCGAAAACAGCAACTGATGCATTTCGCCAAGCAGGAGTTTCATAACAAATCGCGGAACGTTTGGCATCCAGAGCGGTTTGTGCAAAAACTTCGCGAGAAGCTTTACAAAATCTTTATTGGTTACAGGATTCGGCGCCGTTGCATTGTAAATGCCTTCGAGGCTGTTGCGCACGGCAAAAAGATAGATTTCGGCCAGATCCTGAAGATGGATCCAGGACTGGAATTGCCTTCCCGACCCGAACGGCGAGCCGATTCCCCATTTTACGGGTTTCGCCATTTCGGGCAACGCGCCGCCTTTTTCGGAAAGCACCAATCCGGTCCTGATTTTACAGACTTTAAGTCCGAGCAATTGAAATTTATCGATACTGGCTTCCCATTTTTCGACTACATAGCCGAGAAAGCCGTCGTCTTTTTCTTTGGAATCCTCGAAAAAAACCTGCGTCTGGCTGTCAGGATAAATCCCGATTGCCGACGCCGAAACGATTTGCTTTACCTGATGCGGATTCTTTTTAAGGATATTGAAAAGCAGGTTGGCCGAAAAAATCCGGCTCTCAATGATTTCCTGTTTATAGGATTTGGTCCAGCGCTTAGAAATCGGGGCGCCTGCAAGGTGAATGATCACATCGACACCGATCAGTGCGCTTTCGTCGATGATTCCCTGTTGCGGATCCCAATAATAGCCGTTGTAATTGAGCCGTGATGTGATCTTTTTCTTTGAAGTCGTAAGGTAATGAACGCTGATGTCGTTTTTGAGCAGCAATGCCACCAATTCTTCTCCTATCAATCCGGTCGCGCCTGTAATTAATGCTCTCATTGCCATTGGGAAAAATGCCTACTTCCAAATTTACGTTCCGATCTGCGAAATTAAATGTTAATTAAGGTCGCTTTAACGATAGATATTCACCGGCGCCTAATGCTCCATTCGAATTCCATTTCCGAAACCCTTTCGCCGGCCTCATTCTTTCCAAATGCTTTTAATACTATTGCAACACCTTCGCCCGAACTTATAGCCTTTTCGATCGCCATACTAATTAAATTCCCTTCCGTACATGTAAAAGTAATCCTTCCGGTCGCTTTTTTCAGGTAAACCGATTTAGCAGCCGTGACCAACATTGATATTTCTTTTTGATTTTTCTTAATGTAAAATTGCAAAAGCGCTCCCGTGGAAAGTTCGGCGGCCATCATCTGCACGGCAAAATACAGCGATCCAAACGGATTTTGGTTGATCCATTTATGCCGGGCCGAAACTTCGCACGCATCTTTCGTTATGCTTTTTACGCGAACGCCGCACAGCCACGCCGATGGAAGCTTAAGCATTAAAAACCGGTTGATATTTCTGGGATTAATAAGCATGTAACAGCAAATTTTTCTAAATATAAGAAATAATCAGCAACTGTATTTTGTTAATTTTTTGTTAATTTTAAGTACTGTGTAAAGCAAGATACCTGATTTTAGATATATATTTGCATAGGATATTATTATACGCTTATCATGGAAACGACACAAAATAAAAACACCGCAACTTTCATACATCTGAGCGCATTGGCCCAATACATCGTGCCGATGTCGAACTTCATCCTACCAATCGTTATTTGGAGTTCAGTGAAAAATGATTCGGGCTTTGTGGAAAAGCACGGCAGGAATGCGATCAACTTCCAGCTCAGCCTGTTTTTATATACTGTGATTTTATGCCTGGTCGCTTTTCCGGTATTGTTGTACTCTGTGTTCAGCAACATTCCGCTCGACCATATCATCATCAATGGCGAAACGGTAATTTCGGGCACGAACTTTTCGCACTATGCACCGGCAGTGATCGTTGCCGTGGTGGCCGTTATCCTGTTTGTTATGATGAAAGCCGCGGAGTTTTTCCTCGTGATCCATGCGGCGGTCGAAGCGGCAAACGGAAAAGAATACCGGTATCCGCTGACCATCGATTTCATCAAGCAAAAAAATTGGGACGGGCCAACCCTTTCGGGAGCGGCGGCGTCTACAGAATAATAATCAATCACCCGAGCGCAAAGCGCGAACGGGGCGAGTAAAATGCGACAAGCTTTTTATGAGCCAATCAAAAACGGACAGTTCAATCATTCTAATGCAACGCCTATGAAGCAATAAAGCCGAAATCATCAAAGCCGCACTAATCATGCGCAATCATCCATCAGTTTCAATCATCAAAATCATCAATCATGTTTAAAATCATTTCATCGCTGACAATGCTCATCACAGGGCTGTTGGCAAACGCACAAGTATCGGAAACCCGGGACGTTTCCACATTCAACAAAATAGAAATCACCGACGGCGTGGAACTCATTTACACACAAAGCGACACATTTTCATTGAAAGCGGAAGCTTCCGACGGGCTTGGCCTTTCGACCCTTTTGACCAAATCTGAAAACAATACGCTCAGGATTACCTGCAAAGGCAATTTGTGCGAAGCCGCCAAAGTCTATGTTTCCGCTCCGGAATTGGTTTCTATCAAGGCCAGCCGGAATTCCAAAGTAGTCGTCCTGGATAAACTCAAGACCGAAAAAATAGCCCTGTCGCTCGCTTCAGGAGCGCAGTTCCGGGGTAACGTCAATGCCGAAGGACTCATCAACCTGAAAGCGAAATCGGGCGCAGTATTCAACATCAGGGTCGAAGCCGGTTCGCTCCACGGCAATTTCCAGGACGACGCCAAAGTGAACCTGTCGGGAAATTCCGGGAAAACGATCATCAGGGCCGGAAACAACGCACTGTGCAGCGCCCGGAATTTCAAATCGGGACGCGTTGACGTCATGGCTTCCGACAATGCGTCGATAACAGTGAGCGTACTGGACGAGATTGCAGTCGAAGTAGGCGGAGACGCCATGGTACGGTATTTTGGCTTTCCGGGAAAAACATCGCTCAATCCGGAAGCGGTGACCATCGGAAACCCGAAATCGTTGGTGACACAAAACTAAATGTTCTGACTTGAACGGTTTGCAAACTAATAATCGATGACTTGTGAAATAAGCGGAAGCGAATTCCATAAGGCTGCTGAAAAACAAAAAATATCTACTTATGAATATTGAAAACACAAAAGCCCAGATGCGTAAAGGTGTTCTCGAGTTTTGCATCCTTTCGGTCCTCAAGGAAAAGGATGCTTATACTTCCGAAATCCTCGACACCCTGAAAAACGCGAAGCTGCTTGTCGTGGAAGGTACGGTTTATCCGCTGCTGACAAGGCTCAAAAATGACGGACTGCTCAACTACCGTTGGGAAGAATCGACTTCGGGACCACCGCGCAAATACTACGGCCTGACCGAAAACGGAAAAATCTTTTTAACAGAACTCAACAGCACCTGGACGGAACTCTCGGATGCAGTAAACATTATAACACTCGAGGCCGGAGGCCGAACAGACAAAGTAAACCAAAAATAAAAGTCATGAACAAAACGGTAAATATAAATTTAGGCGGTATGTTCTTTCACATAGATGAAGATGCGTACCAAAAACTGACACGCTATTTCGATGCGATCAAGCGCTCGCTCTCGAACTCGAACGGGCAGGACGAGATCATCAAAGACATCGAGATGCGCATTGCCGAGCTCATCATGGAAAAGCAGACCAGCGACAAGCAGGTCATCCATGTTAAGCAGGTCGACGAAATCATCGCGATCATGGGCCAGCCCGAAGATTACCGGATCGAAGGCGAAGAAGCCGACAACGCTAATACATCATTCGATTTCGCCCCGAAAAAATCGAGGAAACTCTACCGCGATACCGAAAAAGGCATGCTGGGCGGCGTTTGTACCGGGCTCGGCCATTACTTCGGCATCGATCCGGTCTGGATCCGGATCATTTTCGTATTCCTGCTTTTGGTTTACGGCACCGGGTTTATTCCTTATATTGTACTGTGGGCCGTTATGCCAGCTGCAGTGACGACCGCCGAAAAACTCGAAATGACGGGCGAACCCGTAAACATTTCGAACATCGAGCGCAAAGTGCGTGAAGAATTCGAAAACGTTTCCGAAAAGTTCCGCAACGCCGATTACGACAAAATGGGGAAACAGGTAAAAACCGGCGCCGAAAGGGTCGCGTCCAACATCGGCGAAGCGTTTTCGGGCGTGTTTAAGGTAATTGCCAAAATTCTCGGTGCAATCATAGTCGTATTCTCGGCGATGGTTTCCTTCGGATTGATCGTGGCGCTGTTTACCGTGGGCACGACTTCGTTCTTCGAAGTGCCGATCGTCAAATACGCCGAAAGCGTGAATTACACCGATTTCCCGATGTGGGCGATCATCATACTCGCCTTCCTGGCCATCGCGATCCCGTTTTTCTTCCTGTTCATCCTCGGATTGAAACTGCTGGTCAGCAACCTCAAGCCGATCGCCAACGGCGTGAAATATTCGCTGCTTGCCATCTGGATCATCGCAATTGCAGTGCTCAGCGGCTGGGGAATAAAGCAGGCGACCGAAACCGCCGAAACCGGTAAAGACGTGCTCAAACAGGAAATCGCACTCCAGCCGACCGATACGCTTTACGTCAAATTTGCCTACAACGATTACTATGCGAAAGATGTCGACAGTCGCAGCAATTTTGAGCTGACACAGGACGAAAAGGGCAAGGAAGTCATTTATTCGAACGACGTTTCGCTCGAAATCCACAAGACTGACGAGAAAAAGCCGTACATCCAGATCGAGAAAAAAGCTGACGGAAAAACGCTCTCGGATGCCAAGCAACGCGCCGAAAAAATCAGTTACGGCTTCAAAGTAGATGGCAACCGCATCGTTTTGGACAATTACCTGCTCGCCGATCCCGCCAGCAAACTGCGCCATCAAAGGGTTGAAATCCATCTTTATCTTCCGGAAGGACTGCTTCTCAAACCCGACAGCAGCTTGCAGAATTACGATTATTCCGATAACGGCTACTTCAATTTGCATTGGTCCGGCGATTATCTTTACAAAGTCGAAAAGGAACATGTCAAATGCCTGACCTGTCCGCCGGATGAAGTCGACGAATACGGCGATGTCGATACCAACGACAGTATTCCGCTGATGCCGCCTTCCCCGCCGTCGACCACGGTAAAAATCGACAATGCGACACTGACGATCGAGAAAAACGGCAAAGAGGAAATGCACAAAAAAGTCAAGACCGTCGACATCAGTTCAAAAGGAATGACCATTAAAACCGAATAATTATGAAAACACAAACCATTACCAAAGCGGCTTTCTCATTGGCGGCTGCATTGCTCCTTACTTCCTGCGGGTTCGACGGAATCACCGGAAGCGGAAAAATCACGACGCAAAACCGCAATGTAGGCGGGAATTTTACGAAAGTGGATGCGAGCCGCGGCCTCGACGTCGTAATCGAACAATCCGGCGCGCAGTCTGTAACTGTTGAAGCCGACGACAACATTCAGGAGCACATCCTGACCAAAGTCGACAACGGAACGCTTACCATTACCTCCGACAAAGGAAGCTACAGCAACGCGACGAAAAAAGTGACCGTAAAAATGCCGGTCATCGATGCCATCGAAACCGGAGGCGGCGTAAGCCTGACTTCCACAGGCGTGCTCAAAAGTGACGAGCTGATCATCAAGGCTACCAGTGGCAGCTCGATAAAAATGAACATCGACGCCGGAAAAGTCACGACCGAATCTTCAAGCGGAAGCACGATCAAACTCAGCGGAAAAGTCGCGACGCTCGGCACTTCGTCTTCGAGCGGAAGCACGATCGAAGCGCAAAACCTGATGGCCGAAAACGTCACCGCCCAAGCCTCGAGCGGCAGCTCGACCGATGTGAATGCCTTAAAAAGTTTCAACGGGCAAGCCTCAAGCGGCGGTTCGCTCCAGTACAAAGGCCAACCCGAAAAAGTCGAAAAACATGAAAGTTCAGGCGGTAGCGTTTCCGCCAAATAACCAAAACGCTTCTTGTAAATGAAACATCCCGCTGGCCCGGGATGTTTCTGTTTAAAATCAAATATATGAAAACGATTAAAAATGTACTCATTTGTTTTTTCTGTATATTCTCGGGATTTTGCGCGGCGCAGGAAAAACCCGACTCGGACCTTTTCATCGCCCTGAAAAAAGCCGACAGCCTGATCTTCGATCTGGGTTTCAACCAATGCAATTTCGACGTTCTAGAGAAAACGGTGCATCGGGACCTCGAATTCCTGCACGACCAAGGCGGCATCCAAAACCGGGAGGAATTCTTTAAGGCGATTCGCGAAAACATCTGCAATCCCGCATCGGTTGCCAAACCGGTCCGAAAACTGACGCCCGGGACATTGGTCGTTTATCCGCTCAAAAAAGACGGGGAAATTTATGGCGCGATACAACTCGGCGAACATGAATTTTACCTTGCCGAAAAATCAAAACCGCTGCGCAAAACGGCGACGGCGAAGTTCATCCATACGTGGCTGCTCGAAGACGGCCAATGGAAATTGTATCGCGTCCTGAGTTATGACCATCAACCTGTGGCCGGTTCAGAATAGCGATAAATTTTTTTCGGCGTAAAACATTCTGTTCGTCGAAAAAAACGGCCCGATATGTTCGGATATTTTTATATTTGCTGAATAACCCCGAAAACTGATGAAAAGAATCGCCGTTGTTTTACTTGTCCTGATGATTTCTTCGTTTGCCCACGGGCAGAAAAAGGAGAAAATCAAAGGTTCCAGAAACGTGACGACCGAACAGAAGGAAATCGGGGAATTCGAAAACATCGAAGTCGAGGACAACATCGAGCTTTTCCTCCAGAAAGGCGACAAATGCGAACTCGAAATCGAAGCCGACGACAATACGCACGACGCGATCATCATCAGTTTGAGCAACGGCACACTGCGCCTGGCGACTTCAAAGGACGTGACCAGCACGAAAAAATTCAGCGTCAAAGTGACTTACACCGACGATTTGAAAATGCTGATCGCCAAAGACGAAACGGATGTTACTGCGCTGACCGATATCAAACTCGACGATTTTACGTTCAAGACTTCGGGAAGCGCAAAAATCTATTCCAACGTCAGGGCGAAAGTCTTTACGCTGATGGCCAACGACAAATCGCACATCGAGCTCAACCTTACCGCCGAAACCTCGACGATCGAACTCAGCAAAACCGCGCAGCTCAAGGCGCTGATCTCGTCGCCGAAAATGAAATTCGACATGTACCAGAAAGCGATTGCGACGGTCGAGGGCGACGTGAGCGACATGAAGCTCCGGCTCGACAACAACACCAATTTCACGGGCAAGAACCTGACGGCCAAAAACGCCGACATCATTGCGGAAGGCAACGCCAACATCAGCCTGGCCGTGACCAACATCGTAGGCATCGAAGCTTCGGGGAAATCGGAAATCGACCTGCACGGCGACCAGACCAAAATCGAGATCCGGAAGTTTACGGACAATGCTGCGATACGGAAAAAGCCGTTGAAGTAGTTGCCAGTCAGTTCAGCAAGCCTAAGAAACCGTGACTAAAAATGAAAGCTATTATCCTGTCTTTTTTGTTTTCAGTAACAGCATTTGCTCAGGAATTCGAAAAGAAGATTGATGAAACGGTATCTGATTTCGGAATTCGCTGTTCACCGGACCGTAATTGGGAATTCGAATCGGCGGTAGAAACCGACCATTGGAACAATACCGACAATCCGATATTTGCTTTTTATAGCGATAAGGAGACGAAATCATTAAACGGATATGCATTTGTAAAACGATCCGGAAATCTATACACGCGTTTATTGATCGATCAAATCAAACCGGAAAGAACCCAAGCCAGAGTGAAAGACCTTTTCCTTTGGAACGTTGACGATGATCCGCAGGACGAACTTGTAATCCTTTATTCCTGGAACCAAAACAACCTTGCGCCGCGACTTTCAGGAAATTTATATCAGGTCCGGTTATATCAGGATTTTTCGTCAGATAATTTGAACGCGTTGGACAAGATCGATTCTTTTAAATATTTTCCCGGCGAATTCGAGGGCACGAACGATTCCGGAGAAAGAGTCAGGGCAAAGTACACGAATTCAAAAAAAATAATCAAACGGCTCCGGCGATTGAAAAAGGAAAAGGTTAGCTGGTAACACACGCATAAAACAATAAATCCCGACATCACTGCCGGGATCTTATTTTAGTACTATTCTGTCTAGCCGCTAAAAACTAGCCACTATTATTCCAACGTCGCCAGATACCTTTCTGCATCCAAAGCCGCCATACAGCCGGTTCCGGCCGCAGTCACCGCCTGACGGTATTCCTTATCCTGGACGTCGCCGCAGGCAAAAACGCCCGGCAGATTGGTTTGCGTGGTTTTTCCTTTGGTAATGAGGTAACCGGTTTCGTCCATATCGAGCTGGCCCTTGAAAATATCCGTATTGGGTTTGTGCCCGATTGCGATGAACAATCCGGTGATCGCGATGTCGATTTTCTCACAGGTCACGTTGTTGATCATCCGCAGCCCTTCGACCACGGTATCGCCCAAAACCTCATCGACCTCGGTATTGTAAACGACTTTCAGGTTCGGGGTATTGTTGACGCGGTGCTGCATCGCTTTCGAAGCGCGCATGTGGTCTTTGCGCACGAGCATCGTGACGTTCCGGCAGATGTTCGCCAGATAAGTCGCTTCCTCGGCCGCGGTATCGCCCGCACCGACAATCGCGACATCCTGACCTTTGTAGAAAAAGCCGTCGCAGACCGCACACGCCGAAACGCCGCCGCCGCGCAGCTTTTGCTCGCTTGGCAATCCCAGATATTTGGCCGTCGCCCCGGTCGAAATGATGACCGTATGTGCATGGATTTCTTTTGTTCCGTCGACGATGACTTTGTGCCAGCCGCCGGCTTCGTGGTGCAGTTGTACCGCCGTAATCATCCCGATGCGGACATCGGTACCGAAACGCTCGGCCTGCTGCTGTAGCTGGACCATCATGGCCGGCCCGTCGATGCCGTTCGGATAGCCGGGAAAATTATCGACTTCAGTGGTTGTGGTGAGTTGCCCGCCGGGTTCCATTCCGGTGTAAAGCACGGGTTTCATATCGGCCCTTGCGGCATAGATTGCGGCGGTATAACCGGCCGGCCCCGAGCCGATGATCAGGCATTTTATCTGTTCAATAGTATCTGACATAGTTGTTGATTTTGTGGTGCAAATGTAACTTTTAATCGCCGATCAAAAAATCAAAAGTTGATTGGTTTTGATTATTTGTGGATAACTTTTGCGGAAGTAAAATTTAGTCTTATATTTGCAGCCTCTTTCGGGGTGTAGCGTAGCCCGGTCATCGCGCCTGGTTTGGGACCAGGAGGTCGCAGGTTCGAATCCTGCCACCCCGACAGACGAATCCCCTTTGCAAATGCAAAGGGGATTTTTTGTTTGAGGAAAAATGAAAAGCGCGCTTTTCTATTTTTGCGAGAACAAAAAATCCGAGACGTTGCGGAGCAACGTTGGATTTGGATGTAACGATATACCTTTAGGATCACGAGCGGAGCGAGTAATCCTGCGTATAGAGTTTCAAATGATTTTAAGAGCGGAGTGTGTGCTGCCAACCGTTATTAAACATTTTTCATATATTGCGGAAACTTTTTACAGAACCAATTTCCTTATTATGGCTGACAATATTATCATTGGAACTCCAACAAAAGATCTATTTATCACAATGTTAGTTAGGGATTTAACATTAAAAGACGCGATTGGTGATTTAGTAGATAATTGCGTTGACGGCGCAAAAAAAATGCGCCCAACAAAACATTATGATGGACTTTCAATCAAAATTTCCGCGAATAAAGAATCATTTGTAATAGAAGACAATTGCGGCGGAATTGAAGTTGAGATTGCTAGAAATTATGCTTTTAGGTTCGGCAGACCTAAAGATACTCCTGCCACCCCTGGTTCAGTTGGCCAGTTTGGGATCGGAATGAAAAGATCATTGTTTAAACTTGGAAGTTTTTTTAAGATTACAACAGTTGCAGAATTTTCCTCTTTTGAAATGGAGGTTAATGTCAATACTTGGGCTGATGAACAGGATTGGAATTTTAGTTTTAAAAATGTTAATGAAGGACAGAATAATCCTGAAAACAAAAGATTCACAAAAATTGAGGTTACTCAATTGAAAAATGATGTAATTGAGCAGTTTAATGATAATAATTTTATTAAGCAGCTTTGCGACGAAATTGAGCGCGAGCATTTATATAATATATCAAACGGACTAGTACTGACAATAAATAATCATGCCCTCAAAGTAAAAAGTCTTGAATTTCTTGACTCTGAATTCATTAAGACTGGCTTTTATAGTGAGGTTTTTGAAGACGGAACTAGCGTGAAAATTTATGCTGGAGTTGGTGAACCCGAATTGAAAGATGGCGGATGGTATATCTTCTGTAATGATAGGTTGGTAGTTGGTAAGGAACAAACAGAATTGACTGGTTGGACTGGCGGCAGAATTGAAGGTGGACCAACATATCATAATCAATTTAAACGTTTTAGAGGCTACGTTTTTTTTGAAGCAGAGGATTCTAGTAAATTACCTTGGAATACCACCAAAAATGGAATGGATCGAGATTCTCCAAAATTTAAATATGTTCGGTTGAAAATGATCGAACTGATGAAGCCGGTTATAACTTTTTTAAATCAACTTAAAAAAGAGAGAGAAGGAGATTCTACCGACGATGAGCGACCACTTGAAAAAATATTAGATGCTACTGAAGTACGGCCAGTTTCAGATTTAAAGGTAGATGATTTAGCAAAAGTTTTTGTGGCACCGTTGCCACCCACGACTATAAAGAAAGAGAATGATAAAAGTAAAATCTTGTACTATATGGATGTCGAACTCGTCGATAAGGTTAAAAAAAGTTTAGCCGTTAAAAGTATGAAAGACGTCGGAGAAAAGACTTTTATGTATTATTACGAAATGGAAGTGGAATAATGGCAAAAAGCTACGAGAATATAAACTATAGTTTACGACCGGGTAAGAGCATTGAACGTAAAATGTTTGTGGAATTATTCCAAAAGCTTTCGGCGTTTTATCCATTGCCACATTATCAATATGTAGGATTTGGATCGACATATTTTAGCGACTTTTTACTGTACCATAAAGCTCTTGGAATCAACAATCTAATTAGTATTGAAGGCGATGTCAAAAATGAAAATCGTTTTAAATTTAACGTTCCTTTTTCATGCGTAAAACTGCATTTCAATCATTCTAATGAAATTTTGCCTTTATTAAAAATGGATGAAACTCCAACTATTTTATGGTTGGATTACGATTCGGTGTTACTTGAAGAAATGTTTGAAGATATTGAAACATTTGTTTCAACGGCTTTGGAAGGAAGTATTTTATTAGTTACTGTAAATGCTAATCAATTCAATGCAGATACAAACACCTCATTAACAAATGACGAATTGATTGATTTTAGGTACAACAAATTGAAAGCAAATGTCGGAGAAGATAAAATTCCACTCGGAATTACAGGGTCAAGTTTAAACAAAAAGGGTACGCCGAAAGTCTATGATCAAATTATCGTCGATGAAATAAACTCGCATTTGAGTGCTAGGAACGGTTCAATGTTGTCGAGTAATCCGAATCGATTCAATTTTAAAAAATTAGTGAACATAGTGTATCAAGATGGTGCTCAAATGCTAACAGTTGGAGGTATCATTACAAAAGAGCATCAAGCTACTAATCTTGCTGCCGCACGTTTTGAAGAATTGAATTTCTTTAATGATTCTGATGTATCTACCAAAATCGAAACTCCGAACTTAACTTACAAAGAGATTTCATATTTGACTTCACTTCTCCCATCTCATATAGATTTGACGACAGGTGTAATTGATAATATGAATCAAATCGACACTAATATTACTAATATCTCCGATATACTACCTTTAAAAGATGTCAAGAAGTTTTCTAAAGTTTATAGATATTTTCCAACATTTACCGAATCCAACATCTAATGACTAATTCTAATAAAACGGTTATAGATTTATTTGCTGGCGCTGGAGGTTTCGGTTTAGGATTTACGTTAGCGGGTTACGATGTCAGTACATCTTTAGAGATTGATAAATGGGCGTCGGATACATTAAAGGAAAATAATAAGCACACTATAATTAATGACAGTATTTTAAATTTTAATACTAAAGCAAAAATTTCTAAGGTTATTAAAGATAAGCCGGATATTATTATTGGAGGGCCACCTTGCCAAGGTTTTAGCTTAGCCGGCAGAAGAAACAAACTCGATCCTAGAAATAAATTGTTTATCGAATATTTTAATTGGGTAAAAATTCTCAAACCTAAAATTTTTGTGATTGAGAATGTGCATGGAATTCTGACATTTAGAAACGAAAGTGGTGAAAAGGTTGTCGATGAGATTCAAAATCTTTTTTCAAGTCTTGGCTACACTGTTAATGTTTGGCAGATAAATGCGTCTGAATATGGCGTTCCACAAGTCAGAAATCGTGTTTTTATAGTTGGTAACTTTAGAGGAGAACTTATTCCTAAACCTATAATATCCCATTCTTTTAAATTAGATAATTTACCCAATCCCGTTACAGTAAAAGAAGCAATATTTGATTTGCCAAAAATCCAAGCAGCACAGGGTGGAGAAGTTCTAGAATATGATCAAAATCCTCAAACAGATTTTCAAATTTGGTGTAGGGAAAATAGTCTCGCTGTTTATAATCATGAAGCGATGAAGCATACCCAAAGGATGGTCGCTAGATATATTAAAATTATAGAGGGCTCAAATTTATCAGAATTGCATGACGATTTAAAAGTTAGAAAACGTAACGGGGCTGGAGTTTTGTCCGACGCTAACTATAGCCTAAATTATCGTCATTTGAAAATGGATGTGCCGTCATTTACAATACCTGCCCATTTTTATTCAAGCTTTGTACACCCGGAAATCCCTAGAAATATTACCACCCGCGAAGCTGCTCGATTGCAATCGTTCCCAGATTGGTATAAGTTCAAAGGTAAAAGGACGTTAGTTTCTGCTAGTTTATTAAGGAAATTAGGGAAAGAAGAAGCGAACCACTTATCACAGTATAATCAAGTTGGCAATGCTGTTCCTCCGTTGTTGGCATTTAAAATTGCCGAGCACTTAAGACACTATTTTTAGTATAAACATCTGTTGGTTGCACACAACGGTTTTAGGCTAGAAGCATTTGTCGCGTTAAAGCGAACGGGGTAGTTTTGGCGAAAATACATTTTTTCGTGAACTAAAAAGCGAAGGCGGAACATTTGTGCGACAATTGCTTTTAGCGTGTGTTAGCGGGGTTGTTGTCCCAAGTAAAATTCTGTCCTATTTTCGCAAAGCGTATTGTCAAAGTTAGAAAAAGTAAATCCCAACACTTCTAAATTTGTTTTTTTGATCGCATTCATTTTCTGCAAAACCCCTTTTCGATACGGTTCTGAAAAAGCCCGGACTATTTTTTATCAAGCATATTCTCCAAATAAACAAAATAACCCCCTCCCCTTCAAAACTTTACCGAGAAAAAATTTTCGGTCGCCGAAACAATTAAATAATACGTAACAACTCCCACGTAACAACCAAAATTGTTACACCAAACCTGTTACACGGCACCCTTTTTGCCCCCTCCAAAAAAAACTCAAAATGAAATCCCTCCTCACCCTCCGCTCAACCCTAGGCCTCACCCAAACAAAACTCGCCGCGCTTCTCAACATCAAACGCAGCCGGCTTGCCGCAATAGAAACCGGGCGGCGAGAGCTTCCAGCCACGGCATACGGAATATTGCGCGAACTCGAGACGCTTGTAGCCACCAGGCAGACCAAAATCAAAGAGCCGGTCGATACCGATCAACTGCAAAATCATAATAAATTGTTGGCCTGGGAACTTGGCGAAATTGTACTACAACATAGACGCATCGCGCAGAAAATCGAGGCGCTCGAAAAAAAACAGGCCGCTCAACTACAAGGGCATCACAGAGCTGATTTAGGGAAAACCCTCAAAGCTAAAAACGATAGGTTGCTTCCGGTTTACAATGACATCGAGCTCGACGGAAAAATAGCATTAGCAAAGGATTACACCGGCGCCATGATGGTGCTCAAGCTTAAATTGGAAGCGCTTGTTTTTGAAAAGGAATTGTTTGAAAGCAAAATTAAGGAAGTTGGTGGCTAGATATTGTGGTTTAGAATTTGGACTTTGAACTTTAGACTTTAAACTTTGAACTTATCCATTATCAATTAAATTCCTATTTTTGCCCCAAAACACTTCTTATGCTGATTATCGGAATCGCCGGCGGAACCGGAAGCGGGAAAACCACCGTTGTGCACCAGATCATGAACGAACTGCCGCAGACCGAAGTCGGCATCATCCACCAGGATTCGTATTACAAGGTCAATGACAACCTGTCGTACGACGAACGGGCGCTGATCAATTTCGACCATCCGCGCGCGATCGATTTCGATCTGCTGGTCGCGCACCTCAAGGAGCTCAAGGCCGGAAATACGGTCGAACAGCCGGTTTATTCGTTCGTGACGCACAACCGCACCGACGATACGGTGATCACGCATCCGAGAAAAGTCATGATCGTCGAAGGGATTCTGATCCTCGCCAATCCCGAACTGCGCGATTTGTGCGACGTGAAAGTCTTCGTACACGCCGATTCGGACGAACGGCTGATCCGACGCCTGAAACGCGATATCGCCGAGCGCGGCCGCGACATGGAAGAAGTCCTGGCGCGCTACCAGAACACGCTCAAGCCGATGCACCAGCAATTCATCGAACCGACGAAAGCCTTTGCCGACATCATCATCCCGAACGACAAGTACAATACGGTCGCGATCGATGTGGTCCGCGCCGTCATCAACCAACGGATATCATAATGGCATCGTTCCGGGACAGCGGCTGGTTCAAATTCCTAAGCAACAAATACGTTTGGGTGCTGCTGTTTTTCATTGTCTGGATGCTGTTTCTCGACAACTATTCCTGGCTCAATCACCGCGATCTGAACAAGCAGATCGACGAGCTCGAAGACAACAAGAAATACTATCAGGAGGAAATCAACAAGGATAACCAAAGTATCAAGCAGCTTAAAAACCCGGACCAGATCGAGAAATACGCGCGCGAAAAGTACTTCATGAAGCGCGACAGCGAGGACATCTATATCATCGAATACGAAGGCGAGCCCAAAGATACCGCCGACACAGCCGTCCCGAATTGATTACCGCACTTTGACTACAATCGTTTCGTAAGGCTGCAGTTTGGTGCGCAGCGTAAACCGGTCGGCCGTGAAATCGGACTTGCCGTAAATTTTTTTCCAGCGTATTTTCTCGTTCGGGATATCGAGCGAGCAGGATTGTGCGGCATCCGAAAGGTTCACCAAAACCAGCAGTCTTTCCGCGCCGTCGTTTCGGAAAAAACCGAACACCGATTCGTTCGCGACCAAAGCTTTTTCGTATTTCCCGTCCCGGAGCGCCGGAAAACTTCTTCTGAGCGCCAGCAATTCGCGGTAAAAATTCCACAGCGAATCGGGATTGCCTTTTTCTTCTTCAAACGAAATGCCGTCGCCCGGTTTCTGGTTGCGGTTCGTCCACCATTCGCCCGTGTCTTTGTACCAGTTCGCCATGCCTTTGCCTTCGCCCGATGCGTACCAATCGAACGCCTCGCGGATCGGGATATCGTTGCCGTCGGTGTTGCCCATTTGCCGTTGCTCGCCTTTCATCCCGATTTCCTGCCCGTAATAAACCGAGGGCAATCCGCCGATCAGCAGTTGGATCGCGGCCGCGGCTTTCTCCTTTTCCGGCGTCATTCCGGCTTCGGAAGCAAAACGCTTCGTATCGTGGTTCTCGAGGAAAACGACTTGATTTTTGCCTTTCGGCATCCGCCCGAACGTGCTGTCGACAGCTTTTTCGATCAGGTCTTTTTTTAACGTGCCGATCGCGAACTTGAGCTTGAAGGCAAACGTATAATCGACATTGCCTTTCGAAAAATAAGCGTCGGGCCATGCAAACCAGTTCGCCTGTTCGGCAACGATTTTCAGCTTCGGGTTTACCTGTTTCAGTTTCCCGA
The DNA here is from genome assembly GCA_048498055.1 of Bacteroidota bacterium. GTDB lineage: Bacteria > Bacteroidota > Bacteroidia > Flavobacteriales > Flavobacteriaceae > Flavobacterium. Next base: position 178,221 of record JBEHYS010000005.1, read on the forward strand.
GCAGCGGCGACCAGAAATCGGCGAAAAGGTTCGTGAGCCGGTTCGCATTGTCGAGGTTGTCCATCATGTGGTCGAGCCGGAAACCATCGACGCCGTCGTCAAACTTTCCGTCGTCGTTGGGATCGGTCCAGAATTTCAATACTTTGAACGTGTAACCCTTGACTTCCTGACTTTTCATATTCACCACGATGATCTGCCGTTTTTTGCCGTCGTATAAATTGAAATCGACGATGTCCCAAAACCGCCACGGCTTTTGGTTTTCAGCATCGAGATAATACGGATATTTTGAAAATCCCGACTCCGGATGACCGAAAGATTCCGCAAACCACGGATGGTTTCCTTCGATGTACTGCATTTCGACATCCTGGTAAATCTTCATTTTCCGGCGATGGATTTCCTTGATGAGCTGGGCATAATCTTCCATGCCGCCGTACTCGGGATCGATCTTTTCGAAATCGTATGCAAAATAATTGTGGTAGAAATCCGAAGCGTACAACGGCGTCAGCAATATGGTATTGACACCGAGCTCCTGCAGGTAATCGAGTTTTTCGCGGATTCCGGCCAAATCGCCCTGACCGTCGCCGTCGCTGTCGAAAAAACTGCGCTGGAATATGTGGTAAAAAACCTCGTCCTGCGCCGAAAGCCGGCAGGTAAAAAGCAGGACGAGAAGCAGCATTTTCAGTTTCATGTCTTTTTAAAGGTGACTTGCCTTAAGATGGTTTTTCCGATCGGTTCGAGAATAACTTTTTCGTTTTTCCCGGTTTTCGGGTTCAAAAGCGACGCTTCGAATTTAAGGTTTTTTAAGGCTTTTATTTTCGGGTCGCCGCCATATTGGTAAACGGTCAGATCTTCAGGCGCATAATTGTAATCGGCGAAATCCGCCAGCGGATATATTTTGGTTTTGGTTGCTTTCGAGGCAATCGGGTGCGCCAGTACGAGGCTTCCGTACGTAAAATAATATTCGCCGTTGACATCCTGCCGCGTAATCGTTTCGGGTGTAAAACTCACATTGACTTTTTGCGTTCCCGACCACTTTTTCGAGATGATGATAAAACCGCCGGCCTCGGTAAAGTCAGTATCAACCTTCATTATTTTAACCCAATTCGGTTTTCTGATCTTAAGATCAAACGAGGCGTCGGCGGTAATTTCAAAACAAAACGAATTCGTATACGGATAGTCCGTGGTTTCCTTGATTATTATTGGCTTCCCATTGATTTCGGTTTCGACTTCGGATGGCCCAGGCAAGGCGGCAACAATCGCGTTTCCTTCTTTCATCCACATCCGGCAGACGAAATACGGCGCAATCCTGCCGGCATTCGGGACGCAGCAAACGGCAGCTTCCTTGTGCACCGGCGAATAACGATAACGCGTTTGTTTCGGATCAGACCGGTCGCCGTTGAGCCCGCCGGTCATTTCATAGGAGTTGTCGCTTTTCAGGTAAGCGATGCAGCTCGCTTCGGGGTTTCTCGCGCCTTGTGCGGCGTTGAAGAAAATCTTTTCGGCCTTGTCGCCAAAATCCGGATCGCCCGATTTCGCATACAGGCTGAGCAAACTGTCCATGAATTCCTGCAACGAACAGTATTCGTAGCCGCGCGTCGTGGCATCGGCTTTCCTGCCGCCGATCCATTCGTCGCCGGCAGGTCCGCCCGATGCGGTTGTGGTTTGGTTGGTTTTATCGAGAAAATTTTTCAGCGCTGTCAGCAGTTGGAGATTTCCCGAAGCATAAGCGGCCGCGGCCAGAGATCGCAAATGTTCGTAAGTATGTACGCCGTGGCCTATGAGCATCAAATCTTTTTGCATGAGTTTGGCGTATTGCGCGTCTTCGTTCAGAGTTTGCGACGAGAAATCCTTGTAGAGGAAAAGTGCGTAATCGAGATATTCGCGCTTTCCGGTAATCCGGTGCAGTTCTTCGAGCACGTCGGTATAAGCCAGCCCGTGCGACAGTCCTCCTACATTGGGGTTTTTGGAGTAAAATGGATGTGACGTTGCAATCGGGAAACCGCGCATGGTATTGGCCGCCGAACGTTCGATCGCCGAAAGCACTTTATCGTCTTTCGTGTACTCGTACCAGGCGAGCAGCCCGCGGAGTAAAGTCGCCTGCGCCCACAATTCGCCGTTTTCATTATCAAAGTTATATCGCAATTCCGGGGCATAAATCCCGAGATAACCGTCGGCATCCTGTGTCGAAAGGATGTAGTCAACAGAATTTCGACATAGGATGTCGATTGCGTCCTTTCGACACAGGGTGCCGACGGT
>JBEHYS010000006.1:0-164091 GCA_048498055.1 Bacteroidota bacterium
TCGAATGGGTTCGTAAAGATTTTTCGGTTCTTTTTCGCGAACGGCTGAATTCAACGCATTGATGAAGTATTCCCGATATTGATCAATGGCAAGCATCTGGACAATTTTCGGCTAAGGTAAGCCTTTCGGGCAAATCCGGAAACTATTTTGGGAATTGTCGCAATCGCACGCCGGGAATGTCATTTTTGCCTATTCGAGCCGGGAGACAAAACTTCTTTCTTTGTAAAAGGAATCAAATGTTAAATTTATGTAAATACTTTGGAAACGATTTTTGTATTCAAAGTTTCCAAATTACTTTTGCAGGCTATTAAACGATTGATTATTAATGAAAGAGAAGATTATCCAGAAAGCCGCCGATTTGTTCCTGACCGTAGGTTTCAAAAGCATTACGATGGACGACATCGCCGCCGAAATGGGCATTTCCAAAAAGACGATCTATAAGTATTTCGCCAACAAGGAAATCCTGGTCGAGGAAGCCTCGTGTATGGTGCATAATAAAGTCCGCAGCCAGATTGACGCTATCGTATCACAAAACCACAACCCGATCAAGGAAAATTTCGAAATCCGGCGCACGATCAAGGGTATTTTCGAAACGTCCGACAAATCGCCGTTGTATCAACTGAAAAAACATTACCCGGAAGTCCACGAAAAACTGATGTCGCGCGAAATGGCCGATTGCGAATGCGTCTTTCGCCAGAACATCGAGAAAGGCATCGCGCAGGGCTTGTACCGCGAAAACGTCGACGTGGAAACGAACATGAAGTTTTATTACACGCTTATTTTCCACATCAGCGAAACCACGGCGCTCGAAAAGGACATCCACCGGCTCGAGCTGGCGCTGCTCGAATATCACACGCGCGCCATCGCCACCGAAAAAGGCATCGCCGAACTCGAACGACAACTAACTAATCCTAATATATAATCATCAATCCATGAAGAAACTAACGCCAATCATCCTACTGCTATTCGCCACGGCCGCGCTGGCGCAGGAACAGCCGAAGCAAAGCTATTCCTTCAGCCTCGAACAGGCCATCAGCCATGCGCTCGAGCACAATTATTCGGTCATCAATTCCGGACGCGACATCGAAAAAGCCGAAAAGAAAAAATGGGAAACCACCGCGGCCGGGCTTCCGCAGATCAACGCCGGTGTAGATTATGTCAACAATTTCAAGATCCAGAAAACGGTGATTCCTGCCGATGCGTTCCCGCAAACCGACCCCAATGCGCCGCCGCCCGATCCGGATGCGGTCATCATCGCCGAGTTCGGCAGCAAGCAAACCATGTCGGCGCACGGCCAGGTCAGCCAGCTGCTTTTTGACGGTTCGTATATCGTCGCGTTGCAGGCCTCGAAAACCTACCTGCAATACTACCGCAATTACAAGCGCAAGACCGACAACGACGTTCGCGAAATGGTCATCAACGCCTACGGGAACGTATTGCTGGCCGAAGAAAGCATAGCGATCCTCGAACGCAATAAGACGACGCTCGACAAGACACTTTCGGATACGCGCGAGACCTTCAAGAACGGGCTGATCGAGGAGGAAAACGTCGAGCAGCTCGAAATCACGCAGGCTTCGATCAACAGCAACCTCAACAATGCGAAGCGGCTGAAAAACATCGCCTACCAGATGCTCAAGCTCAATCTCGGGATCGATATGGACGACGACCTGACGCTGACCGACAAGCTCGAAGACCTGACGCGGAGCAATCTCGATCTGGCCATTACTCAGACCGATTTCAATGTGAAGAACAACATCGATTACCAGATCGGGCAGAATTTCGAGGAACAGCGCCGGCTGGAGCTAAAACTCGAAAAAGCCAAGGCTTTGCCGACCTTGTCGACCAATTTCAACATCGGGACCAATGCGTTCGACGATAAACAATTTACGTTTTTCCAGGGCGATCATCGCTGGTTCGATTATTCGAACATCGGCGTCAATTTAAGCATCCCGATTTTCAGTAGTGGCATGCGCGGTGCGCGGACACAGCAGGCAAAAATCGCTTACGAGCAGGCCAAAACGCAGCTGACCGAAACCGAACAGCGGCTGAAACTACAGTACGAACAGGCGAAAAGCGAGTACGAGTTCAGCGTCGAGGAATTCGCGACCAAAAAGAACAGCATGAGCCTGGCCGAACGCATCGAGAACAAACAGCACATTAAATTCACCGAAGGGCTTTCGTCGAGTTTCGATTTCAACGAGGCGCAGCAGCAGCTTTATCAGGCGCAGTCGGACTATCTGCAATCGATGGCGGATGTCATCAACAAGCGAGCAGCTTTGGAAAAAATAACCAACAACAAATAATCATCAATTATCCAAACATGAAAAAATTACTGATATTCACCGCGCTTTCCCTGGCACTGTATTCCTGCGGAAAAAAAGAAGAATCGAAGTCCTCGGCCGACAAAAGCCTGAAGGAAATGAAGGCGAAACGCGCCGCACTCCAGTCGGAAATGTCGAAACTCGACGAATTGATCGCCAAGCAGGACACGATCAAGGAACAAGCTTTGGTTTCGGTCTTTAAAGTCAAGGACACGGTGTTCAATCATTACATCGAAGTCCAAGGCAATGTCGACACAAAGGAAAATCTCGTCATTTACCCGCAATATTCCGGAACGCTGCTTTCGCTGAACGTCGTGGCAGGACAAAAAGTTTCGAAAGGGCAAGTCATCGGCAGGATCGACGACGGCGGACTCAGCCAACAGGTCGCGCAGCTTGAAACCCAGGCGGCACTGGCCAAAACCACATACGAAAGGCAAAAAAGATTGTGGGACCAGAAAATCGGTTCCGAAATTCAATATTTACAAGCCCAGACCAATATGGTAAGCCAGCAGAAAGCCGTGTCGCAGATCAAGGCGCAGTTGGCCAAAACCGTCATCACCGCGCCGATTACGGGCGTTATCGACGAAATCATCACCGAACGCGGACAAGTCGTGGCGCCGGGACAAGGCATCGTCAGGATCGTGAATTTGTCGAATATGTATGTTTCGACGCAGGTTCCGGAATCCTATGTCGGCAAGTTGAAAGTGGGCACTCCGGTGGACGTGAAGCTCACCTCGCTCGGCAAAAGCTACATCGGGAAAATCCGCCAGGTGGCGAGCAATATCAATACGGCCAACCGCAGCTTCAACATCGAAGTCAATGTTCCGAATAAGGACAATTTGCTGCGTCCGAACCAGGTCGCACAACTGAAAATCATCGATTATACCGCCAAAGATGCGCTGGTTTTACCGTCGAACGTGGTGCAGGAAGATGCGAAAGGACAGAAATTCGCCTATATCGTGACCAACATCAAAGGCAATACGGGAACGGCCAAGAAAGTGATCGTCAAGCTCGGGCAAACTGCCGGGAACTTTACAGAAATACTCGGCGGGCTTTCGGCCAGCGACATCGTCGTGACCGACGGTGCGAACACGCTTTCCGAAGGCATGACCGTTAATTTTTAATTCCTCAAGAACTGACACATGAGCCATCAAAGTAAAGAATTCAGCATCTCGAGCTGGGCGGTCGAAAACCGCGTCACGGTGTATATCCTGACGGCGATGATCGTCATCACGGGCGTCATTGCCTACATCACGATGCCGCGCGAAAGCTTTCCCGAAGTCATCGAGAACAAGATTTATATCACGTCGGTTTTTCCCGGAAATTCGGCCGAGGACGTCGAAAAGCTGGTCGTCAAGCCGCTTGAAAAAGAGTTCAAGAACATCAGCGGCGTCGACAAGATCACGTCGAGCTCGTACCAGGATTTCGGGATGATCATCGTCGAATTTGAAGACAAAGTCACGATTGAGCAGGCGAAAATCCGCGTCAAGGACAAGGTCGACGTCGTCAAGGCCGACACCGATTGGCCGAACCTCGACAACGGCAGCAAGGTCGAACCGAGCGTTTTCGATTTGAACATTTCGGAAGAAGTGCCGATCCTGAACATCAACCTGCAAGGCAATTACACGACGCAACAGCTCAAAAAATATGGCGAAGACCTGCAGGACGACATCGAGGAAATCCCGGAAGTCAAGAAAGTGGACATTCTCGGCGTTGACGACAAGGAAGTTGAAATCGCGCTCGACATTTTCAAGATGACAGCCGCGCAAGTGTCGTACGACGAAGTGCAGAACGCGGTGCGCGCAGAAAATATGACGATTTCGGGCGGAAATCTCGTGTCGCAAGGCTCGCGCAACAACATCCGCGTCGTCGGCGAGATCAAAGACCCGAAGGAGCTGGAAAACGTCATCGTAAAATCTTACGGCGGCAACGTTTACCTGAAAGACATCGCGACCATCCGCTTCAAGGAAAAGGAAAAAACGACCTACGCCCGGGAAAGCGGCAAGGAAGTCGTGATGCTGAACGTCAAGAAACGTTCGAACACGAACATGATTTCGGCCATCGAGCAGGTCAAGCAGCGTATCAAGTTGGCGCAGGAAAACTATCTGCCTAAAGACCTGAAAATCAGCCTGACCAACGACCAGTCGACCAAGGTCGAGCACCAGGTCGACGAGTTGTCGAACCACATCATTTTCGGGATCATGCTCGTGATGATCGTCCTGATGTTTACGATGGGCTTGCGCAACTCGCTATTCGTTGGAGCGGCCATCCCTTTATCGATGCTGATGGCGTTCTCGATCCTGTCGATGTTCGGCCTTACACTCAATACGATGGTGCTTTTCGGGCTGGTCATGGGATTGGGAATGCTCGTCGACGACGGCATCGTGGTCGTGGACAACGTGTTTGCGAACATGAAAAAAGGCATGGACCGCTACCACGCGTCGAAAATCGGGATCGGCGAGATTGCCTGGCCGGTGATTTCCTCGACGGCGACCACACTGATGGCATTCCTGCCGTTTGCGCTCTGGCCCGGAACGATGGGCAAATTCATGAAATACTTCCCGATCACGCTGACGGTAACCTTATCGGCATCGCTGTTCGTCGCTATGGTCGTCAACGCGGCCATGACCGGCGGCTCGATGGACATCGAAGACAAGAACGTAACGAAGAAATCGGCGAAAAAATACAGCATCATCTTTATCGCTTTGGCCGTGATTTTCGTGTTGGTCGGCAACATTTACGATTCGAAAGGCGCGCGTGCGATCGGGCATTTGTCGATCATCGCGCTGGTGCTGATGTGGCTTTACAAAGTGCGCCTGTACAAATGGACGCAGGATTTCCAGCACAGTTTTTTTCCGAGGATGGAAGAGCGTTACAAGCGTTTCCTGAACCGGATCCTGACTGGCGGCAATGCATGGATCGCTTTGGGCACGATTATCTCGATGCTGTTCCTGTCGGTTATTCTGGTGGGCGTTTTCCCAAGACAGGTGCTGTTTTTTCCTGACAACATCCCGAACCAGGTCATCGCCTACATCGAATATCCGCAAGGCACCGACATCACGAAAACAGACAAGGCGACGAGATACGTCGAGAACCAAGTCATCAACATCCTGAAGAAATACGTCGACCCGAAAACCAACGAAAATTACCTCGCCGAATCGATCATCTCGCAGGTCGGCGTCGGCGCGAGCAATCCGAACGTCGATCCGGGCAACACTTCCGAAACGCCGTATAAAGGGAAAGTGACCGTGAATTTTTCTGAATTCAAGTTCCGGCGCGGCGTCAATACGTCGGACATCCTGGAGGAAATCCGCGCGAAGATCAAGGGCATTGCCGGGGCGAAAGTCACGGTCGAAAAAGATGCGAACGGCCCGGCCGCCGGTTATCCTATTTCGGTACAGCTGACCGGAAAAGATTACGATGAAATGCTCAAGGAAGCGCAAAAAATCATCGATTTCATCAACAGCAAAAACATTCCGGGAATCGAGCGGCTCAACATCGACGTCAACAAGGAAAGTCCCGAACTCGAAGTGAAAGTCGATCGCGTCAGCGCCGGAAGCGCCGGCGTTTCGACGAGCCAGGTCGGATTGAACCTGCGGCGTTCGGTTTACGGTCAGGAAATTTCGACTTATAAGGAAGGCGACGACGATTACAATATCGTCATCCGGATGCAGGAAGACCAGCGCAAGAACGAAAGCGTGCTGTTCAACCAGTCGCTGACTTTCAGGAACCAGAACAACGGGCAAACGGTCCAGGTGCCGATTTCGGCGGTATCGACAACTGAAAAGACAGCGACGTTCAACCAGATCAAGCGACGCAACCAGAAGCGCGTCATGACGATTTACTCGAACAACCTCACTGGCTACAATGCCGATGCGATTACCAAGCAAATCCAGGCGTACCTGGCCAATTACAAGTTGCCGAAAGACATTTCGTACTCGTTTTCGGGCGTCCAGGAAGAGCAAGGCAAAAACCAAAGTTTCCTGATGTACGCGTTGTTCCTGGCTTTGGCAGGCATTTCGATCATCATCGTGTTGCAGTTCAACTCGGTGTCGAAAACCGTCGTAATTTTGTTCACGGTATTGCTCAGCTTCAGCGGCGTATTTTACGGCTATGTCATCGCCAACATGGATTTCGTGATCCTGATGACGATGATGGGCATCATTTCGCTGGCCGGAATCGTCGTGAAGAACGGCATCGTGCTCATGGACTTTTTCGTATTGCTGCTCGACAAAAAAGTGGCCGATAAAAAAGTGGCCTCGCATGACGATTTGACGCTCGACGAAATCAAGGAAGTCATCATCGAATCCGGAAAGTCAAGGCTTCGCCCGGTATTGCTGACCGCACTGACGGCGGTTTTGGGATTGATTCCATTGGCGATCGGACTGAACTTCGACTTTTTCTCGCTAATCACGGACTTAAACCCGAAAATTTTCATCGGCGGCGACAACGTGATTTTCTGGGGTCCGCTGGCCTGGACGATCATTTTCGGACTGACCTATGCCACCGTGTTGACACTGGTCATGGTTCCTGTCATGTTCTTTCTCGTGAAGCGCACCAAATACTGGTGGCGCGACCGCAGGCATAGGAAAAATGCTTCGGCCAAAATCGAAGCTTCATAATCCAAAAAACAAATTCCAAATCCTAAGGCTTCAATGAAGTTTGGGATTTGGAATTTTATAATTATTTAAAAAAATAAAGCGGCTTTCGGGCCGCTTTATTTATCCGGATGAATCCGCTTAATTTTTTACGATCGCTTCCTGTTTCCAGGTTTTGATCTTCTCGATTTTGCTGTTGGAATAATCGACTTCGCTCAGCGCGTTGCCGCTCCAGAATACCCATTTGCCGGTTTTTTGCCCGTTGGTATATTCGCCGATCGATTTTTTGTTGCCGTTGATATCGTAGGCAACCCAGTTTCCTTCAAGTTTTCCGTCCTTGAAATAACCTTCCTGCTGGATTTTGCCGTTATCGTAGTAATAAGTGGCTTTGATCATATCTCCGTGGGCTTCCAGTTTTGGCGTTGTTTGCGAAAAGATCACTCCTGAAACCAGCAATACTCCTAATGTTACATACTTCTTCATCTTGTAGGCTTTTAATGATTACCTAACAAATGTACCAATTAGTTTACATTAAAAAAACTTTTACTTAACAATTTAGTAACATTGAATGAAAACTTAACATTGGAAAAATAAAAACCGGAACAAAAGCCCCGGTTTTAATAGTGTTTTATTGATTTCCAGTTATTTGACCAAAGACATCAATTGTTCCTGCAAAGCAGGATCGGAAGGCCGTTTCGCATCGGCATCGATGATTTTCCCGTCCGGCCCGAGCAGAATGAAACGCGGGATCGAGTTGATGTTGTAGGCCCTGATGAAATCTGACTTCCAATCGTTGTCGGCAATCAGCTGCGTACCGCCGAGGCTTTTCTCGTCAACAAACTTTTTCCATTTGTCGTGGTCCTTTTTTACGTCGACCGAAATGCTGACGAATTCTATGTTCTTGCCCTTGAAGCTTTCCTCAGTTTTCTGCAAATAAGGAATTTCTGCGCGGCACGGTCCGCACCAGGTCGCCCAGGTATCGATATAGACGTATTTGCCTTTGAGGTCGGCGAGTTTTGTTTTTCCGCCTTTATGGTTTTCGTATTCGAAAGCCGGCGACAAACTGCCGTTCATTTTAGCCGCTGCCTCTTTTTGCTGCTGCATCTCGGCCATCATTTGCTTTTGCTGTTTTGCGCTTTCCTCCAGTTTTAGGTCATAGGCTTTTTTAAGTCCCGGATCGATGCCGGCAGCCGTCATGCTTGCTTTGAGGTTTTGGCTGTATTCCCTGAGCAGGTTCGCGACTTTCATCGGGTCGGGATCGTTTTTGAGTTTCATCGCTTTTTCCTCCAGCGCTTCCTCGTCGAGCGATTTTTTCGCCAGGATGTTGTTTTCGGCCGCGCCTTTTCCGGTGTAGGCCAAATGCTCGTCGAACATCGCCGAATCGGTAGTCATGTTCAGGTCAAAGCCGTTCTTGAGGTACATGTCGGTATATTCAGCGCCGTCAAAAAATTGGTAAAGTCCTTCGGGAGCCGCAAACGACGCCGAGAAACTGCCGTCTTTTGCCACCGGAATCACCTGCTTGAGCGTTCCGCCGCTGACCGTGATCTTATCGCTGTTCGGGTTTGCGATCTTGCCCGATAACTTCACCACATCAGTCTGTGCTGATAGGGTCGCCGAAGCCAGCAGAAGAAAAAAGAGTAGTTTTTTCATGTTGTTTATTTTAGAGTGAAATCAAATGTACCGCTTTTTTGGATTTGATGTATTTTAATTCGGCATTAACCGTGCAGATTCACAATTACTGTTTAAATTTGCCCAAAATTTTTGACGATGTACAGAAGCCATAACTGCGGCGAGTTGAATGCCGCGCATGTAAATTCGGAAGTAACGCTTGCCGGCTGGGTCCAGAAATCGCGTGACAAAGGATTCGTAAACTGGGTCGATCTACGCGACCGCTACGGAATCACGCAGCTTATTTTCGACGAGGCGCGCACCGACAAAGCGGTTTTTGAGCTCTCGAAAACACTCGGACGCGAATTCGTGATCCAGGTCAAGGGCATCGTCATCGAACGCGAATCAAAAAACAAGAATATCCCGACCGGAGACATCGAAATCCTGGTTTCGGAACTGAACATATTGAATGCCGCGCTATTGCCGCCATTTACGATCGAAGACGAAACCGACGGCGGCGAAGACATCCGCATGAAATACCGTTATCTCGACATCCGCAGAAATCCCGTCCGCAATGCGCTTTTGTTCCGCCACAAAGTCGCGATGGAAGTCCGGAAATACCTTTCCGATCTCGATTTTTGCGAAATCGAAACGCCTGTCCTGATCAAATCGACTCCGGAAGGCGCACGCGATTTCGTCGTTCCCTCCAGGATGAACCAGGGCCAGTTTTACGCGCTTCCGCAATCGCCGCAAACCTTCAAGCAACTCTTGATGGTTGGCGGGATCGACAAGTATTTCCAGATCGTGAAATGTTTCCGCGATGAAGATCTCCGCGCCGACCGTCAGCCCGAATTTACCCAGATCGACTGCGAAATGTCGTTCATCGAACAGGAGGATATCCTCAATGTCATTGAAGGCTTGACCAAACATTTATTGAAAAAACTCAGAGGCATCGACGTCGAAAAATTCCCGCGGATGACTTATGACGAGGCGATGAAAACTTATGGCAACGACAAGCCGGATATCCGTTTCGATATGAAATTCGGCGAACTCAACGATGTGGCGAAACATAAGGATTTCGGCGTATTCAATTCGGCCGAGCTCGTCGTCGGGATCGCAGCGCCAAAATGCGGCGAAATGACGCGTAAGGAAATCGACGCGCTGATCGAATGGGTAAAGCGTCCGCAAGTCGGCGCCAGCGGTATGGTTTACGTCAAGTGCAACGAAGACGGGACGTTTAAATCTTCGGTCGACAAATTTTACGACCAAAACGATCTGCAAAAATGGGCAGATGCGACCGAAGCGAAACCCAGCGACATGATTTTCGTGCTTTCGGGTCCGGCCCATAAAACAAGGGCGCAGCTCAGCGCTTTGCGTATGGAACTCGCGACACGTCTCGGCCTGAGAAACCCGGAAGTATTCGCGCCGCTTTGGGTCGTCGATTTTCCGCTGCTCGAAAAAGACGAAGAAAGCAACCGCTGGCACGCGATGCACCATCCGTTCACCTCGCCAAAGCCCGAAGATATGGCGCTCCTGGAAACCGATCCCGGAAAAGTCCGCGCGAACGCTTACGACATGGTTTTGAACGGCAACGAGATCGGCGGCGGATCGATCCGGATCCACGACAAGGCGACGCAGCAGCTGATGTTCAGATACCTTGGTTTTTCGGAAGAAGAAGCGCGCAACCAGTTCGGTTTTCTGATGGATGCGTTCCAATTCGGCGCTCCGCCGCACGGAGGTTTGGCTTTCGGGCTCGACCGCTTGGTAGCGATTTTGGGCGGACAGGAAACCATCCGCGATTTCATCGCATTCCCGAAAAACAATTCGGGCCGCGACGTGATGATCGACGCGCCTTCCGCAATCGATAACGCGCAGTTGGACGAGCTCAGCATCAGGCTCGACATAAAATAATCCACCGGAAAAGGCGTTACTAAAATTAACGCCTTTTTTATGGAACAAAACCTCTCCCAAAAGAAAACCAAACGCGCCCGACGGATCGGATCGGGCTGGTTCATCCTGCTTTCAATCTTGTATATCGGTTTCGACGCGTACTATCATGTCGTTTCCTGGAGCTGTTTCGTCGGGCTTGCCTTGTCCTGCCTGCCGCTTTTGATTCCCAAAAGAATTGTTTCGCTGCTTTTCGGCGCAGTGACCGGTTTCGTTACTTTATATATCGGCGCGGCGTTTTTGCTTTCGTCTGCCCAGGACATGGATGTGCCGACGGGCATTGCGATTCCGGTGTGGTTTTATGCGATCGGTTACGGGATTATATTCTTCACCCTTGCGGCATCGCTGCTGCTGGTCTATTCGGCGCTGAGCATTTCGGAAAAGCGGTTCAGCCTGTTATAGTTAGCTTGCGGATCGCACGTCGGAAAATTGCAGAAATTTTTCAATTTTTTTAACAAAACCCTTTTTTATGTCGGTTTAAAGGTTACATTTGTCGCATTATAAATTATTATCCCAATTACAATGCGTACAGGTACAGTTAAATTTTTCAATGAATCAAAAGGTTACGGATTCATTACGGATGCGGAAACAGGAAAAGACATTTTCGTTCACGCGTCAGGTCTGAAAGTGGAGGAAATCCGCGAAGGAGACAGAGTAAGTTATGAAGAAGAAGAAGGCAGAAAAGGTAAAGTTGCCGCACAGGTAACTCCATTGGAAGCTTAAGACATATACAGATTTTGTTATCCAGAACAAACGTCCCGCCGCAAAACGGGGCGTTTTTTTATACCTGAAAATCAGTACTTGAAACACCTTATTTATATTGATTAAAAATTAGGCGGAAAGCCCCGATTTCAGGCAAAGGAAAAAGGTTTTGAATTGCATTTTATATTTTTGACGCGTATCTTTGTCGCTAATTTATTTTTAAACTATTTCTGTATGCACAGCACCCAGGCGGATTACTTCCCAATTGTCATGCAGCTCATACTGGCTGTGGGATTTGTGGTCGGAACCATCATCATATCCGGGTTTTTGGGCCCGAAAAGAAACTCAGCCAACAAGGATAAAAACTTCGAATGCGGAATCGAATCCGTAGGAAACGCAAGGATTCCGTTTTCAGTAAAATATTTTCTCGTCGCCATTTTGTTCGTCCTCTTTGACGTCGAGGTGATTTTCCTTTATCCTTGGGCAATCAACTTCAGGGCTTTGGGCATGGAAGGCATGGTCAAGATGGTCATCTTTATGGCTTTGCTGCTGGTCGGGTTCTTCTACATCATCAAGAAGAACGCACTGGAATGGGAATAACTGAATTTTATGATTTAACGATGAAGATTTAAGAATTTATTTTCGTTCTGGTCTTATCTGAATCTAAAAATTAAATTGATTATGAGTAACTCAAAAACAAATATGGTCGACGCGCCCGAAGGCTATTCAGGCGAAGGATTTTTCGCGACCAAACTCAGCGATGTCGTCGGGCTTGCGCGCGCCAATTCACTCTGGCCGCTGCCGTTTGCGACTTCATGCTGCGGTATCGAATTCATGGCGACCATGGCTTCGCATTACGATCTGGCCCGTTTCGGGTCGGAGCGCGTCAGCTTCTCGCCGAGACAGGCCGACATGCTGATGGTCATGGGAACGATTTCCAAAAAAATGGCCCCGATCCTGCGCCAGGTTTACGAACAGATGTCGGAACCGCGCTGGGTGATTTCGGTCGGCGCGTGCGCGTGTTCGGGCGGAATTTTCGATACGTATTCCGTTCTGCAGGGCATCGATAAAGTTATTCCCGTGGATGTTTACGTCCCGGGCTGCCCGCCGCGTCCCGAGCAGATCGTCGAAGGCGTCATGAAACTGCAGGAACTGGTCAAAAGCGAATCGGTAAGACGAAGAAGCTCGCCGGAATACAAGGAATTACTGGCCTCTTATAACATCAAGTAATGGCATTGGAAACTACCGTAATCCAGGACAAACTCATCGCTGCTTTCGGCAACGATGTCTTTCATTTCGATCCTGCCAAAGACATTTTCACTTTTGAAGTCTCGGCCGACAAAATCACGGCGATCCTGTTGTTTCTCAAGAACGACGAAACGCTGCGGTTCAATTTCCTGACTTCGCTATGCGCGATCCATTATCCGGACAACGAATTGGAAAGGCAATTCGCCATTGTATACCATCTGCACAACTGGATCGACAACGTCAGGATCCGCATCAAAGCCTACATCAACGGCGAAAATCCGGAAATCAAGACGGCCTGCAACATTTTCCTGTGCGCGAACTGGATGGAACGCGAGACGTATGATTTTTACGGCGTCAATTTTATCGGACATCCGCAACTCAAAAGGATTCTAAACATGGACGAGATGATTTCGTTCCCAATGCGCAAAGAATTCCCGATGGAAGACAGCGGCCGCACTGACAAGGACGATCGTTTCTTCGGAAGGACGGCCGAAAACCAGCCGCTTTCCGAGCCATTCCCAAACAATAAAATATAATTCCCAGATATGTCAGACCTCTTATTACCACCGGAGCATCGATATGCTGAAATTATAAAACAACGGCTCAACGAGGACGGAAGCGAGCTTTCGATCCTGAACCTCGGGCCGACGCATCCGGCCACGCACGGGATTTTCCAGAACATCCTGCTGATGGACGGCGAACGGATTCTCGAAGCCGAACCGACCGTCGGATACATTCACCGCGCGTTTGAGAAAATTGCCGAAAACCGGCCGTTTTACCAGATCACGCCGCTCACCGACCGGATGAACTATTGCTCCTCGCCGATCAACAACATGGGCTGGTGGATGACCGTCGAGAAACTCCTCGGCGTCGAAGTCCCGAAACGTGCACAGTATTTACGTGTCATTGTCATGGAATTGGCGCGGATTACGGATCACTTAATTTGCAATTCGATCCTCGGCGTCGATACCGGTGCCTATACCGGATTTTTGTACGTGTTCCAGTTCCGTGAAAAAGTCTATGAGATTTATGAGGAAATCTGCGGCGCGCGGTTGACGACCAACATGGGCCGGATCGGCGGATTTGAACGCGACTGGAGCCAGGCTGCTTTTGACAAGCTCGACAAATTTCTCGAAGAATTCCCGCCGGCCTGGAAAGAATTCGAAAACCTGTTCGAACGCAACCGGATTTTCATCGACCGTACGGTTAATGTCGGGCCGATCTCTGCCGAAAAAGCCGTCCAGTACGGATTCACCGGACCGAACCTGCGCGCAGCCGGCGTCGATTATGACGTTCGTGTCGCACAGCCGTATTCGTCTTATGAAGATTTCGATTTCGTCGTTCCCGTCGGGAAATCGGGCGATACATACGACCGTTTCTGCGTCCGCAACGCCGAAGTCTGGGAAAGCCTGAGCATCATCCGCCAGGCGCTGGCCAAAATGCCCGAAGGCCCGTACCACGCCGACGTTCCCGATTATTATCTGCCGCCGAAAGAAGATGTTTACAACAACATGGAAGCGCTGATTTACCATTTCAAAATCGTCATGGGCGAAGTGCCGGTGCCGGTTTCAGAAGTGTATCACGCCGTCGAAGGCGGAAACGGCGAGTTGGGCTTTTACCTGGTTACCGACGGAAGCCGCACGCCGTATCGACTGAATTTCCGCAGGCCGTGCTTCATTTATTATCAGGCGTATCCGGAAATGATCAAAGGCGCATTGCTTTCGGACGCGATTGTCATATTGTCGAGCCTCAACGTGATTGCGGGCGAGCTCGACGCTTAACTATTGGATATGGAACACCATTCATACAACATCATCAAACAGGAAATCAACATCACCGATGCGCTGATGGCCCGGATCAACGAGCTTTTGAGCCACTATCCGGACGACAAGCGCAAATCGGCGCTCTTGCCGATACTGCACGACGTCCAGGACGCGCACGACAACTGGCTGTCGATTGAGCTCATGGACAAGGTCGCCGAAATCATCGGGATTTTACCGGTCGAGGTTTACGAAGTCGTGTCGTTTTATACGATGTACAACCGGCGTCCGATCGGGAAATACATGTTCGAATTTTGCCAGACTTCATGCTGCGCGACCCGCGGTGTTGAGGATTTGATGGATTATACCTGCAATAAACTCGGCGTCGGGATCGGCGAGCCGACTCCGGACGGAATGTTCGAAGTCCGTGGCGTGGAATGCCTTGGTGCCTGCGGTTATGCCCCGATGATGCAGTTGGGCGATTCGTTCAAGGAACATCTGACCAAGGAAAAAATCGATCAGCTCATCGCCGATTGCAAAGACGGAAAAATCAACCTTTATTACAACGCGGATAATAATGGGTAAGCAAATTTTATTAGACAAGATCAACGTTCCCGGCATCAAGACCTATGAAGTTTATCGCCGTGAAGGCGGTTATGCGTCGGTCGAAAAAGCCCTGAAAACGATGACACCCGACGAAATCGTCAACGAAGTGAAAACTTCCGGATTGAAAGGTCGCGGTGGCGCCGGTTTCCCGATGGGAATGAAATGGAGTTTCATCGACAAGAAATCAGGAAAGCCACGCCATTTGGTCTGCAACGCCGACGAGTCGGAACCGGGAACGTTCAAGGACCGCTACTTAATGGAATACATCCCGCATTTGCTGATCGAAGGCATGATCGTTTCGAGTTTTGCACTTGAAGCGCATTTGTCGTACATCTACATCCGCGGCGAATACATGTGGGTTTACAAAATCCTCGAAAAAGCAATCAAGGAAGCGTATGCTGCCGGATTTCTCGGGAAAAATATATTGGGAACAGGATACGACCTGGATTTGTACGTCCATGTCGGCGCCGGCGCTTACATCTGCGGCGAGGAAACCGCGCTGATCGAGTCGCTCGAAGGCAAACGCGGCAATCCGCGCATCAAGCCGCCGTTTCCGGCCATCAGCGGATTGTGGGCGAACCCGACCGTGGTGAACAACGTCGAATCGATTTCGGCCGTGCCGTGGATGATTCTCAACGGCGGTGCCGAATATGCGAAAATCGGAACCGAAAAATCGACGGGAACGAAACTCATTTCGGCTTCCGGCCATATCAAAAAACCGGGCGTGTATGAGATCGAACTCGGAATTTCCGTTTACGATTTCATCAATTCGGATGAATATTGCGGCGGTATGATTGACGATCGCCCACTGAAAGCGCTGGTTCCAGGCGGCTCGTCCGTACCGATTTTGCCGGCCAACCTGATTTACAAAACCGCTGCGGGCGACGAACGATTGATGTCGTACGAATCCATGAGCGAAGGTAGTTTTGCTTCAGGCTCAATGATCGGCTCGGGCGGATTTATCGTTTACAACGACACGACCTGCATTGTCAGAAATACATGGAACTTCGCAAGGTTTTATCATCACGAAAGCTGCGGGCAATGTTCGCCGTGCCGCGAGGGAACGGGCTGGCTCGAGAAAATCCTGCACCGGATTGAGAACGGCCACGGACGCGAGGAAGACATCGAATTGCTTTGGGACATCCAAAGAAAAATTGAAGGAAATACGATTTGTCCTCTCGGCGATGCCGCTGCGTGGCCTGTGGCTGCTGCGATCCGCCATTTCAGGGACGAGTTTGAATACCACGTGCGTTTCCCTGAGAAAATTAAAAATCGTGACCATTTTGTGCACGAACCATTCGAAAAAGTAAAACACCTTGTAGCGAAAGTTACAGTTTAAAGTTGCCGGTTTGCGGTTAGCGGATTAATCCAACGACCAAAGACCAGTCACCAACGACAAAATATTATGAAAGTAACCATAGACGGACAAAGCATCGACGTAGAACCGGGAACAACGATCCTTCAGGCTGCGCGTATGATCGGCGGGGAATCGGTTCCGCCGGCCATGTGCTATTATTCGAAATTAAAAGGAAGCGGCGGAAAATGCCGTTGCTGTTTGGTCGAAGTTTCCAAAGGAAGCGAAGCCGATCCGAGACCGATGCCTAAGCTTATGGCATCGTGCGTCACGGGCTGTATGGACGGCATGGAAGTCAACAGCAAATCGTCCGAACGGGTTGAGGAAGCGCGGAAATCGGTGACCGAATTTTTGCTGATCAACCATCCGCTGGACTGTCCGGTTTGCGACCAGGCCGGCGAGTGCGATCTGCAGAACCTCAGTTTCAAGCACGGAAAAGCGAAGACGCGCTTTATCGAGGAGAAAAGGACGTTCGAGCCGGAGAACATCGGGCCGAACATCCAATTGCACATGAACCGCTGCATTTTGTGCTACCGTTGCGTCATGGTGGCCGACCAACTCACCGACAACCGCGTTCACGGCGTCATGGACCGCGGCGACCATTCGAATATTTCGACCTGCATCTCGAAAGCGATCGACA
Organism: Bacteroidota bacterium; assembly: GCA_048498055.1. Taxonomy (GTDB): domain Bacteria; phylum Bacteroidota; class Bacteroidia; order Flavobacteriales; family Flavobacteriaceae; genus Flavobacterium. The sequence goes on from JBEHYS010000006.1 coordinate 16,785, forward strand.
ACGAATTTTCCGGGAACATGATCGACGTTTGCCCGGTAGGCGCATTGACCGACAAGACGTTTCGTTTCAAATCGCGCGTCTGGTTCAACAAACCGTACAACGCGCACCGCAATTGCGACAAATGCTGCGGGAAAACGACGGTCTGGATGTTCGGCGACGAAATCCAACGGGTTACCGGAAGAAAGGACGAATACCACGAAGTCGAGGAATTCATCTGCAACGAATGCCGTTTCGACCACAAGGACGTCAACGATTGGGTGATAGAAGGGCCGCGCGAATTCGAAAAGGATTCGGTCATCAACCAGAACAATTACACGAGAAAACTTGATAAGGTCGAAATCGCGACCGAGAAGAATATTCTTTTGGGACGCGACCAGGACCGCAAGAAAATCAGCATGACCGAGATCGATTACAACGAAGGAATCGACGGCAATAAAATAGACATCAAAAATGGATAGCGCGTTAATTATAGAAAAAAGCGTCGTGATCACGGTCGTTTTCGCGATCACGATGGTCATGGCGATGTATTCGACCTGGGCCGAGCGCAAAGTCGCGGCATTTTTGCAGGACCGGATCGGGCCGAACCGCGCCGGCGTCTGGGGATTGCTCCAACCGCTTGCCGACGGACTGAAACTGTTTTCCAAAGAAGAATTTTTCCCGAACACGCCCAACCGTTTCCTGTTCGTCGTCGGGCCTGCGATCGCTATGAGCACGGCGCTCATGACCAGCGCCGTGATTCCGTGGGGCGATCATCTGGTGATCGGCGGACGAACGGTGATTTTACAGGCAACGGACATCGACGTTTCGCTGCTTTATATTTTCGGGGTCGTATCGGTCGGGGTTTACGGCATCATGATCGGCGGCTGGGCCTCGAACAACAAATTCTCGCTGATGGGCGCCGTTCGTGCGGCCTCGCAGATGGTTTCGTACGAAGTCGCGATGGGCTTGTCGATGATCGCACTCTTGATGATGACCGGAACCTTGAGCCTGAAGGAAATCTCGATCCAGCAGCACGGCTGGCATTGGAACGTGATTTACCAACCGCTTTCGTTCCTGATTTTCCTGATTTGCGCGTTTGCCGAGACCAACCGTACGCCGTTCGACCTCGCCGAATGCGAAAGCGAACTGATCGGCGGTTACCACACCGAATATTCTTCGATGAAAATGGGCTTTTACCTGTTTGCCGAATACGCGAACATGTTCATCTCGTCGACGATCATCGCCGTGTTGTTCTTCGGCGGATACAATTATCCGGGCATGGGTTGGGCCGAATCGCACTGGGGCGTAAACATCGCGAACGTTCTGGGAATTCTGGCCTTGTTCGCGAAATTGTGCTTTTTCATCTTTTTCTTTATGTGGGTGCGTTGGACGATTCCGCGTTTCCGGTATGACCAATTGATGAACCTGGGCTGGAAGATTTTGATTCCGTTGTCGATATTGAATATCGTGATTACCGGAATTTGCCTTTTGGCCTTTAAATAAGATAATACGGCAGTTAGCCCGGATTGAAGCGGCATCCTTTTGCGAGGCGACGAAGCAAAAGATACAGCGGAAAGCCGGAACAGCTCCCAAAAAAATAAAAAAATGTCGATAGAAACTATTTCATTATCCGGAAGAAAAAAGCAGGTTTCCAATAAGGAAATGACGTTTTGGGAACGGCTGTACCTGGTGGCGATCGTCAAAGGGCTTTGGATTACGATCGGGCACTTGTTTACGCGAAAAGCGACGATCCAGTATCCGGAACAAATAAGAGAAATGGCGCCGGTCTGGCGCGGCCAACACATGCTGATGCGCGACGACGAAGGCCGCGAACGCTGTACCGCCTGCGGATTGTGTGCGCTTTCCTGCCCCGCCGAAGCGATTACGATGAAAGCCGAGGAACGCCTTCCGGAAGAAAAGCATCTGTACCGCGAAGAGAAATACGCCTCGATTTACGAAATCAACATGCTGCGCTGCATTTTCTGCGGATTGTGCGAGGAAGCGTGCCCGAAACAGGCGATTTACCTGACCAAGTCGAAAGTGCTCGTGAATTCGTATTACGACCGTGAGGACTTCATTTACGGAAAAGACAAACTGGTGATGCCGCTTGAAATGGCGATCGCCAACACAAAAAATTAAGGCATGAATCTACTGATACTTTTCTACATTTTATCGGCAGTGACTTTGGCCACGGCGTTTTTGACGATCGTCAGCAAGAACCCGATCCACAGCGCGATTTATCTCGTGATCTGTTTCTTCTCGATTGCCGGGCATTACCTGATGTTCAACGCGCAGTTCCTGGCCATTGTGCACATCATCGTTTACGCCGGAGCGATCATGGTCCTGTTCCTCTTTACGATCATGCTCATGAACCTCAACAAGGAAGACGAGCCGCACAAACCGCTGCTGACCAAGCTCGCGGCAACCGTGTCGTTCTGCCTTTTCGCCTTGGTGCTGATCGCGGCATTCGTCAAGGCGCAGCAGACCGTCGATGCGGTATATACTGTTTCGGGCGAAGATTACCAATCGATCAAAAAACTCGGCCAGGTGTTGCTCGACGACAAGGAAGGTTTCATGGTGCCGTTCGAGTTCGCTTCGATCCTGCTTTTGGTTGCGATGATCGGCGCGGTGCTATTGTCTAAGAAAGAAAAACAGATGAAGTGATGCAAAATATATTAGGACAAATCGGTATCGAAAATTATATCTTCCTCTCGGCGCTGCTGTTCTGCATCGGCGTTTTCGGGGTATTGTACAGAAGGAATGCAATCATCATGTTCATGTCGATCGAAATCATGCTCAATGCCGTGAACCTGTTGTTCGTCGCGTTTTCGACCTATCATCAGGATGCGCAGGGACAGGTTTTCGTATTCTTCTCGATGGCGGTCGCCGCTGCGGAAGTTGCCGTCGGGCTGGCGATATTGGTTGCCGTGTTCCGGAACCTGAGCTCGATCGATATTGACAATTTGAAAAATTTAAAAGGATAATCCCGGATGGATACGAACTTGATTTTACTCCTACTATTAGCGCCGTTCATTGGGTTTTTATTCAATGTGTTTTTCGGGAAATCCGTCAGCCGGAACGTTTCGGGCTGGATCGGAACCCTTGCGGTTGTCGTTTCCTTTTTGGTTACGTTAAAGTTCTTTCTCGAGGTTTCGGCAACGGGTAAACCGATTGCGGTTTCGCTTTTCGACTGGATTTCGTTCCACAACTTCAAAGTCGATTTCGGGATATTGCTCGATCAGTTGTCTTTGCTGTGGCTGCTGTTTGTGACCGGAATCGGATCGCTGATCCATTTGTACTCGATCAGCTACATGCACGACGACGAAAACCTCAACAAATTCTTCGCTTACCTGAACCTGTTCGTGTTTTTCATGATTACGCTTGTCGTAGGCAGCAACCTTTTGGTGATGTTCATCGGCTGGGAAGGCGTCGGGCTTTGCTCCTATTTGTTGATCGGGTTCTGGTACAAAAACCGTGATTACAACAACGCCGCGAAGAAAGCGTTCATCATGAACCGCATCGGCGATTTGGGCTTTTTGGTCGGGATTTTCATCCTCGCCATTCTATTCCATTCGCTCGATTACGCCCAGATGAAGCACGCTATTATGGCCGGAAATGCCGATGCCTATTGGCTTGGCGCCGCGGCTTTGGCGTTGTTCATCGGTGCCTGCGGAAAATCGGCGCAAATCCCGCTCTATACCTGGCTTCCCGATGCAATGGCCGGACCGACTCCGGTTTCTGCGCTCATCCATGCCGCGACGATGGTAACTGCGGGTATTTTCATGGTCACGCGGATGCATTTCCTGTTCAACCTCGCGCCTGAAATCCAGACCGTAATTGCCGTAATCGGCGCGGTTACCTCTTTGGTTGCCGCAACGATCGGATTGGTACAGAACGATATCAAGAAAGTATTGGCTTATTCGACTGTTTCACAATTGGGGTTGATGTTCCTTGCTTTGGGCTGCGGCGCTTATCAGGTTGCCGTTTTCCACGTAATCACGCACGCGTTCTTCAAAGCTTGTTTGTTCCTCGGTTCGGGGTCGGTTATTCACGCATTGCACGGCGAGCAGGACATGCGGAAAATGGGAGGTCTGCGTAAGGCCATGCCGATCACGTTCATTACAATGCTCGTTTCTTCGCTTGCGATTTCCGGAATTTTCCCACTGGCCGGCTTCTGGTCGAAAGATGAGATTTTGATGGTCACCTTCGAACACAACAAAACGCTTTGGGTTATCGGATCGCTCGCTTCGATCCTGACCGCTTTTTATATGTTCCGGTTGATGTATCTCACGTTCTACAAAAATTTCCGCGGTACCGACGAGCAAAAACACCATTTGCACGAAAGTCCTGCATTGATTACATTCCCGCTTGTCGTATTGGCGGTTCTTGCTGCCATCGGCGGCGCAATCAGCCTTCCGGGAAACAGTTGGCTCAACAATTATCTTGCGCCTTTGTTCGGTGAAAAAGCCGGCGAAGCGCATCATTTGGGTACTATGGAATATTCGCTGATGGCCGTGGCAACGATCGGCGCACTCATCGGAATCGGTATCGCTTATGCGAAATACATCAAAAAATCGGAGCTGCCGGAACCGGATGAAAACATCACCGGATTCACCAAAGTGCTTTACAACAAATATTACATCGACGAAATCTACGACGCGCTTTTCGTAAAACCGCTGCACGCACTCTCGCGTTTTTTCCGCGACACGCTCGAAACAGCGCTTTCCCGTTTCGTTTACGGTTGGGGAAAAGCCGCCAACGCGATCGGCCAGCGTGCCAGCTATACGCAAAACGGAAGCATCGGCTATTATCTTTTTGCCTTCGTACTGGGCGTTTGCTGTATTTTGACTTATTTATTCCTGGCACAATAATCTTTACCTGATGGATGTAACTTATATATTGATTATTCTTTTACTCGGGGCGTTTGCCACCTATTTCAGCGGCGACAAATGGGCGCCGAAAGTGGCGCTTTTGACCGCATTGGCCGCGTTTGCCGAGTCGGTTGCCTTGCTCTGCAGTTTCAACAACAAAGCCGATATCAATTTTTCGAGATTGTGGATTTCAAACCCGGAAATCCATCTGGCGTTCCGCGGCGACGGGCTGTCGCTTGCGATGGTCTTGCTGACTACGGCTTTAATCCCGATCATTATTTATTCGTCGTTTGGGAAAGAGTTCAAAAACGCGCGATCAATTTACGGTTTGATCCTGTTCATGGCTTTTGCGATGTGCGGTACGTTCCTCGCATCCGACGGACTTTTGTATTACATTTTCTGGGAACTCGCATTGGTTCCGATTTATTTCATCGCACTGCTTTGGGGCAACGGCGATGCCGAAGCGCGCAAAAAAGCCGTCGTCAAATTCTTCATCTATACTTTTGCCGGATCGCTGTTCATGCTGGCGGGTTTTGCCTATCTATACCAGAAAACAGGAAGTTTCCTAGTTGACGACCTGAGCCGCGTCGTGCTCACCGAACGCGAACAATACTGGACGTTCCTCGCCTTTTTTGCCGCTTATGCAATCAAGATTCCGCTGATTCCGTTTCACACCTGGCAGGCTTCGGTTTATCAAAAAGCGCCGACCGTCGGCACGATGCTGCTTTCGGGAATCATGCTTAAAATGGGATTGTACAGCATTTTGCGCTGGCAGTTGCCGATCGCGCCCGTTGCCGCTATGGCCTGGATGAAAATCCTGTTGGCTGTCGGTATCGCAGGCGTAATTTACGGATCGATCGTCGCGCTGCGCCAGAAAGACCTCAAAAAACTGCTGGCTTATTCGTCGCTGGCGCACGTCGGGCTGATTGCCGCAGGTTGTTACACCTTAACCGTTGACGGAATGGTCGGCGCGGTGTTGCAGATGATTGCGCACGGTTTTGTGATCGTCGGGTTGTTTTTCGTCGCCGAAATCATTTACCGTCGGTACGAAACCCGCACGATTTCGGATATGGGCGGCATCCGCATCCAGTCGCCGAAGTTCGCCTCGATGTTCCTGATTCTGGTATTGGCTTCGGTCGCGTTGCCTTCGACATTCAATTTCGTCGGCGAATTCATGGTCTTGTTCAGCCTCTCGCAAATCAATATGGTATTTGCCGTTTTGGGCGGTTTGACGATCATACTCGGCGCGGTCTACATGCTCCGGATGTTCCAAAACGTCATGCTCGGAGAAGCCAATACCCGGCCGTTTGCCGACGTGACGTTCCAGGAAGGACTGACTTTGACTATCATCATCGCGGTTTTGCTGGTTTTCGGGTTTTACACCAACCCGATCACCGAACTCGTCACGCCGAGCATCGAAGGTATTTTAGAAAACATAAACCGGTATAACGGTTAATACGATAACACAATAATGAACACATTAATAGCGATTACCGGATTGGGCGTTTTGTGCCTCTTGTTTGAAATCCTTAATTTCAGGAAAGCGATCGTGCCTTTTACGGTGGCCGGTTTGGTGGCCGTTCTCGGACTGACCGTCGCCGAATTCAACGTCGGCAAAAGTTTTTACAACAATATGATCGCGATGAACCATTTCTCGATGGCCTTCTCGGCGCTGTTCATCGTCCTGACGATTTTCCTGGTCGCGCTCAGCGGCGATTTTTACAAGGAACACCCAAAAAAGCTCTCCGATTTCATCGCGATAAAAGTTTTCCTTCTTGCAGGCGCTGTTGCGATGGTTTCGTTCGGCAACCTGTCGATGTTCTTTCTTGGGATTGAAATACTCTCGATTTCGCTGTATGTTTTGGCAGCGAGCAACCGCTTAAGCCTAAAAAGCAACGAAGCGGGAATGAAATATTTCCTGATGGGCTCGTTCGCTTCGGGAATCATCTTGTTCGGCATTTGCCTGATTTACGGCGCGACCGGTTCGTTCGACATCGCCGAGATTTACGAACTTTCGACATCCGACCTGATCCCTCAATGGTTTTATATCGGGCTTGCGATGATGGTCATCGGGATGTTGTTCAAGATTGCTGCCGCTCCGTTTCATTTCTGGGCCCCCGACGTATACGAAGGTTCGCCGTCGCTGACTACCGCGATGATGAGCACGCTTGCGAAAGTCGTCGCGATGGCCGCACTTTACAAGCTCGTCAAAGGCATGAACGCCAACATCCAGTTTCCGTTCGAGGCGACTATTGCCGTGGTTTCGGTCCTGTCGATGACCGTCGGCAACTTCATGGCTTTGCGCCAGCAAAACGTCAAGCGGATGCTCGCGTTTTCCGGGATTTCACACGCCGGCTTCATGCTGATGTTCCTGTTGAACCTGACAGAATCGGCCGGGACGCTGCTGTATTATGCTGCCGCCTACGCGCTTTCGGGCATTGCCGCGTTCGCCGTTTTGATTTACGTTTGCAAAGGCAAGGACAATGAAGACATCGTCAACTTCAACGGTCTCGGAAAAACCAATCCGCTATTGGCCGCAATCCTGACATGTTCGCTTCTGTCGATGGCCGGTATTCCTATTTTTGCCGGGTTTTTCGCTAAATTCATGCTCTTTACCCAAACCATTGAAGGCGGTTACCTGGCCATCGTGATTTTCGGCGTCGTGAATTCGATCGTCAGCGTAGGTTACTATTTCAAGCTGATCCTGGCGATGTATACCAAAGATTCCGCAGAAGAAAAAAACCCGGTCCCGTTCGCGTATTATGCCGTAGCCGTGCTTGCGATTCTCCTGAACCTCGCCATGGGCTTTTTTCCGTCTGTCATTACCGATTTGCTCGGATAATTTATTTGGAAATTCGCGACCAACTTTTCAACATTAACTTTTCTGAAAGGCAATTTTTCGCGCAATCGACTAAATTTGCCTTATGTACGCACTGGTCGACTGCAACAATTTCTATGCTTCCTGCGAGCGGCTTTTCCGGCCGGAACTCGTGGGTAAACCCATTGCCGTACTTTCCAACAATGACGGCTGCATCATTTCGCGCAGCGACGAAGCCCGTGCGCTCGGCGTACCGATGGGCGCACCGGAATTCAAGGTCCGTGACATGCTTAAAGAACACAAGGTACATGTTTTTTCCTCGAATTATCCGCTGTACGGCGATTTGAGCGAGCGCGTCATGAAAATCCTCGGGCAGTTTACACCGCATATCGAAGTGTACAGCATCGACGAGGCATTTCTCAATTTCGACGGCGTCCCGATTCCGAATGACGACTTTACAGCATACGGAACGGAAATTAAATCGCGGATCCGGCAATGGCTCAGCATCCCCGTATGCGTCGGTATTGCGCCAACCAAGGCGCTGTCTAAAGTCGCCAATAAAATCGCGCGGAAATTTCCCGGGGAAACGGGCGGCGTTTATGTAATTGATTCGGATGAGAAACGAATCAAAGCGCTAAAATGGACGCAAATCGAAAACGTCTGGGGCATCGGTTACCGCATGAAAAAGAAAATGCACGCGCGCGGCATCAAGACGGCGCTCGATTTCACCGATCCGATGCACGAAACCTGGATCAAAGGCATGATGGGCGTTACCGGACTCCGATTGGTCAAAGAGCTCAAAGGCGAACCGGTTTTGGAGCTTGAGGAAAGCATCAATAAGAAAAGCATAGCCGTCACGCGGAGTTTTCCGCAAAAACTCAAGGATTTCGATCCGTTGCGCGAACGCGTCTCGACCTTTGCCTCGGTCTGCGCCGAAAAGCTCCGTACACAAAAATCGTGTTGCCAGACCGTCGTGGTCCTACTCGGCACGATGGAGCACAAAACGGCACATACGAAAATGTATTATCAGGATTCCGTGACGCTGTCTTTTGCGACCAATTCGACGCTGACGATCGTAAATACCGCGATAAAGATCCTCGAAAAGCTCTTTGCCGAAAATCAGGGCGAACTCTTCAAACGCGCCGGCGTATTCGTTACACAACTTTCCCGTGAAGATGAAAAACAGTTCAACTTGTTCGAGGACGAAAATCCGAAACACCTCGCGCTGATGCAGGCCATCGACCATGTCAACAAAAAGCAAGGTACCCGAATGGTAAGGCTCGGTGCGCAGGACGGCAAGACCTGGAACATGAAACAGGAACGATTGTCCCCGAGGTATACGACGAAATTCGACGAAATCCTGACCGTAAAATGTCGATGAAAAAGCTGACGTTTTTCCATACCGAAGAAAACAGCGATGTCCGCATTCCGTATTTCGACCACGGCGTATCGGCCGGTTTCCCGTCGCCGGCATTGGACTTCATGGAAACCAGCATCGATCTGAACAAGGCGCTTTCCGAAAATCCGCTCGCGACGTTTTACATCAAAGTCGACGGCAATTCGATGACCGGCGCCGGAATCGACGACAAGGATGTTCTAGTCGTAGACCGCAGTCTCGAAGCCAAAAACGGCTCGATCGCGATTTGTTTTATCGACGACGAATTTACCGTCAAACGCATCGCACTCAAAAAGGACGGATTGTGGCTCATGCCCGAAAATCCGAACTATTCCCCGATTAAGATCACGGAAGAAAATCGTTTTCTGATTTGGGGCATCGTGACGTATGTCATCAAAAAGCTCTAATCTTTCGACAGCTTTTCGAAGCGCATCCCGCCGCACGCGTCGGAAATATTTGCCGTTTGACGAAATTTTTGCCGATGTTGTTTTCAATTTTCTATTTTTAGGTACCAAAAAACTAAAATCCATGAACAAAAAATTACTCTTTGCATTATTGATTCCGGTATTCGGCATGGCACAAAGCCAACGACCGTCTTCGGAAATACTGGCAAAACAGCTTGCCGCCCAAACAAACACTATTGCAAGGCCGGCGGAAACGGAAAGCGTACTGGTTTGCGAACCTGTCGATGTGCCTTATAATGAAAATTTCAATTCGGCCGTTGTTCCGGCAATGCCCGATTGCACGACGCTTCAAAACGCCGGGACCGGAAACGATTTTGTTACAGCCACCAATCCGGGTTATGGTTTTACGAGCAAAGTCCTGCGCTATTCGTGGAACACGACCAGTCCGGCCAATGCGTGGTTCTTTACGCGCGGCATCAACATGACGGCAGGAACGACTTACAATATTTCTTATAAATATGGCAGCGCCGGCGCGAACGTCTATACCGAAAAGCTTAAAGTGCATATCGGGATGGCCGCTTCGGTCGCGGGGATGAATGCCGTTCCGCTGATCGATCATCCGCTGGTGAACAACAACGTGACGCCGATTACCGACAACCTGCAGTTCTCACCCGATGTGACCGGGGTTTATTATGTTGGCTTCAACTGCTACTCGAACACCGACCAGTTTTATCTGTTCGTGGACGACATCGCGGTAACGACTACGCTGGCAACCGGCCAGTTTGATTCGCTGCAATTCAGTTATTCGCCGAATCCGGTAAAAGACGTATTGAGTTTTTCGTGTGAAAAAAATATCGACGGCATCCGGCTGTACAATTTGTTGGGGCAAATGGTAGTGTCGCAAACCGTGAATTCGGGAACTGCGCAAGTCGACATGCGCGGACTTCCGAAAGGAAATTATTTCGTGGAAGTTTCCTCGAACAATGAAACCAAAACGGTAAAAGTGATTAAGGAATAAACGCCTGCGCTATTAAGGAAGCCCGGTTATTGCCGGGTTTTTTTATCTCCAAGTTTTGCAGTGAAAAAAAAATCGGTTTTTCCGTTAACTTTTCAAAAAAGAAAAAGCTCCTGATTTCTCAGAAGCTTTTCAGTACCCGGAGCCGGGCTCGAACCGGCACGGTTTCCCACAGGTGTTTGAGACCAGCGCGTCTACCAATTCCGCCATCCGGGCGTAGCAGACGAAAAAACGGCGGACCGTTTTAACGCCAGGCAGCGAACCGCTACCTTTAAACACGGTGCAAATGTAAAAAATAATCTTGCTTCAAAACAAAAAATACTTAAAAATATCCTTTCGCGATTGGTTTTTATTCCTAAATTTGCACCTCGCTAACGCGACACACAACTAACTAACTACATCCGAGGCGTTTAATATCAGGTTTTGCCATTTGCCAAAACGGTTTTATGGAACGCCGCGGACAAAAAACAAAGATTAAATGCCACACGTTGAGCCGGAAGCAAAAATATTTGCCTGTTCCCAAAGTGTATACTTAGCCGAGAAGATCGCCAAGCATTATGGCGTTGAGCTCGGAAAAGTGACGTTCTCAAAATATAGTGACGGTGAGTTTCAGCCTTCGTACGAGGAATCGATCCGGGGTTTGCGCGTGTTCATCATCTGTTCGACGTTTCCGAGTTCGGACAACTTGATGGAACTTTTGCTAATGATCGATGCCGCGAAAAGGGCTTCGGCGCGCCACATTACGGCCGTAATCCCGTATTTCGGATGGGCGAGGCAAGATCGGAAAGACAAGCCGCGCGTACCGATCGGGGCGAAGCTTGTAGCGAAACTGCTTGAAGCTGCCGGCGCGACACGGATCATGACAATGGACTTGCACGCAGACCAGATCCAGGGGTTTTTCGAAAAACCGGTGGATCATTTGTTTGCCTCGACGATCTTTTTGCCATACGTAAAAAGCCTGAACCTCGAAAACCTGACGATCGCGTCGCCGGATATGGGCGGATCGAAAAGGGCTTACGCCTATTCGAAATTCCTTGAGTCGGACGTCGTGATCTGTTACAAACAGCGCAAGGCCGCGAATGTAATCGGGACGATGGAACTGATCGGCGAAGTCAAAGGCCGCAATGTGATATTGGTGGACGACATGATCGACACCGGAGGAACGCTGGCCAAAGCCGCCGACTTGATGATCGAACGCGGAGCATTGAGCGTCAGGGCGATTTGTACGCATGCGATTTTGTCGGGCGACGCCTATGACAAGATTGAAAAGTCGCAATTGAGCGAGTTGATCGTGACCGATTCGATTCCGGTAAGACGCGAATCGCCAAAAATCAAGGTCGTGAGCTGTGCGCCGCTGTTTGCCGAAGTCATGCATATGGTGCAGCACAACAACTCGATTTCGGGAAAATTCCTGATGTAGGGCCGAAGCGTTAAAAAACAGTCCTGTGGACTGTTTAGCGAAGGAGCCAGCAGGCGCGCTGGCCTAAAAGTCGAGAATACGCTGGACTTAAAATCCAGTGGAATTTGGAACAAGACAAATGCCGCGTTAGGGATTGCAGCGGTATCCTTTTGCGAAGAATGAGCAAAAGATAAAAGCGGAAAGCCCGCCGCGAGGCACGAGCGGAACGCCCAAAGCAAAAAAGAATGGAAAGTTAAAGGTTAACGGAATCAAATCCAGCCGCCAGCGACCAACCACCAAAGACTAATTTTTATTTATTAATTATATTTTACAAACAATGAAATCGATTACGATTAAAGGATCAGAAAGAGAAAGCGTGGGCAAGGTCGCGACCAAAGCCTTACGTAATGCTGGATTGGTTCCTTGCGTGCTTTACGGAGGAAATCAAACGGTACATTTCTCGGCAGAAGAAATTGCATTCAAGAACTTGATTTACACCCCGAACGCACACACGGTTGTGATCGATCTGGGCGACAAGAAATTCGACGCGGTCTTGCAGGACATCCAGGTTCACCCGGTAACTGACAAGATTTTGCACATCGACTTCTTCCAGTTGTTCGACGACAAGGAAATCACCATCGAAGTTCCTGTGAAAGTTACCGGTACATCGCCGGGCGTTCTGGGCGGTGGCGTTTTACGTTTGAACACACGTAAACTGAAAGTGAAGGCTTTGCCTAAAAACCTTCCGGATTTCGTGGAAGCCGACATCACCGAGCTTGAAATGGGGAACAAATTGTATGTCACGAAACTCGCCGACGACAATTTCAAACTGCTTCACCCCGACAACACCGTCGTGGCTCAAGTGAGAATTTCACGTGCCGCGATGAAGGCTGCGCAGGAAGCTGCAAAAGCTGCAAAAGGCGCACCTGCAAAAGGCGGAAAGAAAAAGTAATTCTTTTATCCGAATACGAAAAACACCGGTCATTGGCCGGTGTTTTTTTATGGTTTATTTGGGCAGCACGGCAGTATTGCACCGTTCGGGTTTGGTCCTGCTGTCGCCTTTATCTTTTTTTGCAAAAAAGGATACCGGCTCCATCAGGGCTGGGGTCGATGTTTTTCGTTCCGTTACGGCCAAAGAAAAAGCCCGGCATAAAACCGGGCTCCTATCTTTTACATCGCGCTTATTTCTTGACAATCTTATCCGATTTCAGGAATTTCCCCTGCTCGTAAATCCTCAGGTAATACACGCCCGACTGGAATTCGTCGATACAAATTTTATTGTTCAGATCAATAAGTTTTTGTGTTTTTACCAATTGCCCGTTCGAATTGTATATCTCGACTTGATCGATATTGGTATGCGGCGAGGTAATCATAAAATATTGCGATACCGGGTTCGGATAAACGGCAATGGCCTGGATTGCCGCAACTTCATCCAAACCAAGGGAAGCGCATCCGTTGGATGCCAAAAGGCTCGCCCTTGGTCCGCTCAACGTATTTTGCATAACGGTTTTTTGCCCGGCGGTAAAGAACGCCATACAGGCATCGTCAACATAATCCATATAGTTCATATACATATCGCCGTTTTCATCGGCGGCGCCGCAGTCGTTGTCGAAACTCGGGAAAGATGGACAGCCATAATACGCATCGAACGTCGCCGGAGTATCGGCCACGCCATCGTCATAAATTGTCGTGTTGGGATAAGGCTGGCAATTGCCATAACCCCAAGGATGATCCAATCCGAAATAATGTCCTATTTCATGGGTCGCGGTCCTTCCTTTATTATAAGGCGCGGTTGCCGTACCGATGTTCCCGACATATTGGTAACCAATGCACAATCCGTCGTCTGCAGCGCCGGCGTTATCGGGCAGATAGGCAAAACCTAAAAGGGTGTTGTCGGAAAACTTACCGATCCAGACATTCAGGTATCTGGTTGGATCCCAAGCCGGCTCGCCTGAAGACGTGTAATAATTATCGTCGAACACAAAGTTGCTCGGAATCGATTTTCTCGTTACTCCGGTAGTTGCTGCACCGCTTGGCGTAAGCGATGCTTTGCAAAACACGATTTCCATATCGGCGCCGAAACTTTGGAAAGCCGCAGGCACGACCGTGGCAAAATCGGCATTGAGCTTCCTGTAGTCGTTGTTGAGGATTGCGAGCTGCGAGTCAATCTGGGCATCGCTGATGTTTTGTGTCGCATTTTTGTATAGGACGTGAAACACAACCGGAATGGTTACGACCGTTGTCGGCGAAGCTGAATTGTTGAAACGGTTTTGGGGATTTGCAGGATTATGGATATAGTCCATGATTTCCTGATGATGCATGGCAAAGGACGGATCGTTAGCCATTTTTTCGGCGGTCTTTTCATTGGTTGCGCAGGTTCTTTGTGCAAAAACGGAAGCACCGCATAACAGAACCAACGAGAATAATAGTTTTTTCATAATAATGTTGAAATAAAAGTGGTGCAAGGTATAAAAAAAATATTTCCATACAATCTGTATGAGTTGCTATCTTTTGATTTTGTTACAGTTAAAGTGAATATTACTTGCGATCTTTATCCTACTTTTGCATCATGAAAAACTGGCTTATCAAATTATTCAGGCCAAAAATAGAACCGCATCCACAAACCGATATGAAGAAATTTTTAATCGCCGGTCTTGGCAACATCGGCACCGAATACATCAATACGCGCCACAATATCGGGTTTAAAGTCCTCGACTTTTTAGCCGACGCGGAATCGCTTTCCTTTGAATCGGCGAAATTCGGCGCGATGGCCCAATACAAATTCAAGGGCCGTATTTTTTTCCTGCTCAAACCCAACACGTACATGAACCTCAGCGGCAAGGCCGTAAAATATTGGCTCGACAAAGAGAATATCCCGCTCGAAAACCTGCTGGTCATTACTGACGATTTGAACCTTCCGTTCGGGACGATACGAATCAAGCCCAAAGGAAGCGACGGCGGCCACAACGGGCTCAAAAGTATTCAGCAACTCCTGAATACCACGAATTATCCGAGGTTTCGGTTCGGAATTAGCGATGAATTCAAAAAAGGCCAGCAGGTCAATTATGTTTTAGGGGAATGGGGCGAAGAAGAAAAAACGAAATTGCCGGAACGACTTGAAATGGCTGCGCAGGTTGTCCGTTCTTTCGGTACGGCGGGAATTGGCAATACGATGAGCGAATTCAACGGAAAATAAATGCATAAAAAAAGCGGCTTTCGGGCCGCTTTTTTTTATTGTTTCCGTAATTAGTTTACGACCACTTTCTTAACCATTTTTCTCGATCCGTCCTGAACGGTTACCAGATAGATTCCGGCTTCTGCGTTGTTCAGCTGGACGTTTTGGTAGAACAAACCTGTACTGGTATATTTGTTTTCAAATACCTTGCGCCCGCGCATATCGTGAACCGTGATGGTCACATCGTTCGCTACAGGAGAACTGTATTGGATTGCGAAATTACCTTTGTTCGGGTTCGGATACAGCGTAAAATCGCTTTGATCGAACTGCGGATTACCCAATACGCATCCGAAATCAAGGCCCCACGACATCAGGTTTCCGATATCGCCATTGTAATAATCCTGGATTTGAATCTGCCATGTTCCGTTGGTCGGATGACCGGTGAATGTTGACAATGCCTGAACCGGTGCATACGTTCCTGTAACAGGGCTGTTGCAAGACGTAGTGACAGCAGGGTTGCCATCCTGGAATGTAACGTCTATTCCGCTGTATGTCGCGGCATTACAAGTCCTGTTCCACAAAGTCCTGAGCGTTCCATCCGGATGTTTCAATTTCACTACAAGATCGCCGATATAAGTATGATTCGTCTGGAAGAATACTTTCATTCCCGTTGTAATTGTTCCGGCTTGTGGAACATTCAAGTTTGAGATAAGCGTCGCGCCGCTTTGATTGGCTCCTACACCGTCGGCAATTGGCGTATTTGGCGAATCGAATGCCTGGTTACAGCTGTATCCGATCGAGAATGGCCTGGCGTTCACCGCGAAGTAGATATTTCCTGTAGCCTCGATCCAAATCCGGCAAGCCGGTCCCGCTACATCCGGAACCGTAATGGTCTCGTTGCCGTCGTTTGGCGTATTGGCCGCCAGCATGATCGGGAAAGTCAATCCGCCATCCGTAGAAAGTTTGATGTTAACGTTGGCCGAACCTACCAGTGAAGTTGTGTTATTGACGTTCCAAGTAATGTTTTGTGTACTTCCCTGTGTCCAGCTGATTCCTGAAGTAGCTTGTGAGGTTACTTCGAATGGCCCAACAGTACCACTGACGGTAATGACGTTCGCATCTTTTTTGGTTTGTCCGCCGTTAGGGTGGCTGTCCCGTGCGGTAAAGCTAAAATTCAATGTTCGGGCCACGTCGTTGACCGATTCCCAGGTTCCGCGCAAATTGCCGTTTAACACCGCGCTTAGCTGCGGCATGATCCGGTCTGGCGAACCGGTCGGGATGAATGTCCTCCAGTTCGGGCCAACCGTTTTGGTCGGTGAAGCCTCGCTGTCATCGCCGGTAACGGCTGCAGTGGCGTTGTCATTTTCTTCCCACACATAATTCAGCGTATCGCCGTCCTGGTCCGAACCCGTACCTTTGAGGATGAACGCAGTCCCTTTCGGGATGGTCCAGTCAACACCCGCGCTTACCGTCGGCGGATGATTCGTCAAAGTCACATTGGTCGAACAGTTGTGCCCTGTAGAAGCGAGGTTTGACTGGATCTGCAGGATACTTCTGTAAGCATAGATCGGAATCGAGTGCGCCTGTACGTTCAGGTAAGGCGGATCCACAACACCTGCATAACCCATAATGGTCACGCCGCTTCCCGGTTCAATATTCACGCCTGAACCTTCCACAGCATTCGAGAACGTGTGGTTGGCTCCCATCTGGTGGCCCATTTCGTGGATTACATAATCAATGTCGAAATTATCGCCTTGCGGAATATTGTCAGCCGGCGACGTAAAGCCGCTGCCTTTGTTTTTATCGTTTGTAGCTGCAGTATCGTCTGTACAGATGCAACCGATACAGCCGGCATTACCGCCGCCGCCGCTCGCACCAAACAGGTGTCCGATATCGTAGGCACCATTGCCTAATACAGTGGTAAGGGTATTTTGCAATTCGGTATTCCATGCACCAGCCGAACCCGCACCGGCAGCTGAATAGGGATCAGACCCTGAATTTGTGTAAATGACAAGATTGTCGTTTGCAATTATTTCCAGTTTGACTGCCAAATCGATATCCAATACGCCGTTTACCCGGGTCATCGTGGCATTCATTCCCGCAAGAGCGCCAGCTACTGTTCCACCAAAAAACGTAGCGTATTCGCCGGTACACGACAAGGCCAATCTATAGGTTCTGAACACCTGGTTGTCGGATCTTGATGTTTGACCGACAACGTCAATCGCCGTTTGGTTCATCTCCGCATCTTCGGTACTGCAATTGAACGGAAGCCTGTTGGACAACCGCGTCGCGGAATCAAAAAGGACGTAAGTCGAGAAATCCCGGGTGTAAGGTTCGATGAATTCAGCGCCGCGGTCTGCCCTGAGAATCATAGTCTGGACGCCCAATACCGGATCGACACTGAAACGAAGGTAAGCCGAGGGATCAGTCACGCCTTTCCCCACATAAGATTTAATATCCGGATATTGCGCCCTGAGCGCGGGAGCGAAGTTTGAAGTTTCCCAAATAACGAATTGCTCGGAACCATTGGTCGTAGGGAGTGAAATAGCAAGCCCTTTACCCGTTCCGGCTTCGTTTGCCCCGACAAGGGATTGTTTGAAAGCCTGCATATCGACCACCATAATTTTTTGGTCTGTCGAATATTGCTTATCCCTTAATGGCTGCAAGCTGCTGAGCCTTTCTGTTGATGCTTCCTGCCACGGCGAACTTTGCGCGATAACCTGGCCAAAAGAAAACACCATCGCTAAAAACAGTAATGTTCTTTTCATTTTTTTAGTTGTTATAATAGAAAAGCAAAAATAGGATATTTTTTTTATTCTCAATACGTTCCGCCTGATTTTAATAGTATACAAAGGGTATACAAAAAATAACTCAGCGATGTCTCATTAAATGGCAGCTGCGTCCGATTATATTAAAACTATACTTAAATTTGCGTCGTTTAAAACAAAGGTTTGAAAATATTCGATTCCATACAGGCATTCTGCTCCGATAAGAAGACCATCATTACCATCGGCACGTTTGACGGCGTCCACATCGGGCACAGGCGAATCATAGAACGTGTCGTGCAAACCGCCGCCGATTCGGGATGCGAAAGCGTGGTTCTCACTTTTTTCCCGCATCCGCGGATGGTACTTCAGGGACAAAACGGGATCAAGCTCCTCAATACGCTTGACGAAAAACGGGAACTGCTCGAAAGCACCGGATTGGATAATCTCATTATTCACCCGTTCGACGAGACTTTCGCGATGCTTTCTGCCGAGGAATTCGTTCGATCGGTGTTGGTCGCACAGCTGAACATCGAAAAAATCATCATCGGCCACGACCACCGGTTTGGCCGAAACCGGGACGCGGGAATCGATGACCTCATTGTATTCGGCAAAAAATATGGATTCGATGTCGAGCAGATTTCTGCCCAAGAGATCGACGAAGTCTCTGTAAGTTCCACCAAAATCAGGAACGCGCTTTTTGATGGCAACGTGGCCTTGGCCAATATCTATCTGGGCTATGAATATTTCCTGACCGGAACCGTCGTCAAAGGCCGCGAACTGGGCAGGACAATCGGTTTCCCTACGGCTAACATCAGCATTCCCGAAACGTATAAGCTGATTCCGAAGCAAGGCGTGTATGTCGTTAAAAGCATGATTGGCGAAACTGTCGTTTATGGAATGATGAACATCGGCACCAATCCTACCGTCGGCGGAACTTCGCTTTCCATAGAAGCGCATTTCTTCGATTTCAATAAAGATCTTTATGGCCAAAAGTTGAAAGTATCCTTATTGCACTACATCCGCGAGGAGGAAAAACTCGGCTCAATCGAAGCGCTGAAAGCAAAAATTGCCGACGACCAGATCATTTCGCTTGACTACATCAATCGCCTCTAAGGCTTTCGCAGCTTATTAAATTTTTATTAAAAACGGGCATGACGTCCGTTTTTTTGTTAAATTTATAAGTACAATGCCCGTCAGCATTACCAAATACTTTACAACCAACTCAAAAAACCATTGTTATGAACTTCAAAAGAGAATTTGCCAACGGAGTGATTATATTCCTTGGAATCGGGATTTATTTCCTTATTTTAGAACTACTCGGGCTTTCCGATATATTCTACCTGCGTCTTGTAAATGTCCTTTTTGTAATCTACGGTGTCAACCGGACCATCAAAGGCAACCAAGCCGCCGGCGTAAGGGGTTATTTCCCGAACCTGCTTGCCGCAATCATCACTTCGATGATCGGGGCCGTACTGAGCATCGCCGCACTGCTCATTTACATCAAAGTCAACGGCGGTGAAGCGTTCCTGAAAAAACTGCCGGACAATTTCATTTTCGGCGGCGGGGATTTAAGCGTCGAATATTACTGCATCGGATTGCTGTTTGAAGCGTCGGCCGCCTCGCTGGCGGTATCGTTCTGCCTGATGCAATACTGGAAGGACAAAGTCGAAGTAATCAATAAAGTCGATTAAAAAAACTCACGATCCGAAAAGCCTGCTTTATTAGCGGGCTTTTTTATTCGGGCCAAGAAACTTTTTTACTTATCCGGAATTGCCTATTTTTGGCGATACAAAATCATCTCGAATGGGCAATACCAAACACAGCTGGACCAAAGAAGAAATCCTTGCGATATACAACAAACCGATGATGGACCTGCTTTTCGAAGCGGCATCCGTGCACCGGCAATACCACGACCCGAATGTGGTTCAGGTATCGACATTGCTGTCCATAAAAACCGGCGGATGCCCTGAAGATTGCGGCTATTGCCCGCAGGCGGCGCGTTATCATACGAACATCGAAGGCAACGATTTAATGTCGGTACAACAGGTAAAAGCGCAGGCTTTACGCGCGAAATCGAGCGGCTCATCACGCGTGTGCATGGGCGCTGCCTGGCGGAATGTAAAAGACGGACCCGAATTCGACCAAGTGCTTGAAATGGTGCGAACGATCAACAAACTCGACATGGAAGTATGCTGCACACTCGGCATGCTGACCGAAAATCAGGCACAACGACTGGCTGAAGCCGGGCTTTATGCCTACAACCACAATCTCGATACATCGGAAGAATATTATAAGGAAGTCATTTCGACCCGCGGGTTCGAAGACCGTTTGCAAACCATCGAAAACGTACGGAAAACCAACGTAACGGTTTGCAGCGGCGGAATCATCGGAATGGGCGAATCGGTGGAAGACCGCGCCGGAATGCTGGTCGCGCTTTCGACACTGAACCCGCAGCCGGAATCGGTGCCGATCAATGCGCTCGTCGCCGTTGAAGGCACGCCGCTCGAAGACGAACAGCCTGTCGAAATTTGGGAAATGATCCGTATGGTAGCCACTACCCGGATTGTCATGCCTGAAACACAGGTCAGGCTTTCGGCCGGAAGGATGAGCATGAGCCGCGAAGGACAGGCGATGTGCTTTTTTGCAGGCGCCAATTCCATATTTGCGGGCGATAAATTGCTGACTACGCCAAACCCGGACGTAAACGACGATATGAAAATGTTCGAGATGCTCGGATTGCAGCCGCAGAAACCGTTCATCAAGGTATCGCAGCCTGAAACGGTCGAGGCCGCCGATTCGAAGTTTGCCGCTTTGGGCGAAAAACCGAAATGGTCGAGGCCCGGCCATGTCATCGAGCGCAATCTTGAAGCTTCGGTAAAAGGAAAATAAAAAATTAATTGATAAAAAATCCCGCTCAAAAGGCGGGATTTTTTATTTATTGGATTGTCGTCAGAATATGATTTTCCGGGTTACGACCACGCCGCTTTCCAGCGTGATTTTCACGATCAGCGCCTGTTGGTTCAGGACTGCATTGCCGACGAAAAATTCATTGGCATTGATATCTTCTTTGACAAAAACCTGTCTGCCGAGAATATCGTAAACCGCAACATCCCTGATTTCCTGCGCATACGATTTTACTTTGATCTGTGCATCGGAAACCGCGACGACGACACTTTGCTGCAAGGATTCGAAATTGTCGTTCCCCAAAGCAGAATCAATATATTTCAAGACGAAACGGTCGTCAAAAACCCCAATTGCAGTACTAAAACTGTACGGCGCCTGCTTCAGGTCGTGGACGATTCCGAGTAATTTGTCCTCAAGGTAAATATTGACATCCGGATTGTTGAAAACCCCTTCCCGCTGACCGATGCCGATCGTATAAGCTCCAGCCATCGTACTGGAATAGCCCAAAGGCATCCGATCGTTGACATCAAAAGGCGGCCGGGCCTGTATTCTGTACTTGTCATTCCCGATAAACGAATAGAAACTCAGCGTATTGGAAGTGCGGCTCACCACTCCGTCGTAACCACGATCTACATCTAGAGTAGTATTATCGAAATAACCGATCAATTGCTGACTGAACAATCCGTCGGCGCTTTCAAGATTCAGCCATAAGCGATCCCTTTCGGCAGGAGTCTGCGTTGCATGCCCCGGATTGGCCATCCTGAAAAACTGTGAATTAGAATACGTTTTGCTCCGCATCGAATTGTTGAACACTACGTTGGTATAGGCCAATGCATTGACGAAAAAACCTTCCCCTGTGCCAATATAGCCATTGGGCTGGGCGCTTCCGGTTCCGCTGGATGTTCCTCCCGAAAGATTATACATTGCGTAATCGGCGGTAATGAAATTGTTGACATCCGGGCCCGGCGCCGAACTGGAGATGGCCGTCCGGTGTGTCCAGAAATACAATGTTCCCGAGGTATTCGTATTGGCATTGATGAAATCGTCAGCCTTGATTGCGGAAGGATATGGATTTCCGATCAAGTTGAAATCGTCCGTATTGCTCGCCGAATTCGCACTGGCGCCCAACAAAATATTGACGACTCCGTTGTTTACCGGACCTGAAAAAGTGACTGTATTAGTCGCGGGGAACGTTCCGCCGGTAGGCGACATGACTGCATATCCTTTCCCTTTGGTCATGGTCGTTGCCGGGGTAACGTGTGTCCAGGCATTTTGGTCGTCGTCAAAGCCATCGAACGGCGCGATGACATCGGCATAATTTGCCGTCAGGAAATAAAAAGCATAATCCATACGCCAGCCCGGCAGCGTCGTGCCGATTGTCGGGTTGAGCGTCGGGGCCGACCAGTAGGTATAATCGAATTTATTATAGGCCGAAGTCGTCCGTTTTACCTGTGTCGTACCGTTATTGGTCACGACTCCCGCATCGTCCACCATAACCAAAGATCCCGAATCCTGGACCGTAAGGTTGGCCGAGGAATTTACAGTAAGGTCATTCTGGATCAATACGTAATTGGCTGTGCCAATATTCAGCGTAAATCCGCCATTGACCGTGACACTGCAGGCTTCGAAGTTCCCGTTGACAGCCGTATCGTAATTCCCGTTTATTACCGCAATCGAGTTGGCCGTCGGTACGCTTGGTGTCCAGACCGTTCCGTTCCAGGTTACGGTGGTCGCCTCCGATATTTTAACCGCGTTCGTCGCAGTGTAACAGGTAGCTCCGTTTTCCCTGATCTGGCAATAGAACTGATAGCCATCAAGCCCGGCAATGTTCGAGATGTTCAGCGTCGCTGTTGTCACGCCAGAATAAACGCCAGAATTGGTCAATGCAGTCCAGGCCGCAGTATTCGGCGGCACCGCATACCATTGATAGGCCAGTGGGTTTCCGCCGGCAAAACCTTCTGTGCCTGCAACAGTGAGCGCAGTCGCTTTACAAGATGGCGTATAGACGGGATTCAGTGTCACCGTTGGCGGAGTTCCGGAAAGGAAATTAAAAGTTCCGATATCGGAATAGTCATTGGTCGAACAAGAAGCAGCTCCCGTCCCGGCCCAATCCGTAATATTCCAATCGGAATTGCTATAGGTCGTTTTTGGCACGACAACATTGTTCTTTCTGCGGAAAGTTGCCCCGCGATCTCCAAGCCCAAGCGCATCAGCCCAGTTGGCCGAACCGAAAGTACCCCAGGAATCTACAATTACACCGCTTTTGAAAAGTGCGATATGGTCATTTTGCCCCGGATCGAAATTAATTCCGGAAATGGCGCTCGCTTGGTTGGCCAGCGATCCATCGCCTCCAGATACGCCACAGGCCGAGTCGCTGCCCAATGAAACCGTGTAGGTCGTATTATTGGGAAGGCTTACGTTGTTCAGGTTCACGACAGCCGCGTTATACGCGCCGCCGTTGTTGGCCGTGCGGATGGAATAAGGCGAAAGGTTGACCGCGGCTCCCGTTCCGTTATAGATTTCCACGTAAGTCAAACCGCCGGAGGTGGCATCGGTGACTTCGGTGATGAAAAGCTCGCTCACGGTATTCCCGCCCTGACAGCCCGTTGCAGCATTGTTGATGATCGTAAAAGGATTTGAGGCCGTGCACCCTTGCGAATTCGTTGTGG
The DNA here is from genome assembly GCA_048498055.1 of Bacteroidota bacterium. Taxonomy (GTDB): domain Bacteria; phylum Bacteroidota; class Bacteroidia; order Flavobacteriales; family Flavobacteriaceae; genus Flavobacterium. The sequence goes on from JBEHYS010000006.1 coordinate 40,183, forward strand.
TCAATGTTCCAGAAACCGCGCCAACAGGAACAATCGCCTTGATGTGTGTCGCATCTACCGGAGTTACGACAGCCGAAACACCGTTGAAACTTACAGTCGCACCGGTAAGGTTATTGGCGGTCGCCGTAATTGTGACTTCGGTTCCAACCGGTCCGGATGTTGGCGTTATCGTATTGGTTGCCGTTCCGCAATTTCCGGTTCCTTCTATAACAAATGTGTACGGATTTTCTCCACCGGTAGCATCGTCATTTGAAATGGAAACCGTTGTCGTCCTGAGCCCTGTTGCAATTGGCGCGAATGTAATAGTAAAGTCAATATAGTTTGTCCCGCTGAATGATATCACATAAGGCGTCGAGGCCGTTACGCTGAAATCCCCGGTATTCCCGCCTGTCAAAACAATCGACGATACGTTCAAATTTGCCGATCCGATATTCTCAATTCTAAAAGTTTTAGTTTGGAAGTTCCCGAGAGTTTGGGCTGCGAACTGGGTATTGTCAGTTCCTGAAGGTGTTGTATCTCCCGAAACAATTGATGGATTAGCTCCAACAATTCCTTTTACATTGATTTCAGGCGCAGGAATTACACCGACGCCGGTAAAATTGATCGTGTACGGATTTTCGTCCGCGTCATTACTTGGAATCGTGATGCTTCCGGTGAACGTTCCTCCGGCAGTTGGCATGAAGTTGATCGTAAAAGATTTTGTCCCGAGCGGCCCTAAAATATTTCCGTTGGTATAAGCCGTATATATGTAGGGCGGATTTCCGACAACCGTTGCAGTATTGACCGTCAGGTTCTGCTGTCCTGTATTTTGGATGGTAAAGGTTACCGAATTGTTGCCTCCAACAAGAACATTCCCGAAATCGTAAGTCGATCCGGTCAGGTAATTTACCCCGGCAACTTGTATGTTGATTTCCTGATCGCGAAGCCCGGCCGTCAGGTTGTTCGTAGCACCGGCAACAATCGGCGTTCCGCCTCCGACAGAAGCGCTTGGCGCATTATTGTTTACTGTATCTACCGAACTTCCGCCATTGGTCCAGGATGTCCCGTTCCATACATTCGACAAATAGTTGCCTTCCTGCGCCGGCGTATTGACATCGGCATCCGTGTATTTTGCGTATGCTTTCAGCGTGCCTCCGGTAATTCCGGTAGTCGCTATATCCCAATAACGCGTCAGGTATTGCGAAGTCGCATCAAAGTTCGGATGTTTGAAATCGTTGACGGCAACCGAAATGTAAGCGCTCGCATACGTTCCGCCTGTTCCGAAAATCGTAATCGGCGTAAATTCAGAGCCGTTTATAGAGGCAGCTGCATCGCCAATGGGAAATAAATACGGCGAACCCGATGTAGGTGCGGCCGTAAATCCTTTCTTCAGGGCTGCATTGGCACCATAGCCGCGGTCGGCAATGACCCAATTGCTGCTTCCGGCGTTGAGCGTCGCCCCAACGGGAATAGTCAGGACATAATTTGCCACATCGAAATTACCGCCCGTAAGATTCATGGTGCCGTTGACCGTCATATTGGAACCGAGCGTAGCGCAGGTCGTGCCAAAAGTCCGGCTCATTGAAAAATCTTTGAGTACATCAAAACCTGCCGTAAAACGCAAGATGCCGACACTTCCGTTTCCGGGAAGCGACAGGCTTGAAGTTGTCGTCGACATCGCCTTGAAAAACCCGGCGCCCGAAATCGTACTGGCAGAACCAACCGTACCGATAGTGAGCGTGTTGTAAAAGGACAAAACGTCTGACGCGCTCCCGAAACTGATGGCATTGCCGCCGAGCGGCGCCGAAACGGTCAGGAACGTAGAACTTCCGAAATCAACCGAACGGTTTCCGGTCGAATCGAAAACAATATAGGGAATCGTCAAAGACGGCACCGAACTGACCGTTTGCGTTCCGGAGGCTTTATTGAAATAAATCGCGCGGTTGTTTCCGTTGAAACTGCCGCCCGAAAGAACGTTGAAATTTCCGGTGACCCGCAAATCATCGCCGACTGCCGTTCCGAGGATCAGGCTTCCCGAAATGTTCACGTCGCCGGCAACCAGTAGATAACCGCCAGTCGATGTTCCGTTGTTCATGCTCAATGTAGCGCCGGAATTGATTTGTAAACTGCCGGCCATAGCCTTGATGCCCACGGCACCCGGCGTACCGGTATTTACATAATCAAGCGAAGTAAAGTTTGAAACCTGAACATTATTCGGATAGCCCGGCGTAACGCCAATCGTTCCCGCGCCTGCAGCCGACCATTCGAAACCGCGTCCATACGGTCCGCCGCTATTGTAAACCAACGTCGATGCTGCCCCATAAATCGGGGCCGCGCTGAAAAATCCGTTTGAGTTGATGTTCGTTGTGCCGTTCAGGGTCAGCGCTCCCGAAGGCATCGTAACAGCGCCGCCTACCGCGAACAATCCAGCTATAGTCCGGGTCATGCCCGCATTGATCGTGATTCCGGCGGACTGGCTTACCGTTACATTGTACGGGCTGTTTGCAGCGGGCCAAAATACGTCCGCATTGTTTATCACGTAATTGCTGGTGCTGTTGATGGTCAGTAAATTTGAAGTTCCGCTATAGACGAAATTGTTCCCGGTAGCCCATCCGCCGGTCGTGATCGTAAATCCGCCGCTTATCGTAGTGCTTCCGCTGTTGGTATAGGTCGCACCGTTCATACTCAGGCTGCCGGAGGCATTGATGATCGTAGTCGTTCCGCTGTTTCTGGTAATTCCGGCCGTTGCCGTCACGGCGTGATTGATGATGACATTCTGGGCCGAAGTCGGCACAACACCGCCGGTCCAGGTTGCCGGCGTCGTCCAGGGACCGTTTTGGGCGGTTGTGATTCCGGCGGAAACTACAGTTCCGTTAAGAGTAAAATCGTCAAGCCTGAATGTTCCCGTTCCTGAAGCGCCCGAAAGCGACAAAACGACTGTAATGGTTCCTGTAAGGTTATTGACCGCGTTGGAAACTGTCGTAGCGCCCAGTGCCGCTCCTGTTGTTGGAACCGTACCTGAACCAACAGTAATTCCATTAATGGTCATTGACCAGTTCTGGGCTCCGGTATTGCTTCGCTGTCTCCAAAAATCGAACGAGCTGATCGAAAGCTGATAACCTGTTGCAACATTAAAAGTCAATGTAATGGTAGGTGTTCCCGAAGAATTGTTAAGTGAAATCGCCTGACCGGAACTTCCTCCAAAACTCGTCCATGCACCTGTGCTGTTTGTCCACGACGACGTGTTGAGATTCGGATCAAAGGTAGTTGGCGCTACAGTATACGGATATGCCGAAATTGGGGTTGTCCCAAAATCGTGGAGATAAACTTGCCCGTATGATGAATTTAGTATCATCAATACTATAGTGGCTATCAATAATTTCAATTTCATATTGTAGGGTATCTTTCTAAATCTGACATCAATGCGCACAACATGGGATTAGGTTCATAGCAGACGGGCCTACAAAATTACTTTTAATTTGCTTAATTTCAATACTTTTGCGTTACTATTTTGTTAACACTCATTTGCCGAACTCAAACGTTTTCGTATGCAAAATCACCTGACAATCAGCGAAATCAGAAAAAAAATGGAGCATTACTGCGCCTATCAGGACCGCTGTCATGACGAGGTGATTTCGAAGATGAAAAATTTGGGCCTGACTACATCGGAAATCGACGAAACCGTCGTGTATCTCATCGCCGAAAATTTCCTCAACGAAACGCGTTTCGCCCAAAGTTTTGCGCGTGGCAGACACCGCATCAAACATTGGGGAAAAGTCCGGATTGTCAACGAGCTGAAAGCGCGCAATATTTCACAATACAACATCAATTCGGCGCTCAGGGAAATCGATTCGGGCGAATACGAGGAAACGTTCCGCTCGCTTTCCGAAAAATATTGGGAAAGCATTCCCGAAAGAAATACGTTGAAAAAACGGAAAAAGTTTTGCGATTTCCTTTTGCGAAAAGGTTACGAATCCGACATGATCTACGCGCGCGCCAAGGAACTCGAAAAGTAATTTATGGCTTGGCCAACAGCACGCTCACCGCGTTTCCGCCGAACCCGACGGCGTTCACCAGGATTTTGCGCAAGGATTTTTTTGATGTCGGATTTCCTGCAAACGGTATCCCTATAAACGTCTGATGCCTCAACATAAGAATGGCGAGCTCGATGCTCAGCATTCCCGAAGCGCCGAAAGTATGCCCGGTTTTCCATTTGTTGGTCGTGAGCAGCGGCAGGCTTTCGCCGAATATTTTCGAAATCGCCCTGAATTCCGACGAATCGCCGGCAATCGTTCCCGGCGCGTGCATCACGATCGCATCGACTTCGGAAAGCGGCGTATCCTGCAAGGCCATCGCCATCGATTTCCGGAAACAGCCGGCCTCGGCCGAAATCGATACCGGATGCTCCAAAATTTCGGTGGCATAACCGATGCCTTCCACAATGGCCAATGCATTTTCCGTCCCGGTTTCGAGACAGCAAACCGCGGCGCCTTCGCCAAGGATCATCGTATTTTGCTTCTTGTCGAAATCGCCGGCACGGCACGGATAATCGCTAAATTCCTTCGCATAGATCTTCATCGCCTGCATTTGCGAAATGGTAAAACCCGTCAATGGCGCTTCGCTTCCGCCGACAAGGAATTTTTCGGCCATGCCCGCCCGAAGCCACGCCACGCCATTGAGCAACGCATGCAGTGCGGTCGAACAAGTAATGGAATGCGAAATTTCCGGACCCGAAGTCTGTAGATCGTGCGCAACCCAGGAAGAAATGTTTCCGAGCGTCGTTGTGGGCGAAGCCAGCGTTGCGGTTTTTCCCGAAGCCAGAAAATCGGCATGGTGCTTTTCGAACAAGCTTGTCGCGCCGCGCGAAGAGCCGATATTCACTCCGAAATTTTGATTCTTCCAGCCGGATTTCCGGACCGCTTCACGCGATGCGGCTATTGCGAGCAGTACCGACTTGTCGAGCGCTTTGTATTTGGAGTCGGATTGCCGGATCTGGTCAAGGATTTCTTGGTCGCTTTTGCCCAGCGCGGCAACCGGCGCAGTGATTTCACCAAGTCGCGCCTGCGAAATCAGATGGCTGTCATCGAGGTAATTCCGCCAGATAATTTCATCGGAATTCCCGAGCGGGGAAACCGAAGCGATGGCAGTGATGGAAATGGGTTTTTGCAAAGCGGTTTGTTTTATCGGCCTGTAATCTGGCTGCAAAAGTACGCCAATCGGCAAAAATAGAGGCTGTATTTAAACCGATAATTTCGCGGGATCGAAGTAACAGGTCAGCAGCGATTTAAGCTCCGATTCGCCGTCCATAACTTTTTTAAAACCTGTCCAGGTTTCTTCGGAAATGAACTTTTTCAGCGGCTGGTCGACATTTTGGATATCGGTAAAACGGTCCTTGACCATCTGATCCCACTGCGCGTGATATCTCAAAATATCATCGGGATAGACGATTTTTCGCTCCGTGCCTTCATCGACAACCTCGAAGGGCTCGGAAATATTCAAATAGCCGTAATCGTCGGTAAGCTGCTCGCCCGGTTGGATGTCGCGCACGGCGATCTCGAAATCGTAAGCCGTAGACATGCAGCTCGAATTGAAGCTGTGGTTGACGAATTTCGCATTGTCCCAGCAAAGCACGTGGTTGCCTTCGGAATTGGTAAAGCAATAAGTTTCGAGGTATTGCTGCATCAGCGGGGAAAGTTGCCGCGCCTTTTGCGGGGTGAAAATCTGGTCGAGTTCGTCCTGTACCCAAGTTATGGTTCCTTTCGGGATGAATTTTTTTGCCACGACGCCATAACCGATGACGTCATTGATGAATTGGAGTTCCGTATCTGGATGGATCATTTGCCCTGATTTATTTCGGACTAATTTATTTTATTTTTTCTAAAGATTCTTCTATAGTCTCATATATTTTTTCCAATTGCCGGGCATTAATTATGTAAGGCGGTAGAATGTACACGATGTTGCCGACAGGACGAAGGACAATGCCGCTTTCGATAAAGAATTCGTACAGTTTGTTGCGGAGCGAGCCGTAATAGCTTTCGCTGTTTTCGGTGCGGATTTCCAGGGCGAAAATCACACCGAGGACGCGGGTTTCTTTTACTCGTTCGTGTTTGCGGATTTTCTCTTGGAAATCGAGATGACTTTTGTTGATCCGGATGATGTTTTCCCGCATTTCGTCGGTTTGCAGCAGTTCCAAACTTGCCAGAGCTGCCGCGCATCCGGTCGGATTTGCCGTAAACGTATGCCCGTGGAACAGCGCCTTGTTGATGTCGTCGCTGTAAAACCCGTCGAAAAGTTCCTGGGTAAAAGTCGTGATCGCCATCGGGATCGTGCCGCCGGTCAGCGCTTTGGAAAGACACAGCATGTCGGGCTGCTGCGTCAGGTAGTCGCAGGCAAACGTTTTCCCGGTTTTCCCGAATCCGGTCATGACTTCGTCGGCGATGGTCAAAACGCCGTGTTTTTTGCAGATTGAGATCAGCCTGTCGAGCGATTCGGGCGCATACATCACCATTCCGGCCGCTCCGAGCACGAGCGGCTCAAAGATAAAACCGGCGCAGTCGTTTTCGGAAAGGACTTTTTCGAGCGCGTCGATGCTTTCCTGCTCACGTCCTTTTACCGGAACCGGAATCCGTACCACATCGATGAACATGCCTTGGAAAGCCTGCGTATAGAACGAAATCCCGCTAGCGGCCATCGCGGCAAACGTGTCGCCGTGGAATGCGTTCTCGAAAGCGACGATCGTTTTCCTGCTCTCGCCCTTATTGTAAAAATATTGGAGCGCAACCTTGACCGCGACCTCGACTGCGGTCGATCCGTTGTCCGAAAAAAAGATTTTATTTTGGTTTGACGGCAGCAATTCCATGAGCTTTTCCGACAGTATGACGGCCGGTTCGTGGGTAAAGCCGCCGAATAAAACATGTTCGAGTGTCGTCAGTTGTTTGTAGATCGCATCGGCTATAAATCGGTTGCTGTGCCCGAACGGGTTGACCCACCAGGACGCGATCGCATCAATGTATTGTTTCCCGTTTTCGTCCCAGAGCAACGCGCCTTCGCCTTTGGCAATCGCTATCGGCGGGCTGGCGGTTTTGTGTTGCGTATACGGATGCCAGATGTGTTTTTGATCTCTTTCGGTCAAATTCATGTTATAAATTCAATAGGTTTTCGCGGAACCGGTCCGCATATTCGGCTATGACGTTTTTATCGAAATACGGTTCGGTATCGATTCGCCCGAGATATTTCGCGTCCGTTTTCTTCAGGATGATTTCTTCCGTCGATAAATTTTCGTCGCCGTTGAAAATAATTCCAGCCACTTTGATCATGCGATTTTTCAGCGCTTCGATGGTCAGCAGCGTATGGTTGATGCTTCCCAGATAATGCCGCGAAACCACAATCACTTTATAATCTTCCCGGATCAGGTCGGCGATGGTTTGGTTGTCGTTGAGCGGAACGAAAATCCCGCCTGCGCCTTCGATGACCAGGTGATTTTTCGTTTTCGGCTCGATGATTTTATGTATGTCGATTTCAATTCCGTCGATCTGCGCGGCAAGATGCGGACTGGCAGGCGTGTTCAGCGCATAGCTGTTTTCAAAAATTTTCGTTTTACTGTTGGAAAGCAGCCGGCGTATTTTATGGCTGTCGGAACAATCGAGGTCGCCGGCCTGGACCGGTTTCCAATAATCGGCTTCAAGCGCTTCGGTGATGATGGCCGAGGCAACGGTTTTGCCCACGTCGGTCGAGATTCCGGTAACAAAAATTTTCATGAATGAAGTTCTTGATGCAAAGATAACGAACCTGATTTTAATATAATTTTCAGAGAAATTCTTCTTCCAAATCGCTAAATTTGAGGATAATGCCTTTCGGCCAAACTGGAAACGCATGAATATCAGCACTGTACCGCCATATATTAAAGCCGTTTACATTTCGCTGCTCGTGATCATCATTATCTTTTTCATGATCATGGCCAAACCGATTCTGGTTCCACTGATGGTTTCCGGTTATATCGCCATGCTGATGACCTCATTCTGCAATGTCCTCGAGCGTCGAAAATTGCCCCGGTCATTGAGCGCTTTCATCGCCTTGCTGCTTTGCACGCTTGTGGTTTCAGGGATTTTGTACTTTATCATCACACAGCTGCAGCATTTCGCGGCCGACCTCGATACAAATCTCGAACAAGACCTGAACCGGTTCGCCATCAGCGTCAACCATACCGTTATGGAATATACCGGAACCGATATGGGCATGTCTTACGGCTTTGAATTGAAAAAATTATTGGCGCTGCTTAAGCCCGAAAACATGAGCACTTCGCGGCTGCTTTCACAGGTTTTGGGAACGCTGTCGGGACTTTTGTTGTTGCCGGTGTTTGTCTTTTTCCTGCTGATTTACCGCGATCATTTCGCCGTTTTCGTCACCAAGGTCTTTGCCCGGCAGAAAAATAAGATTCTTCTCGAACACATCACTTCGATCCGGAAAATCGTACATTCCTATATTGCCGGTGCGGGAAAAGTCATGCTGATTCTCGGCGTTGTCAATACTTCCGTGCTGTTTCTGCTGGGAATCAAACACGCAATTTTTTTCGGGATGCTTGCCGGAATGCTGAACATCATCCCGTATCTCGGGCCGTTTCTGGGCGCGATCCTGCCGTTCCTTTTTGCGCTGGTCACCAAGGACAGCCTGTTCTATCCGTTTGCGGTCGTGATCGCTTTCACACTGATCCAGTTTCTCGAAAGCACCTACCTGACCCCGAAAATCACGGGTGCCAACGTAAGCCTCAATGCGTTCATCACATTTTTCGGTTTGCTCGTAGGCGGCGCGATCTGGGGAATAACCGGAATGATATTAATTATCCCGACAATCGCCATTCTCAAGAAGCTCTTTGAGCTGAGCCCGGCCACCGAACCTTACGCCTATTTGTTCGGCGAAGAAGATTACCATTGGTTCCGTCGGCGGCAGAATTGAACGGATCAGGTTAAGATCAGCGCCGACAGACTCGTCATCAATCTTGAGATTTCCGCTTCCGAATTATAGCTGTGCAGGCAAATCCGCAGCCGTTCCTGGCCTTCAGGCACGGTTGGCGAGAGGATTGCCCTGACGTCAAAACCGTCGGATTGCAATTGGAAAGCAATATTTTTCACCTTTTCATTTCCGGGAATGATGGCCGATTGGATCGCCGATTTCCCATAAACGAATAACGGCGTCAAGCCCGATTGTTTTTTCTGTTGGCCGAAGAAAAAGATATTTTCCCTGAGTTTTTCAAGATTTTCAGGACGCTGCAAATGGCTGTAGGCCGTAAGGATGGAAGCCACCGAATGCGGCGGCAATCCGGTCGTATAAATAAAACTCCGGGCGAAATTTATGAGGTAATCGGCCAGCTGCGCCGATCCGAGAACAGCCGCTCCGTGACAGCCCAATCCTTTCCCGAAAGTCATAATCCGGGCAAAAACTGCCTTGTGCAAACCGAGCGACTGGACCAAACCTTCGCCTTTATCGCCGAACACGCCCAGCGCATGCGCTTCGTCGATGACCAAATGACAGCCGTACTTTTGGGCGATTTCAGCAAGCCGTTCGAGATTGGGCGAATCGCCGTCCATTGAAAAGACCGATTCTGTGGCGACGTAGATTTCGCTTCCCGGATTTTGGTGACGGCGGACTAGGTTTTCCAAATCCTCAAAGTCATTGTGGGCGAATTTGAACGATTTGGCGTTCGACAACTTGATGCCGTCGCGCATCGACGCGTGCGAGAGTTCGTCATACAAAATGACGTCGTTCCGCTGGGGAACCGAACTGAAAAAACCGACATTGGCATCGTACCCAGAATTGAACAAAAGCGCTTTTTCACATTGGTGGAATTGTGCAATTGCGGTTTCGGTTTCGGCATAAAGCGCGTGGTTTCCCGAAATCAGCCGCGAGCCGGTCGCGCCGTTGGCGGTGATTTTCCTCTCTAGCAGCAATTGGTGTGTTTCGTGGAAAATCGCTTCCGACCGCGCAAAACCAATGTAGTCGTTTGATGAGAAATCGATCAAATCGCCGGAAGCCGGAAGCTGCCGAAACGCATTATTTTCAGTGCGGTTTTCCAGCTTTTGCCTCAGGTTTTTCGGCAGCTCAGTTTTCATGATGGTTGTTCAATAATGGAATCGACAATTTTTCGGATGCCAGCTTGCCCAATTTCGCCGCCGCTTCCTGATCCGGAAAAACGGTAAGTCCGTAAAACTTGTTCAAACCGTAGCAAAGCCCGACCTGAAACAGATTTCGGTTGTTTCTCAAGATCGCGACAGCGGCCAGCCCGGGCAAAATCTTTTTTGAATTGAAGGTGAACGGCCCAACAAAATAGCGCGTTTTAAGACTTTGCGTATCGATATCGATGAATATCGTGCTCGTGGACGAAAAGCCGATGATCATTGCCATACCGAGCCCGATCATATACATAAAGCTTCCGCAGGAGCGGATCAGGTTTTCCGTTATGTCGTTTTCACAGAGCAGGAAAGCCATATAACCCAGTGCAAACAGTACAATGGTAAACCCGAGCGCCCCAAAGACGTTGTGCCACATCGGGCGACGGCCTTCGGATAGAACGAGTTCGTATGGATTGTTTTGCGTCATAGGCCAAAAGTAATAAAACCGTTCCGATAAAGGGCTATTTTGCGAAAGGGTCGGAATTCGTATCTTGCATTTAAAACCAAACCGATGGAAACCAGTTATAAAACCACTGCGGATAGCCATTGCAGGAACTGCGAAGTCTCATTGGCACCCGAACACGACTTCTGCCCGAAATGCAGCCAGAAAACCGGTTTGCACCGACTCAGCCTGCACGATATTATTCACGATGCGATCCACTTTTTCTTCCACGCCGACAAAAGCCTATTGAACCTGGTCCGGGAACTCGCTGTCAATAACGGTAAGGTCGCGAGAGAGTTTATTGCCGGCAAACGCAAAAAATACTTTCCGCCACTGAATTTTTTTTTGTTGGTGGCTGCCGTTTATCTTTTCGTCCAGATCCAGACCGATTATCCGCATATAAACGTCGTCAAGGCTTATCCCGAATTACTGCAGATCCAAAACAAGGCGCTTCAGGTGAAAATGATTAACGCGTATCAGCGGCGGGAAGACGCAATCCATTTCATGAACCACCATTCCAATACGGTCATGATGCTTTCGCTTCCGGTCATCGCATTGGTTTTTTGGCTCCTGTATCGGCGTAAAGGGTTCAATTACACCGAGCATCTGGTCGGCGGCATGTACATGTTCGGTTTTTTTACGCTTATTTTTACGGTCTTGTCCTACTTTGCCAATTTTATTGGCGTAGATGGTCGCGTGACCTATTTGCTTTATTGGATTGGTCAGATTGCGTATTTCAGTATTTTTTACCGCAAATTCATGCAAAGCTCGAAAACCAAGGCATTTTTCTCGAGCCTGCTGGCCGTTGTGGTCCTGTTTGCCATCTCGTTCCTCGCCGTCGGGATTTATATGTTCATGAAATAAAAAAGCCCGACATCGCTGCCGGGCTTTTTCTATATAGGCTGGTCTTAGTCGACCAGGACAATGACTTTGTTGTCATTCATTTCGATTGTTCCCGAATTGATTACCAGCGTGTAAGTGTTGTTGTCTACCTTGACGAATTTGTCCTGTGCTTCCTTTGAAACCTGGAATCCGCCGGTCACAATCTTTATAACACCTTCTTTCAACGTCGAAACGATCGGCGCATGGTGGTTCAATATCTGAAAACTGCCATCCACACCGGGAAGCGTTACCGAGGTAACTTCTCCTTTGAATAACGATGCTTCGGGCGATACTATTTCTAATGTCATATTTTCAATTAATAATGAATAATGAATAATTAATAATTGGCTTGTGCTTCATTATTAATTATTAATTATTAATTGTTCATTAACTAAGCTTCTGCAAGCATTTTCTGTCCGGCCTCGATCGCATCCTCGATGGTTCCTTTGAGGTTGAAAGCCGCTTCCGGCAAATGATCGAGTTCGCCGTCAATGATCATGTTGAATCCTTTGATGGTATCCTTGATATCGACCAGAACGCCCGGGATACCCGTAAACTGCTCCGCTACGTGGAACGGCTGCGACAGGAAACGCTGGACACGACGCGCACGCGATACGGCGAGTTTGTCGTCTTCCGAAAGTTCTTCCATACCCAAAATCGCAATGATGTCCTGCAATTGCTTGTATTTCTGGAGGATTTCCTTTACTCTTTGCGCACAGTCATAGTGCTCGTTCCCCAAGATTTCCGGGGTCAAAATCCTTGAAGTCGAATCGAGCGGATCCACCGCAGGATAAATACCGAGCTCGGCAATCTTACGCGACAATACGGTCGTTGCATCCAAGTGCGCGAAGGTTGTTGCCGGCGCCGGGTCGGTCAAGTCATCCGCAGGTACGTAAACCGCCTGTACCGATGTGATCGAACCTTTATTTGTTGATGTAATCCGTTCCTGCATCGCACCCATTTCGGTAGCAAGCGTCGGCTGGTAACCTACCGCCGATGGCATACGTCCCAAAAGCGCGGAAACCTCAGAACCCGCTTGTGTAAAACGGAAGATGTTGTCTACGAAGAACAGAACGTCTTTTCCTTGGTCCGATCCGGCTCCGTCACGGAAATATTCCGCGATCGAAAGTCCCGAAAGCGCCACACGGGCACGTGCTCCGGGCGGTTCGTTCATTTGTCCGAATACGAAAGTCGCTTTGGAATCGCGCATTCCGGCTTTGTCGACTTTGGACAAATCCCATCCGCCGGCTTCCATCGAATGCATGAATTCCTCACCGTATTTGATGATGCCCGACTCGAGCATCTCGCGCAAAAGGTCGTTTCCTTCACGCGTCCTTTCGCCTACTCCTGCGAATACCGACAGACCACCGTGCCCTTTTGCAATATTGTTGATCAACTCCTGGATCAGTACCGTTTTACCTACACCAGCTCCGCCGAAGAGACCGATTTTTCCTCCTTTTGCATAAGGCTCGATCAGATCGATGACTTTGATACCGGTGAACAGTACTTCCGATGAAGTCGATAATTCCTCAAATTTTGGGGCTTGCCTGTGGATAGACATCCCGTTTTCGCCCGTTTTAGGCAATTCTCCCAAACCGTCAATCGCATCCCCGATCACGTTGAACAGACGTCCGTAAACATCCGGGCCGATCGGCATCTGGATTGGGTTTCCTGTCCCGACCACTTCATAGCCGCGGCTCAATCCGTCGGTCGAATCCATGGAAATGGTACGAACGGTGTTCTCGCCAATGTGTGATTGTACTTCCAATACCAACAAAGTACCGTCTTTTTTGGTGATTTCGAGTGAATCATAAATTTTTGGAAGCTCAACATCCTTACCGCTGAAAACCACGTCTACTACCGGACCGATGATCTGCGCAACTTTTCCTGTTACTTTTGACATTGCTTATGTGTATTAAATAGCTGTTTAGGTTTATGAAAGCCGATTTTTCACGGGCTCCATTTTCGGGTGCAAAGGTAAATTTTTAAAATAAAAAATCAATAATTTTTTGATAAAAAAATATCAACTTTTTGCGGTATTCGCCGATTATAGGATTTTGCAGCGGAAATAGTTTATAAATAGCTCCAAACAAAAAAGCCACTCTATAGAATGGCCTTTTGTCATAAAATGCTGATGTGTTACTGCGCCGGATACTGGATCTGGTAATCCGCAAGATCGACGCCGCGGAAATTCGAGCCGTATTTTGCATTGATTGCCTCGAGGAATTTGTTCGCGATCAGCGCGTATCCGCGTGCGGAAGGATGTACGCCATCGAGCGAAAACGTACCTCCGGTCACGAAAGAAGCGGTCATCTGGTAATTCCCGAAACGGATTCCGGTCGAGTAAATCTGCTGCAATGTCGCATTTGCATCAACGAAAGCCAATCCTTTGGCATCGGCCAGGGAATGAATCGAAATGTTGTAAGCGTCGGTCGCTGCTTTTACTTCGGCCACCTCATCTTTAGACAAAACCCAACTGTCGGCCAACGGTACCGAAACGCCATTCACATATTGCGGATTTCCGCCTACGGTCGTACCGATGAAATTGCGCGCCGTGAGCAGGATCAAATCTTCGGGCGTCGCCTGGTGGTACGACGGAAGGCTCAAAGCCGCAAGATTGGTCAGATAGCTGTCGGCAATGACCACTGCATTGTCTGAACCTACGTGGAAGCTTATCGTGCGCCGGGCAGCTTCTTCGGGCGAGATCAGCCCGTTGGACAATGCAAGTTGCAGCCCTGCATTATATACTCCGTAACCGGTGCTGCCGTTGAGCTGCGCCACGCTTGCTGCATCGAGCGGAACCGGATTATAAGGTACGGTCCTGAAAAACGGAATCGAAGTCACATACGGAATGTTGGCCACAACACCTTTTGCGCCATTAGCAGTCAATCCGTCAAGTAAAGCGCCGTAAACGGTGGCGAATAAGCCCGGATCGGAAATATCGTTCCCGCCGTAAGTTGCCGGGTCGGGATTTCCGGTTTGATTAACACCGGTTCCGCCCGAAGTTGCGTAGGCCAAAACATCGTTGTTTCCGATCCAGAGCGAGAAAAACGTCGGGTTTTGCGCCATCGCATCGCCGAGAACCGAAGCGCTGGAAGACGAGGCGAAACGCGCGAAATACGGATTGGCCTGTCCAGTTAAAATTCCGGCGACATTGCCATACCCCGGTGCGAGCAGGTGAAAACTCTTTGCGCCCGGAACGCCCATATTGCCGAAAGGCCCGGTGAGATGGTTGGTCACTTCCGTGACTGGCGTAACCGGCAAATTCCCGATGACCGGGCTGCCGTTCGAAAATCCGAGGATCGCCATGCGCGACGACTGGATTTCGGTGCCGCCCAAAAGCAATCCGCCGATGTTGTCATCGCCTACAAACGGTGTCGTAAACGTGCCGCCGCCTGCCAATGCGAACTGCTGCGACAAAATATTCGGATAGGCATTTTCCTGTCCTTTCTTGAAAAGCGCGTTATCGCTGAAACCTGAAGTAAGTGAATTCCCCAAAGCCACATATCTTGAGAAATCCGCGGTGCCGGCCGTAATGGGTTCGTTGTTCGGAGTTGCTTCGTCATCATCGCTGTTGCATGCCGCCAGACTTAAGGAAAGTATCAGCAGCCATTTGAAATTTTTTATCATGATGCGTTAATTTTGGGTTGATTTATGGATTGATTGTAATGGAAGCGAACCATTGCTGTCCGATTTTCCCCGCGCCGATCACCTGGGTATAATCGTCCCCGAAAAGATTCGCCGCGCCCAATTTGAATAAGGTTTTCATTGACGGGATCGTATAGTTGATCTGCGCGTCGATCACGGTATTTTCAGGAACTGTACCGTCGGCGAACGACGATTGCCAGAGGTATTCGTTGCTCCATCTTACGTTGACGTTGAACCCGAAATTCCTGAACGCGTTCGGGTTTCCGATCGATCCTTTGACGCGGTGTTTCGGCGTATTGAAACCTGGGATAAAGCTCGGGTCTTCGGCCTGGTCGAAATCGAAATCGGCATAGTTGTAATTGATTCCGACCTCGAAATCCTTGTAGACTTTCTTGGATACGCCGATACCGAAACCCACCGATGTGACCTGCGTTTTCGAGTTGTTGTAAACCTGGTAAACACGCGTATCGCCAAACTGGATCGCGGCAAAAGTCCGGGCCACGTCCGGGTTTGATGCATCGTTGCCTACAGTTCCGTAATACGGCGTGATCACGCGCGACTGGTTGAGGAAATCGTTGTAGATGTTGTAATATCCGTTGATGTCGATCGACAAATCGTTCTTGATTACCGAACGGTAACCGAGCTCAAACGCCTGTACGCGCTCCGGTTTTACCAATCCGATGTCGGCGACCTGCAGATCGGCCGGATTGCCTGAAGCCGCAAACGCCTGTACTGAAGGAATCGTGTACGAATTATAATATGCTTTGTTCCCGTCAAGCCTTGCTTTGGCCGGATCGCCGGCGGCGCTGTCCGTGTTGTAGGCTTGTCCGGCGGCGCTCACATCCCGTATTTCGACAAATCGGCTCAGGTTGTCTTCGGCCGAACCGATCAATGCGAATGGGCCAAGATCGAGCCCGATGTACTGGTCCTGCGTGGTCGGATTGCGGAAACCGGTCTGGTACGAAGCCCTGAAATTGTGCACTTTATTTTTGCCGGCTGAATAGACGAACGCGACGCGCGGCGAAACGAAACCGTCAAAATTCTGGCTTTTGTCATAGCGCAGCGATCCGGTGAACTTGAGCCTTTCGTCTTTGAGGAATTTTTTGGTCACTTGGGTATAGACGCCGTATTCCTCGTATTTGATCGGAGAATCATAATCGGTAAAAATCGTTCCTTCGGAATCCATGACGTACTGCCGGGCCGAACCGCCGAGCTGGATTTCGGCTACTTTGATCACTTCTTTGAAGTTGTAGTTGACATCGGCATGATAGATTTTGGAATGATCAATGAATTTTGCGCCCTGGGTCAAATCCGGATTGGTAATTACCGTAGCAAGCGCATTGTTAAATTCCGGCGTTCCCGGCTGGAACTGCGGTAGGGTCGGCGCACCCGGATTGGCCGGATCGACGTAAGGCGCGAGTCCCAATCCGGGCGATTGGTTGGTGTTGGCGAAAGTCCGGGCGTAATTGGCGGCCTGATTGGCATCCAATCCCAAAACGGCGCTCGAAAGCTGGAAAGCCGTCGTATAATCGGTAAACCAGTTCTTGTCCGGCTTGGCCAACCTATTGACGTTCCAGGCGGCAAAACGCATGTCGTAGGAATCGCCGGCATCCTCGTCGGTCAGATAAGCCCTGACGAAGAAGTTCCGGTTCTTGACCTCGAGCCGCGCCTGTTGCATTAAGAAATTTTTCAGCGCGTAACGGTTAGCGCCTTGGTAAATCGTATTCCCGAAACCGACTTTATAAGCGCCGACAATCTCGAAATCATCGGCCCACGGCTTAATGTTGATTGAGAAATCGGCCTTGACACTTTCGATGTCGTTGTCGTTCAGGTTTCGTTCGGCATAACCAGAACGGCTGACCTGCCCTACGTTGGTAATGAAAGTCGTCACCTCATCGCCGTAAGTGTTCAAACCGTCATAATTCTGATTGACCAGATGGCTGTCGCCGCCTTCGGTTACGCTGTGGTAATCGGCCGCGATCCATTCTTTGGCTTTCAAGATGTTGAAGTTGGCCTTACCTGCGAAATGTTTCGTAAAGGCTTTGGCCGCACGAAATCCGAAATCGTAATAATCACCGGTTCCCGCCGCTTCCTGATACGTTTTCCCGTATTTGAAATACGTGCTGATTCCTTCATGGATGAAAGGGCTTTTGCTGCTCATGAACAATATCCCGTTGAATGCGTTTGCGCCATAGAGCGCCGATGATGCGCCCGGCAGCAATTCGACGCTGGCCACGTCAAGCTCGTTGAGCCCGACCAGGTTTCCGAGCACGAAATTGAGCGCCGGCGACGCATTGTCCATTCCGTCCACGAGTTGCATGAAACGCGTGTTGGCCACTGTTGCGAACCCTCGCGTATTGATCGATTTGAAAGCGAGACTGCTCGTATTGAAATGTACTTCCTTGAGGTTTTCCAATCCGTCGTAAAAGCTCGGCGAAGATGTGGCCTTGATTTCCTGGATTCCCATCCGCTCGACGGTAACCGGCGACTCGATGATCCTTTCCGGCGTTCTTGAAGCCGAAATGACGATCTCGTTGAGTTTGGTTTCCTCTTCGAATAAAGTCACCGAAACT
The DNA here is from genome assembly GCA_048498055.1 of Bacteroidota bacterium. GTDB lineage: Bacteria > Bacteroidota > Bacteroidia > Flavobacteriales > Flavobacteriaceae > Flavobacterium. The sequence goes on from JBEHYS010000006.1 coordinate 57,873, forward strand.
GTCGCGCCGGTAACGTTTACCGTTTTGGTTGCAAAACCCACGCTCGATACTTCAAGGGTAAACGGCGGTAATTTTGCGATGGTGAACTTTCCGGCCTCATCAGTAATCGTCGCGGTATCCGTTCCTGAAACCTTGATGTTCGCTCCCGGAATCGGAAGGCCGGCGCCATCTTTGACGGTTCCGGAAACAGTATTCTGTGCCGAGACCACACCGCAAAAGAACATTGACAAAATAAGCAAATACACTTTCATTGGTTAAGGGATTAGTGAGTTAATATTGCCAATGTACAAATAAAATCAAGATGAATAAAAAATGGATTTATAATTTGATTGTTGCCGAATTATCAAAAATGCGATTGAATATTAAATTTTCGTCACTTTTTTAAACTTCCTTTAACATTTGCCGGTTTCTTTTTTAAAAAATAGTATGCGTACATATAAAATTTACATTTAATGCAAAAAAGATAACTTTTCAACAGCGTATAAATAAAAAAGCGGGACAATGCCCGCTCCTTATGAAATATGTAAATCTTATTACTCGACTGTCACCGATTTGGCGAGGTTGCGCGGCTGATCGACGTTGCAGCCTCTCATCACGGCAATGTGGTAAGACAACAGTTGTAATGGAATAGTTGTCAATAATGGCGATAACGCGTCGGCGGTGTCAGGGATTTCTATGACATAATCGGCCAGGTCGCGAACTTGTGTGTCGCCTTTGGTCACTACGGCGATGATTCTTCCGCTGCGCGACTTGATTTCCTGGATATTGCTCACGACTTTATCATAATGTCCCTGTTTCGGAGCAATGACGATGACCGGCATCGACTCGTCGATCAGAGCGATTGGACCGTGCTTCATCTCGGCGGCGGGATAACCTTCCGCGTGGATATAGGAGATTTCTTTTAATTTGAGCGCGCCTTCGAGCGCTACCGGGAAATTGTATCCGCGCCCAAGATAAAGGCAGTTCGGGGCATCCTTGAATTTTGCGGCGATTTCTTTGGCTTTGTCGTTGGTCTGCAAAGCTTCCTGTACTTTCTCGGGGATAATTTCAAGTTCCTGCAAATATCTGTGGAAATCGGAATTGGACAGCGTTCCTTTGGCTTTGGCCAGGCGAAGCGCGATCATCGTCAATACGGTAATCTGCGTTGTAAATGCCTTTGTGGATGCGACCCCGATTTCAGGCCCTGCGTGCGTATAGGCGCCGGCGTGGGTTTCCCTTGAAATCGATGAGCCAACTACGTTGCAGACTCCGAACACGAATGCACCTTTCTCTTTGGCCAGCTTGATTGCGGCCAGCGTATCGGCGGTTTCCCCGGATTGTGAGATCGGAATCACGACATCTCCGGGATTGATCACCGGATTGCGGTAACGGAATTCAGAAGCATATTCGACCTCGACCGGAACTCTTGCGAATTCCTCGAAAATGTATTCTGCAACAAGCCCTGCGTGCCACGAAGTTCCACAGGCGACGATCAGGATTCTTTGCGCGTTGAGGAATTTCTCGAGGTTGTCTTCAACGCCGGCCATCTGGATGATGCCTTCGTTGGCGTGAAGCCTTCCGCGATAGGTGTCTTTGATAACGCTCGGCTGCTCGTAGATTTCTTTGAGCATGAAATGGTCGTAACCGCCTTTCTCGATCTGTTCGAGATTCATCTGCAGTTCCTGGACATACGGATCGACCAAAGTATCGTCCTTGATTTTCCTTACTTTCAATGGCTTGTGCATCCTTACGATGGCCATTTCTTCGTCTTCAAGATAAATCGCGTTGGCCGTATATTCGATAAACGGCGAAGCATCGGATGCGATGAAAAACTCGTCTTTTCCGATTCCGATGGCCAATGGGCTGCCCAACCTTGCCACGACGATTTCGTCCGGCTTTTGTTTGTCGAAAACGCAGATCGCATAAGCACCGACGACCTGGTTCAGCGCAACCTGTACGGCTTTACCGAGTTTCAGGTTGTCTTTTTTCTGGATGTCTTCGATCAGGTTGACAAGCACTTCGGTATCGGTGTCGGAGTGGAATTTATAGCCTCTCTTGATCAGCTCTTCTTTTAACGGCGCATAGTTTTCAATGATTCCGTTGTGGATGATGGCCAGGTTCCCGGAATTGGACAGGTGCGGATGCGAATTCACATCGTTCGGTACGCCGTGCGTCGCCCAGCGGGTGTGGCCCATTCCAATGGTTCCCGATTGGCTGATGCTTTTTGATTTTTCTTCGAGGTCCGAAACTTTTCCTTTGGTTTTGGAAAGTTTCAGATCGCCGCCGTCACACAACATTACGCCGGCGCTGTCATAACCTCTGTACTCGAGCCTTTTCAGCCCTTTAATCACGATGGGATAAGCATCCCGGTACCCGATATAACCAACAATTCCACACATAATCTTTTATTTTAATTTCGTTTTGTATAATAAATCACGAGTTTCAGTCTTTTCTCTTCCGGAATGTCCGCATCGTTTTGGCGGCTTCCATACAAAATCGTTCCCAACGGGTTGGCGACGGCCGCAGCCGGTACGCGGTCCTGCCTGTCGTTGATCTGGCTTTTTAACATGGCGTTCGATACGTTGTTGATCGATTCGGTCACGACCAATCCAAGCTTTACATTGGTCGAATCGGCATGTTTCAACAAGTTCTGAATGTGATTCGTGAGCCTGATCCGATACCGGATTCCGCGCCCGTCATCGTTCTTTTCTATAATTCCGCCGTGAACATACTTGTTAAACTTTGGATCGGAAGCCACTGCGGTCGCATCGATATAATAATCGGCAAGCGGGCGGCGGTTCTGTAAATCGTAAAGGTAAATCCTGTTGGGCTCAGGTGCCGAGCCCATCGCCGTTTTATCTATATTGAACGTCAGGTTCGCCTCGTTGATCATCCAGTTCTCGTTGCGCAGTGCTGCGAGTTCATCGGGCGTAAACAATTCGATGACAGCCATCGATCCCGCACCGCCTTTAAGGTAAAGCTTTTTGTCGCCGTTTACAGGGTCCGGATTGTTGATCGCGCTAAGATATGTCGGATCGTTCTCATTTTCAAGCAGGTTGACCGTATTTCCTTTCAGGTTGAGCACATAGGTTTTATCTTCCCTTTCGCGATGGTTATGCTCGTCAACCACATACTGCCCAATGTTGTCGCCGGAGGTATATTTCCGGTTGGTGAGCACCGAGTAGGTAATCGTGATTTTTCCGCCGCCGAAATTGATTTGGGCCATACTTCCCTGCAGCGGCGAATCGTCAGCATTGTCAACTTTGAAATACAATCCTCTGAAATACTGTTTGAAGGCGTTGTTGTTGAAAAGGTAATCGGTATTATGCAATGTGCTTCCGTCGGCATTGAGGCCGAAAATCTTTTCGCGGAAGAAATCCCTTCTAAGACTAAGCTGCATTTGCGGGCCTTCGCGTTTGTCAACCTGCTGCAGGCCGTTGCTTCCCGTTTTGTAGGTGACTACTTCGGCAGGATCAAAATAGAAACGGTCGTTCTGGCTGTCAGCCACACTGTCGTTGAGCCTTACCGGATCGCCGATATTGCCGTCGAAATCGCTTTTCTGGTCCGAAAAATACTTTTGCGGTTCCTGAAGCCCGGTAGAGGCGTCGGTATCCCGGAGATAATATCCCGATTCGAAAACCTCAAGTTTGATTTTAGAGTTGCCCCGAATCGAGTCGAGCCTGTAAAGGCTGTTGCCGTCGTCATCCCGATCCGTCAGGGCGGCAAAATACGGAATACTCAGCATAACTTTCTTGACGTGGACGCTGTCGCCGAATGTCGGGTTTTGCGTGGCCAGTTCAAGCTGCGTCACGAAGCTGGCCTTGGTTTTCCCGAACACGGGGTTGTTGTAATATCCGAGAGTATTGATCGGCAGGTTAAGCGAGCTGCTGGTATTCTTATTGGTCTGGACCGCGCCAAAAGCCTGATTGTAGGCCTTTACGGTCACGCTTAGCGAATCCCTGTTGAAACCGTAATGGTCGTCGCCGACAATGTCGGAACCGATTTCGTTGAAATCCTTGTCGCAGGACGCAAAAAGGGTTACTGCCAAGCAAAAAAAGACCGCTTTATAAAGTGTTTTGTGCATTTCCGTTTTAAAAAATTTGAATTAAAGAACCGTGTTTTTGTAGAAAGCAGTATACGCCTCGGCGAATTTTTCTTTCGGCACGAAAGGTAAAAAAGGTTTACCTGATGATTCTATAAATTTTGTTAAACTTGGCGACAGGTTGTCAGTGGCGATAATCACTGCGTCTGAATGGTTTACCGACGCCTTGATCAGGTTTTCGTAATTCGGTGTTGCAAGCATCGCGATGTCTTCGGACGGGATGTTATCGAACTTCACTTTGTTGATCATTCCCATATCGAGCGTTCCGTCGAACGATTGGCTGTAGACTGATGTCACGATCTTGGTCTGGGCAAAAAGCGCCTCGTCTTTATAATAGTGTTTCATATAGACCGGCAGCATTCCGGCAAGCCAGCCGTGCACGTGGATGATATCGGGAACCCAGTTGAGCTTCTTGACGGTTTCGACGACGCCTTTGGCAAAGAAGATCGCACGCTCGTCATTGTCCGGATACAAAACGCCTTCTTCATCGGTAAACGTGGCTTTTCGCTTGAAGTATTCGTCATTGTCGATGAAATAAACCTGGATCCGTTCCTTTGGAATCGATGCCACTTTAATGATCAGCGGCATGTCGAGGTCGTTCACAACGAGGTTCATCCCCGAGAGCCGGATCACTTCGTGCAGCTGGTGCCTTCTTTCGTTGATATTCCCGTACCTGGGCATGAAAATCCGGATCTGGCAACCCTGATCGTTAATCATTTTCGGCACATCGTATGACATTAGGGAAACCTCATTTTCGGCCAGATACGGCACTACTTCTGACGATACATACAATATCCTCTTATCCTCCATTGCGAATTTTATTGTTTAGTGGCTTTAAAAAGCAGGCAAAAGTACGAAATTTTATGATGGTATTAACAAAAATCTTAAGTTTGCAAAGTATTTAACCATTTTTACATGCTCATTTTCAACAGACAGGCTGAAGTGTCAGCACATCTGGAAGCGTTGCCGGAACCCAAATCCATCGGTTTCGTCCCGACAATGGGCGCACTTCACCAAGGACATTTGTCGTTGCTTTCGGAATCGTTGAAACACAACACGGTTACCGTCATCAGCATTTTCGTCAACCCGACGCAGTTCAACAATCCCGAGGATCTGGCCAAATACCCGCGCACGCTCGAAAGCGACATCGAAAAAATCAAGGCTTTGAATCCCGGCATTATCGTATTTGCGCCAACTGTGGACGACATATATCACGGCAGTACCGTATCGGAACATTTCAATTTCGACGGGCTCGAGAACCAGATGGAAGGCCGTTTCCGCGCCGGACATTTTGACGGTGTGGGCACGATCGTAAAGCGGCTGTTCGAAATCGTCAAACCCCGGAACGCCTACTTCGGAGAAAAAGATTTCCAGCAATTGCAAATCGTAAAAAAGCTCGCCAAAAAATACAAACTCCCGGTAAATGTCGTGGGCTGCCCGATTTTCCGCGAAGAAAACGGCCTGGCAATGAGTTCGCGCAACGAACGCCTTTCATCGGCAGAACGCCGCGAAGCATCTGTCATCTACAAAACCCTGAAAGCTGCCAAAAAAGCTTTTGGCACGGAAAGTGCCCGGCGCGTGGCCGACCGTGTGAAAAACGCTTTTGTCAAACATCCCGATTTCGAGCTCGAATATTTCCAGATCGCCGACGAAGCGACCCTTGAGCCCGTGACCCGGAAAAGCAAAAACAAAAAATACCGCGCCTTCATTGCGGTTTTTGTCAACAAAGTCAGATTGATCGATACGATAGCATTAAATTAAATTGATTACCTTTGCCCCATGCAAATCCATGTTGTAAAATCGAAAATACACCGGGTTACCGTAACCGGAGCCGATCTCAACTATATCGGCAGCATCACCATTGACGAAACGCTGATGGAAGCCGCCAACCTGGTCGAGGGCGAAAAAGTCTCGATCGTCAACGTCAACAACGGCGAACGGCTCGAAACCTACGTCATCAAAGGCAACCGCGACAGCGGCGAGATCACGCTCAACGGGCCGGCGGCGCGAAAAGTCCACAAAGGCGACATCATCATCATCATTGCTTACGGCATCCTGGATATTGAGGAAGCCAAAAAATTCAGGCCAAGCCTTGTCTTTCCTAACGAATTGAACAATTCCCTTACCTAAAATCCCGGAATCGCCGTGCAAAAAGACGCTGACGAAGTCCTGAATACCGCCACGGCCGGCGATGCCAAAAAATCACGCGCCCGGAGCATCGTCAGCAAAGCACTTTCGATCGCGCTTCCGATATTGCTTGGCTTTGCGCTGATAATTTACCAATACAATCAATTCACGCCCGAACAGCTCCAGATCATGAAAGGCCATTTCCAAACGGCCGATTATTTTTATATTTACCTATCGCTGATCATTGCGCTTTTCGGCTTTCTTTCGCGCGCTTACCGTTGGAAGTTCGCCCTTGAGCATCTGGGTTACCATTCGCGTTTTTCGACCAACCTGATGTCGGTCTGCATCGCATATTTTGTCAATCTGACCATTCCCCGGTCGGGCGAGATTTCGCGCGCGGTCATCGTCAAGAAATACGAAAATATCCCATTCGATAAGGCCTTCGGAACAATCGTGGCCGAGCGCATCGTCGATCTGATCATCTTTTTTCTTTTCGTATTGGTTTCACTGCTCTTTCAGTTCCGGGTTCTGAAGAATTTTATCCTTGAGACCATTCCGCTGGACAAACTGATGCTTCTGGCCACGGTTGGTTTTGTGTGTTTCATCGCGTTTGTCATCATCTGGATTTACTCGCGGTGGAAGTTCATCGAGATGCTCAAGGCCAAAGTCGCCGGACTGACCGAAGGTTTTATGAGCGTGTTCCGCATGAAGCAAAAATGGGCTTACATTTTCCATTCGTTCTTCATCTGGTTTACTTATCTGCTGATGTTTTACGTCACGATTTTCGCGCTTCCCGAAACGAGCCACATCCGGTTGGGCGCGGTCATGATGGCGTTTGTTTTCGGAAGTTTGGCCATCGGGTTTACCAACAGCGGATTCGGCGCCTATCCGCTTTTGATCGCACAGATTTTCCTGATTTACGGGGTTTCCAATACGGCGGGAACCGCTTTCGGCTGGCTGGTCTGGATCTCGCAAACCGTGCTGATGGTGGTTTTGGGATTGGCGTCGTTTATCCTTTTGCCGATCTTAAATCGTAACAAATAATTTCCTATATTGGCGTTCCCGAATTGAAATTGAACCTGCTATGCCGAACTCAATTCCAACTCAAGAACCAAAACCATGAAACACCTTATCCTTTCGGTGATTTGCCTGATCTCTATTTCGGCTTTTCCACAAAAAATCACCGATACGATCCATTCGCAGAAACTCGGCGAAGACCGCGAAATTTACCTCAGCGTTCCCACTACCTACAAACAGAATCCCGGAAAAAAATATCCTTTGCTCGTATTGCTCGACGGCGATTATCTTTTCGATCCGTTCCAGGGTGCGCTGAGTTACGGCGCCTATTGGGACGATCTGCCCGAAATGATCATCGTCGGGATCAACCAGGCCAAGACGCGCGACGCCGACTGTACCGTCAATGCCGACACCGGGCTGCCGGAGGAAAAAGGCGAGAAATTCTTCGAATTCATCGGCGAGGTCGTCGGCTCGATCGAAAAACAGTACCGGATCGCGCCGTTCAAGATCATTGCCGGGCACGACGTTACGGCTGGTTTTATGAATTTGTATTTGTATAAAGACAAGCCGCTTTTCAACGCCTATATCTCGATGAGCCCGGAACTGCCCAACGGCATGGAAGAGCAAATCCCGGACAGGCTGGCCGCAATCGAGGAACCGATTTTCTATTACCAGTCGACGGCCGACGGCGACATCAAAAAAATGGTGACGCGGATCAAGAAGATGGACGAAGACATCAAAAAGATCAGCAAACCTACGTTGAATTACCAGTTCGACGAGTTCAAGGGCGCGTCGCATTATTCGCTCGTTTTGCATTCGATACCGAGCGCGCTGTATCAGTTTTTCTCGGTTTACCAACCAATTTCCTCGACCGAGTTCAACGACAAGATCGCCAAACTGCCTTCGGGTTACGTCGATTACCTGAAGGCCAAATACGACATGCAGGAAAAAGTCCTGGGTATGAAAATGCCGATCCGCGTCAACGACTTCAAAGCCATCGAAGCGGCAATCCTGAAGAACAAAGCCTATAACGAGTTCGACGCATTGGCCGACCTGGCTTACAAAAGCTATCCGAAATCGATGCTCGGCGACTATGAAATGGCCCAGATGTACGAGAAAAACGGCGATCCGAAGAAAGCCGCTAAATATTACCAGAACGCATTCCAGAAAGAAGAAATCGGCGATCTGACCAAAGACATGATGCTAGACAAAGCCGATGAAATGAAAGGAATGTAAATCAATGAATAATTAACAATGAATAATTAATGATGCCTGCAGCTACGCATAGTTTGTCCGCCAAACGCTAAAATTGTCTATTTTTATTGGAATTAATTCATGATTTCTCCTGATTATTAATTATTAACTATTCATTATTAATTGTCTAAACTAAAAACCACCTTCTTCTGCCAGAATTGCGGCGCACAATACGCCAAATGGCAGGGCCAGTGCAATTCCTGCAAGGCATGGAACACGATTGCCGAAGAAATCATCCAAAAAGCGGAAAAAGTTTCCTGGAAAGAAAATGATTCCGCAGTCAGGAAAGCGGATAAACCCTTGCGGATTGCCGAAATCGATTCGGCCGAGGAAATCCGGCTCGACACGCGCGACGGCGAACTCAACCGCGTATTGGGCGGCGGCATTGTCCCGGGATCGATGATCTTGCTCGGCGGCGAGCCAGGAATCGGGAAAAGCACGCTGCTGCTGCAGATTTCACTCAAATTACCTTACAAAACCTTATATGTTTCGGGCGAGGAAAGCCAGAAACAGATCAAGATGCGCGCGGAGCGAATCGCTTCCAAAACCGACAACTGCTACGTTTTAACCGAAACGAAAACCCAGAACATTTTCCGCCAGATCCAGGAAATCGAACCCGATGTCGTGATCATCGACTCGATCCAGACGCTGCACACCGATTACATCGAATCGACCGCCGGAAGCATTTCACAAATCCGGGAATGCACGGCTGAACTGATCAAATTCGCCAAGGAAACCGGCGTTCCGGTAATCCTGATCGGGCACATCACCAAAGACGGCAACATCGCCGGACCGAAAATATTGGAACATATGGTCGATACGGTTCTGCAGTTCGAGGGCGACCGCAACCACGTTTACCGGATTTTGCGCTCGCTCAAGAATCGTTTCGGATCGACGGCAGAGCTCGGGATTTACGAAATGCAGGGCAGCGGGCTTCGCGAAGTGTCGAATCCGTCGGAAATCCTGATTTCGCACCGGGAGGAAAATCTCTCGGGCACGGCCATCGCCTCGACCTTGGAAGGCATGCGACCGCTGATGATCGAAATCCAGGCGCTGGTTTCCACTGCCGTTTACGGAACGCCACAACGCTCAACCACCGGATATAATGCGAAAAGGCTCAACATGATCCTGGCCGTTCTGGAAAAGCGCGCCGGCTTCCGACTGGGAACGAAAGACGTTTTTTTGAACGTTACCGGCGGGATTTCGGTGGACGATCCGGCGATCGACCTGGCCGTTGTGGCTGCGATATTGTCTTCGAACGAAGACATTCCGGTCGAAAAAGACTTTTGTTTTGCGGGCGAAGTCGGGCTTTCGGGCGAAATCCGGCCGGTGAACCGCGTCGATGCGCGGATCCAGGAAGCCGAAAAGCTCGGGTTCGCCGAAATCTTCGTGTCGAAATACAACAAGATCACGGTCAGGAATACCAATATCAAGGTGCGGCTCGTTTCGAGAATCGAAGATGTCGCCGGCGCGTTGTTCGGATAGCATAAATCCGTATATTTATTGAAGAATTCTACTGATGAGAAAAAACCAGAAAAATAACATAAAACGGATGGCCGTCCGCGCCGCCAAGATCACGCTGATCGTTGTAGCCCTTTTGGTTATCGGCTATTTCGCCTTCCGCAATATGGTGCTGCAAAAAGTCATTGCCAAAGTACAGGACAAGACCAAAACCGAATACAACAGCACGTTTACCGTAAAAGAAGCCGGTTTTCGCGGTATTTGTGGCATCGACATGACCGATGTGACGCTGGTGCCGGACAATGCCGATACCTTATTCCGGATCAAAACCATCAAGACCGACATCAACCTGATGAAGCTTTTGGTCGGCGACCTGCAGCTCGAAAGCCTGGAGCTGAAAGACGGTTACATCCAGCTCGTGAAAAAGGATTCGATCAAGAATTTCGACGCGTTCCTCAAGGGCAAAAAAGATTCGCTCGAAGTTGAAACGTCGTCCGACAAAAAAGATTATGCCCGGAAAGCCTACCGACTTTTATCGCGGGCGCTGAACCTCGTGCCGACCGATATGAAGCTAGAAAACCTCGCACTGCGCATCAACGACAACGGGAAGAAAGCCTCGGTAAACCTGACCGAACTCCACCTTGCAGACAAGCAGCTTGAGACTTCGATCCAGGTCAATACCAATACCTTTATCCAGCGCTGGCGCGTGAAAGGCCTTGCCGATCCGAGAAACAAACAGGCCGATCTGGCGTTTTTCAACATCGATACCGGTGCAATTCGGGTGCCGTATATCGACGAGCGCTATCACGTGAAATCGAGCTTCGATTCGATCCGCGTGAATTTGTCGAACCTCGAAATGGACGGCGGCGAACTGCACGTCGACGGTTACGCCTCGATCACGAACCTGAAAGTCAACCATCCGAAGATTGCGACCCATGATGTTTTCGTGAAAAAGGCGCGGTTCGATTACAATTTCCTTTTCGGACCGGATTTCATCCGGGTCGACAGTACATCGACCGGCACTTTGGACCGGTTGAAATTCCATCCGTTTGCCGAATACAATATTGCCGAAGATACGATCTACAAGCTCAAGATTGACATCCCGACGATGAAGGCGCAGGATTTCATCGAGTCGCTGCCCAAAGGATTGTTTTCGCATTTCGAAGGCATGCAGGCCGAGGGCAGTTTCGACTACAAGCTCGATTTCATGTACGACAAGAACAAGCCAAATAAATTGGTATTCAACGTAAATCTCAACAAGCACAACCTGAAAATCCTGAAATTCGGCGAGGCCGACCTGGACAAGATCAATCACGAATTCGTCTACCGCGCCATCGACAACGGAAAGCTGCAGCGACCGGTTCTGGTAGGATACGGCAATCCGAACTACACGCCGCTCGGCCAGATTTCGCCATTGTTGCGCGCAGCGGTGCTGACTTCGGAAGATCCGTCGTTTTTCCATCACAAAGGCTTCATCAACGAGGCGTTCAAACAATCGATCATCAAGAACATCAAGACCAGGAAATTCTCGCGCGGGGCCAGTACGATTTCGATGCAGCTCATCAAGAACATGTTCCTGACCCGCGAAAAAACGCTGTCGCGCAAACTCGAGGAAATCCTGTTGGTCTACGTGCTGGAAAACAACCGGATCGCGAGCAAGGAGCGAATGTATGAAGTCTATCTGAACATCATCGAATGGGGACCGAACGTCTATGGCATCGGCGAAGCTTCGCGCTTTTACTTTCAGAAACAACCGGCCGACCTGACGCTCAAGGAAAGCCTGTTCCTGGCCTCGATCATTCCGAGCCCCAAAAAATTCATGTACCAGTTTGACGATCAGGGCGAACTCCGGACCGGCTATTCGCGCCATCAGGAACGATTGACCAAACTGATGTTCCAGCGGGGTATTTTGCACACTCAGGACACGTTGTATCAACTGCACAAAATCCTGATTTCGGGGCCGGCGCGCAAGTACATCAAAACGCGCGACGAACAGGAACTCGTCAAACCCGATCCGGAAATGGACGAGTTCGATTTTTGATTTCTTTTTTGCAATTCCAACCTTTTTGACGCCATGATGCTCTTTGCCTAAAAACAAAGTATCATGAGAAAAATCATTTGGATGGGTTTGCTGCTGGCCACAATTTCCGCCGCCGCCCAAAAGCCGGTTTTCACTACCGCAAAAGTAAAGGCCGCTACGGTCTATTTCAACGCCGCCGAACTGACCCAGTCGGCTTCGGTCAATCTTCCGGCCGGAACCAGCGAAGTCGTCGTCAAGAACGTCGCAAATTACCTGAACGAAAGCACGATCCAGATCGGCTCGCCGTCGAATGTCACGGTGCTTTCGGTTCAATTTTCAACCAATTACATTTCGGAATTCGAACCTGATGAAAATTCGCCGGTCATCAAAAAAGTCCGCGACAGCATTGCACTGGTCCAAAAGGAAATCGCGAAAGTGCAGACTGAGAAGTATTCGGACTCGAAAGCCATCGACCTGCTCGACAAAAACCAGCAGGTTGGCGGCGCGAATACCGGACTCAGCGTAGCCGAACTGATGAAACTCGTCGAATATTACAAGGCCAAACGCACCGAGATCAGCAATGCCGTCGCCATACTACAGGAAAAGGAAAACAAGCTCGGCGTTGTGCTGCAACGGCTCAATTCAAAATTGGAAATCAATACCAATAAGGAAGAGAAAAATTCAAACGGCAAACTGATTTTGCAGGTGATGAACGATGTGGCAGGAAACGTTCCGCTCGACATCACTTACATTACCAACAACGCTTCGTGGGTGCCGTTTTACGATCTTAGGGCCGATAACATCACCGCACCGATCAATATGCTCTACAAAGCCCAGGTCGTGCAAAACACCGGCGTGGACTGGAAAAAAGTGAAACTTTCGCTCTCCAGCGGGTCGCCGAACCAAAGTAATCAGGCGCCGCAGCTCAATCCGTGGTTCCTGAATTATTATACGCCTTATACCTACAAACAGGATAAAAAGGAAAAAGACGACAGTGGGGTCGAGCTCGAATCGGTGGTGATCCGCGGTTACGGAAGCATTGCGGGAAAAGCTTCGGGACTTGCGGTCAGCAACGTCAACGCCAATCAAGTCGCGACACAGCTGACGGTCAATTTCGATATCGATATTCCGTACGACATTTTATCCAATGGAAAAGTCCACAGCGTCGCGCTCAAAGAAATCAAGCTTCCGGCGGATTATAAATATTACGCCGCGCCGCGGATCGAAAAAGAGGCGTTCCTGCTCGCGTCGATCAAGGATTATTCGGCCTATAACCTGTTGCCCGGCGAGGCCAACATCATTTTCGAAGGTATGTATGTGGGCAAGACGGCCATCAATCCGAACGAAACTTCCGATACGCTGAACCTCAGCATGGGCCGCGATAAGAAAATCTCGATCCGCCGGGAAAAAGTCGTCGAGAAATCGGGAACCAAATTCCTCTCTGTGTATAAAGAACAGACTTTTACGTACGACATCATCATCCGCAACAACAAGAAGGAAACGGTCGAGATGCTGCTCAAGGATCAATATCCGCTGAGCCCGGACAAAGACGTAACCGTGGAATTACTGCAAAGTGATCATGCCAAAGACGACAAGGAAACCGGCCTGCTTACCTGGGATTTGAAACTCACGCCCAATGAGACGAAGAAAATCCGGATCAGCTATAAAGTCCGGTATCCGAAAAATAAGATGATAGCCAATTTATAAATCTAAAGCATCCTGTTCGTCCGGCAGGATGCTTTTTACATTGAAATTCTATAACATATTCATAATCAGGTCGTAAATTTTTAATCATAAAATAACTACATTTACGTGATTAACCAAAATCGACCTGAAACTATGAAAAAAATTACATTTCTTTTTTTCTGCTTGTTTTCGCTGGCAGGATTTTCCCAAAATATCGGCATTTCAGTTTTTGCGACCGGACTCAGCAATCCGGTCGAGGTTACCAACGCCGGCGATTCCCGGCTTTTTGTCGTACAGAAAGGCGGCCTGATCCGGATCGTCAATCCCGACGGGACGATCAATGCGACGAGCTTTCTTAATCTGTCCAGCCTGATCAACACCAACGGAAACGAGCGCGGATTGCTGGGCTTGGCCTTTCATCCCAATTATGCGACCAACGGTTATTTTTATGTCAATTATACGCGGCTGAGCGATGGCGCAACAGTGATTGCCCGCTATTCGGTAAGTTCCAACCCGAATGTTGCCGATCCTTCGAGTGCACTGGTGATGCTGACCGTAGATCAGCCTTTTTCTAATCATAATGGCGGTTCGCTGCGTTTTGGGCCCGACGGATATCTGTACATTGGCATGGGCGATGGCGGCGATGGCGGCGATCCCGGAAACCGGGCGCAGAATATCCACGAAAACCTCGGCAAGCTTCTGCGGCTCGACGTTGATGCGCCGGCTCCGTATATCCCGCCGACCAATCCGTACGTAGGCATTGACGGCAACGACGAAATCTGGTCTATCGGACTTCGAAATCCCTGGAAATGGTCTTTCGACAAACTCACCAACGACCTTTGGATCGCCGATGTCGGCCAAGGCGCATGGGAAGAAATCAACCACGTTCCCGGCAACGGCGGCCCGAACCAGAATTACGGCTGGCATTGCTATGAAGGTAACGCCGTCTATACAGCAGGCTGTGCGGTAGCCACGACTACTTACACTTTCCCTATAGCAACTTATCCGCATTCGGGCGCCAACAGCGGCTGCTCGATTACGGGCGGTTATGTATACCGCGGTTCGCTGTATCCGAATTTTGCCGGGAAATTCTTTTTCGCCGATTATTGCACGGGCGGCATCAATACGATCGGTACCGACGGAACGGTCACTTACAACCCGATGGCGGCCATTACCGGAATCACTTCCTTCGGACAGGACATCAACAATGAATTGTATTTTGTGCGGACGACTTTGCTCTATAAGATTTTCGACAGCAGCCTCGGCTTGGGCAATTTTGCCGAACACGGTTTTACCATGTCGCCAAATCCGGCCAATTCGGAAGTTTCCATCCGCAACACTTCGGGCGCGACCCTATCAAAAGTCGAATTGTACGATCTTTCCGGAAAACTGCTCCTGCAACAGCCGCTTGAAAACATTGAAACGAATACCATCAATACCGGCGCTCTTCAGTCCGGACTGTATATCGTGACGGTCGAAGATGTTTCGGGCGCGAAATTTACTTCGAAACTGACGATAAATTAAATAAAGAAAAAAGCCCGGTATTGCCGGGCTTTCTTTATGGAGATATGGATGAAGGCAAATCCTAGAGCTCGTTCAGCATTTTTGAGATTTCGTCGAGTTTCGGCGTCAGGATAATCTCGATCCGCCTGTTTTTGGATTTGCCGTCTGCCGAAGCATTGCTGGCTATTGGCGCGTATTCGCTCCGCCCTGCCGCAGTCAGATTTTGCGGATTGATTCCTTTGTTTTCGGTCAGCAGCGTCACGATTGCCGTTGCCCGTTTGGTTGATAAATCCCAATTATCGGCAATCGGACCCGAGCCGGCATATTCGACATTGTCGGTATGGCCTTCGATCAACACCGAAATATCGGGGTTCGCCGCCAGGACTTTCCCTACTTCGATCACGGCGCGTTTTCCTTCGGTACCGACGGCCCAGCTTCCCGAGCCGAACAATAGCTTGTTTTCCATCGAAACGTAGACCTTGCCGTTCTTCATTTGTACTGTCAGCCCTTTCCCTTCAAAACTGTTGAGCGCGTTGGACAGCGTTTCCTTGAGTTTTTTCATGCTCGCGTCTTTCGCGGCCATCATATTTTCAAGTTCGTTCAACCGTTTCGAACTCGCGTCCAATCGCGCTTGTTCGTCGGCGAGCGCCTTTTCCTTGGCTTCGAGCTGCGCCAAAAGGTCGCGGTTCTTTTTCATGTTGGCCTGAAGCGCCTCATCGCTGTTGACTTCGAGCGCTTTGTAGGAAGCCTGCAGCGTTTTCATGCTTTTATCGGAAGCGGCCAGGTCTGACTTGATTTTGTCGCGTTCGGCGGTAAGTTTTGCGATTTCATCCTGAAGGTTGACGTTTTCTGTTTCGGCCTGCGCCTTCATGTTGCCGAGCGAGTCGATTTGGCTCTGCAGCCCGCGGTTTTCCTTTTTCAGGTCGGCATATTTGGATTCGAGGTCATTGTAGACTTTTTTGGAAACGCACGAGGCAAGGAGCAAAGCCACGCAAGCCAATAGGGATATTTTCTTGATCATTTTTATTTGGTTTTATTGGGCAAAATACGCAAATCCAATGTCCGGCTGCCGATGCCAAAATAAAGTTTTCAAAAAAGATACTAACGGGATTAAAGGGTTTGATTATAAATCCCGTATTCATTTTAAGAAAATATACGGCATTCCCGCAGCGGTGCTATTTTGAGATTTTGTAGGGATGAATCCGCCCCTTCCCTGAAGGTAAATTATAGTTTATCGAGCCAGCGGCTTTGCGGAAAAACCACACTGTTTCATAATAATCAGTGATTTTGAAGACATGTTATTCTATTTCCAACAAAATCGGGCAATGGTCCGAATGTTTCGCCTCGGGCAAGATCACGGCGCGTGTCATCCGGCCTTTCAAAGGTTCGGAAACCAGCGCATAATCAAGCCGCCAGCCTTTGTTGTTGGCGCGCGCATTCCCGAAATTGCTCCACCAGGTATATTGATGCGGCTCTTTGTTGAAATGACGGAAACTGTCAACAAATCCCGTGTCCATGAATCTCGTGAACCATTGACGCTCTTCGGGCAAAAAACCCGAAACCCGCACGTTGCGCACCGGGTCGTGGATGTCGATCGCCTCGTGGCAAATATTGTAGTCGCCGCATAAAACAAGATTCGGGTGCTGTCTGCGGAGCTCGGTAATGTAATTGGTAAAGTCGTCCATATACATGAACTTGTGCGGAATCCGAAGCGCGTTGGTTCCGCTGGGCATGTAAAAACTCATGACGGAAATATCCCCGAAATCGGCGCGGATGTTCCGGCCCTCGAAATCCATGTGCTCGATTCCGGTCCCGAAAACGACGTTGTCCGGTTCGGTTTTACAAAGAATCGCAACGCCGCTGTAGCCTTTTTTCTCGGCCGAATACCAGAAATGATACGGATAGCCCGCAAGCTCAAAATCGAGTAGCGGGATTTGTTCTTTCGTTGCCTTGATTTCCTGAAGGCAGATGACATCCGGATCGGCAGCCTGAAGCCACTGGATAAATCCTTTATTGATTGCGGCCCGGATGCCGTTGACATTATACGATATGATCCTCATACTAAATCTACTCCGACAATTCGACTCGAAGATGTCCAAAAATACTAAAAAAAGAATAACTTACGCCGCGCAAAACAGGCGGCAAAACGGCTTTGGCAGAAAGTCTTTTTTTCTATCTTTGTTTTTTTACCTGTACAAACAAAACACGAAATGGGTTTAGTAACCGCCAAAGAAGTTGCAAAAGCAATTAAGGCCGACAAGTACGGCTTTTTAGGTACATTTTCAGGCTGGTTGCTGATGAAAGTCCTGCGGATATCGCACCTCAACAACATATACGACCGCAACAAGCATCTCTCGCGCGTAGAATTCCTCAACGCGATACTCGACGAGTTCCAAATCAAGTTCGAAATTTCGGAAGAAGACCTGAAGAGGCTGCCAAAAGAAGGCGCATACATCACCATTTCAAACCATCCGCTGGGCGGGATCGACGGCATTTTATTGCTCAAGCTGATGCTGGAGCGCGAACCGAATTTCAAGATCATCGCCAATTTCCTCTTGCACCGCATCGATCCGATGAAACCGTACATCATGCCGGTCAACCCTTTCGAAACCCATAAGGACGCCAAATCGAGCGTGCTCGGTATCAAGGAAACGCTGCGCCATTTGAGCGACGGCAAACCGCTCGGGATATTCCCGGCCGGCGAGGTTTCGACCTATCAGGACGGCAAACTCGTTGTAGACAAGGACTGGGAAGACGGTGCGATCAAAGTCATCCGCAAGGCGCAGGTTCCGGTCGTCCCGATTTATTTCCATGCCAAAAACAGCCGGTTGTTTTATTTCCTTTCAAAAATCAGCGACACGCTGCGCACTGCGAAATTGCCTTCAGAACTCTTTTCACAAAAAGACCGCATCATTAAAGTCCGGATCGGGAAGCCTATTTCGGTCGCCGAGCAGAATGAGCACGAAACCATTGAGGAATATTCGGAATTTCTTCGCAAAAAAACCTATATGCTTTCCAACGTGTTCGTCAAGGAAAAATCGCTTTTGCAGACGCCGAACCTCAAACTCCCGAAAAGCCCGAAAAAAATCGCAACTCCGGCCAACACCGAGAAAATGATCAAGGAAATCGAAATGCTCCGCAAAGACGATTCGCGCATGCTGCAAAGCAAGAATTACGAGGTTTTCTTTACCGAGGCGAATAAAATCCCGAACATTTTACACGAAATCGGGCGGCTGCGCGAGGTCACGTTCCGCGAGGTCGGCGAAGGCACGAACGAATCGATCGACATCGACAAATACGACAAATATTACCACCACATGTTTCTTTGGGATTCGGACACCAGCCAGATTGCGGGCGCTTACCGTATGGGATTGGGTTCTGAGATTTTCCCGAAATACGGGATCGGCGGGTTTTATCTGCAGGAACTATTCCGGTTCGAGCCCGAACTCTTCGACATGATGAGCAAGTCGATCGAAATGGGCCGCGCGTTCATAACCAAGGAATACCAGCAAAAACCGATGCCGCTTTTCCTGCTTTGGAAAGGAATCGTACACACGACGCTGCGCTATCCGGAACATAAGTTCCTGATTGGCGGGGTTTCGATCTCGAACCAGTTTTCGGATTTTTCGAAATCGCTGATGATCGAGTTCATGAAGTCGCATTATTACGATCCGTACGTCGCGCAATACGTCTGGCCGAAAAAGGAATACAAGGTAAAATTAAAAGACGCCGACAAGGATTTCGTATTCGAGGAAGCCGAGGCCGACCTCAATAAATTCGACAAGATCATCGACGAGATCGAGCCGGGAAGTCTGCGGTTGCCGGTGCTGATCAAGAAATACATCAAGCAGAACGCGCGTGTGATCGCTTTCAATGTCGATCCGCTGTTCAACAATGCCGTCGACGGTTTGATGTACATCCGTATCGCCGATCTTCCCGAAAGCACCGTAAAGCCGGTCATGGAAGAATTCCAGGCCGAACTCGAAAGAAGGCTTGCGGAAAAAGGCGAGAAACAGTAATTAAAAATCCGCTTTCTTTTTCAGGAACTGCCACTCGGCATCGGTCAGGATTTTCTTCTTGACGATTTTTTTCCCTTTGAGATAATTTGTGATCGCTTTGGCCCGTTCCTCAGATTCCGGATGCGTACTGATCCAGTATACGGCGGAAGGCATCGAGACTTCAGTCGACATTTTAAACATCAAATCGGCAAAAGGCGCCGGGTCGATATCGGCATCGATCATATAATCGACTGAGGTAAAATCAGCCTCGCTTTCGAGTTTGCGGTCATACGCTGAGGAGGAAAGCATCCGCAAAGCTTCGCTGGCCATGTGTCCGCCGCGTCCGCCCGCGATGGCCAATACTGCCGAGAATCCGATTTCCTTCACCATTTTTTTCATGACGTGCCGCTTTTGGATATGCGCGATTTCATGTCCCAAAACTCCCGCAAGCTGCGATTCGTTGTCGCATTCGTTGATCAGGCCGGTATAAACGATCAAGTGGTTTCCGGGCATCGCGAACGCGTTGGCTTCCTCTTTCTGGATGACGTGCACTTTGATTTTATTGCGGTCGATGTGGTTCTTTTCGGTGATCCGCGTCACGATTTTGTCGATAGCGCGGTTGACCGAATCGTTGCGGACTATGGTTTCCGTATTTTCAATGGATTCCCAGAACAGTTCGCCGACTTTCTTTTCGGTGTCGCTGGTCACTTTGCTGACCTTGAACAATTTCATGAAATCGATTTGCGACATCCCGAGCCAAAGGGCGAGAATGCATACGCCGATTCCGGCCGCTTGTAAGAATAGCTTTTTCATTTTATTTCCTGCAGGTTAAATTGGTCAATCCGCCGAAAAACCACAATTCGACGTGGTATCCTTTTCGGGTCTGGACTGCGGTATAAATCGTCGAGGCGAACTCAACAAAGTTGACGATGATTACCGTAAAAAGATAGGCGAAATATTCGTTGCTCAAAGTCTCATCGCCAAATGCAATATGGACCGTCCACCAGAAACAGCCGCTGTTCAGGGCCAGGATGCAGAGCTGCGAAAACAGCGCCTGCGTGCAGTGCCACCGCACGAAATAAGTTCCTTTCCGGTTGGCCATGAAAAAGGCGAACGTTGCAAAAAGGTTGATGATCGGCAGCGGAAGTCCCGCGACCAGCGCTACGAGCGACATGAGGTAACTGTTCGAGGCTTTTTCGGCCTCATGCTCGGTAGGTTTGTAGGGAAATGTCGTTTTCATAAGTTTTTGTATATGTTCCAAATCCAGTTTGCGGCCACAAGCCCAATCAATAGCGCCGCAACCCATCGGATTCCGATTATTTTTTCCGCCTTTCGGTAAGCGTCGAACAAGGTCTGCTTTTTCATCGCCAGGTCGTACGCGAGCCAAAATGGGACGGTTACCATGATTATTGCCAGTATCAAACCGATCGGGTTCAGCAACAGCGACGATACGACTTCGCCTTTCCCCAAAAGAATCAAGGCCCGGGTTGCACCGCACGACGGACACGGAATGCCCGTAATATTTTTGAAAAGGCAGGAAGTCACGTCAGCGCTGTGGGATTGCTGCCGCTCCAGGGAAAAAAAAAGCCAGCTGTATCCCGCCGCACAGGCAATGCCCAGGACAGTATACAGCCGGTTTCTTTTCATGTATTAGTATACTCCTTGTTGGAATATTTCCATGTTCTTCTCGCGGGTAGCGCCCATGATCAGGAACCAGTCCACAATACCCCAAATACCCAATCCGCCGCAGGTCAGCAGTTTGCCGATTCCCAGTCCGGTGTCGCCGATATAGAAACGGTCGATTCCCAGGTTTCCGATCAAAATCGAGATGATCAGCGCGGTCGTCGGATCTTTAAATTGCATCATCTGGATCATTGGCGCTTTTGAATCGTCAAGGCTGATCAGCTTTTCGCGAATGGCACCCAAGTGGTGGCTTTCGAAAAATTTGGAGTTCATCATCATGAACATGTCTACTTTCTGTGCATCCATTTTATCTTGTTTTAGGTTAACGGCGATAAAAATATAAAAATTCTGGAAACACGTCAGTATTTGATTGACAAAGTTCAATTTATTTCATTGTTCGGAATTCACTTTAACAGCAACGCCTTGATCTTATCGACGATCACCTGCGCGAGCCGCTGCTTGCTTTCGATGGTCCAGCCCGCAATGTGCGGCGAAAGGATGACATTGTCCGATTGCAGCAGATATTTGAATGCCTCCGGAATTTCACCTTCAAACAAATGCTCGAACGAAAGTTTCTCGTATTCGAGCACGTCGAGCCCGGCGCCGAGAACTTTCCCCGTTTTCAACGCCAAAGCCAGATCGGCGGTCACGACGTTTTTGCCGCGCGAGGTATTGAGCAGCCAAAACGGCTTTGCAAACGCTTCGATAAAAGCGGCATCGATCATTTTGTCGGTTTGTTCGGTCCAGGGAATGTGCAGGCTCAATACGTCGGATTTTTGCTGTAATTCTTCCAGCGAAACTTGTTTGGCATTGGCGTCGCCGACGTTTTCGAGAATGTCGTAACACAG
This sequence comes from Bacteroidota bacterium, assembly GCA_048498055.1. Classification (GTDB taxonomy): domain Bacteria; phylum Bacteroidota; class Bacteroidia; order Flavobacteriales; family Flavobacteriaceae; genus Flavobacterium. The sequence continues at coordinate 79,551 of JBEHYS010000006.1, forward strand.
TACTTCGACATCGAAGCCGCGGAGCTTTTTCGCGAACGACTTGCCCATGTTCCCGTACCCGATGATGCCGACGGTTTTGCCGTCGAGTTCGTGGCCGCGGTTTTTTTCGCGGTTCCAGTGGCCCGATTTGATTTCGGCATCTGCGACATTGATTTTATTGAAAAGGGCGAGCAACATCGCCAGCGTGTGTTCGCCGACGGCGTTGCGGTTGCCTTCCGCAGCGGCAATCAGCGCGATGCTTTTAGCGGCGGCATAATCGGTGTCAATGCTTTCGAGTCCGGCGCCGACGCGTGCGATGAATTTCAGGTTAACGGCTTTATCGATAAATGCTTTGTCGATCTTGAAACGGCTCCGGATCACGACGCCTTGATATTCGTGGATTTTGGCTTCGACGGTTTGTTTATCGGAAGTGTAATCTTCGTGGTTTTCAAATCCTGCAGCCTGCAATTGCTCGGGCAAAAGCGGATGATTGGAATCGAGATGGAGGATTTTTACGGAGTCTGGTTTCATTCGGAAGACATTTTCCCAAAGATAAAATATAATTTGGAGTTGAAAGCCGCGTCAGCGATGGAAGCGGCATCCTTTTTTGAGCGGGCGAAAAAAAGATAAAGCGGACAGCGCGGCCCACAGGGAGACGCCCGAATTTAAATTCCGAGAATCATTTTTGCGATCCAGAAATAGATCATGATCCCGAAAACGTCGTTGGTCGTCGTGATGAACGGCCCGGTCGCGATGGCCGGATCGATCTTGTTTTTGTTGAGAACCAACGGCACGACCGTACCCAAAGTCGCGGCGAAAATGATGACGACTACCATTGAAATCGAAATGGCCAACCCTACCAGATACTGCCCGTACATAAATGAATGATACAGAAACAAGAACGACGAAATGATGATTCCCGAAATGAGCGCAACCGAAAGTTCTTTGGTCAGGTAATTTTTACTGAATGCCGTCAGCGAACCGTTTGCCAAGCCTTGCACAACGATTGCCGATGCCTGGACGCCGATATTTCCGGCAGTTGCCGAGAGCAGCGGAACAAAAATAATCAGCGTTGAATATTGCTGTGCAGAGGTCTCATTTTCCTTTAAAACCAGCGATGCGACCAATTCGATAACCATCCCGATCAAAAGCCACGGCAACCGTGCCTTGATCATTTCCAGAACACTGTCGCCGGCCTCGACGTCCTGCGTGATACCCGCGGCCAATTGGTAATCTTTTTCGGCTTCGTCGCGGATTACGTCTACGATATCGTCGATCGTGATGCGCCCGACCAGTCGCCCGAGCTCGTCGACAACGGGAATCGCTTCCAAATCGTATTTCTGCATGATCCGCGCAACCTCGACGTCTTCGGTATCGACGTTGACCGAATTGAGCTTGCGGATGTAAATGTCGTTGATGGGTTTTTTGGTCGAGCTCACGAGCAAATCCTTGAGCGACAAGCGGCCTTTCAAACGGTCTTCGTCATCGACGACATAAATGGAATGCACGCGCGAAATGTTCTCGGCCTGGATGCGCATTTCCTTGACGCAGTGCAAAACGCTCCAGTTTTCGTTGACTTTCACGAGTTCTTTGTGCATCAGTCCGCCGGCGGTGTTTTCCTTGTAGCGCAACAGATCGACGATGTCCTTGGCGTGTTCGACGTCTTCGAGCTCCTGGATTACTTCTTCCTTTTTTTCCTGGGAAAGTTCGGCGATGATGTCGGCAGCGTCGTTGGTTTCGAGCTCGTCCAATTCTTCGGCGATCTCTTTCGGGGAAAGGCGCTTGAGGATGTTTTCCCGCAAATCGTCCTCCATTTCCAACAGGATTTCCGCGGTCTTTTCGCTTTCGAGCAGCTTAAAGATGTAGGTCGCCTCGTCGATATTGAGCTCATCAAGAATCTCGGCAATGTCAGCGTGGTGCATGTCGTTGAGCAACGTTTCAAGCTCGCTGCTGTTGTTGCTCTGGATCAGTTGTTCCAGCTGACTGATGAGTTCCTTGCTGATTTTAAACTCCATCGGCTTCTATCTTTTGAGTGAGTTCAATGAATTGCGCGACACTGAGCTGCTCGGGGCGCAGCGCAAAGATAGCATCTTCGCGCAAATTATCCGATAAATTCAATGTTTTTAAACTGTTGCGAAGCGTTTTGCGGCGTTGTTGGAACGCCGTTTTGACAACCGTGAAGAATTTCTTTTCGTTGCAGGGCAATGCGTAAATTTCTTTCCGGCGCAGCCTGAGCACGCCCGATTTGACTTTCGGCGGCGGCGTAAAAACGTGTTCGGAAACGGTAAACAGATATTCCGCGTCGTAAAAAGCCTGCGTCAGTACCGATAAAATCCCGTAGGTTTTGCTGCCTTGTTTTTCGCAGATGCGCTCGGCGACTTCCTTTTGGAACATGCCCGAGAATTCGGGAATCCGGTCGCGGAATTCCAATGCACGGAATACGATCTGGCTCGAAATGTTATATGGGAAATTCCCGATCACGGCAAACGGCTTTCCGTCAAAAAGATCGTGGATGTTGTATTTGAGGAAATCACCCGAAATGATTTTGCCGTGCAATTTCGAGTAATGCCCGTTCAGGTAATCGACCGATTCGGTATCGATCTCGATCACGTGCGTATCAATGTCTTTTTCGAGCAGGTATTTCGTAAGCACGCCCATTCCCGGCCCGATTTCAAGGACATAATTGTAGTCTTCGAGGCTGAGCGTGTCGGCGATCCGCTTTGCCGTATTCTCGTCGTTGAGGAAATGCTGCCCGAGGTGTTTTTTGGCTTTTACTTTGTCCATAGGAAATTTTCAGGAAGCCTGAATAAGAATTAAACCGCTTTATGATCGCTGATGAACTGGAGTTCGGTCCTGAACGACACGACATCGTCTCCAAACATCGCTTTGGTCATTTGCCGCAGCCGGTCGGCATCTTCCTGATAATATTTTTCAAGCGTAGCCTTGCTGTCGGTGTAGAATTGCACCGAATAAGTCGTGCCGCCCAGTTCTTCGTCGATCAATACCTTGACCAGTCGCGCCTTGGTGAATTTCCCCGTCGCGATCATGTCCGGAATATGCGTATGTTGCATCCAGTGCAGCCATTCTTCGTGGATATTGTCGTGGACGTTCGAGGTGACGTTATAGATGATCATGATGTCGGTTGTTAAATTCAACTGCTGTTCTTGTCGCCGCGCAATTGGCGGTAGGCGTTTCTGGCGTCGGTAAAATAAATGCTGTCCTGGTGCGCAAAAATGATTTTCTCGTAAAGCGCTTTGGCCTTTTCCGGATTGGCGAGTTTCTTTTCGTAGAGCTGCGCCGAATAGAAAAGCGCCTCGTCGATGTAAATTCCGTCGGCGTGCTTTTCGATGATTTCATTATACTGGCTTAAAGCCGAGTTGTAATCGCCGAGCTTTTCATACAGCCGACCGATCCGCAAAAGCGTCACGTCTTCCATCTGGCTGCCTTTGTTTTCTTTCAGGATCAATTGGAATTCCGCCAGCGCTTCCCTGGTCTTGTTCTGGTACAAAAGATAATCGGCGCGCGCGAATTTCTTTAATGCGACTTGGGTCGAATCAGCTTCGGTGCTGTCGTCGATCAAAAGGAAATATTCCATCGCGTCGTTGGCGATTAGCTCGGAACTTGCCGTTTTCAGCTCTTTGAACTGCTTTTGCGCCCATTCGAAATCGCCTTTGAAATAGCTGGTCTTGGCCGATTTCAGGCTGGCTTCGTGGCCAACGGCGTCGTTCTTCAAATCTTCTTCGATCTGCGAATAATACAAAAGCGCCTGATTGTATTTTTGTTCGTAAAGGAAAATATCGGCGAGTTCCATCTTGACATCGGCGGTTTCGTATTTGCTGAGCTGTAAATCGAGCGCATTCTTCAAAATGGTCTTGGCTTTTTCCGGATCGTTCAGGACAAAAGCCGTAAAATGCGCCTGCTGGATCTGGAGTTTCAGCGAGAACGGCGTCGTGCCGAATTGTTTGATCAAAGTCTCGAATTCCGATTCGATCGCCTTATAGTCCTTTTCCTGGGCGTTGCGGATTTTCATGTCCAGCAGGAAAACGTTGGCCTGGACGAGCAGTTCCGGATCGTTGGTGTTTTCGAGCACGAACCCGAGGATTTCCTTCGCGGTTTCCTGATCGCCTTCGTCAATCGCGAGTTGCCCGAGGTTAACGATGTTCGAAAAGGTTTCGGGATTTCTTTTATAGATTGCCTTTTCCTGAATGAACGCTTTCCCGTAGTCTTTCTGCTGGACGTAAAACCAGCTCAAAAACTGGTTCCAGAAGACGTCCTGACCTTTTTGGGCCCGAATCAAAAGCGCTTTGCGGAGCGCTTCGTTAAAAGTGACTTCGGCGTCTTCGAGCATAAAGTGCGAAAGCTGGTTCTGGATCATCGTCAGGCTCTGGGGATTGGCGTAGGATTCGTCGAGGAACGTAGAAATCATCATCTCGGAATTGCCCTGTTGCCCGTACAAAAGTGCCATCTGGTAATTGAAATTGAATTTCGGTTCGCGCTCTTTGGCCAATTGGTAGGCTTGCAAAGCATAATCGATCAGCACGCGGCGCTCGAAAACCGCGGCGATGCTATAAACTTCGTTCGGGTTTTTGCGGATGGCCTCGATGGCCTGGTCGTAGTATTTCTTGGCTTTCGCGTCGTCTTTCTGCAAATGGTAATTGTAGCCGAGCTCTACCAGAAGGTTCGACTGTTTGTATTGATCGAAACGTTTCAGGATCAGCTTTTCGGCCTCGTCATACTTTTGCAGCTGCTGGTAAATCTCGATCAGCCGCTGGAAATAATAGCCGTTGGAAGGCTGCGCGGTCAAAAGTTCCTGGTAGCTGATTAGCGCCTTTTCGAAATCGCCTTTGTCGAAATAATTCTGCGCGAGCTGCTCGTTCTGCGAAAACGCAAACAACGGAAAGATGAGCAACAGGTAAATGACGATTTTTTTCATTGGTCCTAAAAAACAAACTGCCACTAAAGTAAAGATTTTTGTGGCAGCTTTCACTTGTATTGGATAAAGATTAACTTTAGTCGATGATGTCGAATCCGCAGTACGGCCGGAGCACTTCGGGAATCACGATGCCGTTTGGCGTCTGGTAATTCTCGATGATGCCCGCCAGGACGCGCGGCAGCGCCAGCGAACTTCCGTTGAGCGTGTGCGCCAGGTGGTTTTTTCCTTCCTTATCGCGGAAGCGCAGCTTGAGCCGATTGGCCTGGAACGTTTCGAAATTCGATACCGAACTGATTTCGAGCCAGCGATCCTGAGCCGTCGAAAACACTTCGAAATCGTAGGTCAGCGCCGAAGTGAAACCCATATCGCCGCCGCACAAACGCAAAACGCGGTACGGCAGTTTGAGCTCGTTCAGGATCGATTTGACGTGTTCGACCATGCCGTCGAGCGCTTCGTAGGATTTGTCTGGGTGTTCGATCCGGACGATCTCGACCTTGTCGAATTGATGCAAACGATTCAATCCGCGGACGTGCGCGCCGTACGATCCGGCCTCGCGGCGGAAACACGGCGTATAACCCGTACATAAAACGGGCAGTTCGCTTTCATTTAAAATAACGTCGCGGTACAAATTCGTCACCGGGACTTCGGCTGTCGGGATCAGGTATAAATCGTCTTCGCCAACGTGGTACATCTGGCCTTCCTTATCCGGCAGTTGTCCGGTTCCGTAGCCTGAGGCTTCGTTCACGAGATGCGGCACCTGGAATTCCTTATAACCTGCTTCGGTATTTTTGTCGAGGAAATAGGAAATCAACGCGCGCTGCAATCTTGCGCCTTTGCCTTTGTAAACCGGAAATCCGGCGCCGGTAATCTTGACGCCGAGCTCGAAATCGATGATGTCGTATTTCTTGACCAATTCCCAATGCGGCTGTGCGCCTTCGTGCAAGGTTGGAATTTCGCCTTCCTGGAAAACCGTAACGTTGTCTTCGGGCGTTTTGCCCTCGGGGACAATATCGGCCGGAAGGTTCGGCAACGTGTAAAGTTTTTGTGTCAATTCGTTGGCCAGCGCATCGCCTTTTTCGGAAAGTTCTTTGCTTTTTTCCTTGAGCTGGACGGTTTTTCCTTTGAGGATTTCGGCCTTGGCTTTTTCACCTGCCTTCATCAGCTCGCCGATGTCTTTGGAAAGCTTGTTGGATTCGGACAGGATGTTGTCGAGTTCGGCCTGCGTGGCGCGGCGGTTTTCGTCGAGCCGGACGATTTCGGCAACGGCAGTCTTGGCGTCGATGTTCCGTTTTGCCAAAGCCCTGATTACTTTTTCCTGATTTTCCCTGATGAATGCGATTTGTAACATAGTTCTTTTATGAGGAAGCAAATTTAATCAAATGTTTCATATAAAAAGATGCAAGGTAAAAATGTTAGCTCTTGCTTAAATGCTTAGGAATTAAGAAGTTTATTCGGAATAATCCCATCGTTAACATATTCCCGCCGAATTATTCAATATATTTGGCCGAAAAATTCCCAAAACCCAAAATGAAGAACAATTACCTGCTTGTCGCACTGTTTGCCTTAACGGGCGCAATGGCCCAGATTTCACAAACCAACCGCATCGCCGAAGCTGAAATGAAATCGGCCTCCGCGCTGATGAACCTCGAGGTGAACCCGGATACCCAGAATTACGACGTCACGTATCAAAAGCTGGAGCTCACGGTAAATCCGGCCATTCAGCCCGCGACAATTGCCGCAGGCAAAGTCACCACTACGTTTACGGCTTTATCGAACCTGTCTTCCGTAGTCTTCGATTTCAACAATCATTTGGCGGTGAGTTCAGTGAAACAAGGCGCAACAACATTGGCATTTACGCAAAATGCGACCGAACTCGTCATTACGCTTCCTGCCACGCAGACGACAGGAACTTCAGCCACGATCGAAATCAATTATTCGGGCCAGCCGAGCCAGGCACAGCAAGCTTTTGTTCGGTCGACACACGGCGGGCAACCGATCATCTGGACGCTGTCGGAGCCTTTCGGTGCGCGCGATTGGTGGCCTTGCAAACAGGATTTGAACGATAAAGTCGATTCGATAGACGTCTATATTACGGCACCGTCTGCCTACGTGAGCGTTTCAAACGGGTTACAGATAGATGTCGTAACCAACGGCGCGAATAAAACGACGCATTTTCACCACGGCTACCCGATCGCGGCCTATCTCGTGGCATTTGCCGTGAGCAATTACAGTGTCTTTACACTGACTGCCGGAACTGCGCCCAACGATTTCCCGATCGTAAATTATGTTTATCCTGAAACGTTTGCGCAATCACAAACGGAGATCGCCGAGACCGTCGGCATCATGAACCTGTACGAGCAGCTGTTCGAGACATATCCGTTTTCAGCCGAAAAATACGGGCACTGCGAGTTTGGCGGCGGCGGCGGCATGGAACACCAGACGGTTTCTTTTGAGGAAGGATTCGACCGCGACCTGATTGCCCATGAACTGGGCCATCAGTGGTTTGGCGACAAAGTAACCTGCGGATCGTGGAAAGACATCTGGCTCAACGAAGGTTTTGCGACGTATCTCGCGGCGCTTGTCATCGAAAATATGGACGGCGCGGATAGTTTCATCAATTATAAGGCGAACCTCATCGATTACATCACTTCGCAACCCGACGGCGCTGTTTACCTTACCGATGCCGAAGCGACCGATTCGAACCGGATTTTCAACAGCAGGCTCAGCTATTACAAAGGCGCGATGGTTTTGGAAATGCTGCGGTGGAAACTCGGCGATGCGAACTTTTTCCAGGGCATTAAAGATTATCTCGACGATCCGGCCTTGGCTTACAAATATGCAACGACCGAAAACCTGAAAACCCATCTCGAAACGGCTTCGGGCATGAGCCTGACCGAGTTTTTCAACGACTGGGTTTACAATCAGGGTTATCCGACCTATACGATTACGGCGCACAATACCGCTCCGGGACAAGTCCAGTTCGTGGTGAACCAGCAGCAGTCGCATCCGTCGGTAAGCTTTTTTGAAATGCCGCTGCCTGTAAGGGTTTACGGCGGAAATGGCGAAGTGCTCGACCTGGTGCTCGACAATACTTCGAACGGGCAAACGATTACCATGGCAGTTCCGTTTCCGGTAATTTATGTGGAATTCGACCCCGATTACCACATCATTTCGCGTGACAGCGCTATCACGCTCGGCACCGGTTCGATCAGCCTCGACCCGAACGTCCGGCTTTATCCGGTTCCGGCAACCAACGTCCTGAATCTAGCGCTTCCGCAGAACATCAGTGTGAAAAGCGCTGTATTCCACAATGTTTTGGGACAGGTCGTGCTCCAATCGGGCAGCGAAACCAGCTGGGATATTTCGAAGCTTGCAGCCGGAATCCATTTTGTGACGATCACGACCGACGCGGGAACGAAAACCATGAAGTTCATCAAAAAATAAATACGGATTTCTTTATAATAAAAACGGGCCGAAAAGCCCGTTTTTCATTTTTCAAATCGTTGCGGTCATTTCCACAGGGCCAGCAATCCTTCCATTTTGCCGTAAACCGGATCGTTGTCGGGAAGCGGAACTTTGGCAATATTCTCGTCGGCTTTCGGTCGTTCGCCTTTTTCGCCTTTCATAATGTCGAAATCCATACCGTCGGGATAAGCGCCAACGACGCCGAAATCATCCGAAGCCGACATTTGCTTATGCCCGGTTCCGGCGGGAATCACGACCACGTCGCCTTCCTCGACCGAGACCTGCTCGCCGTTTTCCCCGCCGAACTGAAGCGTCGCAAAGCCTTTGTAAACTCCCAATACTTCGTGCGTATTGCTGTGGTAATGATGGTAATCGTAAACCCCGCCAGTCCATGAATTTCGCCAGTTGTGGCTTTCGAAATGGGATTGGATATAATCGGGATCGGCTTTTTCCTCGGAATAAACGTTTTTGTAAATCAGCAGCGGGAATTTGCTGTTCGGGATTTTTCCGTCGTCTTTGAATCGCATTTGGATCGGTTCCATAATTCACTTTTTGATACCTAAATTTACGGCCTGACGGCGACAAATACCAGAGCGCCGTCCATTATTAACATACTTTTAATTCGCTAAAAAGAATATCCGTAAAAAATCCGGACATAATACCTTACTTTTGTCCGCAAGAAACTGAAAACCGAAAATGGAATTAATCATTAAGCTTTCTCAATTCCTGTTGAGCTTATCGTTACTGATCGTATTGCACGAGCTGGGGCATTTCATCCCGGCCAAATTATTCAAGACGCGCGTCGAGAAATTTTACCTCTTTTTCGATGTGAAATTTTCACTTATCAAAAAGAAAATCGGCGGCACCGAATACGGTATCGGCTGGCTTCCGCTGGGCGGCTACGTCAAGATCGCCGGAATGATCGACGAAAGCATGGATAAGGAGCAGATGGCATTGCCGCCGCAGCCGTGGGAATTCCGTTCAAAACCGGCTTGGCAAAGGCTGATCATCATGTTGGGCGGCGTGATCGTAAACTTCGTTTTGGCGTTTTTGATCTATATCGGGATGACTTACGTTTACGGCGATTTGTATATCAACAACAAAGACGTAACCAACGGCGTCTGGGTCGTGAACCCGGTCGTGGAAAAAGCGGGACTGAAAACGGGTGACAAAATCGTTTCGGTCAACGGCCAGGAAGTCGAGCGGTTCGATAACGTCAACGAGCAGCTTTCGCTGGCCAAGCATGTGGTCGTGGAACGCGACGGAAAACAAATCGCGGTCGATTTCCCGCAAAATTTCATCGAACAGCTCATCGAAAAAAAGCAGGGCATCGTCGGATTGCGGATTCCGTTCGTGGTTTCGGGCACTACCGAGGATTCGCCCAATAAAGATGTCGTAAAGGAAAAAGACATCATCACGAGCTTTAACGGGAAGCCGGTCGCTTATGCCGACCAGGTGCTCGAAGCGGTAAAAGGCCTGAAAAACCAACAGGTTCCGATAACCGTAAAACGCGACGATAAAGAAATTCCGCTGACTTTGAAAGTGTCCGACAGCGCAAAACTGGGTATCGTTTATCCTTCGGGGCTGCCGTACAACAATTTGGAAAAACTCGGATTATATAAAATCAACAACCAGAAATACGGATTTTTCGAGTCTTTCCCGATCGGAATCGCGAAAGGGAAGGAAAAACTTGTGGGTTACGGACGGCAGCTCAAGGCGATTTTCACGCCATCGACCGGAGCGTACAAAGGTGTTGGCGGGTTCTATGCGATCTTCAACATTTTTCCGGACCAATGGAGCTGGGAAGCGTTTTGGACAATTACCGCAATCCTGTCGATCATGCTTGGTGTGATGAACCTTTTGCCGATTCCGGCGCTCGACGGCGGCCACGTCATGTTCCTGCTTTACGAGATCATTACGCGGCGCAAACCGAGTGATAAATTTATGGAATATGCGCAGATCACCGGATTCGTATTATTGATCGGATTGGTATTGTTTGCCAATGGAAACGATATTTACCGCGCGATCATCGGCGGAGGGAAATAAATTATTTTTTCAGGAATTTATTTGCTGAAAACAAAATTCGCATTATATTTGCACCGCTTTAAAAGGCATACGCCTTCCTCCTTAGCTCAGTTGGTTAGAGCATCTGACTGTTAATCAGAGGGTCCTTGGTTCGAGCCCAAGAGGGGGAGCATAAAAGCCACTTGCAAAAGTGGCTTTTTTTATACCGGCCTCGTAGTTCAACGGATAGAATAGAAGTTTCCTAAACTTTAGATCCAAGTTCGATTCTTGGCGAGGCTACAAGGACTGTCAGCAATGACGGTCTTTTTTATATCGCGAACTTCCAAAAAAAATCCCGGGCGAACCCGGGACCTAACAACAAAAATCCATCTCCATCGATCATTCCCATCCACCGCCCAGGGCGCGGTATAATTCCACATTAGATGTCAGCCTGTCTTTTTGGATGGTTGCCAATTCCAGTTCCGCCTGCAAAAGATTGCCTTGGGCCACGATAACCTCTAAATAAGTAACCATTCCGTTCTTGAAAAGCAGGTTGGCATTGGTGACAGCTTTTTTGAGTGTTTCCGTACGTTCATTAAGGATCTGATATTGCTTTTCCTGTTTGTCGATTTGTATCAGTGCATCCGACACCTCAGCAACGGCAACCATGACCGTTTGCCTGAATTCGATCGCAGCTTGATCGCGCCGTTCTTTCGCAACTTGGTACTGCGTTCGAAGCGCTTTACCGTTCAAGAGTGGCGCGGCCAATCCACCTGCCACGGTTCCGAATAATGATGCCGGTAGATTGAACCAATTGCTCGATTCGAATGAATTGACGCCACCGGCTGCCGTAATATTCAGCGACGGATATAAGCTAGCTTTTGCGATTCCGACTTTCGCATTTGCGGCTTCGAGAGCCAGTTGCGCCGCTTTTACATCGGGCCTTTTGCCCAGCAGCTGCGCCGGGATTCCTGCCGAAAGATCGCCTTTGACCGGAATCGTCCCGAGCTTGCTGTTGCGTCGTTTGGATTCCGGAAAAGTTCCGGAAAGCACACTCAGCGCATTTTCCTGCAATTCGATATTTTGTTCGAGTTGCGGGATGAGCTTCGCCGCCACGAGCCGTTGCGCTTCGGTTTGCTGTTTGGCCAACAGCGTCGCCTGTCCCGATTGATATTGGAGGTTCACGATAAATACCGTGCTGTCATTTAGGATCAGCGTTTTTTTGGCGATATCAAGCTGCGCATCGAGCATCAGCAGATCGTAAAATCCTTTTGCGACATTAGCGACAATTGAAGTCTGCAGCGCCTTTTTGGCCTCTGCGGTTTGCAGGTATTCGGCTAGCGCCGCTTTTTTACGGTTTCGGATTTTGCCCCAGATGTCGGCTTCCCACGACAAATTCAATCCCGCATTGAAGTCTTCGACATGATGTTGTCCCAGTGCCTGGCTGATGTTCGCGCCATTAAGGCTGTTATCCGAAAATCGTGTGCTGCTCGCATCCGCGAAAGCGTTTACCTGCGGCACATTGCCCCATTTCGCCTGTTTGAATTGGAGGTTGGCTATGGAAATGTTCTTTTCGGCGATCTGCAGGCCGTTATTTTTGGCGAGCGCCGCATCGACGAGCTTGACCAAATCGGTTTCTGTGAAAAAATCCCTCCATTTGATGTCGGCGATACTGGTCGTGTCGGCTGCCGTTACATTCCTGAAATTTCCGGGAACTTCGACTTGCCGTATTTTATTTTTTTGAGCCAAAATCCCTGACGAAATCATCAGCAGCAATGTCAGCGCATATCTTTTTAGTGTTTTCATGAATTTTTGTTGTTTGGTTATTCTCCCCTGCTTTCATTATGGATTACTGCCAATGGCTTGCCCGATACTTTTTCCTGTAAATACTGGAACACGATGAACAATACCGGGATGATGAAAATCCCGAGCACAACGCCCGAAATCATACCCCCGGCCGCACCGATACTGATCGAGTGGTTGCCCTGCGCCGACGGTCCGGTCGCGCGCATCATCGGCGTCATGCCCACAACAAATGCCAGCGAAGTCATGATGATCGGGCGCAGGCGCAGTTTTGCGGCCTCAATTGCCGAAGCGATCAGCGATTTTCCGGCGCGCCGGCGTTGGATCGCGTATTCAACAATCAGAATTGCGTTTTTCGCCAAAAGTCCGATGAGCATCACGAGCGCGACTTGTACATAAATGTTGTTCTCGATTCCGGTAAGACCGATTGCGGCAAACACGCCGAATATTCCCGTCGGGATTGAAAGGATTACGGCCGCAGGCAGGATGTAGCTTTCATATTGCGCCGCCAGCAGGAAAAACACGAACAGCAGGCTGAGCCCGAAAATAATTGCCGATTGTCCGCTGGAGGAAATTTCTTCCTTGGTCAAGCCCGAAAATTCGATGTCGTAGCCTCTCGGCAGATATTTCTCGGCGACTTCCTGTACGGCTTTGATCGCAGCGCCCGAGCTGTAGCCCGGTTTGGCGATCGCATTTACGCCGATCGAGTTGAACAAGTTGTACCGCGACGCCGTTTCGGAGCCGTAAACGCGCTTGAGTTTTACGAGCGTATTGATCGGAACCATTTCGCCGAGGCGGTTTTTTACGAAAATGCCGTTCATCGATTCGGGATTCGTGCGCAGCGACGCATCGGCCTGGACCATAACGCGGTAATATTTCCCGAAGCGGTTGAAATCCGAGGCCTGCGAGCTCCCAAAATAACCCTGCATCGTATACAAGACGTCGCGCACGCTGACGCCGAGCTGCGCGGCCTTGACGTCGTCGACTTCCATTTCGAGCTGCGGATAATTCGCCTTGAAACTTGTGAAAGCGACGGCGATTTCCGGCCGTTTCATCAATTCGCCGACAAAGCCGTTGCTGATGTCGCTGAAACGACCGATGCTGCCGCTGGTTTTGTCCTTGAGCACGATGTCGAGCGCATCGATGTTGCTGAATCCCGGAACGGTCGGAAAGGTAAATACAAAGAAATTCGCGCCTTTGATCGCCGATAATTTCCCGCGGACGTCGTTCATGATATCGTTGATGTCCTGCATCGCGCCGCGTTCCTTGGCCGGCTTGAGCAGGATGAAGGCGATTCCGGCCGACGGACTGCTCGATGAGCTCAGCAGGTCGAAACCGGACAGCCGCATCAAAGTCCTTTTGGACGGCAGGTTTCCGAGCGTCTGGTCGACTTCACGCATGACTTCCTTGGTCCTGTCGAGCGACGAACCGGCGGGCATGCTCAGCGAAATCGCAATGAAGCCCTGATCTTCGGAAGGAATGAAACCGGTCGGCGTGGTTTTTACCATATAAATTGTCGCAAGGATGACGGCGGCCAATCCCGAAAGGCTCGCCCATCGGTATTTAATCAGGAAACGCAGGCTGCCGACATATTTATTGGTCAGCTTGTTAAACCCGGAATTGAATCCGATAAAGAATTTTTCCTTAAAGGTTTTTGGCTTTTGTTCCGTATCGTCAGAATGTTTTTCTTCCTTGAGGAACAATGCGGCGAGCGCCGGGCTTAACGTCAGCGCGTTTACGGCCGAGATCACGATCGCGATCGCCAGCGTAAAGGCGAATTGCCGGTAAAACACGCCGGTCGATCCCTGCATGAAACCGACCGGAAGGAACACGGCCGACATGACCAGCGTGATCGAGATGATCGCACCCGTAATTTCGCTCATCGCCGAAGTCGTTGCGGCTTTTGGCGACAGTTTCTTACTGTGCATTTTTTCGTGGACGGCCTCGACGACGACAATCGCATCATCGACGACGATACCAATCGCGAGAACCAGGGCAAAAAGGGTCAAAAGGTTGATCGTGAAACCGAAAATCAGCATGAAGAAGAACGTTCCCAAAATCGAGACCGGGACCGCAATGGCCGGAATCAGCGTCGACCGGAAATCCTGAAGGAACAGGAATACGACAAGGAACACCAGCAAAAATGCCTCGATCAGCGTGTGTTCGACCTGCTCGATCGAAGTGTCGAGCGAATCTTTGGTGTTGTACAAGACCAGATATTTGACATCTTTCGGGAAATCTTTCGAGACTTTTTTCATCATTTCCCGGACGGCGATCTGCGTCTCGCTGGAATTCGAGCCCGGCAATTGGAATACTGCTATATTGACTCCGGGCTTGCCGTCGACCTCGGTCGTGCTGCCGTAAGTGTACGACCCGAATTCGATGCGCGCGACATCGCCGAGCCTCAACACCGAACCGTCGGGATTCGAGCGTATGACGATATTCTCGTAATTTTCGGGTTTGTTCAGTTTCCCTTTGTACTTGATGACGTATTCGAAAACTTCGCGGCTGCTTTCTCCGAATTTTCCCGGCGCGGCCTCAAGGCTTTTGTCCTGTATCGCGGCGGTGACTTCGGCCGGCGTCAGGTTGTAGCTCGCCATTTTGGAAGGATTGAGCCAGACGCGCATCGAATAATCCTTGTTGCCGCCGAAAATGACCGTTTGTCCTACGCCCGAAAGCCTTTTGATTTCGGGGATGATGTTGATCTGTGCATAATTGGCAAGGAATGTCTGGTCGTATTGCTTTTTGTTTTCGGAATACAAATCGACCACGATCAGGATGCTGTTCTGCTTTTTGGTCGTCGATATTCCGGCCTGGACAACCTCGACCGGCAACTGGCTCGTGGCCTGCGAAACCCGGTTCTGGACATTGACGGCCGCCTGGTCGGCATTGGTTCCCTGCTTGAAGTTGACCGTGATCACGAGCGAGCCGTCGTTACTGGCGATCGAGCTCATGTAGGTCATGTTTTCTACGCCGTTAATGGCTTCTTCAAGCGATGGCGCAACCGAGCGCAATATCGTTTCCGCGTTGGCGCCAGGGTAGAACGCCGTAACCTGTATCGCGGGCGGCGCAATCTCGGGAAATTGCTGGAGCGGTAATGTCTTAAGCCCGATGACGCCCAGGATCACAATAAGAATAGCGATGACTGTCGACAGTACGGGCCTGTCGATGAATTTTTGTAGCATGATGGTTTGTTGTTAGTTTGTGCTTATAGTTTTGCGAGGGATTTTTTGGCGGTTTCCGGGATGATTTTCGCACCGTCGGCCAGGCTTTCAAAGCCTTTGGCTACGATTCGGTCACCATTTTTGAGGCCTTCGCCAATGATATAATCGGTGCCGCTTTTTCCTGCGATGACAACCGGTTGTTTGGTCACGGCGTTGTTCTTGTCGACAACAAAAACGAAAACTTTGTCCTGGATTTCGAGCGTCGCATCCTGCGGGACGACGAGGCTGTTCTGGTGCGACAGGCCGATCCTGACTTTACCGGTATTGCCCGATCTCAATAGTGCTTTTGGGTTTTTGAACGTCGCGCGCAGCGTGATCGCGCCGGTATTTTTGTCGAACTGCCCGTCGACCATATCGATTTTACCGCTTTCGGCATAAGTCGTATTGTCGGCCAGGACCAATGATACCGGCGGCAGTTTTTTGATTTTGTCGCCCAACGTCGCACCCGGATATTGCGACTTGAAATTGATGAAGTCGTTTTCGCCGAGCGAGAAATACGCGTACACTTCCTTAATATCGGAAAGTTTGGTGAGCGCTTCCGGATCCAGCGGATTGATCAGGCTTCCTTGCTTTTTTGGCAAACGCCCGATGTAACCGCTTACGGGTGCTTTGATCAGCGTGTAATCGAGGTTGATTTTCGCCGTGGCCAGAACGGCGCGCGATTGTGCAACGTTGGCTTTGGCCGCACTGAGGCTGGCTTTGGCCGTTTTCATTTGGAACTCAGACACAACTTTGTTTTGGACCAACGGCACGAGCTTGTCAATTTCGATTTGGGCGTTCTCCGCAGCAGCCTGGGCCGCGTTCAGGTTGGCCGCCGCATTGTTGAGCTGCTCACGGTACGGATTCGGATTGATTTGGAACAGCGGCTGGCCTTGTGAGACGTAAGCGCCTTCATCTACGAAGACCTTGTCGAGAATACCGCCGACCTGCGGCCTGATCTCGACATCGGTTTTCCCTTGAATGGCCGCGGGGAATTCAGTTTGCGATGTTGCGGTGCCGTAGCTGATTTCGATCACAGGCAGTGTTGCAGCCGTTGGCGCAGGTGTTGCCGGTTTATCGGAACAGCCCGAAACCAATAAAGAAATGGCAAATAATAACGCAATCAGGCTTAAGGTAATGGTAGCGGTTTTACTTGCCGCTCCGATAGCGTTGCTTTCGATTTCAGCGTCTGCCGAAACCAATGGCGTTCGATTGTTTTTGTTGGATTTCATAATGATTGTTGTTTGATTTGTGAATTAATAATTGATTGTTGTTAGTATATTTTTGGAACAATCGTTCCAGAATTTTAGCTGTTTTTAACGGAAAATCTGCTCAAAAACAATAATGGTTTTTGAAATAAACGTTCCAAAATCAGTGAAAAAAAATATTACCGCTTTGTAATATTTCTGATCAGGTATTCTGACATTTTTTTGATCTTTATCGGGTCGCCGTGAAGGATATAAGATTGTTTCCAACCGGTAAACGACATTGTAATGTATTCGGCCATGAGCATCGCATCTTCATCGGCATCGATTTCTCCCGCATCGATGGCTTTCTGGATGATTCCCGCCAAAAATTTCAGGTAGGTTTCATGGTTTTTGCTCATCAGGTTCCTGACTTCGGAATCGTTGGGCGCCATCTCGAAAATCGTTTTCATGCCCAGGCAGCCTTTTTCACAATCGACAATCCAATGTGCTTTGTCGCGGATCAGGTTGACCAAAGCCTGCAAAGGTGATTTTTCCTGCCGGACTTTCTGCATCGTTTCGCACATCAGCGAATCGCTGTAGCTGCTGATGCATTTGAGGAACAATTGCTGCTTATCGCCGATGGTGTTGTAAAGGCTGCTGCGGTTGATCTGCATCGCATCGACCAAATCCTGCATCGAAGTCGCATTATAGCCTTTTTCCCAAAAGACATTCATTGCTTTCTCTACCTTCTCGTCCTCATTGAATTCAACGTTGCGCCCCATGGTATTCCGAAATTGATGGGGCAAAGATATATTTAATTTTGGAATAGTCGTTTCAAAATATTAATGTTTTTTTCTTTTTGTCCAAATTTTTTTTAAAAGCCCTTTATTTTTTGGACATTTTGAGATTCTGAAAACTTAAACTTTTTGCTCTCTACCGCTTAGGCACAGTTCTTGGAAAACGCGAAAACCCGAATATTTTGGAATTATTAACCTAAATCTGAAGTCATGAAAACCTTAAAATATTTGTTGCCCGCTCTTTTTTTCCTGCCTTTTTTTGCAAATGCCCAAGTAGCCGTAAATGTCAATATTGGCATTCCGGCCTGGGGCGTTCCGGTAACAACCGAAAGGTATTATTACATTCCCGATATCGAAACCTACTATGATATTCCTTCCCGGGAGTACATTTACCTTCACGACGGAATGTGGGTCAGGTCTGCAGCCGTTCCGGTAGTTTACAGGGATTACGATTTTTATCGCGGGCGCAAAATCATCATCAACGATTATAGGGGCGATGCACCTTACGCCTTTTACAACATTCACCGGGTAAAATACGTAAGAGCTTACCGGCCGCATAAAGTCTGGGTCCGATCCTACCGCGGACATGGTCACGGACATGCTTACGGGCGCCGGCGCCATTAAAACAAAAGCCATCTGAGACGATGGCTTTTTTTATCGCCTTTCGCCTTGGCGGGATGTAACAAAAATCTCTTTCGCGATACAAAGTGATGTCCTGCCTTAATTTCTTTATATTTGGACCTCATTTACAGCTTGCTAAGTAATTAACTAATACCTTTTTATTCAAATCATGAAAATGAAAACAAGATTATCCGGAATTCCTGTGCTGGCCGCGGCTTTCCTGACGTTCTACTCGTGCGGGAAATCCGAAAAAACCGAAGACCTGAAATCGGGAATCGTCCTTAAAAACATGGACACCGTCGTAAAACCCGGCGATAACTTCGACGCCTATGTAAACGGGCTCTGGATCAAGAACAACAAAATCCCTGCAGACAAATCGTCCTACGGAAATTTCGATATACTTGCCGATAAGGCTGAAGACAATGTGAAAGCCATCATCGAGGAATCGGCCAAAGGCGACTTCGCGGAAGGTTCGAACGAACAAAAAATCGGTGATTTCTATGGCGCCTACATGGACATGAAAGCGCGCGACGCCAAAGGAATTACGCCGCTGACCGACGAGTTCAAGAATATCGATGCCATCAAGGATTACAACGACCTTGCGGCTTATTTCGGAAAAGCCAACCGTGAAGGCAGCATGACGCCATTTTCGGTCGGTGTGACGGAAGACTTTAAGGATCCGACCAAATACATGCTGCTGACCTGGCAGGGCGGAATCGGGCTTCCTGAAAGGGAATATTACCTGCTTCAGGACGCCAAATCCAAGGAAATCCGCACCAAATATGTCGCGCACGTGGCAAAAATGCTGGAATTGGCCGGCGTTGCTGAGCCGGCAGCGTCAGCGGAAAAGATCATGGCGCTTGAAACCGCGATCGCTACAAAGCACATGAAAAAGGAAGATACGCGCAACATCGGCGCGTTGTATAACAAATATGCGATCAGCGACCTTGGTAAGCTCATGCCGTCTTTCAATTGGGAGCTGATGCTTAAAAATGCCAACATTCCGGCGTCGGAAAAAAACATCATCGTGACACAGGTCGATTATATGAAATCTGTCGATGCGCTCATCAAAGCCACACCGATCGACACCTGGAAAACCTATTTGAAATGGAGCGTCGTAGATGCAAGCGCAAGCTCACTGACCTCAGCGCTCGACAAGGAAAATTTTGAATTTTTCGGAAAAGTCATCAGCGGAACCACCGAGCAACGCCCGATGTGGCGTCGTGCGGTAAATGCCGTCAACGGAAACCTCGGTGAAATCGTCGGTGAGGTTTATGTCAAAAAACATTTTACGCCGGAAGCTAAAGAGCGGATGGAAAAACTGGTCAAAAACCTACTGAAAGCCTACGAATCGAGCATCAAGGATTTGACCTGGATGACACCAGAAACTAAAAAAGAAGCGCTGAACAAATTATCGAAATTCATGCTCAAGATCGGATATCCCGACAAATGGCGGGATTATTCCACTCTGAAAGTCGTTAAGGGCGACCTTTACGGCAACATGCAGCGCGCAACTGCATTTGAATACAACCGGCAACTCAATAAACTCGGCAAGCCGGTAGACCGCACCGAATGGGGCATGACACCACAAACCGTAAACGCTTATTACAATCCGTCGCTCAACGAAATCGTGTTCCCGGCCGCGATCCTGCAACCGCCGTTCTTCGATATGCAAGCCGACGATGCGGTAAACTACGGTGCGATCGGCGCAGTGATCGGACATGAGATCGGGCACGGATTCGACGATCAGGGCAGTACGTTCGACGGAAACGGAACGCTGCGCAACTGGTGGACCGAAAAAGACCAGGCTGCCTTCAAGCAACGGACCGCTGCATTGGTATCGCAATACAGCAGTTTTAAAGCATTTCCGGATTTGAACGTCAACGGCGCATTTACCTTGGGTGAAAATATCGGCGATCTTGGCGGACTGACCATTGCCGTAAAAGCGTACAAGATGAGCCTTAATGGAAAACCAGCCCCGAAAATGGACGGTTTCACCGGCGAGCAGCGGTTGTTCATCGGGTTTGCCCAAGCGTTCCAGGAAAAACAAAGACCTGAGGCGCTCCGCAGTCAGATAGCCTCCGATCCGCATTCGCCGGCCCATTTCCGTGTAAACGGCACAGTCCGAAATGTTCCGGAATTCTATGAGGCGTTTAATGTAAAACCAGGCGATTCGTTGTACATCGCACCGGAACAACGTGTTAAAATCTGGTAATCGCTAAACAATATCCTTAAACCCGTCAATTCTGGCGGGTTTTTTTATGTCAACAAACTCCTAAAAAGAAAATCCGTTCCGAAAATTTGGAGTAAATTAGCTTGACAACCAAAACAATCATCGCCATGGAAGAGAACTTCAAAGTCATATCGGCAGCGCTAAAAGAAGCAGGACTTAAGGATTCGGCGGAAAACAAAACCGCAGCACCGGTCGATTTCAAGATCACGCCCTATTCGCTGAATACGAAACTGAGCTTCCGGTTCCAAAACCTTGAAGAGTTTACCGGCTTTTTGAATTTGTCGGGAGTCGAGATTACCGACGCTAAAATGACGATGGTGCAATCTGCGTTTATGGAACTCGGACTAAACCCACAGGAATTCTTTTATGTCAATTTTTTCGCCAAAGGAAAAGAAATCGAAATGTGACAAAATAAAAAACTGCCCTTTTGAGGCAGTTTCTTTTTATAAAGAATATTTTTTATTCTTGTTTAGTGAACCCGAAACTTACCGCGCCGTTACTTCCGGTAAATTCATCGATCGGATAATCGTAAGCATCGTAAGAGTTCGTTAATACGCCGCCTGAAAGCGTGTATTGGGTATCGTATGATGCATATCCGTTAGTTTCGGAAGATGTCGTGGTCACGACATCGCCGTCCATTTTCCATTCGCCGGTTTCGGTAAATTCGGTGCAAACCGCAGATCCTGAAGAATAGTCGATATAATTATCAATTTTGATGTAGGTATGATCGCGGTTCAGCCTGAGGTAATCGTCGTTTAAGCATGGCACTTCACCGACCAGGTTTGAGCTTGATGAACCGTTGGCATCAAAATCGACAGATTCCGGAATATTGAACGCCGTCATTTTATATGTTCCTGAAGTTCCCGAACCATCCATCGGAACCGAAAACTGGTCATCTTCGCATGAGCTTAAAAATGCAGCAGCAGAAACGCAAACAGCCGCAAGCATAACAATTTTAAATTTTTTCATAAGGGTTTTATTTGAGTTCGTTCCAAAAATAAGACTTTTAAGCGTAAATCAAAAAATAAAATGCCGCAATTTCTTATTTTACTGCTTTTTTTCTTGATATCTAAAAACGTTTCGCACCTCCAGCTATAAGGCATGGAAAATTTATATCCTATTTTGGCTTTAAATTTAAAAATCTGGAAATCATTAGTTTACATAATTTCCATTTGTTAATTAAAGTTTTGGCGATAATTATATAACACCTCGCAACTAGTATTGTTCTTCCTTTGTAGTCCGCCCCATTTCAACGTTTAATCCTAAATTTCCGGTTTATGGCTCTTTCGAATACCCTTTCCGATAATCCCTACGTAACCATTAATAACGATACGGTCGACATCTGTTATCGCAAAAACAATTGCCATCTTCCCGTAGAGAAAATCAAAAAAATGTACCTGAAGCGCAAGACAGGCTATTGGTCGGGGATTTACGATTCGCTGCCCTTGCTTTTCGTGCCTGAAAAAAGCTACAGGCTTCACATCAGCACCGATGAAAACGAGATTTCCTTTACCGTAAAATCTTTTGAGAGACAATATTTTATCGGTCTGATTTCTTGGGTCAGAAGTCTCAGGAACAGCAATTAATCAACATTCAACTTAAACTTTAGAAGCCGCACGATGCGGCTTTCTTTTTTATTGCGGACCACGAGGTTTTTGTATTTTTATAAAAATTTACGGGTGATGAAAAAAATTCTCTTCTTTTTATTGATGCTGTCAACATCGTTCCTTTGGGCGCAGGATTCCGGCGAAGCCGATAAAGCGGTGATCAAATCGGTGCTCGACCTTTGGCACAAAGCCGCAGCTGAAGCCAAATTCAAGCCCTATTTTGCACTCATGACCGACGATGCGGTTTTTATCGGAACCGATCCTACCGAAAACTGGCAGCTCGATGCGTTCAAGGCTTTCGCCAAACCGTACTTCGACAAAGGCAAAGCATGGAGCTTCACGCCCGTCGAACGGCACATTTACCTCAATGATGCGAAAGATTTTGCCTGGTTCGACGAATTGCTCGATACCCAAATGAAAATCTGCCGGGGTTCGGGCGTGCTCAAAAAAGTCAAAGGAAAATGGCTGATTGCCCATTACGTGCTGTCGATGACCATCCCGAATGACGATACCGATCAGGTTATCAAGCTCAAAAAAGACTTTGACGACGCATTGCTGATCAAACTTAAAGGATAAGTTTAACTTCTGTTTAAGCAGCATTCCCGTAAATACCGCTTACCTTCATAAATGTCTGAGATCACAACTTTTATGATGCGCTGAATTTTTTAGTTGTGGTTTTAAAACCATAGGTGTTTTTATTCCGTAGATAAGAACTCACAACCAATACCGCCATCATGAAAATCAATAAAACTCTTAAAAAGGCGTTAGGCATTTTTTTCGGGACTTTCATTGTCCTGTTCATCGTTTTGGTCGTACATATCGCGACGGCCAAACCGGTCGACAATGCAACGCTTCAAATCAGCCGCATCGACTTTACTGAGCCGATTGATTCGCTTAAAGCAAAAGAAATCCACCGAAACCTCAAATCGATTCCCGGTGTCAAAAACGACCACTTCGATTTGCAGAAAGGCGTTCTGGTGTACTTTCACGACAACCGCATCGCTGATTCGAAAAGCATATTCGATCAGCTGATGCAGAAAGGACATTACAAAGCCCGGCGGTTTGTTCTGCCGCCCGGAATCCAAAACAAACAGGTCTGCCCGGTCATGAACCAGAACGGGTTTGCCTACCGGTTTTCAAAAACAATCCAACATATTTTTAATTAACTAAAACCATTACTATGAAAAAGTTCACAAAATTCGCATTTTTGGCGGCATTCGGCGCTGCTGCATTGTTCGTATCCTGCAACAATGACGACGACAACGATCCTGCGGAAGCCTCGTTGTATACCCGTTTGGGCGGAACCACGATGGTGGCCGACCCGAACAATCCCGGACAAATGATCGAACACGGAAGATTAAGCTATCGTTCGGTTGTCGATTCTACAATCGTGCTGATCGTCAGCGATATCGGAAGCGGCGCACCGGGGAATTTCGGCGCCCATTTCGCACCGCTGGTAGGCGAAGTTCAAAGCGGAAACACGACCAATCTGGCACATCTGAGTAAAAACCTGACGGATTTCTTTTCGGCCAACACCGGCGGCGGATCAACTAATACCTATACCGGGCTCGATATGGTTTCCGCACACGATCCTGCCGTAAACCCTCGGATGGGCGTTAAGGCTACCGATGCCGATTACACGAAGTTTGAAGGTTATGTAGGCACGGCTGCCGGGCTCAACGGCGTTACCGATACCGGAATCATCAACGACGTGGTCGATGTGCTTGAATCGTTGCGCGACCCAATCGTTCAAGCTCCATAAGCACAATCCTTTTTTACGAAAAACGCCGGTACTGCCGGCGTTTTTTATTTTGAAAGGTTTTCGAGCATGACTTCGGTCATGTTTTCAATATCATATTCATGCTTCCAGCCCCAGTCTTTACGGGCCGCGGAATCGTCGATGCTTGCGGGCCAGCTGTCTGCGATTTTCTGACGGAAGTCGGGATTGTAGGTAATCGTGAAATCGGGAATGTGCTTTTTGATTTCGGCTGCAATCTGTTTGGGCGTAAAGCTCATTGCAGCCAGATTGTACGAAGATCGGATCTTGATGTTTTCAGCCGGAGCCTGCATGATTTCGATTGTTGCTTTGATCGCATCGTCCATGTACATCATCGGCAGTTCGGTATTTTCCGAAAGAAAACATTCATAAGTATGGTCGCTCAAAGCCTTGTGGTAAATGTCGACTGCGTAATCCGTCGTTCCTCCGCCCGGCGGCGTGGTCCAGCTGATCAGTCCAGGATAACGGATGCTGCGTACATCAACCCCGAAAATGTGGTTGTAATATTCACACCATCTTTCGCCGGCTTGCTTGCTGATGCCGTAAACGGTGGAAGGTTCGGCGATCGTGAATTGCGGCGTTTGTTGTTTGGGTGTCGTCGGTCCGAAAACCGCAATGCTCGATGGCCAGAAAACTTTTTTTATCTTTTTGGCTTTGGCCAGGTTCAACACATGAAAAAGTGAGTTCATGTTCAAATCCCACGCAAAAGCAGGATTTTTCTCGGCCGTAGCCGACAGCAGCGCCGCCATAAGATAAACTTCGTCGATATGGTATTTTTCGATCAGGTGCTCGATTTGGTTGTAGTCGAGCGCGTTCACGACTTCGAACGGCCCTGAATTCACGACGTCGTTATTGAGTTTCCGGATGTCGGAAGCGATGACGTTTTCAATGCCGTAAATTTCGCGGAGCTTGTGCGTGAGCTCGGTGCCGATCTGTCCGCAGGCGCCGATAATCAATATTCTGGTCATGTTGTTGTTTGTTAGTGGAACAAAGATAGCGTTTCGGCCCTGAAAAACCGATCACAAAATGACTGCGTGTTAACAAATAATTCTCACGGCCGCATTCCCGATTCCGCAAACGGATTTGTAACTTTGCCCAAACCAAAAAATATGAGATCGAACCTTAGCCGCCTTGTTTGCCTGCTGTTTGCTTTGCTGATTGTCGCATCTTGTGACGACGATGAAAAGCGCCGGGCCGAAATCGAGCGCGACCAGAAAAAGCAGGAAGCGGTTTTCACCAAAATAAACAGCGCATGGAATTTCAATACGCATCCGATGAATCCTACGTCCCAAACACTTTCAACGAATTGGGCTGAATGGCGGGTTTTCCTTCACGAGCTTGGGCAGAAACCTAAAAGTACCATCGGAGCCTTCCGCAGCAAAGCCCGGAACCTGTCGGTAAAAGCGCGCGATCTCAACAACAACATCCCGATACAATTCGACCGGCCCGAAATCAAAAGCCGGCTGGCGGTTTTGGCAACAAAAGTCAATTCGCTGAATCTCTATATAAATCTTGGCGAAATTCCGGCCGATAAAGTCATCACGCTGATTTCTGATATCAATACCGAACTGGTCTCGGTACAGGATCAAATGGGCGAAATCTCCCGCAGGGCGGAAATCCCTAAGGAAGAAGGCGAAGCCGATATAATCAAAATGCGAGACACAGCGCGGGCAATACCAAACAAGCCGGCTTCGTTCCTGCCGCCTGCCGTGGAAATGGCCAGAAAAAAACAAAAACTGCATTGAGTAAAGCCGATATTTTCAGCAAATACGACCGAAGCCCGAAAGTCGTGCAGCTTACCGAAAGTATGCGGCACAGCGGCGGCAAGATCCAAATCAAAGGACTTTTGGGTTCGTCGCTTTCGTTTGTCGTGAAAGCCGTTTTCGAAAAGACAGAGTTGCCTTTCCTGCTTTTGTTCCAGGACAAGGAAGAAGCGGCCTATTACCTCAATGACCTCGAACAGATGATCGGCGAGAACGATGTGCTGTTTTATCCCGGTTCCTATCGCAGGCCTTACCAGATCGAGGAAACCGACAATGCGAACGTATTGCTCCGCGCCGAGGTGCTAAACCGGATCAATTCGCGGAAAAAACCTTCCCTGATCGTAAGTTATGCCGATGCGGTTTTCGAAAAAGTCATAACCCGGAAAGAGCTCGAAAAAAACACGCTGAAAGTATCGGTCGGCGACCAGATCTCGATCGATTTCATCAACGAAGTGCTGCACGAATACGAATTCAGGCGCGTCGATTTCATAACCGAACCGGGCGAATTTTCGGTGCGCGGCGGCATCATCGACGTCTTTTCGTTTTCCAACGACAATCCGTACCGCATCGAGTTTTTCGGCAACGAGGTCGATTCTATCCGCAGCTTCGACGTCGAGACGCAGCTGTCGATCGAAAAGCAGAAAAAAATCACGATCATCCCGAATGTAGAGAACAAGTTTTTCAGGGACAAACGGGAAAGTTTCCTCGAATACGTCAGCAAACAAACGGTGCTGTTCCTGCAAAGTCCGGAACTTTTGCTGGCCCAGATTGACAAGCTGTTCGAAAAGGCGGCCGAATCCTTTGACAAGCTCGATGCGACGATCCAGCATATTTCGCCGGAAGAATTGTTTCTCGACAGTGCAACATTTACAAAACAGGCTTCCGATTTTACGATTGTGGAAATGGGAACCGATACCGTATTCAAGCCTTCAAAAACATTCGAATTCCTGATCCAGCCGCAGCCTTCGTTCAACAAGCAATTCGATTTGCTGCTGAACAACCTCGGCGAAAACCGCTCCAACGGTATCCGGAATTACCTTTTTTGCTCAAACGATACGCAGGCAAGGCGTTTCCATGATATTTTTGAAACCATTGTAGATGATTATGATTCGAACCCTCATGGTCCGGATACAATGGTTCTTGGCGACCAATCAAAAAAAATAAAAAAGTCGCCAAAAAGTCTCGACGAGGCCAACCAGGAAGACATCCGAAAGCAATACGACACGGTCGTTTTTCCGCTTTATCAGGGTTTTATTGACACCGAAAACCGGATCGCGTGTTATACCGACCACCAGATTTTCGAGCGTTACCACAAGTTCAGCATCAAGAACGGCTATTCGAAAAAACAGGCCATCACGCTCAAAGAACTCAATACGCTTTCGGTGGGCGACTATGTGACGCACATCGATCACGGAATCGGAAAATTCGGCGGGTTGCAGAAAATCGAGGTCGAAGGAAAGATGCAGGAAGCAATCAAACTGGTTTATGCCGACAACGACATCGTATATGTCAGCATCCATTCGCTCCATAAGATTTCGAAATATAACGGAAAGGACGGAACGCCACCGAAGATTTACAAGCTCGGTTCGGGCGCATGGAAAGCGCTCAAGCAAAAAACCAAAGCGCGGGTGCGTCACATCGCCTTCAACCTGATCCAGCTTTATGCGAAACGCCGACTGGAAAAAGGTTTCCAGTACCATCCGGACAGTTACCTCCAATTGGAGCTCGAATCGTCGTTTATTTACGAAGACACGCCCGACCAGACCAAGGCCACGCAGGAAGTCAAGGCCGATATGGAAAGCGAGCGCCCGATGGACCGCCTGGTTTGCGGCGACGTCGGTTTCGGAAAGACCGAAGTTGCGATCCGCGCGGCGTTCAAGGCTGTAGACAATGGCAAACAGGTCGCGATTCTGGTTCCGACGACGATTCTCGCCTACCAGCATTTCCGGACTTTTTCGGAACGATTGAAGGAAATGCCCGTAACCGTGGGTTACCTCAACCGGTTCCGGACGGCAAAGGAAAAAGCGGAAACACTGGCAGCATTGGCCGATGGAAAACTCGATATCGTCATCGGGACGCATCAACTGGTCAACAAAAATGTCCGGTTCAAGGATTTGGGATTGTTGATCGTAGATGAGGAACAGAAATTCGGGGTCAACGTCAAGGACAAGCTCAAAACCATCGGCGAAAACATCGACACGCTGACGCTGACCGCAACGCCGATTCCGCGAACCTTGCAATTTTCACTGATGGCCGCGCGCGATTTGTCGGTCATCACCACGCCGCCGCCCAACCGCTATCCGATCGAAACGCATGTGATCGGGTTCAACGAAGAAACGATCCGCGACGCGATCTCATACGAAATCCAGCGCAACGGGCAGGTTTTTTTCATCAATAACCGGATCGAGAACATCAAGGAAATCGCCGGAATGATCCAGCGACTGGTTCCCGATGCGCGCGTTGGCGTCGGCCATGGCCAGATGGACGGCAAAAAACTCGAGGAACTGATGCTCGCCTTTATGAACGGCGAATTCGACGTTTTGGTCGCCACGACAATCATCGAAAGCGGTCTCGACGTTCCGAACGCCAATACGATTTTCATCAACAATGCCAACAATTTCGGACTTTCGGACTTGCACCAGATGCGCGGCCGCGTAGGTCGAAGTAATAAAAAGGCATTTTGCTATTTCATTACGCCGCCCTATTCGGTCATGACTGACGATGCGCGCAAACGGATTCATGCCCTGGAGCAGTTCAGCGAACTCGGAAGCGGTTTCAACATCGCGATGAAAGACCTTGAAATTCGGGGCGCGGGCGATCTGCTTGGAGGCGAACAGAGCGGTTTCATCAATGAGATCGGATTTGAAACCTACCAAAAAATCATGAACGAGGCGATCGAGGAACTCAAGGAAAACGAGTTCAAGGATTTGTACCGGCAGGAAGAAACCGCCGATAAGGAATTTGTAAAAGACATTCAGATCGACTCCGATTTCGAGCTGCTGTTTCCCGATGAATACATCAACAACATCTCTGAAAGACTCAATTTATACAATGACCTGAGCCTGATAAAAGACGAAAAGGCCCTGCACGACTACGAAGATAAACTCATCGACCGCTTTGGGCCGTTGCCAAAACCGGCAGTGGCGCTATTGAACAGTATCCGGATCAAATGGATCGCAACGCGGCTTGGCATCGAAAAGCTTGTGATGAAACAAGGCAAAATGATAGGGTATTTCATTTCGGACCAGAATTCAGAATTTTACCAGTCGAACCGCTTCACCCGATTGCTCGAGTTTGTACAAAGGCATCCCGATCTGTGCCGGATGAAAGAAAAACAAACGGCAAACGGGCTGCGCCTGCTGCTGACTTTCGAGAACGTCAAATCGGTTCGGAAAGCCTTGGAAATGATGCAACTCATGGATCGATAAAAAAAGCCGCTTTATTAGCGGCTTTTTCATTTAAAATTTTCTGGCGTTATTGTTTCATGATCTTGAAATTGGCTTCCTTATCGGCAAACTTCAACTTAAAGAAATACGTTCCTGTCGCAAAGGCCGAAATGTCGACTTTCTTGTCGAGACCGTTGTTTCTGCTTTGGTATAAAAGCCTGCCTTGCGGATTGTAGACCAGGATTTCCTGCATGTCGGTATTCGATATGATGTTGACATAATCCTGGGCCGGATTGGGATAATAAGTGAAATCGATCGCCTGGCTGAATGACGGCGCGGCAAGGTTTTCAAGGCAGCTTACCGTAGCGGCATAACCTGCGGCAGTTACGCCTTGATCGGAGAAGAACTCGAGAGTTAATGCACCATCAGGAGAAGTCGATACCACCGGGGTTACAATATCGGTCCCGGTATAAGCGCCGATGAATGGCGAGGCCGTGTTCGGTCCGTCATACAGAGTCAGGAAGTCGAAATCCTGCTCGAGGTCGAACGCGGTAAAATCAAGCTGGATTTTTTTCTGTGCAACATTCGGGATGATGGTCCTTGTGTAAGATTGGTTGTCGGTATACTGATTTCCGGTCCCGCCAGTATCGGTAATCACCAAGCCATTGCACCAGTTGCCCGGCGTCGCGAAAAGCACTTGCCGGTAATTAGGGGTAAAGCCGGTGCACACCGGACGTATCCTTACCTTGTAATAAGCGTTTGCATTCAGGGTTCCCGGAACCGTATACGTCGGTTCGGTTACCGTAACATAGGATATTGACGTGCTGCCAAAGGGTGAAACGCTGATTTCCCATGGCCCGGGATTACCGGCGTCCGTCCAGGTAATAGTTGTAGAAGTCGTACTGGTACTTACGACATTCATATCGGTAATTAAATTGATGCAGGTTGAGATACAGTCAGTACTCAAACAGGCAGCGGATTCTACGGCGTCGGTGATTGCTGCGGCCGGCTGTGGGCCAAATCCGTTATTAAAGCTGATCCCGACACCCGAAATCAAGTGGCAATAGCTCATAATCGTGCCTTTTACCGACGGGGATGGAATGGTAGGCGGCGTAGTTATGCAGGAAGTCCCTTCGGGTTCCGGCGTACTTCCGGCCAATGCGACCGGCCCACAATTGTCGATTGCCGTATTGTTGCCGTTCCAGGCACAGGCGTGCGTATGTCTCGAGCCCAGCAAATGTCCCATTTCGTGGGTGACTACCTCTACGGTCCATGAATAGGTCGGCACCGTACTGAATCCGAAGTTCACATCCGAATAACTGAAATTATTTTGTGAGCACAATCCGTCGATTGTTACCGCAACTCCGCCCAATCCTCCGGTATCGATCGAGACAAGTTGGCCAACATCGCCGTCAAAAACCGGCCTGACCTGATTGAACATATAAAGATAGTCTGCAGATGTTACCGAATCATTACCCACAAAAGCATCCTGGTACGGGTCCGGTTCGGTCCAGACATAAGTAGACTTTAGCGAAACCGTAATGCCGTCATTATTATACAGGGTTTGGACATTGTTGAAAACTGAGGTCATCCAGTTGACCGTTTGCTGCACGTTGTTGTTGTTGGCTTGATAGAGATCGTAATCGATTTCGAAATACATCGTCACACACCTTTCGGTAAGCGTCTGTCTTTGAGTTTCGTTATCGTGCGGCGCCGGCATATCGTCTTCCTTGACACTGCAATTGAAACCGTTCGGCACGCGCATATCGGCATCTGAATAAACGATATAATCGGAGTTGTTGTTTTGCCTGTCGAGTTTGCCGACCACAAGGTTGTTCAGCTCGTTGGAGGATACGATGCCGTTGAATTCGTTATTGAAAAAATTGAATGAAGCAACTGAATTTGGATTGTCCTTTATGATTCCGCGATAATAGGCGCCGCGTTGGTAGGCTACGTTTTGGGCTTTGTCGGTGTCGACGTGGAAGCCCTGATTAAACGGGTCAACTTTATACAGTTCGACAAGAATCGTGTTACCGAGGTACGGGATTTCGAGCTCGATTGTCTGGTAACCGTGCGCGACGATGTCATTGACCGACGCGGTATTGATCTGGGCCAGCGTTTGTTTGGTAACTGCGCGCTTCACCTGGTTGTCGGCAGGCTGGTCGATTACCGATAAAACTGAAAAGTGGTTGAACTGTGCTTGCTGCGCTTTGTATTCAGCCACTTTTTCCGCGACTTTATTCTGTGCAAAAATCATTGCGGAGAGACAAAGGGCGAAAAGGGTAAAAATTCTTTTCATTTAAATTTATTTGTTTGTTAAAAGCAATCGCCAAATGTAGTAATATTTTAATTTAAAATGCTTTAGGCGGCTGTTTTCCATTGGTATTTAACAATCAGAAATGGAAAAAAGCATCGACCAGATGCACGATCCGGAAATTGCTGTCCACTTTATGTATACCGATGATATCGAAGCGCACCTCGAGGTCGAGATCGTGAAGGTTGACGTATTCATTTACGGCATTGACGAGCAGCCGGATTTTTTTAGGCCCGACAAAATCCTGTGGCAGTCCGAACTCTATGCCCGACCGCGTTTTTACCTCGACCACCGCAAGGATATTTTGCTTTCGCGCCAAAATGTCGATTTCGGCTTTCCGGTAAACCCAGTTGGTTTCCAGGATGTCGTACCCGTTTTCTCGTAGGAACGCCACGGCCATCGATTCGCCGAGTTTCCCCAATTCATTATGCCCGGCCATTTTCGCAGGTTAGTTTATTCGAATTTGATGACCGCTTCCTGATCGTTGGCATCGATCGTAACGGTTTTTCCGAGTATCAACGCGCGGTTGTCTTTGATATGCCCGGCGGGAAAATTGTAAATTACCGGGAATTTGTAGTCTTTGAGCACGTCCTGGATGATTTGAAGCGCATCTTTACCCCAGGGAATGTCATTGTCGTTCATTTCGGTCATGCCGCCGACGATAACCGCCTTTACGCCGTCGAAGTAACCATTGCGTTTGAGGTTCATCATCATGCGGTCTATGTGGTAGAGGTATTCGTCGAGGTCTTCGATAAACAGGATTTTACCTTTGTAGTCGATCGCTGATTTTGAACCCAGGATGCTGTATAAAACCGAAAGGTTTCCGCCCACGATTTCGCCTTTGGCTTTGCCGTTCCGATTGTACTCGTGCGACGGAATATGGTATTCGAGCTTTTCGCCGAACAGTGATTTCCGCAAGGTTTCGATCGCATCGGGCGTTGCCGATTTCGCGCTGATGGCCATCATGGCGTGCAGGGTTTCGATTCCCATGTTGTTGATGTGGCTGTGCAAAACGGTGACGTCGCTGAATCCGATGATCCATTTTGGTTTTTTCCTGAAGTTGGTAAAATCGATCCGGTCGATGATGCGCACCGTTCCGTAACCGCCTTTGGCCGCCCAGACAGCCTTGATGGACGGGTTGTCGATCATTTCCTGGAAATCAGTGGCACGGAGCCAGTCCGGCCCCGCCAACTGGTTTTCTTCCTTGCCGATGCTCCGGCCCAGTACGACGTGCAAGCCCCAGCTTTCGAGGAGTTTGACTGCGGGTTCGAGCGTGGCCGCGTCTATTTTTCTGGCTGTGGCGACAATAGCGACCGTATCGCCGGGTTTGAGGAATTCGGGTGTGATCATTTTTCTTTGGGCTTGTGTGGTTTGGAAAAAAAGACATCCGGCAAAAGCCAGAAAAAATAACAAACGCGATGGAAGATGTCTCATTTCGGATAGAATCAATGGAACAAATATAAGCGAAAACGCGATGCGGGAATTGTGGTTTTCCCGCAGATGTTCACGGGTTTTTCAACAGCTTGTCCCGAAACGCGCGCCCGCGTTAGGGATAGCAGCGGAAATCCTTTTGAAGACCTTGCAGGTTTTAAAAACCTGCAAGGTCTAAAAGATTGAAGCGGATAGCCCGGCGCGCGCCGAGGAAAATGCGGCCAGCTTTTGACGAGGCGTCGCGAAACGCCCAAAAACTCATCTGCAATAAGTAGTGGACGTTATGCCCATATTTTGTACTTTTGCGACCTATTTGAATGATATGAAAGATCCAGAAAGATATACCGTCACGGCGGCTTTGCCCTATACGAACGGCCCGATACACATTGGGCATTTGGCGGGCGTTTACGTGCCATCGGACATTTATTCGCGTTATTTGAGGCTACAGGGAAAAGACGTCGCATTCATCTGCGGCAGCGACGAACACGGCGTAGCGATTTCGATGAAGGCAAAAAAGGAAGGCATCACACCACAGGAAGTTATTGACAAATATGACGGAATAATCCGGAAATCTTTTGAGGATTTCGGGATTTCGTTTGACAATTATTCGCGGACTTCGGCGAAAATACATCACGATACGGCATCGGAATTCTTCCGCAAACTGTATGATGACGGAAAATTCATCGAAGAAGTCACTGAGCAGCTCTACGATGAAAAAGCGGGGCAATTTTTAGCTGATCGTTTTGTAATCGGAACCTGCCCGAAATGCGGCAATCCGGAAGCATACGGCGACCAGTGCGAGAATTGCGGTTCGACATTGAACGCGACCGATTTGATCAACCCGAAATCGACAATTACCGGGGAAACGCCCGTTTTAAAAGAAACCAAACATTGGTTTTTGCCTTTGAACCAATACGACCAGTTTTTGCGCGAATGGATTCTGGAAGGCCACAAAAACGATTGGAAACCGAACGTTTACGGACAAGTTAAATCCTGGATCGACGCAGGACTCGAACCGCGTGCCGTGACGCGCGATCTGGACTGGGGAATCGATGTGCCGGTTGAAGGTGCGCAGGGCAAAAAACTCTACGTTTGGTTCGACGCACCGATCGGTTATATTTCTTCCACAAAGGAATGGGCGGCCCGAGAAGGCAAAGACTGGAAGCCGTATTGGAAAAGTAGCGATACGAAACTTGTTCATTTTATCGGAAAAGACAATATCGTGTTCCACTGCATTATCTTTCCGGTGATGCTTAAGGCCGAAGGCAGTTATATTTTGCCCGACAACGTTCCTGCGAACGAATTTCTGAACCTCGAAGGCAACAAGCTCTCGACTTCTAAAAACTGGGCGGTCTGGCTGCACGAATATCTTGAGGATTTTCCAGGGAAACAGGATGTTTTGCGTTATGCGTTGACCTCGAATGCTCCGGAAACCAAGGACAACGACTTTACGTGGAAGGATTTTCAAGCCCGAAACAATAATGAACTGGTTGCGATTTTCGGGAATTTCATCAACCGTGTAGTCGTATTGACCCATAAATATTATGATGGCGTGGTTCCACAACCCGGCGAATTTACCGGCATCGACGAACAAACCCTTACAGAAATGCGCGCTTATCCGGCAGTCATTGCCAGTTCAGTCGAACGTTATCGTTTCAGGGAAGCGTTGGGCGAACTGATGAACCTCGCACGTCTCGGGAATAAATATCTGGCCGACGAGGAACCGTGGAAACTCATCAAGGAAAATCCGGAACGTGTAAATACACAGATGTTTGTCGCCTTGCAGATTGCGACCGCATTGGCCGTACTTTCGGAACCGTTCCTGCCGTTTACCTCAAAGAAACTTCGGTCTATGCTCGGTATTCATCCAAGCCCGCCGGAAGTCAGCGACTGGAATGAAGTAGCCAAGCCTCAAACCATTTTATCACCCGGAACCGCAGTGGGGCAGGCCGAATTGCTGTTTGCCAAAATTGAGGATGAGGAAATCCAAAAGCAAATTGACAAGCTCGAAGCTACGAAAACCGCCAATAAAAGTGCTGTTAAAAAAATGGAAGAACAGAAGGAATTAATTCAGTACGACGATTTCGCTAAAATGGATTTGCGTGTCGGGACAATCTTGGAAGCCGAAAAAATGCCGAAAGCGAACAAGCTTTTGATCCTCAAAGTCGATACCGGTATCGATGTGCGCACGATCGTTTCGGGAATCGCCGAGAGCTTTTCGCCAGAAGAAGTGATCGGCAAAAAAGTAACGGTTCTGGTGAACCTTGCCCCGAGAAACCTCAGGGGAACCGAAAGCCAAGGTATGATTTTAATGACGACCAATGCGGACGGAAAATTGGTTTTTGTGAATCCTGACGCTGAGGCCTCTAATGGCGAAACGATAAACTAATCGGCAATAGCTTGAGTATTTCCGGAAAGAAGATAAGGCTGCAGTTTTTATTTACGCTGATTGCGATGATTGTGGCGATGACCGTCTGGCAGCTATTGTTTCGCTCTCATCGTATCGTAAGCGGAATCCTTTGGGAAATCCACACAATTTTTTCAAGTGTCGTAGTTTTTTATGCGTTTGTCGCTTTCCTGCTTCCGGCAAAAGCGCTGGCTTTCGTAAAAATTCTGGTCCGGCTGATCTTTAAAGTCTGGATCGTGATTTTTATCGCTTCTCGATGCAAAAAACTTTCGACAAGACCGGATTTCTACTCTCGGCTACTTTCATTTTCGGTTATTTTGAAGCGCTTTTGGACCTGGACACTTGGATTGAGAATCACAACAGTTTTGACCTGCCAAAATTATTGTCGAACAAAAAGCACAAACTGGGTCGGATTACGCAAAGCGTCTTTTTCCTGTCTTGTATTCACATTTGCTGTGCTTTTATAGCATTGGGATTTTTCAGTATATCATAAAACAACAAAGTATGGATATTAAAGTAATTGCCTTCGATGCCGACGACACGCTTTGGGTCAACGAACCTTATTTCCAGGAAACCGAAGAGAAATTCTGCGAGTTGCTGGCGCCTTATCTCTCCAGGCATACTTTGTCGCAAGAGCTTTTCAAGACCGAAATCGCAAACCTGAAACTCTACGGGTACGGAATCAAGGGCTATATTCTTTCGATGATCGAGGCGGCGCTGAAAATTTCCAACAACACCATCAGCACCGAAGCGATCGAAAAAATCATCCGGTACGGCAAAGAACTGCTTGAAAAACCGATTGAACTCATCGACGGTGTCGAAGAAACGCTCGGAGTCTTGAAATCAAAATACAAACTGGTCGTTGCCACTAAAGGCGATTTACTCGACCAACGACGAAAACTCCACAATTCGGGGCTCGGAAAGTATTTTCACCACATCGAAGTGATGTCCGACAAGCAGGAAGCCGACTATACTGATTTGGTCAAGCGTCTTGACATTCAACCTTCGGAATTCCTGATGATCGGTAATTCATTGAGATCAGACGTGCTCCCCGTCCTGGGAATCGGCGGTTATGCCATACACATTCCTTTTCATACGACCTGGGCGCATGAACGTATCGACCACAAAGTCGAGCATGCCAATTTTCGTGATGTTGAAAAAATCGCAGACATCTTACCCCATTTGCCATCATGAAGACGCTTCTTGATCTCGACAACTGGCCGAGAAAAGACCATTTTCATTTCTTCCGTAAATTTGACGAGCCTTTTTTCGGTGCAACTGCCATTATCGACTGTACCAAAGCTTATGCTGCTGCGAAATCGGGCGGCGTCACGTTTTTTGTGTATTATTTGTACAAGACATTGATTGCAGCCAACGCCATTGAGCCTTTCCGTTACAGGATTTCAGGCGAGTCCGTTTTCATTTGCGACCGCATCGACGCCTCGCCGACCATCAGCCGCGAAGACGGTTCGTTTGCGTTTTCCCTGTTTGAATTCCATCCCGACATCAAAGTTTTTTCAAAGATCGCCGAAACGGAAATCGAACGGGTAAGGATTACGCCCGGGCTTTTCACCCGAAGTTTTGATGAGGACAACATCATTCATTTTTCGGCACTGCCGTGGATCGACTTTACCTCGATGTCCCATGCACGAAGCTATATCATCGCAGACAGCTGCCCTAAAATCTCTTTCGGGAAAATGTCAGTATCCGAAAATGGGAAACGGACCCTACCGGTATCCATTCACGTGCATCACGGCTTGATGGACGGCATTCATGTGGGCCAATTCATAGATCGGTTGCAACGTGAAATGGATAACGGTTTGTAACCCGGTCGTTATTTTCCCAACAAAAGCAATTCGTCGGCTACGACTTCGGTGTAATATTTCTTTTCACCATTCTTATCTTCGTAACTGCGGTGCGTCAGCTTGCCTTCGATGGCGATCTCTTTGCCTTTGGTCACATATTTCTCGATGATTTCCGCAGTTTTGCCCCAAGCGACTACGTGATGCCATTGCGTATCGGTGACTTTTTCTCCTTTGTCATTTTTGTAGGTTTCATTTGTAGCAATCGTGATTTTAGCTAATTTCTTTCCCGATTCGAGATTGATGATTTCAGGGTCGTTTCCTAAATTTCCGATCAATTGGACTTTGTTTCGTAATGCATTCATGGCGTGTAATGATTTAAATGGTTTATAAAAAGTTTCGGCTGATTGACAACCGGGGCAAAGATGCTACGGTAACTGTCAAATATCCGGTAATTAACTGTTTGAATTCGGTTGTAAATAATTGTAAGCGTTTGCAAATGGAAATGTTTTTTTATATTTGAGTACTTATAAGCCATACAATCATGATAAAAGCCTGTTTAGAATGCGCCGAAAAAATCGTCGGGCGCGAAGACAAGAAGTTCTGCAGCGACGGTTGCCGCAACGTTTACAACAACAAAATCAACAAGGACAGCAACAATTTTATGCGTACTGTCAACAACCGGCTCCGAAGGAATTATCGCATTTTATCGGCGCTCAATGCCGAGGGCAAAACCCGGACAACCCGGTCAAAATTATATGCCGAGGGTTTCGATTTCGGTTTCTTTACCCAAATCCTGCAGACAAAAAACGGAAACACCTATTATTTTTTATACGACCAGGGTTATATGCAGTTGGATCACGATTTTTACATACTCGTCAAAAAAGAACCATAACTTTCATTTCCCCGATGAAAAAAAACCAATATACCCTAATCCCTGCGGCCTTCATCATAGCAGTCATTTGCTGGATTTTCTTCGCAATGATGCCGCGCTGGGTCTCGGCCGACGATGCGCCGCTGACCGAATTCTCCACTAAAAGGGCGATGCTCCACGTTGCCGAAATGGCCAAAAATCCGCATTATGTAGGCTCGGCGGGTCACGAAGCGGTCGCGCGTTACCTGATCGGCGAACTCAAAAAAATGGGACTTGATCCTGTCCTGCAGGAAGGAACGACGCTCTCGGGCTGGGGCAATCTCTCGAAATCGAAAAACATCATCGCCCGGATAAAAGGAACGGGAAGCGGCAAAGCGTTACTGCTGCTTTCCCATTACGACAGCGCACCCCATTCGGTTTCGCACGGCGCGGCCGACGACGGCTCAGGCGTTGCGGCAGTACTCGAAACTTTGCGCGCGTTTCTGCACAATGCCACACCGCATAAAAATGACATCATCGTCCTTTTTTCGGATGCCGAAGAACTCGGGCTAAACGGCGCTGCGCTTTTCGTAACGCAGCATGAGTGGGCGAATGACGTCGGACTGGTGCTCAATAGCGAAGCCCGCGGCACCTCCGGACCGGCATATCTGCTGATGGAAGTCAACAACGGGAATGCGGCGATGGTCGACGGTTTTTCCGAGGCGCATCCGCGCTATCCGGTCGCCAATTCGCTGATGTACAGCATCTATAAAATGCTCCCGAACGATACCGACCTGACTGTATTCCGCGAACAGGGAAAAATCCAGGGCTTCAATTTCGCGTTCATCGACGGCCATTACAATTATCATACGGCGCAGGACGACATCCAGCATCTCGACCCGCGTTCGCTCCAGCATCAGGGAAGTTACCTTGTGGCGCTGACGGATTATTTTTCGAATGCTAATCTTGAAACACTCCAGACCAGCGAAGACCGGGTGTATTTCAGCACGCCGGTTAATTTCATCAGTTATCCGTTCGAATGGATTTTCCCAATGCTCATTATCGCCGCTATTTTGTTCGTTTTCATCGTTTTCATCGGTTTGGGCAAACGAACGCTGGTTCCTTCGGAAATCGGCAGGGGATTTTTGAATTTGCTTGGTGCATTGCTCGTTTGCGGGGCGATCGGTTTTTTCGGATGGAAAATCCTGCTTTCGATTTATCCGCAATACAACGACATCCAGCAAGGGTTTACCTATAACGGGCATTCCTATATCTTTGCGTTCCTGTTTCTGGCCCTGAGCGTTTGTTTCCTGTTCTATTTCAGGCGGCAACAGGACAACGCCGTTATGAGCCAGTCGGTCGCGCCGCTGACATTATGGCTCGTCATCAATGCAGCTGTCGCCTTTTACCTTCCGGGTGCGGCGTTTTTCATCATTCCGCTCTTCTGTGCGATTTTGATGCTCGGTTATTTTGTCGTGACGCAAAAAACGAATATGTTTTTTAATCTGTTGTTCTGCGTTCCGGCGCTTGTGCTATTCGTGCCTTTTCTGTGGCAGTTTCCAATCGGGCTCGGGCTGAAAATCCTGTTCGGAAGCATGATGCTGGCCGTTCTGGTATTCGGATTGCTGCTGCCGGTTTTCGGATCGTTCGGCAATAAAGGGCTTTGGTCGGGCTTGATGCTTTTGATTTCTGTCGGGTTTCTTATCCATGCCCATTTGAATTCCGGATACGAAACCGGCAAAGCCAAACCCAACAGTCTCGTTTACCTTTACGATGCCGACAAGGACAAAGCCTATTGGGCGACCTACGACGTCAACCTCGACGACTGGACCAAGACTTATCTCGGCGACAATCCGGGCAACGGCGATGCGGTCAATACCGATAAATTGTTCAGCAAATACAACGCTGCCTTTACTTTTTCGGCTGCCGCTCCGCAAAAAGAACTGGCCGGGCCAACGGTCGATTTCCTGCTGGATTCCATCATAAATACGCAGCATTATTACAAAATCCGGATCACGCCAAACCGGAAGGTCAACCGTTACGATATTTTCGCCAACGAAAAGCTCGTCTTCCACAATCTCAAGGCCAACGGCGCGAAATCGCTCGACCAGAAAGGTTCGGCTTTCCCTCGAAACGGCAGGAAACTTCTCGGATATTACGTTGTCGACAACGAGCCGCTGACACTCGAATTCAGCATTGCCAAAGGCGCAGTTCTCGATATGGACCTGATGGAATCTTCCTTCGACCTCATGAACAATCCGCTTTTCGTAATGAAGCAGCGCAGCCCGGAAATGATGCCCGCGCCTTTCGTCCTGAACGATGCCGTAATCATCCGCCGGAAAATCAGGCAGACGCGCGAAATGCAAAAACCCGTTGTTGCGATACCGGCTCCGGCCGTTGTACCTTCAGCTGCCGTCGTGACCGATACGATCGCGCCCAATCCGGAAAATTAATTGAAAGGAGCCAAACCAAAAATCAGCATTCTCGGCTGCGGCTGGCTTGGGCTTCCGCTGGCCGAAACACTTGCACAAGAAGGCTTTCCGGTAAAGGGTTCGACCACTTCAGAAAGCAAAACCCCCGTTTTGGGAAGAGCCGGCATTGTACCGTTTTTGATTTCACTTTCCGCAGACGGAATTTCCGGCGATATTTCCGGTTTCCTTTCCGGTTCGGAGATTTTAATCATTGACATCCCGCCAAAACTTCAGGGCGGAAACAGCGAAAATTTTACAGGGAAAATAAAAACCCTTGTGCCACACATTGAAAAAGCGGGAATTACAAAAGTCATATTCACCAGTTCGACAGCCGTTTATGCTGACGATGAAACAAACGTGACTGAAGAAACGACCGCAAATCCTACTACCGACTCGGGGAAACAATTGCTCGAAACAGAAATGCTCCTGTTGGAAAACCCAAATTTCGAAACAACCATACTGCGCTTCGGCGGACTGATCGGCGAAGACCGCCATCCTGTAAAATATCTGGCCGGAAAGCTAAATTTGGAAAATCCGGACGCACCGGTGAACCTCATCCACCGGAAGGATTGCATCGGGATTATGCTGTCGATCATCCGGGCCGGAATCCGCAACGACATATTCAATGCGGTCGCACCGTATCATCCGTCAAGGAAAGACTATTACACCCAAAAAGCGACGGAATTGCAATTGCCTTTTCCAAGTTTCACCACTTCGGGAAATCCAGGAAAAATCATCGATTCAAAAAAACTAATTTCCACGTTCGGTTACGATTTCCTCAAACCGGGATTATAAAAAAATCCCGGCGATTACCGGGATTTTATGATTACCAAATTTTGACTCGTTTCGCGGGATCGACATACATGCCGTCGCCGGGCTTGATGCTGAACGCATTGTAAAACGCATCGACATTTTGCAAAGGCACGTAGGCGCGGAACATTCCCGGGGAATGCGGATCGGTCTTGACCTGGTTCTTGATTGCTTCGTCGCGCATTTTCGAACGCCAGACGGTCGTCCAGGAAATGAAGAAACGCTGGTCGGGCGTATAACCGTCGATCAGGCCGGGATTGCCTTTTTGTTTCAGGTACAATTGCAGACCGTCGTATGCGGCATTGACACCGCCCAGATCGCCGATGTTTTCACCGAGCGTGAATTTCCCGTCCACATGAATTCCCGGAAGCGGTTCGAGCGCACTGTATTGATCGGCCAAAGCAGTTCCGAGTTTGGTGAACTCTTCCAGATCTTTGTCAGACCACCAGTTCACGAGGTTGCCCTCAGCATTGTAACGCGCGCCGGAATCGTCGAACCCATGCGAAATCTCGTGCCCGATTACTGCGCCAATGCCTCCGTAATTTACAGCTTCGTCCGCCTGATAGTTGTAAAACGGCGGCTGGAGGATTGCAGCCGGGAACACAATTTCGTTGAAGGCCGGATTGTAATAGGCGTTCACCGTTTGCGGCGACATGCCCCAGCGGTCTTTGTCAACGGGTTTTTGCAAATCCTTTTTGTCTTCGTTAAAACGCCATTTGGCGATGTTTTGCATATTGTCGAAATACGTTCCGCCTTCCGCCTGGCTTTTAAGTGTCATTTCGGAATAGTCGCGCCATTTGTCGGGATATCCGATCTTGATCCGGACCTTGTCGAGCTTTTTGATCGCGCTGACCTTGGTTTCCGGATTCATCCAGGCCAGATTGTTGATCCGGTTCTGGTAAGCCAGAATGACATTGTGGATCATATCGGCGGCTTTGGCTTTGGCTTCTGCGGGGAATTTTTTCTCGACATACAATTTGCCCAAGGCTTCACCGATTCCGCCGTTGACGACTTGCAGCGCACGCTCGTCGCGCGGCCGTTGTTTCATCGCGCCGCCCAAGACTTTGCCGTAAAATTCGAAATTCGCATCCTCAATCTGAGTCGACAGCCTGCCTGCCGCACGGTTGAGCAAGGTCCAGCGCAAATATGCTTTCCAGTCATCCACTTTATTTTGGGTAAAAATTGTCTGTAAAGCCGCCATATATTTGGGCTGCGAAACGATGATGATGTCCTGTTTCGGCATCCCGACGCCCGTCAGGTATTTGTTCCAGTCGATGACCGGCGTGATTTTCTGCAGTTCGGCAACGCTCATCGGGTTGTACGTCTTGCGGTCGTCGCGGCGTTCCACGCGGGTAAGCCGCGGCGTGGACATTTGGGTTTCGAGCGCGAGGATTTTAGTCGCATCGGCTTGTGCCGCTTGAGGTTTTTCGTTTAAAAACTGGAGCATTTTTGCGACATGCGCAACATACTTTTCCCGCTTTTCCTTGGAATCCGCATCGTCCGAAACATAATAATCGCGGTCCGGCAGCCCGAGGCTTCCCAATCCGACGGTCAAGACGTTTTTATTGCTGTCTTTGGCATCGGGCTCGACACTGACGCCGAAAAACCCGATTCCGCCCAGCGGTTCCATTTCAGTGAGCAGCGACTGGAGGTCGTTGACATTTTTCACTGCGTCGATTTTGGCCAGATAAGGCGCGATCGGCTTGATGCCCATTTTGTTCCGCGAAACCGTGTCCATCACCGATTTGTAGAGGTTGATGGCTTTGCCCTGATCGGTCTTGGAGTTGTACTTCGAACTTGCCGAGGCTTCTTTCAGGATATCGAGCACATCCTTATCGGTGCGTTGGCGGAGCTCGTCAAAACTTCCCCAGCGGGAACGATCGGCCGGGATTTCGGTATGCTGAAGCCAGGTACCGTTTACGAAACGGAAAAAATCGTTGGCCGGACTGACGTTTTTGTCCATTAGCGAGAGATTGATTCCCGGTTCTTTTTGTGCCGTCTGCGCTTGCGAGGCCACGCATCCCAGAAGGACCGGTGCCAGCAGACTGAGTTTGCTGATTTGTATTTTCATAGTTGTTATTTGAGTTGGATGACAAATTTATTGATTAATGCATTAATTAGTGTTAAAAATCGGAAATGATAGCGCGATCGTTTCGTATTTTTGCGCCAACTTTTGAAGATGCTTTCATTCATCAAGAAATACCGGATCTTTTTTATCACGATGCTGATCGTATCGGGCGCTGCGATTTCGGCATTTTACGTCGTATTGAAACCGAAATACAACCTGAAAATTTACAACCCGTCGGACGTGAACCCGGAACTCGTCGACTCGACGGTGCAGTACAAAAGCCGCGACCATAAGATCGCCGATTTCTCGTTCGTGAACCAGAACGGCAAGACGATTACCCAAAAAGATTACCAGGGCAAGATTTACGTCGCCGATTTTTTCTTCACGACCTGCGGCTCGATCTGCCCGAAAATGACCGCGAATCTGGTCGATGTCCAAAAAGCATTCCTCAGCAACCCGAAAGTCCTGCTGCTCTCGCATACGGTTTTCCCGGAGACTGACAGCGTTCTGGTTTTGAAGAAATACGCAATTGAAAAAGGCGTCGACGACCGCAAATGGAACCTGGTGACCGGCGACAAAAAGAAAATCTACGAAATGGCGCGCAAATCTTATCTTGCGGTAAAGCTCGGCCGGCCGGAACAGTTGTACGACATGGTACATACCGAAAATCTCGTGCTGGTCGATTCGCAGCGCCGCGTCCGAGGGTTTTATGACGGCACCGATCCGGCAGCGGTGAAAAAGCTGATTTCGGATATCAACTGGCTGTGCGAAAACGAGTAGCTTAGTCCTGATCGTGGCGGCGAGCAAAATGCGATTAGCTTTTTGCTCGCCGGTGAACGCCAAACTTTAAACGTCAACCTCAGACTTTTTAAACTAAAAACACTACTTTTGTCCCTTTATTCAATCTAAATAAGCATTGCAGACCACGATCGATTTTCTGAAAAAAGGGGAAAAAGCCGTCATCATGGATTTTGATATCGACACTATTCCGCTCAAGCTGCTCGAAATGGGCTGTTTGCCGGGCAATATTGTCGAGCTTTTGCAGGTTGCGCCTTTCGGTGATCCGCTGTATCTGGACGTCAACGGCTCGCATCTGGCCATCCGGATTGAAACCGCAAAGCACATCAAGGTGGAAACGATCGAACCATGAGCAACGAGAACATCAATGTCGCGCTGATCGGGAACCCGAACACCGGAAAGACTTCGGTTTTTAACGCGCTTACCGGGCTCAAGCAGCAAGTTGGGAATTATCCGGGGATTACGGTCGAAAAGAAAATCGGGTTTTGCCGTTTGCCGCACAACATCAAGGCGAACATTTTGGATCTGCCGGGAACGTACAGCCTCAACGCGAGTTCGATCGACGAAAACGTGGTGATCGAACTGCTGCTAAATAAGAATGACAAGCTCTATCCTGACGTCGCTTTGCTGATCACCGACGTCGAAAACCTCAAACGGAATTTGCTGCTTTTTACCCAGATCAAGGATTTGGAAATCCCGACGATACTGGTCATCAACATGGCCGACCGGATGGAATACAAAGGAATTTCGCTCGACATTCCGCATCTTGAGGAACAACTCAAAACCAAAATAGCCCTGATCAGCACCCGAAAAGGCAGCGGCATCGAGGAATTGAAAAACCTCATCGTTTCCTATAAAACGCTGTCGACCGAACCGTGCCTGAACGCTTCGACTATCGATCCGGAATATTTCAACAATTTGCGCAAAGCCTTTCCGAACCAGTTGCTGTACAAGCTTTGGCTGGTCATTACGCAGGACGTGAATTTCCTCAATCTGGAGCGGAACGAAATCCGCG
The DNA here is from genome assembly GCA_048498055.1 of Bacteroidota bacterium. GTDB lineage: Bacteria > Bacteroidota > Bacteroidia > Flavobacteriales > Flavobacteriaceae > Flavobacterium. The sequence goes on from JBEHYS010000006.1 coordinate 124,278, forward strand.
GCACGTTCACCAAATCGCATTCGGATTTGAAACGTTTGCAGCAAAAGGAAACGATCAAACGCTACCAGTTCATCAACGACGTATTGAAAGTCGGACAAGTTATCGACCGGAGCAAAGCTAAGGATTTCGGCAGCCGGCTCGACCGCATACTCACGCATAAAGTCTGGGGTTATGCAATCTTTTTTGCGATTTTGTTCCTGATTTTCCAGTCGATTTTCGATTGGTCCGCTGTCCCGATGGACTTCATCGACAACGGTTTCGCCTCGCTGAGCGCTTATGCCTCGAACCATCTGCCGCCGGGCGTTTTGACGAACCTTATTTCGCAGGGAATCATTCCGGGAATCGGCGGAATCCTGATTTTCATCCCGCAGATTGCCTTTCTGTTTTTATTCATTTCGATATTGGAGGAAAGCGGTTACATGAGTCGCGTCGTGTTTTTGATGGACAAGATTATGCGGCGTTTCGGGCTGAGCGGCAAAAGCGTCGTCCCGCTGATTTCAGGTACGGCCTGCGCGATTCCGGCGATCATGGCCACGCGGAACATCGAAAGCTGGAAAGAGCGGCTGATTACGATTCTGGTCACGCCGTTTACGACCTGTTCGGCGCGGCTTCCGGTGTATGCGATCATCATCGCGCTCGTGATTCCTAATAAAAGAGTGCTCGGAATATTGAATTTGCAGGGCTTGACGCTGATGCTGTTGTACCTGCTCGGGTTCGGGATGGCGATTTTTTCGTCGTACATCCTCAATAAAATACTGAAAGTCAAAGGCAAGACGTTTTTCGTCATCGAAATGCCGAACTACAAGCTGCCGCTCCTGAAAAACGTCGGGATCAACGTCGTGGAAAAAACCAAGGCGTTCGTCTTTGGCGCGGGAAAAATCATTTTGGCGATTTCAATAATTTTGTGGTTTCTGGCCTCTTACGGCGGACGGGATTTCAACAATGCCGAAGCGAATGTCAAAAACGAAATCCGGGCCGAAAAAACACCCGTCCATGCTGACGAAATGCAAAACCGCATCGCTTCCTATAAGCTTGAAAATTCCTATATCGGGATGATGGGCAAAACAATCGAGCCGGTCATCCGTCCGCTGGGTTACGATTGGAAAATCGGGATTGCGATCATCAGCTCGTTCGCGGCGCGCGAGGTTTTCGTAGGAACATTGGCCACGATCTACAGCGTCGGCGACACCGATAACGAAGAGCCGATCAAGGAGAAAATGGCTGCCGAGATCTATCCCGACGGACAAAAAGTCTTCAATTTTGCGACCGGGATTTCGCTCTTGCTGTTTTACGCCTTCGCGATGCAATGCGCGAGCACGTTGGCCGTTACCAAAAAAGAGACGAACAGCTGGCGGTGGCCGCTGGCGCAATTGGTCTTTATGAGTTTATTCGCTTATGTCGTGGCGCTGGTCGCCTACCAATTCTTGAAATAATGATACAGGAAATCATCGCTTTTACGGCACTCGGCATCGCACTGGCATTTTTGGTCCGGAAATTCTTCTGGAAGAAAAAGAAAGGCAAAGGCGATTGCGGCCCGGATTGCGGCTGCAGTTGAAATATTTTGCGTAACATTGCCGCAAACTACTTCCAATGAAAAAGCTTTTCCTGTTTTTTACCTTTTTGTCTTTGTTTACCAATGCCCAAAATCCGGTGGAGCACATCGGCGTAAAAGGCCCGTTGAAATTCGACGGACAGACTTACAACCTTTCGTGGTCCGACAAACCTGCCGCGACTTACTTCATCCAGGAATATCTTCCCGCGAACGAAAACATGGCCAATTTCGTGCATTTGATGACGATTCATTTATTCGTCGTCGATATGAGCACGCGCGACGCCGCGAATTCGAAAATAAAAGAACTCGAAGCGCGCAAGAAAACCGATCCGGTCTGCAATTACCAGGTAACCGAAAGCCCCGACGGCAAGGAATACATGGTCGATTTCCTGCTCAGCGAAAGCAAGAACGACGAAATGACGATCGTCGAGTTCAACATTTACCGCTTCGTGCAGGTCGATCTCGGAAATGGTAAGAAAGCCATCGAGGTTTATGCGTATTCCAAACGAAGCTATGGCGACGACATCACGCCGTTCCTGAAAAATTTAGCTTCCGACCGCACGAATATGCTCAACGAGATGATTACCGCAAAAGTGCCGGAAATCAAATTGACCGGGAAATAATCAATCGCGTTTTACGAACAGGTTGCCCGCAATCTTGCTCGATATCGGCAATTGGTTCCCGTCGATTTTAATCCGGAGCGACTGGTCAAAACTTTCTTTCGAGAGAATTTCAATTTTTGAACCCAGCGCTATGCCGTTTTTGTCGAGGTATTTCAAAAATTCCGATGACGTATCCTTTACTCCGACGCAAATCCCGGACTGGCTTTCGGCGAGTTCCGACAGCAGTTGCTTCTCGATTTTGACCATGCGCCCGTTTGCATCGGGAATCGGGTCGCCGTGCGGATCTTCGGTCGGGAAACCCAGAAATTCGTCGAGCTTGTTGATCAGTTTTTCCGATTTGATGTGTTCGAGCTGTTCGGCGATGTCGTGCACTTCGTCCCACGAGAAATCGAGTTTGTCCACCAGGAAAACTTCCCACAAGCGGTGTTTCCGGACAATCATTTTGGCCGTGTGCATTCCCGAACCGGTCAATGAAACACCTTGGTATTTTTTGTAGGCAATGAGCTGTTTTTCGGCAAGTTTCTTCAGCATGTCGGTCACTGATGAAGCTTTGGTCTCCATTTTTTCAGCAATGGCATTGGTGGTTATGCCCGTTTGGGAAACGGAAAGATGATAGATGGTCTTGAGGTAATTTTCTTCGGAGAATGTCATCGTAAAATGAATTAATGCCTGATGATATACAGCGGGATTTTAATGCGGTGCCGCACCTTATCGACAGTTGTCCCGAACATCAGGTCTTTAAATCCGGTATGGCCGTGCGTTCCCATCACCAGCAAGTCGAATCCACCTTCATTGACGATTTCCGGAATGCCTTTGGCCGGCTGACCGAACGCCAGTTTTGTTTTTACGCGGTAACCTTTTAAGGTCAGGATTTCCTTATATTCGGCCAGTAGTTTTTCATCGATCGATGTTTCATGATCGACGATATTCTCGCCGTAAATCATCGCCCCGACCGTTTCCACGACATGGATCAGCGTATAGACAGCCTCATCGCCACCGAGTGCAAAGGCATTGTTGAGCGCGCCTTCGTCGGCGGCAGAGAAATCGACGGTTACGGCAATATTTTTCTTGGTGTAAATTCCACTCGATCCGACTTTGAGTTTCAGGTTGTGCGGCGAGTGGTTTTGGATGTCGCTTCGGGATTTGACGACAAACGGCTTGAGCATGATGAACAACAACAATCCTAAAAACGCAATCGCGAGCGGCACGACGGTCATCCAAAGGATTTCCGGACGCGCCGAACTTGCGAGCCAATCTTTGATTTCGTCAAAAACCAGTTTAGCGTTCAGCGAGACAATAACCAGCGCGATAATCCAGGCCGCGATCTGGGTTGGAATGCTGATGTGGAATCCTTTCATCTTGTTTTTGTCACTGACGAAATGGATCAGCGGGATAATCGCAAAACCGAGCTGCAAACTCAGGATGACCTGACTTAAAATCAAAAGTTTCCCCGTGACGCCTTCCCCGAAAACCGTAATTACGATCACGGCCGGAACGATTGCGATCAAACGCGTCATGATGCGCCTGACCCACGGGCGGATCCGCAAATTCAGGTAACCTTCCATGATGATCTGGCCGGCCAGCGTTCCGGTTACCGTCGAGCTTTGTCCGGCGGCGATCAGCGCCACGGCAAAGAGGATCGGCGCCCATTTGGTGCCCAGCAACGGCTCGAGGAATTTATGCGCATCCTGGATTTCGGCCACATGGAACATCCCGTTTTTGAAGAACGTCGCGGCGGCCAATATCAAAATCGCGGCATTGACGAAAAACGCGAGGTTGAGCGCGATCGCCGAATCGACGAGATTGTATTTGAGCGCCTGTTTCACGCCACCTTTGGTGCGGTCGAATTTCCGGGTCTGGACCAGCGACGAATGCAGATAGAGGTTGTGCGGCATTACGGTTGCGCCGATGATTCCGATGGCGATGTACAACGCCGCATCGCCCGGAAGCGTCGGAATCAATCCCGCGGCGATCTGGCCGATTTCGGGTTTGGCGAAAATCATCTCGCAAATGAAGGACACGCCGATAATGGCGACCAATGTGATGATGAACGCTTCCATTTTTCGCATCCCTTTGTTGATCAGGAACAGCAGCAGGAATGTATCCAAAACCGTAATGATCACACCGTCGATCAGCGGAAGCCCGAAAAGCAGGTTCAACCCGATCGCCATTCCCAAAACTTCGGCAAGGTCGCAGGCCGCAATCGCAATTTCGGCAAGGAAGTACAAAATATAATTGACGAACTTCGAATACGTCTCGCGCGAAGCCTGCGCCAAGTCGCGCTGGGTCACGATACCGAGGCGCGCACTCAGGCTTTGAAGCAGCAAGGCCATGATGTTGCTCATCAGCAAAACCCAAATCAGCGCATAGCCGAAGCGGCTTCCGCCCGCGATGTCGGTGGCCCAGTTTCCCGGATCCATGTAGCCGACGCTGATCAGGTAGGCCGGCCCGAAAAACGCGAGGATTTTCCGGAACCAGCCGGTTTTATTGTCGGTTTGAATCGATTCGTGTACTTCTTCAAGTGATTTTCCGTTCATGTATACTTTTTTAGCATTTCAAAATTACATCTATTTTTTGTGTTTCAAAATTAATTTTTAGATTTGTCTAAATTTAATTCCATGCTGAATTCAAAATTTCTCCATGTTCTCGTATTATTGCTTTCGCTGCAAGGTTTTTCGCAAGCCGACCCGAAAGCCGGAAAGCCGGAACCGATCGTGACCGACCGGCCCGACCAGACCGAAACGCCGACGCTCGTCCCGAAAGGAATGGTCCAAATCGAAACGGGTTTTGAATACGATAAGATTGACGGTAATGCATCCTCCGCACTTTCTCCAACTGTACTTTTCAAATACGGAGTCAATGAGAATTTCGAGCTGCGGCTGATCACCGAATACGAAACCGACAAAACCGGTGATGAAAAACTTTCGGGATTGAATCCGGTTTTGATCGGGGCAAAAATCACACTATGTGACGAAAAAGGGATTATTCCCAAAACGGCTTTTCTCGGGCATTTACTGCTTCCCGATCTCGCTTCCAAGGATTTCAAAGCAGATTATTATGCGACCGAATTCCGGCTTACGATGCAGCACACGCTTTCCGATAAAATCGATCTCGGTTACAACCTCGGCGCCCAGTGGGACGGATTTTCGCCTGAGCCAACGTTTATTTACACGCTGACGACCGGCTTTGAGCTTTCCGAAAAAACCAGCATTTTTGCCGAGATTTACGGTTTCGCGCCACAGCACGACAAGGCCGATCATCGGTTCGATACGGGTTTGACTTATCTGATTTCAGACAACATGGCCGTCGATTTCTCGGGCGGTTTCGGGATTACCGACAATGCGCCCGATTATTTTGTTTCGGGCGGATTTTCTTTCCGCATCTAAAAAGCTATCTTTAGGCTTTATTTTCGGGATGAGGCATTACGATTACATTTTTACCGGTTCGGGATTGGCGGCTTTAATGACGGCTTTCCGGATGTGTGTTTCGGGGAAATTCTCAGATAAATCGATTTTGCTCATCGATCCGGATCCGAAAAAAACCAATGACCGTACCTGGTGTTTTTGGGAAAAACCGACCGGCGTGCTCGACCAAATCGTCTCGATGAAATGGGCTTCGGCGTTGTTTGCGGATGAAAATTTCAGGCGAAACCTCGATCTTGATCCGTATCGGTACAAAATGATCCGCGGCATTGACTTTTACAACTTGATGTTTGCCGAATTGTCGAAGTATCAAAACATCGAATTCCTCAACGAAAAAGTCGTCGATTTTTCTCAAGCCGGCCAACATGCCATCGTCAAGACTGAAACGGCCAGTTTCACCTGTAACAAGATTTTCAACAGCATTTACAGCCCGGATTTGGCTTTAGGCCAGAAAAAATATCCGGTGCTGCAGCAACATTTCATCGGCTGGTTTGTCCGGACCAAAGAATTGGTTTTTAATCCGAACCAGGCGACATTCATGGATTTTTCGGTCGAACAAAAAAGCAACACGCGTTTTATGTATGTTTTGCCCTTTTCGGAAACCGAAGCGCTCGTCGAATACACGCTGTTTTCAAAGGATTTGCTTACGGAAATCGACTACGAAAACGCAATCCGAGGCTATCTGGAAAAACTCGGCGCGACCGATTACCATATTACCGAAAAAGAGCACGGCAGCATCCCGATGACGGCCTATAAATTCTGGAAAAACAACACGAAAAACATTTTGCACATCGGTTCTGCCGGCGGCTGGACGAAAGCCAGTACGGGTTTTACGTTTAAGAACACATTGAAAAAATCAGCGGCGCTGATTGATTTTCTCGAAACCGAAAACGACCTGCGGAAATTCCAGCACACGAACCGATTTTGGTACTACGATTTGCTGCTGCTCGATATACTATCGGCCAAAAACGAGCGCGGTCGTGAAATTTTCTCGTCACTTTTCAAATCGGGCGACACGGCGCTGGTTTTGAAATTCCTCGATGAGGAAACATCGCTTTCCGAAGATTTGCAGGTTATCTGGAAATGCCCGAAACGGCTTTTTCTTTCCGCTTTTTTCAAGAGAATTTTCAGATAGTCAAAAGCTATTTGGCAATGCCAATTATTAATTATTAATTGTTCATTATTCATTGTTGCTTCGTAACTTTGCCGCCTAATCTTTACATCACAAATTATGTATCCAGAAGAAATGGTAAAACCGATGCGCGCCGAACTCACCGACGCCGGTTTTGAAGCCTTATATACCGCCGACGCCGTGAAAAATGCGCTGGAAAAGCCGGGAACTACTTTGGTTGTCGTGAATTCGGTGTGCGGATGTGCCGCAAGAAACGCGCGTCCGGGCGCAAAAATGTCGCTTGACGGAGATAAAAAACCGGAAAACCTGATTACGGTTTTTGCCGGTGTCGATACCGATGCCGTAAATGCCGCGCGCGAGCTGATGTTCCCGTTTCCGCCGTCGTCGCCGAGCATGGCGCTTTTCAAGGACGGCGAATTGGTGCACATGCTCGAACGCCACCACATTGAAGGCCGCCCGGCGGAAATGATCGCCGAAAACCTGAAAGACGCGTACGCGGAGTTCTGTTAAAATGTAAGCCACTTTCGGGTGGCTTTTCTATTGGTGCTGGTTTGGAACGGCCTGCCTTTTCCGGTTTCGCAATAGGATTTCAGGCTGCGCCAGGACGGACCGGAAAGCCGGAGTGGCGAGCCAAATGCGATTAGCTTTTGGCGAGCCGATGAACACAGATTTTCAGGTTTTCAGGTTCTCGAATTCTTTCCTATCTTTGCAGCCGAAATATCTCAACCTTAATCTGTTTATAGCATGCAACTGTACAACACGTTAAGTGCAGAAGAGCGGGCCGAACTCATCGACGAGGCCGGAAAAAGGCGACTGACTTTGTCGTTCTATGCTTATGCGCGAATCGAAAATCCGAAACAATTCAGGGACGAACTCTTTTTAGCCTGGAACCCGCTCGAGGTTTTGGGCCGCATTTACGTTGCCCACGAAGGCATCAACGCGCAGCTGAGCTTGCCGGCCGATCATTTTTACGAGTTCCGCGACACGATCGAAGCCTACGATTTCATGAAAGGCATCCGGCTGAACATTGCCGTCGAGCACGACGACCATTCGTTTTTGAAGCTGACGATCAAAGTCCGCGATAAAATCGTCGCCGACGGCCTGAACGACGATTCGTTCGATCCGACAAACATCGGAATCCACTTAAAAGCGAAGGAATTCAACGAGCTTTTGGAAAATCCCGATACGATCGTCGTCGACATGCGCAACCATTACGAAAGCGAAATCGGGCATTTTACGGGCGCGATCAAACCCGATGTCGATACGTTCCGCGAATCTTTGCCGATCATCGAAGAGCAATTGTCGGAACACAAACAAGATAAAAAGCTGTTGATGTATTGCACCGGCGGCATCCGCTGCGAAAAAGCATCGGCCTATTTCAAGCACAAAGGCTTCGAAAACGTCTACCAACTCGAAGGCGGAATTATCGAATATGCGCGCCAGGTCAAGGCCGAAGGATTGGAAAGCAAGTTCATCGGCAAGAATTTCGTGTTCGACCACAGGCTTGGCGAACGCATCACCGACGACATCGTTTCGCAATGCCACCAGTGCGGAAAACCGTGCGATGAGCATACCAACTGCGCAAACGAAGGCTGTCATCTGCTTTTCATACAGTGTGAAGAATGCGCTGCTGCGATGGAAGGCTGCTGCTCGACTGAATGTGTTGACGTTATTCACTTGCCCGAAGACCAGCAGAAATCAATCCGGCGCGGCATCATGAACGGCAACAAGATTTTCAAGAAGGGGAAATCGGATGTGCTGACGTTCAAAAGTCAGGCAAACGGCATTGTCGGAAAGGCAGCTGTCGAAAAACTGAAAACCGTTGCGAAAATCAAAAAAAACTACATTGGCAAAGGCGTGCACTTTTTTCCGAAAGCATCGATCGGGCAATTCCTGATCGAAGAAGGCGAAATCAAGACCGGCGATAAAGTTTTGATTAAAGGACCGACAACCGGCGAAATTGAAATGGTCATCGGCGATATGTTCGTCAATGACGCCGACGCAAAGTCAGCCAAGCCGGGCGACTCTATTTCTCTGAAGCTCGATTTCAGGATCAGGCTTTCGGATAAATTGTACAAAACGGAAGCCTGATTTGCCGCCAATAGCATTGAAACTCGGAAAAATTGCTTTCATTTACCGAAATCAACCGGCGAAATCCGTCTGACCATGGGAAAATTTCTTAAAAAGGCCACCTTTTTCATCGCGCCGGTTTTGCTGTGCTTCGTGGCCACGGAAATTTTGTTGCGCCATATCCCCAATAATTACGCCTTTAAAAACGATTATCTCGAAAGCCATTCCGATGAGATCGAGACTTTGTATCTCGGAAATTCACATATTTATTTTGGCGTAAATCCGCAGTATGCCAAACCGAAAAGCTTCAACGCGGCTTATATTTCCCAATCGCTGAACTGTGACCTGGCCTTATTGGAAAAGTTCGACGGGCATTGGAAAAACCTGAAACGCATCATCGTGCCGGTCGATTATCTGACGCTTTATATGTCGCTGGAAGTCGGACCCGAACGCTGGCGCCTGAAAAACTACAACATCTACTACGGGCTGAACCTCAGCTACGCGCCGGCCGACCATTTTGAGATCGCGAATGGCAAACTTAAGGAAAACCTGAGGCGGATCAGGAATTATTACCAGCGCGGGCACAGTGACCTCAGCTGTAATCCGTATGGCTGGGGCACAGAATATCGTTCGGACGATAACCACGACCTGGAATCAAGCGGGGAAAAGGCGGCAAAAAGACATACGGCAGCAGACGATTCGCTACTTTCGCAGAATACGGAAATTCTGGAAAAGCTGGCCGAATTCGCTGAAAAAAGAAACATCCGGATCACGCTCATTACAAGCCCTGCTTATCCGTCCTACACCAAAAGGCTCGATCCGACACAACTGGGCAATACAATTTCGGCCGTACAGACGCTTCTTAAAAAGCATCCTGAGATTCGTTATTTCAATTTCCTAAACGACCCTTCGTTTGAAAAAAAGGATTTTTATGACGGCGACCATTTCAATGAAATCGGCGCGAAGAAATTCACCCTGAAACTGGAGCAACTCATTTCGAATCCCAATCGCTAAGGCGGCATTGCGCCTTTGCCGCGTCCATAAACTTTGTAACTTCCAACGAAAAAATACTATCTTTACGCACGAAACGTTTAAGAATTGAAGTTGTGCGCGTCACAACACGAGATATATCATGGCATGTACAAGTTGCTCAACCTCGGCCGGCGGTTCGCCCAAAGGTTGTAAAAATAATGGCACCTGCGGCACCGACAGTTGCAACAAGCTGACGGTCTTTGACTGGCTTTCGAATATGAGCCTGCCGACCGGCGAAGCGCCTTTCGACTGTGTGGAAATACGCTTTAAGAACGGACGCAAGGAATTCTACCGCAATACCGAAAAGCTCACGCTATCCATCGGCGATATCGTCGCGACCGAAGCCTCGCCCGGGCACGACATCGGGATCGTGACCCTGACCGGCGAGCTTGTCAAGATCCAGATGAAGAAAAAAGGCGTAAACCACAAAGCGGGCGACATCCACAAAATTTACCGGAAAGCCTCGCAGCGCGATATCGATATCTGGTCCAACGCCCGCGATAAGGAAGAACCGATGAAGGTCAAGGCGCGCGAACTTGCGATTGCCTTGAAACTGCAGATGAAGATTTCCGATATCGAATTCCAGGGCGACGGATCGAAAGCCACGTTTTATTACACGGCCGAAGACCGGATCGATTTCCGACAGTTGATCAAGGAATATGCGCGTGAATTCTCTACAAGGATCGAGATGAAACAAGTCGGTTTCCGTCAGGAAGCATCGCGGCTCGGCGGCATCGGCTCATGCGGACGGGAATTGTGCTGTTCGACCTGGCTGACCGATTTCCGGAGCGTCAACACTTCGGCGGCGCGCTACCAGCAACTTTCGCTCAATCCGCAAAAACTGGCCGGCCAATGCGGTAAACTCAAATGTTGTTTGAATTACGAACTCGATACCTATATGGACGCGCTTCAGGGTTTTCCCGATTTCGAGACGAAGCTCCAGACCGAAAAAGGATTGGCTATCTGCCAGAAGCAAGATATTTTTAAAGGGTTGATGTGGTTTGCCTACACCGAAAATTTCGCGAACTGGCATGTGCTGAAAATCGAGCAGGTCAAGGAAATCATCGCCGAGAACAAGGAAAAAAGGAAAGTTTCATCGCTCGAGGATTATGCGATGGAAGCGCCGGCATCGCCTGAAAAAGATTTCAACAATGCGATGGGCCAGGAAAGCCTGACGCGTTTCGACCAGCCGAAAAAACGCAACAACCGCAACAAAAAGCGCAAACCCGGCAGCGATAACCGTCAGCCTGCCGAAGCCGGAGGCCAACCGCGTCCGCAGGGAAATCCGGGACAAGGACAGCGCAGGGAAGGACAACGCCCGCAGGGCCAGCGGCCACAAAGTCAAACACGACCGCAAGGCGAAGCAAGGCCTGCGAGAAATGAGGGTGACCGAAATAAAAACAGGAACAGGAATAGGAATAACAACGGCAACAACAATGGGCCTAAAGCATAGCATGGTGTTTCTTTTCGTCGCTTTACTTTTGGTCTCGTGCGACAAGAAACGTGTTTTTGACCAGTACAAGGCTGTTGGCAAGGTCTGGAACAAAGACAGCATCGTCACGTTTGACCTGCCGGAATTGGACACGACCAAAACCTATAACCTGTTCGTAAATGTCCGCGACAATAACGAATATCCTTACAACAACCTTTTTCTGATCGTTTCCATGGATCATCCGGGCGGACTGACCAAGGTCGATACGCTCGAATACCGGATGGCGGACGATGATGGAAACCTGTTGGGCAACGGATTTTCCGACATCAAGGAAAGCAAGCTTTTCTACAAGGAACGGGCAAAATTCAAAAAAGGACTGTATAAAGTACACATCCGCCAGGCCGTCCGCGAATCGGGAAAAATCGCCGGCGTAAAAGAATTAAAAGGCATTTCTGACGTTGGTTTCAGGATCGAATCATCACAATAAATCATGACGCAGACGCATCAAATCAAGGACATCCGGTATTACAACAGAAAATTCTGGAAGATTTTCTTTTACACGCTCGGCGGAATACTTCTGTATTTCCTGCTGGCCGCTTGGGGCTTTTTCGGGCACATGCCCAATTTCGAGGAACTCGAAAACCCGAATTCGAACCTGGCTACCGAAATCATCTCCTCCGACGGCGTGACCATCGGGAAGTTCTACAACGAAAATCGCACCTCGATCAAGTATAACGACTTGCCAAAGCACTTGGTCAACGCGCTGATCTCGACCGAAGACGAACGTTTTTACGAACATTCGGGCATCGATTTCCGCAGGACGACTACGGCAATGGCGAGTCTCGGAACCCGCGGCGGTGCAAGTACGATTACCCAGCAGCTGGCCAAATTGCTGTTCCACGGCGAGGGCTCGAAATTTTTCCTGTTCCGCATCATCCAGAAAACCAAGGAATGGATTATCGCGACGCGCCTCGAAAGGCAATACACCAAGAACGAAATCATCGCGATGTACCTCAACAAAGCCGACTTCGTCAATACGGCCGTCGGGATACGATCGGCAGCGAAAGTTTATTTCGGGAAAGAGCCGAAAGATTTGACTATCGATGAAAGTGCGCTGCTTGTGGGAATGCTCAACAACCCATCGCTTTTCAATCCGATCAAACGGCCGGAACGGACCATCAAGCGCCGGAACGTCGTGCTGAAACAAATGGCGCGCAACGGTTTCATCACACAAACCGAAAAAGAACAATACCAAGCCAAACCGCTCGCGCTGCATTTCCAGCCGGAAAGCCACGATTCGGGAACCGCGACCTACTTCCGCGAATACCTCCGCGATTACATGAAAGGCTGGGTCAAGGAAAACAAAAAGCCGGACGGATCGGATTGGGATATTTACCGCGACGGGCTCAAAATCTATACGACCATCGACTCGCGGATCCAGCTTTATGCCGAGGAAGCGATGGAAAAACACCTGCCGAACCTGCAGGCCGAATTCGACAGCCAGCAAAAGGAAAACAAAAACCGTCCGTTCGTCAGGCTCAATGACGGCGAAACACAAAAAATCATGCTCCGCGCGATGAAAAACTCGGACCGCTGGAAGGAAATGGAGTCGCAGGGCAAAGGCGAAGACGAAATCATAAAGTCGTTTTCGGTTAAGACGAAAATGCGCGTTTTTACCTGGAAAGGCGAACGCGATACGATCATGACGCCGACGGATTCGATCCGGTATTTCAAAAGTTTCCTCCAGACCGGATTGATGTCGATGGATCCGAAAACCGGCCATGTGAAAGCCTGGGTCGGCGGAATCAACTACAAATATTTCCAGTACGACCACGTTGGCCAGGGCGCGCGCCAGGTTGGTTCGACCTTCAAGCCGTTCGTGTATGCGACTGCAATCGAGCAACTGAACATGTCGCCGTGCGATACGATTCTCGACGCGCCGTTCACAATCCCGAAAGGCCGCCATCACGTAACCGAGACTTGGACGCCGAGCAATTCCAACAACGAATACCGCGGCATGGTCACGCTCAAGAAAGCGCTCGCATTGTCGATCAATACGGTTTCCGCCAAGCTGATCGACAAAGTCGGGCCTGAAGCGGTAATTGATTTGACACATAAACTCGGCGTGAAATCCGATATACCGGCGCAACCATCGATTGCACTCGGCGCTGTTGAAATCACCGTTCACGATATGGTTGCAGCCTACAGCACTTTCGCGAACCAGGGCGTTTACGTCAAGCCGCAGTTCATCACGAAAATCACTGACAAAAACGGTGTCGTACTGTATGAGCCGATTCCCGAATCGCACGATGTCCTGAACAAAGACATCGCATTTGCGGTCATCAAACTGCTCGAGGGCGTTACCGAAATCGGTTCGGGCGCACGATTGCGAACCCAAGGCGGCGGCAGCGGCTATAATCGCGTGACCGGTTATCCGTATGTGTTCAAGAACCCGATCGCGGGCAAAACCGGTACGACGCAAAATCAATCCGACGGCTGGTTCGTAGGCATGGTTCCCAATTTGGTGACCGGTGTCTGGGTTGGCTGCGAAGACCGTTCGGCGCGCTTTAAAGGCCTTATTTACGGACAAGGCGCAACGGCGGCGCTCCCGATTTGGGCGCTGATGATGAAGAAATGCTATGCCGATGAATCGCTCGATATTTCCACCAAGGATTTTGAGCGCCCGGACAATCTTTCGATCAAGGTCGATTGCTGGACGCCACCGGTGGAGAAAGATTCGACGGCTACCGAAGAACAAAACACCGACGAATTCACATTGCCCTAATTTTTACGGATAATGATCAATAAAAAAGTAAACTCCGTCGAGGATGCACTTCGCGGGATTGAAGACGGAATGACCATCATGCTCGGCGGATTCGGCCTTTGCGGCATTCCCGAGAACAGCATCGCCGAACTGGTCAAAAAAGGCACGACCAACCTGACCTGTATTTCGAACAATGCGGGTGTGGACGATTTCGGGCTCGGGCTGCTGCTCCAGAAAAAGCAAGTCAAAAAAATGATTTCGTCGTATGTGGGCGAAAATGCCGAGTTCGAGCGCCAGATGCTTTCCGGCGAACTCGAGGTCGAGCTCACCCCGCAAGGAACGCTTGCCGAAAAATGCCGCGCGGCGCAAGCCGGAATTCCCGCTTTTTTTACACCTGCCGGTTACGGTACCGAAATAGCCGAAGGAAAGGAATCGCGCGAGTTCAATGGTAAAATGCACATCCTGGAACACGCCTTCAAAGCCGATTTTGCGATCGTCAAAGCCTGGAAGGGCGACGAGGCCGGAAACCTCATCTTTAAAGGAACGGCGCGCAACTTCAACGCCCCGATGGCCGGCGCCGGAAAGATCACGATCGCCGAAGTTGAGGAATTGCTGCCGGTTGGCAGCCTCGATCCGAACCAGATCCACATTCCGGGTATTTTGGTCCAGCGCATCTTCAAAGGAAAAAAATTCGAAAAAAGGATTGAACAGCGAACCGTACGCAAAAAGTCGTGAAGATGAAATTCGTTTTTTTATTGTTGGCTATTTTCACGATGCCGCTCGTTCGGGCGCAGCACCGGGTAAGCGATTATCCCGAAGGTTTTTATTATTCGTATGACGATTTCGTCAACAAGAAAGTTCGCCCGGCGGTAAATGTCGAAAGGCATGCGATGCATGGCGAATATGTTTTCGCGGAAGATTCGATTGCCGACCAGGTGTTTTTTTACCGCGTAAAACTGGCTGAAAAAATCACCGATATCTTTGCAATAAAATATCGGGGCAACCTGTATTTCCGCCAGCGCGAACTGACAAAGCACGCCAAACACGGCGACGGTTCGCAATCGGGAGCCAACGTAAATTCGTATCATCGCGTGATCAAGGACGGCAAATTCTTTTATCTGGAAGGAATTTTCGGCGATGCCTGGGCGAAGGGCGCTTTGTACAATGCCGGAGCTGCGGGCGGTATGCTTGCCGCCAACATCAACCAGCTCAAAGGCGTCGTTTACGATTTTACCGACAACCGTTTCAATTTTTTTCGCCAGTGCAAGGATTTCAACAGCTTTCTTTCTGAACAAAAATACCAAGAAACCGTTGACTGCAAGGCTTATAACATTGAAGCCGTACGCACTATTATAGACAAACTCATCAAAATCCAGTAATATGCTCGGTAAAGAAGAAATCGCAAAACGCATCGCAAAGGAAGTCAGGGACGGTTATTATGTGAACCTCGGCATCGGCATCCCGACTTTGGTCGCGAATTACGTCCGAACCGATATTTCAGTCGAATTCCAGAGCGAGAACGGCGTGCTCGGCATGGGGCCGTTTCCGTTTGAAGGCGAGGAAGACGCCGATGTCATCAATGCAGGGAAACAGACCATCACAACCTTGCCGGGTGCAAGTTTTTTCGATTCGGCTTTCAGTTTTGGGATGATCCGCAGCCAGCATGTCGACCTGACAATCCTCGGCGCGATGGAAGTGGCCGAAAACGGCGATATCGCCAACTGGAAAATTCCGGGAAAAATGGTCAAAGGAATGGGCGGCGCGATGGATTTGGTTTCCTCTGCAGAAAACATCATCGTGGCCATGATGCACGTCAATAAAGCCGGTGAATCGAAAATACTGAAAAAATGCACATTGCCGCTTACCGGCGTGGGCTGTGTCAAGAAGGTCGTGACCGAACTCGCGGTTTTGGAAGTCACGCCAAACGGATTCAGATTATTGGAGCGCGCGCCGGGCGTAACGGTGGAACACATCGTCGCCTCGACCGAGGCCGAACTGATTATCGAGGGCGAAATTCCGGAAATGGTGATCTAATTAGTCCGGATCGATCAGACTCACACGTTAAACTGCTTCAAATGATGGTCAAGATGGATGTACATCAACTTGCCCCATTCTTCATTGGTCATCGGCCCGAAAAACGGGTGCTTATCGATCGCGACGCTTTCATCGCCCAATTGGCCCAATAGCGTAACCTGTGAGATCAAAAGCTGCTTTTCGGTTTCGAAATCCGGTTCGCCCTTGATTTTGAACAGCGGATGCGTCGGTGAATTTTTGCTGAACCCGAGGCTTTTCAAAAAATTGTTTTTTGCCATTTTCCCAAACAGGAACCCAAGCAGCCCACCTTTGAGCTGCAACTTCCCGGTTAAGACATCAATCGGTTTCTGGCAATGCGCGAGCATTTGCGATACGGTCATTTTTCCCCATAACGGCCGGCTTTCCGGAGTCAGTTTACCGAGCCTTTCCAAAATTTCCAGATTGTCCTGGCGGTCAAAGATGTTTGTCATGATGTTTTATCGGATTTTCAATTGTGAAAGTAATAAACTCTGCCGATACATAAGTATTTCCGGACTAAAAAACGATAAAAAATGCGTTTTACCGTTTTTCCGTGCTTATTGCGGGTAAAAATCGGAAAGCGCGCCAATAGTCCGTAAATTGCACGTGTTGAGGATTTCAGAACGTTTAATGCAGGGGCAAATGAAAACAAAACTACTTTTCGCCATTCTTTTTTTGGTCTGTTTTCCGGAAAATACCTTTTCCCAGGAATATCATCCTTTCCTCAACAACTCGTCCTGGGTCGTCAGCGACTGGGTTTCGTGCTGCAGGCAGCCTTACATAAAATTTATCGCCGAAGGAACCGATGTTGTCATGGGCGATTTTACCTATAAGAAATTCATCGATCCGTTGCCATACAATGCAGTCGATACGGTTTACATCCGGGAAGATATCGCAGAAAGAAAAGTCTATCGTCACGAAGCGTCGGGCGATGTTTTAATTTACGATTTCAGCCTCGAAAACGGGGATTCGGTGACTTTGGGCAATATCGAATTCACTGCCGCAACAGACGATTGCGCCATAATCGACGATTCCCGGAAACGCATCACGCTCACCAGCGTCGAGACCTTCAACGGGCATCACCTGACACAAGTCTGGATTGAAGGCGTCGGTTCGCCGGCGTATCCTTTTTATCCGGATCGGAACATGTACAACGTACTTTCGTCGGGTGGCGGCGTGGTCTATACGACGCGTTGTGAATTCCAGAACCAGCAACACGTTTACGGAAACCCCGACAATTGCCTGTCTTTTTTGGAAAACCCGGACAATGAAATTGCGGATCGCGGCATGGCCATTGCGCCAAATCCGTTTTCAACCCAAGTAACGCTCACTTCTTCAACCGAACTTTTCCAGGCAACGTTCCGGCTATACACAATGCAAGGCCAATTGGTCCGGGAAATCAAAAACATCTATGGCAACAGCCTGACTATCGATCGGGGAAACCTCAGCAGCGGGATGTATTTCGGGCAACTATCACAAGACGGCCAAATCCTAAAAGCCAGTAAACTTACCGTCGATTAGAAAAACCAGCCGGCTACCAATATCGCCGCAATCACGCAAATCAGGTCCACAAGCAGCATCGCGCCCAAAGTATAACGTGTATTCTTGATTTTTACCGCTCCGAAATAGACGGCAATCACGTAAAATGTCGTCTCGGCGCTGCACTGGAAAATACAGCATAGCCTGCCGGTAAACGAATCCGGGCCGAAATTCTTCATCGCATCGATCATAAAACCGCGCGAACCGCCTGAACTGAATGGCCGCAGCATGGCCACGGGCAACGAATCTGTGATTTCCTTGGTCACGCCAAGGTGCGAGAAAACGAACGCAATCCCGTTGCTTATGATCTCGAACAAACCGCTGTTCCGGAACAGCGAAATCGCGACGAGCATACCCAAAACATACGGAAAAATCGTAATCCCGGTCTTTAATCCGTTTTGCGCGCCCGATACGAACGAATCGAAAATAGTCGTGTCTTTTTCGGTGAATTTTTTCTCGTGAAACCAGGAAAACAATAACGTAAAAGCGATGATCGCAACGAGCATCAATCCCGAAAGGTTTGATGTAAAAAGATTTTTTGCAATCAGATCGAGGCTGTTGATGTACAGCAACAACCCGACAATCGCCCCGATCAAGGCCATCAGCGCAACGACCAGCGAAGCGCTTTTGAAGTTGATTTTTTGCCGGATGCCGATAATCAGAAACGCCGCAATCGTGCCTACAAACGACGTGATGATACACGGCAGCATGACATCGGCGGGATTGGCGGCATTTTCGGCGGCGCGGTATCCGATGATCGAGGTCGGAATCAGCGTTAACCCAGCTGCGTGCAAACACAGGAACATAATCTGGGCGTCGCTCGCACGGTCTTTATCCGGATTGAGCTCCTGCAGGCTTTCCATCGCCTTGAGCCCGAACGGCGTAGCTGCGGAATCGAGCCCGAGAAAATTTGCGGCGAAATTCAACGTCATGTACGAAATCGATTCGTGGTTTTTGGGAATGCTCGGGAATACCTTAACGAATACAGGACTGAGCCATTTCGCCAGCCTTTCGGCCGCGCCGGAATCGATCAGGAGCTGCATCAGCCCGCAGAAAAACGCAAGGTACGCGATCAGCGGAATGATCAGGTCGAGCACGGTATTCTTGCAAGTCGGCAAAAGCCCGTCCGATTTCTGGATGCCGCTGTAAATCTTGACCGTTTTGTTCTTATAGACGTAAGTAGTATCGGGATCGGTGGTGATTTTGTTGACGACAAAAGTCTGGTCTTTCGATTTCCGGATGCTGTCGCGGAGAAAAACCGGCAATTGATTGAGGTATTTTTCGGAAACCTGGAGCGGATCGTCTTTCTTGCCGTTCAGTAAATATTCGACCGAATACGTTTGCGATGTGCACAAGCCGACGACGATAAAAACAATCGACGCAATGAAAATCGAGAGCCAGAACCGGGATAAAACCATGATGTTTTTTTGTAAAAATAGGATTTTATGTCGAATGTCAAAAGCCGGACGCCAAATGAAAGTCGCGAACGGAACGCAATGCCCGCGTTAGGGATAGCAGCAAGGCGCCGCGCGCCGCGGATAGCCCGGCGCAACGCAGGAAGCGCAACGCCCAAAAATATAATCAGACGTGCAGTATTTCGTCGTCAACCAGTAATTCGTCGCGGCGCAATCGCAAAAATACCTGCGCGACGGCCACGACGTCCTTTTCGCAATAAGTCACGATGCGGTCGATGTCGTTTTCGACATAAAAGACATGCCCGACCTGGCTGCCGTCGATATCGCCTTTTGGTGACGGTATTCCGAGCACTTTCGTAAGCAATTTGAGCGACGTGAAATGTTTGTAGTCGCCGAATTTCCAGAGCTCGAGCGTATCGAGATGCGGCACTTCCCACGGCTTTTTCCCGAAAAGATTGAGCTTGCCCGGAAGCGCGATTCCGCGAATGACCATGCGCCGCGCAATGAACGGCAAATCGAATTCTTTGAGGTTGTGGCCGCAAAGCAGATGTTGCGGCTGGTTGAAATGGTTTGCGATCAGGTTGTTGAAATCCTGTAAAACCTTTTGCTCGTCGCCAAAAAACGACGTGACGCGGAATTGCCTGATATCACCTTTAATCGTAAAATAACCCGCGGAAATGCAGACGATTTTCCCGAACTCGGCCCAGATTCCGGCGCGGTCGTAAAAATCCTCGGGCGTGTATTCGTCCTTTCTTTGGTATTGGGTTTTTTGTTCCCAGAGCAGTTTCCATTCGTCGTCCAGCGAATTGAAATCCTGTTCGATCGGAACGGTTTCGATGTCGAGGAAAAGAATGTTGTCGAGCGGGATTTTCTGGATCATGGCGATAACTTTAGCTAGCCAAAGTTAGAAAAGTTTGGAATTGGCCGGTACGGGAAAACCTCAGTTTTTCTGTCAAAGCAGGATTAACGTAATCGCGCTTTTTCCCGCATGGATTGTGGCCACGAGGTCTTTGCCCAAAATCTGGCGCACGGCCCTGACAATGCGGTAACGCCATCGCTTTACGGGATGCGCCAATTCAACTTTAATAAAAAGCATTTTGCTGTGCAGCGCGCGGGAGATTTCATCGCGGTGCGGGACTTCGCGGGGGAACTGGTCTTCCGTCATAGAGCCGTTCAACAGCTTATGCAGACAGGCCACCAGTTCGGTGTGAAACGGAATTTTGCATTCGCATTTCACCTCGATGGAGGTAGTTTCAGGCATGGTCGTAGATTTGGGAAGATAAAAGTACGCTTTTCGCCGGATGGAAATTTATATCATCTTTGGGAAAAGTTACGGGATTGCGATTTAATACGCTATTTCCGCAAGGCCAACATCCTGTAACTTTCATCGATATACTCCCAAAAATCCTCTCCATGCCTGTCCCTGTTGAGCATCTTGTCCTTTCCCAGCCGCACGATGATCAAATCGTCCTGCGGAATCACGATGACGTATTGCCCCAAATGTCCGCGCATGTAAAATCCCTTTTTGCCGTGGTATTCAAACAGCCACCAGCCGTAGCCGTACTGCGGCGAATCCGGAAAACGCGGCGTGATCGATTTGGCGACAAACGCACTGTCGAGGATTTGCCTGCCGTTCCATTTTCCGTATTGCTTGTAGAGTTTGCCGAAACGCGCAAAATCCCGCGCATTCGACGCGATGCAGCAATACGCCTTGACAATGCCGTTCTTGTGGTCGGTTTGCCAAAGGGCATCGTTTTCGGCGCCGAGCGGTTTCCAGAAACTTTCCGAAACGTAATCGGCAAGGCTTTTCCCGACGGCTTTTTCGATGCACATCGCGAGCAGTTGCGTATTCCCGCTCAAATATTTATAGGTTTTTCCCGGCTCGTCGACACCGTGCTGGCTTAAGATTACTTTTTCCAAATCGGTATCGAAATAGGCACGCGTCGTGATAGACAGCGGACTGTAATAATTCTCGTCCCAATCAAGCCCGGATGCCATCGATGACAAATCGCCGACGGTCATTTTTGCGGATTTCCCTTTGCCGAACTGTGGAAAAAAATCGGACACTTTCTGATCGAGGCTTTTGATTTTTCCTTCCAAAATAGCCTTGCCCAATGCCGCCGAAGTGATGCTTTTGGCCATCGAGAACGAATTCGACTTCGAATCCCTGTCGTAATCGTCGTAATAACTCTCGCTCAAAATGCTGTCGTTCTCGATAACCAGAAATGCGACCGTGCCGAGCCGCTCGTTGAGTTTCTCGAGTTTATCGGTCAGCCTGATTTTGTTGTAATCTTTTGAAAGCGCCCACGGCTGCGGATTTCCCTTGTGGATTTCGCGGTTCTCGAAATACGGGTAATCGTCCAGGAACGCCGTAACGTGCCCGTGGAAATAAACCGTCCGGATTGCCGTAATAAGATAGCCGTAACCCGCAACATACAATGCGAGAACGATAACAATGAGGATGCCGGCAAACCAAAGCAGGAATTTTTTCAGGAATTTCATAAAAACGTGTTTTAGGTCAACGCCTAATTTACACAATTCTCCTGGAAATAGAATCGGTATTAAAACAAGCTTTGCTGCGGGGAAGGATTTTCATGTTCCAGCAGCCATTTTTTGCGCCAAAGCCCGCCTGCGTAACCGGTCAGCGAGCCGTCGGTACCGATGACGCGATGGCACGGCACGACGATCCAGAGCGGGTTTTTCCCGTTGGCCGAAGCCACGGCGCGGATGGCTTTGACATCGCCGAGCTTTTTGGTGATATCCATATACGAAACGGTTTTCCCGTATGGGATTTTCAGCAGCTCATTCCAGACGCTTTTCTGGAAATCGCTGCCTTTCGGATTCATTTTGAACGTGAATTCGTGGCGTTTGCCTTCAAAATATTCGGCGAGTTGCAGGACAGCTTCCTTTAGCACGGCAGGAATTTTTTTGGTCGCGGATTGCTCCGAATCCATGACGTGGATAACCGAGACGCCGTTTTCGTCGCCCGAAATTTCAGCCATCCCGACCGGGGTTTTGATGTAAGCTGTTTCCATATCAATGTGGCAGGATGCGGCTGAGCAAACGGTCGGTCATTTCGTTGGTGATGACATCGAGCATGAGGTCGCGGCCGTTTGCGTCCTGTTTTGGGTAAAGCGATTTATAATCTTCGATCTTTTGCGAAATCGCGGCCCAATCGTAAACGACCGGTCGGTACTTCATTTTCAGATTCGCCGCCGCAATGTCATTGCAGAATTCGATTTTGCCGAGGCCGAAAGTCGTGGCCGGCATTTCGGCGGGAACGGGTTTGTCGAACAGCGACGGGCGGAACAATACACAGTCTTTGCTTAAGGATTTTGCCTGCGGATCAATTGGGCTTTGGGAAAATCCTGCAAAGGAAAAGAACAATACGGTAAACGCAAAAATTGATTTCATGGTTGCGGATTTGCTGTCCTAAAGATAGCAAATATTCTATTGCGAAAAACTGTAGATATAGGTTTCCAAAGCTTTCAGCTGCGCATCGCTCATTCCTTTGGTAATCGAAAAGTTCGTCTTCATGGTTTCGTATTGGCTCGGATCGACAAGCGGCTTGCTTTCGCCTTTGAGGAATGCGACCATATCGCCGTGCTGCGTTTTGTAGATTTTCGCGATTTGCTGCAAACTCGGCGCAATTATTTTCTGGTCGGGTTTGTGGCAGGCAAAACAGTTGCCTTCGCCCTCGAAAAGTTCCTGCCCGGTTTCGAGTTCGGTTTTGGCTTCGGATTCGTGGGTTATGGTTTCCGTTTTCTGGCTTTCCTTTTTCGCGCATCCGGCGAGTAAAAGCGCTGCCGATAAAAGTAAAAATGTCGTTCTCATGATAATGCCCTAGCCCGGATGGCAGCGGAAATCCTTTTTGAGGTTTTTACCGAAAAAAGATTGCAGCGCACAGCCGGAAACAGCTCCTAAAATTATTTATTCAACAATGCCGACGTTTCCTTCGCATTTGACCCGAGGCGCAGCCGAACTGACCGAAGGTAAATTAAAAGGAGGACAGCCAGTGGCTGTCAGGTAATTTTGCTTTAGCAAAACCTCGTGAAAATTATTTATTCAATAATCTTGACGCTTCTTTAGCGAAATACGTCGAAATCAAACTTGCGCCAGCGCGCTTGATGCAAAACAATTGCTCGATCATGGTCTTGTCGTGGTCGATCCATCCTTTTTCGGCGGCGGCCTTGATCATCGCGTATTCGCCCGAAACGTGGTACACCGAAACCGGAACGTTGACCGCATTTTTCACTTCGCGGACGATATCAAGGTAAGCGATTCCCGGTTTGACCATAACGATATCGGCGCCTTCGTTGACATCGTCCAAGGCTTCTTTTATCGCTTCGATGCGGTTGGCGTAATCCATTTGGTAGGTTTTTTTGTCTTTCGGGATGTTTTGCGCATCCACGGGAGCCGAATCGAGTGCGTCGCGGAAAGGGCCGTAAAAAGCCGATGCATATTTCGCCGCATAGCTCATGATCCCGACGTTGTGGAAACCGTTTTCCTCGAGCGCTTTCCGGATGGAATACACGCGTCCGTCCATCATGTCGGAAGGCGCAACGAAATCGGCGCCGGCTTCGGCATGCGACAAGCTCATTCGTGTCAATGCATCGACCGTCGCGTCGTTGACGACATAGCCGTTTTCGATGATTCCGTCGTGGCCGTAAATCGAATACGGATCGAGCGCGACATCGGGCATGACGATCATTTCGGGAACGGCGTCCTTGATCGCGCGGATCGTTTGCTGCATCAATCCATCTTTATTCCAGGCTTCTTTTCCGGTGTTGTCCTTGAGGTTTTCGGAAACCTTGACGTAAATGTTGACGGCGCGGATGCCCAAATCCCAGGCTTCTTTGACTTCGCGGATTGTGTGGTCGAGCGAATGCCGGTAAATGCCGGGCATCGACGGGATTGCGGACTTGACGTCTTTCCCCTCGGCGACGAACATCGGGAGCATGAAATCCTGTGGCGACAATAACGTTTCGCGGACAATGGAACGGATTGATTCGTTGGTTCTGAGTCTTCGGTTTCTGTTGAACATAGTTATTAATTGATAATTGATAATGGACAATGGACAATTCTCCAAATCGATTTTGTTTTACTCCGTTTCAATATTCATTTTACGCAACAAGCCATCTTTTACGGTGTAAATGTGCTTTACAATTCCGTCGAAGATGATGTTGCCCTGTAAGTCTTTTACGAGTTGATGAACGGTGGTTTCGATTGTTCCGTTCGGTCTTTCACTTATTGCGGTTGGTTCGACATTCGGATTGATTTCGCTCCATTGCCGCGTCCAGTATTTCTGGATTTCATCGTGGCCTTGCACATATCCGCCTTCAAAAGCTTTCGGCCATTCCACATTGGGATGAAATGTTGAGAGTGCGGCGTCAATATCGCGGCGATTGAATGCCGAATATGCTTTTGCGATCAAGTCTTTGATGCTATCCGTTTGCTTTTCCTGATTCAGCCAATCGATCGGTTTTTCCAACACTTTCAATAACTTTTCCTCCTCGCTTCCTTTTTCCGGATGGTGATCGTAAACCCATTGCACTTTGGGCGGCAAACTCATCAGGATGCTTTCGATGCGGCCGTTGGTCTTGAGCCCGAACAGCGTGCCTTTGTCGTGGACGAGGTTGAACTCGACGTAACGCCCGCGGCGGATTTCCTGCCAGGTTTTCTGCGCTTCGGAATAAGGCAAATCTTTTCTTTTTTCTACAATCGGGATATACGCTTCAAGAAAACTATCACCGATTCCGGTCACGAAATCATACCAGTTTTCCATCGTTTTTCCGTTTTCGGCTTTGCAATAATCGAAGAACAACCCGCCGATGCCGCGCGCTTCGTTGCGGTGCGCGTTCCAGAAATAAGTGTCGCACTGCTTTTTGTATTTTGGGTAAAATGCCGGATCGTGCTTGTCACAGACGGTTTTGCAGGTTTGGTGGAAATGCTTTGCGTCTTCCCCGAACAAATAATATGGTGTCAAATCCTGGCCGCCGCCAAACCACTGCCGGATAATATTTCCATTTTCGTCATACATCTCAAAATAGCGCCAATTCGCATGGACTGTCGGAACCATAGGACTTTCCGGGTGCAAGACAAGGCTCAATCCGCAGGCGAAAAAATCGGCTTCCCCAATGTTGAACATTTTCTGCATCGCTTCAGGCAATTTGCCGTGCACCGCCGAAATGTTGACGCCGCCTTTTTCAAAAACTCCCGAACTTTCGGGGCCGTTCTCGATCACACGCGTCCGGCCGCCGCCGCCTTCGGGCCGTTGCCAGACATCTTCGCGGAACCGCGCTTTGCCGTCGGTCTTTTCGATGGCTGCGCAGATCGTGTCCTGCAGATTTTGTATGTAGGAATAGAATCGGTCTTTCATTATTGCTCTTTTTTCGCCGAGGCGATTTTATTCGAAATCCCGAACGAAAAAGTCTTGCTTTCGCGCTGGATATACTCGTAAACGGCAGCCGCTTTTTGCCTTAGGCTTCCATACGGCGGTCTTTTCGAGATTTCGATGAGGAAATCGGCGAACTTTTCGGCATTGTCCCAATCGAAATGCATGTTCTCTACCTGGCCGAGTACTTCGTCGGCTGTCGATTTTTCGAGCGTTTCGAGTGTCATTCCGGCATCTTTCAGCACCGAATCGATCGAATCGGCGTCCCAGTCGGGAACGTAAACGAGTTCGAGCAGCCTTTTCAGGATGTTGTTGATGCGCTCGTTTTCTTCGTCGCGAAGTCCTGCTGTCAGTGGCATTATTTGTCGTATTTAAAGCGTTTGCGCCCGTTCTGTATCTCAACTCTCTTGATTTCGTCTACCGGAATCTTGCCGTAAATATTAAGAAATCGCGACCGGTTTCCATGAAGCATTCCTTGCTCGATATACAGCGTATCAAAATAGAAAATTGTCCGCTTGCCGTTCGTTCTGGTAATCCGGACTTCGAGTGCGGGTGAGTTGTCAAGCGTCACTCGATGCGTATTGTCATCGACGGCATAAATCTTAACGATGCGGTTGCCGCGGTATTTTATCCTCAGTCCCGGATCGTCGTAATGCTGCGTCGGGTTGCGGATGCTTATGTCTTTCAAAGACGCTTCATCGACGCCGTTGAACTGTTCGCGGAAGCTTTCCGGCGAAATTTCATACGTCGGAAATAAATAATTCGCGATCCGCTGAAAAAAATTCCGTGCCATTACTGTCCGTATTCTTTGACCGCATCGACGAACGCTTTCGCATGGTCTACGGGAATGTTCGGCAAAATTCCGTGCCCGAGGTTCACGATGTAGCGGTCTTTGCCGAATTCGTCGATCATCTGCTTGACCATTTTCCTGATTTCGGGAATCGGCGACAGCAATCGCGACGGATCGAAATTACCCTGCAGCGTAATCTGTCCGCCCGACAAATAACGCGCATTCCTTGCCGAACACGTCCAATCGACGCCAAGTGCCGACGCTTTCGACTTGCCCATTTCATTAAGCGCGAACCAGCAGCCTTTCCCGAAGACGATGACGTGCGTTTCAGGCGCCAAAGCCTCAACGATCTGGTTGATGTATTGCCACGAGAATTCCTGGTAATCGACCGGCGAAAGCATTCCGCCCCAAGAGTCGAAAACCTGAACGGCATTGACGCCGGCCTTGACTTTTTCCTTTAAATAAGCGATGGTCGTATCGGTGATTTTTTGCAGCAGGGCGTGCGCGGCCTCGGGATGCGTAAAGCAAAATCCCTTGGCGGTGTCGAAGCTTTTCGAGCCTTTACCTTCAACGGCGTAGCAGAAAATCGTCCAGGGCGAACCGGCAAAACCGATCAGCGGAACTTCATCGTTGAGCATTTCCTTGGTCAGCTCGATCGCGTCCATGACATAGCCCAAAGTCTCGCCGATATTAGGAACGACGACTTTTTCGACGTCCTGCGGCGTCCG
Organism: Bacteroidota bacterium; assembly: GCA_048498055.1. Taxonomy (GTDB): domain Bacteria; phylum Bacteroidota; class Bacteroidia; order Flavobacteriales; family Flavobacteriaceae; genus Flavobacterium. The sequence continues at coordinate 151,223 of JBEHYS010000006.1, forward strand.
GATCGGATTAGGCAAGAACGGGCCGACACTTTCCTTCATCAGCACTTCGATTCCCATGGCCTGCGGCACGACAAGAATGTCGGAAAACAAAATCGCGGCATCGGGCGCAATCCGGCGGATCGGCTGTACCGTGATTTCGGCGGCGAGTTCGGGCGTCCGGCAACGGGTGAAAAAGTCGTATTTGTCGCGCAGGGCGATGAATTCGGGCAAATACCTTCCGGCCTGGCGCATCATCCAGACTGGCGGACGCTGGACGGTTTCGCCTTTTAAAGCCTTTAAAAAAAGGTCGTTTTTGATCATTTGTAGTGGTTTATGCATTGGATAATCACGTTTTCGACCGACGGCCTGTTCGCGATTACAATATTTTTTGTCGTTGTTTCCAGCGCTTTTGCAGTCGTTTGGCCGATGCAGAAGCACATTTCATTTGTTATTTTATTCGCCGAAAGATAGCTCTCGACACCCGACGGGCTGAAAAAAAGAATTCCGTCAAGCGGCGCTTTGATTTCCAGCGGGTTTAAAACCGTATCGTAAACCTCGATTTCGTTGAATGCAATTCCGGTGATTCTCAGGCTGAGCGGAAGCGTTTCCATCCGCAGATTCCCGCAGAAAAAAGTGAACGTTTCGTTTTTGTATCCCGATTTTATTTTATCGGCCAGCTCCAAAGCATTGTCCGCCGATTCCTGTACCGTAAAGCCCAATTCATCGAGTAGATCCGCGGTCTTTTCACCGACGCAAAACACCGGATTTCTTCGGATTTCCTGAACTTGCGGATGATTTGCAACTGCTTTCACGGCATTCGAGCTTGTAAAAATCAGGTTTTCATTGCTGTTTTCAAGCGTAAATTCTTTAGCCGAAATCGAAATGAAGTCGGCTTCGAGGACAGAAAAACCGGCGTTGAGCAAAAACTGCTTTTGGTTCGGCTGCAGCTTTTTAGTCGACAATATTCTTGCGGCACTCACTTTTTCAGGTCGCTTTTTATTTTTTCCATCACGTCGCGACCGCCGTTTTCAAGGATTTCATGCGCGCACATTTTCCCGAACGATTCTTGTCCTTTGGTCAGTTCCGTTGTTTTTTCGATATGGATTCGCTGCTTTCCGTCAATCGAGCAAAGCACGCCTTCAAACCGGATTTCGTTGCCGATGATCGTAGCCAGCGCCCCGATCGGCGCGGTACAGCCGCCTTCGAGTTCTTTCAGGAACTGGCGCTCGATATGTGTACAAATTTCACTCTTGAAATGATTCAGCTTTGAAACGGCTTCTCTGGAAAAATCATCGTGATGCATTGCAACGACAACCATCGCACCCTGCGCCGGCGCGGGAATCATCCAGTCGAGATCGATGTGGCTTTCGGGCTTGATTCCGAGACGTTCCAATCCGGCGGACGCGAATACCGCTCCGCCCCAGTTATTGTCTTTTAATTTCTGCAACCGCGTATTGACGTTGCCGCGCAGATCCGCGACATTGTGGTGCGGATAGCGGTTGAGCCACTGCGCCTGCCGGCGAAGGCTTCCGGTTGCGATTGTAAGTTCGGACGTGAAATCGGGAAGTTCATTATAAACAAGGATGTCCAGCGTGTTTTCGCGCTCGAGCACGGCGCATTGCACAATGCCTTTGGGCAGCGTCGTCGGAACGTCTTTGAGCGAATGCACGGCGATATCGACTTGCCCTGAAATCATTGCGGCGTCGAGTGTTTTGGTAAAAATCCCGGTAATTCCGAATTCGTACAATGGCTTGTCCAGGATAATATCGCCCGTCGATTTTATGGGAATGATTTCGGTGGCGTAGCCCAAAGCGTTGAGTTTACGCTCAACGGTATGCGCCTGCCACAAAGCGAGTTGGCTGTCGCGGGTTCCGATCCGGATGGTTTTGCTCATTTCTGCGAAGTTTCGATCCGGAAGATTTTCTCGATCCATTCGATGCTTTCATCGACCATCGTATTGTCGTCTTTCAGGTGGTTGGCAAAATGGGTCGTGATTTTCTGGATGATTCGTGTTGAGATGATCTCGGCCTGTGCCTCATCGAAATTCGAGAGTTTCTTGCGCTGGAAATTCAGTTCCGAAGTCTTGATATCGTTGAGTTTTTCCTTAAGTGCAGTAATGGTTGGGGCAAATTTGCGACCGTTCATCCAAGCCCTGAATTCGTCCTTGATTTCTTCGATGATCGCTTCGGCGGCCGGAATGTGCTGTTTTCGCCTTTCGAGCGTTTCGTCGGTCATCTGCGAAAGCGCATCGAGGTGAACGAGCGTCACGCCTTCGACTGATTCGACATTTTCGTTGACGTTTTTCGGGATGGACAAATCCAGAATCAGAAGCGGCTTCTTCAGGTTCAAAATCGCCGCATCGACCGTTGGGTTTTGCGCACCGGTGGCCACGACGAGCACGTCGGCCTTTTGGATCTCGAGATGCAGATCGGCGTAATCCTTAACGATCAGGTTGAACTTCCCGGCGATTTTTTCGGCTTTGTCCTTGGTGCGGTTGATTAGTGTGATGTGTTCGTTCTTGGTGTGTTTGACGAGATTTTCACAAGTATTCCGCCCGATTTTTCCGGTCCCGAAAAGCAGGATATTCTTATTGCTGATGTCCGCAACATTCCTGATAATATATTGAACCGAAGCGAACGATACCGAAGTCGCCCCCGAACTGATCCCGGTTTCGTTCTTGATGCGTTTGCTGGCCTGGATAACGGAATTGACCAATCGTTCCATGAACGCGTTGGCGACGCCGATCGATTTTGCCTCGGTGAAACTCATTTTGATTTGGCTGATGATTTCGAAATCCCCGAGAATCTGGCTGTCGAGCCCGGTCCCGACGCGGAAAATATGCGAAACGGCTTCCTGGTTTTTATAGACGTAGGCGACTTTCTGGAAATCCTCGATCGTGCCTTCGCTGTTCTCGCAAAGCAGCTTGATGAGTTGGAACGGATGCTGGGCAAAACCGTAAATTTCGGTGCGGTTGCAGGTGGAAGTAACGACCAGGCTGTCGATTCCGGCTTCCTTAGCCTGATGCAGCAGCCGGGTTTTGGCCGCGCCGTCGAGGCTGAATTTGCCGCGGATTTCGGCATCGGCTTTCCTGTAGCTCAGGCCGATAGCGTAAAAAGTCTGGTGTTTCGACAAGTTATTGTTTTCCATTTCCTACACTTTCTCTAAAAGTTAAGCAAAACTAAATCTATCTGTTTTATAAAAACAACGCTGAAAGTACTTTTTGTATCGCTCTGCGTTTTTTAATTTACAATCGCTGATTATCTGCTGGATTATAGTATTTTTGCAGTAAATTCAAGTCTTCGCAATTTATTTATTTAGAGTTGTTCTAAATAAGAAAAATCGTTTCCGCGAAAACTATTTACGAAAAAACATCGCTATGGGTTCAAAAGAAATCATAAAAATCGAGGAAGATTTTACGCTGATCCGTTTCGAAAACGATTCGGACGATGTTTTCCGTGCTGAGCACGAGGTCAAAACCGGCCTGATCCAGTTTCATTTCGGGCTCAAAGGCAAGGCCAAGTTCGTCTTCAACCAAGGCAATTATGCGCTGGATCTGAACGAGGAAAAGTCGCTCCTGCTCTACAATCCGCAAAAGGAACTGCCGATGAACCTTGAGCTTGCGGGACATTCCTGGGTAATCTCGATCATCATTTCGATCAAAAAATTTCACGCGCTATTTTCGGCCGAAGCCGATTACATCACGTTTTTGAGCCAGGATAACCGCGACAAGAAATATTACAAGGAAGACAACATTTCGCCGTCGATGGCTATTGTTTTGAGCCAGCTTTTTCATTACAACCTGCATCCGTCAATCAAAAATCTATATTATAAGGGAAAAGGTTACGAACTGCTAAGTCTGTATTTCAACCGGTCCGAAGATGCGAATGCCGAACAATGCCCTTTTTTGATCGACGAGGACAACGTGCTGAAAATCCGCAAGGCCAAGGAAATCGTAATTGCCAATATGGCCGAACCGCCCGGATTGCAGGAACTGGCCGATGCCGTCGGGCTGACGCTGAAAAAGCTCAAAATGGGCTTCAAGCAGATTTACGGCGATACGGTTTACGGTTTTTTGTTCGACTACAAAATGGATTATGCGCGGAAACTGCTGGACAGCGGTTCGTACAATGTCAACGAAGTCGGGCTCAAAATCGGGTACAGCACCGGAAGCCATTTCATCGCGGCCTTTAAAAAGAAATTTGCGACAACGCCGAAAAAATATTTGATGTCGATCAACGCCAACGCACAATAATATATATGAAAGGAGTTTTATTAGTCAATTTGGGTTCGCCCGAAAGCCCGGACCCGAAAGACGTCAAGCCATATCTCGATCAGTTTTTAATGGACAAATACGTGATCGACGTGCCATTTTTATTGCGTGCGCTGTTAGTCCGCGGCATTATCCTGCGTAAACGCCCGGAAGAGTCGGGACACGCGTACTCGAAAATCTGGACCGAAGACGGTTCACCGCTGATCGTCATCTCAAAAAAATTCCATAAAAAAGTACAGCAGCATACCGATTTGCCGGTCGCGCTTTCGATGCGTTACGGCAATCCGGACATCGAATCCGGATTAAAGGAATTGTCGGACAAAGGCGTTACCGAAGTCTTGCTGTTCCCGTTGTATCCGCAATATGCGATGGCTTCGACCAAAACGATCGAGGTTTTGACCGAAGAACTGCGCAAAAAGAAATTCCCACATTTGAAAATTACCGAAGTGCCGGCATTTTACAACCGGCCCGATTACATCAAAAACCTCTCGGATTCTATGGCCGAAGCGCTAGAAGGATTCGATTACGACCACTTGCTGTTTTCGTACCACGGTATTCCGGAGCGGCACATCCGCAAGACCGATATCACGAAATCACACTGCAAAATCGATGGGCAATGTTGTGTGACGCCATCGCCGGCGCATAAATTCTGCTATCGGCACCAATGTTATGAAACGACGCGGCTCGTTGTCGAAAACCTTGGAATTCCCGAAGGAAAATACAGCCTGACGTTCCAGTCGCGATTGGCCGGAGACAAATGGCTCGAGCCGTATACCGATATCGAAATCAACAAAATGCCCGGAAAAGGAATCAAGAAACTCGCGGTGGTCACGCCGGCTTTCGTTGCCGACTGCCTCGAAACGCTCGAGGAAATCGCGATGCGCGCCAATGAAGATTTCAAATCGCACAGCGGCGAAGACTTCCTGGCAATTCCGTGCCTGAACGACAGCGATGACTGGGTTCAGACCGCCGCGAACTGGATCAACGAGTGGGCGCACGCCGAAAACGCTGTGTTGCAATCCTGATTCCCGATTATTTTGGTATTTTTGGAAACGGCTAAATCTATCCGATGGAATATTACAATTACATAAAGTCGCTGCACCTGATTTTTGTCGTGACCTGGTTTGCGGGGCTTTTTTATATCGTCAGGCTGTTCGTGTACCAGATCGAGGCCGCGGGAAAACCTTCGCCCGAAAAGGAGATTTTGCAAAAACAATACAAGATCATGACCTATCGGTTGTGGTACATCATCACCTGGCCGTCGGCGATTCTGGCTAGTATTTTCGCCTTTTTGCTTTTGTATCTGCAGCCGTTCTGGCTTTCGCAGGGCTGGATGCATGTTAAACTCATCTTTGTTTTCCTGCTCTATCTTTATCATCTGAAATGCCATCAAATCTATAAACAGCTCCAGCGAGACGAAATAAAACACACTTCCAATTTCATGCGCTTGTGGAACGAAGGCGCGACGATCATTCTCTTCGCCGTGGTTTTTCTGGTCATTTTGAAAAACGCGATCGACTGGATTTTCGGCGTACTCGGCATCATTTCGCTGTCGATTGTACTGATGCTCGGCTTTAGGATGTACAAACGCATCCGCGAAACCCGAGGCGGAGCCGAACAGAGCGGAGCTAAAAACGGTTCGTAAATGCGCTGGACGTTCAAAATATCGATGTTGTCGCTGCGGGTCCGGATTTTCCTTTCGATGATCGCTTTGATATTGGTGTCGTCGGTATTGCTGGCTTCCATTTCAATCATCCAGTTCAAGAACGAGGCGCGCGAATACCACCAGCAACGGCTCGAGAACAAGGAAAACACGATTAAGGAACACATCAATTACATCCTTTCGAACACGACTTATCCGCTCACGACGCGCAACCTGCCGCTGATTTTCAAGGACCGGATTTACGAATTGGCCGACATCCACAACCAGGAAATCAATATCTACGGGCTCGACGGCAAGCTGCTGAAATCGTCCAAAGCATCTTTTTCGATCGACAAGCCTGCGCCGGCAATTCCGAAGCTGATTCGGCAGCTCGTGCAGTCTTCTATTGAAAAGCGCTACGTCGACATCAAGAACATCAACGGCAAAAAGCACCGCTATTCCTACAGCCAGATCAAGGACGACAAGTTCAAGCCGCTCGGCATCCTGAATCTGCCTTATGTGGAAGACGACAGCTTTTACGAAAACGAATTGCAGAATTTCCTGATCCGGCTCGGGCAGGTCTATACGTTTACGCTGCTTGTGGCTTTTGCGCTCGCTTATTTTTTGTCAAGCTATATCACGCAGTCGCTCAAGACGATTTCGGACCGGATTACCGAGACGAGCTTCAACCAACGCAACGAAAAGATCCGGCTCAGGGCCAACAGCAAGGAAATCGATACCTTGATCAAGGCCTACAACAAAATGGTCGACGAACTTGAGGAAAGCGCGGCTAAACTCGCTCAGGGCGAACGTGAGGAAGCGTGGCGCGAGATGGCGAAACAGGTTGCCCACGAAATAAAGAACCCGCTTACGCCGATGCGGCTGACCGTGCAGAGTTTCCAGCGCAAGTTCGATCCGGACGACCCGGATCTGAAGCAAAAACTCAATGACTATTCGAAAACGCTGATCCAGCAAATCGATACGATGGGCGCCGTGGCTTCGGCATTTTCGAACTTCGCCTCGATGCCGGCCCAGCAGAACGAAAACCTCAACGTGGTATCGGTCGTCGATCTGGCCCTGGATATTTTCAACGAGGATTTCATCCGGTTCGAGAGCGCCGAAAAAGTCATCGTCGCCAAAATGGACCGTACGCAGCTCATCCGCGTAATCACGAACCTTGTGAAAAACGCGATCCAGTCGATTCCGCCGCAGCAGGAAGACAAACTCGTGCTGGTCTCGATCAAGAAAACCGATCATCACGTTCAGATTTGCGTCAAGGACAACGGCAGCGGTATCGAACCGCACCACATGGACCGGATTTTCGAGCCGAAATTCACCACTAAATCCAGCGGTATGGGTTTGGGGTTGGGAATCATCAAAAATATCATCGAAAATTATAAAGGAACCATTACTTTTGAAACCCAACTGGGAAAAGGAACCACTTTTACGGTTTCGCTCCCGGTCGCCAATACATGAAAAATATGAACTACGAAAACATCCTGATTACTGAAAATAACGGCATCGCCACCTTAACGATCAACCGTCCCGAAAAACTCAACGCGCTCAATAAAGCTACGATTGCTGAACTCAACACGGCATTCGACACGCTTGAAAAAGATGAAAATATTCGCGTAATCCTCATTACCGGAAGCGGCGAAAAAGCATTCGTTGCCGGCGCCGACATTGCGGAATTCGCACATTTTTCGGTCGAGGAAGGAGCCGAACTGGCCGCCCAGGGACAGGAACTGCTGTTCGATTTCGTGGCCAATTTAAGAACGCCGGTCATTGCCGCGGTCAACGGTTTCGCGCTCGGCGGCGGATTGGAGCTCGCGATGTCGTGCCATTTCCGGATTGCATCGGACAACGCAAAAATGGGATTGCCCGAAGTTTCGCTCGGGGTGATTCCGGGTTACGGCGGAACGCAACGGCTTCCGCAGCTTGTCGGCAAAGGCAAAGCGATGGAACTGATCCTGACCGCCGGAATGATTTCAGCGGACGAAGCCAAAACCTTCGGATTGGTGAACCATGTCGTTCCGCAGGGCGAATTGCTTGAATTCTGTAACGGGATTGCACAGAAAATCATGAAAAATTCGCCATACGCGATCGGCAAGGCGATCAAGGCTGTAAATGCGAATTTCAAGGACGGCGTTGACGGTTTCCGCACCGAAATCAAGGCATTCGGGCAATGTTTCGGAACTGAGGATTTCAAAGAAGGAACAAGCGCATTTCTGGAAAAGCGGAAGGCAGTTTTTACGGGGAAATAACAGTTTGCAGAATTTTCGCCGAACCTTACATTTTACCCATTGCGCTAATCATAGAAGAATCCGTTACTTTTTTGTAATGGATTTTTTATTGTCTGGAAGTAACTTCATAACACTAATTAAAACCGTTTGTTATGAAAACTTCGATACTTTGCCTGATCGCCCTGGTTTCATTTTCGCTTTTTAGCTGCGAGGACACGCTCGATGATATCAACGATTCTTCGAAATCCGTTCCCGTCCAACAGGAAAAACCAGTTACAAACCAACCTGAAAACAACCAATGATTTAAAATGTCTGACATTCTTGTTCCTGCGGGAAATTATTTTATATTGCCGCCACTAACCCAAGAATTCAAAACATGAAAAAATCCCTATTGGTCCTGTTTACAGGACTGTGTTTTCTTGCCGCCAGCGCGCAGGAAATTCCATTCAAAATCCAGAAAAGCGATGTCTTCAAGGACGAATACAAAAACTCGCTGATCCAGTCGGTCACCGATGACGGCCACGGCGGCGTGGTCATCGTACGGTCGTATGCAGGCGGCGTTTTTTCGGGCGCGTACGGTTATTACTTCGAACATTATGACGCGAACCTGAAACTCATCAAGGAATTTGAATACGACCAAAAACGCAGCAGCGTCATGGGCGTGATCGTCAAGGGCGACCAGATCAACATCATCGATTTTTCGTACATCAAGGAAGACAAAGCATATGTTTGTTCGGCGAATTCGGCCAACATCAACGATTTCACCTTTACCAAAAAAGAGCTGTTCTCGCTCCCGAGCGAAGAAGTCAAATCGTTTACGATGTTCAGCAGTTCGAGCACTTACGATGGCGATTTCGGCGCACAAATGATCGTCAACGAAGACCGTTCGGCGTTTGCCATCACCGTTGACATCGCCGACAAAAGACAGGAAACTCACAAGCTGTATCTGTACGACACGAGCCTGAACCAGAAATTCATCCATACCTTCAAACGCGACATCAAGGACAAGAAATTCCGCTACGAAAACATCGACGTCTCGAAAGACGGCAACACTTTGTACTTATTGGGTAAAGTCTATACTCCTGAAGCCAAGAAGAAAAAGGAAGGCGGAAAATACCAGTACGAACTTTCGCGCATCACCAAAGACGGCATCAAGACGCAGGTTTTCGATTCGGAAGACCATTATTCGGCGTCGCTCAAGACAATCGTGTTCGACGACCGGATCGTTTGCGTCGGCTTTTATTCCGACAGGAAAGATTCGCGCTACAAAGGCCTGAGTTATTTCGAGCTCGACCCGACGTCGCTTGAGATCCGCAAGAGCAAATACAATCCGTTTACCGAGCAGTTCATGATCGACAAATACGGCAAGGACAAAGATAAAGAGTTGAAATTCTTGTCGTTCCGCGGCATTTACGTGACGCAAAGCGGCGAAATCGTGTTCAACGCCGAGGAATTTTACATCACCACAACGTATGTTTCCACTGGAAACGGCGGCGGTTATCAGCGTACGATTTATCACTACGACGATATCGTGACGGCGAAACTCAGCGCGTCGGGCGATCTGATCTGGGCCAGGAACATCAACAAGCGCTCGGCAACCGACGGCGACAGCTCATACATTTCGTATTCCTCGACGATCAAGGGCGACGACACGTATTTCTTCATCAATGCCGGCGAAAAGGTCAAAAAGCTCAGCAAAGACCGGATCCAGTTCGGGCAAACCAGCACGAAGCGCTCAAACCTGAACATTATCCGCGTGAACAAAAGCGGCGATTTCGATTATCAGGAAATCCTCGACGACAAAGACAACGAAGTGCCATTCATGGTAAATTTCGGGGTCGAAATGGGCGACTCAATGTATTTCATCGGCCGCAAAGGCAAGAAGAAACAGTTGCTCAAAGTGACTTTATAAAAGAAAGCCGGAACTGAATCCGGCTTTTTTATTTTTCCCCGTTCCATTCGGCGTGGAACTGTGCGAGAAAATCTTCCATGAACTCGTGCCGGTGCCGGGCGATGCGCTTTCCGGTTTCGGTATTCATCTTATCTTTCAGAAGCAGCAGCTTTTCATAGAAATGGTTGAGTGTTGGGCTTTCCGAATTCTTGTATTCTTCTTTCGACATGCCAATTTTCGGGCCGATTTCAGGATCGTAAAGCGCCCGGTTTTTAAAACCTCCGTAATTGAACGTGCGCGCGATCCCGATTGCGCCCAATGCATCCAGCCGGTCGGCATCCTGGACGATGTCGAGCTCTTTCGAAGAAAACTTCCGCTCGAAATTCCCGCCTTTGAAGGAAATGTTTTCGATAATGCCGATGACATGCGAAATCACGTTTTCACTTGCGTTTTGCGATTCGAGAAATTCCCGTGCTTTTTTCGGCCCGACCGATTCGTCGCCGCCGTGGAATTTGCTGTCGGCAATGTCGTGCAGCAGCGCGCCGAGTTGTACGGTTTCGAGATCGCAGTCTTCATCTTTGGCAATCAGTAAGGCATTTTTCCAGACGCGCTCGATATGGAACCAATCGTGGCCGCCTTCGGCATTTTTAAGTTCCTGTTTGACGAAAGCGATCGTTTTATTTATGATGTCAGGATTTGTCATGGAATCAAAAAATCCTTCGGAAAGAAGGATTGGTTTCAGGTTTTACGCCGGATCGACCCATTTGAAAATCTGCGATTCCTTCGGGATGACGATCCGCTCCGAGATTTTGGTCATCCGCGCCGGGAGTTTCATCAGGAAATCACGAGCTTTTTCGGCCTCGCCCGTAAGGTTCGTGATCTTGTCGATCTGCCAGCGCTCGATGAGCTTTTGCAAAATATCCACATAATCCGCCGAAGTATAGACGCCGATGCGCTGCGCCGAATCGGAAAAATGCTCGAAGGCGACGCCCATTTTTTCGCCGGCTTCGCGCAGGAATTGCGCGGGCATGATGATTTTCTGCTTCATCATATACTGGAAGGCAAGCATCATTTCGCTCGGGTCGATCTGGAAAATCTTGTTGACGAACTCGCTGTAGGCGTGATGGTGGCGCATTTCGTCGCCCGCGATCATCTTGCAGATTTTCGAGAGTTTCTTGTCGCCGTACTGCTTGGCCAATTGCGAAACGCGGTTGTGCGACACATAAGTGGCCAATTCCTGGAAACTCGTGTAAACGAAATTCTTGTACGGATCGTGCCCGGTTCCGATGTCGAAACCGTCGGCCAAAAGATGCTGCGTCGTCATCTCGATCTCGCGCATATTGACCCGGCCCGACAAATACAAATATTTATTGAGCAGATCGCCGTGGCGGTTTTCCTCGCTGGTCCAGTGGCGAACCCATTTCGACCAGCCGTTTGCGCCGACCTGATCGATGCCCTCGACGGTCATGAGCCAGGATTCGTAGGTTGGGAGCGCTTCTTCGGTAACCATGTCGCCGATGAGTACGACCCAGAAATCATAGGGCAGATCTTTTGCTATTTCGCGGATTTCACGGACGTCTTCAAAGAATTCCTCGCTTCGGGAATCGGGCAAAAAATCGGTCGGCTGCCAGATTTTTTCTATAGGGATCAGGTATTCATCCACAAATCCATCGATGCTTTTTTCGAGGAATTGCATGACTTCAAGCCTGATATTTTTTATCGTTTCAACAGACATTCTTTTTCTTTTTAATTTTTGACCGAGCCGGTAATGGTTTTTTCGGTCTTTTCCATCAGTTCTTCAAACGGCATCGAACTTACAGCCATGGGCTCGTGTACTGTAAAGGTAAGGCGATTTCCCAAACCGAGCGGAAAAAAACCGTATTTTACCATTTTCCAGGAATCGTTTATCGTGACCGGCACGACATAAGCCGACGGCGCGTATTTGCATAAAATCTTGAGCCCGCTTTGCGCGAATTCTTTCGGTTTGCCGGTTTTGCTGCGCGTGCCTTCGGGGAAAATAACGGCCGACCGTTTGTGTTTTTCGATGTATTCCGACATTCTTTTGATGACGGGAATGGCCTGTTTCGGGTCTTTCCGGTCGATCAGTACCGAACCGCCGTGGCGCAGGTTGTAGGAAACGCTCGGAATGCCTTTGCCGAGTTCCTTTTTGCTGACGAATTTGGGGTGAAAACGGCGCATGAACCAGATGATCGCGATGATATCGTATAAGCTCTGGTGGTTGGCGACGATAATCAGCGGGACATTTTTCGGGACGCGTTCGCGATATTCGAATTTATAAGTCGTGCCGAGCAGATGCGTACACCGCAGCAGGCAAAAATTCAGGTAATCGACGCTTTTCTTGTGCGCCTGATAGCCGAAAACGTTGAGGCAAATCCATTGCACCGGATGAAAAACCACGAGGCACAACCCAAAAAACAGGTAATAAACGACTGATATGGGATAGGAAATGATTTTTTGCATGGATTGGAAAATGTCGGTCAAAAGTACGAAAAAAATCGGTACCGCTGCACTCCGGTCGTTGGTCTCGCTGTGCTTTGGGTAGCTGGAAGTACAGTTCCGTTATTATAACTACTTTGACTCGTGTGTTTCTGTTCTTCCAGCCACCAGCGGCTAACGACCAGCGACCAAATTTTGATAAATGTTGCGGTAAAACCGTAATATTCGGTGGAATTCCAGGCTATTTTTGTTTGTTTATAAATACTTTCAAATCGCATTTCCGACGTCGAAAAAAGAAGTATTTTTACGCATGTTAAACGCACTTAATCACAGAGAAAAATGAGTTCAGAGAAAGAAGCAAAATTAAAAGCACTCCAATTAACACTA
>JBEHYS010000007.1:0-157231 GCA_048498055.1 Bacteroidota bacterium
CGACCGTTTGCCGGTTCTGCGGTTTCCAAAAAAAGCAATATCTTCACCGAAAGAACTCAGTTCCAAAATATTCGCGACTTCACATACCGCGAAACCGTTGTGCAACATTTAATCATGAGACTAACTAAAAAATTAAAACACCCTGTTTGGAGCAATGTTGCCGCTGCATTAATTGTGATTTTGATTACTGCTATATACAATTTTGTTGCATCGCTTTTTAATAAAACAAATTTTCAAACTGAATTTTTCGAGTTTTGGAATTACTCTTTAAAATTGTGGATAATTGCAATCCTGATTTTAGTGGCAACAATTGTAGTATTTGCTTTGCGAAAGATTAAAAAACCTTTTGTTCATGATGAGGAAACTATCATTCTGGATAGAAAATTATTCGAAAAATTTCGAACTCAATTATTTACTAAGCGCGTAATCAGTAATTTAAAAGCAAATTCATTTTCATCACATACGTTTGATCTTGATGAAATCAATTTTGTACAAAAAATATTAAACCAAAATCGTGATCCGAATTTTGAATTTATTCATCCAGAATTAGAAGTTTTAAAATTGAAAATTATAAATTCTATAGAAATTTTACACGATGGGCTTTCTAAAAATATCTTTGGTATAAACAATCATCATCCGGAAAAAATTTTCGTAAGTATTCCCAAAGAATGGGATTTGGATAGATATCGTAAAGCACAAAAAGAAATTGAATTAGGAGAAGATTCGGTTTATGATAGTTATGAAGAATTTGTTAAGCGTGGCCGAAGAATACTTAAAGTCTAAACGTCGCACAACACACGCTAAGCAAGATTGCCAGTTGAACGTTAACCGTTACAATTGTTTTTCAAAAAAAACATTACCTTAACCGAAACAACGCTGCTAGATTTCTGGCAACCTCGCCTAGCGCGAGAACGTTACCGGCAAGCTACCAAGAATGCGTGAAAAACAAAATCGAAACATATTCAGAACTTTATGAATTAGTAGAATCTGATTCAAATTCTCACGCGTTGAAAAAAATCGCTGAGTTGTTTTTAACCGCAATGAATGATTGGCCAACATTTAACCGAACAAATATTCAAAGTTTTATTAAAGAATTAAAGGATTTTTTTGGTTCTCCTTTGTTGATAGAAAATATTGATCGCAAAAAAACTGACTTTAAAAGCGGTCAAAGTGTTTGGTATAATGAAGCTGGAAGTTCAATTGCGGAAATGTTTGAAACATCTAAAACCTATTATGACGAAACAGATTTTGATAAAATAGTTGATTCCATTATAAACTATTATTCAAAATTATAAGCCAGCCGGTAACACACGCCTTGTGAACATTGCCAACAAGTTAACTCACCGGTAGTTTTTCTTCACGAAAAAACTCTATATTCACCGAAAGAACACAGCTCGCTGGCATTCGGCAACGTCACAAGGCGCGAGGACGTTAGTGGCAATTTAATTACAAACTTGGCAAATACAAGAAGGTTCAGCGAAATGTCTTACACCAACTATTTTTCCATTTTTACGATCAAATCTTGGTGCAATCCTATTAAATAAGTCTGTTTCGCCATTTTCAAAATAACGCCGTAGTGCATAACAACACAAATCAGCAATTTGTACAAGACTTGTAAGTTCTGAATTCACAAACATTGGAGTTTCGATAATTCGCTCAATCCTAGTCCAAAGCGTTCCTCTTTGGTGAAACTTTTTCATTAATTGAGTATGCTTTCTGGAAACAGTTTCGTTATTATCGTGAATTAAAGCACCAAAAATTTTGGCCTCAGGTTTGGCTACTTGAAGAATTTGCATGTATTTTTCAAATCTCGAAACCAATTGTTCCAAACATTGTTCATCCACAGTCTGCTTTGATCTTACCGGGTCAAAATGAATTTTGTCGATACACTCCGCAAACAATCTAGCGAAAGACCAGCCGCCAACTAAATTCGCTAATTCACGAATGAATTCCATTCTTTCATTGTAAGTCAAATGAATATATGCATCGGTTTGTTTATAATTCTTACGAACCTGCTTATAGAAATTGCGATTTGGACTTTTTTGTAATTTCAATAATTCAGCTTTACGAATTTTTGAAACCTCATATCTTCGCTGCGCGTAAGTAAGATCTTCAAAATTATTGATACGACTTTGCTCGAGATATTTTCTCACAATCCAACCAGTATGAACTTCGGAATCTAACAGTTCATATTTTTTCTTTATGGCATTAATACCTTTTTCGCTTTTTTTCCAATAAGCTATGGGAACGGATAATCCTGCCAAAACATAATGGCTAGTATTTCCAGGAATTTCCGGAGTTCCTGATTCATCAATGTAACAAAAATAAACCATGACTTATAGACATAAAAAAAAGCGACTGGTTTCAGGGAATTATTCCCATGATAGAGACGCTTGGCGACTCTTCCCAGACGCAAGGCACAAAAATATAAATAAAAAATAAAAAACAATGAAAAAAAAATAAAAAAAATAACTCGGACAAACTGCCACTAACACACGCTAAGCGATGATCGTTAACAATGTAGTTGCCGGAAGTTTCTCATTCCAGAAAAACTCCTATCTTGCCGATAGAACTCGGTTCCAAAACACCACGACCTCGCCTAGCGCGAGAACGTTGTGGGTAATGCTGTGAACAACTGTCTAAACGATGAAGTTTTTTAAAGAAAGAATATGATTATGTTTGTACAACATGAAAAAGATTTAATCGTATGCTTTTCGAAGAATATCAATATTTCAAACACCAATTCCCTGAGCCTCAATATTTAGGCGCAAAACACACCCATTTATCATGGATAAATAAATTTATTCCATCCAAAGTTTCGACAGCTCTAGATGCATTTGCTGGCTCACAATCAGTCGCTTTTCTTTTCAAACAATTAGGGTTTAATACAATTTGTAATGACTTTCTAAACTTTAACAATCAAATAGGTATATCGTTAATTGAAAATTCAACGGAAAAATTAAATCAAAAAGATTTAGACATTCTTTTTCAAATCGCCCCAAATAAAAGTAATTATAAATTGTTTGAAGAGGTATACACTAATATATTTTTCGAAAAGTCCGAAGCAATTTTTCTCGATAATTTCCGAGCCAATATTCCCCTTCTAGAAAATAAATATAAGCAAGCACTTGCTTATACAGTAATGAACCGGAGTATGACCCGCAAAATAACAATGGGACATTTTGGTCATACACAAGCATTAGTTTATGCTAGCGATCCTGAAAGAATAAAACGCAATAGAAGTTTAATTAGACCATTGCGAAGCATTTTCGAAGAAATATTAACAAAATATAATGATGCTATTTTTGATAATAGAAAAGCAAATCAAAGTTTCAATCAGGATATTTTAGATTTATTACCACAGACAAGAAATATTGATTTAGCTTACTTTGATCCTCCTTACTGCGATAGTCATGCAGATTATCAAGGCTTTTATCATTTACTTGAAACTTACACTGAATACTGGAAAGACAAAGAATTTGTAAATGGTATTAAACGCTATGAACCGCAAAGAGTGAGTGGGTTTGACAAAAAGAGATTAGTTGTTTCTTCTTTTGAGAAGTTATTTGAACTTTCCGACGAAATTCCACATTGGTTAATTAGCTACAACAATCGTAGTTATCCTAGTGTGGAGGAATTTGCAAAAATTCTTTCTAAATATCGCAATGTTAAGATTGAAACCAAGACATATCACAATGGTCGTGGTGGAAAAGGTAGTGTTGCAGGTAGTCAAGAAATTTTATTTGTTTGTAAGCCAAAAGAAAAACATTATCTGTTCTCTAACAAAAATCAAAATTTAGTAAATGAAGAATTTTAAATATTGGGATGATTTAAGTAAAAGTGAAAAGTTAGAGGAATTTAGTTCTGACACTAATGGCCTTTTATGGCTAAAAACCAAATCGATATTAAGAAAAGAATTAGTTCCGCTTTTTCTAGACTTTGCCAATTTAAAATTAAACTCATATAAACAGGGAGATATTTTTGTAGAATTATTTGATTTACTTTCTCAAGACGTTAATAGTTCACATGAACTACTAGACAAATTCATTAGAAAGATAAATCACGAAGAAGCTAATAAACTGGATGCAGAACAATTAGTTTCAGAATTATATAAACTTAAAAATTTCATTTGGGGCGGAGATTATCAAAATTCTCTCGACAAGTACTTAATTAGTCGCTACGTTAAAGTTCCGAATCCTTCGTATGAAAATTTATTGTCAAAGTTTGAAACCGAAATCAGTTCTGCGGTGCAGGGCTATGTTTTAAATAGTTGGTATAATCACTGGAGCAGTATCTTAATTGAACATATTTTTAAATCGCATGATTCTGTTTTGCCAACAGTTGGTAAAATCAAAAGTGTAGATTTTTTCATCAACAATATTCCTTTCGACTTGAAAGTAACTTATCTTCCATCAGGATACATGTTTTACAAAAGAAAGCAAAAAGGTTTCCCAGTTGAACTTACATTTCTGAAGAAAAAAGCAAAAGAAACGAACATAGGTTTCGATAAAAACGCTAAACCCGAAGATATCTATTACGAAATCGTTGAAAAGATGAAAGATAGAAATGACGCATTTTGTTTAGATGTCCTAAAAACACTGAAAAATCAGAAGCTCGAAATACTTGACGAAGCACAAAAAAATCCTTTAGTATTGGCAAAATGGCTCTACGAAAATCAAGGTGAAATGAGATTTGGATCAGAAAACCGTTTGTTTTTAGTACTGGCAGATACCGAAAATTTTGGTGAATCATGGAAATTAAAAAGAAATATTGACGTTTTAAAACCCGCTATTTTGAATTATTTAGATAGTTTCTCTCAAAAGAAAATATCTGATTTAAAAGTAGAATTTGGCTACAAGGGTAAAGCGCAAAGTTTCTCTGCACTAACTGATATAATCTTTGTGGTAAAATAAGAGCACTACCCACAACACACGCTAAGCGAAATTGCTGGCTTTTGCCAGCCGGAACATTTTTCTTCTCGAAAATGTTTACATTAGCCGAAACGACTCAGCCCGTTTAATCCAGCAACTTTCGCCTAGCGCGAGACCGTTGGCGGCAATTTATTCAAGACTCGAATTAACATGATGAAAAGATTACTATTTTTTATATTAACTATCGCTTTTATTAGCTGTAATACCGAAAAAAGGCTTATTATAGAAAATAAAAATTTGCCTGGTTGGGAAAAATTGAATGTGAAAGTACTATACAAACAAAAGAGTCAACAAAATGGAAATGTAAAAATCGATTTTCATAACGACAATGGTTTTGTTACCTATGTAGCTTATGACAGCGTTAAAAACCGTAAAACGGGAATCGTTGGTGCCAAACACGGGTTTACAAAAGTAGATTTATACCTGTGCGATTACAGCGGTGGGTATGTGCTGTGTTCGGTAACTTCTTATTTTGACGGACAAGGATATTTATTAAAAAAAGGAAATGAAGTAAGCTTTTCGTTTACGGAAAAGAATACTTCACTTGAACGTTACGGAGGTATATTATTCCCGACAGGCCTATGGAATTTTTACGACAAGTCAGGGCAGATATTACAGCAAAAAGATTATGAAAAGGACTTTGAATTCAATTTCGGTCAAGTTTGCGATTATTTGAACTCTGTACATGTAGAACTGCCATCAAGTAGAGTTATTGGTCACGGCATTATACTCAATAACACTAGGGTTGAACGAGATACAGTCGGTAAAACCTGGAGAGTGAGCTATTATAAAGATATACAGAACTATTTATACACTACGAAATTTTTAAACGGAAAAACTGGCGAAATTGTAAAAGAAGGCGAATATAAAAAGTATTATGGTAATTAAACTGCCGCCAACACACGCTAAGCGAAGATCGTTAGCTGTTTAGGTTGCCTTGAGTTTTTCCTCACGAAAAAACTCTTATCTTGCCGATAGAACTCAGTTCCAAAACACACGACCTCGCCTAGCGCGAGACCGTTGGCGGCAATTAAATTGAAGTTTGATCTTAAAATTCATGACTATGTATAACTGCAATGAATGTGGCGAAAACATTACTTATGGAGTAAATGATTTTTCCGAGAAATTTTATGGCGTAAACCTTTGTATTGAGCATCAACGATGGATTGATCAAATGCAAGATAAAACTTCACAAGAAACGATAAGATTATATTTTGCATTAAAGCAAAGAAACGTTCCAGCTCAATTAGAAAAATACGATGGTCATAAACAGATAGATATAGCAATTCCAGAAGCGAAAGTAAATATAGAAGTTGATGGCGCGCATCATAATTTCAATGTAAATCAAGCCAGAGCCGATTTAAAACGTACTTATTACTCTTTTTTAAAAGGCTATTTAACTTTAAGAATTCCAAATTCGTTAGTCTATGATGACAAAATTCTAGATGAAACTGCAGATTTCATAGTAAGCTTCTTAGTTGAGAACCGGAATAAAATTGGCCGAAAAAAATATTATTATTAACTGCCGCCAACACACCCTAAACAAAATCGCTGGCGAGCGTTAAAAATCATGTTTCTGCTCACGCAAAAACTCTATCTTAGCCGAAACAACTCAGTCCGCTCTCGCCGCGACTTCGTCTAGCGCGAGACCGTTAGCAGCAATAATATTCAGCATTTGAACTATGAAACAACTATTCTACATTATAGCTTTTCTCTTGTCGATTAGTTGTCAAAATTCAAATCAAATTAAAGAAATCGAAGTGCTAACTTATTTTACAAATGCTCGAAATTTTGAAATCTATTCAAGTACTGATAAAACAGGATTCACGCAGATTTTATTTAAAAAATTTGAATCGGATCATTTAGATAATTGTCAAACCAAAATAGATAAATCCACAATTGATTCAATCGAAAAGTTATGCAATGGTAAAACTGCTAAAGATTTTATGTTTAAAAGGTCCAAAAAATTATGGTATTGCGGAAATTATAAAAGTGTCAGGATAACTTTTGAAAATGGAGAAAAATTAATATTCAAATATCCTTTTGCTAATGATGAAAATAAACAGTTTTTACCATTTCAATCTTTATGTAATCAGGTTAAACATGATTCGGTATCTGCAACACGGTTAAATCTTGGTCAACTTGGTCAACTTTGTATCAAACAAGAAGATTTATCAAATTATAATTTTAAAGAAGATTCAATATATATGCAAAATTTTTTAAAGAAGCATTGACATTACTGCTGCTAACACACGCTATATTACATGGCTAACCGTTAACTAGCCGGAACTTTGTTCCGCCAAATAATTTCTTATATTTCCGATACCAAACGGTTTCAAATACGCCACTAAATATAGCGCGAGACCGTTAGCGGGCATTCCCAAGATTGCGAATAAATACTCGAAACATGAAGCTAAAAAAGCGATTACTCATTTACAGCATTTTTTTTATAATTTATTGGTTAGTCGTAATTGGTATTCTTAGATTTTCTGACTTTTTTAGTGATGTTTACACTGCTGTTATTATTGCTTTTTCAATTCTCAATATTTTATATACATTTCTGTTTTTAAAGCTTCATATTATTCTGAATATTTTATCGTCAATAGCAGTTGCATATATTAGTTTATTTGCGGCGCTTGCATACGTTGATTATGGATATTATCCAAAGAATTCTGATCCGTATGGGATTGTAACCGCAATTACTTGCATTGCACTCTTCTCAATTATATTATGGGAAATTATTTATCAATTAAAAATAAAACGAACGCCCGCTAACACACGCTAAAAAACATAGCAGGCAGTTTCTAACCGCAACTTTTTTCACTAATTTAGTTCTCCGCTCACCGAAACTACGCAGCTCGATTTTCTGCTACGTTTTCTAGCGCGAGACCGTTAGCAGCAACCTAAATGAACTTTTATCAAAAAATGAAGCTGATATTATTCCTCGCAATCTCATTTATACTAATTAGTTGCAATGATCATAACTACAAAGTGAAAAATTTTAACGAGGATGAACTTATCTGGTTTAAACCTTTCAACAAAACCGATACAGTAATTTTTATCTCCGAACGTAAAGAAAGAGATACAATCATTTTTCAGGTTCCAGTTAAAGAAAGTGATTCGACGAGAAGTTATTCTTTAGGTTATTCAAACACGAATTATTTATCTATTTCGTACTTATTTAGCAAAGGAAGTTATCATCAATTTGCTCTTACAAGTGATGGAAAAACTAGATTTGACCAAGATTTTGTTAAGGCAATAAAATCTTCGACTGGTTACAGTAATCTGGAAATCTCTTTTATTGGAACATTTTTCAATGATAGTATAAATAACATTAAAAAAGTAAATGACTCTATTTACTTTTGCGACAGCAATAAAGCAGACTATTCGGGAATTAATGTTGAAGGATGGATAACCAATTTTACTTTCAATTCAAAACTTGGAATAATAGAGTATACAGATATGAGGAATATTAAATGGCGAAGAAGTGAGGCAGCTGCTAACACACGCTAAGCCACATTGCCCGTTAATATCCAGCCGCGACATTTTTTTATTACGTTTGTCTTGTCCAGCCGAAACTACTCAGCTTTGTTTCTCGGGCAACGCTCGCCTAGCGCGAGACCGTTATAGGCGATTTCTTCAAAATTCATCTCTCGATATTTGCTTAATTACCAAAATTTGGTAACTTTGAATAAATTAAAGTAAAATGGGAAAGAATACATCAATATCTCTGGGAAATCACTTTGAAAGTTTTATCGAAACCAGTATTTCAAAAGGACGCTTCTCAAATGCTAGCGAGGTTGTTCGGGCTGGTCTAAGATTGCTTGAAGAAGAAGAAGAAAAAGTCATAGTGCTTAGAAATGCAATCCAGGAAGGCCTTGATAGCGGAATTGCTGAAAATTTTGATCCGAGAAAATTTCTACAGGATCTAAAATCAAAGAAAAAAGCAAATGGGTAAATACAAATTATCCAATAGAGCTGTCGATGACTTAGCGAAAATCTGGGATTATACTTTTGATGAATGGTCTGAAAAGCAAGCGGACAAATATTACTTATTATTGCTTGCTTCCTGTCAAGATTTGGCTAACAATCCAAATTTTGGAAAGAAGTATGAAATAGGAATTGAAAATATATACGGGTATAAGTCAAACGAGCATATTATATTTTTTACAGAACTAAAAAAAGGCGAAATTGAAATAGTTAGAATTCTTCACGGAATGATGGACTTGAAAAAGAAATTCCTGTAAACCGCCTATAACACACGCTAAGCAAGATGCTGGACCGTTAGGTAAAAGCAAACTCTTTTTTCCATAAATTGCTCCGCGGTAACCGAAAATAATCGGTTCCAAAAATTCCGCGACCTCGCCTAGCGCGAGACCATTGGCGTAATTTAATCAAACAATTAACAAACATCATACAGATGAAAAAATTAATTCTATTTATTTTATTTCCCGCTATGATTTTGCATGCTCAATGTTGGGATAAAATAGCCTGTGGATATTATCACTCTGCTGCTATCAAGGGCGATGGAACACTTTGGGCATGGGGAAATAATGAAGAAGGACAATTAGGTATTGGAACCGATTGGAATATTGATGGTGGAGAAGCGAATAGAAATTTACCTACGCAAATAGAAACAAACGGAAAGTGGGTATCGGTTTCATGCGGCTGGGATCATACAGCTGCAATTAAAGATGATGGAACGTTATGGATTTGGGGTGGAAACCAAAAAGGACAATTGGGCGATGGTACAACTATTAGTAAAAATGTTCCTGTTCAGATTGGTTTTGATACCGATTGGAATTCTGTTACATGTGGTCAATATTTGACTTTAGCTATTAAAAACAATGGAACATTATGGACTTGGGGCAATAACAATATTGGGCAATTGGGTTTAAATAATAATCAAAATCAAAATTCTCCACAGCAAATTGGAAATGATACATGGCAAACAGTTGCAACTGGTTTGATATTTACAGTTGGGATAAAATCCGACGGAACTTTATGGGCATGGGGAAGAAATAATATTGGCCAGCTTGGTGATGGTACAACCGAAAATAAAACGCAGCCCGTTCAGATTGGAGAATTCACAAATTGGGTTTCTATTTCTGCGGGGGAAAGTCATAGCTTGGGCATAACCAGTGATGGGAAATTGTGGTCTTGGGGCGGAAACACCGAAGGGGAATTAGGTACTGGAAACACTACCGATTCTTTTGTTCCAGTACAAGCAGGGTTAGCAACAAATTGGATTAAATGTGAAGCTGGGCGTTACTATTCTTTTGCAATGAAATCCACAGGGCAACTTTACAAGTTCGGTAGTGGATTAACTTCACCTTCGCTTTTCAATGCGCAAACAGATTGGAATGATGTCAAGACTGATAGTTTTCATACACTTTTCCTGAAAAATGACGGAGTATTAAATGCAATTGGATACAACTATTTTGGAGAAATTGGAAACGGGACAAATGAAAATTCTATCAATTTATCAGAGGTCATTTGTTCTAATCTAGGAATATCGCAAGGTTTCCAATATACACTGTCATGTTATCCAGTTCCAACTAAAGATTACATCTATTTCGATGTTCCTAATAATTTTCAAATTTCGCTAGTGGAAATAATTGATATTTCCGGAAAAGTAATATTAAAACAGAATAAGAACATAACTGAATTATCGCTCAAAGATATTACATCAGGAATATACATAATTAAAGCCATCATAAACAATTCTATCCATTATTTTAAGATTATAAAAGAATAGCAAACTACCTCGGAAGTTTCGAATTCCCAGCTTCCATGTTTTTTGTTTTCGAGTTTTAGAACTTTCGTTCCCATCCATTGCGTTACGATTTCGGGATCGGTGAAGGCTTTGAAAAGCAGTTCGAGCGGCAGATCGAATTCGCGTGTGATCACGATGTCCTGTTTGCCTTGCCCGGCGTCGATTTTTGTCTTTTGCTCCATTAGTTTTCGGGTTTATGGTTTTTCATGATGTTTTCGAGTTTATTGAACCTGTCATCCCATATTTTACGGAACGGCTCGATGAACTGGGCAATTTCCTTCATTTTCTCGAGATTTAACTGATAATAAATTTCCCTGCCGGCCATCGTTTGCTGCAACAGATTACATTCGCTCAATATTTTGATGTGTTTTGAAATGGTTTGCCTCGACGAATCAAAATTATCGGCGATATTTCCAGGCGTCAGTGCTTGAAGGACGACTAAACTCAATATGGTCCTGCGCGTCGGGTCGGCTATGGCCTGAAAAACATCTCTTCTTGTTTCCATTATGCAGTTATTTGACTGCAAATATAACGCAGTTATTTGACTGCACAAAAATTTCCAGGTTTTTTTGTTGCATCGAATCGAAATAAAGACGTAAAACACTTAATTCACTCGGCCAAATGCATTTTTTACGGGTCGAAAATTTCGTTATTGGGCCGAAACTGCACTTTAACGTTTTTTGAAGCTATTGGTAGGAAAAATAAGGCGATAATTAGAGCGTAAATTACCTTTGTCGTTGGTTTTATACGGTTTATAACCCTAATAATCCGATAGTATGAAAAATTATATCCCTACTTTAACAGCTCTCGTGAGCTTGTTTTCGATACATTGTTTCGCCCAGAAAAGCAGCAGGCCGATCAGTGAAGAAGTAGATGCGGTTGCCGCAAAATATGATAGTGTCATCGTATCCTACCATGTCGAAGAAAGAATCAACATGACCTTTGGAGGCCGTATTTCGACGTATGACGTCAAAAGCCTGTCGCTTGTGGCGACCAACGATCTCGGACCCAATAATACCCGGACCGTAACCCCGAAATATGTCAAAATAAGGAAGAAAACCGACGCTTTAAAAATTCAGCCGGCCGGATGGGATTTACATGCCGAAAACCCCGTCGCCTTAACCGATGTCGTGATTCCGACCAAGCCTTTCACCCCACAGATAAAAACGGATCCGGTTGTCGCGGAAGCAAAGCCAGTGCTGGCCTACATCAACAAAACCGATACTTACGAAAGAATCCTGAACAAAGGCTATCGATCGGTTGAATTGCTGAAAAGGGTCGCCAACAGCCGCTTTTTTGACGGCGATCTGGCAAAGGCTGCCAAATGGTATTCAGAGTTGTTCGCAATGACGACCGACTTGGACGACGTTTATTACTACCGGTATGCGCAGTCATTGAAATCGATCCGCCAGGAAGAAAAAGCCAACGAAATGATTGCGATGTTCGAAAGCAAGACCGCGAAAAAACCGTTGGACGGCGTTCAGGTTTTTAAACCGTAAATGTTGAGCATTTTATGTCTTGCACTTCATTGCCTTTCGAGAAGATAAGCTTTTCTGATGAGGTCGAGTTTCGGAAAAGACCGGTAAAACGCTGCACGATCCAGATATAAATTCCCGTCGCTCATCGTTTTTTCGCCATATTCGGAATATAAGGCTTCCACCGTTTCCATACCTTTCACGACTTTGCCGATAGCCGGAAAACCCCTGACGCCTTCAAAGTCCAGGGTATCGAGCATCGTATTGTCGGCCAGGTTTACGAATAACTCAAGGTCGCGCGTTCCGGCACCATAACGGGCAAAACTCACCGTACCCTTTTTATTGCTATAGACTACCGGCTCATCCGGTACTTTAACTGAACGCCATTGATTCATTAACGAAGAATCGGTATTGCCGAACTGGGCCACAAAACCCGGAACTACCCTGTAAAAAATTGCGTTATCGTAGTACTTGTGACACACCAGCTGATAAAACCGGTCGGCAGCCAGTGGCGAACGTTTCCGGACGACTTCAATATCGAAATCACCTTTTGTGGTTTCAAACCGCGCCGTAAAAATTTCGGGCGACTTTTCTTTCGTCCATTCGGGCCTGAAACCTGTTTCGGTGCAGCCCGCCAATACCAGACAAAGGAAAATCAGGATGCGTTTTGCCACTACGGATTATTTTCAAGAATATTTTTCAGCGTGGAAAGGCTGATATGCATGTCTTTAGGGAGCATTTTCTCGACTATCGGCACCATGACATTCATCGGATATTTCATGGCACTTGCATTGTGCCAGGTTACTTTGGTCTGGTTTGGACCTGTCGGCTCGACCGTGAAAACAACCTGCGCTACAGCCGCAAACGGACGAATGAAACGGATTTCGGTCGTGACGCTTTTCCCTTCGTCGATGGCTTTGATCTCGACTTCGCCTTCGCCGGCTTTTTTGTTTCCGTTCCAGCCGTAAATAAATCCGACAGCGCCGTCGGTTCCTTTAAATTCCCTTTTCATATCGGGATCGGCCATGACCCATTTGTTGAAATGGTCCTGATTCTTCAAAAACCGGATATAGGCGAAAACTTTTGCGATTGGCGCATCGATGACAATTTCGCTCCGGACGTCGTAGTTTTTTCTGCTGAAAAGCGCGATGATCATAACCAGAACGATCATCCCGGCGATGCCAAGTAAAATGCCGAATAAAATATCCATCCCTTTGATTTTGGTAAATTTACAAAATAACTTCTTACTTTGTCTCGCTATTTGTAACCGATATCTTCCGTCAACCCGATTTTGCTCTTCATGAAATTTCCGGTTCCGCGGCCTGCGATCTTGCCTTTTTCGTCATACAGGACCGAATCGGCGATAAACAGGTTTTGCGACTTGAATTTAAGCTCGCCGACCGATTTTATCATTCCTCCTGTTACCGGCCGAAGCAGTTGTGTCTGGAACGAAACCGTATAGACAAAAACGTCGGGCACTACAGAATTGACCGCGAAGAAAGCCGCGTCGTCAAGCATCTTGAAATAAACCGACCCGTGGATGGCATTGGCGGCATGGAAAAATTTGGGTTCGACCATCAAATCGAGTTCGGCTCTTTCGACGGTAACGCTGATTTGGATTCCGTTGTAGATTTCGGTGTTGACCGGAGCCGATAAATACATGCGTTCGAGTTTCCTGAAATGTTCATTTGTTTCCATGATTCGGTCCATCAGTATCTTTTGGCTAAGATAAGGCATTTTGAAAGCGTTTCAAATTCTGGTAAACGACACCGTTTGCGGAAACTTTCGTTTAAAATTCGAATTGACCTGGATTTTAATGTCCGTATTAAATTCCGATTGAATTGTCGCCTGGGGAATTCAGCACTTTTTCGAAAGCCTTTCTTGCGCTTCCCCAAAAATGGACTTCTCCGCAATAGGTATAGCCCAGTTTTTCCAAAATCCGCAACATGGCCGCGTTGTCGAAATTGGTGTCGACCTTGATGCTTTTGATGTTTTGGCTGAAGGCGAAATCTTCAATGAAGCCGAAGGTTTTCTGCGCCAGTCCTTGACCGATATAATCTTCCGAAATTGCAACACGATGTACCGCAACGAAATCGCCGTTGGTCAGCCATTTCCCGTTGATTTCAGAATAGGCCGGCTCGTCGTTGATGATTACTGCGCTGTAGGCAATAATCGTTTCGCCGTCCGTGAGTACAAATCCGTTGCCTTTTTCGATGTCGTCCCGAATGGTTTCCGGATTCGGATAACCGTTCTGCCATTGGTCGCTGCCGTCGGCTTTGCGCCGTGCGATGGCTTGTTGCAGGATTTTCCAGATTTGCGGTATATCCGTGAGTTTGGCTTTTTTAAATTGGGAATTCATATAATTTAATTGGCGGTAAGGCTGCCGGATTGCTTTGGTGAAGATAACCATTTTGCTGGTTGTTGACAACCCGGAAGATTTAACAGGATTTTAAATTTTGAATTTGGTTCTTTAAAATTTCTTTTGCAAAAAGCATAGTAATTTTGGATTTGAAAATTAGTCTAAGCAAGTGCAATTTACTTTTAATGGTTTAATCACTATGGAAACTAAAAGCATAATTCTTAAATTAAAAACTACTCCCTATCAATTTACAGAAGCCGGCAAAGTCCGGGACCAATTGCGGAAAATGCCCGTCGAAGACCGCGATATCATTCTCGAGGAACTTCGGCAGGAAAGGCACAAAAGCGAAAACCTCGGAATATTGAAAGTTCTGGACCAGCTCCTGGGCGATTTCAGGGGTTGACGATTGTCAGCATGATGAAAATTTTCGAAAAAAATGCCGGCGGTTATCATCCATCGGCATTTGTTGGTTTGGTTTTGCGGTTGCATTTTTCACGATAGCTCCGCCAACAGGTTTTCGAGGTTTTGGATCGACATTGCGAATCCTTCCCTGAAACCGAGTTCGATCATTCTTTCCATACGCGCAAGCGATTCGTTATAAATGGTGATGCTGACTTTTGTCCTGCCGTTTTCCTCGCTGAAGGTGTAATCCCATTCCGAACCCGGAAGTTCGGGATTTCCGTCTTTATCAGCAAATGCGTTGGAGAGTTTGAAATTGGTTTTCGGGCTGATCGAAGTGTACTTCTGGATTGACCAGCGCTCTTCTCCTTCAGGGCTTACCATGGCGTAAAAACGCTGTCCGCCGATTTCAAAATCCATAAATTTGGTTTTCGAGGTCCAGGGTTTTGGCGCAACCCATTGGTCGAGCAGTTCGGCTTTGGTGAATGCGTCCCAAACCAGTGAAAGCCCGGCGTCGAATTCTCGGGTTATAAATACTTTTTTTGACGCTTTGTCGAGAGTCAGATCCAATTGCTGATCGTTGTTTTTCATTTTTTCAGTTTTTTAAGAGTTGATAATACGTTGTCGAGCTGATCGAACCGGATTTCCCAGAGCTTCCTGAACTGGGTCAACCATAAATCGATCTCTTTCATTTTTTCGATTTCGAGCGAATAGTAGATTTCCCTGCCTTGCTGTACCTGTTTTACCAGTTCGCATTCGGTAAGTATTCGCAGGTGTTTGGAAACGGCCTGCCGGGTTGTGTTGAAGTTTTCGGCAATTGCATTGGGCGTCATGGCCTGCAGCGCGATCAGTGCGATGATGGATCGCCGCGTCGGGTCGGCGATTGCCTGGTAAATGTCTCGTCTCATGCGGTTAAAATTTATTTTTAGAAACCAATTGGTTGCAAATATAAGCGCAACTAATTGGTTTCGCAAAGTTTTTTAGAAGAAAATTTAATATTAGGCTATTTATTCCCGAGTTCTTCGGCCAGTCCGATAAGAATTCCTTCGACTCCGCGAATGTAACAAAGCCGATAGATGTTTTGGTATTGGACGATTTCGCCAACAAGCTCTGCGCCATGCGTTATAAGCCTGGATACAAGTTCGTCAATGTCTTCAACAGCAAACATGACCCGCAGGTAGCCGAGCGAATTTACCGGAGCATTCCTGTGGTCAGAAAGCACCTCGGGATCGAGAAACCTTGAAAGTTCGAGCTTACTGTTGCCGTCGGGCGTAACCATCATCGCGATCTCGACGCGCTGGTTTCCGAGTCCGGTGACGCGGCCTGCCCATTCACCTTCAATCATGCTCCGACCTTCGAGCTTCAGGCCAAGTTCGGTGAAAAAAGAAATAGCGTTGTCCAGGGATTCCACGACAATACCGACATTGTCCATTCGTATCAGTGAATTTTTTTTCATATTTAATCTTTAAAAACGATAATCAATTTAAAGCTGTATCACACAAGTTTTCTGTCAATGAAATTATGGATGCTTTTCCGGCCGGCATCATGATTTAGCCCATCTTTTCATCCTGCGCTTCAAAGCCGGCTCGTATCGCCGCTTCGAGGGTTTCAATATTTATATTTTTGAGGGCTTTGAACTTGATACAATAGCCGGTCACATTCGCCTTACCGATTTTTTCACCATAGGTTCTGGCCAAAAAAGTCTTATCATCCAGGCCCAGGATATAAACCGATATTCCGGTTGTGTTTGCACTCAGCCCAATCTGATAAAATTCACGGGTTTTTCCGTCAGCGTATTTTATCGTATAAAATCCATATCCGATATTAGGGTTGGAAACCGTTTTATTTTCACTGTCCTTTCCATCGAGAAACCATAGTCTGCAACCAGGCCTTATTTCCTGGATAATGCGGTGCAGCGCCTGCATATCGCTGCGTTTTGGCTCGGGCTGGCCGGCAATGTATTCCTTGATTTGATCCTGTATGCTCATAAAATTAAGATTACTGTTAATAAAGCCTCAAATAAACATGATGAAGTTTTTATCGAAGTCCGTTAAGTCCGAATTTGTTTTAACTTCAGTTTTAAAGCCAAGGATTACCATTATCGGCATAGTATCGATTTCTCCAAAACCGACTATTCTATAGGATCCATCTTCCATTTCGTACCGCATGCCTTCGAATAACTGATTTTGGGAATTAAATTTTATGTTTTGCTTTGCAGTATATTTAATTTGTTGCTCGATCTGTTTCAAAGTCTTTTTTCGCATACCGCTTCCTGCGGATTCAACGGCAAACCACATTGCTGAAAACCCGTTGCAATCGTTTATTTTGGATACTGATTCTGCAGCGCAGGTTTCGGGAATCGGGATTGCCGTTTTTCCATATTGAAGCTTTTCGATTTTGTTTTGGGCAATCGTTGCCAATGTTGCAAGTAACAGCGACAGAATTACTGCTTTTTTCATAAGATTTAGATTTCCGCTAACGGACTGGTTTATCGTTACCGTTTTGGTTTCGTAGTTAAAGTTGGCTGCTGCCGTTAATATTTGCAATAGAGCGATAACACGTACTTTAGGAATGAGTGAAGATGAACAAATTCCGTAATGAAATGTCCTAACGATTAAAAGAGTCAATCCTGATTAACGTTGCTGTAGCAGTTGTGGATTTATTGTGC
Organism: Bacteroidota bacterium; assembly: GCA_048498055.1. Taxonomy (GTDB): domain Bacteria; phylum Bacteroidota; class Bacteroidia; order Flavobacteriales; family Flavobacteriaceae; genus Flavobacterium. The sequence continues at coordinate 17,609 of JBEHYS010000007.1, forward strand.
ATCGATACTATCCAACGTCGCGATTTCTTTTTCTTTCGCTTGATTGAATAGCTTTTGATAAATATTATCCCATACCATGGCAATGACCAAAAAACTGACAATATTGTAATTGGTGATTTTTGTCGCCAAAAGAATAAAATCTAAAAGTACCGCTCCCATAATCCATTTGAAAGCGATCCATGGCCTATAGTTGGGCAGTTTTAATAAGTTGACATTTCGAAGATTGTTGATTAATGCCGACAAAAGAAATATTGCCAACGCAAATATCAATACGGTCAATAAAGAAACCAAAATTTTGTTTTGTTCAGGCTGATCGTTTGTTGAAATAAACAGCCGGAAATCTTCCCACAAAGTATCCATCATTTTGCTAGTACGTAATTTAATGTTTCAGTAAACGTTTCGGTACTTCCTGTTAAGGAAGTATTAATCGGCAATGTCGTTATTGTATTATTAATGAATAAACGCGGAGTGCGATTATCTCGAATAATTTGGAATTCAAAATTCGCTTTTTTCCTTCGCAAAAGAATTTTCAATTTAAATCCATCATCCCTAACGATGAATATATCGGATGCGGATGTGATAACCCACAATTTAAAATCACCATTACTTTCGAATAATTTTTGATCGGAATTTGAAAAATCCTGAGTGCTGTCGTGGCTTTTTAAAAATTCGATAATTTTGGAAGGTTCCTGAAAGTCTTGTACGCCCAGTATTTGCTTAAACGAGGAGTTCATTGTTTTTTGTTTAAAATTAAAAAAATAAAAGGTAAATTATGTTATAGGTTACCTAAATTTCATGAAAACGGACTGAGTTTCGCAAAGGCAGAGTTTTTTCGGCAAGAAGGAAACTTCAGTGCGTTGACCGAAAGGTGAGTTTTGAGATAAGACAAACTTAATGAAAATGTTGAGATTTGACAATTACGGGGTAAGTCGCTTGGCGCGCTGGCAGCAGTCGACTTTACTCAGCTTCATAATCTATCCATTTTGTATCGCTTTTTCCCGTTGAATTTATTGTTGTCTGAAAGTCGTAACTCCAATCAGTATTCGGCACATATACAGTAGATTGAATTATAATTTGGTCTTTAGAATCGTAAAGAAATTTTGCGCCTTTATATATCGATTTATTGAGTAGTTTAAATATCGGGATTTCAGGTAATGTGTTTTTTGTGAACACATTATCGAAAATAACTTTATCGCCTTTCAATACCTTTATGGAAGATTTTACATCGGCATAATAATTTGCAACTACGACGCTCCCAAAATCAAGATATTGAACAACATATTTTCCCGGAATATTTTCATTTGCGATAATTAGTCTTAATCCGTTATCTAATAAGGTATCTTTTTCAACCTTATATACGGTAAATTCATTTCTTTTAATCGTATCTTTTTGTATTCGGGAACAGGTTTCTGTAGAATTTTTATTGATTGCGAATATTTTACCGACGCCACTAAAAATACAAAAGACTAATGCTAAAAAGCTCGATGATAGTTTCATAGTTTATACAATTACTGGTAACGGTCCCGCGCTAGGCGAGGTCGTGGAAAATGTGGGCCGAGTTCTTTCGGTGAAGATAAGGTTTTTGCGTGCTCAAATCACCTAACTGGCAAACAATTTTGCTTAGTATGTGTGTGTTGGCAGAAGTGCGCTCAATTTCGCAAACAAGTTTTACAAAACGACTTTAAAATTGATCACTCGAAAAATTCGCAAAAGTTTTTTTTGCTTCTGCGAACATCTGGTGGGCTGAACTTCAATCGCATTGCCGCTGACGATTTCGCGCCATGGGAAGCTCGCGATGAAACGGCTGCTTTTTTTTGGAAATATCTGGCTGGTTTTGGGAATGACTACCGTATTCCTTAACTTTATTCCATCAATCCGATAATCATGAACCCGAACGTCGATTTCTACTTCGATAAATCAAAAAAATGGCAGGACGAACTGGAGCAATTGCGAAAAATCGCACTCGATTGCCAACTCACCGAGGAACTGAAATGGGGTTCGCCCACCTATACTTTCAAGGGAAACAACATCGTGCTGATCCATGAGTTCAAGAATTACTGTGCGCTGCTTTTTTTTAAAGGCGTTTTGCTTCAGGATTCGAACCGCATTCTTGTCCAGCAAACAGAGCACGTGCAATCGGCGCGTCAAATACGGTTTACGGGTGTCGATGAAATTCTTGCGATGAAAGACACCATCAAGGCTTACATCTACGAAGCGGTCGAAGTCGAAAAAGCCGGATTGAAAGTCGAATTAAAAAAGACTGCCGAGTTCAGTATTCCCGAAGAATTCCAACAAAAACTCGATGAAAATCCGGCGTTGAAAACTGCTTTTGAAGCGCTGACTCCGGGTCGCCAAAGAGGTTATCTGCTGCATTTTTCCCAACCCAAGCAGTCCAAAACCCGGATCTCGCGAATTGAAAAAAACGTTGCGCAAATCCTCGACGGGAAAGGGTTGAACGATTAAGCGCTGCGTTTCGGCCCATGGTCCAGCGCCAGGATTTCCTTTTTGTAAGCCGATGGCAGAATGAGCGCTCTTATCAAGCGGTCTAATCGAAGAATCCGGCTGAGCTTGTAACCTGCTATCAAAACTTTTACAAACGAAATTTTTCCCAAACCGAGCAAATCGCGGACTTTTTCGGGAACCAGCAATACCTGCGTTTCCAACATGATTTTGTAGCGCACAATGCCAAGATGTTTTCGGTAGCGGCGAAAAAGGTCCGCCGTATAATTACTGTACTCCAGATTCTGTTCAAGATGTTCGCGGCGCATCTTTTCCCACGCGGCAAAATTTTCGGGCAATCCGGCTACGCCCATCCGGTTGGCGACACCGTAAAAAACTTCGAATACTTCTTGCTTTTCGGCGCTATCGAGCTTGCGTTCCAGCACTTCGAATGATCGGATCGAGTAATCGACCAGCATAAAAAACACATCGCGATAAGCCCAGTCCGGAATGCTGGTTCCGCGCTTGGCTTCGACGTCGGCATGAATTGCCGCCATGGCATCAATAGCGCGCCACGCCGATTTTTTATCCGAAAAAACGATTTTACGTGCATAGGAAACCGTCGAGAAAAGCCGTCCCAACGGATCCGCGGGAAGCCGACCGGTAAAATACAGCCAATCGACCGCTTTGCTCAGGGCGAATTCAGCGGCGGCTCCGGCAAAAATGAACAGAATTGTGTCGCCCTTTCCCCAAATTTCCCGCACGATCGAATCTTTACCAACGAAATTGTCTTCGATCAATTGTCCGTCTGCTGGTTTATCGTGGCGCCGATCTACTGCTTTCTTCTTTTTAAACGGACAACCTAGTTCCATAATGTGCCGTCCAAACCTAAAACGGTGCCGATCCATAAAGCAAAAACGTACACCACGAGGCAAACTGCGTAAGCACCGAATGCATTCCAGCCGCCCAATCGCCGCAACGGGCCCATAAAATAATAGAGTGCGCCCGCGCCCGCTCCGGCGATGGGAACGATTATAAGCGGTCGGATCATCCACCATTTTCCCCACTCGGGTTTTCCTTCAACCGGCAGGATAAAAAGCAGGATCAGGATAAATGCGATTCCGGCGCCTGCCAGCACGGATTTGCTAAATCGGACAAAGTCAACCGAAGCAATCAAATTTTTTCTGTGTGCCATCATTTCAATTTAGTTTATATTAAAAAAGAGTTTGATACAAAGCCTAAAATCAAATTAATAATTAAAAGTACTTTGTTTTACAAAGTTAAAAATATGAACGACATTTACAAATGGTTTTAATTTTTTTTTCATGGAATTGAAATGCCTGCGCCGCAATAAATCTCTATCTTCACGAAAATAACCGATCAAAGATGAGAATCGCAACTTGGAACTGCAATATGGTTTTCCGGAAGAAAGCCCCGCACATCCTGGCGCACCGGCCCGATATTTTGATTGTCCCCGAATGTGAAAATCCGGAAAAGCTGAAGTTTCACGAAAGTACGCCACTGCCCGACGATATGCTCTGGCATGGCGACAACCCGCACAAAGGGCTCGGAGTTTTTTCATACGGATACCATCGGTTCGAACTCCTCGATTGCCATGAGCCCACTTTCAAAAACATTCTTCCGATTCGGGTAACGGGCGGGAAATTCGATTTCCTGTTGTTTGCGGTCTGGGCCAACAATCCTACAGACAAAGAAGGCGCTTATGTGACCCAAATCTGGAAAGCGCTGAAGCATTACGAAAAACTGCTGCCGGGAAACGAATCAGTCTGGATCGGCGATTTCAACAGCAATACCATCTGGGACAAGCCGCGGCGGGAAGGAAACCATTCGGCGTTGGTAAAAAAACTTGAAAACCACGGAATATGCAGTTCCTATCACAAATTCCACGGCGAGTTACAGGGAAAGGAAACGCAACCGACGCTCTACATGTACCGGCACAAAGACAAGCCGTATCACATCGACTATTGTTTCGCATCGGCAGCATTTACCGAAAAACTCGAAAACGTCGCGGTAGGCACTTACGATGACTGGAAAATGCACAGTGACCATAAGCCGTTATTTGTCGATTTTGCAATTTGATCCGCTTCCGCAGATTTAATGCTATCGCTTCAATCCATTTCTTCCGCAACCGGAAAAACTTCGCCCTCGTCAGGAAACACGGAATCGTTTTCGGAAAAATCCAGCGTTTCGGCCATCGAGACGTATTTGTGGATTTCCTCGATGCCTTTGGCCAGCCTGAGCTCGGTCGAATATTTCCGGCTGTTGGCCAAAACCAAACCGTCTTTCGAGAGCCTGAAAAAGTATTTTCCGGCGGCATTGCGCACTTTGGTGAACGTGAAAAGTTCGGTGTTATCGCGTATTCCGGCAATCATCTGCTCGCAATCCGATTTGAATTTACAGCCGATGCTGGTAAAGATCGTCTTGCCCTTGCGGGAAGCAAAAATGAATTTATAGTCGCCGTTAAAACGTTTGCTGATGACAAAAGCGCCCATTGCTGTATTCGGGTTAGGCCGCAAATTAAATAAAAGTGCCCCGATTAAATCCAGCGAAATTCATCGTAACAAATAAAAGTTATCAAGAAAACCGGCATACTTGAATTACTGGTTCTGTAAAGAATTTAATATCAGCCGGATAATAAAAAAGTCATGCGCAGTTTATTAACAAACGGGTTTCTGAAAATGTCTATCTTCACCGCAAAACTAAAACGATGTCATTTTTCAAAAAAATATTCGGCAAACAGCAACAGGAAAAATCCCGACCCGATGCAGAAGAAAATTTGCCGTGGATCGAGCATTCCGACAATCCCTGGGGCATAAGACTTCTCGATCTGCGTCCGATAAGTCAGACTATGCTGTCAACTTCAAAAAACCAGCAAATGGCGGAAAACGCGATTTCCTACAACGCGGAAGACGGCAAAACTTTTTGGGGGCAAAAACCTGCCGGCAAAAGCATTCCCGCCGAAATAACAATTCCGATCGACCGATTTCTGGCGCCCGGCGTTCTGTTCATCCCAAGTTCGATGGAAAACAAATGGGCCATTTACTTTGACGGCAAGCACCTGATATTCGTTCGCAGTTGGCTCAGGGAAGTCTTCGTTGTAGCGCGGACCTCGCAAAAAGATAACGAATTGATCGTCGAGGAAATAACCGGCGAATTTTCTGAAAGCGAAAATCCGGAATTTACAAAGGCGGTCCTGAATTTTTTACTGATCAGCCATTCTATAAACGAAAACGTTCCTGCGCCATTGCCGAAAAATCTGGAGGAAAATCCCAGACAGGCAGGACTTTGGGCCTTTTCGATGTATGGAAACAGGGCGCATTTCGGGACTTTCGACGAGACATTTCGTCCCGCGGCCGCCAGTGTGCTCCGCTCCCACTCGTTACTTCACATTGCCGTCGCCAAGTTTGACACCGATGAAATGGAAAAGCAGATTGCCTGGGGCACCGATGTAGATGCCATTGCCGCTTACGGATTGGCGACATTGCATTGGTCGATCGCACACGAAACTACCGGACCGATGCAAAAGCTGCTGGATTTGGGCGCCAATCCGAACGTCAAGTCAACGGAAGGCGCAACGCCGCTCATGAATGCCGTACAGTCCAATAAAATAAACCATTTGAACCAGTTGCTGAATTCGGGCGCATCGGTAAATGCCCGCGACGACAGAGGTTTTACCGCCTTGCACCGTGCTGCCGAAAGAGGTCATGCCGAAATTACCGAAATCCTGTTGGCCAACGGAGCCGACAAAACCGTTGAAGCCGAAGGCAATACCGCGCTTTCATTGGCGAAAATGAGAAATCATGAAAAAATTATCTCCTTGCTTTCCGATTGATGCACGTCCCGGAATATGAAAATACTCCAGTCAAATTGCGATGACCCGGACCATTTCGAAATGTCCTGGCCAGCTATTGCTCGAAACGATATCTTGCTTTTTCAGCTTTCCAAAAAATAAATCGACGAACGGCGTAAATTTTTGAATTATAACATGGTAAATTCATTCCAATCTATATATTTGTCAATTAAATCCCTATCCATGTCGAAAATCAGTTTAAGATTCCAAACGCTTCCCCTTATCTTTTTACTGCTCTCCTGTTTCCAGACTTTACAGGCACAGCCACGCATCACGATCGCCTACAACGAAAAAATAGATCTGGGAAGAGTCGATCCCAAAACCCAGTTCCACATCCAGGGCGCCGCGACCAACCAGCACCTGAAAGGATCGGAAATCAACGCTTTTGTCTTTGCGACGCCGGGCGTTTACCACATCAAGATCGCCGAGAAAAAAATCCACAAACCCGCCATCTGCAACGAATCGAACCTCCCGGCCGAAATCGTCGTGAACGTCAGCCGCATCCGGATGATATTCGATGCGGCGCAATTGTCGCTGTCGGCGCCGATCCTGAAAAACCAGGATACCAACGGAATCACCTTGAGCATTCCGGTCACCATAGAAACCTACGATCATCTTCCTGCGGCATTAAACTTTACGCCGGTCAGTTCGGCCGGTATCGGGACGGCGATTATGGCCGATCTGCATTCGGATGTCGGTGAACTTTCCGAAGGCATTCATACGCTGCATTACATTTTGCGCGGCATGGCGAGCGAAAATGCTTACGTCATGTTCGACTTCGTGGACGCAAACGGTCAAATTCAATCGGTTTCTTTGGCAAATTCTATAAAAAGTTAAAAATGAAATACTTAGTTTCCCTACGCTACGTATTGGTGTTGTTGTATGCCTTCCAGTCGCTGGCCCAATGTGGCGATTCGCAGGTGTGCAACGGCAATACCGGTCTGTATTCCAACGATGATGCGACGAGCATCGCTTACGACAACATGGGCTCAGCCTATCACGCGACTTACATCAAGGAACCCGATTCCGGATGGCGTGTCTGGGGCGCGAACATGTCCAATACGGGCGGTAACCTGCTTTCGCCGGCGAGCGTCAATTCTACGACTTATCCTGCGCTGACCGGAACGATCTACAAACTGGCGCTCGGTTCCGATTATACCGACCAGCAACTCATCGTGCTCACCTCGACCGGGCTGTTCGCCATCGGGGATTCGGGAGACGTTATCAGTACGGCGATTACGACTTCGACCAATTTCCACAAAATAACCGTCAACGGCAAAGCCGACGGATTGCCCACGGGCGTTGGTCCGGCTGATGTCAAGATGCTTTTTGCCAGTACTTATACGCTCATGATCACAACCTGCACGGGCAATGTCTGGGTATTGTCCCAGACATCGGGTGTCAGGGGAAATGGCGGCGGCGGAAGCGCGAGCCTTTGGGCGCAGGTCATGGAAAACGCCACGACGCCGCTCAGCAATGTAATCGTTTCGCGGGGTAACAGCAGCATGGGTTTCGCCTTGAAATCGGACGGTACTTTGTGGACCTGGGGATCGGGCACCTATCTCGGCGACAATACCACGGCTATAACGCGCAACTTCGCTACGCAAATGACACTGCCGGCCGGAATACCCGGAATCAAGATGATTCAGGCAACATCTGACGGCGGTTTCATGTCTTATTATGTTTTGGGGACCGATAAAAAAGTCTATGCACTGGGTGAAAATCAGTACGGGCAATTGGGCGACCGGACCATCGTTGACCGGACGGCCTGGGTCAATGCCAAAAACCCGGATAACAGCATCATCACCGATGCCGCCTGGATTTCGGCAAACGAACACGATGAGAATTATGCCGGATACAGCATAATCAGGGCCGGCGGCGTTTTCTATACGGCCGGTTACAACAGTTATTATATGGTGGGCCGGATTAATGAGAACGGCACGAATTATCTCGACTTGCCGGGCGGCATCAATGCTTCCGATGTCATTACCCATGCCGAAGTCGGCGGGCATTCAACGGCGGTCATCAAGTTGGGCAGCCCGAGATATGGCTATTGCGGACACCGGATCAACGGCTCGATGGGCGACGGTTCGTCGCTCGATGAAAGTCAGGAAACATTCGATTTCATCACGCCGCCAATCGTAGCGGTCTGCGGAACCATTTGCGTCCAGCCGGTGCTTTCGGGCAACGGGCCGCTCTGTCCGGGCGGAAACGCCGTGTTTACGATTACCGGAACTCCGGGCGATATCATCAGCTATTCGTTAAATTCAGGCAGTACACAAACCATTGCGATCGGCACCGACGGTACGGTCGCCATAACATCTAACAACGCCACGGCAGACCAGCACATCGCGTTGAGCTATATATTGGGCGGAACGGGTTCCTGCTCGAACGGATTGTCGCTCTCGGCTACGGTCATTGTCAGCGACAACGTCACGCCTGCGTTTGTTCAGGTGCCGCCGATTTGCGTAGGCGATCCGCTCGCGCCTTTGCCAGTAACTTCGACTAATGGAATTACCGGAACCTGGGCGCCGGCGATCAACAATCAGGCGACAACGACCTATACCTTCACGCCTACTTCTTCCGATTGTGCGCTGACGGCAACCATGACCATCAATGTGAATCCCGTGAATACACAAGCGACATTTACGCAAGTTGCCGCTATCTGCTCGGGTGAAAGCCTCGTTCTGCCGTCGGTTTCAAACAACGGCATTGCGGGAACCTGGGCGCCGGCAATCAACAACCTGGCTACGACGACTTATACTTTTACACCGACAACGCTGGGCGCCTGCATCCCGACGACAACCATGACCGTCCAAGTTATACCGGCTACGGTTCCGCAATTCACGCAGGTCGCGGCGGTTTGCCAAGGCGATGTAATCAGCCCGCTGCCGACGGTTTCGGAAAACAGCATTCCGGGAAGCTGGTCGCCGGTCATCGATAACAGCCAGACAACAACGTATACTTTTACGCCGCAACCGGGCAACTGTGCCAGTTCGGTCCAAATGACCATTACGGTCAATCCGAAAATAATTCCGGCATTCGCCCAATTGGCACCGATTTGCGAGGGCACGCCAGCGCCGGGACTTCCCACAATGTCTACAAATGGCATAAACGGAGTCTGGTCGCCGGCCTTCAGCAATACGGCAACTGCAACCTATACCTTTACACCGGCTGTAGGCGAATGCGCCTTTACGACATCGATGACAGTGGTTGTAAATCCTAAAATCACACCGCAGTTTACAACGCCGGACCCGGTTTGTTACGCCGATCCCGGATTTACACTGCCTGCGGTTTCAGACAACGGCGTGAGCGGAACCTGGTCGCCGGCCTTCAGCAACACGCAGTCCGCAACCTATAGCTTTACGCCCAACGGCAATGAATGTGCGTTTCCTGCGACTTTGCCGATCCAGGTTTATGAGGATTTCGATTTTGACTACACCGAATACTGCCGAGAAGGAAACCTGCTGCTCGAGATTGTTCCGGTTTCGGGCAGCTTCAATATCGGTACAGCCGGTTTCATTTGGACTAGCGGCGCTACCGTCGTGGGAAGCAATTCGATATTCGATGTGACTTCCTACCTGAATTCGACACCCGAAACCGAAACGCTTCCGGTGACTTTCGGCATTACCGTAACCAATGCGAATGGATGTCCTAAAACGAAATCAATCCAGCTTGACAACATCTTTTGCGGCATCCAGAAAGGAATTTCACCGAACAACGACAGCCAGAACGAATTTTTCGACCTCAGGCTGCTCAATGTGGAACACCTGAGCATCTTTAACCGATACGGCGTAAAAGTTTACAGCAAATCCAATTATTATAACGAATGGCACGGACAGACCGACAACGGCACGCAGCTTCCGGATGCCACGTATTATTACCGGATCGATCTTGAAGACGGAACAATCAAGACCGGATGGATTTACATCAACACCGAGAAATAAACCCGGGAAATCGATACTTAATATAATCTAACAATCCCGCGCCATTTGGTTGCGGGATTTTGCCATATGGCAGATTCGGATGTGGCCGCCATCCAAAAAAGCGTTACCTTCACCAAAATTAAACATCTGCAAAGCTGAACAATATTTCAGCTATTAACTCACACAACATGCAAAAAAATTTCAATATCGCAGTCCTCATTGACGGCGACAACGCACAGCCCAAACTCCTCAAGGAATTTCTCGAGGAAGTGGCCAAATACGGAAAAGCGACGATCCGCAGGATTTACGGCGACTGGACCACAGCCCAAATGAAGGGCTGGAAAGACATCATCAACCTGTATTCGTTCAGCCCGATCCAGAAATTTTCGTATACGAAAGGGAAGAATTCAACCGACAGTTCGCTGATCATCGACGCGATGGACATCCTCCACGAGAAAAACGTCGACGGCTTTTGCATCGTTTCGAGCGACAGCGATTATACCGGGTTGGCCAAAAGGATACGGGAACACGGCGTTTTCGTGATGGGCATCGGACGGAAATCGACGCCGGTCGCCTTTATCCAGTCGTGCGAGATCTTTACGTTCTGCGAAAACATTTCGCCCGAGGCCGAAAAAGAAGCGCCTCAAAAAACGACAACCCGCAGAAACAAAGGCAAAGTCAAACAAGAGGAAGAGAAAGAACCAGACAACGGGAAAAGCAGCCTTAAAAAACTCGATACCGCTTTTGACATTTCCGTGGGCGAGGAAGACCAGGTTTTCGTGTCGCAGATCGGGGCAAACCTCAGAAAAATCGACCCGAGTTTCGACACCCGGGCATTCGGCTTCAAAAACCTGACGCAGCTTTTCAAAAGCCTTCCGAATTACGAGGTCATCAACAACAGCGTCAACGGGTTGAACCAGCCGCTGGTCAAGCGGAAATAATTGCGTTATAATGCTTATATTCGGGGAAAATATAGGTTATGAACTCTAAGAAAAATATATTTAGCATAACGGCGGCGCTCGTCGTCTGCTTCACGCTTTTTTCGGCAAAACCAATCAATTCCGAAAAATACCGTTGCCTGCCCTGCGGCCTGGAATGCGACGGCAAAATCTACGACGCGCCGGGCACATGTCCGGTATGCCATATGGATTTGGTCAAGGCGGCTTCGATCACTTTCAATAGCATTGAACCGGCAGACGTCTGCGATTACCTTGCGTCGCATCCCAATGCCGTTTTACTCGACGTTCGCACCGAAGAAGAATTTTCAGGCAAGGCCGACCCTGATTTCGGTACGCTGAAAAACGCGGTCAACATTCCGCTTCAGTCGCTGCCGGCGCGCCTGCCGGAGATCGAAAAATATAAAAACCGCGACATCGTCGTTTATTGTTCGCACAGCCATCGCAGTCCGCAGGCGGCTTACCTGCTTACGCAAAATGGGTTTATGCACGTGACCAACATGACCGGCGGGATGAGCGTTTTTGCGGACGGGCCGTGTAAAAAGTAAATCCGACATTCAAAAACACGAAACAATGGCACAGAACAAAACAACGGAAAACGAAAACAGCGTAACGGATTTCATCAATTCGGTTGAAGACCAAACCCGGCGGGATGATTGTTTCCGTATTGCCGAAATCTTTAAGGATGTGAGCGGTTCCGAACCCAAAATGTGGGGACACGCGATCATTGGGTACGGAAGTTACCATTACAAATACGACAGCGGCCGCGAGGGCGATGCGCCAAGAACCGGATTTTCACCAAGAAAAACCGAGTTTGCCCTGTATATCGCACTATTCGACGGACGGGATGCGATGCTCGCCAAATTGGGAAAACACAAAACCGGCAAAGGCTGTGTCTATATTAAGAAAACGGCCGACATCGACGTGGACGTGCTCAAAAAAATAATCGCAGCCGGATTGGAATATATGCGGACTGCTTATCCGAATTCATAAAATCAATAGAACGAGAATGAAAAAAAGCATCTTTTTATTTTGCTTCCTGCTTTTGGGTATTTATGCACAATCGCAGGCTACTTTTGAAGTTCCGCAAAACGTCGAACTGCAATCGGCGGAAGACTTCGCAAAGTATGCACCCGCAATTGTCGAAGCGGCGAAATGGCTCGAACAGACCGATCTCGACAAGGAAACCGAAAAAAGGCAGCAGGCCAACGAATTCGTCATCCAATGGATTTCAGGAAATCAGGACATGAGCGTCGATGTCACCGGACAATTGGGCAGGCTTTACGACGGCAACGAGCAGCTGCTTCCGGTTTATCTGGCCAATTATGCGCGGAATTTCCTCGAAAACAAATCGGCTACGAAACTCACTGCTAAAGCCGCCGGTCTCAGCGCCATGATGAACGTTTACGGCAAAGGCATCGCCATCAAAAAAAACAAGGAAATGGACAAGGCGATCAAAATAGCGGGCAGCGGCAGCATCGATGCGTATGTAAAAGAGCACATGTAGCCGAATCACGCCGGATTAGCTAAATTACTAACGGTGAACCAATTGAAATCAACAGTCGCTTTGTCCAATGAATAAAATGTTTATTTTTATACCATGAAACGGATATTGACCCTGTTGCTTTTACTGGTTTTTACTTTGTCGAGCGCGCAAAAGAAAACGCGGGTCGCCGTACCTAAAAAAGCCGGCCGGGCAGTATTGATCAAATTCCTGGACAGCATCGGCAAACTCAATCCGCAGCCCTGGGCCGAAGCCGTGAGCGCTTATCCTGATTCAGTCTACAGAAGTCCGAAAGCCCTGAACGTCACGCTTCACGAAAAGGATTTCGAGGCGCTTAAAAAAGGCGCTGCCGAAGGGAAAATCGAAATGCCGCTCTTCAAACGCATTTTTCCCGACGAGTTCATCGACGCATCGCAGCAGCAGGATAACTTTGCAAACATCAATTTCCATCCGTTTACCAACGACAAATTCGATCTTTTCGCGATTGAGATTTATTCCAGCGCCGAAGAATGCAACGTCTATTTCTTCAATAAAAACAGGGAAGTTTCGCGGCACCACATCCGGCATCGGTACGGGCTCGAGCTTCATCATTTCAGCGATCAGTACGGCAAGACCGTCGTCTATTACCGGCAGAATTTCGCCAGCGGCAGCGGCATCTGGTCCTGGAATTACGATTTCTACAAATATTCGGGCGCGGCGCTGATTCCGGTACTCAGCGAACTCGGGGAAACCAATCTGCAGGATCCGTGGGGAATCCGGTCGTATGCCTTCAAGGCAACCGTGAAGAAAACCAATCCGCTGATCCTGAAAATGACTTATTATACGAAACTGCCCGAGAGTTCCAAAAAGGGGATTCCGGTAAAATTTTTCAGCGATTCGACCGAAGTGCGCTACAAATGGGATGTCAATTCGCGCCAGTATCTGGCCGATTTCACCAAATCGAAACTCAACCGCAACAAAATCCTCGCCTACAGCGTCGACGACACCGAACTGCTTTTCATCAATTCCAACTATGCCGCGCTGAAAAAAACGCTGGCCGGAAAAAACAAACGCAAACAGCAGATCGTGCTGAACTACCTGAACGCCGTCCGGAATTATTTTGCCGACAGACGCAAAAGCGAACGTTGATTCCGGCATTAAATCAAAAACAAAATGGCCGACCAAGAAGAAATCTACTCGATTCCCGCACGCTACCGAAAAACCGAGAACCTGCATATCGTATTCTGGCTCCTCAAAGACATGGCCTGGGCAATGCTCTGGAAACCGATCGGATTGGCTATGATTGTTCCCACCATCGGCGCTGCGGTACTGATTACCTGGCAAACGCGAGACATCAAAAGCGAATTATACCACAATCTCGCGGTCGTATGCTGGATCATCGCCAACGCTTATTGGATGCTGACGGAGTTTTTCTCGGCTGACGACAGCCTGCGATACTATGCCGCGATTCCGTTTACGCTCGGGCTGGCGATTATTGCCTGGCATTATTTCGGGTTGTGGTTCGGCAATAAAAAAACGCAACCTTTACAAGACTATCAATGAAAAACATCGTAAAACTGCTGCCGCTTTTGTTGCTGGTTTCCTGTTCCGAAAAGAAATCGGACAATGCGTCAGATTACGACTTTGCCGATAAGGTCATCACGTTCTCGATCGAAAACCAAAGCGGCGAATACCTCGAATTGCCAGAACTTTATGACGTGCCTGTAAATTTCATTCCCAATGACGCCGACGAGCATTCCATCCTCGGCTCGAAACTCGAAACCCGCGGCTACAAACGTATAAGCATCGAAAGAACCGACGAGCAGCTGCTCGGCCGTAAAACCGTGACGCTCAAACTCACCAAAGGCGATTGCCAGTGCGATGTACAAAAAATCTATGTCAGCACGTACAACATTTCGCAATATTTGGTTTCGGAGCGCATAAGGTGCCAAAAGCTGCCGTAAAATTGGATTCAAACGGAAAACTTCGTTACTTTACTATCCGATACGGATTTCCCAATGAAGCTAAAAATCAACTATTTACTGCCCTTGCTTTTCCTCGCATTGACCATAGCGCAGGCACAGGAAACCGATAAATACAACAAGATCGGGTTTACCTGCTGCACGCCCGAAAAGCAGTCGAAGCCCGTCGGCTACGTGTCGCGGCTGATTCTCGACCGGAAACTGAAACCCGTCATGCAGTTGCTTTTTTCCGACAATCCGGCCGAAAATTTTCTTGCCGTCATCGCCTGCGAAAGCATGCAGGAAAAAGGGCTTGTCGTGCTCAATAAGAAAAAGCTGAAGCGCATCGCAGAGCTTTATCGGTCAAAACGTACGATTTCGGTTTGCAGCGGATGCTTTTTTTCGGGCGACGTCACGATTTCGGATCTGCTTAACAAAAAAGATTCCGAGCACATCCGGGCTCAGGCCGAACAATGGCTGGACGAAACCCTCGGCCAGGTCAAAACCTCGACGCCTACCCGCGAAGGCAGCCTGCTTATTAAAAATAATTTGTGATCGAAATGCCAGCAAGCGAATGGCAATAATTATGGACCGGTATAAAATCACTTTCGAAACCTACGACAAGGTTGCACAGGCCTACCAGGACAAGTTCATGGACATGGATTTGTACGATGACACCTACGATGCTTTTTGCAAACTGGTGGACAAGCGGGATGCGAAGATTTTTGAGATCGGTTGCGGACCGGGCAACATCACATGTTACCTGCTGTCCAAACGCCCCGATTTCACGATCGAGGCCATCGATGCGGCGCCGAACATGATAAGGCTGGCCAAAGCCAACAACCCGGCTGCCGATTTCAGGATTATGGATTGTCGTGAGATCGGCGGGATCGATGCGGTTTACGATGGAATCGTCTGCGGTTTCTGCCTGCCGTACCTCTCGAAAGAAGATTGCGTAAAATTCTTCGGCGATTGCGCCCGGTTGCTTCCCAAAGATGGGATTCTGTATTTCAGCGTCGCGGAAGGCGATTATAGTAAGTCGGGTTTCGAGACCGGCAAAAGCGGATTGCAGCTTTACATGCATTACCACCAGGCGGATTACCTGCTTGACTATTTGACCCAGAGCGGTTTTGAATTGATCGAGTTGATCCGGAAAAGCTATCCGGCAACCGGCCCCGATTCGACGCACCTGATTTTTATCGCACGAAAAACTTGATTTATGGAGTTCAATCTGAAACATACCCAAGAAATCCTCTCGCGCACGCCAACCGTGCTTGAAGCGCTGCTTTTGGGAACCGGCGAAGCCTGGACGCACCAAAACGAAGGCGACGACACCTGGAGTCCGTTTGACGTGGTCGGGCATCTGATCCACGGCGAGCGTACCGATTGGGTCGCGCGGATGGAAATCATCCTTTCGGACAGCCCGAAGAAAGAATTCACGCCGTTCGACCGTTTCGCGCAATTCGAGGAAAGCAAAGACAAAATCCTGCCGCAATTGCTTGATGAATTTAAAACTATCCGCAAGAAAAACCTCGAAATCCTCGAAGCGAAAAACCTCACCTCGGCCGATTTGGATAAAAAAGGCATTCACCCCGTATTTGGCGAAGTGACGCTGAAACAATTGCTTTCGACCTGGACGGTTCACGATCTGGGTCATCTCGCACAGATCGCCCGCGTGATGAGCAAACAATACAAAACGGAGGTCGGACCGTGGATGGAATATCTTCCGATTTTGACAAAATAATCTAATGACGACCCTAACGTCGATGAAAAGAAAACATTTTTTACTGTTGCTGCTTGCCGCGCTGCTGATTTTTATCGCCGTGCCTGTGGTCCACACTTGCCTGACTTATTGCGATGAGACCGACATCCGGACCGTCATCCCGAAAGGCTATACCAACGATGCGAGCGGGCTCAACCTGACCAAAGTAGATTCGGTCATCGATGTCAGGCCGGGCAAACCTGAAATGATCGCACAGCTCAAAGACATCATTCGGTTGGCCAAAATGCGTAAAACCCCGATCTCAGTCGCCGGAGCGCGGCACAGTATGGGCGGCCATACGATGTATCCGGATGGAATCGTCGTAAATATGCTGCCCTACAAGGAAATGAAATTCGATCCCAAAACAATATTTTGACCGTGGGCTCGGGCGCATTTTGGCAGGACGTGATCAAATACCTGAACGGTTACGGCAAATCGGTTGCGGTCATGCAGGCATTCAGTTCGTTCTCGATTGGCGGTTCGCTGAGCGTGAACGGGCATGGCTGGCAACACAATTCGCCGCCGGTTTCCTCAAGCGTCGTCTCGTTCACACTGCTTGATGCCGAGGGTGAAATCGTCAACTGCAGCCGGACCGAAAATACCGAACTGTTTCACCTGGCAATCGGCGGTTACGGGCTTTTCGGGATCATCCTCGATGTGAAGCTCAAGGTTGTCGACAATGAAAACCTGAATTACAGACGTTACGAGTTCGAATCCGGGGATTATCTTTCGTATTTTGATAAATATGCGACGCAAAACCCGAAAGCGAAACTGGTTTTCGGGCGGCTGAAAATCTCGCACAAACGTTTTCTAGAAGATGCGACGCTGAATGTTTTCGTTTCTTCGGATACGCCGCTTCCCAAAAACGCACCGCTCGCCGCAAACGACAAATCGGAATTCAAGCGCCTCGTTTTCCGCAGCACCGTGAACAGCGAATACGGTAAACGGCTGCGCTGGGATTTGGAAAGTTACGCGGGAAAAATTGGCGGCAGCGCAAATTTTACGCGAAACGACCTGCTGAACGACAATGTGAAACTGATCGAGAACAAGGACACGACATCGACCGATATTTTGCACGAATATTTTATCCCGCGGCGGAACTTCAACGCGTTTATCGATGGGCTCAAAAAAAGCCTGCCCGATCCGGATATCGATTTGCTGAACATCACGATCCGCAACGTTTTCAAGGACAACGACAGCTATATGCGTTATGCCCGCGAAGATGTTTTCGGGTTCGTGTTCCTGTTCAACCAGAAAAAAAACAGGCACGACGAGGATGCGATGCGCCGGCTTACCGAAAAGCTTGTGCAGCTCGCCGTCCGAAACGAAGGCACGTATTACCTGCCCTACCGGTTGCACCCCGATCGCGGCCAAATGCGCAGCGCGTATCCGCAGGCCGATAGTTTTTTCCGGCTGAAACTGAAATACGATCCGGATAAGGTCTTTCAAAACAAGTTTTATGAGCAATATCGATAGGGTTTGCCGATCTTAACATCAAACGATTGAAGGGCGGATTCAGCTTAAACATCCGTTAAATATTGCCATAAATTGGGCGCTATCGTTTATCTGCACAAATTTTTATTAATTTTGGAAGGAGCGGCAATCCATTCCAAATGAAAAAACGGCATATCATTCTTCTCGATTTCCTTTTTATCTGTGTCTTGCTGTTTCTGCTTGGTTTTTCCTATCTGTCCTATAAAAGGATCGATAAACTTAAAAATGCTGCGGATTGGGTCAACCACAGTTCGCTGGTCAAACTCAATGTCATCCTGACGCTGAACCACGTGATCGACGCCGAATCCGGGCAGCGCGGTTACTTGCTTACGCGCGACACCATTTTCCTCAACCAGTACAACAAAGCCATGTCGAAAGTGGATGATGAGATGGCGAGGCTCATTTTTTTGGTCAAGGACAACAAATCGCAATATGTACAAGTCCTGCAATTGCAGCGCATCACCAATTCGCGGCTTGCTGTGCTCAAAGAAATAAATGCGCTCAGCCAGGACAAAAATGCCACTGAGGCCGATGCCAAAACATTAGTCCGAAAAGGGAAAATGATCCGGGAACTGAGCCGGACGGTGTCGCGGAAAATCATCGCCGACGAACAAAAACTGCTCGAGCGCAGGGCAAGGGAAAAAGACAGCGCCAATTCGCTCACGCCGATTTTCGTGCTTATTTTTTCGGTTTTTGCGATCGTATTCGTAATTACGGCGTATATTAAAATGCGAAGCGAAACCACGCTCAGGATCAGTGCGCAGGTCAATGCGGCCACGAGCCGGAAACTCCAGGAAGAAGGCGCGAAACTGAACCAGTTACTCGAATCCAAAGTCACCGAAAGGACACGCGAGCTGGAGCAAAAAAACATTTCGCTCGAGAACATGAACGACGAGCTGCTCTCGTTCAATTATGTGGCTTCGCACGATTTGCAGGAACCGCTCAGGAAAATCCAGGCGTTTTCGAACCGGATCATGGACAGCGACGAAACTTTTTCCCAAACCACCCGGGATTATTTCGAAAGGATTACCGCCGCGGCCTACCGGATGCAGAAACTCCTCGATGCGCTGATCAGCTATTCGCGCGCCAACAATACCGAACAGGATTTCACCATGACAGACCTGAACGTGCTGCTCGGCGAAGTGAAAACGGACATCGGCGAACTCATCGACGAAAAAAAAACTGTCATCAACAGCGAAGAACTCCCTTCGATCAATGGCATTACACACCAATTGCACCAGCTGTTCGTAAACCTGATCGCCAATTCCATCAAGTACAGCAAGCCGGAAGTGACACCGGAAATCAATATCCGCTGTCAGAAAGTTGATGTCGGGGATATCAAAAAAACTGTATATTTACACGACAAAAGCTATTGGAAAATCACATTTGAAGACAATGGAATCGGGTTTGAAAGCCAGTATGAGGACAAAATCTTCGAATTGTTCCAAAGGCTTCACGGCCGAAATGAATTTGAAGGTACGGGAATCGGGCTGGCCATCTGTAAAAAGATCGTCCAGAACCATAACGGATATATCGCCGCAGAAGGCAGACCGGGCCGTGGCGCAACATTTTTTATTTATTTCCCTGCATAACGAAAAATGAGACTTCGCAAGATTTTATTAGTCGACGATGATGCCGACGACCAGCTTCTTTTCCTCGATGCGATCCGGGCCATCGACCAGTCGCTGCAGTGCGAAGTGGCCAACAACGGAATCGAAGCCATCGATCACCTGAATGATATGCCGCCCGTTCCCGAAATCATTTTCCTCGATTTGAACATGCCCAAAATGAACGGTTACGAATGCCTTGAAAAAATCAAATCCTCGGCTTACAGGGAAATTCCCGTGGTCATTTTCACGACAACGGCAAATCCGCGCGAAGCCGAACGTACGAGATTGATGGGTGCGCTCCGCTTTATGACCAAAACGGCCGACTTCCGGAAACTGAAATCCGAACTCAGCGAAATCCTGCTGGCGATATAATCGGCATTGTCGTATATTTGTTTTCCAAAAAACAACATCATGCAGCACATCATTGACCGCTTTGTAAGCTACGTCACCATCGACACCGAATCAGACCCGGCGTCGCAAACCACACCAAGCACCAAGAAACAGCTCGATTTGGCCAACCTTCTGGTCAGGGAACTCAAGGCAATCGGCATGACCGAGGTCACGATCGACAAAAACGGATACGTCATGGCGACGCTTCCGTCAAACATAAAAGAAAAAGTTCCCGTTATCGGCTTTGTTTCGCATTACGACACAACACCCGATTTTACCGGAAAAGACGTGAAACCGCAAATCGTCAAAAACTACGACGGCGGCGATATTATATTGAACAAAAAACTGAACATCGTCCTCTCGCCTTCCTATTTCAAGGACCTGCTGCAGTACAAAGGGCAAACGCTGATCACGACCGACGGCACGACGCTTCTCGGGGCCGACGACAAGGCCGGGCTTACCGAAATCGTATCGGCGATGGAATACCTGATCCAGCATCCGGAGATCAAGCACGGGAAAATCCGCGTCGGATTTACACCCGATGAGGAAATCGGACGCGGCGCACACTTGTTCGACGTCAAGAAATTCGGTGCCGACTGGGCTTATACCATGGACGGCAGCCAGATCGGCGAGCTCGAATACGAAAACTTCAACGCAGCCGGCGCAAAAATCACCTGCAAAGGCAAGAGCGTGCATCCGGGTTATGCGAAAGGCAAAATGATCAATTCGATGCTGATCGCGAACGATTTCATCAACGAACTTCCGAAAGGCGAAATCCCGCAGGAAACCAAAGGCTACGAAGGGTTTTTCCATGTTACGGGAATTTCGGGAAGCATCGAGGAAACCGTTATCGAGATGATCATCCGCGATCACAGCGCCATGAAATTCAAGGAACGAAAGGAGCTCGTTCAAAAGATTGCGAAGAAAATCAACAAGAAATTCGCAAAGCAGTTCGGCGAAGACATCGTGACAGCTGAAGTCAAGGATCAATATTACAACATGAAGGAAAAGGTAAAACCGGTTTTCCATATCGTCGATATCGCCGAGGAAGCGATGAAGCAACTCGGGATCAAACCGATCATCAAACCGATCCGCGGCGGTACCGACGGCTGCCAGTTGTCGTACAAAGGATTGCCGTGCCCGAATATTTTTGCGGGCGGACACAACTTTCACGGGAAATACGAATACGTTCCTGTCGAGAGCATGGTCAAGGCGACGGAAGTCATCGTAAAAATTGCCGAACTTACCGCATCACCGAATTACGGACTGAAGAAAAAATAATGGCAAGAGACACACAAGACCAGCCGGGCGAAAGCAAAAAAAATCCGTGGGACAAATCGGCATTGTGGCCTGAAGAACTGGACCTGCTCCGTTCGCTCATCGCCGGAACCGAACTTGTGGAAATGACCAAATGGGGCGGACCGGTTTATACCATCGGCAAGAAAAACGTTTTGGGCATCGGCGGGTTTAAGGATTATGTCGCGCTGTGGTTCTGGAACGGCGTTTTCCTCAAAGATCCGGCTGGCAAGCTTATTCAGGCCAATGAAGGCGTTACGCGCGGTCTTCGCCAATGGCGTTTTACATCCAAATCGGAAATCGAAAAAGAGGAAAAACTGATCCTGCAATACATCCGCGAAGCGATCGAAAACGAAAAAGCCGGACTGTCGATCAAGCCGCAAAAAAAGGAAACGGTGATTTCGGATTTTTTTCGGAAATATCTGAACGCCGACAAAAATTTCGCGACCGCATTTGAGGCTTTCACACCGGGCAAACAACGCGAATTCCTCGAATACATCGATACCGCCAAGCGCGAGGAAACGAAAATCACACGGATGGAAAAAATAAAGCCGATGATTCTGGACGGCATCGGCTTGAATGATAAGTATAGATAATTAATGGCTAGTTGTTAGTGGCTAGTGGTTGGATTTTCTGTCGAAACTATTGAGCCAGCAATTCCAATAAAAATCTGAATTCAACCGGCTGCCTAATAATATCTAGCAACTAGCCACTAAAAACTAACCCCTACTTCACTTCGGAAGTATTCAGCTTCGCAGTCAATTCAACCGAAATCGCCGAGCGTTCCATTTTGAGTTTTCCCGCCATGGTTTCCAGCACGAACGTGCCTTCGCTGAGTTCGGCCACCTTACCGTGCATACCGCTTTTGGTGATGACCTTATCGCCGACTTTCAGCCCGCTTTCGAAGTCTTTTTCCTGTTTTGCCTTGCGGTTTGCCGGACGGATCATGAAAAAATAAATGATCAGGACCATCAGCCCGATCTGGATGTACAACATATTGTCCATAGTGAATGTTTTATTGGTTAGGGGTTGCTACCGGCTGCATGTTCAGCGGTTTTGCATTGATGTTTGCCGTGATTTTCAGGATTTCGCTTCCTTTTTCGGTATTGGTCGAAAGCGTCACCGATTTGTGTTGCTCGCCATGTTTTCCCGTCGAATTGAACGTTACCATGATTTTTCCTGACGCGCCCGGCTTGATCGCTTCTTTCGGATACTGCGGAACGGTGCAGCCGCACGAGCCGACCGCATTGGAAATCAAAAGGTCAGAACCGCCGGTATTCTTGAATTCAAAATCATAACTGACTTTGTCGCCCTGGTTGATATCGCCGAAATCGTGCTCGGTATCCGAAAACGTCATTGCGGGCAATTGGCCTTTCTCTTTGCACGAAGTCGCCAGTGCGAAAGTGGCAACGACGAAAAGACATACTAGTTTTTTCATATTTTCGTTTGTTAATTGGTTTTACATTAAACCGCGCCCGGTCTTGTTTAGTTTTTTGTTCGCCTGGAACTCCTTGACCAGGTTGTCGAGAATGCCGTTGATGAAAATGCTGCTTTTGGGCGTCGAATATTCCTTGGCGAGTTCGAGGTATTCGTTGATCGTTACCTTGACCGGGATCGACGGGAATTTCAGGAATTCGCAAATTGCCATTTTCAGGATGATCGTATCGATTTCGGCGATGCGTTCGGTGTCCCAGTTCGGCGTCTTGTCGATGTATTCCTTGGCAAGTTCGCTTTCGTTGAGCACGGTTTTACGGAACAGGTCGCGGGCGAAATCCTTGTCTTCCTCGTCCTTGTAAAGTTTCGGCACCGCAAACGCCGTATCATTTTCCGATTTGATGGCGCGCAGTTGCTTGACGATCTGCGTGTTCACGAGCGGAATATCGTCGATCCAGGTCAGTTTGTGGTCTTCGAGATAGTCGTAGAGTTTTTCGTTGGGCGCGATCAGCTCCATGAACATATCGATGGCAAACTGACGGTCTTCTTCAAAATCGTTTTTCGTTGAAGCGATGTAATTCCGGTACAGCTCGCTTGCCTTGACTTCGGCCAGCATGATCAGGATGTAATCGTCGTTCTGTGACCAGTTGTTGATTTTGCGGTTGGCCAAAGCGATGCTCAGGGAATTGTTCTCCGAAAGCAGTTTCAGGATCGCGTTGTTGACGAATTTCTTGTTCGGATTGCGTTCTTCGGCGGTCGCCAGGTGCTTTTTTGAAGACTTCTCGAGGAAATCCAGCTCTTTTTTCCGGATCTCGACCAGCGCTGAAAGCATGATCAGGTATAAATCCAATACGTTGTCCATACTGAAAAAAAGAAACTTCTCTTCTTTTTCAAGATTGTCGGAACCATTCTGATGCATCGCGTAAATCGACTGCATCACCTTAACGCGGATATGTCTTCTGTTTAACACCGTAAGAACTTTAAATTAAAGGAGCGAAAGATTTCCCTTCCGCTCCGCAAAAATAACAATTATTTCTTGACGCTTTTATTTCGCGTTTTCTTTTTTCCGGTCCTCGATGCGCTTTTCGGCGATCGCCAATGCGGCTTGGTAGGTCGTAAGCCCTTTTTCGTCGGCAAGGTTGAAGATATCGGTCGCGGTGTTGTAGATGTTTTCGGTACGGCGCATCGCCTCGGCCTTGTCGTATTTCACGATTTCGCCGTACACGTTAATGATGCCGCCCGCGTTGATCAAGAAATCAGGCGCATACAAAATGCCTTTTTCCTTGAGGATTTTGCCGTGCACTTGCTCGTTGGCCAATTGGTTGTTCGCGGCTCCGGCAATCACTTTCGCTTTCAGCCGGTTTATGGTATCGTCGTTGATTGTCGCACCGAGCGCACAAGGTGCATAAATATCGACATCGGCGCTGTACAAATCGTCTCCGGTAAAGATTTTCGCACCGTATTTGTTCGCGACTTCTTCAATGCGCGATTGATTGATGTCTGTAATCTGAACCAATGCGCCTTCTTTCGTGAGGTAATCGACGAGGGTTTCGCCGACGTGGCCGATGCCTTGCACCAATATCTTTTTGCCCGAAAGATTATCGCTTCCGAACTGATATTTCGCGGCCGCCTTCATTCCCATGTAAACGCCGTAAGCCGTTACGGGCGACGGGTTGCCCGAACCGCCGATGCTTTCCGAAATTCCGGTTACGTGCGGCGTTACCGTACGAATCAGGTCCATGTCGGCGGTTGTCGTGCCGACGTCTTCGGCCGTGATGTATTTTCCGCTCAACGAGTTGATGAACTCGCCGAATTTGATGATCAGTTCAGGCGATTTGTCGGTTTTCGCGTCACCGATGATGACTGCTTTTCCGCCGCCGAGGTTCAATCCTGAAATCGCCGACTTATAGGTCATTCCGCGCGAGAGCCTGAGGACGTCGTTGAGCGCTTCCCATTCGTTGGCGTATTTCCACATTCGCGTGCCACCCAGCGCCGGTCCTAAAACCGTATTATGGATTCCGATTATTGCTTTTAATCCAGTATCTTTGTCATTGCAAAAAACGATTTGCTCGTGATTGTCAAAAGAAACCTGGCCAAAAACAGGGTCAATTTTGTCAAGTTCGGCCGGAGTGGTGATTTCAGTGTTCATAAGAGTCATCTTTTAGAGTTGCGGCTTTTTCAAAAAGCCAGCGCAAAATTAAGATTAAATTCAAAATACCGCAACGTTTTTGCCCTGAATTAACGATTCGTCAGATACGTCTCTGAAAATCAGGAAAACCATAACAGCACGTTTTTAACTAAATACAAAAACATAAGACCTACTTTTCCCGAATAACATGAAAGAATTACAGTATCTGAACAAATATTTCGTCAAATACAAATACCGTTTTTTGTTCGGAATCATCGCCACGATCGCAGCGCAGATCTTCATGCTCTTTACCCCGAAACTGATCAGCAAATCCTTCAAGGCCATCGAGATGCATTTCAAGACCGGCGGCTCGACCGAAGTGATCAAGACCGAACTGCTCCATAACATCCTGCTGATTATCGCCACGGCGCTCGTGGGCGGAATCCTGACCTTTTTGATGCGCCAGACGCTGATCGTGATGTCGCGCTATATCGAATTCGACCTCAAGAACGAGGTTTTCCGCCAGTACGAAAGGCTTTCCCAGGGCTTCTACAAACAGAACCGCACAGGCGATTTGATGAACCGGATCAGCGAAGACGTCGCCAAAACCCGGATGTACGTCGGGCCGGCCGTGATGTATACGATCAACACCGCGATCCGTTTTGCGATCGTCATCATTTATATGTACAACGTATCGCCGAAACTGACTTTGTATACCTTGCTCCCGCTGCCGATTTTATCTTACGCGATTTTCAGGCTCAGTACCGAAATCAACAAAAAAAGCACGACGTTCCAGCGGTATCTTTCGAAAGTTTCGAGCTTTACCCAGGAAGTGTTTTCGGGCATCCGCGTCATCAAAGCCTATTCGCTCGAAGATCAGTATGGCGGTAACATGAAAGAACTCGCCGAGGAAAGCAAAACCAAAAGCATGAGCCTTGCTAAAGTGCAGGCGCTGTTCGGGCCGCTGATGATGGCGCTGATCGGTGTGAGCAACCTGGTCGTGATCTATTTCGGCGGAATGATGTATATCAACGGAAGCATTACGAGCATCGGTACGATCGCCGAATTCATCCTGTACGTGAACATGCTCACCTGGCCGGTGGCTTCGCTCGGCTGGGTGTCGTCGATGGTGCAGGAAGCCGAGGCGTCGCAGAAACGCATCAACGAATTCCTGAAGATCGAGCCCGAAATCAAAAACAACAACCCCGAACACACGCCGGTCAAAGGCACGATCGAATTCAGCGACGTCAGCTTTACCTATGACGATACCGAAATCACGGCGCTGCGCAACGTGTCGTTCAAGGTCGAAAACGGCGAAACGCTGGCCATTCTCGGGAAAACCGGCTCGGGTAAATCGACGATACTCTCCCTGATTTCACGGTTGCATGAAGTGCACAACGGCAATATTTTCATCGACGGCATGCCCATCGCGCACCTCAACCTCTATGATCTGCGCGACAGCATCGGCATCGTGCCGCAGGACGCGTTCCTGTTTTCGGATACAATCAAGAACAACATCAAGTTCGGCAAGGAAGAAGCCAGTGAGGAAGAAGTCATCGATGCGGCCAAAAAAGCGGTCGTACACGATAACATTACGGGTTTCAGCATGCAGTACGAAACCATTTTGGGCGAACGCGGCATCACGCTTTCGGGCGGCCAGAAACAGCGCGTCTCGATTGCGCGCGCGATCATCAAAGATCCGGAAATATTGTTGCTCGACGACTGTCTCTCGGCGGTCGATACCGAGACCGAGGAAGCCATTTTAACCAACCTGCTCGAGGTCGCAAAAGGCCGCACGACGATCATTGTAAGCCATCGCGTGTCGTCGGCAAAGAACGCCGATAAAATAATCATTCTCGATGACGGACGCATCATCCAGCAAGGTTCTCATAATCAACTGATAAACAAGGAAGGCTATTATCGGGAGTTATATTTGCGCCAGCTTTCGGAAAAAGAATTGACTTAATTGTTTGCATTGTAATCCTTTTTTTACCATTTTTGGGATGAAAATTCACCCACAAAAAAATTGACCGAACGATATGAGAGAAAATGATATGCTGGAAAAAGAAGAGATTTTTTCCAAAGTGTTAAGGGCCGGGAGAAGGACGTATTTCTTCGATGTCAGGGCCACCAAAGCTGACGATTACTACATCACGATCACCGAAAGCAAGAAATTCACCGAAGAAGACGGATCGTTCCACTTCAAAAAACACAAGATTTATCTTTATAAGGAAGATTTCGCAGCCTTCGCCGAAATCCTGGGCGAAATGACCGATTACGTCCTGAGCAACAAAGGCGAGGAAGTGATTTCAGAAAGGCACCAGAAAGACTTCAAAAGGGAATATCATTCCGCCGAAAAACAGGAAACCGGCACGCCGTCAACGGAAAGTTTTACGGACATCGATTTTGACGATATTTAAAAAAAGCCGCTTTACGAGCGGCTTTTTTAATTAATAATGGCTCGCAATTTGGACAACAATTATTAATTATTCATTGATTCTAAGCAATCCGCCGCCCGTTCTCTACTTTCAGTCCCGGTTGCAAAAGCACAACGCCGCCATCACTTTCGACCGCGCCCAAAACGAGGCATTCACTCATGAAATTCCCGATTTGCTTCTTCGGGAAGTTCACCACGGCAATTATTTGACGGTCCAATAAATCTTCTTTTTTATAGTGTTTGGTAATTTGCGCCGATGATTTCCGGATACCGATCCCAATCCCGAAATCGATTGTCAGCTGGTAAGCCGGCTTTCGCGCCTCGGGGAAATCCTTTACTTCCAATATCGTCCCGACGCGCATCTCGACGCGCTCGAATTCGTTCCAGGTCAAATCCATACTTTTTTATTTGGCGTCGCCTTCGGCCGGGCTGTTCGCGGTACGCGGTACCTTGCTTCCATCCCTGACGCGGTCTTTTGCAAACCGGATGTTTTTGCTATCTTAGGCGTTCAAAAATCACTCTAATTTATGGCGCTCACACCATCCAACATGCTGCCGCTCGGAACTCCGGCACCCGATTTCAGGCTCAAGGACACCAATTCAAATTTCCATTATTCCTATAACGACCTTAAAGGGCGTAAGGGTACGATCGTAATGTTCATCTGCAACCACTGCCCTTTCGTAAAGCACGTCATTGACGAAATCGTCAAAATTGCGAACGACTACCGTGTGCAAGGCATCGGTGTCATTGCGATTTCGAGCAACGATGCCGTGCAATATCCGCAAGACGGACCCGACATGATGACCGAATTCGCATTCGCCCACAAAATGGATTTCCCGTATCTCTACGACGAAAGCCAGGAAACCGCCAAAGCCTACGACGCGGCCTGCACGCCCGATTTTTATCTTTTCGACGCCGGTTCGAAACTGTTTTACCGCGGCCAGCTCGACGATTCGAGGCCGGGCAACAACATTCCGCTCAGCGGCAGCGACCTGCGCAATGCGATTGACGCCATGATTTACAACCGTGTCATCGCCGAGCCGCAAAAGCCCAGTATCGGGTGCAACATCAAATGGAAAACTACTTGATTTCGGACTTAATGTATTCGTGGATCAGCGCCATCTGGGCATCGTCAAGGTGCGCTTTGGGCTGCATCTTGGCCAGGATCGGACCCCATTCTTCGAGCGTGCGGTCAGTCGGCGCGAACAGCTTGTGGCACTTGGCGCAGTTGTTCTCATAAATCGATTTGCCTTCCTCGACAGGCGTTGCCACGGTTGTAGTAGTTGCCGTCGTTGTCGTTGAAGACGAAGAACCGCTCGAGGTCATTTTTGGCGAACAGGCATAAATTATAAGACCTAACGCAATCGGAAGAATATATTTTATTTTCATGTTTTGTTGGTTTAAGGCAAATATAATAAAAAAAGCACCCGTAAAAAGTGCTTTGATTTTGTCTTTTTGAAATCGATTATTTCACATCCATCAGTTCCACATCGAAAATCAGGACGGCATTCGGCGGAATGACGCCACCCGCGCCGCGTTCGCCGTAAGCGATGTGCGGCGGAATCACGAAACGCGCCTTATCGCCAACCTGCAAAAGCGCGATGCCTTCGTCCCAGCCTTCGATCACGTGGCCCATTCCGAGCGGAAATTCGATCGGTTTTTTTCTCGAATATGACGAATCGAACGTCCTGCCGTTGTCGAGCTGACCTGTATAATGTACCGCAACCGTCTTGCCTTTCTCGGCCTTTTTGCCGTTGCCTTTCTGGATGAGTTTATAACGCAGCCCGCTGTCGGTCTTTTCGAAACCGGCGGCGAGTTCTTCGAGCTTGGCTTCCGAAGCGGCGCGTTCGGCGGCTTCGCGTTTCGCGCGCGAACCTTCAAAAGTCCGGAATGCTTCGACGGCGTTCCATTTTTTGGCCTCGTCGCCTTCGCGGATGATTTCGATGCTTTCGATCTCGTCGCCCTGCATGATCGAATCGACAACGTTCTGGCCTTCTATTACATTCCCGAAAATCGTATGCTTGTCGTCGAGCCACGGCGTGGCAACGTGCGTGATGAAAAACTGCGAGCCGTTGCTTCCCGGCCCGGCGTTGGCCATCGAGAGTACGCCCGGCGCATCGTGGCGCAGGTCCGGATGAAACTCGTCGTCAAACTGATAGCCCGGACCGCCCGATCCGGTTCCGTTCGGGTCGCCGCCCTGGATCATAAAATCAGGGATTACGCGGTGAAATTTGAGCCCATCGTAATACGGTTTCCCCTGCGGGCGCGCTTTGTTTTCGAGGTTTCCTTCGGCGAGCGCGACGAAGTTCCCGACGGTTCCCGGGGTTTTATCGTGTGTGAGCTTGATGAGAATCGAACCTTTCGGGGTTTTGATTTTGGCGTATATTCCGTTTTCCATTTGTTGAATTTTAAAATGAGGAACAAATTTACGGATTAATTTCTTTGTTGAAGCTGCAATATTCGGTTTCGTGCGCAGCACACGATTTTACCGCGTTAGCGATTGGAGCAAGCTACCGTGTAGCGCGGAAAGCGCGGTGGCGGCGAGGCAAATGCGATAGCTTTTGGCGAGCCGGCAAACGCCCGAAAAAATAATTACCTTTGCGCCATGAGAATCGACATCATCACCGTTTTACCCGAATTGCTCCGCAGTCCGTTCGAAGCTTCAATCCTGAAGCGGGCCATCGATAAAGGGCTTGTCGAAGTGCATTTCCACAACCTGCGCGATTATACGCTCAACAAGCAAAAAAGCGTCGACGATTACCAGTTTGGCGGCGGCGCGGGAATGGTCATGATGATCCAGCCGATTGACGATTGCATCGCGAAACTCAAAAGCGAGCGCGATTACGACGAGGTGATTTACATGACGCCCGACGGCGAAACGCTGAACCAGCAGATGGCCAACCGGATGTCGTCGCTGCAAAATATCATCATCCTTTGCGGGCATTACAAAGGTGTAGACCAGCGGGTTCGCGACCATTTCATTACAAAGGAAATATCGATCGGCGATTATGTTCTGAGCGGCGGCGAGCTGGGCGCGTTGGTTTTATCGGACGCGCTGATCCGATTGATTCCCGGGGTTTTGAGCGATGAAACCTCTGCTCTGACCGACAGTTTCCAGGACAATTTATTGGCGCCGCCGGTCTATACGCGCCCCGCTGAATACAAAGGCTGGAAAGTGCCCGAGGTGCTGACCAGCGGTCATGCGGCGAACATCGACAAATGGCGCGAGGATATGGCGTATGAGCACACTAAAAACCGGCGTCCGGACCTGCTCAATGAATAATTAATAAATGAATAATTAATAATTAGCTGACTATTAAGTCGTTGCCTTTTTATTTTTTTCTTCAATGTTCATTGTTAATTATTAATTATTAATTACATTTGCGCCCACATTTGGACCAACCTCTGGCGAAGTACGTGAACGTTGCTCTGATTCAAACCATAATTAAACAATTATCATGGCAGATTTATTGAAATTCGTACAGGACGAATTCACAGCTAAGAAAGATTTTCCTGAGTTCGGTGCCGGCGACACGATCACGGTGTACTACGAAATCAAGGAAGGCGAAAAAACAAGGACGCAGTTTTTTAAAGGCGTCGTGATCCAGAGAAGAGGTTCAGGAAGTACTGAAACCTTCACGATCCGCAAAATGTCGGGTTCGGTAGGTGTCGAGCGTATTTTCCCTGTAAATCTTCCGGCATTGCAGAAAATTGAAATCAACAAGAAAGGCGCCGTTCGTCGTGCCCGTATCTTCTACTTCCGCGAACTTACCGGTAAGAAAGCGAAAATCAGAGACAAAAGAAGGTAATCACTTACTTCAAAATATAAATCCCGATGAATGTCGGGATTTTTTTTGCCTTAAATTGTCGATTTCATTTTTTGGAACGGGTGAAAATGACAATTCCGCAAATCCTCAGGAAAGTCAAAAACTAGCCTCCTGCGGCAATACAGTTTCCGCAAACGTTTTTTATCTTTGTTCTCGCAAATTTTTACAAACCGAAACTTATGGCAAAAATTAAAGTGGCCAATCCGGTGGTCGAACTGGATGGCGATGAAATGACCCGGATCATCTGGAAGTTCATCAAAGACCAACTGATCCTTCCCTATCTGGAACTCGATATCAAATATTACGATCTGGGCATCGAAAGCCGCGAGGCCACGAAAGACCAGATCACGATCGATTCGGCCGAAGCCATCAAAAAATACAACGTCGGCATCAAGTGTGCGACCATTACGCCTGACGAACAGCGCGTCAAGGAGTTCAATCTTTCCGAAATGTGGAAATCGCCGAACGGCACGATCCGCAACATTGTCGGCGGAACGGTTTTCCGCGAGCCGATCATCATGAGCAACGTCCCGCGTTACGTTCAGGGTTGGACCAAGCCGATCGTCATCGGGCGCCACGCGTTCGGCGATCAATATAAAGCGACCGACAAAGTCATCAAAGGCAAAGGAAAACTGACAATGAGCTTTACCAATGAAGCCGGCGAAACCACGACCTGGAACGTTTACGATTTCAAAGGCGACGGCGTTGCGATGTCGATGTACAACACCGACGAAAGCATTTACGGATTCGCGCATTCGTCGTTCCAGATGGCTTTAACCAAAAAATGGCCGCTGTATCTTTCGACCAAAAACACAATCCTCAAAGCCTACGACGGACGTTTCAAGGACATTTTCGAGGAAATCTACCAAGAGCATTACAAAACCGATTTCGAGAAAAACGGCATGGTTTACGAACACCGTTTGATTGACGACATGGTCGCTTCGGCGATGAAATGGAACGGCGGATTCGTCTGGGCGTGCAAGAATTACGACGGCGACGTGCAGTCGGACACGGTCGCTCAGGGATTCGGTTCTCTGGGATTGATGACTTCGGTGCTGGTTACGCCCGACGGAAAAACGGTCGAAGCCGAAGCCGCGCACGGAACCGTAACGCGCCATTACCGCCAATACCAGCAAGGCAAAGCTACGTCGACCAATCCGATCGCATCGATTTTTGCCTGGACACGCGGGCTCGAACACCGCGGCAAGCTCGACAACAATGCGGAACTGATCAAATTCTGCAACACGCTGGAACAGGTTTGCATCGACACGGTCGAAAGCGGGGAAATGACCAAGGACTTGGCCATGCTTGTAAAACCCGAAGGGCTGACCTCGGCAGATTACCTCAACACCGAGGATTTTCTGGCCGCGATCAAGGAAAATCTCGACAGGAAACTGGCTTAATTTTACTTATTATATTTGGGAAGGCAATCGGGAACGATTGCCTTTTTTATAGCTTCAGGTCAAGCAGTGCGTCACGAATCTCGGCGTAATGTTCCCAGGGAATGAAGTGGTTCGCGTTTTCAATCGCGATGATGTCGATCGATTTTGCATTGACGAACTCCCTGCGCATAAACCCGACATTGCGGTACGGGACCAACGGATCTTTCGTCCCGTGGACAATCGTAACGTCCGAGACGATTTTACCAAGATCGGGCTTCATGTCGACCAAATCCTGCTTTAAGAACCACAGCTCGTCATTGGAAGGCCGCAATGCACCGGGAATCAGGTACCGCACCGGTTTAAGCTTGATGTACCAGCGCCAGTTTTCGGGCTTTTCGGCATCCGGATCGACGGCGCCGGCAAGAATAACCAGATGCTTATACCACGAAGGATTTTCGGTGGCCAGCTTTACCACGACCGGTCCGCCGAGCGAATGTCCGATCAGGACAAGCGGCTCGTTGTTCCTGATGCGGCTGATAAAAGCTGTGATCCATTCCGATTGCGTCTTCAAATCCTCGGCAGTCCCGAAATCGCTGTATCCGAAACCCGGCCGGTCAATGGCGATCATCCGGTATTTTTTCAGCAGCAGCGAATCTTTGAGATAATCCTTGAAGGCGTCCCAGCTTCCCGGCGATCCGTGGATGAAAAACAGCGTCGGCAAATGCTTGTTCCCGGTTTCGATGTAATGGATCGGATGGCCGTTCACGATTGCCGTCGAATCAACATAACTGACGTTGGCTTTCCCGAAAAAAGCGCGGGTTTCCCTGGCCGATGTCCGCATCATCATACACGACTGGCACATGATGATGTACGAAACGAGCAGCGCCAGGGCAACGTATCTTTTTTTGAAATAAAAGCGAAAAATCCGGGCCATAACAATTTGTTGGATTAAAGATAAGGATTAAAATTCTTAATGAAAAGCAAACTATCGGGTCGCGGCAAAACTATTTCTTACATTTGTGGGACAACGCGAAACTTATGAAATTCAAGGTCATTTCCGATTACAAACCGACCGGCGACCAGCCGCAGGCGATCGACAAACTCACCAAAGGCATCCAAAGCGGCGAGAAATACCAGACGTTGCTTGGCGTTACCGGATCGGGGAAAACCTTTACGATGGCCAACGTCATCGCCAATGTCGAAAGGCCGACGCTCGTCTTGGCGCACAACAAAACCCTCGCGGCGCAGCTCTATTCCGAATTCAAGCAGTTTTTTCCGGAAAATGCGGTGCAGTATTTCGTTTCCTATTACGACTATTACCAGCCCGAAGCGTTCATTCCCGTAACCGGATTGTATATCGAAAAGGATCTGTCGATCAACGACGAGCTTGAAAAAATGCGGCTCAGCACAACCTCCGCGCTGCTTTCGGGCCGGCGCGACATCATCGTCGTGGCTTCGGTGTCGTGCCTTTACGGTATCGGAAACCCGGTCGAATTCCAGAAAAACGTGATTTCGATCGCTAAAAGCCAGGTTATTTCCCGTACGAAATTATTGCACAAACTCGTGCAAAGCCTTTATGCCCGCACCGAAGTCGAGTTTACGCCCGGAACGTTCCGCATCAAGGGCGATACGGTCGAAGTTTTCCCGAGTTACGGCGACGATCCGTTCCGCATCCATTTTTTCGGCGACGAGATCGAGGAAATCGAGGCGTTCGATGCGAAAACTTCGCTGGTCATCGAGAAATACAACAAACTCAATATTTATCCGGCCAACATGTTCGTGACTTCGCCCGAAGTATTGCATGACGCGATCTGGCAGATCCAGCAGGATCTGGTCAGGCAGGTCGATTTTTTCAACGGGCAGGGCAAGCACCTCGAAGCCAAACGCCTCGAAGAACGTACGAACTTCGATCTGGAAATGATCCGCGAGCTCGGCTATTGCTCGGGAATCGAGAACTATTCGCGTTACCTTGACGGACGGCTTCCGGGTACGCGGCCGTTTTGCCTCATCGATTATTTCCCGAAGGATTTCCTGATGGTCGTCGACGAAAGCCATGTCACGATCTCGCAAGTGCATGCGATGTACGGCGGCGACCGCTCGAGGAAAGAAAATCTCGTGGAATACGGCTTCCGCCTGCCTGCCGCGATGGACAACCGACCGCTGAAATTCGAGGAATTCGAAGCGATGCAAAACCAGGTCGTCTATGTTTCAGCGACACCCGCGGATTACGAACTGCAAAAATCCGAAGGAATTTACGTCGAGCAGGTAATCCGCCCGACGGGACTTTTGGACCCGATTATCGAAATCCGGCCGAGCAAGAACCAGATTGACGACCTGATCGAGGAAATCCAGCAGCGCGTGGAACTCGACGAGCGCGTCCTGGTGACGACGCTGACCAAACGAATGGCGGAAGAACTGACGAAATACCTGACGAAAGTGCACATCCGATGCCGGTACATCCATTCGGAAGTCGATACGTTGGAACGCGTCGAGATCATGCAGGATTTGAGAAAAGGATTGTTCGACGTATTGATCGGCGTGAATTTGCTCCGCGAAGGATTGGATTTACCCGAAGTGTCGCTGGTCGCGATCCTCGATGCCGACAAGGAAGGTTTTCTTCGCAGCAACCGTTCGCTGACCCAGACCGTCGGCCGCGCGGCGCGCCACGTAAACGGCAAGGCGATCATGTATGCCGATTCGATCACGGCAAGCATGCAAAAAACGATTGACGAGACGAATTACCGCCGGGCGAAACAAATGGAATACAACCAGGCTAACAATCTCGTTCCACAGGCGCTCAACAAAAAAATGGGAAGCGTGCTCGCTCGGAATTCGGTGTCAACGCAATATTTTGAGGATAAAGCGGCGAAAGCTTCGGAACCGGAAAGCCAATACCTCAGCAAAGCCGAAATCGAAAAGAAAATCCGGGATGCGCGCAAAGCGATGGAAAAAGCCGCGAAAGACCTCGACTTTATGCAGGCGGCAAAATGGCGCGATGAAATTAAGATGTTACAGGAAAAAGCGGGCGCTTAAATCCTGCGGTATTCGAACGCGCAGCCTTCATCGCAGATAAACTGAAGCGATTCGGTAACCGGCGTAAGCATCAATATGTTCTTGTCAATGGTAAAATAATAGTATTCCGTTTTTTTAGCGAAACGGATGATAAGATATTTGTCTTTTACCGAAAAATTTCCGGTCAGTCCGGCCGAAACGGCAACACCATTTTCCTTCAAATCGATGATTTGTCCGTCTTTTATTTCGTGAACATAATCGCGCGCGCCGTCATTTCCGTGGTAGGCAACGTTCAGCCATTTTCCCAATAACTGTTTCTGGTTTTGTGCGAAAGCGGCCGAACAGAGAAAACAAATCAGCAGGATTCGCATCAGTTTTGTTGTTCCTTGAACGTATTGAGGATTTCGTCTGCGTCGATCATTCCGGTCGGCGAAGCTTTCATAAGGTCGAGTACGCGGTTCATGGCGCTTGGGCTCAATCCCATATTGATTCCCAGTTGACGGATTGCGATGTTTTCGTTCTGATGGAGCTTCCCGTCGACGTGCATCAACAGCGCCAGCCGGTAAAATTGGTGGATGCGCTGGGCTTCGGATTTGATGATCTTGATATCGGATTGCTGACGGAACAGGTCGATGAAAGCCGGTTTTTCGATGTTGAGCTCCGCGGCGACCAATGCGAGGAATTCGAGTTCGCGTTCGTGGAGTTCGCCGTCAACTTTGGCGAATTCGATCATTTCCGAAAGCAGGTGGAGTTTTTGTTCGTAGGTATTCATGATCAAAGCATTTTCAGCTAATGTACCGATTTTGACACAAAAACCAAAATTATCCGGACACATCGCCGTTTTTATCGTTCAGCGGCAGCAAGCACATTTCTAACGATTTAACACTGCGGAAAAGTGAGAATTTGTACCTTGCAGTGTAATCCAAAAAAACAGGTATGGAAAAAATTACCTTTTTGGCTTTAACCCTACTCTGCCTCAATTTTTCGCACGCACAGGTTGGTGTTGGTACGACAACACCCCAAGCAACTCTCGACATCACGGCTTCAAATCCTGCAACGCCCGCAAACAACGACGGATTTCTCATCCCGCGTATTGGCGCGATGCCGCTGACGAATCCTACCGCGACGCAACAATCGATGCTCATTTACCTGACGACAACTTCCGGAACCTACGCTCCGGGATTTTATTATTGGGACAATCCGTCGGCAACTTGGAAAAGTTTCGGATCGGGCGGCAACCAATGGAACCTGGCCGGGAATGCCGGTACGAGCTGGCTCACGAATTTCGTCGGCACGACCGACGACCAGGATCTGGCCTTCAGGCGGTTTAATTTGCCTGCCGGAAGAATCACCGCGCTCAATACAGGGTTCGGCCTCGGTGCGCTCGGTCCGGGCGTGCTCGGAACCGGAAACAATGCTTTCGGGACGCAAGCGCTTGCGAACCTTGGTACCGGAACCGGAAATTCCGCGATCGGTTATCAGGCGCTCCAGGCCGATACGACCGGCGATTACAACACGGCGATCGGTTACCAGGCATTGTACGGCAATACTGCCGGAAGTTCGAATTTCGCGAACGGTTTCATGGCGCTTTACGCGAATACGTTGGGGCAAAACAATGTTGCAAGCGGTTACAAATCGTTGTATTCGAATACGCTCGGATCGGGAAACAGCGCGATCGGCAACAGCGCTTTGTATTCCAACGATTTGGGCAACGACAACATTGCCAACGGCACACAGGCGCTCTATACAAATTCATCCGGTACCGACAACTTTGCGGCCGGCAATCAGGCATTGTACAGCAATACGACGGGCAGCGGAAATGTCGCAATCGGTCACCAGGCATTATACAGCAATACGGCAGCCAGCGTCAATACGGCAATCGGATATCAGGCGCTGCAGTTCAATACGGTCGGTTTTGCCAATACGGCCATTGGCGGATTGGCGCTGCAAAACAATACGCTCGGGGTTGCCAATATCGCGATCGGAAATACGACGCTCGGCGCGAACACAATCGGGAGCGAAAACCTTGCTATCGGTGGTCTTGCATTGAGTTCAAATACGGACGGCGGCTATAATCTTGCCTTGGGTAATTTTTCGAGCATGTCCGGCACGACGGCGGTAGATAATGTCGCAGTCGGCCATTCGGCGTTGTTTAGCAATCAGACCGGAAACGACAATGTGGCCGTCGGTTATCAGGCTTTGTGGAGTAATCTTTCAAGCGACAATACGGCCGTCGGTTATCAATCTTTATTTTCCAACACGAGCGGTGTACAAAGTACCGCATACGGTCCACAGTCATTATACAGCAATACCAACGGCGGCTTCAACAGCGCTACCGGTTACCAGTCGCTTTACAGCAACGCGGGCGGAAATTACAATATGGCTTACGGCTGGCAGTCGTTATATTCGAATATAAGCGGCAACGGTAATATCGGCATCGGAGTGAGTACGCTTCACCAGAATACTACAGGCGGCAATAACATTGCATTCGGCACAGGTACTCTTTATACCAATACAAGCGGAAGCAGTAATTTTGGCGCCGGTTTCAATGCCCTGTCAACCAATAACGGAAACAACAATACTGCGATCGGCCTCAACGCGCTGTACAACAATTCGACCGGTTCCGACAACACGGCCTTGGGCTATTTGTCGATGGTCGCCAATACGACCGGATCGAACAATTTTGCAGCCGGCAATCAGTCTTTGACTTCCAACGACACGGGTACGGACAACTTTGCCGTCGGTAATCAGGCGATGAGCGCGAATACTTCCGGTTCCTACAATGCGGCGATTGGGGCAAATACACTAAAAGCCAATACGATAGGTCAAAGCAACGTAGCGATCGGGCCGGCAACACTGTTTACGAA
Source organism: Bacteroidota bacterium (assembly GCA_048498055.1). GTDB lineage: Bacteria > Bacteroidota > Bacteroidia > Flavobacteriales > Flavobacteriaceae > Flavobacterium. Next base: position 55,884 of record JBEHYS010000007.1, read on the forward strand.
TACCAGCGGCAGCCAGAATTTCGCCGGCGGTGAACAGGCGTTGTATACCAATTCGAGCGGCAGTTACAATTTTGCCGCCGGTTATCATGCGTTGCATGCGAATACCACGGCGAGCTATAACATTGCCATCGGGAACCTCGCATTGGCAGCCAATACGATAGGCGTCAACAACATCGGATTGGGCAACAGTACGATGCTGACCAATATATCGGGCATTTCGAATGTCGGCATCGGCTTTTCGGCACTCAAGACGAACGTAAACGGCAATTACAATGTCGCGATCGGCAATCAGTCCATGTTGGCCAACATCAACGGAACGACGAACGTCGCGATAGGCTACAATGCGATGCTTTCGAACACTTCAGGAGGCGCGAACGTAGCATTGGGATCGGGCTCGCTCGACGCCAATACTTCGGGCAGTAGCAATGTTGCGGTCGGGCCCAATTCGCTGACAGGCAACGTCGGCGGCAACAGCAATGTCTCGCTCGGCAATTCCTCGATGAGCGCCAACACCGATGCTTCGAACAATGTCGCGATCGGGCAGCTCGCGCTCGGAACCCAGTCTTTTGCGAACGCGGGAACCGGATACGACACTTATAATGTCGCCGTCGGTTATGCCGCGCTTTTTCAGAACAACCCGACCAATACTATTGCCATTGGAAGCGGCAAGCGCAATACGTCGGTCGGCGCAGCCTCGATGCAGACCAACACGACAGGTTTCAACAATACGGCTTTAGGCTATGGCGCGAACATTTCGCTGTCTACGGCCGATAATGCGACTGCGATCGGATATACCGCTACTGCGACTGCCGCAAATTACGTCCGGATTGGAAATACTGCCGTTACGAGCATTTTCGGCGCCGTCAATTTCAATACGTCCGATGGTCGTTTTAAGACAAATATCCAAAATAACGTGCCCGGACTCGATTTCATCATGCGGCTCAGGCCTGTGACCTATCATTTCGAGAAGCTCAAATACAGCCAATTCATCGGCGAATCGCAGGATGCCGATTATCTTGAGAAACTTCGGGATCAGGATGCGACAGGGAAAATAAGCTCGGGGTTTATCGCTCAGGAAGTCGAACAGGCCGCGAAAGCGCTCAACTACGATTTCGACGGCTTGTACAAACCGCAAAACGACAAGGATACTTATGGCCTGGGCTACCAGCAATTCGTAGTGCCGTTGGTCAAAGCCGTACAGGAACAGCAAGAAACCATCGATGCGCTGAAAGCCGAAAACAAACAGCTCGAAGATAAATTCAATGCGCTCGAAGCAAGACTGTCAAAACTCGAAGCCGAAAAAAAATAGTGTTTCACTTAGCGATCAATCGGCAACGCAGAAATAACTACTTTTAGCCAAACCTTTTATCAATGAAAATCCATACGATAGCGCTCCTTCTCTTTTTTTCGATCGGCATGACAGCACAGGACACGAGCCGTAATGGCGAACTGGCGAAGCAAAGCACAGCCTCGAGGAACGTTTCAACCTTTACGATCGATGCGCCGCAACTCGGCACGAAGAAAAAAATCTGGCTTTATCTTCCCGAGGGATACAAAAATTCCGATAAAAAATACCCGGTAATCTACATGCACGACGCACAAAACCTGTTCGACAAATCGACTTCGTACGCAGGCGAATGGCAGGTCGACGAAACCCTCGACAGCCTTCATGCCAAAGTAATCGTCGTCGGGATCGAGCATGGCAACGAAAAACGGATCGACGAGCTTACGCCCTATCCGAACGCGAAATACGGCGGCGGCAAGGCAGATCTTTACCTCGATTTCATCGTCAAAAACCTGAAACCCTATATCGACCAAAATTACCGCACCAAACCCGATGGCAGGAATACGGCGATTTTCGGCAGTTCGCTCGGCGGGCTCGTCTCGTTTTACGCCGTACTCAAATATCCGCACGTTTTTGGGAAGGCCGGCGTGTTCTCGCCTTCGTTCTGGTACAGCAAAGACATTTACGATTTGATGGAAAAAGCGCCGAAAACCAAGGCGAAGATTTATTTTTTGGCCGGCGATTCGGAAAGCAAGGACGACGATGTCGTGGGCGATGTCAAAAAGATGGAAAAACTGCTCGACGCCAACCGCTGCCCGTGCCTGAAGCTCAACAAGACGGTCATCGTCAAGGGCGGACAGCACAATGAAAAATTGTGGCGCGAATCGTTTGCGAAAGCGTATCTTTGGCTGATGTAAAGGTAGCTGGTGACTATGCAACCGCTTTCCTTCAATCCAGCAATCAAAAATCTTTAAACCAGCAACCAAAAATGAACAACAACGACATATTCAAGAAACTCCGCGTCGCCCTGATGCTGCGCGACGACCAGATTGCAGACATTCTCCAACTTGTGGATTTCCGGATTTCCAAAGGCGAAATCGGGAATTTCTTCCGCAATGCCGATCATCCGAAATTCGTCGAATGCGGCGACCAGGTGCTGCGCAATTTCCTCAACGGATTGGTCATCCATTTGCGCGGAACGAAGGAAAATCCGAAAAACCCGATGGATATCATCGCCAAAAACAAATCGGAAATCGCCAACAACGAACGTTTTCCCAAGGCGCTGAACACGAAAAACGCGCCGGCAGAAAAAGCCTCGCCAACGATGCCAAAACCGAAAAGCGTCCCGAAGAAGCCGGCAAAATCCAAAACGCAACCTATTGTCGAAAAAGTGAAATTCAATAACGGACGCAACAAAAAGAACTGATGCACCACAAAACCGATGTCGTCATTGCCGGCGCCGGTCCGACCGGCCTGAGCCTCGCCGCACAATTACTGCGGTACGGCATCGATTTCATCATCATCGAAAAGAACGAAAAAACGACCGATTTGTCCAAAGCGGTCGTCATCCAGGCACGGACGCTTGAAATTTTTCGCGAAATCGGGCTCGACCAACCGGCGATTTCACAAGGCCGCATTGCCATGGCTTTCAATATGTATCACCATGGAAAAAAACGGGCGCGTCTCGATTTGAACGGGCTCGGGCAAGGTTTGAGCGCCTATCCTTACGTGTTGTCGCTCGAACAGAGCAAAACCGAAAAACTGCTTGCATCGCATTTGCTCGAAAACGGAAAAGCAATACGCTGGCAATCCGAATTCACGGGATTTGAACAATCAGCTGGCGGAATTACCGTTCATTATAAAGATGCCGACGGCAAAACGCAAACCATCGAAGCCTCATATCTCACAGGCTGCGACGGCGCGTCGAGCCCGGTTCGAAAAGCCGCAGGAATGGATTTCAGCGGCGATACGATCCCGAAAATATTCTACGTGGCTGACACAGTGCTCAAAAGCGATGTCATCAATACCGACGAACTTTCCGCGTTTCTGATCGACAAAGGTTTTATCCTGTTTTTCCCGATGGAAGGCGAAGGCCATTACCGCATTATCGGAATATTGCCCGAAGTCAGCGAACAAGAAGCCGAAAAGCTTACGTTCGACGATATCCGGAGCGAAGTCGTGAAAAAGGTTGAAGTGCCGCTCGAATTCGAGGCCGTCAATTGGTTTTCGCATTACAAAGTCCACAGCCGCAAAGCCGACTGTTTTCGGGCAGGCAGATGTTTTATCGCGGGTGATGCGGCGCACATCCATACGCCAGCGGGCGGACAGGGTATGAACACCGGAATCCAGGACGCCTATAACCTGGCATGGAAACTTGCCTATGTTCTCAAAGGAAAAGCTTCAGAAGAAATCCTTGAAACCTATGATACAGAACGCACGGCCAATGCCAAACATTTGCTCAAAACCACCGACCGGATGTTCGACTTCATGGCCGGCGGGCATTGGTATTCCGATTTTTTCAGGCTCAGGCTTTTTCCGCTTATCGCAGGCTTCATCTCTAAAAATCCTGCGTTCAACAAGTTGGTTTTTCCGCTGCTTTCACAAATCGGGATCGCGTATCCGGAAAGCGGCCTGACGGTCAAAAGCAGCATCGGGAAAGTACGGGCGGGCGATCGGATGCCGTATTTTGAACTGCCCGGCGGCGGCGATATCTTTGATTTGCTGACAGCGCCGGAATTCAAACTGCTGTATTTCGGGAAAGCAAAACCTGAAATGGAACGTTTTGCCGATTTAGGATTTTCTCCAAAAACCATCGCCTTTATCCCAGAAACAATTTTCGGGCATTCGTCCGAATTTTATATTTTAGTGCGCCCGGACAATCACATTTCCTATATCGGGAAAGATTCGGGACGCATCATTGAATTTTTAAACCGTTTCATCAATCAAAATTAGATATCATGACCAAGCAATTCTGGCTCAACCTTCCGGTTAAGGATGTGGCCAAATCCAAAATTTTCTACAACGCGCTCGGCTTTACCGAAAACGCGCACATGGGCAGCGGCGACGATTCCGCGTGTTTTTTGATCGGACAGCAAAATGCCGTACTGATGCTGTTCACCAACGCTCAGATGGAGCATTTCATGATGACAAAAATTTCCGATACGTCGGCGGGAAGCGAAATGCTGCTTTCGATCGATGCCGAAAACCGCGAAGAAGTCGAACACCTCGCGCGGATCGCGGCCGAAAACGGCGGTACGGTATTCGGCCAGCCGATGGAAATCCAGGGTTGGATGTACGGCTGCGGTTTCTGCGATCCGGACGGCCACCGCTGGAACGTATTGTATATGGACCTAAGTAAAATGCCGCAGCATTAGGCCGAAAGCCATGACGGCCATTCCGCATATCGCACTATTCAAAAGGCACCGGTACAAAATCCTTCTTGGGACATTCGTATTCTGGCTGCTGATCGGTTTTTTCATTTACATCACCGACCTTATCGCGCACCGGTATTTCGACGCAAAAGCGCTCGATGCCATCGAACAGACGCAATATCTGCTGCGCTGGGTACTGTGGCTGCTGCTTACGCCGGTCATTATTTTGCTGGCGCTGCGCATCAACATCGGGAACACGAAACTGCCGTGGTTTATTTTACTGCACATTTTCTTCGGTACGGCGCTGCTGGCCTTCGAGTTTATGGTCGAAGTCGCGATCATCAAGCCGCTTGCAGAGGCGTTTTACCTGCGGCATGTCGATATCGGCGAGATCATCATCCCGTTTTTGCTGAAATATTTCGCGTATATCGTCATGTATTTCCTGATCGTCGGCATCGTCAACATGTATATTTATATGAATTCGCTCCAGGCGACGCGGTTGCAGAACAAGGAACTCGAATACCAGCTCGCACTATCGCAGCTGCAGGCGCTCAAAATGCAGATCCATCCGCACTTTTTGTTCAATACGCACCATTCGATCATCGGGCTGATCGTCAAGAACGAAAACGAAAAAGCCGCGACGATGCTGGCCAAGCTCAGTGAATTGCTGCGTTCGACAATCGAAAAACAGGATACGGAATTCGTAACGCTGGCCGACGAGCTCAAATCAACCGACCTTTATCTTGACATCCAGAAAATCCGGTTCAGCGACCGCTTCGTCTACAAAAAAGAGATTTCGACTGAAGCGGAAAACTGCAAAGTTCCTTATTTCATCCTACAGCCAATCGTTGAAAACGCGGTTTTGTACGGCGTCGAAAAAACCGATAACGAGGCGTTCATCCGGATCAATGCTTCGGTAAAAGACGAAAAACTCATAATCGAAGTAATCAATTCCGGAGCATTTTCGGATAAAAATAAAGGCTCGGGATTGGGAATCGGGCTGGCGAACATCACCAAACGGCTCCGACAGCATTACGGAGCGCAAGCCGCTTTTGAATTATTTTCGGACGGCGGAAATACGACCGCACAAATAAAACTTCCTGCCGATGAAAAATAAGATCACCGCCGTTATCGTCGACGACGAACTCTTATCGATCGATGTTGTTGAGGCATACCTGAAATCTTTCCCGGAAATCGAAGTTATCGGCACGTTCAACCGAAGCTCGGAAGCCGTTGCCGCAATTCCCGAACTCAAGCCTGATTTGCTTTTTCTCGACATCCAAATGCCGGTTTTGAGCGGTTTCGAGCTCATCGAATCGATCATCGGCGCGGTCAATCCGTACATCATTTTCATTACGGCTTACGACCAGTATGCGCTCAAAGCCTTTGAGGTTAATGCGATCGGCTATCTGCTCAAGCCGTTCGAAAAAGCGAAATTCGACAATACGGTCAACAAATTCCTTGTGCAGCATTCCAAACCCGACGGCGACTTGTACGACGGCATCCTGAAAATGCTCCAACAGCGGCCAGCGCCCGAGACCCGACTGAAACGGATCATCGTAAAGAACGCGAAAAAAATATTTTATATTCCGGTCAGTGAAATCGTTTATTTCGAGGCATCGGGCGATTACGTGAAAGCGGTGACCGAAAAAGATTCGCATCTGGTAAATTACAGCCTGTCGCAATTGGAAAGCCAGCTGCCGGCGGCGAATTTCATCCGGATCCATCGCTCGTTCCTCATCAATGCGAAACAGGCCCGGGAATTCATCCCGTATTTCAACGGCGAATACCAAATCGTGATGAGCAATCGCGACACGGTCAAAATGAGCCGGAATTATAAGGACAACCTCCGGAAATTCTTTCCGGAGCTCTAACGACCGGGCGACGAATTCCTTCCTTCCATACTTAAAATCGTCCGCTTTGCAGATTTACGGCATGAGCCGATGCCGCTTTTCCCAAAATTTACGGAAAAATGCGTACGTCTTATGTCTAAGTTTCCTTCATCAATCAAATACATCATCGGCAACGAAGCCGCCGAACGTTTCAGCTATTACGGCCTGCGGGCGATACTGACGGTTTATCTGGCAACCCATTTTTTCAATCCGGCCGGCAATCCGCTGTTGCAGGCTGCCGCAGAGGCGAAAGCGAATGAGGCTACGCATTTTTTCATCACGCTGAATTACCTCATGCCGATTATCGGTGCTTTGGTGGCCGACTGGTTCTTTGGGAAGTATGCGATTATTTTGTGGTTGTCGTTTGTGTATTGCATCGGCAACTTCATGATGGCCGGATTTACCGATAATTATACATTTTTCATGACCGGGCTCGTACTGATCGCCGTGGGTTCGGGCGGAATCAAGCCGTGCGTTTCGGCGAATGTCGGCGACCAGTTTGACGACAGCAACAAGAATCTGATCGGCAAGGCATTCAGCTGGTTTTACCTGAGCATCAACTTCGGGTCGTTCTTTTCGACGTTGCTCATTCCTTGGCTGCTCACGCAATACGGGCCCGAAGTCGCATTCGGCGTACCGGGATTTCTGATGTTGCTCGCCACGGTCGTGTTTGTCATGGGCCGGAAAAAATACATCCGCGTACCGCCGTCGGGATTTCCAAAGGAGAATTTCATCAGCATCAATTGGTATGTGCTGAAAAACCTCGCGCGCATAAAAGGCAAAAAACCAAAAGACATCGCACTGGAAAAGTTCTCCGAAAAATCCGTAAACGCCGTCGCATCGGTATGGAAAGTCCTGACGTTGTTCGCTTTCGTTCCCGTTTATTGGATGCTGAGCGACCAGAGCACATCCGAATGGGTGATCCAGGCGACGAAACTCGACCTTCATTTTTTCGGGATGACCTTGTTGCCGCAACAGGTTCAGGCCGCCAATCCGGTTTTCATATTGGTCATGACGCCGCTGATGGGCTCGGTTTTGTATCCGTATCTGCAGCGGAAGCGAATTCATTTTTCGGTACACCGCAAGATAATTACCGGATTTCTATTGCTGATCGCAGCTTTTGTGGTCATCTATTATCTGCAGCTGCAAATCGATCACGGCGGAAAACCGCCAGTGGGCTGGCAATTCCTCGCCTATTTCTTACAGACCGTCGCGGAAATCCTGGTTTATCTGACCGGATTGGAATATGCATATTCGCAGGCGCCCGTTTCCATGAAAAGCACAATTATGTCGTTCTGGCTGCTGACCATTTCGCTCGGAAATTATTTCGTGTCGCTGATCAACAGCAGCATTGCAGGCAACGGCTGGCTGGACTTTTTGACCGGCGCGTCTTATTACGGCTTCTTCATCTGCCTGATGGGATTGGTGACTTTGCTGTTCGCGATCAATTATTTCGGAAAACTTAGGAGACAAAACCCCTCCAATTAATGTTAAATTCCGGTTGCCTTGTAACGACCGGAAAGAAATGCCAACCAATAGCCAAATTACAATCATCAATCAAAAAACATAATCAGTAAATCCCTGTCGGACGGATGCAAAAAAACAAGAGGTTAGAATTTTTGAATTTAATTAAGGCAGCGGGCTTTCTTCACTATTTAACTACGTTCAAGCCCGTTTTTCCTTAAAGCATCCGTCTGGTCAGGTTACTGAAAAAATACTACCTTTCTGCTGTAAAGCAAACAATATGGAAAACCATTACTATGCGGTGATTTTCACCTCGGTCCTCAAGGAAGGCACTAGCGGTTATGCTGAAATGGCCGAAAAAATGGAATTCCTTGCCCGACAGCAGGAAGGTTTTTTAGGAATCGAATCGGCCCGGAACGAAATCGGGATTACGGTTTCTTACTGGGAAAACCTCGAATCGATTTCAAAATGGAAACAACACGTCGATCATATTCAGGCGCAGGCAAAAGGCCGGAGCGATTGGTATCTTTCGTACCGCGTCCGGATTTGCAAGGTCGAGCGCGCGTATGATTTCAATTCCCGATAGGCTTAGACGAAATCTTCGCGTTTCGGAAATAAAAAATCCCGGAATTACCGGGATTCAATATCTTCAATTAATTTTCATTAACCCAAAGCTTCCTTTACGCGGTCGGCCGCTTCCTGGAATTGTACGGCAGACAAGATCGGCATCCCGGAATTGTCGATCATTTGTTTTGCAAGTTCCGCATTGGTTCCCTGCAAACGCACGATAATCGGCACCTTGATCGAATCGCCCATGTTTTTGTAAGCCTCTATAACGCCTTCGGCCACGCGGTCGCAACGTACGATACCGCCGAAAATGTTGATCAGGATCGCCTTGACGTTCGGGTCGCGCAAAATGATCTTGAAAGCCAGTTCGACGCGTTTTGCATCGGCAGTTCCACCAACGTCGAGGAAGTTTGCCGGCTCGTAGCCCGCATATTTGATCAAATCCATCGTTGCCATTGCCAATCCGGCGCCGTTGACCATACAGCCGACGGTTCCGTCGAGGTCCACATAATTCAATCCGGCTGCTTTCGCTTCGACCTCGATTGGGCGCTCTTCGCGGATGTCGCGCATTTCGGCGAGTTTCGGATGACGGTATAACGCGTTGTCGTCGAGGTTGACCTTCGCATCGACCGCGATGATTTTGTTATCGGAAGTTTTGAGTACCGGATTGATTTCGAACATCGACGCATCCGACCCGATATAGGCATCGTAAAGCGAGCCGACAAACTGCACCATTTCCTTGAACGCCGTTCCCGACAACCCGAGGTTGAACGCGATCCTTCTGGCCTGGAACGCCTGCAATCCTACCGACGGATCGATTTCCTCGGTGAAAATGAGATGCGGCGTATGTTCGGCGACTTCCTCGATATCCATTCCGCCTTCGGTCGAATACATGATCATATTGCGGCCTTTGCCCCGGTTGAGCAATACCGACATGTAGAATTCGGAAGTTGCGCTTTCGCCCGGATAATAGACATCTTCAGCCACCAGTACTTTGTGTACTTTTTTACCTTCGGGCGGGGTTTGCGGAGTGACGAGCTGCATCCCGATGATCTGCTCGGCGAGCTCTTCGACCTGTTGCAGGTTTTTGGCCAGTTTCACGCCGCCGCCTTTTCCGCGGCCGCCCGCGTGCACCTGCGCCTTGATGACGTGCCACCCGGTTCCGGTCTCGGCGGTGAGTTGTTTTGCCGCTGCCACAGCTTCCTGCGGATTATTGGCCACATAGCCGCGCTGCACCTTTACGCCGTAGCCGGCCAATATTTCTTTCCCTTGGTATTCGTGTATGTCCATAATGTTGGTTTGTCTTTAAAAAGTGTCACAAAAATAAGCAAATTCCATTAACAGGGAAACGATTCGGGCGATTTTATAAACAAGAATCCCGAAGGTTTTGCGTTATATAAAACGCGCTTATATTTGTCTGTATTTAAAAGAAATTGTTTATGAAAATCCGATTCCTGACCCTTACGTTTTTCGTATTTGTCCTATCTGCAACCGCTTTTTCACAGGATAACGACGCAATGCTGGCCAAAAACTGGCAAGACCTCAAAGATGAACTGGTTGTGCGTACGAACACGATCCTTGCGCTTTCGGCACAGATGGAAAAATCCAAAATGATCGACAGGAAAGTCCTCGACGAAACCACATCGATCGGCAACCAATTGATCGAACTTTGCAAAACCGGAAACTGGGAGCGCAACACGATCAATGCGACTGCATTAAAAAACATCCAGATGACGCAAAAGTTCGTTCCGGCGCTGGTCATGCTTGAACAGGATGACAAGAGGAAAAACAAGAAAAAAATCCTAGTGCTGAACGACAAATTGCTTGAATCGGAAAAAAAGTTATGCCTGCTGAGCAAAACTTATAATATTTTGTGCAACGCACAGAAGAAACCGGAAATGACTTATCCGGACAAATGTGAGTAAACTACGAAAATTATTGATTATAAATCGACTAGCTCCGTTTCGCCCATTTCTTTCTGTAAACCTGGCTTCCGGAAACGACTTCGATAACGTAAATGCCTTTACCGATTCCCGATGCATCGATCATGAATGTATTTTCAGTGCGGTTCGCGGTCCGGAAAATCTGTTTCCCGGTAAGTGAAGTGATTGCGATCGACTTTTTATCGGAAATTCTTCCGGCAACCGAAACAATCAGGTAGTCGTCGGTTTGGTTCGGATAAATCGTGATGCCTTTCGTGTTTCCGCCCATCAGGTCGAGCCCGATTGGTTTGGCGAACCGATTGCTGCCGTCGGCGTTGATTTCAGTGCCATTATCTGCGCTGACCTCCGGTGCCGAACCTTTCTGTGCATGGGCGCACGCCATTGTCAGGCAAACAAATGCGGTAAGTAGTAGTTTCATTCTTTGGGGGTTGGAATACAATGGTTTGGACTCCAATGTTGCAAACATAAAAAAAATTTCAAATGAAATGCATTTGGTCGATGATTTTTTGCGCTTTATCGATGTTAAAGTTTTATGATAATTGATTTTCAGGTATTTGAGTTTGATTAAGACACAAGCAAATCCGGGCATTTCTTGTGAAATTCGCGAATTCCAACAGTGCATGTGTTTTTTTCCTTAATCAGTTATAGGGAGAAAAGTAGGGTTTGGTTAGCTTTGCACAAACCGAAATTTATGAAACCTTCCGAACTTTTAAGCCTGGCCGGAGAATTCGGCTGTCCGCTCTACGTTTACGACGCTGCAAAAATCCAATCGCAATACAAAAGGCTCACCGACGCGTTCGCTAAAGTCAGCGCGCTCCGGATCAATTATGCAGTCAAAGCTTTATCCAACATCGCGATCCTGCAATTGCTCGAAAAAATGGGTTCGGGTCTCGATACGGTTTCAATTCAGGAAGTACAACTTGGGCTGCATGCCGGATTTTCGCCCCAGCGCATTATCTATACTCCGAACGGCGTTTCGTTCGAGGAAATCGAGCAGGCGGCGAAACTGGGTGTCCAAATCAACATCGACAACTTATCCGTTCTCGAACATTTCGGACAAATCCATCCGAAAATCCCGGTCTGCATCCGCATCAACCCGCATGTCATGGCAGGCGGAAATTCGAATATTTCGGTCGGGCATATCGACAGCAAGTTCGGGATTTCGATCCACCAGATGCCGCATATCCTCAGGATTGTCGAGAATACCGGGATGCACATCAACGGAATCCACATGCACACGGGCTCGGATATCCTGGATGTCGAAGTCTTCCTGTATGCCGCCGAAATCCTCTTCGAAGCGGCGACGCATTTCAGCGAACTCGATTTTATCGATTTCGGGAGCGGTTTTAAAGTGCCTTACAAAAAAGACGATATCGAGACCGATGTCGGGGAATTCGGAAAGAAACTCTCCAAACGCTTTAACGAATTCTGTACAAGTTACGGCCGGCCGCTCGCATTGGCTTTCGAACCCGGAAAATTTCTGGTCAGCGAAGCAGGTTATTTTTTGGCGAAAGTGAATGTCGTGAAACAAACGACATCGACCGTTTTTGCCGGAATCGACAGCGGTTTCAACCACCTGATCCGGCCGATGTTTTACGGGTCGCAGCATTTCATCGAGAACATCTCACGGCCCAAAGGCAAGGAACGTTTCTATACGGTTGTAGGTTATATCTGTGAAACCGACACTTTTGCGACCAACCGCCGAATCGCCGAAATCCAGGAAGGCGATGTCTTGTGCTTCCGCAATGCGGGCGCTTATTGCTTTTCGATGGCATCCAATTACAACTCGCGGTTCAAGCCCGTCGAAGTGCTGTGGTATGAGGGCAAGGGAATTTTGATCCGCGAACGCGAAACGTTTGAGGACTTATTGCGCAACCAGATCCGGATCGAACTTTAGGAATACATCACGAACGCGCGGTAAACTTTCCGGTCTGCGTCGAAGAATAGATTCTCAGCCGATTTCCTTCCTGTTGCCGTGTTGATGTAATAAATCGTCAGGCTGTCGATTCCCGTCAGCACGTCGAGGATTTGGAAATGAAGATTAGAAATCCGTTCGAGCCCGATTTCCCAGTACGCGCGGACATTTGCTTTCCCGCTGATTTTTCCGCCGCTTCCCGGAATGAGTTTTTCGGCCATCGGGGTTTCGATCGAAAAATCTTCTGAATAATGCGAAAGCACCGCTTCCAGGTCGTGCGAATTCCAATCGGCGGCCCATTTTTCGGCAAACTTTTTGGCAAAGTTTTCGTCGATCATTGCTTGACCCATTTTATCGTTGAGAGATTGTTTCCGTAACGGAGTTCCACAATATAAATTCCCGAAGCCAGTTCCGAAGTGTCGAAAACGGCATTATTCGGACAGTGTTGCTTTTCCAGGACTATCTGCCCCATTTCGTTGATTACCCGGAGCGAAATCTCCGAAAAGTCATTTTCCGTGTGAATCGTCATATAATTTTCACCCGGATTGGGAAGTATCGAAAATTCCGGCTTTGAATTCACACTTATAGACAGCGGCGTACAGTTCCCGTCGGCGGCAAACGGCGTAAACCGGTGCAACACGTTTTGCCGGATCGCATCGTCTTCATTATTTTCGACATCGCGGCAAAGCCAGGCCGTTGCCGGACCGGTTTCCGGACATTTCGGGGTGATCGCGAACCCTTCGATGTTGATGTTGCCGTCGGTCGGGTTGCCCAGGAAATATTCGTTTTCGGTAACGAATTTTCGCGTAGTTCCGGAAGTGATTACCGAAGTCAGATCGGTCACCTCGAGGTAATTTGCATCGATATTGTGTAAAATATACAGCAATCCGGTAGAACGGTCAAACGCGAGATCGCAGCTTTCCAACCGGTTGGTCCTGTATTTCCCGACATAGGCGAAATCGTTGTTCACATTCGGGTTTACGTCAAAAACCCAAATATAGCCTTCGTCCTGGTGCGCGACGAACATCAGCCCGCCCATGCCTTTTACCGACGTATACAAATTGCCCGTCTGCTGGCTCACAAACCCCGCAGCCGACAACGCGCTGTCGGGAATAAAAACGATGCCTTCCGGCCCGGTGTTGCCGGTATTTTCCATCGGCGATGGCGAGGCGAGCAAATTCCAATGTTTCGCCTCGGTCATGTTGCCGAAATTGGCATTGTGGGTGAATTTCCGGATTTCGTAATTGTTCTCGTCGATCGTATAAAATTCGTTGCTGGAAAAATCGACCTGCGTGATGCCTTCCGGCCCTTCGGGAACGGCTTTGTTGGCAATCTGGGTAAAAGTATCCGAGCCCGGATCGTATTGAAGCACATGCAATCTGCCATCGCCCTGGATGCAATACAGCCGGTTGGTTGTCGGGTTCCAGTGCAATCCGCTCAGGTCGTTGACACCGTCGGCATCCATTACGGCGGTAAGGTTTGTCGTCGAGCTCCAGCTTCCTGACGGCCAAGACGATTGGGCGTGGACTATGGAGAAGACCAAAAGTATGGCAAATACAAAAATCCTATTCATGCAGTTCTTTAAGATGCTGTGCCAAAGATAGATAAATATCTTCTCGATATTCCTTAAAATAATGATGCGTTAACACCACGCCGATGCGAAGTTTTTTATCTTTGGAATCCGGGGCAAAAGCCAAACGGAGCGAAGTCAAAACAATCCATCCATGGACAGAAGGAAATTTTTCAAAAACGGTTCGCTGGCAGCGCTCGGTGCCACGCTGGTCGGTCCGTTGCAGGCCGCGGCCGGAAATACACGCATCGATTTTTCGGGCGGCGGGAAAAAAGCGAAAAATATCATTTTCCTGGTCAGCGACGGCATGAGTTCCGGAACGCTGAACATGGCTGATGTTTACCTGAACCGGAAATACGGGAAAAACAGTCATTGGATGCAGCTTTACAAAGACAACCGGCTGTCGCGCGCGCTGATGGATACGGCTTCGGCGAGCTCGATCGTGACCGATTCGGCTGCGGGAAGCTCTTCCTGGGGCGGCGGTTTCCGGGTGCCGAACGGTTCGCTGAACGTGGGCGCCAACGGTGAGAAGTATCTTCCAATCCTGCAAAAATTCAAAATATCGGGTAAAAAAGTTGGTTGTGTTACGACCGTGCCTATTACGCACGCCACACCGGCCGGTTTCTGCGTCAACAACAATAGGCGCGACAGCCAGCCCGAAATCGCGGGGCAATATCTCGAGATCGGTTTTGACATCATGCTCGGCGGCGGCAACCAATATTTTGCCCCTGACAAACGAAAAGACAAAAAGGATGTGTATGCCGAATATCTGGCCAATGGCTGGCAGGTCGCGAAAACCCGAACGGAACTACTCGCGACAAATGAAAGCAAACCAATATTGGGCGTTTTCGGCGAAGATGCGCTGCCCTATTACATCGACCGGAACAACGACGCGGATTTGCAGAAAACCGTTCCGACATTGGCCGAAATGGCACAAAAAGCGATCGACCACATGAAAGGCAACCCGAAAGGTTTCGCACTCCAGGTCGAAAGCGGGAAAGTCGACTGGGGCGCGCATGCGAACGATGTCGCCGGGCTTTTATACGACCAGGTCGAATTTGACGAGGCAATCAGAGTCGCGATCGATTTTGCCGAAAAAGACAAGGAAACGCTGGTCATCATCACGACCGATCACGGCAATGCCAATCCCGGGATCATTTACGGATCGAAGGCCAACGACAATTTCGACAGCATCCAGAAATACACGCATACCAACGAATGGCTTTTGAACAGCATCCACGCCGATTTTACGGTTTCGCAGGTTCGCGACGCGATAGCCGCGGCAAACGGCACGACAATTTCCGAAGAAGACGCGAAAACGATCCTCACCTATTATGACGGATTGCACAAGGAAGAAGGCGGTTTGTACAACTACAAAAAACTGCCTTACAAGGCCTTTTCGGAAATGCAGAAAAAGACGAATTCGGTAGGCTGGATCTCGATGGAACATTCCGGCGATTATGTGGAATGCGCGGCATTCGGGCCGGGGTCTGAACGGTTGAAGCCGTTTATTAAGAATGTCGATTTGCATTACCTCATGCTGGCAGCGGCGGAAGTAGAAAATAAGTTTTAATCCGATTCGAATGAATCGGATTTTTTCTTTCGTTCTTTTGTCTGGCAACAAAAGAACCAAAAATGCCTCGACTGATTTTCATTTTCTCGATTTTCACAAGACAAAGCTGCTTTCACGCTACGCGAAGCCGCTCGCCTTGCAGGCTCGACTTCGGCGCGTAGCTATTTTGTTTAACTACCAGTTTTGAACTATTGCAGCTTTGTCCGGAAAATCCACGAAAATGAAAAAAGGCCGACTAAGCTGCTGCGTGACACCGGAACATTAATTTTGCTATTTGAATTACAAGCGTAAAATAAAACTTCAGGTGTGGATTTTTCGCGCTGCGTAGCGAGCGAAAAATAAAATAAGAACTTCCGAATAGTGCGGCATTCAGGAAATCTGCGTTAATAAAATCAAATGAGCAAGCGTAAAAACAAATTCTGTCTGAGCGAAGCGAGTTTATTTGTTTTAGCTTGTGAATTGATTTTTAGCAAGATTTCCTGGCCGCTCAGGCATTTTTGCTTCTTTTGTTGCCAGACAAAAGAAGAAAGACCGCGTTAGCGATTGCAGCGGCATCCTTTTGCGAGCACGCGAGCAAAAGATACAGCGGAAAGCGCGGCGCTTGCGCAACGCCCAAAGAAAAAGCCACCTCGCACCGGTGGCTTTCCATTTACAAACTATTACAAAAAACTATTTCAGGATGATGAATTCGCACCGCCGGTTGATCGAATGTTCCTGCTCGGTGCAATGGTCGCCGCATTTCACAAGCGGAACGCGTTCGCCGTAACCTTTATAGCGCAGGCGTTTTCGCGCAATTCCGCTTTTTACGACGTATTCAAGCGTCGAGGCCGCGCGGCGGTTCGAAAGCAATAAATTGTACATGTCTGAAGCGCGGGAATCGGTGTGTGCGCCAATCTCGATTTCCATCGCCGGATATTTCTTCAGCAGGTCGACCAATACGTTTAGGATTCTGGCCGCATCGGGTTTGATATCCCATTTATCGAGGTCGAAATAAATGTTCTCCAAAACGATCTGGACGCGTCCGTCGCCGCGCTTGTTGATGATTTCCTCAGCGTCGTCGTAGCACTCCATGAACAGTTCGATCGTATAGCGCAGTTTGCCCTGGTCATTGGTCGTGAATTCCTCGCTGTGCGGAATATAGAAATCCTTGACGGCCTCGATCCGGTATTTCTTGTTGGGTTCGGTCACGAAGGCGTATTCGGCCTGTTCGCCGACGACGACCTGCGCGATGAGTTTGTTCGTATCGGGATCGTACAGGCTGACCATCGTGCCCGGAAGCGGCTGCTTGGTGTTGCGGTCCTTGATCTCGCCTTCGACGAAATAGCTGTCTTCGTTTTCTTCCTTGACAAAACTGTACAGATTGTCGGAACCTTTGCGGTTCGAGGCAAAGTACCCTTTGTTGGTTTTCTCATCGACGATGTAGCCAAAGTCGTCCATACCGCTGTTCAGGGTTTCGCCGAGATTGACCGGAACGGCAAAGACGCCGTCATAAGCTTTGCTCGAAAAAATATCCAATCCGCCGAGTCCCGGATGTCCGTCGGAAGCGAAGTACAATATTGTCCCGTCATCGGAAACGAACGGGAACTGCTCGCGGTGTTTCGTATTGATCGTCTCGCCCATGTTTTTCGGCGCACCAAAAGTTCCGTCTTCGTTCACATCGACGACGTAAATATCAAAACTGCCATAGCCACCGGGCATGTCGCTTGAAAAATACAGCTTTTTACCGTCTTTGGTCAGGAACGGATGCTCGACCGAATAATTCGGGTTCGAAAATGGCGTGTCGGTGACGTTTTTCCACTGTCCGTCCTGGAATTCGGCGCGGCAGATTTTGACGTTCGCGACTTTTTCGCCATTGACCTCGATGCGTTTGGCATAGGTGCGGCTGAAAAACATGACTTTACCGTCGGCGCTGAACGTCGGGTTGCTTTCGTGGGTTTTGGTATTGATCGTAGGCGGAAACGGTTGGATATTCGTCAGCAATCCCTTATCGGAAACGCTCGCGCTGTACAAATCCAAATAGGGTTTATCGTTCCAACCGTACGATTGCTTGCCGGCATTCCGGAGCGAAGCGAACGCTACCTTGTCGCCGTAGAACGAAATCCCGAAATCGCCATTGGTCGTGTTTTTCGCCATCGGCTGGATTACGTAATTGAACGGCAGGTTACGCTTGAGGTTCGCGATGAATTTCGGCGTGCTGACGTTGAATTTGCGGTAAATCCCCATGATCGAATCGCCTTTTTTGTAATTATTGATGCCCATCAGTGCGTTGGCATACTTGAAATAATATTCGCGATCTACGGTATCCTTGATTGTCGCGAACAATTGCCCATAGGCTTTAACGGCATCCTTCATCTGGAAATTGAAATAATACGAATCGCCCATGTTCTGGAGCACTTTCTGGTTTTGCGGCAATTGCTCGTACATCGCCGCCGCCTTGACATACGATTTGCCGGCAAACAGATTGTCGGCATTCTTTTCACTGATTTTTTGTGCCGAAACCGCCAGGGAGAACAACGTCAAAAATAGATAGCAACTGTGTTTCATTTTCCTGTCTTTTAGAAGAATCGCGGTGATTTGTCGTAACCTTTCTTATTGCCAGCCGAATTGTCGGAACCGATGTCGAACAGCAAAAATATCTCATGCGTTCCCGAGTTGTAATTCCCGAGATTCGTCAGTGTGTAATCATACGAATATCCGATGCGCAGCGACGGCGTAACGTAAAAATTCACCAATCCGTCAACCGAATCGCCCACGCGGTAACCCACGCCGAACTCGACGAAATTGTTGTACAGCATATTGGCCGTAACGTCGAACGAAAGCGGTGCGCCCGCAACGCCTTTGGCCATGAATGCCGGTTTGAATTTGAGCCGGTCGCTGAATTGAAATACGTAGCCGCCAGTCAGGAAATAGTGGATTTCCTCGACGCCGATCGTCGAAATCGCGTCTTGGTGCTCGAGATGTTTCGTCCGCAGCAGGTTCGGGGCCGAAGCGCCGATGTAGTAATTGTCGCCGAAGTAAAACGCGCCCACGCCGACGTTCGGGAAAAACTGGTGGATGTTCTCGGCAAATGCCGGATCGGGCGCCGCATCCGAATATTGGAACCCGTTGAAATCGGCATCGAAAAAAGTCATTCCCGCCTTCAGCCCGAACGACAGTTTGTTGTTTTCGGAAACCGGGATTACGTAAGCGACGTCGGCATAAATGTTATTTTCCTTGACCACGTCACCGATTTCGTCATTCACGACCGAAATTCCGGCCTCTACCCTTTTCGCTACGGGCGTATGTGCGAAAGCCGTCACCGTTTTGGGCGCGCCGACCGCACCGACCCATTGCGTACGGTAAAGTCCGCCGAGGTTGATTACGCCCGGCGTATCGGTCGCATACGCGGGATTGATGACGCTCATGTTATACATGTAATGCGTAAACTCCGGATCCTGTTGCGCCCGTGCCAGCCCGCCGATCAGCAAAGCGGCAACAAATAGGAAATATTTTATCGTTGGTTTTCTCATCATATGCTTTTTACCTGCTTAAATAAACCCTGCCCTGGACCGGCTGCCTGCTTCCGTCGTGGAAGTCGACAATAAAGAAATACACCCCGACCGGCAAATCGCCGCCCATTTTGATTCCGCCTTCGTGGGATTTCCCGTCCCAGTTCGGCGTATTGATGTTGCCTTTGTAAAGGATGTTGCCGTAGCGGTTGTAAATTTCGATTGTAAACCTCGGATACAATTCCGGAAGGTTCACGATCACGAATTCATCGTTGATGCCGTCACCATTCGGAGAGATTCCATCCGGAATTACGATATCGTCGCAAACGGTCAGGTTCACCGTTACAGGCAATCTTACGACGCTTTCACAACCCGATCCGTTGCTGTAGGCGGCATAATAAGTCACGCCGTTTTGTAATAAATCGGTCGGTGCGTAGGCCGTTCCGCCGGTTGCGGCATCGTACCAGGCGACCGGATCGCTTCCGGTAATATTTCCGGACAAAGTTGCGATAGTCGGGTGATCGGCTGCACAGAATTCATTGCCCTGCGGAATCAGCACCGGCGTACCCAATTGCGAAACGGTAAACGTAACGGGATTGATACCGCCCGAACTGCCACAAGGAATCGCGCCCGATACGAGATTTGTAATCGTAACGGTCGTAGCGCCCGCATTGGTAAGGTCGGAAGCAGGAATCGTAAAGCTGCCGTTGCCTCCTGCAAAAGTTACCGATACGGTTGTCGTGGCCGTATTTGCGCCGGATAATTCGTAAGTAATGTTATAGACGCCATCTGCGAGATTGCCTGCGCCTGCGATATTGACCTGGTTTGCGAAATTCTCGCAGCTGTTCGACGCCGTAATGGTGGCGCCGGCAGGGTTTGGCAGCGTGAGTATCTGGAAGTTTACCGATGCATTTTCATTAAGATTATTACATCCCGAAGACAAACTCACGATGCCTGTAACTGTCAATGTGTAATTTCCTGCCGTGGCAAAGAAAGTCGACGGAATGGTAAATACGCCCGAACCTCCGGAAATGGTAACAGAAGCTGTTGTTCCTGTTGTCGGTGTTGCGTCCGGAATACTAAAATTAAATTGGTAATTGCCGTCGGCCAATCCGGTCGCACCGGCAATGTTGACAATCACACCGCTTCCCTGACAGGTAGTCGAGGCCGAAAGGTTCGCGTTGTCGAGATCCGACAACGGCCGGATCACAAGGTTCACCTGTACGTTCGAAAGCGTGCTTGAGCAATTCGAAACCGTGTTGACGATGTTGGTAAAAGTGATCGTAGTCGTGCCCGCATTCGGGATACCGGCCGCAGGAATCGCAAAGCTTGCCGCGCCGCTTGTGACGGTAACGGTCGCGGATTGCCCCGATAAAGTATTGCTTCCCGACAAATCGTAACCAATGTTATACGTGCCATCGGCAACGCCCGACAATACGAGAGTGCCGTTATCGCCAATACAAATCGGTGCAACAGTAATGTTCGGGATGGCGATTACCGGAATCGGAAGAATATCGAGTTCCGCCTGCCCGCTCGACATTCCACAGGCATTGGTTATGGTATAGGTATAAAAATGCGGCCCGGCCGAAAGTCCGGTCAGCGCGATCGGATTGGTGACGACAACATTGGAAGCATCGGTCCAGATGCCGCCCGGTTGCGCGCCGGTCAATAAAGTATTAAGATCGAATGTTCCGGCCGAAGTACACACGCTTTGCGGCGTGTTGGAAGTTCCCGTATTCGGTGCAGGCGCGACAATTACCGTAACCGTTGCCGAATCGGCCGTACACGGCGATGTGCCGCCGCTGACCGTATAAGTAAAATGGTAAGTGCCCGGTCCGACGGCCGAAGGATTGAAAATATTTCCGGACAAAGCGCCGGTCGCATTGTCGTCACTCCAGGTTCCGACGCCCTGCGAGCCGTTGAGCGCCGTAATAAGATTTACCGAATCGATCGTAAAACAAGTGTTGATCAAAAGCGGAACACCGGCGCCGCCCGCATTCGGGGATTGTACCACCGAAACAATGACCGTAGCGGTATCGAGGCTGCAAAGGTTTCCGCCGACACTGTATGTATAAGTTCCCGCCGTATCGACCAATGGGTTAAAAACTCCTGTACCGCTCGCCAATGCCGGAGACCACGTTCCGCCCGGCTGCGGTGAGCCGCCCAATGAAGCGAACAAATCAGCAGGCGGATAATTCGTACAGAAGAAAGCCGAACCGTCGTCGCCCGCTTCCGGAACCGGATTTACGGTTACCGTAACGGTCGCGGTATCGTTATCGCATGGCGCTGTTCCAAAGAAAGTATAAGTGTAAACGCCTGCCGTATCGACGGCCGGGTTGAAAACGCCCGTTCCGCTGGCCAGTGCCGGAGACCAGGTTCCACCGGCCATCGGCGTCCCGCCAAGGAAATTGAACAAATCCTGCGGCGCGCTGTTGACGCAAATCGTCATCGTTCCGTCCTGGCCTGCGTCCGGGCCAGGAGTAATTGAGACGCTTACCGTGGCAGTGTCGTTTCCGCACGGAGCGGTTCCGGTTACGGTATAGATATAAGTTCCGGCTGTATCGACAGCAGGGTTGAAAATGCCCGTTCCGCTGGCCAGTGCCGGCGACCAGGTTCCGCCTGATTGTGCCGAAACGCCAAGCGAAGCAAACAAATCCTGTGGATTTGCATTTGAGCAGATATTCACGCTAGCATCATTTCCGGCATTCGGCGGCGGTACAACTGTAACGGTTGCCGTCGCCATATCGTTAGGACAAGGTGATGTTCCGATTACTGTATAGGTATAGGCTCCGATTGCATCGACAGCCGGATTGAAAACGCCGGTGCCGCTGGCCAAAGCCGGTGACCACGTGCCGCCGGTTTGGGCCGAAGCACCCAGCGAGACGAATAAATCGATAGTCGCGTTTGAGCAAACGTTCACGGTTGCATCCGTTCCTGCATTCGCCGCTGGCGTCACTGAAACATTGACTGTCGCACTGTCATTTCCGCAAGGTGCGATTCCGGTTATCGTATAAGTATAAGTTCCGGCAGCATCTACGGCCGGGTCAAAAACGCCCGTGCCGCTCGCCAATGCCGGAGACCAGGTTCCGCCTGCCTGTGCCGAAGCGCCGAACAATGCAAATAAATCCTGCGGCGTTCCGCTGGAACAAACCGTCAGCGTAGCATCATTTCCTGCATTTGGCGGTGGCAATATCGTTACGGTAACAGTTGCGGTCCCGTTCGGGCAAGACGCTGTTCCCGTTACCGTATAAGTATAAGTTCCGGCTGCATCGACAGCAGGGTTGAAAATGCCCGTTCCGCTGGCCAGTGCTGGAGACCAAACACCGCCCGCTTGCGGCGTGCCGCCCAACGAATTGAACAAATCCTGCGGTGTTCCTGTCGAGCAGAAGGATATGCTGCCGTTGGTTCCCGGAATCGGGGCTGGCGTTATCGTAACAATTACCGTCGCACTGTCACTCCCGCATGGCGAAACGCCGGTTATCGTATAAGTATAAGTTCCGGCAACATCGACGGTCGGGTCAAAAACGCCCGTGCCGCTCGCCAATGCCGGAGACCAAACACCGCCGGCTTGTGCTGTAGCGCCAAGCGATGTGAATAAATCCTGGGTCGTATTGGAACATACATTAACAGTCGCGTCACTTCCCGCATTTGGAGGCGGAATAACAGACACATTAACTGTAGCCGTATCATTTGCGCATGGCGGCGTTCCTGTAACAGTATAAGTGTAAGCGCCGGCAGGATCAACTGCCGGATTAAAAACGCCTGTGCCGCTGGCCAATGCCGGAGACCACGTCCCGCCCGGTTGTGCCGTCGGCCCCAAAAGCGAGAAAAGGTTTACCGTTGGTCCGGTAGTGCATAACTCAAGGTTGGCTACATCATTTCCTGCTGCCGGAGGCGGAACTGCGGTAACGACAACCGAGCCAGTCTGCGGCTGGCTGCAGCTCGGCGTTCCCGATGTCGATACGCTGACCAGATTGTAGGTCGTCGTGGCTGAAATCGTCCCGGATAGCGTTGCAGTTCCTGAAGCGTCAAGCACAATAGTCAGGTTTGGAAGGTTGCCGTCGATGTTATATGTGACCGTCGCATTTGGCGTACCGGTGAAAGTTACCGTAGCGCTGCCACCCGAACATACGGACGGCGCACTGGCCGAAATTGCAACCGTTGGCGGCGCGATAACGGTTATGGTAGCACTTCCCGTTACCGGCTGGGTACAATTCGGCGTTCCCGCTGAAGCTACGCTGACCAATGTAAAAGTTGTGGTCGCAGTATAAGTATTGGTAATGGTTGCGGTACCTGCTGCGTTGAGGGTAATGGTCTGATTCGAACCGCCGGTATTGTAAGTCACCGTAGCGTTTGGCGTTCCGGTAAAAGTTATCGTGGCGCTCGACCCGGAGCAAATAGTCGCATTCGATGCAATCGTCGCCGTCGGCGGCGGAATTACCGTAATGGTGACCGAACCGCTGGCCGGCACTGTACATCCAGGCGTTCCGGAAGTTGTAACATCCACGAGCGTAAATGTCGTCGTCGAAGTATAAATACCTGTAATTGTCGCAGTTCCCGCAGCATTAAGAACAATCGTCTGGTTCGGGCCTGCCGTATGATAAGTAACCGTCGCATTCGGCGTACCGGTAAAGGTTACGGTGGCGCTGTCTCCGGAACAAATCGTGGAATTGGAGGCAATCGTTACCGTTGGCGGCGGAATTACCGTAATGGTTACCGATCCGGTTACCGGCTGACTACAGCTCGGCGTACCTGAAGTGGCAATGCTGACCAGGGTAAATGTTGTCGTTGAAGTATAAGTATTGATAATCGAAGCAGTACCGGCAGCATTGAGTACAATCGTCTGGTTGGAGCCGCCGGTGTTATACGTTACCGTCGCATTCGGCGTACCGCTAAAGGTAACCGTAGCGCTGGCTCCGGAGCAGATGGAAGCGCTTGAGGCAATCGTCACTGTTGGTGGTGGAATTACGGTAATGGTTATCGTTCCCGATGCTGGTGCCGTACATCCCGGCGTGCCGGAAGATGTAACGCTGACCAGAGTAAACGTAGTGGTCGAAGTAAATGTATTGGTGATCGTTGCAGTTCCCGACGCATTGAGTAAAATCGTCTGGTTCGTACCGCCGGTATTATAAGTGATCGTGGCGTTTGGCGTACCCGTAAAAGTTACTGTGGCGCTGCCTCCCGAACAAATCGTGGCATTGGAAGCGATCGTTACCGTCGGTGGCGGAACTACCGTAATGGTCACAGTTCCTGTGGCCGGCTGCGTACAGCTTGGCGTTCCGGCAGAGGCAACGCTGACCAGCGTAAAAGTCGCGGTCGAAGTATAAGTATTTGTAATCGTGGCAGTTCCCGCAGCATTAAGAACAATCGTCTGGTTCGGGCCTGTCGTATGATATGTAACCGTAGCGTTCGGCGTTCCTGTAAAAGTAACCGTAGCGCTCGATCCGGAACAAATCGTGGCATTGGAAGCAATCGTCACCGTCGGCGGTGCAATTACCGTTATGGTGACGCTTCCCGTCACGAGTTGCGTACAGCTTGGCGTTCCTGCCGAGGCCACACTGACCAATGCAAAAGTCGTGGTAGCAGTGTAAGTATTGGTAATTGTCGCCGTGCCTGCTGCATTGAGTACAATCGTTTGGTTTGATCCGCCGGTATTGTACGTTACGGTCGCATTCGGCGTTCCGGTAAAAGTTACCGTGGCGCTCGACCCGGAGCAAATAGTCGCATTCGATGCAATCGTCACCGTCGGCGGCGGTATCACGGTAATTGTTACGCTTCCCGTAACCGGACGGCTGCAACTTGGCGTTCCCGCCGAAGCCACGCTAACCAATGTATAAGTCGTTGTGCTTGTATAAGTGCTTGTAATCGATGCCGTACCGGCGGCATTGAGCACGATGGTTTGGTTCGGGCCGCCGGTATTATAAGTTACCGTAGCGTTCGGCGTTCCTGTAAAAGTCACCGTGGCACTGCCTCCCGAACAAATGGTCGCATTCGATGCGATCGTCGCCGTTGGAGGCGGGATTACTGTAATGGTAATGCTTCCCGACAAAGGCTGGCTGCAGCTTGGCGATCCGGATGATGCGACGCTGACAAGCGTAAACGTTGTGGTCGCAGAATAAGTATTGGTAATCGTCGCCGTTCCTGCCGCACTGAGTACAATCGTTTGATTTGAACCACCCGTGTTATAGGTCACTGTTGCGTTTGGCGTTCCCGTAAAGGTTACTGTCGCGCTTGATCCCGAACAGATTGTGGCGTTGGAAGCAATGGTAGCCGTTGGCAATGGCAAAACAGTAATCGTTACATTCCCCGAAGCCGGCGCCGTACAAACCAAACTTCCGCCGGTAGCGATACTGACTAAGGTATAGGTCGTGGTTGCCGAATAGTTTGAAGTAATCGAAGCGGTTCCGGAGCCATTGAGCACAATAGTTTGGTTTCCGGGCATTCCGGTCACCGTATAAGTCACCGTAGCATTGGGCGTACCGGTAAAAGTCACCGTAGCCGAGCCGTTCGGACACACACTGGCGCTCGTTCCGATAGAAACAGTCGGCGGCTGGATTACGGTTACTATGGCCGAACCGCCCGGCGTTGCCGTACAACTTGGCGTTCCTGAAGATGTTACGCTTACGAGCGTAAACGTCGTCGTTGCATTAAAAACACTCGTAATCGTTGCCGTTCCTGCCGCATTCAATACAACGCTTTGGTTTGAACCGCCCGTATTGTAGGTAACGGTCGCATTTGGCGTGCCCGTGAAAGTTATTGTAGCGCTGCTTCCCCTGCAAATAGTTATATTTCCCGAAACAGAAGCGGTCGGCGGTGCCAATACGGTAATGGTTACCGAACCCGTAGCCGGCTGACTGCAGCTTGGCGATCCCGATGATGACACGCTCACCAACGTAATGGTCGAAGTTGTGGTATACGATGCGGTCAATGTCGCCGAACCTGAACCGTTCAAGGTTATCGTTTGGTTTCCTGCGGAACCTGTAACCGTATAAGTAATCGTCGCATTCGGCGTCCCGGTAAAAGCGATCGTCGCGTTGCTTCCCGAGCAAACCGTCGTACTGCCTATTACCGAAGCCGTAGGCAAAGGCAAAATCGTGATGGTAACGGTCGACGATGCCGCCGCACAAACGCCGTTATTGACGTTGTAAGTAAAAACATAAGGACTTCCGGCCAGTGTCAGCGTTGAAACGTTTACCGTACCCAAATGCCCGTTGGTGGTTGCCAAAGGCCCGCTCCAGGTTCCGGTAGTATCGGGCGAACCGCCCAAAAGTCCGAACAAGTTAAAAGGCGGCGTCGTGGCCACCTGGTTCTGGCAAATGCCGCGCGTTCCGTTGGCCCCGGGATTACTCGGCGCAAGCAAATCGACAACAACCTCGAGCCTGCTCTGGCTTTCGCACGGCGGATCGACGGTCGTGGCAAAATAACTCTGCCCGTCAACCAAAGGTGTAGATGTTGGCAACTGCACTGCAGAAGTCGCCGTCGGGTACCAGTTGTTCACCCCGCTCGCCACCAGATCGGCGATGGTTGGGGCCGGACCGCCCGGATTGTTGCAAAATTGCTGCAACGGACTTCCCGTCGGTGTTGGCACTACGCCTACATTTACAAACACGGAAAGCCGCGAGGTTTCGCAGCCCGTATCAGGATTGGTCTGGCTGGCATAATAAATCGTATTGTCGGTAAGCACGGTCGTTCCGGGCAAAGCCGATCCGCCGCTAGGCGAGCTATACCATCGGATATTGTTTCCGTTGGCAATCAAATCGTTGATCTGGGCATCGCCGGCAACGCCGACACAAACCCCTTGAAAATTCTGCCCGATCGGCGCGGTATAAATTGTAACGGTCACCATTTGTCTTGTGCCGCAACCGGCCGTACTGTCGGCAAAATAATCTTCCCCATTGGCCAAACCCGCCGCAGGAGATAAGGGCGAGCCGCCCGTGGCATTGGCATACCAGACTATGCCGCCGCCGTTGTTCGTAGCCACCAGGCTGGAAACGGTCGGGGATTGCAAATCGCAGAAAGACTGGGTCGGGTCTGCCACCGTAGGGCATTGCGCGAAGGAATTTGCCATGCCTAAAAGAGCGGTAACCAGAAGAAAGAAATATGTTTTTTTTGCCTTAAAAGTAGAGATTCCCATAAGCACTTATGAATTGTCTGATTAAGAAATCCGGCATGTCATCAAATCTTTCACTCGCAAAGCGCTATCCTTTGCCATCGCTGCATTTGTTAAAAACGACACGGCGTAATCTGTCACTATATTAGGCAAATTTCAGGGAGCGGAAAATCGGGGAGTTATAATATTATGAACAAAGTCATTAACATTAATTTAATACTATTTTACTGATTGGAAATCAGCAATAAGAGGCAACCCGCGTTAGGGATGGAAGTGGAAATCCTTTTCTTGAAAAGAAAAGATTGGAACGGACAGCCCGGCCGTAAGGCAACGCCCAAAAGCAAAAAAAAAAGAATTACTTCTTTGCCGGTTTTTCGTGGTAATTTTCGATGTTATACACCAAAATTACATTTTTCTGATTGATATACAGCTGCTTGCGCCCACCCTGTTTTTTTCGTGTGATGATCGAAATGGTAAACGGTACGCCGTCTTCGTCTGTACAGCTGAACGAATAAATCAGGTCGTTGTCGTTTTCTTCCTTGGGCTGGTATTCGACAATCCGGTAAAGCTGGATTTCCTGCGAGTAGATGATGATCCTGTTTTTATTGGTGTCCAGGGTGATGATCATTTCCGATTTCTGCAGGTCGGACCATTTGCCCCAGTCGCCTTTTTCGTTTTTTTCCATGACGCTGAAACCGGTGGTCTGGAAACGGTAGACCTGGCCCGCAACAGTGTTGATTCCGGCCGTAAGAAAAATAATGATCAGAAATGCTTTCAGTTTTGCCATTTTTTTATCCTAGATTTATTGCTTCTTGTTTTGCCGTTTCGAATTCCGCGATCATATCGGTGACGATTTTCGCCGCAGGCTTGATATCGTGGATCAGCCCGGCGATCTGCCCGATTTCGAGTTCGCCTTCCTCCAGGTCGCCTTCGAACATCCCGCGCTTGGCCCTCGCCCGCCCCAACAGGTTTTTCAGGTCGTCGACGCTTGGCGATTTGGCGTACAATTCCTGAAGATCGTTGAAAAATTTGTTCTTGATCAGCCTCACGGGCGCGAGTTCCTTGAGCGTCAGGTGCGTATCGCCTTCCTGTACCTTAACTATCGTTTGCTTGAAATTATTGTGCGAGGACGATTCGTCGGACGCGGCAAACCGGCTCCCGATCTGCACGCCGTCGGCACCCAAAACCATCGCCGCCAGCATACCGCGGCCCGTTGCGATTCCGCCGGCTGCGATGAGCGGAATTGTAACTTGTTCGCGTACCATCGGGATGAGCGTAAAAGTCGTGGTTTCGTCGCGGCCGTTGTGCCCGCCGGCTTCAAAACCTTCGGCAACGATTGCATCCACGCCCGCTTCCTGCGCCTTGAGCGCGAATTTCGTGCTGCTTACGACATGGACGACCGTAATCCCTTTTTCCTTGAGGAATGCCGTCCAGGTTTTCGGGTTTCCGGCCGAAGTGAAAACGATTTTGACGTTTTCCCCGACAATGATATTGATGATTTCCTCGATGTTCGGATAGAGCATCGGTACGTTGACGGCAAAAGGCTTGTCGGTCGCTTTTTTACATTTTTGGATGTGTTCGCGCAATACGTCCGGATACATCGATCCGGCGCCGATGACGCCCAATCCGCCGGCATTGCTCACGGCACTGGCCAGTTTCCAGCCGCTGTTCCAGATCATTCCTGCCTGGACGATCGGGTATTGTATTTTGAAAAGCTCGGTAATTCGGTTCATCAAGCCAGTTTACTCTTTGATTAATTTTCCGGACTGCGTCGCATCGGCGGAAACGATTTTATAAAAATACATTCCATTAGCCAAATCCTCAAGATTTACTGAAGACATGTCCGCAGAAACCTCTTTGGCCGAAACCGCCTGACCAATGCTGTTGTAAAACGTGATTTTTACCGCTCCAATATTTTCAGGCAGCGAAACAAACAATTGACTGTGCGCCGGGTTCGGGTAAACCGTAAATTGCTGCTGTTGGTTGTAACCTACTGATAATTGCGCCAGGCTGAGCGCGAGCGAAAAATCGGGAATGCCGTAACCCATTTCGTCGGTCGGATTGTCGTAAAGGCTGGCCGATTGCTTGATCGTCTGGACGATTTGAGCATTGGTGAGCATCGGATAAGCCTGCCAGAAACTCGCGACCATTCCGGCCATGATCGGGCCGGAAAACGACGTTCCACTTGCCGTCACGACATCACCCGACGGATTGGCCACGACCGCGGATTGTCCCTGCGCATCGACATCGGGCTTGACCCTGCCATCGGCGGACGGCCCAATCGAGCTGAAAAATGCATGATCCGAGAATTCATCGACGGCGCCAACGGTAAGCACATTGAATGCATCGGCCGGCACGGCAATATGCGGTTCGGGCGAATTCCCCGAATTCCCAGCGGAAACCACAACGACCATCCCGCGGCTAAAGGCGATATCGGCGCCACGCGATATAAAGGAAGTCGCACCGTCCATTTGGTCATAAGTATAACTGTAAGCCGGGTTGTCGTAATCGAAATAGCCCAGCGAAGTATTGATCACGTCGACGCCAAGACTGTCGGCCCGCTCGGCGGCTTCGACCCAAAGCGATTCTTCGACCGGATTTTCGTTGTCGGCGTCTTCGGTGATGAAAAGATAATATCCGGCATCGGGCGCGGTCCCGACCAATTGATTTTCCACATAGCCGCCCATCGTGGAAAGCACCATTGTGCCGTGGAAATTCCGGGTATAGAAATCGGTCGAGCGGTCGACAAAATTATAGCCGCCCAGGATTTTGTTATTGTCGCGCAGCCTTTTGAACGGCTGGACGGTATTGACACCCGGAAAACCCGCGTCGAGCACGGCGATTATTTTTCCCGAACCGGTATAATTTTGCTGGTGAAGCTGGTCGCCATGGAGCATCTGGATTTGGTTGGCCGAATTTCCGTAAGGAAAATTCACTTGTGTTTCCAGTGTTTTAGCCATTGGATTTGCTTTGGTCCTGTGCTTCATCTTGCCGGCCGGATCGAGCGAATTGTCGGCAAAATCGACAAAATCGACAAAGGAGAAAGCGGCCAATGCCAGAATATCGCTTTGCGAACCGCGAACGTGGACGGCGTTGAGCCATTTGGATTTGGCCATAACCGTAATCCCGGTTTGGGCATCGACCTGGTTTATATAATCCTGGTCTATCGGAACATCTTTATCGTCGAGCGCGATACCTTGCGCAGTCCGCCGGTCAAGCGCACGCTGGCTGAGCATCTGCGACGGGTTGCTGAGATAAAAATCGGCCTGTGGCTTACCAGTAAAATACACCCAGGCATCTTGCTGGGCATAGCCGACGGTCAAAGCCAAAAGGGTTATAAAAAAGTAGATTTTCTTCATAAAGGTATTTTTAAACGCCTAAATTATGAAATTACTCCCGAAACAGCTTCATTATTTTGAAATAACACCGGAACCGATAAGTTCGTCTCCAATATTCCAGGCGACAAATTGCCCTTCGGTAATCGCTGATTGCGGCTGCTCGAAAGACACGTACATTCCGTTGCCAAATTGGTGTAATGTCGCTTTTTGCAAGGGCTGGCGATACCGAATGCGTGCCATGACTTCCAGGGTTTCGCCGGGTTTGAGCGCCAGGTCTTCACGCACCCAGTGAAGCTCGTCATTTTTGACAAACAGCGCTTTGCGGAACAATCCCGGATGCGAATGTCCTTTGCCGGTGTAAATCGTATTGGTTTCGACGTCGGTCGCGATGATGAACAGCGGCTCGCCCGTACCGCCGATGTTGAGCCCTTTGCGCTGGCCGTTGGTGAAATAATGTGCGCCTGGATGCTTGCCGACTACTTTGCCCATTTCGGGCGTATAGGAAATTCCCGAAGCCTCGAATGCGAGCGCATCTTCGTCCGAAGTGAAATCCTGCTGCGTGCCGCGATACACTTCGTTGTCTTTGTCGATTTCGAAAATAAGGCCGTCTTTGGGCTGGAGCTTTTGCTGTAAAAATTCCGGAAGCCGCACTTTGCCGATAAAGCACAAGCCTTGCGAATCTTTCTTTTCGGCGGTGACCAGATCCATTTGCGCGGCGATTTCGCGGACTTCGGGTTTAGTCAGTTCGCCGATCGGGAACAACGCCTTGGCGAGTTGCTCCTGCGAAAGCTGGCAAAGAAAATACGATTGGTCCTTGTTTTTGTCGACGCCCGAAAGCAGCTGATAGGTTTTATTTCCGTCAATGTCGATTTCGCCTTTCCGGCAGTAATGTCCGGTCGCGACATAATCGGCCCCGAGCGACAGCGCGATTTTTAGAAAGACGTCGAACTTGATCTCGCGGTTGCACAATACGTCGGGGTTCGGCGTTCGGCCTTTTTCGTATTCGCTGAACATGTAATCGACGATACGCTCTTTATATTCTTCGCTGAGATCGACGGTCTGGAACGGGATTCCGAGCTTTTCGGCCACGAGCAGCGCGTCGTTGCTGTCTTCGAGCCACGGGCATTCGTTGGAAATCGTCACCGAATCGTCGTGCCAGTTCTTCATGAACAGCCCGATGACCTCATAGCCCTGCTGCTGTAAAAGATACGCGGCAACACTCGAATCGACACCTCCCGAAAGCCCAACGACAACCCGTTTCATCTGCTGAATTTTAGGCTGCAAAAATACTTAATTTTCCGGTTTGTACGGACGCTTTGCGAATTTCTTAACAAGCGGGTATTTTTCCTTTTTGACGAGCTTGCCTTTTTCGTAGAATTCCCAAACGCCTTTTTTGAGTCCGTTGACATACGGGCCTTTGGAAACGATCGTTCCGCCGTCCGGGTCGCGGTTGATGGCGATGCCGTCGATCTGTCCGTCTTTGTAGTTTTCCTCTTCGAGGACGACGCCGTTTTCGGCATATTTCTTATACGGGCCGTTTTGCACGCCGCCGATATAACTGGCTTCCTCGGCAATTTTGCCGCTCGGATAATAAACCGTGCGCTTTCCGTCGAGCTTGCCGTTTTTGTAGTTTTCGGTCGTCATGACGGTTTTCGAGGCTTCGTGGTAATATTTCCACTCGCCTTCGTATTGGCGGTTCACGACGTTGCCTTCGCTGACCTTGTTTTTTTTCGGATCGTAGAAAATCGTGTAGGCCGAACCGTCGTTTTTGCTGAAATCGCGCGTAGCAACGATAGTATGCGCTTTCGTATCGTCGTAAAATGTGAAGGTTCCGGTTTCCTTGCCGTGGTCGAAAATACCTTCGTACTTGACGCGTTTCGACTCCTCGAAATAGCCTTTCCACGAACCGTTTTTCCTGCCGTTGCCGTCGAGTTGGTTTTCGGTTTGCGCGAAAGAAAACAGGCTTACCACGGCAAAAAATAAAATGAATTGAAATCTTTTCATACTGAATTTTGAATCCTTACTATAACTGCCAAAGACAGATTTTATTATATTTTCGAAGCCTAGCCCGTCCCGAAGCCTCGGGAGTAGCGGCAGCCCGGAGCGCAGCGAGGACTACAGCGGACGGCCGGATTATGCTCCTAAAAAAAGCACCCCGAAACGAAGTGCTTTATTTGTTATTTCTTTTTCTGCGCGGCTTTTTGGGCTTCGGCCTGTTGCATCATTTCCTGCATTTTCTGTTGGAATTTGCTTTGCTTTTTCGGCTTTTGCTTGTTTTCCTCGATTTGGGCATGGATTTTTTGCTCATCCACGACATAACGCTTGATGACGACCATGACACCGATGGTCACGAGGTTCGAGATGAAGTAGTACAAACTCAGGCCCGAGCCGTAATTGTTGAAAAACAACAGCATCATGACCGGCGAAATGTAAATCATCACCTTCATGATCTTGCTCATGTCGGGCATGCCTTCCTGCTGCGGCTGGCTCATCGCCTGGTCGCCTGTGGTCATTTTCATATAGAAGAAAATTGCGACCGCGGCCAGGATCGGGAACAAGCTTACGTGGTTGCCATAGACGGGAATGGTAAACGGCAAATGATAAACCGCATCGAATGAGGATAGATCGTCGGCCCAAAGGAAACTCTTCTGCCGCAACTGGATCGCCGACGGGAAAAACTGGAACGCGGCATACATGAACGGCATCTGGATCAGCGCCGGGATACAGCCCGCCATCGGGTTGACGCCGGCCTTGTTGTAGAGCTTCATGGTTTCCTGCTGCTTTTTCATCGGGTCTTTCTTGAACTTTTCGTTGAGTTCGGCGATTTCGGGGCGAAGCACTTTCATCTTGGCCTGCGAAAGGAACGATTTATAGGTAATCGGCGCCATGCCGAGCTTCAGCAAGATCGTAAAGATGATGATCGCGATGCCGTAAGGAATGAACGAACTCAGGAAACCGAACACCGGCATGAAAATCCAGCGGTTGACCCAGCCGAAAATTCCCCAGCCGATGCTGATGATGTGCTCAAGCCCTTTGTCGTATTTTTTCAGCAGCGCATAATCGGCCGGGCCGTAATACCAGTTCATCTTGTAGTTGAGCTCGCCACCCGTGAAGGCCAGCGGCATCGTGGCTTTCATTTCCTTCGTGAACAGCGTATCGGGTTTTTCGCCGGAAGTCAGGTCGTTCGAATACAGTTTTGCGGTCTTGAACGGCTTGTCGGTCAGCAAAATCGACGTGAAGAAGTGTTGCTTGAAAGCGATGAACGACGCTTTTTCGATGACCGATTCCTTATTCTTGCCCGGCGAGGTATAGCTGTGCTTACCGTCTTCGTACTGGTAGTTGATTTCGGTATAGCGGTTTTCGTAAGCGATGCTTTTTTCGTTGCGCGTCATTTTCATGCCCCATTCCAGATCGAGCGGTTTTGAGGTATCGAGCACCTGGCTCAGACCTTGCGAACGCACGTTGAAACCGAGCATATAGTTGTTGGGTTTCAGGATGTATTGGTATTCGAGGAATTCGTTTTCACCGGCTTTCAATCGCATCGTCAAAACCTGGTCTTCGCCCGATTTGGTCAGCGTCGGCTCAAAATAAAGGTCTTTCGTATTGAGCGTGCGGTTGTCGCGCGTCTGCAGTTTCAGGTTCAGTTGCGCGTTGTTGCTTTTGATGAGTTCGACCAGCTGGCCCGAATCTTTCGAGAATTTGGTGAACTGGTTCAGCGCAGCCTCTGCGATGTAACCGCCTTTGTTGGCGATTTTGAGCGTGATCAGGCCGTTCCTGAGTTCGGTATAACCGTCTTTTGCCGAAGCCAAAGTTCCCGAATAGGCAAAAGCGCCGAGCGTACTTTTAAGCTGCTCGACCGCGGCTGCCCTGTTTGAAGTCGTATCGATTGACGTCACCGCGCTCTTTATGCTCGCTTCCTTTATTTTTTGTTGCTTTGCGACTTGTTCCTGCTTCGCCTTTTCGGCAGCGACGCCTTTTTCGTTCGGGACTTTCTGCCACATCATCCACATGATGACTCCGAAGATCAGTAAAAAACCGATGAGTGAATTCTTGTCTAATTTTTTTTGCTCCATTTATTTTAGTGTTTGGTCGTTGGCCGGTAGTCGGTAGTCGATTGATAAATACCAACGACCTGCAACTAACGGCTACAGACTCTATTTTTTTTTCGATTTGACCGTCGCGGCCACAAAGCTGACGAAAAGCGGGTGCGGATTGGCAACGGTGCTCTTGTATTCCGGATGGTATTGCACACCGATGAAAAAAGGGTGTTTCTCGATCTCAACAATCTCGACCAGCCCCGTATCCGGATTGACGCCCGAAGACTTCAGCCCGCCGTTTTCCAGTTGCGCCGCGTAATCGCCGTTGTATTCGTAACGGTGGCGGTGGCGTTCCATAATAGTTTTCTTTCCGCCGTATATCTTTTTGGCCAGCGTGCCGTCTTTGAGGTCGCATTTCCAGGCGCCGAGCCGCATCGTTCCGCCTTTTTCGGTGACGGTTTTCTGTTCTTCCATCAAATCGATGACCGCGTGCGACGTACCTTCGTTCATCTCGGTCGAGTTCGCGTCTTTGAGCCCGAGGACGTTGCGTGCGAATTCGATGACCGCCATCTGCATCCCGAGGCAGATCCCGAAAAACGGGATATTGTTCTCGCGCGCATACCGTACGGTCTCGATTTTGCCCTCGATTCCGCGTTCGCCGAATCCCGGAGCTACCAAAATACCGTCGAGGTCTTTGAGTTTTTCGTCGACGTTCGATGCGTCGATATGTTCCGAATGCACCGAAACGACATTGACTTTCGTCTCGTTCGCGGCGCCGGCATGGATGAAAGCTTCGAGAATCGATTTATAGGAATCCTGCAATTCGACGTATTTCCCGATCAGGCCGATGTTCACGACGTGTTTCGGGTTTTTCAGATGCTGGAGGAAAACGTTCCAGTTCTTTAAATCGGGCGTATTCTTTTTCGGAAGCGCGAGTTTTTTCAGGGCAACGACATCCAATCCTTCGTGGAGCATCATGTTCGGAACTTCGTAAATCGTCGAGGCGTCGATCGACTGGATGACCGCTTCGCGCTTGACATTGCAGAACAAGGCAAGTTTCTGGCGCAGTTCGTCGGAGAGTTCGTGCTCGGTACGGCAAACCAGGATATCGGCCTGGATTCCGCTTTCCATCAGTGTTTTTACGGAATGTTGGGTAGGCTTGGTCTTAAGCTCGCCGGCCGCCGCCAGATACGGAACCAACGTCAGGTGAATGACGATCGCATTGTTTTCGCCCAATTCCCAAACCAATTGGCGCACCGATTCGATGTACGGCAGCGACTCGATATCGCCGACGGTTCCGCCGATTTCGGTAATGACGATGTCAAACTCGCCCGAATTGCCGAGCAGCTGCATCCGTTCCTTGATTTCATTGGTGATGTGCGGCACGACCTGAACGGTTTTACCGAGGAATTCGCCGCGGCGTTCCTTTTCGATGACTGAAAGATACACGCGCCCGGTCGTGACGTTGTTGGCCTGCGAGGTCGGAACATTCAGGAATCTTTCGTAATGGCCGAGATCGAGATCGGTTTCGGCGCCGTCGTCGGTCACATAGCATTCGCCATGCTCGTACGGATTGAGCGTTCCGGGATCGACGTTGATGTAAGGGTCGAATTTCTGTATCGTCGTACGGTAACCGCGCGCTTGCAATAGTTTCGCCAGCGACGCCGCAATGATGCCTTTCCCCAGGGAAGAGCTCACGCCGCCGGTAACGAAAACATACTTTGTCTGATTCATTTTTGTGCTGTAGTTGTGTTGTTGTTGTAAAAAACGTGGCAAAAATACGATTATTAATGGACAATTGACAATTGATAATTGACACCCGAGCAAATTTTTTTTTTGCGAACTGGCGAAGCAATTATTTAGAAATAATACGACCTGTTTAGAACTTGAATTCTGAGGCCGCAATTTGAAATTTTACTTCGGATATTGCCTGCGGATGTTGCGCACGAGGTCTTCCAGTCCGTTGAGCTTAAGTTCGTAAATTGTCTGCAGTTGCAGCCCGAGCTCGCCTTTTGGGAAACCTTTGTTGTGATACCAGACCACGTAATACTCCGGAAGATCGATCAGGTAACGGCCTTCGTACTTGCCGAACGGCATTTTGGTGTGTGAAAGTTTGATGAGGAATTGCTGCTGCGGATCCATCAATGGCTGAATGATCCTGCTGCAATCCGGGGCATTATGAATGTGCGCACCACGATCCAAAAAGCCAGGAAGAATATTCCAAGATACATGATGCGGTTCCCGTGCCTGCGGTCCGACTCGGAATAATTGTAGACGCTTTCGCCGTTGGGAAGGATTTTTTTATGCGTTTTCAGGTACCAGCCGACAAAAATCCCGAAAATCCCGCCGAAGAACGCGAAAAAATATCCCGCAATGATCGATGCCGATTGGTTTTTTTCAGGCCTGGCAAGTTCGTTCAGCCGCTCGTTCCGTAATTGTTCAAGTTGCCCCGCGCTAATTTCGTATCCGCGTTCTTTGAGTAATTTTTGGGCCAGCAAATAATCGAAGCTGTTCCATTCGTCTTTTTTGACAACGACTTCCCGCAATTCTTCATCTGAAAATGCGAACAGGTAATAATCCTCATCGATGGACTCGATATCTTTTACCGATTCATGCAAAAGCAGTTCATCGGCTTTTTGAAAATCTTCCTGCCTTAATTTTACGATATATTCATTGAGAAATTCGCCGCCGCCAAAAGAGCCGTCGAGTGAAGACGATGCTTTGTCGGTCAAATACAAGATGCTGTTCTTGTCGAGCAGCCGGGTCAGTTCAAGCGCCAAAGACGGGTTGTTGAATTTCCGGAACGTTACGAATTCTTCGCCCATCATTTCCAGTTGAAAGTCACGTCCTGCACCAAATCGGGATGCAGGCTGATAGACACCGGGCAATGATGCGCCACGCGTTCCAGAATTGTCCGACTGGTTTGGTCGGCCACGCCGGTCATCTGCAAAACCACAATGATCTTGGCAATCCTGCGCGGATCGCTTTGCATGACTTTCGTGATTTCGGCCGTCGAGTTTTTCAGCTCGATTCCCATTGCGTCGGCTTTGATCGCCATTGTGGTCAGCATGCACGTACCGAGCGAATTCGCTACCATATCGGTCGGTGAAAAAGCTTCGCCTTTGCCGTGGTTGTCGGTCGGTGCGTCGGAAAGGATTTCGGTGCCCGATTGCAGGTGAATCGAAACGGTGCGCAATTCGCCCGCGTAAGTTATTTTTGAGGTCATTATTCTGCTTGTTTTACGGAAAGATCTTCCTGGTATTCGAGGATGTAAACGCCTTTGTTCATAAATCCGTCGTCGTCGTTCTTTACATAGCTGAACTTGCTTTCGACCTGTTCGGTCTTATCTGCGGCGGCCGAATCGGCAAAGCTTTTCCCCTGCGAAAGCCGGAGCATCGTATCAAAGGTTACATCAAAACCGCGAACGGCATACTGGCTCGGGAAAATCTTGTTTTTCTTTTTGTATTCGTTCTCGAAAGCCATGGCTTCGGGCGTTGCGTTCTCGCGCGTCGGCGATGGATAAAGCAGTTTGAGTATCGTCAGCCTTTTCATCGAAATCTCGTCGAAATCAAGCGTTTCGTTCGGCTCCAGGATCACGAGCTGGAACTGGAAATTGGCCGATTCGTTCAGCAGTAAATTAGTTGTCGATAAAATCATCCCGGTCTTTTCGGTATCGAGGACGACGAAATTCATCTTGTCCTTGACGAACATCGACTTGAGCTTGTCGGCGTTTACCCCGCCGTTATCGTCGAGTTCGGTAAATTTGGCCTGCGGATAATTTTTCGTGATGTAATCGTGGTTGGCCACGCGTTTCGGATCGGCCACGATTACGATATTTCCGTCCTTGGAAACCATGTAATCGAGCATCGCGCTTTTGGATGCGTCCGACGACGGCATCGCCTGATAGAGATTGCTGAACGGTTTTCCGTCTTCTTTCGACAAAGGCGAAATCACCGGAACATTGTCTTCATTGAGCAGTTCGGCCGCTTTTTCGGCATATTGCTGGTAGAACGGGCCGATTACCGCATCGGCATCCCTGAGTTTGTTGTTTTCGATGACGGCGGCTACGTTAGAATTAACCTTGCTTTCCTCAGAATCGTAAATGCGTACGTCGATGTTCATTCCCAGGGTTTTGGCCGAATCGATCGCCATCAGCGCGCCTGAATAAAAGTCGAGCGTCATGTTCAGGAACGCGTCTTTTTTCAGCCGGTCGGTGATCGATTTGAGCGTATCGCCCTGGATTCTTGCCGCATTGAACGGCAGCAGCAGTACCAACTGTTTTTTATCCTTGGAAGAAATGGTTCGGGAAAGGTCGTCTGTGGCGGAAGGTTTCTCCATAATGATCGAGCCTTTTCCGGGCACTTTGAGGATCATGCCTACTTTCAGCCCGTCTTTGAGCGACGGATTCAGATCCATCAGTTCCTTTTCGGTGATCCCGAACGACTGCGTCAGGCTGTAAATCGTTTCTTTCGGCTTGACTTCGTAGTTGGCAAAGCCGGTCTTTTTCTGGGTCTTGACAGCCGTGGCATTGTAAGCGGCATCCGAATCGGCGTCGGTGATTTTCGTTCCTGTATTATGCACTGCGGTTTGCTTCGCCTGTTCGCTGACGCTCGAGTCAGTATGGGTTTCGTTCGAACCGCTGCCCGAAACTTTGAGCTTGTACCCGATCGGCAGATTTTTTTCGATTCCCGGGTTGCGCTGTTCGAGCTCGGCGACGGTCATGCCGTATTTCTTGGCAATCCCGAATTTGGTTTCTTTCGGCTCGACAATATGGTAAATGACGTTGCCGGTTTTATTTTCGGTTGTTTTGGTGATGACCATTTCCGGATCTGTCTTTTTTGCAGGAACCGGTTTGGATGCGATCGGGGTTGAGGCTGCCGGCGCAGGATTTCCGCTTCCTCCGGGTATTTTAATCGTCTGCCCGATTTTCAGGCCCTGGCTCAAAATAGGATTGGCGCTCACAAGTTCATCTACCGTGACGCCGTACATTTTTGAAATGCTGTATAAAGTTTCCTTGGGTTTGGCGGTATGAGTGCCCGGACGCACGGCAGTTTGTTTCGGGGTTTGCTGGGCAGGTTGTGTGCTGCCGGCAGGAATCAGGATAACGTCATTTTCCTTGATTCCGTTTTGAGCATCGGGGTTGAGCTTGTAGATGTCGTAGGGCGTAACCCTGTATTTTTGCGCGATCTGGGTAATGGTTTCGCCTTTGGCAACGGTGTGTTTGGCCTGCCCGAAGGTCACGGAACTGAAAACCAGGAAAACCAACACTAAAAAGAAATTCATGCCACGGTCTACTTTCATATAAATAGCTGTTTATTAATTACTCGCTTTAATCGTAAGCACCTGCCCTACCTGTAAGCCTTTCTTCAGCGCTTGTTCGTTTTGTGCCTTGATCTCGTCGACACTGACGTTGTATTTTTTTGACAGACTGTATAACGTTTCGCCTTTGGCTACTTTGTGCTTGACTTCCTCCCCGAGCGTATTTTGCGGTGTTGCATTTTCAGCCGGGGTTTCGTTGACAACGGCAGTATTTTGCGTTGCCGCCGGCTGCGGATTCTCCGACAAAATTTCCAGCACCTGTCCGGGCTGCAGTCCTTTTTTCAAGACTTTTTCATTCTGCTGCTTCAGCGCATCGACCGAAATATTATATTTTTTCGCAATGCTGAAAAGCGTTTCGCCCTTGGCTACCGTATGTGTCATCGCCGAACTCGAAATCTCCGCCGGCGCACTATTGGCCACAGGTTCGGAAACCATTTGCGGCTCATCGGTCGCGATTTTCTTTTTCCGGATTGTCGTCGTGACCTTTTTGGTCGTCGTGGTCGTCGTACCCGATTCGTCCTGCGCACTTTCCGTCGAGGTCACCGACGTGTTCTCGTCCGCAGGTTGCTGTACGGTTTCGCTCGCCGGCGCTTCTTTTTGCTCGATCGGGATCTGGAGCACCATTCCTTCGCGGATGCCGTCGACGGCAAATTTGTTCAGCCGGTAAATTTCGGACGGCTCTACCCGATATTTCTTGGAGAGCATCCGCACCGTTTCGCCCAGCTGGACTTCGTGGCTGATTATTTTATATTCCTGGCCGAATGCGATTTGGAGCGAAAAAAACATGATCAACAAAAATACAGTCCTTTTCATCGTACTACCGGTTTAAATTATTCCCATTCTATCGTTGCCGGCGGTTTCGAGCTGATGTCGTAAACCACACGGTTCACGCCGCGGACTTTATTGATGATGTCGTTCGAGACTTTCATCAGGAAATCGTAAGGCAGATGCACCCAATCTGCGGTCATTCCGTCGGTCGATTCGACGGCGCGCAGCGCGACGACTTTCTCGTACGTCCGCTCGTCGCCCATGACCCCGACGCTGTTCACCGGAAGCAGTATCGCCCCGGCCTGCCAGACCTTGTCATACAATCCCCAGGATTTCAATCCGTCGATAAAAACGGCGTCAACTTCCTGCAATATACGAACTTTTTCCAAAGTGATGTCGCCGAGGATGCGAATTGACAATCCCGGTCCCGGAAACGGATGCCTTCCCAGCAATTCCGCATCGATGCTGAGGGTTTTGCCCACGCGCCGGACCTCATCCTTGAACAACATCCGGAGCGGCTCGACGATCTTTAGTTTCATGAAATCAGGCAGTCCGCCGACGTTGTGGTGCGATTTGATCGTCGCCGACGGTCCTTTGACCGAAACCGACTCGATGACGTCGGGATAAATCGTACCCTGCGCGAGCCATTTCACGTCGGTCAGCTGATGCGCTTCGTCATCGAAAACCTCGATGAATACGCGACCGATGGCTTTCCGCTTGGCTTCCGGTTCGGAAATACCGGCCAATGCGTCCATAAAACGCGACGTGGCATCGACGCCTTTGACGTTCAATCCCATGTCTTTGTATTGATGAAGGACGTTTTCGAACTCGTTCTTGCGGAGCAATCCATTGTTGACGAAAATACAGTATAAATTTTTGCCGATGGCTTTGTTCAGCAAAACCGCCGCAACGGTCGAATCGACGCCGCCCGAAAGCCCGAGCACGACTTTATCGTCTTTAATTTTGTCCTTGAGTTCGGCGACAATTTCGTCCACAAATGCATTCGGGGTGAAATTCTGCGGTACGTGCGCAATTTTGACCAGGAAATTGTACAGCATCT
Organism: Bacteroidota bacterium; assembly: GCA_048498055.1. Classification (GTDB taxonomy): domain Bacteria; phylum Bacteroidota; class Bacteroidia; order Flavobacteriales; family Flavobacteriaceae; genus Flavobacterium. The sequence continues at coordinate 97,584 of JBEHYS010000007.1, forward strand.
GCTTGCCGTCTGTCGAATGAAAGACCTCCGGATGGTATTGTATCGCATAGGTCGTTTCACCTTCGATGCGGTATGCGGCATTTTCGACATCGTGCGTACTGGCGAGCAAAATTCCGCCGGTCGGCAATTTCTTGATCGTGTCGGAATGCGACATCCAGACCTGCGAATTGATCAATACATCATGGAAAAAATCTTCACCTTCTTTGATGAACGACAAATTCGCGCGTCCGTATTCGCGCGTGTTCGACGGCGCGACTTCGCCACCGTGGAAATGCGCGAGGTATTGCGCCCCGTAACAAACGGCGAGGAGCGGCATTTTCCCGCGGATCTGAGACAGATCGGGATGCGGCGCGTCGTCGGCGCGGACCGAAAACGGGCTTCCGGAAAGGATCACGGCTTTATAGGTTGATAAATCTTCGGGAATGTGGCTGAACGGGAAAATTTCGCAGAAAATGTTGAGTTCCCGAACCCGGCGCGCAATAAGTTGTGTGTATTGCGAGCCGAAATCTAAAATGAGGACGTTGTGTTGCATGTGCAAAAGTAGATTTATTTTTTGGCACTGGAAAATCGGCTGCAAAAAATAAAAAAGTGTTTTTCAACAGGAAAACGTGCTTTTCAACAGGTAAATTAGGTCGGATCAACTGTGTTACAATATCTTGGCTTTCCCAATCAACCTACAATGAAAAGAATCATCCAAATCACTTTACTGCTGCTCCTGAGCCTGACGCTCATCCAATGCACAAGCGATGACAATAAACAGGATGCTTCATTACTCGTAAACGGAGCCGAATTCAGGCTCGACACCAATAGCAGCAATCACTACCCGAACATCGTTGCAAGCAATAACAATTACACGCTGTGGCTGAGCTTTACCGAAAAGACTTCCGATCCGGCCGATGCGCGCACGATTTCAGTCTATGCTGCACATCCGGAAGGCACAAGCACCGGAACTTACCAGCTCAGCAGCAGCTCGATCGGGCCCGGCCTTGCGGTTTTATCGGTCATGGACCACGAAGGACATCAGATCGCCGGCGGTTCGGACAACCAGCCTACGGGCACGGTATCGGTCATCGATTATGGAAACAACAAGTTCAAAGTCAGCTTCAACAATGTCACGCTCGACCCCGGAACCGCGAACGAAACCACGATTTCAGGAAGTCTGGTGAAGACCTTTGAAGTAACTTTTACAGATTAAACACCAAAACAAGAATACAATCAATTCGAAAATCCCGGCCGTCAAACCGGGATTTTTTTATGCCAGGACCTGCTTGTTGTATTTGTTGCGGTATTCGATCGGCGTCAGTCCGGTAATTTTCCGGAACACGTCGCGGAACGCCTTGGTATCGGTATAGCCGACGTCGTACATGACTTCGTGGATGTTCTTGCGGCTGCTCTCGAAACTGCGTTTGGCGGCCTCGATCTTGACGCGCTGCAGGTATTCCATGACGGTGTTGTTCGTCGCCTTTCGGAACCTGCGCTCAAACGTGCGCCTGCCGATGGCCGTGATATCGGCAAGTTTGTCGATCGTGATCTTTTCCGAAAAATTCTGCTCGATGAAATCCTGCGCCTTTTTGATCTGGTCGTCGTCGTGGCCTTTCTGGCCCTGGAATATCATAAAGGCCGACTGCGAATTCCGGTCGATGTCGATCGCGAAGAACTTCGAGGCGCGGATCGCGGTTTCGCGGTTCGTATATTTCTCGATCAGGTACAACAATAAATTGAAGTACGATGTTGCGCCGCCGCTCGAATAAATCCCGTTCTCTTCGGTGATGATGCTGCCGTCCACGAGTTCGACATTTGGGAACATGTCGCGGAACAGGTCGGCATAAATCCAATGCGTCGAACATTTTTTGCCGTCGAGCAAACCGGTCGAAGCCAATAAAAAAGCGCCGATGCATAGCGAGGCCACTTCGGCACCGTTGGCATATTGCTTTCGGATAAACGGCAGGAAACCTTTATTCTTTTCGAGCGCCGTCGCCATATCGCCGTTGAGCGCCGGAATAAAAACGAGATCGGTTTGCTTCACTTCGTCGATCAGCAGGTCCGGATGCACCGAGAACAGGCTGTCGTGAAGCTTCACTTCCCGCGTCATGCCCACGAGTTGCACGTTGAACAGCGGCGGCTTGCCTTCGGAGATCAAAAAATCGTTCACCGACGTGAACATATAGCGCGGATCGCCAATTGCAGCGAGCACCGCCATTTCGGGTACGAGTATGGATACGTTTTTCATAAGACAAAGATAGTCAAGTTGTTTGTCGCAATCAACCTTTAGGATTGTCGTTTCTGCCATATTTGTTTTTTGGAAGACCGGAGTACATTTGCCTTACGACAATCATTTAAAATTCCGAACCATGACACACATCAATTCGTACCTCACCTTTAACGGAAATTGTCGCGAAGCGATGACTTTCTATAAAAACTGTTTGGGCGGCGAACTCGTATTGCAACCTGTAGGCGACTCGCCGATGTGCGATAAAATGCCTGAAAAGATGAGAAACAGTATCCTGCATTCGACCCTTACCAAAGATTCGCTCGTGCTGATGGGTTCGGACATGTGTACAAACGGATTGATCCGCGGGAATTCGGTGGCGATGATGCTGAATTGTTCAACCGAGGCCGAAATCCGCGACGTTTACGAAAAGCTTTCAGCCGGCGGAAAAGCGACGAACCCTTTGGAAAACACGTCTTGGGGCGCGCTTTTCGGGAACCTGACCGACAAATTCGGCAACCACTGGATTTTACATTTCCAAAAAAACAACAACTAATTTAAATACAATTATTATGAAACCAAAAACAATCAAAATCATTTACTGGATCACGACAACGATCATTTTCCTGTTTGACTGCGTCATCCCGGCGTTTACCTCGACTTCCGACGCGGCAAAAGAAGGTTTGGCGCATCTGCATATCCCGCTTATTTTGCGGTAATGCTCGGGTTTTTCAAAGTCTGCGGCGGCCTGCTGCTTATTCTACCCAAGGTTCAGCCGCGGTTCAAGGAATGGGCGTATTTCGGGTTCGGTGCATCGATGGTTTGCGCGTCGTGGAGCTATTTTGCCGTAGACGGCGTCGTATTTTTCGCGTTCTTCCCGTGGATTTTCATCGGAATCCTCTCCGTATCCTATTTTACATGGCATAAATTACGTAACTTACAGACCGCAAACAACTAAATTTCTATGGGAAAAGTCATCTTATTCATGCACACGACGCTCGACGGGTTTACGGGCGGCCCGAATGGCGAAATGGACTGGATTTATATCGATTCGGACATGTTCGAGTTTGTCGGGGAAATGACGGCCAAAGCCGATGTCGCGCTCTACGGCCGCAAAACTTACGAAATGATGGAAGCCTATTGGCCGACAGCAGGAAACAAACCCGATGCCTCGGCGCACGACATCGAGCATTCGCGGTGGTACAACAACTCTTTGAAAGCCGTTTTGTCCCGGACGATGCAATCAAACGATCCGCAATTGGAAATCATTAACGAAGATCTGGCCGGCAGCATCGAAAACCTGAAAAACCGGTACGACAAAAACATTCTTATTTTCGGCAGCCCGAGCGCATCGCACGCGCTTTTCAACCTCGGCTTGATCGACGAAATGTGGCTGCTCGTCAACCCGGTCGTGATCGGCGACGGGATTCCGCTTTTCTCGGGCGTTACCCAACGGCATGTCCTGCAACTGGTCAGCAGCCGGAAATTCGGCGGCGTGATGGCATTGCATTACACAAAACCTTAAAATCAAGCGGCTTCCGGGCGGCTTTTTTTATATTTTTACTAAAAAATGAGAATCCGCGAAGCGATTTCAGCCGATATCCCGCAAATCCAGGTTGTCCGGAATTCCGTAAAGGAGAACGCTCTGTCGAATCCGGCGCTGGTCACCGATGCGGATTGCGAGGATTTCATCAACCGCCGCGGTAAAGGCTGGGTTTGCGAAACCGACGGAAAAATCGTCGGTTTTTCGATTGTCGACCTGCAGGACAACAACGTCTGGGCATTGTTCCTCGACCCGGAATTCGAGCGCAAAGGCATCGGACGGAAATTGCACGATGGAATGCTCGACTGGTACTTTTTGCAAACCGAAAAAGACATCTGGCTCGGCACCGCACCGGGAACGCGCGCCGAAAAGTTTTACCGCAAAGCCGGCTGGCGCGCAGCAGGCATGCACGGAAAAGAAATCAAATTTGAAATGTCATTTAACGATTGGAACAACCGATGAGAAATAAAATACTTTATTTGGCCGCGATTATTTCCGCCGTTGTTTTCACTTCCTGGAAAATGGCCCGGAAAGATTACGAAAAGGAAATCCGCGACGCCGAAAAATCTTTCGAGAAAACCGTGTACGAAAAAGGAATGGCCGAAGCGTTCTACGCATTTGCCGACGATAACGCCGTCATCAAAAGGCAGAACGACACGCTCGTCAAAGGAAAAGAAAACATCCGGAAATTCTACCAGAAGCAAAACGCGAAAAATTTCTCACTGACCTGGGCGCCTGAATTCATTGGCGTTTCGCAAGGCGGCGATCTCGCTTACACCTATGGCAAATACATCTGGAAAAGCAAAAACGACAAAGGCGAAGAAAAAACATACACCGGCGTATTCCACACAGTCTGGAAAAGGCAAAAAGACGGCAGTTGGAAATACGTTTGGGATTAATCAAAACTAAGAACCATGGTAAAATTCGGCTACACGATCCTGTATGTCCGGGATGTGGAAAAATCAATGTCTTTTTACGAAAGGGCTTTCGGGCTGACCCGGAAATTCATCATGCAAAACTTGTACGGCGAACTGCTTACGGGCGAAACGACTTTGTCTTTTGCAGCGCTCGAACTCGCCAAAAGCAACCTCAAGAGCGATGTCATCGAAAGCAGCAGCGGCAACAATCCGTTTGCGATCGAAATCGGGTTCACGACCGAAAACGTGCAGGAAGTCTACGACAATGCGCTGAAAGAAGGCGCGACATCCGAAGCAGCGCCGCAACTCAAGCCGCACGGGCAAACTGTTTCCTACGTCCGCGATCCGGATGGTTTTCTGGTGGAAATCTGTACGCCGATGGACTGATTATTCCTTGACCACGATGATGCTCGCCTTAAAACCCGTGGCGAGGTTCCAACGGTTGCCGGCAATCAATTTGTTGCTTTCGTCGTAAACCTCGAATTCGGCGGTGTTCGGGCCCGATTCGCCTTGGTTGAGCGCGACGAAATCGATCTTGTTGAATCCGGGAAGCAACACGATATCGAACGACTGCGCGTCGCTTTCAAGATAAATACGGTTCATCACGATGACGCCGTTGACCAGAACCTGGCACACGTCGCCATCGGGAAATTCGTGGTCGCGATAGGTTATGTGCACCGATTTGCTTGCGGTTTTCACCTGACCCATATCCTGATCTTTACGGATGGCCGTATCGACTTCGGTATTTTTCGCATTGAGTTTTTCGAGCACCTTTTCGTTCGGGTTGGCAAACGCTTCTTTGGGTTTCCCGAAGTTGATGTTCGGCGCATCGGTCTCGATAGTGCCCGGCTTGGAAACGGGATCGAAAATCGAAGCCTTGTTCGCGGACGGCATCGCAGACGGCGGAATGTTAAGCCCGCTGCCGGCCGGAACCGACATGGATTTGCCGAAATCGGTCTGCGCCGAAGCAACGGCAGACGCCAGCAGTACACCCATAAGCAGAAGTAACCTCATCGCGTAATTTTCGGTAAAAATAATAAGAAAAGCCAGTGGTTCACAGACATTAACTTTTTATAATGCAAAATATTGCGGGCGCGCTTCCGATCTTATAACCTTATGTTCATAATTAATTAAAAAAAGTTCCGTTATCGTTAAAAAAGAAAAACTCCATCCGTTATTTTTGTCGGAGTTTACATGATAAAAGCTTTTGCCCAACCGTAATTAACGACTTATGACATTTTTCAATTTCCTGTTCCAGGCGCCGGTCACCGACAGCATCGCCGCAGCAACCCAAACCGCAAATACAATGACGGCGGCCGTTCCCGAGAAGATTTCCTATCTGGATTTCCTGCTCAAAGGCGGTATCATGATCTATCCGCTGATCGTATTGCTGTTTTTCTGCATTTATGTGATCATCGAGCGCTACGTGTCGATCAAGAAAATGACCAAGCAGGATTCGAACCTGGTCAACGACGTCAAGCAGCAGCTCAAAAACGGGAAGCTCGAAAACGCCGTAATGCTTTGCACCCGCGACAATACATCGTCCTCGATCATCCTGAAAAGCGGCGTTTCGCTCGTCGGAAGTTCGCGCGTGGGCGATATCGAATCGGTCATGGAACGCACGGCTGGGATCGAAATCGCCAAGATGGAAAAAGGGCTCGGCTATCTCGGACTGATTTCGGGTATCGCGCCGATTCTCGGGTTTATCGGAACGATTGCCGGGGTTATCAAGATTTTCCATGCGATATCGGCAACCGGAAATTTGAACATCCAGACCATTTCGGGCGGGTTGTACGAAAAGATGATTTCATCGGGAGCCGGTCTGGTCGTTGGCGTCGTGGCTTATTCAGGCTATCATTTGTTCAATATGATGGTCGACAATTATTCGGCGAAAATGGAAAAGGAAATTCTCGACATCATCCACGCAATACAAGATCCAAATGCCAATTAAAAGAAGAGGTAAAAGATTCCATGCCGAAATCCCGACGTCGTCGATGAGCGACATCATGTTCTTTTTATTCCTGTTCTTTTTGATCATTTCCACTTTGGCCAACCCGAACGTCATCAAACTGACATTGCCCAAAGCCGACAGCAACGAGACCACGAATAAAGAGCACCTGAGCCTTTCGGTAACCGAAGAAAAACAGTATTTCCTCAATAAAGAGCAAATCCCGTTCGAGAACCTCGAGCAGGTTTTGATGGAAAAAACCATCGCCTCGAACGACAAGACCGTCGTTGTCCGGATTCCTGCCGATTTGAAAGTCCAGGACTTGGTCGACCTGATGCAGATGGGCGTAAAACTCAAACTCAACTTCGTCATCGCGACGGCGAAATAATGGTACGGACGCTTCTCATAGTAGCTTTGGGCGGCGGCATCGGAAGCGCATTTCGTTACCTGACTTTTATTTTCGTCGGACGGTACTTTTCCGGCCATTTTCCATTGGCCACTTTCCTTACAAACGTCATCGGCTGTTTCCTGATCGGCTTGCTGATGGGTTATTTCGCAAAAAACCAACTTGAAGACTCGCAGCTCAAATGGCTGCTTGTTACCGGATTCTGCGGCGGCTATACGACATTTTCCACATTCGGATATGAAAATGTAAACCTGATACAAACTCAACAATATGCTACCGCGTTTGCATATACCGCTTTGAGCATTCTTGCCGGGCTGGCTGCCGTTTGGTTGGGATTGATCGCCAACCGGTAAATCGTAACATCTTGTTAAATTCGTTTCCGTTGGCTAAAAAAATGTAACTTCGCAGCCTATGGATAAAGACGTCATCAGTGGAATTCAGGCCCTATTGGCCGTACCGAAAAAAATCGCGGTCATTCCGCACCGCAGCCCGGACGGCGACGCCATGGGATCGACACTGGGCATGTATCATTTCCTGTTGAAGCTCGGCCATTCCCCGACTGTTGTTTCGCCCAATGAATTTCCGGGTTTTCTGGCCTGGCTTCCGGGTTCGGAAACGGTAAAGATTTATGAGAAGAACAAGGCGAAAGGCGCCGAAATCCTCAAAGCGGCCGAACTGGTCATCGTCATGGATTTCAATGCGCTCCATCGTACCGGCGAAATGGAAACCGTACTCGCCAAGCTGGCGGTTCCGTTTATCATGATCGACCACCACCAGAAACCGGACGATTTTGCTACCTATACTTATTCGGATACGGCTTTCGGATCGACGTGCGAAATGCTGTACAATTTCATCGGTTTTCTCGGCAAAAAAGAGCTGATCGATACGACGATCGCCTCGTGCATTTATACGGGAATAGTGACCGATTCGGGTTCTTTCCGCTTCCCGTCGACTACGGCAACCACACATCGCGTCGTGGCCGACCTGATTGACCTGGGCATCGACAATTCGGAAATCCACAGCCTTCTTTTCGACGATAATTCCTACGACAGCCTGCAGCTTTTGGGCAAGGCGCTCGACAACCTGAAAATCCTTCCGGGCGGAAAGATTTCGTATTCGACGCTTTCGCAAAAGGAACTCGACGCCCATAATTATGTTAAAGGTGACACGGAAGGCGTCGTAAATTATGGATTGAGCATAAAAGGTGTTAATTTTACAGCTATTTTCATTGAGCATGCCGATGAGAACATCATCAAGATCTCGTTCCGCTCGAAAGGTTCTTTTGACGTAAACAGGTTTGCCCGCGATCATTTCAACGGCGGCGGCCACATCAATGCGGCCGGAGGAAAATCGTCGCTTTCCCTTGAGGAAACGGTGAAAAGATTTGAAGACATCGCAACGGGCATAAATATTTGACTTATGAAAACCATTTCCAAAATAGTGCTTTCCGCCTTTGCATTGTCAATGCTGGCAAGCTGCTCACAAAGCCAGCAGGCAAGAAAGCCGGTATCGCATTCCGAAGGCTCGTTCATGCGCGAATCGGTCGAACGCAACAAGAAGCTCATCGCCGGCGAGGAAGGAAAAATCGATTCGATCATCAAAAGCGATCCCGATACCAAATATTTTGCATCCAAAAAAGGGTATTGGTATGCCTACGAAGTCCGCAACGAAAAAGATACTTTACGGCCAAAAAAAGGCGACATCGCCTATTTCGATTACGAAATCAAGGATTTTGACGGCAATGTGATCTACTCCGAAGTCCAGAACCGTCCGCAGGTTTATCATGTAGATAAGCAAAACATTATGATGGGGCTTCGCGACGGCATCAAACTGATGCGCAAGAACGAGAAAGTCGTTTTCCTCTTCCCGTCGCACATGGGCTACGGCTATCACGGCGACAACAAGCGCATCGGCCAGAACGAACCGCTGATCTGCACGGTCACGCTGAACAATTTTGAAAAAGAAACCGTAACTTCTCCTGAATAAGCGATGAGAAACCGTTTTTACCTGCTTTCTATTCTGCTGCTTTGCGTCCTGAGCCCACTCGTACTGCAGTCGTGCAAAGAAGAAAACAAAAATCTTCCCGACGGGCTGTATGCCGAGATCGATACCGATAAAGGAACTATCATCACGACGCTCGAATTCGAGAAATCCCCGATTACTGTGGCCAATTTCATCACGCTGGCCGAAGGAAAAAATCCGTATTGCCAGAATTACAAAGGCAAATCGTTTTACGACGGGCTTACTTTTCACCGCGTCATCAAGGATTTCATGATCCAGGGCGGCGATCCCGACGGCGACGGCTCGGGCGGACCGGGTTACCGCTTCAAAGATGAGTTTTCCGATCTGAATTTCGACAAGCCCGGCGTACTGGCCATGGCCAATGCAGGTCCGGGAACCAACGGAAGCCAGTTCTTCATCACCCATGTCCCGACGCCGGAACTCGAAGGCAAGCACACGATTTTCGGGCATGTCTGCGAAGGAATGGATGCCGTAAACAGCATCGAAAAAGGCGACGAGATCAAGTCTGTAAAGATTATCCGCAAAGGCGAAGCGGCAAAGCGGTTCGACGCGCAGAAAACCTTTACGGATTACGTGACGTCGAGCCTCGAGGAGCAAAAGAAACAGAATGCCGCCGATGCCGAGAACCGAAAAATCTACGAAGCAAAATTCAAGGCCGTACGCGACAAAAAATCGGCTGAGCTTGCCGCCCTGAAAGCCACCGCCGAAAAAACCAAATCCGGGCTGCAATACAAAACCATCCGCAAAGGCAACGGCAAAAAGCCGGCAGACGGCGACGATATCCTGATCAATTACACCGGATTTCTCGAAAACGGGCAGCTGTTCGACACGAACGTATCGCAAATTGCGAAAGACAACGGGATTTACGATCCGCAATACGAAATGATGGGGCGCTATTCGCCGATGGAGTTCAGGGCCGGAAGCAAAACCGGTATGATTCCCGGATTTATCGAAGGAATCGGTAAAATGGCTTACGGAGAAAAAGCGATTATCTTTATCCCGTCGGCGCTGGCTTACGGAGCACAGGGCGCCGGCGGTGTCATTCCGCCCGATGCCAATCTGATTTTTGAGCTTGAAATAAAGGAAAAACCGAAAAAATAAACCGGGAAAATGCCTGAAATCCCTGCAGATGCGAAACAGTAAGGCGCTTAACGTTTAATTAGAACTGAAATGAAATTAAAAATCATTGTTTTATTGATGCTGGGAATGACCGCCGCACATTCCCAAAACGCAAAGAAAAAACCGGCTTCGGCCGAGAAAAACGCCGTTACGGCAAAAACGACTGCTGCGCCCGGCGACGGGATTTTTGCCGAGTTTGAAACTTCGAAAGGAAAAATCACGGCACAGCTCGACTATAAAAGAACTCCGGTGACCGTGGCAAACTTCATTTCCCTTGCGGAAGGCAACAATCCGATCGTTGCCGCGGAATACAAAGGAAAACCGTTCTATAACGGATTGAAATTCCACCGTGTCATCAAGGATTTCATGATTCAGGGCGGCGATCCGAAAGGCGACGGTTCGGGCGATCCGGGCTACAAGTTCAAGGACGAGACTTCCAAAGACGACCGTTTTGACAAAGCAGGGGTTCTGGCCATGGCCAATGCCGGTCCGGGAACCAACGGAAGCCAGTTCTTCATCACCCACAAAGACACGCCGTGGCTCAACGGGAAGCACACGATTTTCGGTAACGTGACCGTTGGCCAGGATGTCGTAAACGCGATCGCACAGGGCGATTTGATCAATAAAGTAACAATTATCCGGAAAGGTTCCGAAGCGAAAAAATTCAACGCGGCGAAAGTGTTTGCCGATTATTACGCACAAAAACCGGAAGAAGACAAGAAAATCGCCGCCGAGCAGGCCGAAAAAGACAAGCAGATGGAAGCTGTCAGGGCCGAAGCGAAAAAGCAGCAAATGGAACTGGCCGCCAAAGACCGGAAGGAAGCGATGGCAAAATACGGCGATGTCATGAAAGACAAAGTCGCTTATTTCAACGGCTTGAAATCCGGTGCGACCAAAACCGCTTCAGGGCTTGAATACAAAATCGTCAAAAAAGGAAGCGGCATGAAACCGGCCGACGGAACCGATCTGTATTTCCATTATGCCGGCTATTTTGAAGACGGACTTCTGTTTGACACAAGTTACGCCGACGTGAGCAAAACCTACGGCAAATACGACGAAAACCGCGACAAGCAAAACGGCTATCAGCCTTTCCCGTACAAAGCCGGCCAAAAAGGCGGTTTCATTCCGGGATTTGTGGAAGCGCTGAGCCTGATGAACCCGGGCGATAAGATGGTCGTGTTTATCCCGTCGAACCTGGCTTACGGAGCACAGGGCGCCGGAGCCGTGATCCCGCCGAACACGAACCTGATTTTCGAGCTCGAGGTTTTCGATAAAATGCCGGCAAAGTAATAGACATTTTCATTTGAAATCAACAAAAAACTCCACTTTAACGGTGGAGTTTTTTTATTGGAATTTCCAGTCGAATTCGTCCTTGTCGTCAAAGACCGCCCCGATCTCGACTTTGGTTATGGATCCGAATTCGGACAGCAGGATCATCCAGTTGGCTTCGTTGAAATGGTTCGTGGCGCTGTCGAAATCTTCCTGTTCCCATGTCATGAATCCTTTGGACAGCAATGCTTCTTTGACAGCTTCGGGCGTTTTGCCGATCAATTTGTCGTCGGCCAAAACCAGTTCTGGATGCGATGTGATGATATATCCCAGTCGGAAATCTTCATCCTCATAAAAAGTCAGCCGCCATTTTTGTTGATTGAAGATCCAGATGATGTTTTGGTCCTCGTCCCGGAATTCTTTGTCGGGTTTGCCGTAAAGTGCCGCGACATCGGGTCGTTTCATCCCGAAAAGAAGTTTATCTACGCCGTATTTTGGATTGAGTTTCATCATTATAATTGTTTTATCAGGTTTTCCTTTACGCTGTCACCCGAGGCAGAGCCGAATTGGGCGGAGCCAAACCATTCGTCTTTTAAAATGCTCAATATGATGCTGTCGCGGCGCGTACCGTCGGGATTGCGCATGTTGCTCCGCAAAACGCCTTCTACGGTGCAGCCGATGCTTTTCATCGCGGCGATGCTGTGCACGTTTTTGTTGTTCGCGCGGAACTCTACGCGTTCCATTCCCATTTGTTCGAAAGCGTAGGAAAGTAACAGGAATTTACAATGTTTGTTGAGCCCGGTGCCGTGAAATTGCGATCCGTACCAGGTATAGCCGAGCTGCAACGTGCGGTTGGCCAGCTGAATGTCGTAAAACCGCGTACTGCCGGCGTATTCGTTCGTCTTTTTATCGAAAACGATGAACGGGAATTCAATTTGTTTTTCGCGTTGGCTGACCGCGATTTTGATGTAATTCGCAAGGTTTTCCTTTCCCTGGGCCGGGATTGAGGTATACGTCCAGATTTCGGGCTGGTTCAGTGAAAAATCCAGCAAATGATCCAGATCAGAGTTTTGCAACGGCCGGAGCAGGACGCGGTCGTCTTCGAGAATGAGGTTTTGGTTGAAGTCGAAATCCTGGTTCATGATTTTTAGTTGATTGACGATGTAATGAAAATGCCTAGCCCCGATGGAAGTGGAAATCCTTTTTAAAAGGATTCGCCTGAGCGACAGCGAAGGCAAATCAATTTTAAAAAGATTGCAATGGACAGCGGGAACATGCTTCTAATATTCAAAAACGCCGTACTCGCTTTTGATCGTGAGTTTCTTGCTTGCCGATGCTTCCACCCTGCCGACAATTTGCGCCTCAATTCCGAAAGATTGGGAAATCCCGATAATATTTTCCGCAATTTCCTGCGGAACGTACAATTCCATCCGGTGGCCGCAGTTGAAAACCTGGTACATTTCCTTCCAGTCGGTTTGCGATTGCTCCTGGATGAGTTTGAACAAAGGCGGAACCGGGAACAGATTGTCTTTGACGACATGGACGTTATCTACAAAATGCAGCACCTTGGTTTGCGCGCCGCCGCTGCAATGCACCATGCCATGAATATCGTTCGGCGTATATTTTTCGAGGATTTTTTTGACGACCGGCGCATAAGTGCGCGTTGGCGAAAGGACGAGTTTTCCGGCGTCGATCGGCGAATTTTTGACCGGATCGGTCAGTTTTACGTTTCCCGAATAGACCAAATCCTGCGGAACCGCCGCGTCAAAACTTTCCGGATATTTTTCTGCAAGGTATTTCGAAAAAACGTCGTGCCGCGCCGAAGTCAGTCCGTTGCTGCCCATACCGCCGTTATACGATTTCTCGTAAGTTGCCTGACCGAAAGACGCAAGCCCGACGATGACATCGCCCGGTTGGATGTTCGCATTGTCGATCACGTCGCTGCGCTTCATCCTTGCCGTAACTGTCGAATCGACGATGATCGTCCGCACAAGATCGCCGACATCGGCGGTTTCGCCTCCGGTGGAATGGATCGTGACGCCAAACGATTTGAGTTCGGCGATGAGTTCTTCGGTTCCGGAAATGATTGCCGAAATGACCTCGCCCGGAATCAGGTTTTTATTGCGCCCGATCGTCGAGGAAAGTAAAATATTGTCGGTCGCGCCCACGCAGAGCAAATCGTCGACGTTCATGATCAAAGCGTCCTGCGCAATGCCTTTCCAGACCGAAACATCGCCGGTTTCCTTCCAGTACATGTAGGCGAGCGACGATTTCGTCCCGGCGCCGTCGGCGTGCATGACGAGGCAATAGTCTTCGTCGTTGGTCAAATAATCGGGAACGATTTTACAGAAAGCCTTCGGGAACAAGCCCTTATCGATGTTCTTGATGGCGTTGTGCACGTCTTCTTTCGAGGCCGAAACGCCGCGTTGCGCATACCGCTTGCTTTGATCTGAAGTCATGTTGGTTGTGTTGTGGCGCAAAGATACTTTGACAATTAATAATTAACAATTAATAATTAATAATTATAATTGTGGCGTGCCGGCGTTTCCGCTGAACTGCAACGCCGTCGCGCTCTCCGCACTCGCTTTTGCAGACCTTGCAGGTTTTCAAAACCTGCAAGGTCTTGCAAAGAGCTCAAACACCCGAGCCTAAAAGGCGAACTGAGCGTAGCTAAAGCTGCAATCGCTCACGCGGCCGCCGGAACTTATTTTTCCACGATCATAATCTCGACACGACGGTTCGCATCTCGCTCTTCCTCATTTTGCTCGGGAATCGGATAAATGGGTTTGGTAATGCCGAAGCCTTTATAGGTAATGCGCTTGCGATCGATTTTGTTGCGCACCAGAAACGCGTAAATCGCTTGTGCCCGCGCCGTAGAAACGTCGTAAACGCCCGGTTGCGTCTGGCAGCAGATGTGACCTTGTATCTCGATTTTGAGCTTCGGGTTTTCCTCCATGATGCAAAGCAGGTCGAACAAAATCGGTTTTGATTTCGGGACGATCACCGCCGAATTGTTCCGGAAATTTATATCTTTCAGCTTGATTTTGTCGCCGACATCGGCATTCTTGACCAGCTCGGAAAGCGCTTTTTTGTAGTCGAATGTTTTTTCGGGCTTGACTTCCTCAAACAGCACCATGACCTTCCGGTTTTCAGCCTGGACTTCGGACTGCTCGAAATCTTCCCCGAAGCCTTTGCTTTCGTAATCTTTTTTGATCTTGATGCCTTTGTTCCGCAGGAAATGATACACTTCGTTGACCCGTTTGAGCGACAGCGTGTCGTTATAGCTGTTCGTGCCTTTCCAGTCGCAGAAACCGTAGATTTTCGAAACTACGATGTTCGGGTTCTGCTGGAGTGTTTTCTCAAGAATATCGACGGCATCGTCGGTCAGGAAATACTTGTCGAAATCGAAAAATACTTCGACTTTCTGCGAAGCGATCGTATCCTGCGCAGATGCCGCGAGCGAGAAAAACAAAACGAGAAAATAAAGTTTTTTCATTTTTCTTAAATTTCTTTGACCAAAATCTCGACGCGCCGGTTTGCCGCTTCTTCCTGATAAGTCCGTTCCGGAATTTTGTAGATCGGATCCGAACTCCCGAAACCTTTATAACCGAGCCGGTTCAGCGCAATTCCTTTTTTGAGCAGGTATGTGAAAATGAATTTGGCCCGGCGGTAGGAAAGTTTCGTATCGGCCGTATTTGGGTTGCAGCAAATGTGGCCGTGGATTTCGATCTTGAGCTTCGGATGGTCGATCATGACCTGAAGCAGTTCCTCGAGCCGCGGTTCGGATTCGGGGACGACGATTTCCGAATTCAGGAAAAAATTGATGCTCCGGATCCGGATGATGTCGCCTTTTTTGACGTTGACGAATTTTTCGGCGATGGATTTTCTGTCTTCGGGCGACAGTTCGTCTTCGGGAACGGTTTGCTCTTCCGTTTTGGCCGGCGTCGTTTTTTTTGACTTTTTGAAGAAAATATCGACACGGCGGTTTTTTGCCGCATCGGGCGAGAGTTCGAAATCTTCGCCGAGCGGTTTGATTTGGAGATTGTCGGCAAGCGTTATCCCGCTGTTTTCCAACATTTTCAAAACTGTCCCGATCCGACGCGAAGCAAGCTCCTTGTTGTATGTGTTCACATCGGTACTGTCGCAGAAACCCCGGAGTTCGGTTACGACGGCATCGGTATTTTCGGTGGCCCATTTCTGTAAAGCCATTGCCGAAGTTTCGATTGGGAAATCTTTGTTGAAATCAAAAAAAACCTCGGTTTTCTCCTGAGCGAAAATTTTGGCGGCAAAAAACAACAAAATGAAGCAGGGATTTTTCATCGTTTAATTGGCTACGATCAGTATTTCGACACGGCGATTGGCGGCGCGTTCGGTTTCATTCTTTTCAGGCAACGGATAAATCGGCTGCGTACTGCCGAAGCCTTTGTACGACAAGCGGCTTTTATCGATCTGGTTCGCGACCAGGAAATTGTAGATCGCCTTGGCGCGCTGGGTCGAAAGGTCGATGCGGTCAACTGGCTGGCAGCACAAATGGCCCTGGATTTCGATTTTCAGGTCCGGATTGTCCTGCATCACAATCAGCAGTTCATACAGCTTTCCGCGCGATTCCCTGACAATCGCGAAAGTATTGAGCTGGAAGTTCAGGTTTTCGATCTTGAGTTTCTCGCCCGCTTTGGCCTGATCGACCTGTTTCATGAAATTCGTGTCGAGCTTGAACTCGGCAACCGAATTGTCCGGGTTGCGCAACGAAATCTTTTCAGGGTAATTGCGGATAGGCTTGGGTTTGGCTTCGGTTTCCTTAATACCGAGAATTTCGTTTTCGCGCGGCAAATCTTTTGGCAGAATATAAAAGATGTCGGCCTTGCGGTTTTCCGCCTTGACTTTCGACTGCGGGAATTTTTCCCCGAAACTCCGGCTCTTGAAATCCTCGCGTATCTTGATTTTATCTTTGACCAAGTTGTAAATGGAAGCGACGCGTTTGCCGGCCAGCGTATCGTTGAAACCCGTCGTTCCGTCTTCGTCGGTGTAACCGTTAATGGCGACGATCTTGACTTCGGGATTGGCGGCGATCCATTGACTGAGCTTTTTGTTTTGCTCGGCAGTCAGTTCGGATTTGTTGCTTTCAAAAAAGACCGAAAACCGTTCCTGTGCGGAAAGTTGCAGGAAACACAGCAGGAAGAATGTTATGAGCAGGCCAAACTTCATTGGGTTTTTATTTGGATAACGAAAGTTAAGCAAAATAGTTTTATGGGTTTGAAGTTATTTCAATTAATCTATATTTGCCGCTCAAAATCAAAACATATATGAAAAAAACACTACTCTTAATCCTGTTGGCAGGCTTTTCCGGAAAAGCGCAGACCGCAATTCAATCGGTGAATTCGGGCGCTTTGATTACTGCGGGCTCGTCGGTTTCGGTAGGCGAAATCGTGGTCGTTCCGGTTAATCCGGACCAGACCAGTTCAGGACTGATCGCCATTTTGGCGCAGAGCCAGCAAACACTTGCCGTACCACAACTCGAAATCGCTTCGGGCATTACGGTTTTCCCGAACCCGACAGTATCCAAAATTTACTTTGAAACCAACCTCGACCTTGCAGGGCAAAAGGTCTCGGTTTACACTAACACCGGACAGTTGGTTTCGCAAAAACCTGTAAGCGCTGATCTTTCTGTGGATCTTGAAGATTTGGCGAGCGGCATTTACCTGATCCGTTTTTCGGACAAAACAATCAAATCCTTTAAAATTATCAAACACTAAATCCCTATGAAAAAATTACTGCTTTTAACGGTCTTATTTATCACTTCACTGTCATTTGCCCAAGTGCCGCAGGGCATTTCCTATCAGGCCATCGCGATGAACGGAACCAACCCGGTCGTGAATTCGAATGTCGGGGTCAGGCTTTCCATTTTGAACGGCTCGGCGTCAGGAACGACAGTATATGCTGAAACGCATTTGAAAACCACCAACGCCCAGGGATTGTTTAATCTGACTATCGGATTAGGAACTCCGGTTAGCGGCACGTTCGCGGGTATCAACTGGGGCAACGGCGCCAAATTCCTGCAAGTCGAAATGGATACCGCCGGCGGCACCAACTATGCCTTGGTCGGTACGACGCAGTTGCTTTCATCGCCTTACGCCATGGTGGCCGGCGGATTGGTTTTACCTGCAGGGCAGGGAATCACGCTGACTTCGCCTAACGGAACGCCATACGTTTTGTCGGTCAACGATGCAGGAGTATTGTCGTTGCCGACTTCGGGATCGACGAGTTCCATACCGGCAAACCTTTATTTCCTGGGATCGTTTAACGGTTTCAATCCGGCGACATCCTTGCTGATGGGCGGAATAGCCGGGTATTTTTATGGCTATAAATACCTGACGGCTGGAACGCAGGTAAAGGTATCGGCAGGTAACGTGGCAGGCTCGGTTGTTTACGGTATCGACGGCGGTGGTTACCTCGTTCCTAACGGCGCCGCTTACAACGTGGCTTCGACCGGATTTTATTACATCACAACAAATTATTATACTGTAAACGGCGAGGAATTGATGGTTTTTCAAAATTTTGATTCGATCGCGCCACGCGTGTTTCTTGACGGCCCGGTAAATGCCACTTTGAACCCGACTTACAATACTTCGACCAATACGTTCTCGTTCATCGCCAACGGACTGACGACCGGCGCAAATTTCATGTTTGAATTTGACAACAACATGGGCAGCAACGTTTTCGGAGACAATCTCGCCGACGGAACATTAGACAACAACGGAACTTCAATCACGAATTTTCCCGGACTCAACGGAACCCCAAAAAATTACCGGATCGATCTCGTTATCAATTTCAACGGATCGGCTACTTATACAATTACCCAGATTTAATTGCCGGAATGCATAAAAAAGCCCGCTTCTCAGCGGGCTTTTTAATTTTATAATTACTTCGTGAACAACAGTTCGCGGTATTTGGTCAGCGTCCAGATTTCGTCATCGACCAACAGTTCGAGCTTGTCGCAATGGTCGCGGATCACGTCGAAATACGGCTTGACGATGTTACAATAGGATTCGGCCATTTTTTGGGCATCGGTCAGCGCGTTGGCTTTTTTCCGGGCTTCGGTCATTTTTTCGACATTGCTGTTGATGCCTTCGATGTGCGACGAGATTTCCTTGATCAGCGTGATTTGTTCGCGGGCGATCTTCTCGAAATCCTTCCCGAAGATTTCCTTCAGCCCTTTTACGTTCTCGATCAGCGTGTTCTGGTAACGGATTGCGGTCGGAATCACATGGTTTCTTGCGATATCGCCGAGCACGCGCCCTTCGATCTGGATTTTCTTGGTATATTCCTCGAGTTCGATCTCGTAACGCGCTTCGACCTCGACATGGTTCATGATGTTCAGCTCGCCGAAAAGCTCGAGCGCCTGTTTCGAAACTTTGGCTTTCAACGCTTCCGGCGTCGTCTTGAAATTGCTCAGGCCGCGTTTCTTAGCTTCCTTCTCCCAGGCTTCGCTGTAGCCGTCGCCTTCGAAAAGGATATTTTTCGATGTCTTGATGTATTCGCGCAAGACATTGAAGATCGCCTCGTCTTTTTTCAAACCTTTGGTTTCGATCATCGCATCGACTTCTTTTTTGAAATCGCGCAATTGTTTGGCGACAATCGCGTTCAATGTCGTCATTGCATTCGCGCAGTTTGCGGACGATCCGACGGCGCGGAATTCGAATTTGTTTCCGGTAAAGGCGAACGGCGATGTCCGGTTGCGATCGGTATTGTCGAGCAATACGTCCGGGATTTTGCCTACGACGTTGAGTTTCAGGTCGGTTTTTTCCTCGGGTGACAATTTTCCTGAGGAAACGCCTTCGAGCTCTTCCAAAACTTTGGTCAATTGCGCACCGATGAATACCGAAATGATGGCCGGCGGCGCTTCGTTGGCACCGAGCCTGTGATCGTTGCTGGCCGTGGCGATCGCAGCGCGCAACAGCGATTCGTAGTTGTTGACGGCCTTGATCGTGTTGATGAAAAACGTCAGGAACTGCAGGTTGCTCATCGGGGTTTTGCCCGGGCTCAAAAGGTTGATTCCGGTATCGGTCGCCATCGACCAGTTGTTGTGCTTGCCCGATCCGTTTACGCCCTGGAATGGCTTTTCGTGGAACAAAACTTTGAAGTCGTGGCGCTCGGCTACTTTCTGCATGACGTCCATCAAAAGCGAGTTATGGTCTACGGCAAGATTCGTTTCCTCAAAAATCGGCGCGAGTTCGAACTGGTTCGGCGCGACTTCGTTGTGACGCGTCTTTACTGGAATTCCGAGATACATGCATTCTTCTTCCAATTCCCTCATGTATTGCAAAACACGGGTTGGGATCGATCCGAAATAATGATCGTCCAATTGCTGGCCTTTGGCCGATGTATGCCCGAGAAGCGTTCTTCCGGTCATCTGGATATCGGGCCTTGAATTGGCCAGCGCCTTATCGACCAGGAAATATTCCTGTTCCCAGCCTAAAGTTGCAGTGACTTTCTTGACGTTTTTATCGAAGTAACGGCAAACGTCGGAAGCAGCTTCGTCTATCGAATGCAACGCGCGAAGCAACGGCGTTTTATAATCGAGCGCTTCGCCGGTGTACGAAATAAAAACGGTCGGGATGCACAATGTCGAGCCGAAAATAAATGCTGGCGAAGTCGGATCCCAGGCCGTATAACCGCGAGCCTCGAACGTGTTGCGGATACCGCCGTTGGGGAAACTCGATGCATCGGGTTCTTGCTGCACCAATTGGCCGCCTCCGAATTTTTCGAGTGAACCGCCTTCAAAATCGGTTTCGAAAAATGCGTCGTGCTTTTCTGCGGTGGTTCCGGTAAGCGGCTGGAACCAGTGTGTATAGTGTGTTACGCCTTTTGACAAGGCCCATTCCTTCATTCCGATGGCAATATAATCGGCGAGCTTGCGGTCGATTTTCGTGCCGTGCTGGACCGCATCGCGAATCCCTTTGATGGCATCTGAGGTCAGAAAATTCCTCATCGCCCTATCATTAAACACATTGGCGCCGAAAATATTCGATTTTTTGTCGGCCTCCTCAAATTTCACCGGCTTTCTTCCCGATGCTTCTTTCAATGCCTGAAAACGTAATGTTGCCATAAAAATTAAAATTAATGGGTGTAACCCCTGTTATTTTGATGCAAATATAAACTTTTTATTTATACAAATAATTTTACCCCTAAAAAAACAGGGGTTAATTGTTTAAAAGTATTTTTTATCGATAAATTGAATGTTAAGATTAAGCAAATTGCATTCATACCCCAAAATCAAAGAGGTATATTTGTTATACCTAATACATCGGTATGCTGGTCTGGATACTATTTTTAGCGGCGGTCCTGCTGTTTCTTGCATTGGATTTGGGCATATTCAACAAAAAGCCCCACGTGATCCACTCGAGAGAAGCTGGCCTGTGGACCGTGATCTGGGTAGTGCTTTCATTCGGTTTTTCAGGCATCATTTTCTGGCTTTACCAATCAGCAATGATTTCAAATCCCGATCATCTCAGGCCTGCCGGGGCAACAGTAAAATATATCACGGGTTATCTTATCGAACTGTCGCTGAGCATCGACAACATCTTTGTCATCGCCATTATTTTTTCGACATTCAAAATCCCGCAGAAATATCAGCATCGGGTTTTATTTTGGGGCATTATCGGCGCAATCGTTTTTCGCGGGCTGATGATTTATTTCGGGGTTTTGCTGATCCATAAATTCAGCTGGATCACTTACCTCTTCGGTATTTTCCTGATTTTCACGGCCGCAAAAATGCTGTTCCGGAAAGACGAGCAGGAATTTGACCCGAAGCATTCATTGCCCTACCGGATTGTCAGCAAAATCATCCCGACCACAAGCCATCTGGACGGAAAGCATTTTTTTCATAGAAAGGAAAATGGTAAAAATTACGCGACGCCGCTTTTTGTGGCGCTGCTGGTCATTGAAATCATGGATGTGTTTTTTGCCGTCGACAGCGTTCCGGCAATCCTGGCCATCACATCCGATCCATTTCTGGTGTTCAGTTCGAATATTTTTGCGATACTCGGGCTGCGGTCAATGTATTTTTTCCTCGCGAGCATGATCCGGAAATTCGCTTATGTCGAATACAGCCTGATCGCGATTTTGACTTTTGTCGGGCTGAAAATGCTGCTGCATGACTTTGTCGAATTACCTGAATGGGCTTCACTCGGCGTTATCGCGCTTTCGCTCGGCTGCGGCATCTTGATTTCAATACAAAAAGTAAAAGACGAAAATCCCGGGGCATAAAAAAAGGAACCCTAAAGTTCCTTTATTATTACCTGAAGCAGGTTATTTTAATTTTTTGACATGGCTGTCGTCGATTCCGTAAGCCTGGATTACCGCATTGTAATCGGTCAGGTCGACGTTTTTCCTGTTGGCGAAATATCCGGGGATGATGACGATCCGGAAGGTTTGCCCGTTCAGGTAAGAAGGTTCGGTCGAGATGTCGAAGTTACCGCCCGCATAAATCGTAAAATCGACAGGGCTGAAATCGAAGTCGTAATCCAGTTCGTCTGAACTGTCGGCAAAATAAATGGTTCTTGGGATAGATTGCCAGATTGGCGTTTGCGAATCGATTGTTCCGGAAAGCCTGTAAATCAAAACGTTGTCTGAGTCATAAGGCGCTAAACCGAAATCGCTGAAAGTGTGGTAAATGTTGTAACCGAATTCGTTGTCGAACCCGAAATTGACAGTATTGAGTTCAAGTACCTGGGATTCCGGTCCGGCCGGTCCTTGCGGGCCTTCGTCGCCCTGGCAAGCTGATAATGAAACCAAACCGGCAACAGCTAAGAACATAAATATTTTTCTCATGATTATTTTTTTTTAATTGTTTATAAAAATACGCCTTTCAAAAACCAAACCAAAAATAATTGCAGGTTGTTTTCAAAAAAATAATTGGATACTTTTAGCCGATGGAAAAACCCAAACTATTCATGGTCATGCTCGGCTGCAAGCCACAAGGCCGCGTGACCGAACAGCACGATATTTTTTTCGGGATCGGGAATTCGCTGAAGGATCTGATTCCGCAAATGGACCGCTTCTGGCTCGAAGCTGAAGGAAAACTCCACATCGATGCCTGGCGCGAAGTCACAAGCGTAGACGGATACGGGGTTGAAATCGTCCCGAAAACGGATGATGTCACTGATAAAGAATTGTTCTTCATCAATCTTGGCGGTTACCGGCCCGGCGAATTCGAGGAATACCATTATAAGATATTATCGGTTGCCCAAACATTGGCGGACGCATCCAAAAAAGCAAAAGATACCGCATTTTACAAACATTGCGGTTTCAGCGGCGCGGTTTCGCATGTAGACGACAAGTACGGCATCGACGTAGACGACATCTGTAACGTAGAAGATATTCTTCCGCAATTGCATAAGGAAAAATATTCGCTGGAACTTACCGAAAATACTCCGCAGGAAGATACGCTGCACATCGGTTACGTCTCCTTTTCAAAAATTTAAGAGCGAATCAGACAATAAAAAAGCCTCTCTTTCGAAAGGCTTTCCAACAAATGAAACAATATTATTTTTTCATCACTTTCCGCACGAATGAGCCTTCGTCGGTCGTGATCTTTACGATGTACATTCCCGAGGTCTGGCCTGAAATATCAAGCTTTTTGGCCACAAGCATCCCGATTGAATTGTAAACAGAAATGTCCTTTATGTCAAGATTGTTCTGACTCAAATGTAATTGGCCGGTTGTCGGATTCGGATAAACCTGGAATTCGCCGGCTTCAAAATGCGCGTTGCCCAGTAACGATATTGGCGTACAGACCGATGTCCCAACACAGCCGTTAGTATTCATGACACACGCGTAATTGCCGTCAACAATCGGTGAAAAACTCTGGCTGGTCGCATCCGGAATCGGTGCGTTGCCATTGTCGCAGTCAACCCATTGATAGGTTGTTCCGGCAACATCGCGATCGGCGGTCAATGTCGTTTCGGAAACGCTCACCGAAGTCGTCAGCGCATTTTGCGAATCGGTCACCAATACCGGAAGCGTAAAGGTCGCGGTCGTCGCAGGCTGGCAGATGCTGTTGGTCACGGTCAGCGTCACGGAATGCGTTCCCGGACAATCGTAAGAGTGCGATGGCGCCGCATCGGTCGATGAGTTTCCGTCGCCAAAATCCCATGAAACGCTGTCGTAATTTGTGCTCAGGTTGCTGAATTCGACATTCGCGGATTGCGTTTCCGGATTGTAATCGGCCGTTGGCAGATAAGCAAAAGCTGCACTCGGGGCCAAGCATTGTACCTGATCGATATAAATCACATTGGTCGGGATAAAGAAGTTGAACAGCTCGATGCCGTCGGCCTGCAAAACCGGAATCCCGTAATCTTTCGAGAACCATTGGTAGGAAACCGTCGTGGTCGGGATCGGGATCGTGATGCCCGCGACTACGATTTCATCCGTACGCTGGATCACCGATTTGAGTTTCAGCACATCCGGAAATACGCCCATCGGCGTGGTCAGCGAACCCCAGCCCTGGACCGTATTGGTGCGCTGTGTCGAAAGGTTGTAGGTGAAATCCATTCCCAGATTGGTCAGGTCGATCGTAAAATGCCCGGTCGTGGTATACGAGTCGTTGTAGTTCATCGGAAACTGGTAAATCTCGTCCGGATCGTCGTAATCGACCGTAAGCGGAAGCGGGATACCGCCGATTTCCGTGGTCATGCCGCGCATCTTGTTCGAAAACGATGTTGCGCTCACGTTAGAATGCTCGACGATGTTGCTGATCGTATAATCGCCGATGTTGATATCGCCCGATGCAACCGAAGACATATTAAAGTTGCTGTTGAACTGCGAATTGCACGTAAACAGATAAAAATGCGACAGGCACCACGACAATTTATACCCCGAACCGTTCGGGTCCTGCCATCCAGCCGTCGATTGCGAACCGGCGTTGAGCGCCCCGAAATTCCAGTTGTAATTGGCGCCGGTCGCGGCGAAATTCATTCCCATGAACCCGGACGCCTTGCTCACCGTAAATTCCTCGCCGGCGGTGGCAAAATCAGCCGAAGTGTACGTCACCTGAGCTATCGCGAACAACGAGGAAAACAATGCTGACAGTAGTGTAATTTTTTTCATAAGCTTGTGCTTTTAAAATTAATAAATCTCCCGGCTTCGGGGTTTTCCAACACATTTTCAAT
Organism: Bacteroidota bacterium; assembly: GCA_048498055.1. Taxonomy (GTDB): domain Bacteria; phylum Bacteroidota; class Bacteroidia; order Flavobacteriales; family Flavobacteriaceae; genus Flavobacterium. Next base: position 122,186 of record JBEHYS010000007.1, read on the forward strand.
AGATTATGAAGAAATGGTAAAATTAAAATTACACCAACCGGACTGTCCCATGAAAAATTTCCGACGAACTGAAACCTTATCGGTTAAAAAGCTCATTTTCCCGAAAAGCGCGTTTTTCGTCGGAAAAGCCTGCCGTTAACGGATAAAAAAAGACCGCTCAATGGCGGCCTTTATGCTTAAACGTCAATATTTTACGCTTCTTCTTCCTTTTTCTGGGTCCCGATACTTCTCAAGTATTCCATGTGGGCGGCCTGTTTCCTTTTATTGCGCATCGCAAAATACAGGATCAGTCCCACTTTTATCGCCAAAAGCACCAGCACTATGATCCAAATGATAATTTCCGCCAATCCTACTCGTCCCATATTTCTTTGATTTAATACTCAAATTAAACGATTTGTTTCCAGCTGACCAAATTATTTATGATTTGGGCGTGCCCCTGCGGGTCGCGCTGTCTGCTGCAAGTCCTCGCGTCGTTCCTCGCTGCGGGCTTTCCGCTCCCATCGCTCACGCAGCTTGTCATCACGTTTGTTGATTCAATCGGCGCTGACTCGCCAAATCGTATTGGTCTTGTCATCGGCCACGAGCAGCGAGCCGTCCGGCAATACGGCCAATCCCACCGGCCTGCCGTAAACCTCATCCTTGTCCGGGTTGCCCGGATCGGCATTGAACCCGGTAATGAAATCTTCGGGTTTCCCCGAAGGCTTCCCATCGGCAAACGGTACGAAAAGTACTTTATAACCGGAAAGCGGCTTGCGGTTCCACGATCCGTGTTGGGCGATGAATGCGCCGTTGCGATAGCTTTTCGGGAACGATTTTCCGGTATAAAAAACCAATCCGAGCGAAGCGGTATGCGCCCCGAGCGGTAAATCGGGGGCGATCGTTTTTGCGGTAAGCTCGGGCTTTTTCTCCTTGACGCGCGGATCTTCATGTTGCCCGAAATATACATACGGCCAGCCGTAAAACCCGTTTTCCTTTACCGACGTAAGATAATCGGGCACCAGCTCGTTACCCAATTCGTCGCGTTCGTTCACGACCGTCTAAAGCGCGCCCGATTCCGGATTCCAGTCCATCCCGACCGGATTTCGAAGCCCCAACGCAAAAACCCTGAGTCCGCTTCCATCCGGATTCACAACCAGAATATTGGCCCGAAGCAATTCGTTTCCAAGCCCTTTCTCGGCGATGTTCGTTCCCGAGCCCACGGCAATGTATAATTTCGATTTGTCGCTGTTGGCGATGATGTTCCGCGTCCAGTGCCGGTTGTGCTTCCCGGCCGGCAGATCGCAGAGCTTTTCGCCCTTGGCCGTAATTTTGGTTTGGCCAGGCTCATACGGAAAACGCATCAGCGCATTGGTATTGCCCACATACAGCCATTTCCCGATAACCAGCATCCCCAGCGGCTGGTTCAATCCTTTATCCAAAAACGTCACGTTCATTTCAGGGATCCCGTCGTGATCGGCATCGCGAAGCAGTGCGATTTTGTCGGCGCTGTGCCTGAGGTTGTTCGACTTTCCCGCCCCGATGATCGAAGCGCCCAGTCTTTTGAAAAACCCGTAATTGGAATTGCTTTGCGCCACCAGAACATCACCATTCGGGGTAACGTATATCCAACGCGGGTTTTCAAATCCATCGGCATATTTGGCTATTTTGAACCCTTTCGGGACTTTGGGCGTGCGGCCGTCTTTCCAGCCCAAAACGTGCGAATAATTCGTCTCCGATTTCGTCGCAAACGGCTTGGGCAGCGTATCGGTCTTTTGCCCCGCAACCCATAACGGAATGATTAAAACAACTATTAAGTATTTGATTTTCATAACGATAAAATTTAGCAACTTAAATTTACGACCGATAAAAACCAAACCCTAGCGTTTTACAAAAAGTTTGGGAAAACAAAAAAGCCTCCGGGCGGGAGGCTTTGGGGTGCAAATTTCGGCTTACATATTTCTCCGATACTGGCCGCCAACCTCGAAAAGCGCGGTTGTGATCTGCCCGAGCGAACACATTTTGGTCGCTTCCATCAGTTCCTCAAAAATATTCTTGTTGTGGATCGCCGCTTCCTGAATCGCCTCGAGCTCGTCGTCTTCCTTGCCTTTGTTGGCGTTGTGCAGATTGTCGAGCATTGCGATCTGATATTGCTTTTCCTCTTCGGTCGCGCGGATGACCTCAGCCGGGATTACCGTTGGCGAGCCTTTCGAGCTCAAAAACGTATTGACACCGATGATCGGGAAATCGCCGTTGTGCTTCAGCGTTTCGTAATACAGCGATTCTTCCTGGATTTTCGAGCGCTGGTACATCGTTTCCATCGCGCCCAAAACGCCGCCGCGTTCGGTGATGCGGTCGAATTCCTGCAACACCGCTTCCTCGACCAAGTCGGTCAGTTCTTCGATGATGAACGAGCCCTGGATCGGATTTTCGTTTTTCGCCAACCCGAGCTCTTTGTTGATGATCAATTGGATCGCCATCGCACGGCGTACCGATTCTTCGGTTGGCGTCGTGATTGCCTCGTCGTAAGCGTTCGTATGCAGCGAGTTGCAATTGTCGTAAATCGCATACAATGCCTGCAAGGTCGTGCGGATGTCGTTGAAATCGATTTCCTGCGCATGCAGCGAACGGCCCGAAGTCTGGATGTGGTATTTCAGCATCTGTGCGCGTTCGTTCGCGCCGTATTTATTTTTCAAGGCTTTTGCCCAAATTTTTCGTGCGACACGTCCGATGACGGCATATTCCGGATCGATTCCGTTCGAGAAGAAGAACGACAGGTTCGGTCCGAAATCATTGATGTTCATGCCGCGGCTCAGATAGTATTCAACATAAGTGAAACCGTTTGCCAGCGTAAAAGCCAATTGCGTGATCGGGTTCGCGCCGGCTTCGGCGATGTGGTAGCCCGAGATCGAAACCGAATAAAAGTTGCGGACGTTGTTTTTGATGAAGTATTCCTGTACGTCACCCATCAGTCGCAGCGCGAATTCGGTCGAGAAAATACAGGTATTCTGCGCCTGGTCTTCTTTCAGGATATCGGCCTGTACCGTTCCGCGGACCTGCGCCAGCGTTTTCACCTTGATATCGTTGTAGACGTCAGCCGGTAAAACCTGATCGCCGGTAATTCCCAAAAGCATCAGTCCTAAACCGTCGTTTCCGGCAGGCAATTCGCCCTGGTATTTCGGACGGTTGATGCCCTTGTCGTCGTACGTTGCCTTCAGCACTTTTTCGACGGCTGCCTCGAGTCCGTTTTCCTTGATGTATTTCTCGCAGTTCTGGTCGATCGCCGCGTTCATGAAAAACCCGAGCAGCATCGGCGCCGGGCCGTTGATCGTCATAGAGACCGACGTCAGCGGATGCACCAAATCAAATCCTGAATACAATTTCTTCGCATCATCCAGACAGCAGATCGAAACCCCGGCATTCCCGATTTTACCGTAAATATCCGGACGCACGTGCGGATCGTTGCCGTACAAAGTCACCGAATCAAATGCCGTAGACAAACGCTTGGCAGGCATTCCCTGCGAAACGTAGTGGAAACGCTTGTTGGTCCGTTCCGGTCCGCCTTCGCCGGCAAACATCCGACTCGGATCTTCGCCTTCGCGCTTGAACGGGTACAACCCCGAAGCAAACGGGAATTCGCCCGGTACGTTTTCCTGCAAACACCATTTTAAAATATCGCCCCAGGCTTCGTATTTCGGGAGTGCCACTTTAGCGATTTGTGTATGCGATAATGATTCGGTGTGCGTCGCGATCTTGATTTCCTTGTCGCGGACTTTAAACGAATAAACCGGATTTTTGTATTTGTTGACTTTGTCGTTCCAGGTCGTGATAATCTCCCAGTTGTACGGATCGAGATCCATTTTGACCTTGTCGAACTGCTGTGAAAGCAGGTTGAGGAAGACTTTGTTTTCTTCGGAAGCCGAAGGAATTTCAATCCCGGATTTGGTAATCGCAGGCAACTTTCCGGTCACGGTTTCAATCGTCTTGAAAATCCCGTAGAGCTTTTGTGCGACTTGTTGCTGTACCGAAGCCGTCTCGTCGTATTTGCGGTTGTTTTCCGAAATCTCGGACAGATAGCGCGTACGGTGCGGCGGAATCACGAAAATCTTCTCGCTCATTTCTTTCGAGATATGGAAATCGGACTGCAATCCCGATTCGGTCTTTTCGTGGATTTTGTCCATGATCGCCTTGTAAAGATTGTTCATTCCCGGATCGTTGAACTGCGAGGCAATCGTCCCGAAAACCGGCAAAGTATCGGAATTTGCATCCCATAACTGATGGTTTCTTTGATACTGTTTCTTGACATCACGCAGCGCATCCAATGAGCCGCGCTTGTCGAATTTGTTGATCGCGACCAGATCGGCAAAGTCGAGCATATCGATTTTTTCCAATTGCGTCGCCGCGCCGAATTCGGGCGTCATGACGTAGAGTGAAACATCGGAATGATCCATGATTTCGGTATCCGATTGCCCGATTCCTGAAGTTTCGAGAATGATCAAATCGTAGTTTGCGGCCTTGATGACCTGTATCGCATCGGCGACGTATTTCGAGAGCGCGAGATTCGATTGGCGCGTCGCCAACGAACGCATGTAAACCCGCGGATTGTTGATCGCGTTCATCCGGATCCGGTCGCCCAAAAGCGCGCCGCCGGTTTTCCGCTTCGACGGATCGACCGAAATCAATCCAACGGTTTTATCAGGAAAATCAATCAAAAAACGTCTGACCAATTCATCGACAAGCGATGATTTCCCGGCGCCGCCCGTTCCGGTAATTCCGAGAACCGGCGTAGTCGAGTTTTGATTTTTAGTGGAGATTTTATCCAGCGTTTCTTTCGCGACTTCGGGGAAATTCTCGGCCGAAGAAATCACACGCGCGATTGCCGTCGGGTTCTTTTCTTGGAGATGATTGATTTCGCCATTCAATTTGTCGCCAACCGGATAATCGGAACGCTGTACCAGATCGTTGATCATGCCCTGCAATCCGAGCGCACGGCCGTCATCGGGAGAATAAATCCGTTCGATACCATATTCGTGCAATTCTTCGATTTCCGAAGGCAGGATCACACCGCCGCCGCCGCCAAAAATCTTGATATGACCGGCGCCTTTTTCCTTGAGCAGATCATACATATATTTGAAATACTCGTTGTGCCCGCCTTGGTAAGACGTCATCGCGATTGCATTGGCATCTTCCTGGATCGCCGTGTTGACGACTTCCTCAACGCTCCGGTCGTGGCCGAGATGGATCACCTCGACGCCGGTGGACTGGATGATGCGCCGCATGATGTTGATCGCGGCATCGTGGCCGTCGAAAAGCGAGGCTGCAGTTACGATTCTGACTTTGTTGATCGGGGTATAGGGTGTGGGTTGCTCCATTGTGTTTGAGATGTGGTGCAAAGTTACGGAAATGGTGGCGATGTGGCAAGGGGTTGAGCGCCCCTTAATGTTTGCGGTATTTGAAGATTGATTGGGGTTTGGCAGAATGCCAAACGGGGTGTCTTTTCGCTTGCAGCGGGCTTTCGCTGCCGCGGGCCTTCTTTTAACTCAATCGTTTTTATTTTTTTTAATAGGATTCGTTGAACCTCGTGCCTCGGTTTGTCTGCTGCCAAAAGAAGCAAAAACAGCTGAACGGCCTTTTTTTTGCTTGATTTTCTAAGCCTTGCCGCCGCCGCAACCACAGCCGCTCGCCTTGCAGGCTCGACTTCGTGGTTTGCTTTACTTTGGTAGCGCTCGCTTCGCTCGGGGTGTTTGGGTTGGGTGGCTTGGGCTTGAAAATCTACGCTAAGAAAAAGATGCCGCTGAATGGCCGGCGCTGTGGAGGTGGAAATAGAGAATTATTTTTTCCGGATGTTGGGGATTGTGACTATACTATAAACTTCTCGACTAACTTTAAACTTTAAGTTCTTTTATTTCTTCAACTTTTCCAATTCCGTTGCGGCCTTTTTGAGTGTAGCAATGAATGCGGAAAGGTCTTCTTCGAAGATGAAAAGACGGTGGTGTTCGAAGCCCGGGCGTTTTTTTTCGGCGCAGGAAATTCTAAGATAATGGCCTTTCGTAGTGGTTTTGGCTATGTCGAAAAAATAGGTTCGGGCGGCTTTGGGGAGTTTGAGGGTTTGGAGGTCTGGCATGTAATTTTTGGGGAAGGTATGTCCAATCCTTATTGGGAATTACGGTTTTCCCGTTGCGTTTGTTAAATATGATGATTGGCTTGTATTCGTATAAACGATTGGGAATTTGTTGTAACATAAGCTGGAGGCTGCGTTGGTATCTTAGTGATTAAATTTTACAATCATGGAAATAAATAACAACAGCAGGGAAAACCAAAACGTAGCTCAATCAGGTCCAACCAGCGATTCGGTTGGTAATCGGAAAAATGCTGAAACAAATTCGGCATCATCGCAAAATCAGGATGAAGTCGATGCGCAGCGTGGGGATAATGATGACTTTACGACAAATGGATTGGATGAAGGGAATACGATGGGGAACGATGATGATGTGAGCGAGGCAAGGGAGTCGGGGACGAAGTAAACCATAGTTTGAAACCGGACGAGAAACATTGTTGGCTTTTTTTATTGATTTAGGTTAGTAAGATTCGTTTGAGTCTGTAATAAATCCTAGCAAAATCCTAGAGATTCTATTTTGCCATGCCTTTATCGTCTCTTCAGGAGCGATTGAAATGACGCTGCAGTTTTTTTTCGTAATTTCTCCTTCTCTTAAATAATGTCCACTACTTTTTTTACTTTCCGATGCTGGATAAACCAACGCTACTTTGTCAGCTTCATAGTATTCATGATAAACAAACATCTGCCGCAAATCGTCCGGCGATGGATTGTAACCGTTCAAGTTTTTCCACTTTGTGTCAAACACAGTTTTAATTTCATCAGAAACGATATAGATATCCGGCCGGATACTCGTTCGCCTACCATCATCAGGCTTCCAAAAATAGCGTGAGGTCTGCGCGGTAATCTTGGTGTTTGGCATTTTACATTCTTTTCTCAAACTCGCATAGACAAATTGTTCCCACAACAAGTTCATATCAAACATCAGTGCCAAGACGTGATTTTTTCCTTTAGCAACATCAGGATGGAACTGCAACAATAGCAATTTCGCTATTTCAATTGCAGGCTTGTACTGCTTATTCTTGCGAGTAAATACCAATTTATTAAAACTGGATTCGTACACTTTTAAATCAGGCATTTCAGGAAAATTCAACAACAATGAGCCGATCCGGCTTTGTAGCGCCGTATTGGTGTTGATCCGCGAAACCAACCTGATGGCCTTGTACAAAATCAAATGAAGCTTGTGATTGGCATCGTAGTGTGTATACATAACATAAAACCGCTCATGGTGAATGAGGTTTTGCTGCAAATGCTTCCCGAATTGCAAACTGCCTTTCAACGCCGTCACGTTGCCTTCCTTCTGCCGATATTTTTTGATAAGTCCGGCATGCAGCAAGGCTTCGGCTTCTTTAATAAATAACTCAAAATATAAGTCCAGGATAGTGTTGGGCCTGATCTTTAAATTCCCAGAGCTTGGTGACTTGATGTCAAATGCGCCAACAGCTTTAAGCATGCCAATTAACCGTTTTCGCCAAAGCGCGTCATCGGCGTCGTGCTTGTCAGCTTTGGGCAATACTTCGATCAGCGTGTCGCCGACCTGTATTACACCAACATGTTCATTGAACTGCACGCCGTGATACACTAATTTATAAAACGGTGTTCCCGTTCCATGGTATCGCTCGAGCGCTTCAAACTGCTCCTTGGTGATACGCTTATCGCCAGCGTCATGTCGGAGCGTTTCATGCTCAAAAACGGTGATATGCTTATAGTCCTTAGACAATGTTGTCATTCATTAGTCGCTTGATTGCCGTTTCAAAATCCATCTCTACCGTTTGATTTCCGACTTTCAATGTGTAACCCTGTGCTGTTCTATAGTCAATTATGTGAAAAACTTGTCGTTCTTCAAAATCATCCTTGCCATCGTATTCAAAATCGGCGAAAACCCTTTTTTGTTCGCTTGCGCCATTACTATTGATGAAACCATCGCCAAGTACAAGCCCGATCTTGCCGTAATCGCCAAAGAAATATTCCTGCAACAATGGAATAATACATCGGTAGAATGATTCAACAATCGTGTCGTTGGTTTTATTCAGGAAATACGAATGTCCGATGGCGTGGTCGCGATCGAGCAATTTCTCAATCCTGAGATTGATAGCCTTTAAAATTTTGTGGAGCGGATACCCGAAGACTTCTCCGTCCAACTCTTCCAACTCGTACTTAGGTGGCATTTCCTCAAAACTGAAACGACGTCTGAGTGCGGTATCCAACGCTTCAACGCTGCGGTCAGCGGTGTTCATAGTGCCGATGATATAAACGTTTGGAGGAACGCCGAAACTTTCTTTGCTGTAAGGCAGTTTTACTTCCAGTGCTTCACTTTTTCCAAGCCTTTTGTCTTCTTCAATCAATGTGATCAGTTCGCCGAAAATTTGCGATACGTTGCCGCGGTTAATTTCGTCGATGATAATAACAAAAGGTTCACTTTTTTCGTCTTCGGTAGGTTTACCCTTAGAATTTTTCCAGTATGACTTTACAATGCTCTTTTTATCTTCATATTTTAACTCAACTGGAATGTCCCTTTTCGAACGTGTATCCGACTGTAAATTTTTTATTGCATTTAAGACACTCCAGAATGCAGTTGAATTGCAGCCCCCAATAACATTTCTAAATTCTTCATGGATATTATTAATTTCGCTCAAGTCGTCAAATTGTTCAAATAACGGAGCGAGTCTGTTTCTCGACACAGTATATGTCCTAGTGCCATTCAAATGCTTGACGCTGAAATTGCCTTGGTCAGTTACGGATGCTAAAACGTTATTCCCATTTAAAGTGGCTAACGATTTTTCTCCAGCCTGCTCGACATCTTCAAATAACTGATCATATAATTGATTGAAAGTGCGTATTTGGCTTTCTTGTTCGTTTTCTGGAAAATTCCTTTTTATATAATTGTAAGTTGCCTCAATGCATACTTTAAGAAAAATACCGTCTTGAGTTTCATATTTTAAAAACAAATCATCGTCTTTCGGCTCAATCGGCTTAATGCCTTCAATAAAGTCTTCATAGCTCATGCTTTGGTGAAAAGTGGTAAACACAATTTGACCTTTTCTTACGAGTTCCTCGAATCGCTTTTTCAGCAAGTCTCTTTCAGTCTGCATTAATGTTTTCTCATCGGTGCTGTCGATGATTGATATAGCTCTGTTAACCGTATTAAACGTTTTTCCGGTTCCAGGCGGACCATATAAAATTTGATTTAGTGGATGTTTCATGACGTGATTTGTGCTTTTTGATCTTTCGGCTTTTTCAACAAGAAACTGCTCAATTGTTTTTATTATATTTTTATCAGTAATCTGATAGACGGTTGTATTTGGCCCCGTGCCGTTTATAAAACCATCTGGATAGAGAAGCCATTCAACCGATTTTTGATGCGGAAAATCTTTTTTCGGATCAAATGAATAATCGTCGCGCACAATACCAATTGCCAAAACACCGTGCCCTTCTTGCGCTAAAACAATATCGCCGATGTTGATATTTTTATAAAAATCATATATTTCGCCTGCTTTTCTAGAAATTACATTTTGGTTGGTACTTTTATAGTAACCAACATCCTTGAAGCGAGACATAATCACATATTTATCTCTAACTTCTACTTCACTTAAATCGCCTAGTTTCGGCCATCCGATAGATATTTTATTCTCCAACTTCATCTCGTCCCAGTAAGAATTCTCTTCATCGGTTGTGCCGATTCTCCAGTATTTCTTTCCTTCTCCGAAATTCTTGTCAAGCCCTTGGTATAAAATATCCTGCGCGAGGATTTTGTAATTTTCATCGCTGAAAGTCATTGCTGGCATCAAGCTTTTTACCGATTGCGTCAACTCTAAATCATCTTTAATATAATCATCGATAATCTGATCTACAAGCGCATAATAATGCGTCAGCTTTTTGCCTGCCTTTTCAGCTTTGATTCCAAGTAGCGAGGTCAGCTTTTTATAAAACGAATCTTTATAAAATGTATATTTTTCAGGGTTGTGATAAGTCAAAAATGTAGACATCGTTCTCTCATCTTGATGATGTGAAAATTTTTTCTGCGGAACTATTTGGCGGTAGACCTTCAGTGTTTCAGCATTAAAAAACGATACACGGTCTTGTAATGGCATCCTCTCATCAAACAAGGTCTCAAAGCATTTTTTGTACTCTTCAGGCCGTTCAGCGGCGATGTGATTGATGACGGCTTGCGCTACCGGATAGATAAGATTCGCAAAATTGACTGATTTGATTTCATCCTTGAGATTGTCTGCGTTAATATTTGGCCTTCCGCGATACTGATAAAGCAATTTCCATTTGTAAATCTCATCTTGGAGCCCGCCGTTTTTGATGTAGGCCTTATATTTATTTATAAGTGCGGCCAACTGATCTTGCTGCTTTTCAACAATATCAAAACCCATTTTCTGAAGAAATTCATTCGTCTTTTTTCCGCCGCTCAGCACGGGGATATTATTGTCCGGAAATTTCTCTGCATACAAGTCTGCCGCCGTCGCAAACACCACTTTTGGAGGAAATGATTCATTTTCAAATTGAACATCGTAACGCCTACTGTTGTTGGTAGTATCCCAGCCAACTTTTTTCAACCGTGTAATAGCGTCAAGAATAGCATTTGCCCAGTTTTGGTCTTGTGTCTGGTTTGTCATTTTGCTGTAGTAAATTTTGAATATCAGGCTTTGGCCTTCTTTGACTTTTCTTTTATAATGCTTGAAGACTTGAGTGCTGCAATTTCTTCTAACAAATCCCGGGCATCCCCATCACTCTCCAACTGCTCACTCAATTCCCCTTTAAACGCTTTGTGTAAAATCGCTTGTGGTAGTTGGTCTATTTTTAATTTTAGGGTTTGGTATTGTTGCTCGATGGCGTCGGCTTTGATTAATAGTGATTGTGCTATAGAAAAAATTTGTTTTTGTTCTTCTATTGGTGGCAAATATAATGGCAGGGCGTTTATTCGGGTTAGCGCCAATTTCCCCTGAGTTGCGGACATAATAGCTTTTTGAATGTTAGACTGACAAATTGAACTCCGCAACCATAACGACAAATATTCATTATATATGCAATTATTTAGGTCCGTTAATTTTACTGCATTTTCAGTTAAATTTGCCCCGTCAAGAGATTTTGGGACAATCCCCGCGTCTCCGATTTTCGCACCAACTATAGTCATATACAAATCGCCCTCTCTGACGATATAATTTTTAATGTGTACTTGAGTGACTTCTTCAAGAAACATCATATTTTCGCTAAGAACAGTACCTTTTTTCAAGTCTCTAGCCCTAATGTATGGAAATCCTGTATTTTCAGTAACCAGTTCGTGTCCTTTAGGTAATCTCTTTCCGCCCTTCACCTTTGCAACATCACTGATTATGGCTTGCCGCCAAGTTTCGGGAATCTCGTGCAATATGTAGTCAAAATTTTTAGCGGTACTCTGTTGAATTTTTCCAACAATGTTATTAACTCGCCAATTTTTTGTCAATTGTCCTAGCACCGCCTGCGTCAAAACCTGCTGCCTAAAATCTTTAAGCAACAAAGGGATTTTTTCCATTGCAGTTTTAAGGGTGTCTAGTTGCGCGAATATTGTGTCGAACTTGGCGACGATTCGAGTTTGTTCTTGAAGCGGAGGAAGTTTGACAAGCGTATCATCTACAATTTTTTTATTGATGTGCGGTTGCGCCGTTCCCAATGCATTGCCTAAAATCTCATTTCGTAAATACAAGAGTTGATAGAATAAGAACTTGCTGTTGAAAAAAATATTTGGAAAAATACCGGTAACAGATTGATTGGTGGATGTTTCTATCATCAAATAGCCCAATTTTCCAGTAGTAGCGCCAGTAAGTGCTATTACAACAGTATCTTTTGGAAACATTCGCGCAGAACTTTCTTTTAGTCCCAAATCGGTAATAAATCGAGATGGCGAATCAATAATCGTGTCTTTAAGTTTGCCAGAATTTATCCATGGTATGTTACCGTCCCAATATTCCTTTTTTGAAGTATTCGGCGTTCCTCCCGAAGCGGTAAAACCGACTTTACCAACTGAAGTCATAATCCAATTCTTGGGTAAGTGCTTCTCCATCAACTCAACTCTTTTATCATCGCATTCAACTGCTCCATCATACTTTTAATCTCATCCAACGCCTGTCTTGCAATATCAACCGGCTCACCCAAATCGTCACTATTGCCAAGACTGGCATCGGCAATCAACCCTAAATCAAGACCGTAATTTTTCTTGGCAATATCCTCAAGCGAGATTGATTTCCAACGCTCGTCATTAATCGTCTGTCGTTTTTCATCAGACACTATGCCATTGAAATCCTGTTTCACCTTGTCGAACGGGATGCCTCCCGTATAGGCTAACACAAAATTCTCAAATGCCTTTTCGGTAAATGCCGTACGCTTGCCGTAGTTGGGCATATTAGTACGCATGTCATAAAACCAGACGTTTTTGGTATTGCCGGTTTCGGTCTTGCCGCGCGTAAAAAACAAGACATTGGTCTTGACGCCTGCCGCGTAGAATATTCCGGTAGGCAAACGCAAGATTGTATGCAGATTGCATTTGTCCATCAAATCGCGGCGAATTTTTTGACCATCGTTGTCTTCGAATAACACGTTATCGGGCAATATTACAGCAGCGCGCGCCCTGTCATCTTTTTTAAGGCTTCTATAAATGTGCTGTAAAAAGTTGAGCTGTTTGTTGCTTGTCGGGAACGTAAAATCATCGCGCGTCGGGCGCTCGCCGCCTTGTTTGGTGCCGAAAGGCTGATTAGCGAGAACGCCGTCAAAGCCATTGAGTGTTTTGCCAAATTCGGTCAGTGTGTCACCGAGAAATATCCGGCTTTCCATACCGTGTAAACGCGCGTTCATTAACGCCAAACGGTGTGCATCGCCTACGAGCTCCACGCCGCTAAATGCTTCATTAATTTGGAAAGCACGGTCTTTTTCTGATAAGTAATAATATTGGTCATACTTGCTCCGCAAATAATGGTCGGCGGCAATCATAAAACCGAAGGTTCCTGCCGCAGGGTCGTTCCATTTTTCTCCGAGTTTCGGTGCTACCAAATCGACCATGATATTAATTAAAGGACGCGGCGTAAAATACTGTCCGGCGCCGCTTTTTTTCTCGCCCGCATTTTTTTCCAAAAGGCTTTCGTAAATATCGCCCATGACATCGCGGTCATTTTCTTCATACCAGTCGAGCTTGTCAATAGCCTGAACAAGCGTATTGAAATTGACCGGCTTGCGAAGGCTCGTCGATGCATCGGTATAAATTTCCTTGATGCTGTCACTGGTGGTTTTGCTGCTTACCGTGGTCAGGAATTCGCGATAACGCTGGAATGCCGCCGCATTGTCTTTGTCGTTTACAAACGTTTCCCAACGGTATTCCTCGGGAATGTGCTGGGAAAATTCTTTGACTTCCGATAATTTCAGGAATAAAATATAAGTAAGTTCGTTTAGATATTGGTGATAAGTTACGCCGTCGTCGCGCAATACGTTACAAAGATTCCAAAGCTTGTTGGCAATTTCTTGTGCACTCATTAATTTTTATTAGTTAAGCTGTATATAAATTCTGATTTAAGTAAGCCAGCACCGAATCGAGATCGTTTTCAAAAATCTTGTCCAGTCTTGCAAATCCGCCATCGGCTGCGAACGGTTCTTTGTTTAAATCTTCCTTTGTGAGAACAGTTTCTTTGAGCAATTGTGCCTCGAAGCGTTCAATCCACTTCAGCTGGATTTTATTCCATTGGCGCATGGCTTTAACCTTATTGATGGCATTTACAATACGTTGTTCATGGCTCACCAATTCAGTATCAAGTGCTAACGTCCGAATGAAAGAAATGATGTCTGCCGCGACATCTTCATTCTTTGCATTCTTCCACGCGGTGTGCAAAGTAAGGTCATTAAAGCCTTCCTGATCCAATAAAAGCTTTAATTCTTTCAACGATTTTCGGTCAAGTTCCGAAGGTTTGGTACAGATGACATTTAATGCCATGATTTTGTTGCGGTTGTCGTTGATGAACAGCTTGAATCCGTCGATATAATCTTCGGGATGTTTGGCTTTGCCGTACCCGCGTTCGACTCCGATAATTTCATCGTGATGTTCAGACACCAATTGTGATTTGGGACGGTAGATTTTCTCGTCGAGGAAATTCCAAAGCACAGTGAAGTTGGTGAGAGTAGCCCTGATTTCATTAGGGTCAAGATTTCTAAGCATTTCAGTGAATTCTTCCAACGAATATTCTTTTGAGTAATAATCGAATTGTTCGGCTTGTTCGCCCTGCAATGATTTTCTTTTGCGTTGGAGTTTGACAATGATTTGTTCAACTTGTTTTTTGGCGCGCTCGGGTGAATCAATGTAATCCAACTCCTCAACAAGTTTTTTAAAGGTAACAGAGGGATTGGACACCGTTTGCATTTGAGTATATGACTCAATTGCTTCATAAACACGCACGGCATCATAGATTCTAAAGAACTGTTTGTCCATTTCGGGACACAAACGTGTCGCGCGCCCAAGCATTTGCTCAAACAATATCCGCGAACGTACTCGACGCATAAATACGAGATTCACAATCTGCGGCACGTCTATGCCTGTGGTTAACAGTTCTACCGTTACGGCGATGGTTGGGTACTTTTCATTTTTGAACCGTTTGGTCAGCCCTTCTGGATCGTAAACATTGCCTGTAATTTTCGCGATACTGTCCTGCGGAACGTCGACGCCAATTGCAGCAAACTCTTCATAAAGAAGTTTGACAATCAAATCAGCATGGGAATCGCGTACGGCAAAGATTAATGTTTTTTCATCACTCTCCGGGTCGAGTTCGTTGACCAGTTGCTTTATCACTGCACGATTGAAAGGCTCGGTGATGACCAACTTGTTGAACTGCTCAATTTCTATATGCAGTTCATCTTCAAGGGCTGCCATTTCTTCTATCGTATTTGATTCAGGCAAATAAATTTTCGGTCTTTCCCCTTTTTCCCAAAGGATGCCTTCTTCAGTGAGTTTGGTTTTTAGCAGGTACGGCGGCTCATGGTCGGTCAGGTTGCCATCGATCACCGCTTCTCGATAAGAATAACTATGCGTGGGTTTTCCAAATATTTCGGTGGTATGTAATGCCGGCGTCGCCGTAAGTCCGATGATGTAGCTTTTGAAATATTCAATCACGCGTTTGTATTGCCCAACGTAATCGTCCTGATCCTTAAAATGCAAATCATCTTCGTCTATTTCTTTGTCGAGGTTGTATCCGCGGTGCGCTTCATCGATAATGATACAATCATACGTGTCAATCGGAAGCGGATTATCTGAATAAAATAGGCGCTTCACCATACTTTGTACCGTAGCGAAATGCAATCTTGTGGTATCTTCTGGGTTTGCAACTTTTAATCCTTCTATCTGATATACATCGCTAAACGTGCTTTGGCCTTCAACGCGATTGTCCTTGAAATTACCCAATGCCTGTTGTGCAAGTAGCCGTCGGTCTGTTAAAAATAAAATCCGCTTAAACCGATTTGCTTTGATCAGTCGATAAGTAAGACCAATAGCAGTCCTGGTTTTTCCCGTACCGGTCGCCATAACGAGTAATGCGCGTTTGTCTTCAGGATCGCTGATAACTTTATCCTCGACCGCCTGAATGGCTTTTATTTGATACTCCCGTAAGCCGAGCCCGGATTTATTTTGAAGATAATCGTAGTCGCTTTCAATTAGGTTCCTGTTCGCAGCTGCAATATCATGCTTGAGCAGCGATACCAAACCTTCGGGCGAAAACCAACCTCTCAACGCTTCAGGCCTATTGCGATCATTCCGTAAATCCAAAAACCAGATTCCGCTTTTTGTCTTAAGCTGTTCCAGATAGGCGCGTCCATTGGTAGAGAATACAAACGGCACGTGATAATCATTCCATTGTCCAACAAATGAAAATGACGCGTGACTGTTGACGCATTCAGCATATATTTTTGACTGCCGCAGATCAGTGGAAATATCCGCGGCGTATTTTTTGGCTTCCACAATGCCGTAAAGTGTCGTACCTATAAACAATACATAATCAGCCCACTTACTGCCACATGGCCATTCGGCAATCGCCTTATTTTTGCCTTTCTCGGGCAGCGATTTATGAAGTTTGTAATTCAATCGCAGCGTATCACATTCCCAGCCGGCTTCCCGAAGTTTTTCGTCAATAAGTTCCCGGGTTTCGGCCTCAGTTTTTCCAATGTTATTAGCGTTGTTAAATGAGCGTTGTTTGCGGGCTTCGATCTTTTCGGGAGAAGCGTTAAGCAGCACAATCTTCTCTTTGTAACTAACGACTTCTTTGGATAGTCGTTCAAGCTGTTCATTCAAGGCAGAAACAGTTAACTTATTGTCATCATCGGGGAGCTCGTATTGAATATTACCCAGATAGTCATTATCATAAGTTTCATAAAACCACTTGGCTAATTGAAAACACTTTTTTAGAAAGAAATGCGCTTCTGAAAATTTACTGTTTCCGTCGTGAGTAGCTTTATTTCCAGACTTTCTGATCGCGTGAAACAAATCCTTAATTGGTTCAGGTATAATATTTTTGTAAAATAGTTGGTTGACCCGATCTACCTGATTGCCTGAAAAAAAACCACGGTCTTCAAATTGCCAAATTAATGCAGCCAATTTTTCCGAGAATAGCCTCGACTTTGAAAGCGATGAACTCGGGTCCACGTGAATAAGCTTTTCAGATAATTCGCTAATTGTAAAAAGTTCAGCGTAGGATGATGAAAGAAAAGAAAAGCTTGATTTCATTCTTTTGTAGTTAGCTTTCAAACATACAGAATTTTAGTTAGCTGACAAAGTGATACTATTTTTAACTATTTCATTAATTAAAAGTGTTCAAAATCCAATAAAAAATTTTTGAACACAAAATCCGTGGCCAAATTTTTGCACTCCAAAAAACGAACACAAAAACCGCCACCATGAAAACCTTCATCACTTCTCTCTTTGGACTCAGCCAGCGCAAAATGGCTATGGTCTTAGGCATCGGCTACAGCCAATGGTCGATGTATGAATGCGGCAAACGAAATCTGCCCACACACGCCACAAAGCTACTTGCCGAAATGCTCACCCACATGAAATCAGCAGAGACATCGTCGAAAAAAGAAAAAAACAGTACTATCGAACTCGTGGTTCAAGCCAAGATCGTGGATGAATTGCTAAAAGAAAACCGCTACCAGCAATTGGCATTCACGCGCAAGATTAAATCGATAAAAAAGAAATTGTCTACAGATACCAAGCTTTCGCATCTCGCCGATTTCGTTGCAAAACGCAACGCCGAACAAAAAATAACTGGTTCAAAGCCGATGCGGCTGTTACGGAAGAAAACTCCAAACTCTTCAGGAAGCGAGTTGTTGGAATCACTCATAGCATTTGAGATTAAAAAAGATTTGCTTCAGGTCGAAAAAATGCATCTCGAATCAAAATATAAAAATCTTACCGCAACCCCTGAAAACCCTGACCCAAAACCTAAAAAAGAAAATTAGCCCAAAACTTGTTTTGTTAATGAGTTGTTAACGACAAACATTTCTGATTAAAATGGCACGCAATTTATTGACGGCCAAAACATTATTAACCTTTTAATTTTTTAATCATGAATTACTCAGTACAAAATTTGACACTGGTAGCCGACTGTAACGTGTTACTGGCTTTGGCTGCAAAAGAGCGGGCCGATCTGGATTTCAAAAGGCTATCGGACGAGCGTATGACGGTGAAGTTTACGCAGACCTCGCAAGAGATCGACGCCGAATTGCAAGGTGTGATCGCCGAGATCGCGGCAACCGAATCGATCATCGCGATGCTTCCCGAGGGCAAGTCGAAAGACGATGCCGAGGACAAAAAGACGAGACTCGAATACCGCAAGTTCGTCCTCGAGACACGAAAAGAAAGTTACGGAACGGTCGCGCTTCTTGAAAAAGAGATGGACTTGGCGCGGGTCAACCGCGAGATCGAGGAGGTCGATACCTTCATCGCAGCGGTCCAGGAGAAGAAAGCAACGCTTTAGGCAAAACGAAAAAGTTGCAAAGCAAAAGCAGGCCAAAAGCCTGTTTTTTTTTATGCGCTGATTTTTTTCCGATTTTTCCGGCGAAAATAACAACCAGCCCGATTTCTATACCAACCAGCAATCCCGCTTGTCGCGCCTGTAATGACGACGGTTTTCTATTGCAGCAACATACCCAATACCTACCAAAACTTTAAACAACTTTTAACGGCACGACATTTGCCAGCGGCGCGCGACTTTAATAAATTTACCTTATGAAGAAACTTATCCTGCTAGCAATCCTGGCCCCGATGATCGCCAACGCCCAATTCAAGGACCTCCTGAACAAAGCCAAAGAAAAAATCCCGACGGTTGCCGGAAGCACCGACATCAGCGCCGGATTGAAGGAAGCGCTCAACAAAGGCGTCGAGAAGCAAGTCTCGAAACTGACCGCCGAAGACGGTTTCTATAAAAACGAGGCCGTAAAAATCCTGATGCCGGGCGAATTGCAGAAAGTTGACCGGACGCTGCGCAAAATCGGGCTCGGCAACCTAGCCGACGAAGGCATCAAATCGATGAACCGCGCTGCCGAAGACGCCGTAAAGGTGGCAACGCCGGTCTTTATCGCCTCGATCAAAAATATGAGCATCACCGATGCGAAAAACATTTTGCTCGGCAATGACAATGCCGCGACTTCCTATCTGCAAACTTCGACCACAAAAGAACTCTATGCCAAATTCCTTCCGATTGTACAGCAGTCGATGGACAAGGTCGGCGCCGATAAAATCTGGAACTCGATCATCACGAAATACAACAGCGTCCCGCTGGTATCGAAAATCAATCCCGACATCGACGATTATGTCACCAACAAAGCGCTCGAAGGCGTGTTCAAGATGATCGCTGTCGAAGAAAAAAACATCCGCACCGATCTCTCGGCCCGGACCTCGCCACTCTTAAAGAAAGTCTTTGCGATGCAGGATCGGAAATAATCTCAACCTTTAAATTCAATCGATGAAAAAGCTCATTATCTTACCCGTTATATTCTTCTTTGCCGGTTGTGCCGAGCTTCAGCAAGTCGCCAGCCAGTATCCGCTTCCCGGCGGACTCAGCAATGCCGATATCGCCGCCGGATTGAAGGAAGCGCTCAACAACGGAATTACCAAACAGGTGTCGAAACTCACGGTCACCGACGGATTCTATAAAAATGAGGCGGTGAAAATCCTGTTGCCTTCCGAACTTAAGAAACTCGATCAGACGCTCCGCGGAGCAGGGCTTGGCAGCCTGGCCGACGAAGGCCTGAAAGTGCTCAACCGAGCAGCCGAAGACGCGGTCAAGGAAGCGACCCCTATTTTTGTGGATGCCGTCCGGAAGATGACTTTTACCGATGCGAAAAACATCCTTTTGGGCAACGATACCTCCGCAACGACTTATTTGCAGAATACGACTTCAACCGCGTTGTACGCGAAGTTCAGCCCGGTCGTAAAAAACTCGCTCGGGAAAGTAGGCGCCGATAAGATCTGGGCGAACATCATCACCAAATACAACGCCTTGCCGCTGACCCAAAACGTCAATCCCGACTTGACCGATTATGTGACCAACGAGGCGATGAAGGGCGTCTTCAAAATGGTCGCCGTCGAGGAAAAAGACATCCGCAACAACCTGGCCGCCAGGACTTCCGATTTGCTCCGTCGCGTGTTCGCGATGCAGGATCAAAAGCAGCCTTAAAAAATTGGCAACCAGTAACATATATATAACATAGTGTTAACAGATAGTTGCGGGCTCGCCGCCTATCTTTGTACCATAATAAAGGGTTTTTATTATTTGGTTAGAGTTAGTTAAAAGATTGCCGGTATTGAAAAATGCCGGCTTTTTTATTTCCCGGAATCAATGCGCAAACTCACCTAAACGCTCGTGCAGATTTTTAAAGTAGGCGAACGCTTTGACCAACCGGCTTCCGTACCACGAGAACATTTCACCGTCCACAAAAACGACTTTCGCATGATGCGTGAAGCGTCCGATCTCAAACGCGTCTTCGTCTTTGAACGGATACGGTTCCGATGAAAGGAAAACGACTTCCGGATCGCCCTGGATGCGCATTTTCTGGATAATCACTTCCGGATAACGGCCCGGAGTGCGCGGATTGCCGTCGTAAATGTTTTTGAAATGGTTCAGCTTGAGCATTTCGTTGATGAAATTGTTCCCGCCTGCAGCCATGTACGGATTTTTCCAGATAAAATACGCGGCTTTCCGAATTGGCTTTTCGCTGACGAAACTTTGGAAATCCCGGAAGGCAAAATCGATTTTATCGTTCCATTTCCGCGCTTCGGTCCGACAGTTAAAGAGTTGCCCGAAATCGGAAATCATCTGCGAATTGTCTTCGAGCGTAACGATATCGGTAACCCAGATCGGGCAGATTTTACTAAGTTCGGCGACGATTTCCTCGGTATTTTCCTCTTTGTTGGCGATGATGATATCGGGCTGCAAGGCCGCAACCTTATCGTAAGCGACTTTTTTCGTACCGCCAACGATTGGTTTGGTCGACCTGAAATGATACGGATGGACGCAGAACTTCGTGATCCCGACGATTTTTCCCTCCAATCCCAAATCGTAAAGCAGTTCGGTTTGCGAAGGCACGAGCGATACGATCCGCTGCGGCGGTTTTTCAAAAGTATGGCTGTTGCCGATCTGGTCGGTAAACGTGTTCATCACGGCAACAACGCTTCCATTTCCCGCTGGATTTTGAGCGCTTCTTCGCGTGCTTTTTCAGCAAAATCGGCGCCTTTGGATGCATAGATGATTCCGCGCGACGAATTCACGAGCAGCCCGACATTTTTGTGGAGCCCGTAGCGGCACACTTCGGCCAGACTGCCGCCCTGCGCACCGACGCCCGGAACAAGCAAAAAACTATCGGGAATGAGTTTGCGGATTTGGGCAAAGTATTCGGGCTTGGTAGCGCCCGCGACATACATCAGGTTCTCGGAATTTTTCCAGGTTTTCGAGGTTGCGATAACCTTTTGATACAATTCCTTTTCCCCAAAAGATTGCGTCTGGAAATCGAACGCGCCTTCGTTGGAAGTCAGCGCAAGCAAAATCGCGTGCTTGTTTTCGATCGCGAGAAACGGCTCGACTGAATCCCTGCCCATATACGGCGCAACGGTAACCGAATCGAAGTTCAGGTCTTCAAGGAAAGCCTTGGCATACATCGCCGACGTGTTCCCGATATCGCCGCGTTTCGCATCGGCGATGGTAAAAATTTCCGGATAATGATCGTTCAGGTAATGGATCGTTTTTTCGAGCGACTGCCAGCCTTTGATGCCGTTGGCTTCGTAAAAAGCCGTATTGGGCTTGTAGGCTACGGCCAGGTCGTGCGTCGCATCGATGATTGCTTTGTTGAACTCGAAAATCGGGAATTCGGCGTTGGAAAGATGCGTCGGGATTTTGTCGAGATCGACGTCGAGGCCAATGCAGAGGAACGATTTTTTTTCTTTGATTTGGGCGGTGAGTTGTTTTGTAGTCATGGTGCAAAGGTAATTTTTTAGGAGCTTTTTCCGGCAAAGCTTCGCTCGATATCTTCGAACAAAGTTACACTTTGCTCTCAATAGTGCTGTATCTTTTTAAAACTTTGCAAGTTTTAAAAAGGATGCCGCTTCTATCCGGGCTAGGGTTTGGTGGTTGCCGCAACATCTTTTTATTTTGGGCAATTGCCCCAAATTATGTTTCTTCTACTTTGCCTCGCCGCAAAGTAGCAAAAGGCGGAAGCGGCCAGGAAATTTCCGCTAAAATTTCATTCGCGAGCTAAAAGAAATAAACTCGCTTCGCTCAAACAGTATTTCTTTCTTAACGCTTGCTCATTCAATTTCTTTACGCGAATTTCCTGAACGCCGCATTATATGGAAGTCTATACTTTATTTTCGGCTTGCTGTCGCAGCGCCGAAAATTCACACCTGAATTTTTGAAAATCATTGAGCTTTAAATTATAGTTCAGTTTTGGTTGGCATGAAATCAATAACGTAGAAAACAACGAAGCCAAAAAGCGGCAGAATGCCTGGAGTCGAGCGCGCAGCGTGAGCGGCTTGGCATTCGGAGTGTTTGGTGAGGTAGTTTTCGAGGCTTGATTTGCAAGCCTTGAATTTTTGGTTCTTTTGTTTCAAGACAAAAGAACTGCTTTTGCTTCTTTTGGCAACAAAAGAAGAAATAAAAAAGCCGATAAAAATCGGCCTATTTTTAAAACACTTCACTTGCTTCCTTCAACTTCTCCGTATTCGAAACGAGTTGCAATTCGTCAACGATTTTGTGGATATCGCCGTTCATGATGTTGCCCAAGTCGTAAAGCGTCAGCCCGATCCGGTGATCAGTCACGCGGCCCTGCGCATAGTTATAAGTCCGGATTTTCGCCGAACGGTCGCCCGAGGAAACCTGCGACGAACGTTTTGCCGCGTCTTCGGCTTCTTTCTTGGCGAGTTCCTGTTCGTAAAGCCGCGAACGCAAAACCGTCAGGGCTTTGTCTTTGTTTTTGTGCTGCGATTTTTCGTCCTGGCACTGTGCGACCAATCCGGTCGGGATATGCGTCAAACGAACCGCCGACTTGGTCGTATTCACCGATTGCCCGCCCGGTCCCGACGAACAGAAATAATCGATCCGTACGTCGTTCATATCGATTTGCACGTCGAATTCCTCGGCTTCGGGCAAAACCATGACGGTCGCCGCTGAAGTGTGTACGCGGCCCTGGGTTTCGGTTTGCGGCACGCGCTGGACGCGGTGTACGCCGGCCTCGAATTTGAGCGTTCCGTAAACGTCTTCGCCCGTTACCTCGAAAATGACTTCCTTGAATCCGCCCGACGTTCCTTCGTTCATATCAACAACCGAAGTGCGCCAGCCTTTGCTTTCGCAATATTTCGTATACATCCGGAACAAATCGCCGGCAAAAATGCTCGCCTCGTCTCCACCGGTTCCGGCCCTGATCTCGACCATGACGTTTTTCGCGTCTTCCGGATCTTTCGGGATCAGCATGAACTTGATTTCCTCTTCGAGTTCGGGCAGTCTTTCATTGGCTTCGTCGAGCTGCATCCGGGCCATTTCGGCCATTTCGGGATCGCTGCCATCGGCGATGATTTCTTTCGCCTCGGCGATATTTCCGGTCAGGTTTACGTATTCGTCGCGCTTCTCGGCCAGCGCCTTGAGATCTTTGTATTCCTTGTTCAATTGGACCCAGCGCTTCTGGTCGGCGATGACATCCGGCTGGATGATCAAATCCGATACTTCATCGAAGCGTTGTTTCACTATCTGTAATCGGTCTAGCATATTCTTTCTTCCCGTTAATTGGGTGCGCAAAATTACGAAAATTTGTTTAGTATCCAACCCGGCGGTTTTCATACAATTTTCTTAAATTTGGTTGCCCCGTAAACGTATACATTTGGAAGCGATTCAAATCAGACAGGCCCGACAGGAAGATTTTCCCGCCATTTATGAGTTCGTCAACGAACTTGAATACACCGTTTTCGATGAGCGGCTGCAGTGGGAAATCTATCTTGAAAATGCAGGCAACCCGGAACATATTTATCTTGTTGCCTTCGTCCGCAACCTGCCGATCGGTTTTGTAAGCTGCCACATCCAGAACCTGCTGCACCACGGCGGAAAAGTTGGCGAAATCCAGGAAATGTACGTCCGGGAAAATGCGCGAGGGCACGGCGCCGGAAAAATCCTGCTCGACCGGCTCAAAGAAATGGCACTGGAGCGCGGTGTGCTGCAGCTCGAAGTGACATCGTCCCACAAACGCGAAGCCGCGCACCGGTTTTACGAGCGCGAGCATTTTGGGCATACGCACAAAAAATTCGTCTATAAACTCAAATGACAATCGATTGAAAAACACAGCCAAAATCATCCTGATTTCCGTCCTTGCTCTTGCTTCATGCAAAAAAGGCGAGGAAAAAAAATACGCCGGAATCCGCAAAGCCGACTGGTTTGTCGGGACATGGGAAAACGACACCGACGGCGGCACACTTTCAGAAAGTTGGGAAAAAGTCAACGACAGCACCTATCGCGGTGCGAGTTATTTCATCAAGAATGCAGATGACACGCTGCATCTCGAAACGGTCGAGCTCATCGAGCGCAAAGGCGAAGTGACTTACAACCCGACGGTGCAAGGCCAGAACGACAACAAGCCTGTCGCTTTCAAAATGACTTCGGCGACCGATAAGCAATTGGTTTTTGAAAATCCGGCGCACGACTATCCGCAGAAAATCACCTATACCAAAATCACGGCCGATTCGATCGTGGCGAAGATTTCGGGAATTCAGCAGGGCAAGCCGAGCTTTGAAAATTATCCGATGAAGAAGAAATAAATACTGACTGAAATTCTGGCTCATCAGTAAAAGGCAACGTTTACCGCAAGGTTTTGGTTTCCAGACAATACAATATCGGGAATCGGGTTTTCGTTACTAATGAAGGTTTCATTTATTTGAAGCGCATCAACTAACCAAAACAAGTCATCATGGCCGAATTGAATCAAAGCGCGCCAGCCGGAGGCGCCAAAACCAAAAAAATCCGAAGCAAAAAGCTCAATGCCAAAGTAGACCTGACCGCAATGGTCGATCTGGCGTTTCTCCTGATTACGTTTTTTATGCTCACGACAACCCTGGCCAAGCAACACGCGATGCCGCTTGCAATGCCCGACAGCAAAGGAAATCCGACGAATGTCGACGAAAACCGGACGCTCTCGATACTGATCGGCGAACACGGCAAAGTCCAATGCTATATGGGGAAACTTGCAGACAATACGCCAAAGGAAATTGCGCTCGGGAACCGCAGCCTTCGCAATGAAATCGCAATCCGCAAAAAAGAAGTCCTCGCCTATTCGGCCTCCAAAGGCAAACCCGATCAGGGCATCATCGTGCTGATCAAGCCCGGCAAGAAATCGAATTACGGAAATCTCGTGGACGTGCTTGACGAAATGTCCATCGCCAAAGTCGGGACGTATGCGATTACCGATCCCGAACCGAAGGAAAACGATTTTTTGAAGCATCTCCAATAAAATATAGAAAAATTAAGCCCCGGAATTATCCAGGGCTTTTATGTTCGGTTATCGAATTGAAAATTTGTTAGTCTTTCAGCGGAATGTTCTTCAAAATCTCCAATACGAATTTCCAGTATTTCTGTGCCGATTTGATGCTCGCGCGTTCATCGGGCGAATGTGCGCCGTGGATTGTCGGTCCGAACGAAATCATGTCCATTCCCGGATAGTTCGTCCCTAAAATCCCGCATTCCAAACCGGCATGGCAGGCCACGACTTTCGGTTTTTCGCCGTTCTGCTTTTCATAGATATTGACCAATACGTCAAGGATTTCAGAGTTCACGTTCGGCGTCCAGCCCGGATACGAGCCCGAAAATTCGACTTCGCAGCCGCACAATTCGAATGCCGAGCGGAGCGCATTGGCCAGATCGAATTTGGAGCTTTCCACCGACGAGCGCGTCAGACAGCCGATCATGATTTCGCCGTCCTTGATGACCACGCGCGCGATGTTATTGGAGGTTTCGACCAGGTCGGCCATATCCGGACTCATTCGGTAAACACCGTTGTGGGCGGCATAAATGGCGCGTACGATGCCTTCCTGTACGCCGAGTTCCATGACTTTTTCAGGAAGTTCGCTTTTAGTGATTTCAATTGTCAGATTTGGTTCGGTCGTTTTGTATTCGGCCTTGATATCGCCGATGATTTCCTGCATGTCGAACACGTAAGCCTCGTCGTACATTCCGGCCACGACGACTTTTGCGACGCTTTCGCGCGGGATTGCATTGCGCAGGCTTCCGCCGCTGATCTCGGAAATCTGGAGCCCGAAATTCTCGAATCCGTCGAACAGCAGACGGTTCATGATCTTGTTGGCGTTGCCTAAGCCTTTGTGAATGTCCATTCCCGAATGTCCGCCGTTCAGACCTTTTACGGTAATCGTGTAGCCGACCGAACCTTCGGGCGTTTCCTCTTCGCGATAAGTTCGGGTCGCGGTAACATCGACGCCGCCGGCACAACCGATGTCAATTTCGTCGTCTTCTTCGGTATCGAGGTTCAATAAAATTTCGCCTTTGAGAATGCCGCCTTTGAGATTCAATGCTCCGGTCATCCCGGTTTCCTCATCGATTGTAAACAACGCATCGATGGCCGGATGGGGAATGTCTTTGGATTCGAGGATTGCCATGATCGTTGCCACGCCCAAACCGTTGTCGGCGCCAAGCGTTGTACCGCGCGCACGAACCCAGTCGCCGTCGACGTACATGTCGATTCCCTGCGTATCGAAATCAAAGTTCGTATCGTTGTTTTTTTGGTGCACCATGTCGAGGTGGCCCTGCATCACGATGGTTTTGCGGTTTTCCATTCCCGGTGTCGCGGGTTTGCGGATGATGACGTTGCGGATTTCGTCCTCAAAAGTTTCCAATCCGAGGCTTTGCCCGAAGTTTTTCATGAATTCGATGACGCGGCCTTCTTTTTTGGACGGGCGCGGCACGGCGTTCAAATCGGCGAATTTATTCCAAAGTTCTTTGGGTTCGAGGTTTCTGATTTCGTTGCTCATTGGTGGCTGGTAATTTAGTTGCTGGTGGCTGGTAATTCTAGTGGCTTGATGAATTTTCCGGCCTTGTGGTTATTTCAAAACGAGCGTAAAGTTACGAGTTATTTTGGTCATGCCCACTGAAAATATTAGTACAAACGGAAATATTCTCACTCGGAATAAACATCCGGCAACCAGCCACTAGCAACCAGCCACCCTTTCATTATCTTTACAAAAAGAACCGTCTTGAAAAAGAAATACATCTTACCGCTGCTGCTCGTCGTTCAGATCCTTTTGCTGAATATACTTTCACTGTTTCCGGAATTCATCGAGCGCTGGTACAGCAACGGGCTTTATCCGAAATTGTCTTTTGCCGAACGGACGCTGCTGGGCTGGATTCCTTTTTCGGTTGGCGATGTTGTATATACAGTACTGATTTTGCTTGCCTTACGTTGGTTGTGGAAAATCCGCAAGTCGTGGCGCGCGGCCTGGAAAGATAATATCCTGAAAATCCTCAGCTTTATTTCGGTACTGTATTTCCTGTTTAATTTGCTTTGGGGAATCAATTATCGTCGGGAAAAATTGGCCGACAAGCTGCACATCGGCACCGATTATACAAATGCAGAATTGTTGGTTTTTACCAAAAAAATCATCGCGCAGACCAATAATATCCAGGAAACGATTACGGGTTCGGATAGCGCAAAAGTCGTGTTCCGCTATTCGCAGCAACAGGTTTTCAGAATGAATCTCGGCGGGTATCGGCAGCTTGCCCAAGCTTATCCCGATTTTGCCTACGAAAGACCGAGCGTCAAAAAATCGCTGATCAGCCTGCCGCTGACCTATATGGGATTTTCGGGTTACCTGAACCCGTTTACCGGCGAGGCGCAGGTGAACGACCGCGTGCCGATGTATACTTTCCCGATGACTGCAGCGCACGAAATGGCGCACCAGATGGGGTTTGCCGGCGAAGGCGAAGCCAATTTTGTCGGGTATATGGCCTGCATCCACAATCCGGATCCTTTTTTTCAGTATGCGGGTTATGTGACTGCGCTCAGGTATTGCCTCGGAAATTGGGAAATCCGCGATGAAAAAACGTTGAAGGCTTTGTTGAAAACCGTAAATCCCGGGATTTTGAAGAATTTCGACGACAGCGAAAAGTTCTGGAACGGTTATGAGACTTTTATCGACAAGGGATTTAAGGTGTTTTACGACAATTTCCTGAAACTCAATCAGCAGGAAGGTTTGGAAAGCTACAGCCGATTCGTCGATCTGCTCGTGAATTATTACAAAACCGAAAATTTATAACCGGAATACTACAAACCTGGTTTTTTCGTTTTAACCCAAACTAAACTTCCATTGATGAAAAAAATCCTTACCTGGGCTGTTATCGCCCTAAGCGTTTTTATGGTTTCCTGCAGCAGCGACAGCGATTCGCCGTCGGAACCGTTTTTTAACCTGAACGTCGGCAGCAAATGGGTTTACAAACGGTACAATTACAACCTGCTCGATCCCGGCGTTTATACCGATTCCGGAATTACCGATAGCGTAAAGGTGGAAGAAATCGTGAACCTGAACGGTATCGATTTCGCGAAAATCAGTCACAAAATGTCATTTCCGGCTACTCAGTCCAGTTATACGAAGTATTGTTACGAGCGTGTAAATGCGGCCGGATATCTTGTTGGTTATAACGAATGGGCAAGCCAACCGCTGCCTGACGATTTGAGCACGATTGATGAAAGCTCCGGACAAATTTTTCATCCCGGCGAAGACCTGACATACCAAAACACCGAAACATATCCTTTCGGAACATTGTTTTCCCATGCTTTGGGCGCGACGATGATTTCGGTTGAAGGAAATACCTTCAACGCCATGCGGGTCGTCACTGACTATACGCCGGCCGGCACGACCGAAGTGACGCGGACCGTATTTACAGATTACGAACACCAGACCGGCATGGTGAAAGCCCAGTTTGTGAATGCCGTTGGCAATGATGGTTATGAGGATCGATTGGTTTCGTATCAATTGAATTGATGAAAGGGAAAGCGTTGCTTTCCCTTTTTCTTTTTCCCTTTTATCGGTCAAATACGAGACCGAAACATCCGGTTAGGATTTCCGGCGCTGCGGCAGCAAGCCGGAAATAAATAGAAACTTCCGAATAATGCGGCTTCAAGAAGGAAGGCTTAAAAAATCAAGCGAAGACCGCGTTAAAAAGCAAATTCTGTTTGAGCGAAGCGAGTTTATTTGCTTTAGCGGTCAAGCTTTGATTTTTAGTCTGACGTCTTGGCCGCTCAGGCATTTTTGCTTCTTTTGTTGCCAGACAAAAGAAGGAGAAACATGATTTTTGGCCAGGCCAAAAATCAAAAAACCAAGTTGCGGCTACCGCCAAAACCTAGCCCTGATTGCAGCGGCATCCTTTTGCGGCCGCAGCGCAGCGAAGGCCGTAAAAGATATAGCGGAAAGCGGGAAACAGCTCCCAAAAAAAATCATATCTTGTAACAAAATTCACCAAAGCCTACTAACGCAGCATGAGTGAAAACCTCGAACAGTCTTTTGTAAAGCAGCTGAAGGAAAACCAGAACATCATCCACAAGATATGCCGGTTGTACACTTCGGGCGAAGATGCGCACAAGGATTTGTTCCAGGAAATCACGATCCAGCTTTGGAAGGCCTTCCCGAAATTCCGGGGCGATTCCAAATTCTCGACCTGGGCTTACCGCGTGGCGCTGAACACCGCGATCACGCTTTACCGCAAGAGTACGCGTTCGGTGCAGACTTCCGAATTTGACGGCGCGCGGCACTTCATCAGCCAGGAAGAATACAATTATGAGGAAGAAGAACAGATCAAGCTGCTTTACCAGGCCGTTTACCAATTGAACGACATTGAGAAGGCGCTCGTGTTCATGTACCTCGAAGACAAGGATTATGCGGAGATTTCGGAAACGCTGGGCATCAGCGAAGTGAATGCAAGGGTGAAAATGAACCGGATCAAGGGAAAACTAAAGAAAATTTTAAATCCGTAGGTATGGAAGAGTTGGATTTATTGAAAAAAGACTGGAAACGGAAGGAACATTCCTTTTCGCAGTTGTCGGAAACGGAGATTTACAAGATGATCCACAAAAAATCGTCGTCGATCGTGAAGTGGATTTTAATCATCAGCATACTGGAAGTCCTGTTGTGGACTTTCATCGGGTTCGTGTACAGCACCGACGAATACCTGAAATCGCTGCGCCACGAGGAATTGCTGGTGTACATGCGGATTTTGAATTGGGTCAATTATGCGGTCATCCTGATTTTTATCTACCTGTTTTACCGTAATTATGTGAACATCTCGACGACTTCATCGACGCGCAGGCTGATGAAAGATATCCTGCACGCGCGAAAAACCGTACAATATTACGTCTGGTACAATTTGTTTATGGCCGTACTGAGCCTGGTTTCAGGTATCGCGTTCGCCTTGGCTTACAACCCGAAAGTGGTTCCGCTTAAGGAAAAGATGCTGCATGAAAGTTCGGTTATGCTTGAAACAGTGGGCATATTGATCGTTCTGATCGCCGCGGCCGTTACGATTTTCTGGCTGTTTTACCGCTTGCTTTACGGTATTTTACTGCGTAAACTACTGGCCAATTACAGGGAACTCAAGAAAATAGATTTGGAATGAAAATTTTCAGGAAAATAATTGTCGCCGTTGCCGCGCTCGCCGGGCTGGCTTCCTACGGACAGGGCGAAGCCAAATCGCTGCTGTGGAAAATCGCCGGGAACGGGATCAAAACACCGTCCTATCTTTACGGGACGATCCACATCACCTGCGACGCGACGCTGGAAAAGCCCACGCTCGATGCGCTCGACAAAACATCGCAGCTTTATCTGGAGCTCGATATGGACGATCCGGGAATGCAGGGACAGATGATGTCGGGAATGATGATGAAAGACGGCAAGACGATGAAATCGATGCTTTCGGCCGAAGACTACAAGCTGCTCGACGATTACATGCTCGAAAAAATGCATTTCTCGGTCGCGATGTTCAATACGATGAAACCGTTCGTGATCAGTACTTTACTGTTGCCTTCAATGATGGACTGCCCGATGCAATCCGTCGAAACCGAGCTGATGAATGTCACCAAAAAACAAAACGAGGAAGTTTACGGGCTCGAAACCGTACAGGACCAGATGGCCGTTTTTGACGCCATTCCGTACGATGTCCAGATGGAAGAGCTGATGAAATCGGTCAAGAACAAATTCGCGAGCGACAAAAAAGAGCTCGAGGAAATGTATGAAATCTACAAAACGAAAGACATCGAGGCGATGCACAAACTGACCGCGACCTCCGAAAACAAAATCACTTCAGATTACCAGGATGTACTGCTCAATGACCGCAATGCCAATTGGATCCCGAAAATCGAATCGGTCGCAAAGAAAAAGCCGACGTTCTTTGCCGTCGGCGCAGCGCATCTGGGCGGCGAAAAAGGCGTGATCGCACTGCTCCGGAAACAGGGTTATAGCGTTGAACCGGTATTGAAGTAAATTCCGGCCGCTTAACCGCGATGCGTCTTATCCAATTCAGGCCTGTAATGGACGAACATCGCGATGTAAATATTCCGCGACAATCTTGTTATGGCCGGCATCAGTGCGGTGAGCCCGATGAAAATCGCGATGAATGCGTCCGCCAATCCGGTTTTGAAAATAAAATAACACGCGAGGAAAATCAAAAGACCGGCAAAAACGGCCAGTCCGTAACTGACGTACATCGCACCGAAAAAGAAATTCGGTTCGACTTTATATTTTAAGCCGCAACCGCTGCAGTGATCGTGCATTTTCATCGTTTCGGTGAGTATGTATGGATTTGGATTGACATACATTGGGTCGCTATGACATCTTGGACATGTTCCTTTAAAGACACTGGAAAGAACGCTACTATTTGAGATCATGATAAAGTGTTTAATATGTAGACAAAGTTCAATATTTTATCCATTTTATTGTTGTATCTTTTACGTCAGTATTTGTAATATTCAGACATTATGTCCTATATTGACATTCTCGGGATTGATCTTTTCAAAGACGGCGCGTCAGGCAATGGCGTATACATCAACAGGCTTTCAGATCATCTAAGGCAAAGCCATCACCACATCAACCGGCCGCACAAGCACGATTTTTACGCTGTGATTTTCTTTACGGCGGGATCGGGAACGCACGAAATCGAATTTACGGCATTCGATGTGCAGCCCGGCGCAATCTTCTTTCTTGCTCCCGGCCAGACGCACAATTGGAAACTGTCAGGCGACGCGGAAGGTTTCGTGTTGTTCCATAACGGCGGGTTCTACAATTCAGCGTATGCTAAACTCCAGGCCGACAATTATATTTTCTATTCACAACGGATAAGGGAATCATTGGTTTTGAATGGCGGCGACCGGAAAACGACAATCCGGATTTTCGAGGACATACGCAAGGAAAAAGCAGCGCCAGATATCAAAAGCGATTTCCTGATCCTGAGCTGGCTGACCGAACTTTATATCCTCAATGAGCGATTGCTTGCCCCGACGATGGATCCAGCCGGATTTGATCATTCTTATCATACCAGGCAAGCCAGGTTCCGGGAATTGCTTGAAAAAAATTATCTGGAGGAAAAATCGCCGCAGCGGTATGCCGACTGGCTTCATCTGAGCTCCAAGCACCTGAACCGGATCAATAAAACGCTTTTAGGCAAAACCACATCCGAAATCATCGCTGATCGGGTAATCCTCGAAGCAAAGCGGATGCTGTTGCATACGACCTTAAATTTCACGGAAATCGCCGCCTGGCTCGGCTATACGGATTATGCTTATTTCTCAAAGCTGTTCCGCAAGCACACCGGTGTCAGCCCGTCGCAGTTCGTCGGGCAATATTCGGGGTTTCCGGCTATCTGATGTGTTAAAATTTCCACTGCCGCGTCTTGTTCAGCTCTTCCTGCAATTCGAGTTCTTCGGCAGGAATCACTTTCAGAAACGACGGATGCTGCTCGATCGCGTATTCGATCTTTTCAACGATCTGGTCGACCGTCTCGTTTTCATAATCGATCTCAAGCGGCGGCTTGATGATAAAAGACTGCAAAATTCCCTTCTTTTTCATCCGTAGCCCTTTTTTGTCGAACGAACGGCGGAAACCGTCGATGACGATCGGAACGACTATCGGTTTGTGCTGTTTGATGATGTGCGCCGTACCTTTACGGACGGGCTTGAACGATTTGGTCGTGCCTTGCGGGAACGTGATGACCCAGCCGTCATTGAGTGCTGTCTTGATGTTTTCGGTATCGTTCGGGTTGACTTCGCGGTCGATATCTTTGCCTTTGTCGCGCCAGGTGCGTTCCACGGTTATCGCGCCGACATACGCCAATATCCGCGGCAGCAGCCCCGATTGCATCGTTTCCTTGGCCGCGACGTAATAAATATTGAGTTTCGGGTGCCAGAGATAACCGATGTTCTTGATGTTGTCCACGCGTCCGCTGAGGCTTGCGTTGAACACATGGAACATCGCGACGACGTCGGCAAAATACGTTTGGTGGTTCGAGATAAAAAGCACGTTCGTATCGGGCAAATCCTTAATGATTTCCGAGCCGTCGATCTGGAGTTCATTGAAACCGCGATAGCGCCGTTGCGTCATGGCGCCCAAAATGCGGATGAGCCATTTTTTGATGAAAAGTATATGTCCGAAAGGATTTCTTTTGAATAATCCCATGAAGCTTGCTGAAAAAATTGAATCGCAAACTTACGAAATCGAGCCGGGTTAAAGCACCGCCTTTAACACTTCTTTGAGTTCGCTGAGCATCATTGCGGTCGCGCCCCAAACCTTGTGCGGCCCGACTTTGAAAGCAGGCACATCGATCGATTCGGAATAAGACGTCGCCATTTTTTCGACGATAACGTTGCGCTCGTCAAGGAAATCTCCGACCGGAAATTCGACCATTGCCGCGACTTCACGCGGATCGGGTATAAAATCCGGCGTTTCGGTGCAGTAACCCAGAAATGGCCAGACGCAGAAATTGCTCGGCGGAATGTAGACTTCACTGAACGGGCAAACGATTGTGACCGTTTCCCGCGCCACGCCGATTTCCTCTTGGGTTTCGCGCAATGCCGTGTCGAGCGGCGAGGCATCAAAGGTTTCGATTTTGCCGCCTGGAAATGCGATTTGCGACGAATGTACGCCTTTATAGGAATTGCGCTGGATCAACGCGATTTGCGCGGCGCCGTTTTTCGGGTAGATAAGCATCAAAACGGCCGCCCTGCGAGGGTTTATATTTGAAAAATCGATGCTTTTCATTTTTTCCCGGCGCTCGGGCGGCGACATTTTAGCATGCGCATCTTCGCCCGGAAGCTCAACTTTTACTATTTTTGGGATGATTTCGAGAAAATGAATAAATTCCATAGTGTTTTTTAAGGAGCTTAAAGGTAAAGAAAAAGTTCCGTGCGGCGCACATACGAAAATCTGCGTTAGGGATTACTTCACTGTTAATATTTGTATAGGAGTTCAGTGAATTTCATTTGCAGCATTGTCTGAGCTCTTGCTAAACCTCGCAGGTTTTGAAAACCTGCGAGGTTTGCGAAGCGAGTGCGGAAAGCCCGGCGCTTGCGCAACTTCCAAAACCAAAAACCCAAAACCTAACTCAATGTACTCCAAAGCCGAAATGCAGCAGCTCAAAAAAGATTTCTGGATCGCGTTTGCCGAAGAATATCCGCGGAAATGGCTGCTGTATGACACGAAAATCAAGGATTTTTCCTTTAAGTTTTTCTCTGACAATAAAAAGGCGCAGGTGCTTATTGACATCGAAATGAAAGATGACGAAAAACGCATCGCATATTTCGAAAAACTGGAAAGCCTGAAAAGTATTTTGGAAGACGATTACCTGCCGGATGTGGTTTTCGAGAAAGACCTGACGCTTGAAACCGGCAAAGTCATCAGCCGGATTTGGGTCGAAAAAACCGGAATCGGGATAACCAATAAGAATGCATGGCCGCAGATTTTCGATTTTTTTGCCGAAAAGATGGAAGCTGTTGAGCGGTTTTATTATGAGTTTGAGGATTACGTCAAGGATATTTAGAATTTGACGCATTTTTGGTCGTGCCGGCGTTATCCAAAAATGTAATTTAATGGATTACGCAACGTCTTCTCGCTGAACTTCATTGGATCTTCATCAAAGCTGCGCTTTATTCTTGATAATGCGGTGCGCGGATACCTGCTCCCATCGCTCACGCGGACTGCCGCTTCCAAAATGAGGAAATGGGTAAAGACAAAAATCCCCGTCAAATTCATGATGGGATTCTTGTAAAGACCCGGGCCGCAGGGCGGACTGCGCCGCGCCTATAAAAACAAAACCCCGTCATTGCTGACAGGGTTCAATCAAAGAAAGGCGACGACATACTCTCCCACAAACTGCAGTACCATCTGCGCAGGCGGGCTTAACTTCTCTGTTCGGGATGGGAAGAGGTGA
>JBEHYS010000008.1:0-153133 GCA_048498055.1 Bacteroidota bacterium
GTTGCAGTAGGCCGCCGCGCCGCCGATCGGGTTGGCGCCCGTCTGGGCATCGGTCAAAGTCTCGTGGAAGGTCGTGGTAAGGGTGGCATTGCCCCCGGTGATCTGGCTCACCGCGCCCGTCAGATCGAACAGGCAGCTGAAACCGTCGTTGTTGTCGTCGCAGACGTGGAGAGGTGTGGCAGGGCTAACGACCGGAGCCGCAAGAATAGTAATCGTTACCGTACCTGACTGATTCTGTGAACAAGCATTCGGACTGCTGTCCGCAACACTGATCAGATGATAATCAAAAACGCCTGTTGTTGCAGTAGGCGCAGTTAACGTAACACTGCTGTCGGTTCCCGAAGTTGTAATTGTCTGATTTCCTCCCGCACCAATATTATAAGTAAATGTATAGGGCGCAGTTCCATCCGATCCGGTAAAAGTAATAACCGGTTCAGTATCATTTTGACAAGCTCCCGCAGTACCGCTTATACTTGCCGTCGGCAACGGCGAAACAGTTACGGTAGCCGTTCCATCGTAAGGTTGAGAGCAAGCAGGCGACCCGGAACCTTGAACGCTTACAAGATTGTAATTGAAAACGCCACTGGTTCCTGTCGGGGCAGCTATGGTTACACTATTGCCTGCCGTTGTGGTTATGGTCAGGTTACCTCCTGTATTATTGATGTTGTATGTAAAAGTATAAGGTGCCGTTCCGCCCGCTCCGGTAAAAGTAATCAAAGGCGATGCGGAGTTTTGGCAAACAGTTGCTGTTCCTGTAACTGTAGCCGTTGGTAGTGGCAACACAGTTACCGTGACAGTTCCCGCTTGGTTTTGAGAGCAACCCAGCGTTCCCGAATCCTGAACACTTACAAGGTTATAAACCGTTGTGGATGTAAGCGCGGAAGTCGTCAGCGTATTGGTTCCGGCGGCATTCAGGACAATCGTCTGGTTGCTTCCGCTGCCAATGGTATAAGTCACAGTGGCATTCGGCGTTCCGTTAAACGTGATGACAGCCGTATTGCCCGAACAAATAGTTGTATCGCCCGAAATTGTCGCAACCGGCAGTGTTTCCACAGTAACCGTGGCAGTTCCCGCCTGATTCTGCGAACAGCCCGAAGCACCCGCAGCCTGGACACTGACAAGGTTATATACACTTGTTGCGGTCAAAGCCGGGGTCGTGATGGTATTGGTTCCCGCTGCATCCAGTACAATAGTCTGGTTGCCACCAGTATCAACAGTATAAGTAACGGTGGCGTTCGGCGTACCGTTAAACGTGATTACGGCAGTGCTTCCCGAGCATATAGTCGTTGTTCCTGAAATGGTCGCAGTTGGTAACGGATCGACAGTAACAGTAGCAGTTCCCGAAACGTTTTGTGAACAGCTTGCGGGAGCGGCCGATTGGACGCTGACCAAATGATAAACGCTCGTAGCCGACAATGCCGGCGTCGTGATGGTATTCGTTCCTGCGGCATTCAGGACAATGGTCTGGTTGCCTCCGGTGTCAACCGTATAGGTAACAGTCGCATTTGCAGTTCCGTTAAAGGTTATTACAGCGGTAGCTCCCGGACAGATAGTCGCATCCCCTGAAATAGCAACCGTTGGCAACGCATATATCGACACAACTGCAGATCCTGCAATAGTTGCAGAGCAACCCGTGCCCAACTGGACACTTACCAAATCGTAAGTGGCGGTGGCGCTTAATGCCGGTGTCGTGAGTGTCGCATTTCCTGCTCCGTCTAATAAAATGGTTTGTGGCAAACCGGAGTTGACCGTATAGGTAACGGTTGCATTAGGTGTACCGGTAAACGTAATCACCGCTGTTGCATTCGGACAAACGCTCGTCGTGCCTGAAATGGACGCCGTAGGCAAACCCACAACCGAAACCTGTATCTCTTTCGATGGCTTACAAAGATCAGCCGGCGTAGGATTGGCAATCGCATACACATAATAGGTTCCGACAACGTTCGGCAATGAACCTGCCGTACCCAAAGCCGGTGGATCATAAGAGGCTACGCCCGCAACAGGTGTTGCGCTGCCCAAAAGTGTTCCGCCCGTATACATGTCATTACCGGTTTGCGGCGTATTGAAATAAACGTAGGACACCGAATTCGCATTGGTGTAAGTGGTATTGACCGAAAGCGCGTCCGGATTTCCGTTAAGGCATATCGATTGAGCCGGCGACGGATTCGAAATATCCGGAGAAGTCACGTGGAGCGTAAACGGAAAAACCACAAAACAGTCATACCCCGAATTGGTTTCCAAGACTTTTACGTAAACGACCTCGCCCTCGACGCCCTGATAATTGGTAAACGGCCCGATCGGCGAAATCTCATTTTCGGCCTCGAATTGGCTGTGATAGAATCCAATGTCGTAATTTGCCGGGTTGAGTGCGCCGAACATTTGCGGATATACATCGGTAAGGTCGAAAAACGCAGGGCTTCCCGGAGTCGTGCAAGCACTAAGATCTGGCGGAATTTGTCCCGGTGGAATTACCGGATCACGGAATTCAACTACGATCGAATCGGTCTGGGCACAACTTCCGTTTGAAGCGGTTACGCCGTATTCTCCCGGTTCGTCTACAACGAGCGTCGGCCCGGTTTCGCCTGGAATGATTACGCCGTCTTTGGTCCAGACAAACGTATAAATCGTTGGATCGAGTTCGGTATCCAGTGTCATGGTTGAACCGGCACAACCCGCAGTTCCGGTAGAGACGAGCATATCGCCGCCCAGATCGGCCTGGCCGACATTGAAACTTCCCGCTTCGATAAAAATAGCGCTGTCAAAAATCGAGTCCGGGCCACCGGGACCATAATCGCCAATAACTAATTTAATACTGTACGGGTGATTCGGTACAACTAATGACGATGCCACCATAGCAACAGTCTGACCGCGCATATCGATTGCCGCATTGGCTGGGTTGCCTTGGTTGAAAGTATCAAAATAAGCCGCATTTACGGATCCGCAACCGCCATTATAAGCGCTGTCCCTGATAGTGGTGACCGATACCGGAGTGGTAGTTGCCGGAATGACTGCCACGTTTGTTACGACGCCCGTTACCTGATCTTTAAGAATAAAGGCGAACACATCGCTGTAATTGCATTGAAAAGTTCCATATTCATTGGAAGCGAATAAAAATTTGAAACTGAAGTTGTCGGTCAGCGGAAGAAAATCGAACTGAACATACGATACGTCGGATAAAAACCCTGCCTGTCCATTAGCAACGCTCACGCCATGCAAATCCTGAGGATCGGCGTTGTATCCGATACTGTTATTGTCAGGTAGCCCGGATCCGGTAGTTCCTGTGTTTGAGTCGTCAAACGGCCCTTCGGTTTCTTTTGCGGCGCCACAGCGAATGAGCACACCGCTTTTCAACGGGAAATTGGAGTTGTTCTTATGGAAATATCCGACACCGATATTTGCGCCTGCGCCTGCCTGCCAGCTAAAGTTGGAAACGTTCGCGCAATCCGAATCGATCAGGATGTTTTCTACCAATTGCGGAACCGTATAAGTCGTGGTATCGACCGTTACCCATTTCGGACGCGGCGTATCTACGTCAGTGCAGCCCGGACAGGCCGGAACCGGATCGGGTGTATCGCTCGAAACCGTTACGGTGTTGATCAGGTTGACAGTCGTAGCATTGTAATTTGTCGGTATGTGCACCGTTACTTCGTAAGAAATGGTTTGACCAACGGCAAGCACAGGAATGATTTCGTTGAGCGCGCCGTTGCCCGAAGTGCTGTGGCTGCTGGTCCAGCTCATCACCGCGATGTTAGCCGGCAATGCATCGGCTACGCTCACGTTGATCGCATCGCTCGGGCCGCTGTTGGCGATCACAATGTTGTAGATTACATCCGAATCGTTCAGATAGGCCGGCTGGTTGTCAGTCTTTACCGTGATCAGGTTGGCTGCCGGCGCCGGTGTATCGGTATCAGTGCAATCGGGGCAGGCCGGATTCGGGTCGGGCGTCGTTGAAGTAACGGACACCGAATTGACCAAATCGGTATGCTGATCGAAATTTGCCGGAACTACGATCGTAACCGTATAGTTCAGGATATCCCCGACATTCACCACTGGATAAAGGTCGTTGATGTTTCCCGTTCCCGGCCCCGATGGGCCGATCCAGGTCACGTTCGCGGCAGGAATTCCCGCCGGAATTAAATCCTGGACGGCAACGTTGGCCGCGGGGCTTGGTCCGTTGTTGGTAATTTCGACCGAATAGACTGTTGTGGTTCCCGCGGTATAGGTAGAGACGCCGTCGGTTTTGGTAACGACAAGGTCTGCTCCTACCGCCAGCACGTCGGTATCGGTACAGCCGGTACAGCCCGGAATATGATCCGGCGTCGGCGTGGTCACGACCGTCTGGCTGGTGAGGTTTCCTGTTAATCCTGCCGGAATCTGGACCGTAATCACATAGGTTACGGTTTGCCCGTTCAGCAGGGTCGGAATGGTATCGTCAAGCGGCACATTAGTTCCCGATGTACTGTTGCCCGTCCATGAAAAATTCGTAATCCCGGCCGGAATGGCATTAGTCACATGTACGTTCGTCGCATCGTCCGGACCGTTGTTGGTAACCGTTATCGTGTAAATATTGGTTCCGCCCTGAATATAGGCGATCACGCCGTCGGTATTGGTAACGACAATATCGGCCGATGGCCCGACGATGGTCATATTGTCTACATCGGTACAAGCCGTACAACCCGGAACCAGGTCAAGCGTCCCGCTGGTTACGGAAGTTTCGCTGGTCAGGCTGCCGGTATAGCCCGCCGGTATTTGAACCGTAATCGTATAGACTACGGAAGCGCCGTTGGCCAGGTTTGCAATGGTATCGTCGAGATCGACGTTGGTTCCGCCCGAACCGTTATCGCCGGTCCAGGAAAAATTGGTAATGCCTGCCGGGATCGGGTTCGTGACATGCACGTTGGCCGCCGACGACGGACCGTTATTGGTAACGGTTACCGTATACGTATTGGTTCCGCCCGCGACATAATTGGTAATTCCATCGGTATTTGTAACTTCGATGTCGGCGTTCGGCACATCGGTATCGGTACAAAGCGT
This sequence comes from Bacteroidota bacterium, assembly GCA_048498055.1. Classification (GTDB taxonomy): domain Bacteria; phylum Bacteroidota; class Bacteroidia; order Flavobacteriales; family Flavobacteriaceae; genus Flavobacterium. Next base: position 5,035 of record JBEHYS010000008.1, read on the forward strand.
ACAGCCCGGAACCGGATCGATCGTCGAGCTGGTGTAGGTGGTCTGGTTTACGAGATCGCCCGTAAATCCCGGCGGCACCTGGAGTATGATCGTGTATACGACGTTCGCACCGGCGTCGAGCGACGAAATGATGTTGTTGATCGGCACGTTCGTCCCGTTGGCGCCGTTGGTGGCCGACCAGGAAAAATTCGTGATTCCAGCAGGAATCGCATTTTGGATATTGACGTTCGTCGCGGTAAGCGGGCCGTTATTGGACACCGTTACCGTATAGATATTGTTCGCTCCCGGAGTATAACTTACCTGTCCGTCAGTATTTGTTATTGAAATATCTGCGCCGATCCCTTTCGTGTCGGTATCGGAACAGGCCGGACAACCCGGATTCGGATCCGGCGTGGCGCTGTTCACATTGACTACAGTCGTCAGCGGCAAAACCATCGAGCCCGGAACTTTGATCGTAACGGTATAGGTCACGATCGAGCCCACTGCAAGCGAGGCGATCGTATTGCTCAGCGGAATGTTGAATCCGCTCGAGCCGTTACTGCCAACCCACGAGTAATTTGAAATTCCCGCAGGAATGGCGCTCGTGACATTGACGTTCAGGGCTGGGTTCGGGCCAAAATTCACCACGGTAATCTGGTAAACGCTGTTTTCGCCCGGAGTGTAAGTGTTGGAATAATCCGAATTGGTGACTACCAAATCGGCTTGTGCAAATCCCTTCAATCCGAAAAGGACCAAAAGGAGGATTAGTAATGTTCTTTTCATGCGGTTTTTTTGTTGGTTGTTGTTGGGTTGGTGCTGTATTCTCAAATCATGGCAGGGAAACGATTTGTTAATTATTATTTAAATCTCCAAATATAAATATTAAAGCAAAATATCTTAGTTAAATTTGCAAAAAAAATCCCTCAAATGGCGAAAATCACTATTAAAGAAACGCAAAATCCGGCAATCCTGAAATTCGAATTTCCCGATTTTATCGTCAGGGACCAGAGTTTTGAATACAAAAACATCGACGAGGCCAAAAATTCGCCGCTCGCACAACAGCTTTTTTATCTGCCGTTCGTCAAAACCGTCTATATATCGGGTAATTTCATCGCGATCGAACGCTACAATATCGTCGAATGGGAAGACGTGAAAGACGCCGTAGCCGAACAAATCGAAGCCTACGTCGAAAAAGGCAGTCCGGTCGTACTCGAACAGGGGCCGAAAACCAAAAGGGCGATTTCGGTTTATGCCGAAATGACGCCGAACCCGTCGGCGATGAAATTCGTCGCAAACATCCTGCTGACCAAAGCCACGGCCGAATTCAAGAACATCGACCAGACTGCTTCGTCACCGCTCGCGCAGGAACTGTTTAATTTTCCGTACGTCAAAGAAGTCTTCATTGACGAGAATTATGTTTCGGTCACGAAATACGACCGCTTTGAATGGGACGCAATTACACCCCAACTCCGAACTTTCATCAAGCAATTCATCGAAAACGGCGGTACGGTCCTGGACGAAACGCATGTTGAAGCCAAAGCCACACAGGAAAAACAAAAAAACGCCAATTTCGAACACCTCGATACGACCTCGCAGCAAATCATCAACATCCTTGAGGAATACGTAAAACCTGCGGTCCAGGCCGACGGCGGCAACATCCTTTTCGATTCCTACGACGAAAGCGAAAAACGTGTCAAAGTGATTTTGCAGGGCGCGTGCAGCGGCTGTCCGTCATCGACCTTTACGCTCAAAAGCGGCATCGAGAACATGCTCAAGGACATGCTTCGCGACGAGGAAATCAAGGTCGAAGCGTTGAACGCATAATTATTCAAGCGCTTCCGGGCGCTTTTTTTAGGAGCTTTTTCCCGCTTTCCGCTGTATCTTTTGCTTGCTTCGCCGCAAAAGGATGCCGCTTCAATCGGGGCTAGACCAAACCGCATGAACGAACTTTCAAAAGAAACCAGCCCATACCTGTTGCAGCACGCGCAAAATCCGGTGCACTGGAAAGCCTGGAACACTCCGGCGCTGGCCTTGGCAAAAGATCAAAACAAACTCATCGTCGTTTCTGTCGGTTATTCGGCGTGCCACTGGTGCCACGTCATGGAACACGAAAGCTTCGAAGACGAAGAAGTCGCCGAGGCCATGAACCGCGATTTCATTTCCATAAAAGTCGACCGCGAAGAACGTCCCGATATCGATGCCGTTTACATGAAAGCCGTACAGGTCATGACCGGCCGCGGCGGCTGGCCGATGAACGCCGTCTGCCTGCCCGACGGCCGACCGGTTTGGGGCGGAACGTATTTCCCGAAAAAGCAGTGGATCAATTCGCTGGAACAACTTGCCGAACTCTACCGATCGAATCCCGAAAAAATGATCGAATACGCCGAAAAACTTCACGAAGGACTCGAATCCATAAGCCTTGTAAGTGATGAAGGCGACAAAACGGAATTGTCGCAAAACCTTTTCGAACCGCTCATAGAAAAATGGACGAAAAGCTTCGATTCGGAACTCGGCGGTTATGCGCGCGCGCCCAAATTCATGATGCCGAACAACTATCAATTTCTCTTGCGGTACGGTTTCCAGAACCGGCGGCAGGATTTGCTCGAGCACGTAAATCTTACCCTGACCAAAATGGCTTACGGCGGGCTTTTCGATACGCTCAGCGGCGGATTTTCGCGCTATTCGGTCGACATGAAATGGCATGTGCCGCATTTCGAGAAAATGCTTTACGACAACGGGCAACTCGTTTCGCTCTATGCCGATGCTTACAAACTCACAAAAAATCCGTTGTACAAAGAAACCGTCGAAAAGACGCTGGCTTTCGTCAGGCGCGAGCTCACCAATCCGGACGGCGGCTTTTATTCCGCGCTCGACGCCGACAGCCTGAATGGGCAAAACCATCTCGAAGAAGGCGCATTCTACGTTTGGACCAAACCGGAATTGCAGGATTTGCTCGGGAACGATTTCGGGCTATTCGCGGAAATTTTCAACATCAACGATTTCGGGCATTGGGAAAACGGAAATTACGTCCTGATCCAAAACGAATCGTTGGAAACAATCGCATCGAAACACAAAATGCCCGTTTCGGAGCTTCAATCCAAAAAACATTCCTGGGAAAAAATTCTTTTCGACCGGCGCGAAAAACGTCCGAAGCCAAGGCTCGACGACAAATGCCTGACTTCATGGAACGCGATCATGCTAAAGGGTTTTATCGACGCTTACAAAGCGCTTGGCAATGAAAACGACCTCGAAACGGCTTTGCAAAACGCGGGATTCGTCGTCAAAAATCTTTGGTCGGGCGATGGAAATCTTTTCCGGAGCTTCAAAAACGGCAGCGCGGCGATCAACGCCTATCTCGAAGATTACGCTTTTACGATCGACGCCTTCATCGCCTTGTATGAAGTCACTTTGGACGAAAAATGGCTGCATTATTCCCGCCAGCTCACCGATTATTGCTTTGAGCATTTTTACGACGCGTCCGGATTTTTCAGGTTCACTTCCGATCTCGACGACCGGCTGATCGTTCCGCATTTCGAAATTGAGGACAACGTGATTCCGGCGTCCAATTCGGCGATGGCCAAAAACCTTTACCGGCTCGGGATTTATTTCGCGCAGCCGCATTACGAAAAAACCTGCGAAACCATGCTGCGACGCATCATTCCGGGTATCGATTATCCGTCGGCGTTCTCGAACTGGCTCGATGTTTTCCTGAATTTTTCCACGCTGCAACGCGAACTGGCCATCTGCGGAAGCGATGCCGCAAAATATATTGCCAAGATAAACCGTTTATACGTTCCCAACACGGTCGTTGCGGCGACGGACAAGCCTTCGGCGCTCCCGTTCCTGGAAAACCGGTTTGTAAAAAACGAAATGCTGTTTTATGTTTGCCGCAATAAAACCTGCGGACTGCCCGAAACCGATTACGAAAACATGCTTACCCAGATTAAACCTTCATTTTAAATGAAACTTTTTTTATACGTCAATTCGCTCGATGATTATCTGTCGGCATTTTTCAGGAAATTCGTCGATTATTGCCCAAGACTGATTTCGGCCTTCCTGGTGCTGATTGTCGGGCTTTATGCAATCCGTTTTATCAACCGGCTCGTAAAAAGTATTATGGTGAAACGCGAGCTCGACCCGACGCTGTCGAAATTCCTCGCCGATATCCTGCTTTGGGCGTTGCGGGTGCTGCTTTTCATCACGTTCATTTCGCGGCTCGGCATCGAAACCTCGTCGTTTGTTGCGGTTTTGGGCGCAGCGGGATTGGCGGTCGGACTGTCGTTGCAGGGATCGCTGTCGAACTTCGCGGGCGGAATGCTGATTATTCTCTTCAAGCCGTTTCGCGTAGGCGACACGATCGAGGCGCAGGGCGTAACCGGAACCGTTAGCGAAATCCAGATTTTCGTGACCAAACTCATTACCGGCACGAACCAGACTATTTTTGTACCGAACGGGATTCTGTCGAACGGCACGATCATCAATTATTCGGTCGAGAAAACCCGGCGGGCCGAACTGACTCTTGCGATTTCTTACGAGACCGACATCCGCACTGCGAAAGACATCATACTGGAAATCCTGAAAAACAATCCAAAAGTGCTGAAGAAACCCGAGCCTACGGTTGCCGTACGGGAACTGACGCCTTCGGCTATCTTGCTGGCTATCAGGCCGTGGTCGAAAATCGAGGATTTTGCCGGCATGACTTCGGATGTTCTTGAAAATTGTAAAAGCGCTTTTGATGCGGCCGGCATTTCAATCCAGCCGTACAATATCGAACACTCTAAAAAATAACATAATTTGCATGGCCGAAGTTGAGTTTTTTCATACCTTGCCGCGCTAAATTAAAAACTGTTAATCTACTAAACCACAATGAAAAATTTGAAGACACTTGCCTTAACCGGCTTTGCTTTTTTTACACAACTGCAATATGCGCAGCAGTCTACTTCAGTGAATATCGACAAGAATATGGCGACTCAGGGCGCGATGTTCACCAAAACCGCCGACAAGGCAGACACGGTCGGCACCCAGTATTACAACCCGAATTTTCTTCCAGCTAAAATTGGTGAAGGTTCGGTAACGCTGATTCGTTACAACGCATACAACGATCAGATCGAGTTCCAGAATGGCGATAAAGTTCAGGGTTTGCCTGCCGAAAAAGGAAAAACCATCACGACCATCGACGGAAAAACTTCCTACACTTATACCGACTATACTACCGATCAGGGCGAAAGCTACACGGGTTATCTGATTTCTGTAGCCAGTTATCCGGCGCTGAAAATATACGCGAGGCAAAAAATGCTTTACCAACCCGAATCGGAACCGTCCAACGGTTATGAAAGTACACGGCCTGCGACTTACAAGAAAACAGCATTGAAGTATTACATCGGCATAAAAGACAACCCGATCGTATATCTTTCTCCGAAAAAGAAGGAACTGATCAAGCTTTTCCCAGGCAAGGAAGCCCAAATCAGCGAATACGCGAAAAACAACAAGATTTCGGATAAGGATGAAGATATGGTAAAGCTCGCGGATTTCCTGAGCACCTTGTAATTACTTAGAAGTCACCAAAAAATCCTTGAGGTAAAACGGCTCGAAATAAGCCACGTCCTCAAGGATTTTTTTATTGAATTTATCGTAGCTCAATGCTGCCATATATGCCGCCGACGGGTAAACGATATCGTTGTGATAAATAAAATTTTCACCGTTTAAAACCGTGCGGAGTTTTTGCTGGCAATCGCCGACAATGTGAATTTTTTCGTTGATATCCGAAAAGGAATCCGGCGTAATGATTTCTGCTTTCGTTTCGCGGATTTTCCGTTTGGCTTTGTCAAAAACAGCGCTGTAGACTTCCATGCGACGCGCATCGAGCATCGGAACGATGACGCCTTCCGAAATGTTTATCTGTTGGGCCAATATTTCGAACGTATCAATACCAATCAGCGGAATGTCTAACGCAAAACAAAATCCTTTAGCCGCCGAAACGCCGATCCTGAGACCGGTGTATGAACCCGGTCCTTTGCTGACCGCGACCGCCGAAAGATCCTTATAATCCAATCCGGCCTCGCGAAGCGAATCATCGATAAAAACATGGAGTTTTTCGGCATGCGAATAACCTTCGGTAGCCAATTCTTTGCGGGCAACGACTTCTCCGTCCAGGGCTACGGCAACCGAACAGTTCTTTGTCGCGGTTTCAATATTGAGGATGTAAGCCATTAGTCAATGGTTACCGATGTCTTGCCTTCCTTTTTGTCGTCGCTTTTCTTACCGGTGCCCGTGGTCACTTTATCGCCGGGATTGAGTTCTTTGGTTACTGTGGTATATGGCCCGGTAATGACTTCGTCGCCTTTTTGGAGGCCGCTCTTGATTTCGATATTGGTTTCGTCCTGAATTCCTGTCTTGACCATTCTGAGTCTTGCCTTACCGTTGGATCGCACGAAAACGCATTCGAATTTCTTGTCGTTTTTCGTCTTTACCTTTTCATCGCCCGGTTTCTTTTCGATCGTCGGCTTTTTCGTTGCCGATGTGTCCGATTTCATCACAATCGCGCTGATCGGGACGCCAATGACTTTTTCCTTCTTTTTGGTGATGATATCGACCGTTGCGGTCATTCCCGGCCTGAACGGCGAATAGCTTGCCGGTTTTCCTTCGAGTAAATCCTGATACGAATCCTTGAGGATACGGACTTTCACCTTGAAATTTGTCACTTGGTCGGCCGTAGTCGCGGTCGCAGCCGAATTTGAAATGCTGGTTACGATGCCTTTGAATTCTTTTTTCAGATAAGCGTCAACCTCGACTTTGGCCGAATCGCCTACGCTGATCTTGACGATGTCGTTCTCGTTCACATCGACCTCGACTTCCATATTGTTCAGGTTCGCGACGCGCAGGATTTCAGTTCCGGCCATTTCTTTTGTTCCCAGAACACGCTCACCGAGCTCGACGTTGAGCATCGAAATCGTACCGTCGGCAGGCGAAAAAATTGTCGTCCTGCCTAAATTGTCCTTGGCTTCGCGGACGGTCGCCGAAGCGCTTTGCACATTGTAATACGCCGATTGTTTGGCCGCCTTGGCAACTTCGAACGACGAAACGGCTTTGTCCCAATCCGATTTTGAAATGATGCCTTTGTCAAAAAGGCCTTTGTTGCGGTCGTAACTGGCTTTGGCTTCCTTGAACTGTGCGTCGGCCTGGCTCAGCCCGGCTTTGGTTTCGGATAATCCTGCAACGGTGCGGTTCAATCCGGAAGTATACAAATCCGGATTAATTTTGACCAACATCTCGCCTTTCTTGACGACCTGTCCTTCTTTTATCGGAAGATCGATGATTTCGCCCGAGACTTCCGAGGAAATCTTGACTTCAACCTCAGGCTGCACTTTCCCCGTCGCCGAAACGGTTTCGACAATCGTCATTTCGTCGGCTTTCGCGATCTCGACTTCCTTGCCTTCTTCCCTGTCGCCAAAAACGCCGGCTTTTGAAAGTATGACCAAAAGTATAATCAAGCCAAGCGCGCCGCCGATCAGATAATAAAGTGTTTTTTTAGACATGGTTCTTAGTTTATGGTTAACGGGATGCCAAAATAGAATTCCACTACTTTCACCCTGAAAATGTAATCGTATTTGGTCCGGAGCACTTCAGATTGTGCGTTGACGAAAAGCGTCTGCGCCTGATTGAACTCGAATGCGGTCATCAGCCCAACGGCAAGTTTTTCCTTTGCATAATTGAACGCTTCCTCGCGGGCTTCGAGTGCGACGGCCGCCGATTCGTAAGCATTGAGTGCACCTTTGGCATCGGTGAACGCGGTATAGACGTTTCTTTCCAGATCGAGTTCGGCCTGCGAATAGGCGATCTTGGATTTTTCAAGCGCGACTTTCGAACGGGCGACGGCATTCTGAGCCGAAAATCCGTTCAGGATCGGGATACTGAGCTGTAGCCCGAACGAATGTCCTTTGTTCTCGCTGAACTGGTCGAAAACCGGCAGCGGCCCGGCAATGATCGGGTTGCCCTCGCCGTCTACGCCGAGAAAACGGTCCGAATAGCCGGCGCGGGTCGTAAAGCTGTAAAAGCCTTGCAGGTTCGGTTGGTACGTTCCGCGTGAAATCTTGACGTCGCGCTCGGCGATATCGAGGTTTGTCCGGGCAAGCTTAAGCTCGACACGGATTTCCTTGGCTTTGTCGTAAATGGTTTGCGGGGTTTCGTTCATCGTCGGGCTTTCCTGGACATCGTAATCGCGGTCGACGATGTCGAAATTCTGGAAATCGTCCAATTGGAGCAATTGCGCCAGACTGAGTTTTGAAAGCAGCAGGGTATTCTCGGCATTGATTACCGCGGTCTGGCTTGTGGCCACGGTCGCCTTCATGTCGAGCAAATCGCCGCGTGGCACAGAACCTGCGCCAACAAGCTGCTCGGTCCGTTCCTGTTGTTTCTGGTTGATGGCGAGCTGTTCTTTCTGGACTTTTAGGTTCTCCTTGTTGAAGATGATCTGCAAAAAAGCGTTGGCCACGTTCAGCGAAATATCGTCGCGCATTTTGGTCGATTGATACTGGGCCGCCAATTGCGAAAGCTTAGCGCGCCGCAACCGGTTTTGGTTTTGCAGTCCGTTATACAGGTTCAATCCGACGTTGAGCCCGGCCGAGGTAAATTGCGTGGTTTGGTTTTCCAGAAGTCCGGTCGTGATGTTCTGGTTCAGGCCAATGTTCCAGGAATGCGACGCATCGGCATTGATTGCCGGGAGGAAATTCCCGATCGCATCTTTCTTTTCGATAGCCGCAAGGTCGTTGTCCAGATCGGTCTGGCGGATGGTGATGTTGTGCTTGAGCGCGTAATCTACACATTCCTGCAAGGTCCATTTTTTTTCCTGCGCCCGGAGGCCGGAAAAAACCATAAGCGGTAAAATAAGCCAGATAATTTTCTTCATAAAGACAGGAAAGTCAGGTTTCGACCCCCGCAAATTTAATTATATTTTGTAAGATTTATATCTTTTTTGAGAAGATTAATATTGACTTCGGACGACGTGTTGTTACGCTTCGGAATTGTAAAACGGATTGCGTAATTTTGCCCGAAATCAAATCCGTCATGTCCAGAAACTTATTTCCGATAACGTTTTTTGCCTTTGCCTTGTTGTTTTCAGGCTGTTCTTCGACCCAGAAAATCGCAGCGCTGAAACCCGAGCCCGATAATGCCGCGCCATTGGCTTACGAAACTGCGGTTTCCTACATCAACCTGCCGGTCAGCATCAAGCTCAAGGACATCGAGAACCAGACCAACAAATACCTGAGCGGATTGATTTATGAAGACAACAAAATAGACGACGACGACGTCGAGATGAAAATCTGGAAACAGGCGCCGATCACGATCGAAAACCTGAACGGAAAAATAAAGACGGTTTTGCCGTTGAAAGTTTTGGTGAAATACCGCATCGGGACGAACAAGCTCGGCGTCGATTTGTATTCGGTGCGCGAGTTCAATCTCAACGGAAACGTGACGCTTTTGAGCAGCGCCGCATTGACCAACTGGAAGATGAATACCATAACGACACTGCAGTCGCTCGACTGGAACGAAAGCCCGACGACGACCGTTCTCGGGAAACAGGTTCCGATCACGTACCTGATCAATCCTGCCATAAAATTGTTCAAATCGAAAATCGAGAACAGCATCGATGCCGCAATCGCCAAATCGATGGATTTCAAGCCCAACATACTCGACGCGCTCCAGAAAATCACGACGCCGCTGGAAATGAGCGAAACCTACCAAAGCTGGCTCCGCATCGTGCCGATTGAATTATACACGACCGATTCGGAACTGAAAAAAGATGCGATCACACTCAAAATGGGACTGAAATGCAATATGGAAACGCTGATCGGGCAACAGCCGGCGTCAAAATTCGACCGAGACAAGATCGTTTTGAAACCCGTAACGAAAATTCCGGACCGCGTGAGTGCGAACATCGTCGCGGTATCGACTTATGAAGATGCGTCGAAAATCATGATGAAGAATTTCGCCGGACAGGAATTCGCGTCGGGAAAGCGGAAAGTCACGGTGCAGAACATCGGAATCTGGCACAAAAACGGAAAAATAGTCATCGCGCTCGACATGACCGGAAGCATCAACGGAACGGTTTACCTGACCGGTTTCCCACAGTACAACGACCAGACGAAGGAGATTTTCTTCGACCAGCTCGATTATGCGCTCGACACGAAAAGTAGGCTGCTGCGCACGGCCAACTGGCTCGCGCAAGGAATGATCTTGCGGAAAATTCAGGAAAACTGCCGGTATTCGATCAAGCCGAACCTCGACGAAGGCAAGCAGAACATGCTCAAATACTTGAAAAACTATTCGCCGATGCCGGGCGTTTTCGTCAACGGCACGATGGACGACATCCAGTTCCAGAAAATCCAGCTGACCAATAAGGCGATCGTGGCGTTTGTAAAAGTTGACGGCGACGTGAACGTTACCGTCGACGGACTGAAGTAATTACCCTTTCTTTTTGCCGGTTTGCGTCTTGTAAACGAAATATCCTACGGCGGCAACCATGATATACGGAATGGCCATCAGGTAAACGATTCCGTCGTTGACCGCTTCGGCCTTCGCGGCATTGCCTTCGCCTTCGAGCGCGGCGCGGCACATCGCGCACTGGGCGTTTGCCGAAACGGAAAACAAGCAGAACATGAAGATTGCCATCCATTTGCCGAACATTCGATATTTTATTTCTTTCCTAATTGGCATAATACGGGGAAATCATCAGGTAAACGATGACACCGGTCACGGCGACATACAGCCAGAGCGGGAATGTGATTTTAGCGATTTTACGATGCCTGTCAAAGCGTTCGGCGAGCGCCCGGACGTAGGTCACCAATACCAGCGGAATGATACCGATCGAAAGCAGGATGTGCGAGATCAGCAGGAAAAAATAAACGCAACGCACCCAAGTGGTCGTGCTTCCGAATTTCGTGGCTTCGGCGGTCATGTGATACGCGACGTACATGATCAGGAACAATACCGAAAGTACGATGGCGAACGTCATCAGTTTTTCGTGGAGTTTCCGGTTTCCTTTTCGGATTGCCCGGACGGCAACGACCAAAACGATGGCAGTAAGCCCGTTGATCGTCGCATAAATCGGCGGCAGAAACGACAAGGGCTGAACCTGGAACCCGAAGTCTTTCAACCTCACGGAGAACAAGCCCGCTACGATCAAGGGAATCGCAATCGATACGACGATGATGAACGCGCTGAACCTTTTTTCTACCGCGTTGTTTTCCGGATTATTCATCGAGCAGAATTTTGATGTCTTTTTTGAGCGCCAGAACGCCCGCCGGTTCGATGCCGTCGTAATAGACTTCCGGATTGCCGTTCTCATCCTGACGGCAACGGATATTGCCCTTTTTGTCGATCAGCGCGAAATAACCCGAGTGCTCGAATCCGCCGGGAATTTTCGGGTTCAATCCCGCATAAAGATTGAACCCTTTATTTGAAATGTTCATGATGTAATCCTGATCGCCCGTCAGAAAATGCCAGTTCGACGAAGTTGCGCCGAGCGTTTGTGCATGCGCTTTCAGCACTTCGGGCGTATCGTGTTTCGGGTCGATGCTGATGGATGCGATCCCGAAATTCGGATTGCCGAAAAAAGTATTCTGGACCTCGACCATGTTGCGGTTCATTTTCGGGCAGATGCTCGGGCAGGAAGTGAAGAAAAATTCGACGACGTAGACTTTGTCTTTGTAATCGGCATTGCTGATCGTTTTGCCGTTCTGGTCGGTCAGTTCGAACTTGGGCGCGGTTCCGATGGCCATCAGCGATGCTTCGCCATTGCTTCCCGTTACGCGGTCGAGCCCGGTGCCTTTTACGACATCGCCGTTCTTGACGCGTTCGACGATTTTAGGCACGGCCCAAATCCCGAAAATCAGGACGATGAACGAAATGCCGATATAGGATTTATTTTTCATTTGCGGTATTGTCAAGCTCTTTCGAGGCATTGTGATTTTTCTTAAGCGCGGCGCGGTATTCGTACAAAATGACCTTGAAATCGTCAAGCATGTTGTTGCTCAGGTCCGACGGATGGAACGTATCGTAGCCTTCCTTATAACCGTCTTTGCCTTTGCGACCGCGCAGGTTGCGTTCTTTGTCAATGATGAAGACGTTCGGCGTGGCCAAATGTGCGTCGAGTTTGCCTTTGAGTTTCAATCCGTCATAAAACCGCTGGATTTCTTCAGGCTCGGCAAAAAGGAAATGCCAGTTCTTGTCTTTGGCGAGGCTGGCAAATTGTCCGGAAATGTATTGTGCATCCTTTTCGGTCCCGACGGGGCAGATTGTCACAAACTGCAAATCTTTGAACTCGTGGTATCTTTCGTAAATGCGTTGGGCGAGATTGAAAAGACTGCCGCGGTTTTTCAGGATTTCGGTGCCGCCGAAACCCAGTACGGTGATTTTGTTATTGAGCGAAACCGTTTCTCCGTTTAGTCCGGGCCACGGGCCGAAATCGGCTACTTTAGGCGTAACGGTCGGCAATTTGGTAAAGCTGTTGATTCCGGAAGCGAAAAAAAGATAGGCAACGATCGGCAGTACAAACAGGACGAAAAGAATTGCTTTTTTTTTCATTGCAAACAGCGGATATTGAAGTGCAAAAATAAAAAAAGACGGTCTAAAAACCGTCTTTTTTGTGAATTAATATTGTCGTTAAAAATTCCATTTTATCGTGGAAGTCCTAAACACCTCATAAATATAATCTGCCTCAACCAAGAGGATAAAGAGCAAGTACAAAACCAGGAAAATCACTGACGAAACGACGGCCCAGCGCAGGCTCGCGCGTTCGCCTTCCATGTGCATGAACGCCCAGACGATGTAATAGGCCTTGACGATGGTCAGTGCGATGAACACCCAGTTGAGCAGGTTCATGCTGAGCAGGGTATGCATGTGGAGAAAATCGGGTTTGCGGATACCGAGGAAAACCTCGACAGTGGTTATGATCGACAACAGGATGAAAACCTGCCAGATTCTTTTCGAGTTGGATTCGTGTGCGTGTGCCATGATGCTAAATTTTTGCGATTAAACCAGATAGAAGAACGTGAATACGAACACCCAGACCAAATCCACGAAGTGCCAGTACAAACCGACTTTCTCGACCATTTCGTAGCTTCTTCTTTTCTCGTAGGTTCCCAACAGGATGTTGATGAAAATGATGCAGTTGATGACAACTCCTGAAAATACGTGGAATCCGTGGAAACCGGTAATGAAGAAAAAGAAGTCCGCAAAAAGCTTGCTTCCGTATTCGTTCCTTTTCAGGTTGGCGCCTTCCACGACCAGGTGCGCATTGGCCATCATGCCTTCCGAGGCTTCACGGGTAAGCACTTCCTTGTGTTTCACGTGGTTCAGGCCTTCCTGCAATCTTTTATCGGCTTGATCTTCTTTCGTGCCTTGGTAAATCCTTTCGGTACGGACCAGAAGTTCCGGATGCGCGGCAAACGCGGCCTGTACTTCGGTAACCGAAAATGTCGGCAGCGACTCTTCCTCCATGTACCATTTTCCGCGGCTTCGTGTCAATTCTTCCCTTGCTTCCGGCAATTGGACTACGAAATCCTTGAGCGCTACTCTTTCCCCTTTCTGGTTGACGAACTGCAGCAGGCTTCCGCCCTTGGTCTCGATTGCGCCGTATTCGCCCTTGATGAAATTTTTCCACTCCCAAGCCTGCGACCCGACGAAAATCAGACCGCCGAGAATGGTCAGCAACATATAAATCGCAACGGTTTTCTGCTTCATCCGGTGTCCGGCATCCACGGCCAAAACCATGGTCACGGACGAGAAAATCAGGATAAAGGTCATAAAGGCCACATAATACATCGGTGCCGATACGCCGTGCATGAACGGAAAGTGCGTGAACACTTCGTCCGGAAGCGGCCAGGTCTCGATGAATTTAAACCTTGAAAAACCATAAGCAGCCAGGAATCCGGAGAAGGTCAGGGCATCCGACACGATGAAGAACCACATCATCAATTTGCCATAATGGGCGCCCATCGGCTCGTTTCCGCCGCCCCAGATTTTTTCACCGCTATTCACAGTAGTTGTCGCTTCCATAGTAAGAGTTGCTGTTAAAAGTTCCCAAATTTACGTTTTTTTCTTATTTGACGAAATATAAAAATAAAAACAAATAAATCCACAGTAAATCAAGAAAGTGCCAGTACATTGCACCGAGTTCAATTCCAAGGGTTTGTGAGGCGTTGTATTTTTGTTTAAAATGATTATAAATTATGATCAAAAGTGAAATTATTCCGCCCGCAAGGTGCGCCAAATGCGCAAGGACGATCACATACACGAACGACAGGTTGATCGAACCGCTTCCGCCCGCCGGATAAATGTGCCGCAAATAAAACGCATGGAAGCCCTGAAACTGGAAATACGCGAACAAACAGCCCAGGACAAGCGTCGCGAAAAGCATTGCCGTAACGGTTTTCCGGTCATCCTTTTTGATGGCCATTTTAGCTAAATGAAACGTGATGCTGCAGCAAATAATGATTGCCGTACTGATAAAAAACGGCGTCGGCATCTCGAAATTTTTCATCCAGTCGGCGCGCGACTTACTGACCATAAAGGCGCTCGTAAGCCCGGCGAACATCATCGTCATACTCACCATTGCAAAACCGAGAATCAATTTATACGATCGATCGGACCTCGATTTATGTTCCTCTTCGGTCATCATGGGTGCTTTCGCTTTCATATCTTATCTTAAAAATTTGTCGATTATATAAACAATCTGGAGGAGCGAAATATAGGAAACACTCACCAGCATCAGTTTTTTTGCAGCCTTTGCCGTGCGTTCCTGGTAGAGTTTCACCGCATAGAACAACATCCACAAGCCAAGCAGAAACACGATGACCGCCGCAACGACCGAAATGTGCAGCTGTCCTGTATAGCCTAAAGCCGGGAGCAGCGAAGCGATCATGAGCCAGATCGTATAAAGCATCGTCTGCATCGCCGTGGATTTGTCTTTTTTTCCGGTCGGCAGCATGAAAAATCCCGCCTTTTCGTAATCGTCATACAAGAACCAGCCGATGGCCCAAAAGTGCGGGAACTGCCAGAAAAACTGGATCAAAAACAGCGTTCCGGCTTCAATCCCGAAATTGCCCGTTGCAGCAACCCAGCCCAGCATGAACGGAATAGCGCCCGGAAAGGCGCCTACAAAAACCGATAATGGCGTCCGCGTCTTGAGCGGCGTATAAACACTGGTGTAAAGGAAAATCGAAACCGCGCCGAACATGGCCGTTTTCGGGTTGATCAGGTAAAGCAGCACAATCCCGATGATCGTGAGCGTAAAGGCGATTCCAAGTGCGAAAGACGGCGTCATCCTGCCCGAGGGAACCGGTCGGTTTTTGGTTCGGTCCATCAAGGCGTCGAGGTCTTTTTCGATGACTTGGTTGAAAGCGTTCGATGCGCCGACCATGCAATACCCGCCGATCATCAGCATGATCAAAATTCGCCATTGGAACGGATGCGCCTCGTCGAAACCCAGCAAATATCCGGCAATCGACGAAAACAAAACGCTCACCGCCAGTCCGGCCTTGGTGATTTCCTTAAAATCGGTAAAAGCTGCCTTTAGGGAAAATGTTTTCGGTACGGTATCCAATGAGGTTTGCATTAGGTTTTAAAAAACTGGTGCAAAGATAAGGCACAGCCGCAAAGTATCAAAGTTGCGGCGTCACAAAGTTTTTTGATTTTTTGGCGTTGGGGCGTTGCCCATATCTTCGGCAAAAGCCAGTCGCTTTCACCTCGATAGCGGCCCGGGCTTTCAGCTACACGCGGTGCCCGCTTCAATCCCTAACGCGGCGCTGACCGGAACAACCTTTCAATAATCGAAATACCAGTTGAAAATGTCGCATCGCAAACCGACCGAAAACCATGTCGTCGAATCCTTAAACGCCGTTGCCGTTTCCTGCGTCGGGTCGAAATTGCGATAGATTACGCTCGCAAAAGCCTTCAGGTTCGTTGACGGATTAATCAGGTAGCCGGCTTGCACATCGGCGATAAACACGGTCGTCTTATTTCCCTGCCCTACTTTCACCCCAGCGTCATACGGCCTGTTTTCCTCATAATCCTTGTAAATATTTCCGCCATAGTTAAAGCTGTCCTCGGCCGTGTCAAAGTCGAGCCCGCGCTTTCCGTAAGTCAATTTGGCATCGGCGAAATAGCGCCCGTGATGATATCGCGCGATCGCAATCGCCTCTTCGAAATTTCCGCCCCACGGATGGCCCATGCTTTGGTTGTCGTGCCCGTAATTGGTGAGCGGATCGCTATGCGCATAAACATACGGCCGCACGTGGTTGTATTCAAACTGAAGCAGCAAACCGTCAATATCGAAAGCATTGTAGTATTTCGCGCCGAGCTGGTAGCCGTATTTGTTTTTCCAGCTGTTGTTTCCGCTTTTGATCTCGTCGAGCGAGAATTCGTCAACGAGCAGCTGGCCGTAAAGATTGACGCTGTTGTTCACTTTGTATTTCCCCGTAGCTCCCAAAAGTGCGTTTCCACTCCGCGCCGACGAAGAGAATTCGACCGAACGGTAAAAAATGATCGGATTCACGAAACTCATGTCGAAACCGCGGTTGTTGGTATCGGCCCACACGACCGATTCGAAAAAGCCCATGTTGAAACGTTTGGACATGTTCCAACTCAGGTAATGGTTGGCCATGTATTTTGTCGCGTAAGTCCGGTCTTCGGTAACTTCCGGTCGCACATCTTTGAGCCACATATAAGTATTGGTGTACTTGATTTTCCAGAACGTCGTATTGAGCTTGAAATACGGATACGGGCTCGCGGCGTCGCCTTCGAGCAAAGAACGGTAGCCGTCGCCGATGAAATTCCGGCCGTAACCCAGCTGCAGGTTGAAGAATTTGTTCGGGGTGAACGACAGGTTGGCTTCGGCCATCGGGAAATCGTAGGCGTCGGTCTTGAACCGTTTCGCGATCCCGATTCCCGGAATGATTGCCGGGTTTCCGCCTGCCGGCGCGATCGATTCGGCATATCCGTTATAGTAATCGGCAAACCGTCCCTGACTTTCAAAAATGGTCGTCGTAAAATTGACCTGCTCGCCCAATCCGCCCTGAAACTGCAGCCCGCGCGTATTGACGTAAGTGTAATCGACATTTCCCGGCGAACTTTTTCCGCCCTGCAGATCGAAAATCGGGTTTAGCGTAAACCAATAGCCTTCACCCTGGATTTCGACTATATTTTCATCCCAGAGCTTTTTGCCAAACCAGCCCGACCTGTTTTTCCTGATCTTGTTGTTGGCTTCGTTGATGTCATAATATTTGGCGACCTCGGCGTAGGTAAACGGTTTCGATCCCGTATGATTGTTGCTTCCGACCTGGTTCAGCGCCGGATCGAACTGCGAGTAATAATCGTGCGAAAACGGAATATTCAGGTGGCTCGTGAGTTGCGGATTCCGAAACTTTGTAAGCTTGATGCTGTCGAATTCCTGAAGTTCCTTGTCAAATTTAGCCTTGCTGTACGGCGGCTCTTTTGGCGCGCTTACTACCGGCGGTGTTTCGCCCGGCTTGAGCAGCGGAATATGGATTTTGATCGTGTATTTGGCATAAGTCGGATTCCCGTTGTAAGACGGCGGCGTGATTTTGGGAATCGCCGCAAAAATCCGCTTGCTTTCGGCTGTGAGATCGGCATTGTTCGAATCGACATAAAGCACCGTAAAATTCCCCTCGGCGTTCACTTCGAAAAGCACGGCCAAAGTTCCTTTGTAATCGCCTAGGCTTTCCGGAACCTTGAAATTGTTGTAGACGAAATCCTCGACCTTGCCGTAAAAACAAGATTCGAGTTCCTGCGTCTGCATGCCTTCGCAACCCGGGAAAACGGGCGCTTTTTCGACCTCGCGGTTCACCTGTGCCCGGGAAACCGAAGCCAGCAAAAAGAAAAGGAAAAGGTATTTTTTCATACGATGATTTTAATTTAATAATCGGTTGCCGAAATCCCGCCGTCGGCAATAGCTTTGGCCGCGGAAGTGCCGATTCTTTTTACGCCGAGATTGATCATTTCCATCGCTTCGGCGTAAGTACGCACACCGCCCGCAGCTTTTACCGGCAAAGGCGCGGCATTTTCGAGCATGATTGTTATCGTTGGAATCGTGGCGCCATTGGGATGTCCGTTCCCGGTTTGGTAAAACCCGGTCGACGATTTGACGAAAACGGCATTGTAATGTCCTTCGAAATGCGATACGACGACGCCTTTGACCAGCGCTGAAAGCTGCGCGATTTCCTTATCGGTCAGCGCCGCAACCTCGATGATCCATTTGACGGTTTTCAGATGTTCGAGCCCGAGTTTCGTGCCTTCGTAAATTTCCTGTTTGAGCAGATCGGTTTCGCCGTT
This sequence comes from Bacteroidota bacterium, assembly GCA_048498055.1. Taxonomy (GTDB): domain Bacteria; phylum Bacteroidota; class Bacteroidia; order Flavobacteriales; family Flavobacteriaceae; genus Flavobacterium. The sequence goes on from JBEHYS010000008.1 coordinate 23,362, forward strand.
TTTGAAGTTCTTGTAATTGCAGACGAAATCGAGCTCGTCGGCGCCGTCCGCAATGGCTTTTTTCGCTTCATCCCATTTCTGGCACAAAGGCGCATCGCCGTTGGGGAAATCGATGACTGTTCCGACCAAAACGTTCGAATCGGCTTTGTCAATCATCTCACGCGCGACCTGAACCTGTTCGGGCCTGATCATGACCAGCTTGAAATGCTCGTCGACCGCTTCCTGGATAAACCCTTTGGCAACGCGGTCGTTTTCGGCTTCCGACAAGCCGGCCTGCGCTGCGGTCTTCAGGTAAGTCGAATCGAGATATTCCCTGATGTTCATGATTTTTTACGAATTATATTCGGCAAGGCAATAACGGGATAAAAATAAAAAAATCCCGCCGAAGCAGGACTTTTTTCTGATATTTCTTATACGCTCCGGCTTTTTCCCGACCGATCGGCAAGCGCGAGCAGCAAAACGGCTAAAGCGGCACCGGTGAAATTCGCCAGTACATCCTTGATATCGGCATGTCTTGTCGTAGTGAAACATTCCTGCGCTATCTCAATCAGGCAGCCGTAAATGATGGATAGCGATAGTACTTTTCCAAGCACTCGCCGTTTCGGCATGACAGAATCTGCAGTAAAATACTGATACCAAAAAATCGCAAACAGAAAATGGAACGTGGCATGGACGTATTTGTCGGCGCCTTCAATTTTTACCTGCGGCAATTCGTTGAAACTGACCAGGCAAAGGACCGCGATAACCAAAGTCCAGCCCAGTGCGACACAAAGCCAGATTTTTTTAGCCACCGATCAGCGCTTTGTAATCGTCGGCTGATAAAAGCGTGTTGAAATCGGACGTATCGGAAACTTTCACCTTGATCATCCAGCCTTTTCCGTATGGGTCGGAATTGACGGTCTCGGGATTCGTTTCCAGATCGTCGTTGAATTCGATAATCTCGCCCGCTAGCGGAAGGAACAAATCCGATACGGTTTTTACAGCTTCGACGGTTCCGAAAACTTCTTCCTTATCGAGTGTCTGGTCGAGCGTTTCGACTTCCACATACACGATGTCGCCGAGTTCTTTTTGCGCGAAATCGGTAATGCCGATCGTGGCGACATCGCCGTCGAGGCTGATCCATTCGTGGTCTTTCGTGTACTTCAGGTGTGCTGGTATGTTCATATTTGTTGTGAATTTGTTAGACGGCAAATGTAAAATTTACCTAGCCATTTTTCAATTATTTTTTGCGCTAATTTCGATTAGTTTCCAAAGTTGTACCGCAAGGTAAAACCGGCGCGGATGTTCGTCATCGGGAACGAGGTCGAAATCACGGCTTTCGAGAACGAATGGTCGTAATAGAAAATCGCCGTCAGGTTTTTGCTGAACGAATAATCCGCGGTCAGTTTCAGCGACCAGATGTTCTGCCCGCCGCCGAGCTGGTTGTTGTCGTAATCCAGGTAACGGACAATCGTCTTGTTGTTGCGGTACGAAAGATCGGCCTTGACGTTGATGTCGCTCCGGATGATTCCCTGCGGATTGTCGGCCAGTCGCGAGGTAATCGTAACATCCTTGAAACGGTAGCCGACTCCGGCCACGTATTCCATTCCGGTAACTTCAGTCAGCAGGTTGTTGTCAAAACTCATCGACAACGCTCGGTCTTTTTTGACTTCGGCCAAAATCTTCAGCGAGTTCTTCATTTCGAAATCGACGCGCATCAGCGGGTTGAACTGCTCGACGAGGTTGACGTTCGAAATGATCGTTTTCGGACGCAGGTTGTTCGACGCATCGAGACCGGTCGGGTTCTGGTCGTAATCGAAATTCGAACGGAACGAGTTGATCGTATACGACGCGCGGTAACCGTGCTGGAGCGAAAAGCGCTTGAATCGGTCCTTGAAAAACTTGTAACGCATCAGCCCGCTGTATTTGACGGTCCAGTTCGGGATCGGGATATCGCGGAACGCATCGAGCGAAATTCCGCCGGCGCGCTCACCGATCGGGCTGCTTGTCAATCCGGTATAGGCCGCAAGGAACGCCGGAAGCAATACCTGCTGGCTGTTCTTGCCGAAACCTAAAGGATAACCTTCTGCATCGCGGGTATAGGCTGTCGTCCCGTAATATTGCTCGGCCAACCGGTCGGCGATGATGATCCGGTTGTGGCGGAAATCGTCGAAGGCCGAAGAGCCGTTTTCGTCGCTTTTCTTGAACGACGTGGCGAGCATGACGGTCGAGATCGAGAAGTTCCCGAAGGTATACGGAGATCTGGAATTGTAATTCCCGAATTCATCCACATCGTATTGTTCCGAGAAATTCTCCGAATAATTGCGGTCGGCAGTCAAATCGATTTTGAAATCAGGAAACAAATCGACATTCGCCGTAAAATTCAAAAGCTTGTTCTTGACCTGCGTGAAATTCTGGTTGAAATCCGGATAGTTGGTCAGCCAGCCGTTTTTCGCTGCTTCATAGCGGACGTCATCCTGCGAACCGAGCACAAACCCGACGGTCGGCCGCGAAGTTCCCAAAAACCCGATGCCCGGCAAATAACCCGGCAATACTGTACCGCGGTTATCGGTATAATTTACCTGGATGTTCTTCACGCTCGTCAAAACGCCCACAAGCCCGTCGAGGAAAACGTTGCCTTCGGCTGCTTTGGGCTGCGGCGCGGTCGTGATTTTTTCGCCCGGTTTCGGGGCTGCGGCAGGTTTGGCAGCCGGCTTTTTCGCGCCGGTCTTGCCGAGTCCGATGTATTTGTAGAACGTATCCATCGTCAACGAAGCGTTCAGCTTGTGCGACGCCGCATTTTGGATCGTATTTCCGAGATCGTAAATGTTGCCATTGGATTCAACCGTTGCCAATGCCAGCGACGCGCGCTGCCAGCTGTAATCGCCCTGATAGGTGTAATTCGCTTTGATGAAGCTGAATATCGGAATTTTGTTGATCGGGATTTCGTAATTCACGACCAGTTGCTGCGACTGGTGGTTCGCTTCGCCCACATTGAAATAATCGTCCCAGATTCCAACCGTATTGTCGGGCACGCCTTCGTCGTTGATATAATTCCGGACGATATTGTTGGTGGCCACGGTATAGTTCACCTTGAGCGATTTGGTCAGGTTGTAATTGAATCCGTATTGGTAATTGAAAAGGAAATTCCTCCGGTACAAGGGATCGATCGGAATGCCTTCGACATCGACCTGGCGGAATTGCTGGCGGTTATACTGCCTGAGAATGTTCGTATTGAACGAAATACTCGACGGCAGGAAATTGAAATTGAAATCGCTCAGCAGTTTCCAGTAGCCGCTTTTCTTCATGAATTTTGTTTTCTTGAACGGCTCGATCGGCTTATTCTGGAAGGTATAGGCATAATCAACCGACGTATTCACCTGCTGGTCGATGTAATTCTCGATCTCGAAATCGTGGTGCTCAACCTGGTTGTACGAATAGGAAAGCGTCAGGTTTTCCGGGTCGTAAACGTGCGGTTTCTGCTTTTCGCCGCGTTCTTTCCGAACGCCGATAAAGTTGATGCTCTTGCGCTTGGTATAGTCGATCGCGCGGTTCTTGATGTTTTCGCGCTCATCGGCATCGGCCGTGTTGTCGAGCAACAAGTCAAGCTTGATGTCCTGGTTGTACGGATCATATTCCGGCGTGATCGTTTCCTCGCCGACTGCATAATTGAACGGAAGCGTCACGCCCCATTTTTTCGGAAGCAATTTCCCGAGGTTGACGTTCGTCACCAGATTGTACTGCTGGATATCTTCGCGGCTCCGCTCGTTCGGACCTTCCTCGAGTGCACCGAAACCGGCCGTGCTCATTTTCCCGACCGCCGAAACAGTCGCAAAATCCGCAAGGTTCGAATCGAGGTTGATCACGGCTGCCATACCGCCTTTGTTGTCCATATCGGCCAGACGGAGTTCGTTGAACCAGACTTCGCCGCAAATATTCTGTGGGGCCGAGGCCGCACCCGTCGGGATTGGCGGGTTAAAAGTATTGTTTTTGATACCGACCATCAGCGTCCGGACCAATCCGAAATTCGGGTTACCGCGGATACCCAGACGGAGTTCGTTCGGCCTTCCGGCGAGCGAAGCGTCGAGCTGGCCTTCGTTCATGTATTTGATTCCGTTCGCATCGGCGACGGGCGAGCTGCTTCCCATGGCGAGGATTTTCAGTTTGGTCAGCAATTCGAGCGATAGGTCGATTTCGTTCTCCTCAGGCCAGATTTCGGTATCGGTCGTCGAGGTTGGCGGCGATACTTTCAGTGGGATTTCGACTTCGTAAAAGTTCTCCGTAAAGTCATTACCGAAACGGATGAAACCGATCATCTGGTTGTCCTGCAACGGCACCGGGTTGCCCGAAATCGATTCGGCGTGGAGGAACATTTTCAGGTTCTTGAACTGGCGCATGTCGACGCTGACGTTTTTGAACACCGCGCGCGAGTCGCCGGTCGAATCGCCGGTTCCGATCGGGTTGGATTGCCCCGGTTCGAGATCGCAGGCGCGCAACGACAGTGATTGCTCGTTCTGTCGGATCACGCTGTTGCCGCTGTAAAGCTCTTCCCTTACGACTCCCGGAGGCGATACGTAAGGAATCGGCGTACGGTCGCCGTTTTCCTGAATGTTGACCGCCTGGACTTCAAAATTGGTCGCATCGTCATCGACGTTGGTATCGGTCAAATCGAGCGTATTGGTATATCTTCTCCATTCGCCGCGCACCAGGTCGAGCGCACCGAAACGGATCGTAACGTTGCTGTTGAACCCGGTCATGAACATCCGCATGTAATTGATGGTCCTGAAATCCGAAATCCCGCCGATCGTATTTTCCGGTTCTGAAATCGGGATTTTGTACTGGATCCACCTTACATGCGTTTGCCGGGCTCCGGTTGGCAGATTCGGGATGTGATCCAGCTCTTTAATATCGGTTACATAACGATCGTCGAGAGTAACTCCCGGTTTTACATCGATACTGTATTCATAGTACGCATCGATCGTGTTCATGGTATTGTCGCGGTTGATGTCTTCTACATCAGGAACCGTGGTCGAGCCGCGGTCGTTGTCAGAAACATCCACCGGCGAGTTGCCCTGCATGCCGTTGTAGTTTTTGTAACGATCGAGCACAGAGCCGTCAGCGCTCAGGAAATATTCATAATTGTCCTCAGCCGGATCCGGGTTAGCCGCGAATGTAGGGAACTTCGCCGCTTCCTCATTGTCGTTGAGTCCGTCAAGTCCGACGTCCTGTGCCGTACGGTTGCCCGCATCGGTATCGAAGGCATAGATTAGCGACTGCGACGCCGGGACGTTACCCCAAATTGTCGGCACCAGGATCGAGTTCCCGCCCAAACCGTTTTCATATTGTTTTCTGCCGTCTTTTAGCACATCTTCGGAAATCGATCCCAAATCGAAGAAAATCTTACCGGTGTTGGATGCAGCCGCGATCGGTGCATTGGGGTCGACAAGGTTTTCCGGGTCGTAATAAGGGTCCATCATCCAGAACTGAATGTACTCGACGTTGGCCTGCTCGAAATTCGTCGAATTGATTGCGCGCATGATGCCGCCAAAATTGTTCGGCGCTTCGGCCGTCGTAAAACTATTGGTCGCCGCTGCGATCGGGTTAAAGTTATACGGTCCTCTTTCGGTCGGGTAATAGCTCATGTCGAGTGTATTGACGACCTGAAGCTGACCGGCCGCAATATCAGTTACGGGATACAATTCCTCGCTGTAAATCCGCCGTGTGGCGTTGTAGCCGATGTCCTGGTTGGACAATCCAGTAGGCGTCTGGGCATAGAAAGTCGGATCGATGCTGTACCACGACATTTTCGCGCGGTGATAACCATAGGAAAGGTCGTTGGCACTCGCGCCGAAATCCGGGTATGTATTGGTCGGACTCGGATCGGTATTTTTCACCGGAACGCTAGAAAGATACCACGAATAAGGCGAACGCATGTCGATCGTGGTTTGTGATCCTTCGAAATCGTCAACGTAAATCGTCGATTCGCCGTCGAATTTATCCGCTTTCGGGGTGTCGGGCTTCAGGAATGCGATTTCGCCTCTTAACGATACGTTAGACGGCACATCGGTATCGAGGTTCGGCAATTTGTTGACCATGCGGGTCAGGAACGGCACTTCGGTGGCATAGTTCACATTTGCCCCGAAAATGGTATTGTTGACCGATTCCTGTCCGTAATTCGATTTTTGCGTGAACGGTTTCTCGGTCATTTTGAGGAACGTCGCGCCTACGAGGAATTTATCGTTGAATTTGTGTTCGACGTTGACGCCCATAAACCGGCGTGTCTGCTGACCGAAAACCGAGTTGTTCTCTACCGAGACCTGGATCGGCGTACCCGAAGCCTGAAGCGCCGGATCGAGAATCTGGACGCGGCCCAGTTGATAGTTCACACTGTAGTCGATGCCTTCGGCCAAAACCCTTCCGCCGGCCGTCACGACTACCGAACCTCTCGGAACGTTGAAGGCACCGATCGGGATTCCGTCGCCGCCGGTCGATTTGAAACGGCCCTTGAGCTGGAACTTGTTCTTATCGCTGTCCTGCAATGCCGCGGCCTGCGTACTTTTGTACATATTCCGGAACACATATTTCATCTGGTTCGCGTTGTAATCGATCGATGAGCTCTGGTCGCCGTAATAGTTTTGTGTCGGAGCGGTCTTCAGTTTGTCGAACAACGTCTTTCCGAACGGCTCGACCGTCGTGAAAATGATCCGGCCGTTCTGCGTATCGACGGTAAGCCCGGGAATGAAATCGAAGAATCCGTCACCGCCAACCTGCGGATCGTTGGACGAATTGAGCCGGTCCATATTGAATACTTTCAAAAGCGGTGTCTCGGCTACGGGCGGATCGGCCGGAAACGGCGTTCCGGCAACCGGCGTGATGTAGTTCAGCGGCGACGGATCGGTGTAAAGGATGTTGAATCGGAAATCTTCCTGCTCCAACTGGAACGCGCCCGGAATCTGGTAGATGTTTTTCATCATGAGGTTCCAGACCGGATCGTTGACGTTGGTCAGGTTACTTTTAAGCATTTTCAATACGAGGCACTGGGTCGAAACCGTAGTCGGCTGGCCGGTTCCCGGATCTACCGGACCGGTTTGGGTCGCGTCGACGCCGTCGGTACCGAATTCCCCGACCTGATAAACCTGATCGCCGATCGTATACTGGTAAGCGACCGCCAGGACTTCGTCGTTGGCCAGTCTTTGCTGCAGTGAAATGTAACCCAGTTGCGGGTTATAGGTAAATTCGCTCGAGGTCAGTTTCCGTGCATTTTCGAGTTTCGAATAATCGCGGCCTTCGCTCGGCGTGATGCTGTTGAATCCGGAGCTCGCGGTCACGATTTCCCGGATGTTGCTGTTCAAAAGCCCGCCCGAAGTCGGGATTAGCGCCGGATCGTAATCGTTGTTCTTGTTATCGGCCGGCGAAATGACCGGCGGGGTTGCCGTCGGGTCGTCAGCCGGAACGTTGAAGAATCCGGACGGCGGCGGGTTTGGCGAGTTCACGACTACCAACGGATCCTGATAACCCGTAAGCTGGGCTTCGCCCAAATCCTGCAAGGCGATAATGTTCCTGAGATTGTTGTTGGTCGTATTGACCCGGTTTTGCCTGTTTGTTACCCAAACTTCGATTCGGGTAATTTGCACGCGGCTGTCGATGTAGGGGTAATTCTTCATCGCCGCGTCGTATTTGCTGCGGAAATACTGTGAAAGGAAAAAATGCCGGTCCGAATCGTAATCCAGCCCGAAAAGCTCAAAATCCTGGATCGTTCCGCCGCCTTGCGCGGTTACGGTCTTGGTTTGCGATTTCTGCTCCGAAAAGATACCGGTGACCGTCGTCTTGCCGAACTGCAATTGTGCTTTCACTCCGAAAAGGCTTTGTGCGCCGCGGATCAGCGAATTGGTCAGCGGGAAGCTCACGTTTCCGACCTCGATTTTCTGGATGATGTCGTCCTCGGTCGGCGTGTATTCGAGCTTGATCAGGTTCTGGAACGCAAAGGTCGATTCGGTGTCGTAATTGGCGTTGACATTAAGCCGCGTCCCGACTTTTCCCTGAAGCGCCATGCTGATCCTCTGGTCGAAGTCGAAGGTCAGGCTTGAGCGGTTCCGGGGCGAAAAAGACGGATTGTCTTGCTTGGTATAGCGCAAACCGAGGTCCATTTCGACAGAACCCGTGGGTTTTACATCGATGGTATTACCTCCGAAAATCGTCTCAAAGAAACCGGAGTTCACGTAATAACGCGGCAGCAAATCCTTTTTGGCTTCCTCGCTGCCTTCCTTTTTGCCGTCTATGGCGTCCGATTTCTGCTTGAAATAATCGTGCATTTGCTCCCTGAGCCGCAATTGCTCGTATTCTTCGGGTGTGAGGATGATGGGGTAATTGATATTGAAACCGTCTACCGAATTGGTATAGACATACCGGTTTGTAATCGGATCATAAGTATAAGCTTCGAGTATACTCGGCGGGTTTTTGAGTTCGACCCTGCCCTGGTTATAGCCAGTGGCCGTACTGTCCTGCTCCTGCTCGTTAACCTGGGCCTGAACATGCAAGCCAAAAAACAGGAACAGCACCAGTGCGGTGCTTTTAAATATATATTCTGCCTTAATGTAAACTGTTTTCAAGTACTATAAATTTTTTAAAGCCTGTTTAATGATTGATTCTACCGTGGCTTCCGGATTGTCCTTAACGATTTTTTCTACAGATTTTTCAGCCAACTTTTTGTTAAAGCCCAAAACCTCCAATGCAGATAACGCCTCATCCTTATTTGTATTGCTTTGGCTGATTGAAACTTCGTCCAAATCATAGACTTTTAACACTTTGTCTTTTAAGTCAAGAATGGCGCGCTGTGCGGTCTTGCTTCCGATTCCTTTTACGGCTTGGATCGTCGCGATATCTCCTGTTGCCAAAGCCTGGATGACTTGTTTGGGTTCGAGCGAGGAAAGCATCGTGCGCGCGATTCCGGCGCCGATACCCGATACCGACAACAGCATCTTGAAGATTTCCCGTTCCGATTTCTCTACGAAACCGAAAAGCGTGTGCGCGTCTTCCTTGATTTGGAGATAGGTGTAAAGCTTGATGTTTTCTGAGGCCGGAATGAGCGAAAATGTATGAAGTGAAATGTTGACAAGATAGCCGACGCCGCCGCAGTCGATGACTACTTCAGTCGGCGTTTTTTCAACTAGTTTTCCCTGTAAATGTGCTATCATTCCGTTAAGTAATTGCCAAATATAAAAAAAGTTTTGATAGTGGCTAGCAGTTAGTGGCTAGTAGCTGGAAAAACAAACATATTCGACTTTCTTCCAGCAACTAAGCGCAGCAATCCCAACTGCTAAAGCGCAGCGTTACTAACTATCCGCCCTGCCATTTTTTGCGGTGTTTTTCTTTTTCCTGGGCATCTACGACGGCAACGGCGACCATGTTCACCATTTCCTCGACACTCGCGCCGAGCTGGAAGATATGGGCCGGCTTTTCCATGCCCATCATAATCGGCCCGACCGAATCCACTTTGTAGATTTCCTTGAGGAGTTTATAAGTGATGTTGGCCGCTTCGAGGTTCGGGAAAATCAGCGTATTTACTTTCTTTCCTGCCAGTTTCGAGAACGGGAATTTGTTCTGGAGCATTTCCGGGTTCAGCGCGAAATCGGCCTGCAGTTCGCCGTCGACGACCAAATCCGGATAGTATTTGTGGAGATAATCGACCGCACTTCGTACTTTGGTCGCGCCATGGTCAACCGACGATCCGAAGTTTGAAAACGAAACCATCGCAATGACCGGTTCCATCCCGAAAAGCCTGACAGTTTTGGCCGTCATCAAAGCGATTTTGGCTAAATCGTCAGACGTCGGGTCCGGATTGATCGCAGTATCCGAAAGGAACATCGGCCCGCGATTGGTCATCATCATATTGGTGGTTGCGATCAGCGAAATGCCCGGTGCCTTGCCGATGAGCTGCATCATTGGTTTGGCGACAGTCGGATAGCTGCGGGAATAGCCTGAAACCAACGCATCGGCTTCGCCTTCGTTAACCATCATCGCGGCAAAATAATTCCGCTCGCGCATCCATTTTTGGGCGTCAATCCTTTGTATGCCGCGGCGTTCGCGCGATTTCCAGAAAATATCGGCATAGCGGTTCCTGCGGTCGTCCTCTTCTTTTTCCTTCGGATCGATGATCGGTACTTCGGCGTCAAACCCGATTTCGGCCTTAAGCTCGATGATCGTTTCGCGGTTGCCGAGCAAAATCGGAAACGCGATGCCGTCTTCAAACGCGAGTTGTGCGGCCTTGAGCACGTCCAGGCTGTCGGCCTCTGCAAACACGACGCGTTTCGGGTCGGTTTTCGCGCGGTTGGCAAGCAGTCGCACCATTTTGTTGTCGGATCCGAGCCTTTCGAGCAATTCTTCCTCATATTCGTTCCAATCGGTAATGGGCTGCAGGGCAACGCCAGAATCCATCGCAGCTTTGGCAACAGCGGGCGCGACCGTTGTAATCAATCTCGGATCGAACGGTTTCGGGATGATGTACTCTTTGCCAAATAGAAGTTTTTTTTCGCCATAGGCAATATTTACCTGCTCGGGGACAGTTTCCTTTGCCAATGCGGCCAGCGCTTTTACGGCGGCCATTTTCATCGCTTCGTTGATTTTCGTCGCCCGCACATCGAGCGCACCGCGGAAAATGTAAGGAAAACCGAGGACGTTGTTGACCTGGTTCGGGTTGTCGGAACGGCCGGTGGCCATGATAATATCATTTCTCGTAGCCACCGCGACGTCGTAATCGATTTCCGGAATGGGATTGGCCATAGCAAACACAATCGGTTTGGTGGCCATTCCGAGCAGCATTTCAGGCGTTAGAATATTACCGGCGGAAAGCCCGAGGAACACATCGGCGCCTTTGAGCGCTTCTGCCAGGTCAATTCCGGGCCTGGCTTTGGCATATCGCTTTTGGACCTCTGACAAATCGTCCCTGTCGGAAGACAAAACGCCTGCGCGGTCGAACATGATGATATTGTCTGGATTGACGCCGAGCATAACATAAAGGTTCGTACAGGCCAGTGCGGCAGAACCAGCGCCGGACACGACGAGCTTGACGTTTTCTATTTTCTTTTTGGCAAGTTCAAGCGCATTGAGCAAGGCCGCCGAAGAAATAATCGCCGTACCGTGCTGGTCGTCGTGCATGACCGGAATATTGAGTTCTTCGACCAGACGCCGTTCTATTTCGAATGATTCGGGCGCTTTGATGTCTTCGAGGTTGATTCCGCCGAAAGTCGGGGCGATGTTTTTGACGGTTTCGATGAACGCATCGATGTTTTTAGTATCGATTTCGATGTCGAAGACGTCGATGCCGGCGAATATCTTAAAGAGCAGCGCCTTCCCTTCCATGACCGGTTTTGAGGCTTCGGGACCGATATCGCCCAGCCCGAGCACGGCTGTTCCGTTGGAAATGACGGCTACCAGGTTTCCCTTCGATGTATATTTATAAACGTTGTTTACGTCTTTGGCGATTTCCAGACAGGGTTCGGCGACGCCCGGCGAATAGGCCAGCGACAAATCGCGTTGGGTCGCGTATTTTTTTGTCGGGACTACCTGAATTTTTCCCGGAACGGGTTTGGCGTGGTATAATAAGGCTTCGCGTCTTTTACTTTGCTTGTTCATCTGTCGGTTTTGTTGGACTTACAAAGGTAAAAGTATAGGTGGAATACGGAAAGTTTTAACGGTTAATCTTTAAAATAAATGCCCGGGCTTTCTGCCATGAAAAAACCGCCATTCGTTGGCGGCTTTATATCGATTAAAGCTTGACAATCTTTTTGACGGCACTTGCGCCATTGGTATCCCGGACTTGAAGGAGATACATTCCGGAAGCAATCCCGGAAGTTTCGACAAAATCGCTTTCGCCATTGAAAAACCCATCCAGGACCTGTTTACCTGAAATGTCATAAATCGAATAGCTGCAATTACCTGGCAAACCGGTCACGAAAAACGCATTGCCCATCGGGTTCGGGGAAACCGAAAACGATTCGGCGCTGAAAGCCTGTGCAGCGAGCGGCGCATAATAGAGTTTGGCAAGAAATACATTGTAATTCGTTTCGGCTTTTGTCAGCGGAGGTGTCGAGCCGAATGCAAGCGTCGGGCTCCAAAAGGTTCCCGCGACATAAATCTCATTTTCGGTCACGACATCGATTGATGCCTGGTTATTGATGTTGGTCTCCGAACTTCTACGCGCCCAGACTGCATTCCCGGCCGCATTGTATTTCACGACATATAATCCGCCTTCGCCGCTCATTGCCAGATTGACGCCGTTGCCGAAGTTCACCGAACTGCAACTGGTAAAGCCGGTGACATACAAGTTCCCCGCGCTGTCCGTATCCGAATTCTGGTTCATTCCCGCGCACGCGCCGCCGATAGGGCTTCTTGCCCAAAGCGTCGTACCATTGGTATCGAACTTAGCGGTGAAAGGCTTGCTGCCACCGCCGAACGCTGTCAAGGTGATACCGTCAAAATGGATGTCGTTGCTGAAAAAGCCCGATACGAATACGTTGTTGTCGGCATCTGTGGCCAGCGAATTTGCCATGGTCAGGTTTTCGTAGATTGTTCCGGTATTTTTGCCCCACTGGGCGACGCCGTCTGAATCGTATTTCACGATAAACATGTTGGAGTTATAATCGTAGCTGGCGGTTTTGGTAAAGGCAACTGTCCCGAAATTGATCGAATTGTTGCTGAACCGTCCGGCAATATACACGTTTCCGGAACTGTCGACCCGGACATTGTTCGCCATACTGCCGAAAGTATTATTGGCGGCGCTTTGTGCGGCGCGAAGCCAGATGCAGTTGCCGTTACCGTCGAATTTACCGACCCAGGCGTGTTTGTAATTCGCATCGATGAAGTTTTCGTTGGTCACGGAAACACTGCCGAAAGTAAGCGTAGCCATACCGTATTGCCCCGCCAGATATACATTTCCGGAAGCATCGACCGTCATATCGCCTGCAATCCAGTTCGAGGTATTTTCGGTTTGCGTTTTCGCCCAGAGCGCATTGCCGTTTGGGTCAAATTTCGCAAAGAACGAACTGGTATCGGCATTGGCCAATACGGTCGACCCGATCGCGATGCTGTATTGATAGGTTCCGGTAATATAAAAATTGCCCTGGCTGTCAGTCGCAATTGCTGTAGCGGCATCGTGGTTTGTCCCGCCAAAATTTTTCGCCCACAGGACATTGCCGTCCTTATCGTATTTGATGACATAAATATCCCAAAATCCGGCGCCGGTATTGGTCAGCGTGGTCGCGCCGACGGTCAGTGCCGCCGAACCGAAATCGCCAACGAGATAAATATTCCCGGCATTGTCGACTGCCGTATACTGCCGACCGTCGTTTGAAGCCAGGATCTCATTCCGCGACCAGAGCCAGTCGGGCGTTTGCGAAAAACACATAAAAGGAAAACTCAATAAAAACAGCAGGGTAATTTTTTTCATGGTTGGTTTTTAGTTGGTTGGATCATAAAAGTACGGATTTTATCCAAATCGTTACCGCAAAACTTCACCGTCGCCTAAAAAAGCGATGTTGCGTTTCAACCCTTCGAACTTCGTGCGTTTTACCGCCGAATTTTTGAAAACCGCCCGAAACGTTTCCTCGGTGATTTCTTCCCAATCCTTTTTTGAAAGCGAAAGCAACTGCGGATGTGGGTCGAAAAGCGGTTCACGGTGCGGCTTCGAAAAGCGGTTCCACGGGCAAACGTCCTGGCAGACGTCGCACCCGAAAGCCCAATCATCGAATTTGCCTTTCACATCCGCCGGAATATTTTCCTTGAGTTCGATGGTAAAGTACGAAATGCATTTGCTTCCGTCGACCACATACGGCGCAACGATCGCATCGGTCGGGCAGGCGTCGATGCAGGCCGTACAGTTGCCGCAATGGTCGGTTACGGCCTGGTCATATTCAAGTTCCAGATCGACGATAAGCTCGGCGATGAAATAGAACGATCCGGTTTTCTGTGTCAGCAGATTGGAATGTTTGCCGATCCAGCCCAATCCGCTTTTCGCAGCCCAGGCTTTATCCAATACCGGTGCCGAATCGACAAACGCACGGCCGGAAACTTCGCCGATTTCGTTTTGGATCGAAAACAGCAATTCTTTCAGCTTTTCCTTGATGACGAAATGGTAATCCTGTCCGTAGGCGTATTTCGAGATTTTGTACGAATCGGCATTCTGGGTTTCGGACGGATAATAATTGAGCAGCAGCGAAATCACGCTTTTCGCACCGTCGACGAGTTTGGTCGGATCAAGGCGTTTGTCGAAATGGTTTTCCATGTACGACATCTGCCCGTGCATTTGATTGTTCAGCCAGGTTTCGAGCCGCGGCGCTTCGGCTTCCAGAAAACCGGCTTTTGAAATGCCACAGGAAAGAAAGCCGAGACGTTTTGCTTCGGATTTGATGAATTGCGTGTATTTTGACTTGTTTTCGATCATTAATCAGGCGAACTTACAGTTCAGGCAGATAGCGGCAAGGCACAGCCCGAACAGGCGGGCAACCCGAGTTTGTGACGGGGCGAGTAAAATGCGATTAGCTTTTTGCGAGCCGGCAAACGCCCTAAAATAATCCGCCCTGAATATTAGGCCTGACTTTTCCCAAATGCCTGTAAGCTTTTTCGGTGACTTCGCGGCCTCGCGGTGTACGCATGATAAAACCTTCCTGGATTAAAAACGGTTCGTAGACTTCTTCGATGGTTTCGCTGCTTTCGGAAACCGCAGTTGCCAGAGTGGATAATCCGACCGGTCCGCCTTTGAATTTGTCGATGATCGTCGAAAGGATTTTGTTGTCCATTTCGTCGAGCCCGTGCGCATCGACGTTAAGCGCTTTCAGCGAATATTTTGCGATTTCGATGTCGATTTTACCATTGCCCTTAATTTGGGCGAAGTCGCGCACCCGGCGCAGCAACGCATTGGCAATACGTGGCGTACCGCGGCTACGACCGGCAATTTCGATTGCGGCTTCCATGGAAATCGGCATTTTGATGATCGAGGCCGAACGCTGGATGATCGTCGTCAGAAGTTCGGTATTGTAATATTCTAGCCGTGATGAAATCCCGAAACGTGCACGCATCGGCGCAGTCAGCAGCCCGGAACGCGTTGTTGCGCCAACCAGCGTGAATGGATTTAAATTTATTTGGACGGAACGAGCATTCGGCCCCGATTCGATCATGATGTCGATCTTGAAATCTTCCATGGCCGAATAGAGATATTCTTCTACTATCGGGCTCAGACGGTGGATTTCATCAATGAAAAGTACATCGCGATCCTCAAGGTTCGTAAGCAACCCGGCCAAATCTCCCGGTTTATCCAAAACCGGTCCTGACGTAATCTTGATCCCGACGCCGAGCTCATTGGCCAAGATGTTCGCCAAAGTCGTTTTTCCCAATCCGGGCGGACCGTGAAACAGCGCGTGATCGAGCGCTTCGCTGCGATGATTGGCCGCGGCAACGAACACTTTGAGGTTTTCGAGGATATGGTCCTGTCCCGAAAAATCATCGAAAGACAGCGGCCTGAGTTTTTTCTCGATATCGAGTTCTTCCGGACTGAATCTTTCGTTGGTCGGATCTAGGTTTTCGTTCATGGGAACAAAGATAATTAAACTTTATAGCCTTTAGCCAAAAGGACTTGCCATTCGGGATGAATGCGCAGGTATTTGGCGACGAACGGGCATAAAGGCGCCAAGGTATAACCGTGCGCTTTGATGTACTCCAACGCCAGCAGGACGATACGGCTGCCGATGCCTTTCCCTTCCAGCGAATGTGGCACTTCTGTATGGGTAAGGAACATAATATTCTCGTTGGTAAGAATACATTCGATAAAAGCAATGTGTCCTTCTACTTCAAGTTCGAACCGCTTTTTTTGTTCGTTTAAGGAAAATTGATTATCTCTCATATTGCCGTTTTGTCTTTGTTGATATAAGTAGTTAATGCGCCCGATGGACATTTTTTGACCTGTTCGACGATTTCCTGCGTCGATGCTTGATGCGGCTTGACCCAAGGTTTTTCGCGCGGCTGGAAAACGCCGGGCAATCCTTTGGCACAATTCGCGGAATGGATGCACAATCCGGGTTTCCAAACCACCGTAACTTCGCCGTTCGAGTATTCTTTGATTTCTTCCATGCTTTCCGATTGACCGATTAAAGTTAGTAAAATAACACAAACGGCTGCAAATAAAAATGCCTCCGTTTCCAGAGGCATTGTATGTTTTAGTGGTGCATGATTTCTTCGCCTTCCTTGAACGGAACGTTTTGCGGAACGAAGTCTTCTTCATGTCCCGGCTTGCTGTAGTCGTATGGCCAACGGTGTACGTGCGGGATTTCGCCTTCCCAGTTTCCGTGGATGTGCTTGATCGGCGCGGTCCATTCGAGCGTGTTCGAACGCCATGGATTTTGAACCGTTTTCTTGCCGATGAAAATGCTGCTGAAGAAGTTGTACAGGAATACCAATTGGAAAACACCGCCAACCAACGCGAACATTGTGATCAAAACGTTGACGTTGTTCAAATCGTCAAACAACGGGAAGTTCGTGTTGGTGTAATAACGGCGCGGCAATCCGGCCATTCCGATGAAATGCATCGGGAAGAATACGCCATAGGCACAAACCGTCGTGACCCAGAAATGAACATAACCCAGATTCTTGTTGAGCATACGCCCGTACATTTTCGGGAACCAGTGGTAGATTCCGGCGAACATTCCGTAAAGCGCTGAAATACCCATAACCAGGTGGAAGTGCGCCACGACGAAATACGTATCGTGGACGTTGATGTCAAGCGTCGAATCCCCGAGAATGATACCGGTCAGACCTCCGGTGATGAATGTCGATACGAATCCGATCGAGAACAGCATTGCAGGGTTCAATTGCAGGTTTCCTTTCCAAAGCGTCGTAATCCAGTTGAAGGCTTTTACGGCTGACGGAATCGCGATCAACAGCGTCGTAAAGGTAAACACCGATCCGAGGAACGGGTTCATTCCTGACATGAACATGTGATGGCCCCAAACGATTGTCGATAAGAATGCGATTGCAAGGATCGACATGATCATCGCACGGTACCCGAAAATCGGCTTGCGCGAATTGGTCGCCATGATTTCGGAAACCAATCCCATCGCAGGCAGGATTACGATATATACTTCAGGGTGTCCGAGGAACCAGAACAAGTGTTCGAACAATACCGGTGAACCGCCTTGGTAGTGCAATACTTCGCCGGCGATGTAAATGTCTGAAAGGAAAAATGAGGTTCCGAAGCTACGGTCCATGATCAGCAAAAGCGCTGCGGATAAGAGAACCGGGAACGAAAGGATACCGATCAAAGCTGTGATGAAAAATGCCCAAACGGTCAGCGGCAAACGCGTCATCGACATGCCTTTCGTACGCAGGTTGATGACTGTAACGACATAATTCAGTGATCCCAAAAGCGACGAGGCGATGAAGACTGCCATCGAGGTCAGCCACAAGGTCATTCCCGCTCCGGAGCCCGGAATCGCCTGTGGCAATGCGCTAAGCGGCGGATAAATCGTCCAGCCCGCGGAAGCAGGTCCCGATTCCACGAAAAGCGAACTGACCATGATGATACTTGAGGTAAAAAACAGCCAGTAGGAAACCATGTTCAGGAAACCGGAAGCCATGTCGCGCGCACCGATCTGGAGCGGAATTAAAAGGTTACTGAAGGTTCCGCTGAGTCCGGCCGTCAGTACGAAGAATACCATGATGGTTCCGTGAATGGTGACCAGTGCGAGATAAATGTCGTTTGCCATTACCCCGTTCGGCGCAAATTTATCGCCGAGGATGAAGTTGAAGATCTTGAACGATTCTTCCGGCCAGGCCAACTGCATCCTGAAAAGCATCGACATACCCACGCCGATACAGCCCATGATGATACCCGTAATCAGGTATTGCTTGGCAATCATCTTGTGGTCGATACTAAAGATATATTTGGTGATAAAAGTATCTTTATGATGATGTTCGTGATCGTGTCCGTGGTCGTGTGAATGGTCGTGATCGTGAGCTGATGCTGACATATTATATACTTTAAATTTTCTTAAATAATTATTTGGCCGCAACTACCGCCGATGTGGCTTTGGCTGCTGTTGTATCGTTGGTTTTGGCAGGAGCCGCTTCTGTGCCTTCCGCCGGCTTCGTGTTGGCTTCCTTGACTTTTTGCGCCAAAGGAACCTGCGTTGCCATCCATTTTTTGAAATCTTCGGGCGTATCGACAACAATCTTCATCTGCATGTTGTAGTGCGACGCGCCGCAAATCTTGTTACAGAGCAACAGGTAATCGAATGTGTACGGATCGAGCAATGGTTTGCCTGCAGCTTCGAGTTCGATGTTCTTCTTCGATCGGATCTCATTGATGTGATTCACTTTCTCGATGATTTCGGCTTTGTCGCGCATTTCGGCGGTCGTGAAAATCGGTTCGAAAGCGAATTGGGTCACCATGCCCGGAACGCAGTTCATCTGCGCCCTGAAATACGGCATGTAAGCCGAGTGTAGCACGTCCTGCGAACGGAGCTTGAACAATATTTTTTTGCCTTTCGGTATGTGGAATTCGTTGGTAACGGTGATGTCGTCCTGTGCATTCGGGTCGCCAAGATCGGTTCCCGTGGTATTGATTCCTTCGATGTAGCGTACGTTGGCTTTGCCCAAAACGTTGTCTTTACCGGAATAGCGCGCTTCCCATTGGAATTGCTTCGCATACAGCTCGACTACCATGACGTCTTCTTTTTTCTCGTCGACAAACATGATGTTGGTCCAGGCATACAATCCGTAAAGGATCAGGCCCGCCAGTACAATGGCCGGAATTACCGACCAGATGAATTCGAGTTTGTCGTTATCGGCAAAATACAGCGCCTTCTGGTCTTTCTTGCCTCTGTATTTGAATGCGAACCAGTGAAGCAAAGCCTGCGTGATGGTCTGGACAAAAAAGATAAGTACCAGCGTGATGATCATCAGTTGATCGATCTGACCGCCGTGGGCCGACGCGGCATTGTCGAGAAGCGGCAAATTTCCGTATTTTACGCAGCAAACGATCGTGATCAGGTAAATGAAACCGAGAAACCCAAACATCAGGTAACCCTGCAGGTTGTTGTCTTTGTCATTAGCCACCTGAGTATGATCCGCATTGCCTCCAACTTGGGTCAAATCAAATATTTTAGTCAGTTGCCATACGGCTACGGCCAATAAAACTAAAACTATAATTACCAACAAACTTGTCATCTGTTCTTACTTTAAATATTAATAATGAAAATGTTTACTTTCCTCGATAAGCGGATTTCTTTTCGGCAGCATCGGCGCCTTGGTCAGCGCGGTGAATACGACCAGGATAAACAAGCCTAAGAAGAAAAGTATGGATGCGATTTCAGGAATTCCGATGAACCACTGCGTGCCAACTGTAGAAGGCATGATCATATTGAAGAAATCCAGGTAATGGCCAACGATGATTATCGTGGATGCACCAACCAGGATCCAGGTCACGCGCTTGAAATCGGTATTCATCAGGATCAGGATAGGGAAGACGAAGTTCATGACCAGCGCCAACCAGAAAGTCAGCCCGAAATCGTTGATTCTCGTTACAAAATAAGTAACCTCTTCCGGAATATTCGCATACCAGATCAGCATGAATTGCGCAAACCATAAGTAAGTCCAGAAAATACTGAATCCGAACATGTACTTTGCAAGATCATGAATGTGGCTGCTGTTTACGTCAGGTAAATAACCCCGCGATTTCAGGTACAACGACACTACGCAGATTACCGTGATTCCGGTTACGATGAAACTCGCGAAAACATACCAGGCAAAGAGCGTACTGACCCAGTGCGGGTCAACCGACATGATCCAGTCCCAGGACATCAGTGATTCGGTTACGATAAAGAATACCAGGAATGCGGCCGACATCTTGAAGTTCCTTTTGTAGAAAGAATTGTCATTCGACTCGTCCTGCGCCAGGCAATTCCTTCGTGAAAAATAGCGGTACAAATTCCATCCGCCAAGGAAGACAATTGCGCGCCCGATCCAGAAGCCGAAGTTCAGGTATCCGGATTTTGCTGCAATCATATGGTCGTAGTTCGGGCTTTTCGGATCGGTAATGCCTTCAGCCAGCCACGGAAAAATATGATTGTAGTGCATTCCGGCAAGGATCAGCAAAATGATAAAAATAAGCGATCCCACCGGGAGATAAGCGGTAATACCCTGTGCAACCCTGTGCAACACCGGCGCCCAGCCCGCTTGGGATGCGACATTGATGGCATAAAAGACCAACACGCCCAAACTCACGAGCATAAAGAAAATACAAGCGACATAAAAAGCAGCCCACGGCTTGTTCTGCAATTGGTGCAATACATGCTCCATGTGCTTCTGGTGCTCAGCTTTGGCATCTTCTTTAGATTCGTGCGGCGCAGGCGGCGCAACATCATGGTTTTGCGTAACCGCAGCAGCGTGAAGCGTATCGTTGGTAACTGAAATGGTATCGACATGAATGGTATCCAGTTCCTTTTCGGCGGCATCGTTGACATGTGGCGCAGCCGGAGTTACAGCTTGCGCTTCATGTCCTTCGGCTTTCACCTCGCTACCGGCAGCGGCTTCCCCATGGTGCTCGCCGTGTTCTTCGGCCGCCAGAATTTTTTCAACATCCTGAATATTTTTTGGTGCAGTTAAAAAACCATATCCTATTCCCAGCAATCCGAGGATCATCAGGATGATAGAAAATGTTTTTAATTTACTTGAAAATGTGTACATAGCTAATTATAATCAGTTTGTTATACAGTTATTCCGATTTGAGTTTCATGACATAGGTCGCGACCATCCAGCGTTCCTGCGTATTGAGTTGGTTGGCGTAAGAACCCATCGCGTTCAGTCCGTAAGTTTCCACATGGAATACGTTTCCGACCGTAATCGGCCTGTCCTTGTAGTTCGGCACTCCGAGGAATTTCTCCTGCTTCACGAGTTTACCTTTTCCATCGCCTTTCTCACCGTGGCAGATCGCGCAATAGATTCCGAAAAGCTCTTTGGCTTTGTCTTCATTGTAAGACAACGAGTCCAGTGGCGACGGATTGGCCTTGGCAGCTTCATATCCTGCCGGCGTATTTGGAATTTCGTAAGGCATCGTGCCTCTGTTGATCGTTCCTTTAGGAGGCAATTGCGCCTCAACACCGCCGCGGGCAAAAGCATCCGATTCCGAATACGTCTCGTAACCTACCGATTCATACATGTTGGGCATGTACTGATAGTTCGGCTTCTTTTCGTTGAAACAAGACGAAACCGTAACGCCGACAAAGGCTAAAAGGGCTATTTTATATACGCTTTTCATATACTAGTGCTTTTCTTCGTGCTTTTCAATTACTTTGACTTCAACGGCGCCGGTCTTTTCAAAAAAGGCTACCATATCGTTCTCGTTTCCGTTTACGGCTACTTCCATCAGGAAATGATCGTCGGTTGTTCTCAAGTCAGGATTTTCAGGCTTTTTGAATGGCCATATCTTACTGCGCATGTAAAACGTGATTACCATGAGGTGCGCCGCGAAAAATACGGTCAACTCGAACATGATCGGAATGAACGCCGGCATGTTCTGATAGTAGGCAAAGCTTGGCTTACCGCCGATATCCTGCGGCCAATCCTGAATCATGATGTTGTCCATAATCCAGGTGGCGACCGAAAGTCCCAAAAGCCCGAACATGAATGAACAGATTGCAATCCTTGTCGGCGACAATCCCATGGCTTTGTCAAGCCCGTGAACCGGGAACGGCGTGTATATTTCTTCGATATGATGATGCGCGGCACGAGTTTCCTTGACCGCATCCATCAAAACATCATCGTCATTATAAATGGCGTATATAACTTTATTAGTGCTCATGATGTGAATTTTTGTTAGCTTCTCTGCGTTTTTTATAGTATTCTCCGGAAGTCTTCAGGATCGTTTTGATTTCCGCCTGTGCAATTACAGGGAATGTTCTTGAGTAAAGCAGGAACAATACGAAGAAGAATCCTATGGTCCCGATGAAAATCCCGATATCGACAAAGGTCGGTTGGAACATCGTCCAGGATGACGGGAGATAATCCCTGTGCAATGAGGTCATGATGATCACGAAACGCTCGAACCACATCCCGATGTTAACCACAATTGAGATGATAAAAGAGAACATGATGCTTCTGCGCAGTTTTTTGAACCACATGAACTGTGGAGAGAATACATTACAGCTCATCATTGACCAATAAGCCCACCAGTAAGGGCCGGTAGCTCTGTTGAGGAACGCATACTGTTCATATTCGACACCCGAATACCAGGCGATGAACAGCTCGGTAATATAAGCTACCCCTACGATCGATCCGGTGATCATGATGATGATGTTCATCAATTCGATATGTTGCAAAGTAATGTAAGCCTCGAAATTACACACTTTACGCATGATAATGAGCAGTGTGTTTACCATTGCGAACCCGGAGAATACCGCACCCGCAACAAAGTAAGGCGGGAAGATCGTGGTATGCCATCCCGGAATGACCGAAGTGGCGAAGTCCATGGATACGATGGTATGTACCGAAAGTACGAGTGGCGTCGCAAGACCTGCCAATACGAGAGAAACTTCCTCGAAACGCTGCCAGTCTTTGGCACGGCCGCTCCATCCGAAGCTCAATATGGTGTAAATCTTTTTAGTGAACGGCGTAACCGCACGGTCGCGGATCATTGCAAAATCCGGAAGCAAACCGGTCCACCAGAAAACGAGCGATACCGAAAGATAGGTCGAGATTGCGAATACGTCCCAAAGCAGCGGCGAGTTGAAGTTGACCCAAAGCGAACCGAACTGGTTCGGGATCGGCAGTACCCAATAAGCGACCCACGGACGTCCCATGTGGATGATCGGAAACAAGCCTGCCTGGATTACCGAGAAGATCGTCATCGCTTCCGCAGAACGGTTGACGGCCATTCTCCATCGTTGGCGGAAGAGCAAAAGCACCGCCGAAATCAGTGTTCCCGCGTGACCGATACCGACCCACCAAACGAAATTCGTGATATCCCACGCCCAGCCTACGGTCTTGTTCAATCCCCAGGTTCCGATACCGGTAGAAACGGTGTAAATGATGCAACCAATTCCCCAAAGAAAGGCGGCTAATGCAATTAAAAATACAGTCCACCATTGCTTGTTGGCTTTGCCTTCAATCGGCCGGGCAATGTCAACTGTGACGTCGTGATAAGATTTATCTCCGAGTACTAAAGGTTTTCTAATGGGTGCTTCGTAGTGAGACGACATAATCCTTTATATTGTTTCTTAATAATTACTTTTAAACATTTCTGACTTTAACCTGATAGAAAACGTTCGGCCTGGTGCCAATATGCTCCAGCAAGTGATACATCCTGGCATCTTCGGCCAGCCTTGCAACTTCGGTTTCCTTGTTATTTCCATCACCGAACTGAATCGATCCGGAAGAACAAGCTGCCGAGCAAGCGGTCTCGAATTCGTCTTTCCGAACCTCACGACCCTCGCGTTTGGCAGTCAGGATCGTCAATTGCGTCTTTTGGATGCAGAGGGAACATTTTTCCATCACACCGCGCGAACGGACTACGACATCCGGGTTCAATACCATACGGCCCAAATCGTCGTTCATGTGGTAATCGAATTCCTCGTTCTTGTTATACAGGAACCAGTTGAAACGACGCACTTTATACGGACAGTTGTTCGCGCAGTAACGTGTTCCGACACAACGGTTGTAAGCCATGTGGTTTTGCCCTTGGCGACTGTGCGAGGTAGCGGCAACCGGGCAAACCGTTTCACACGGCGCGTGGTTGCAATGCTGGCACATTACCGGCTGGAAAGCAACCTGCGGATTGTCGTTCGGCTCTTCCAATTCGTGGAAACCCGTACGCGAGCCGTTTTTGCCGAATATTCCGTTGAATTCGTCTTTCTTTTTATCGTCTTGTGCAAAAGTATCTTCCGAAGAATAATACCTGTCGATGCGCAGCCAGTGCATATCGCGGCTTCTTCTTACTTCCAGTTTCCCTACTACCGGTACGTTGTTCTCTGCATGGCAGGCAATAACGCATGCGCCGCAACCCGTACAAGCGTTCAGGTCGATCGACATATTGAAATGATGCCCCGTCGAATTGTCGAAGCTTTCCCAAAGATCGACTTTGGTCGCCGGCGTCTCCTCGTGATTCAGGGAAACCGTCGGAGCTTCATTCCATTCTTTCGGATCTTTGTTGTTGAATGTGTCTAAAGTGGTTTCTTTGATGATATCGCCACGGCCCATCAGGGTTCTTTGTCCCTGGACACAAGCAAATTCATGGGTCCCCGAAGCAGCCGTGATCGAAGCCGACTGGACTTTGTTGAACCCGCCGTAAAAGCCATAAGCGTTCAATCCTACCTGCATGGCTTCTTTCAGACCGGTTTTCTTACCATATCCGAGCGCAAGCCCGAGCGTTCCTATGGCCTGTCCCGGCTGAACGATAACCGGAACTTGCTTCAAGGTCACACCGTTCACCGTAATGTCGGCATAGCTTCCGTTGAGTCCGCCATTGGCGACGATTTCATTGGTCATTCCCATTTTCTCGGCATCAGCCCTTGAAACGGTTACGTAATTGTCCCACGATACCCTTGTGATTGGGTCGGGAAATTCCTGTAGCCACGGGTTGTGCGCCTGTTGGCCATCGCCCAATCCGGTTTTGGTATACAGATGAAGTTCGAATCCTTTTGCGGCTTCCGATGCAGACAACGCGTTGGCGGCGCCCGCAAAATCAGCCGAACCTCCGGTTGCCATTGCAGTACCGGTAACATAAACACCGTCGTGCAATACCTGGTTCCAGGTCGAGCCCGAAATCATCGATGCCGAATTGGCCTTGATATAATCGTAGAATGTTCCTGAATTGCCGTTCCATTTCATGAGCGCATCCTGGAATTGGCGCGTATTGAAAAGCGGACGGATAGTCGGCTGCACCAATGAATAAGTTCCTTTGGTGAGCATATGATCGTTCCATGACTCAAGGTAATGCGGCGCAGCGGCGGCAATTGTAGCCATCGAAGCGGTCTCGTCTTCCTTAAGGGTGAATGAAACGGATAATTTAGTGTTTTTGAGCCCCGCCACAAAGTCTGCGCTGTTTGGCAAAGTATAGACCGGATTGACACCGCTCATGATCAGCGTGTGGACGTTTCCGGCTTTCATATCTTCAACCAATTGGGCTACCGCTTGGTTAGAACCTTTGCGGATTTGCCTTACTCCTGCCGAAGTCAAAGCTTCGCTTCCCAAAGCATGGTTGATGGCAAGCACCAGAAGTTGCGCGTTCTTATCGTCGAGACCGGAAACCAGTAAGCCTTTTCCTTTGGCTTGATTCAATTGCTTTGCGGCGTTCATTACGGCTTCCTCGTTTTTACCCAGCGAACGGGTGGCAACAGCACTTCCGGTAACGACATTGTATATTTTCAGCAGCGCCTGTTTTTGGTCGGCGGCTGACATCGGTATTCTTTTATCTGCGGCAGCGCCAGCCAAAGTCATGTTGGCTTCCATCTGGAAATGCTTGGACATCATGCCTCTTTTCGGGACGCGTCCCTGTGCGTAACCGGCGTCGTATCCGCCACCCTGCCAATCGCCAAGGAAATCGGCGCCTACTGAAACGATCACCGACGCTTTAGAGAAATCGTAATCGGCAAGACCTCTTTCGCCATACACCATTTCGAATGCATCCAAAGCGTTTGAGCTTGAAACCGCGTCGTAAACCACGTGCTTCGCACCCGGATTTTTTGCAATGAATTCACCAATGAGTTTTTCGGTAGACGGGCTGGCCAGCGTACCGGTCAATAGCACAATCTGCTTGCCTTGTGCATCGGCCAGGGCAGCCTTCACTTTCGCATCGACGTCAGACCATGAAGCCGGCTTTTTGCCGATCATCGGATTTTTCAGCCGCATTCCGTCGTATAAGGACAGGATCGAAGCATGAACCCTCGCGTTGGCGGAGAATTTCGCTCCCGGCAATTTATTGTTTTCGATTTTGATCGGGCGTGCTTCGCGCGTTTTTACCAGAAGATTGGCAAAATCGTGTCCGTCGAACATCGTCGTGGCATAGTAATCGGCCACACCCGGTATGATTTCGACTGGCTGCAATACGTAAGGGATCGATTTATGGACCGGGCCTTCGCAGGCAGCCAAAGAAGCAGCGGCCGTACTGAACCCTACGAATTTCAAAAAGTCGCGACGGCTGGTCGATGAAGAAGCCAGCGCCTCTTTATTTCCCAAAAAGTCTTCCATCGGAATCGGTTCCGAAAATTCGTTATTTCTAAGCGCCTCAACAATAGAACTGTTTTCGTTTAGTTCTTCAACACTTTTCCAGTATTTTTTGTTTGATGACATCGTCTATAAAATTAGCTTCTTAATAATTTGATTAGTAGTGGCATTTACCGCATTCGAGCCCGCCCATTTGCGCGGCAGTGAGCTTGTCTACGCCATATTTCCTGGAAAGCTCCTCGTGGATTTTCTTGTAGTAATCGTTGCCTTCCATCTTGACGTCGGTTTTGCGGTGACAGTCGATACACCAGCCCATAGTCAGCGGCGAGAACTGCTTCATGACCTCGAAAGTCTGGACCGGGCCGTGGCAGGTTTGGCACTCAACGCCGGCCACCGAAACGTGCTGCGAGTGATTGAAGTAAACGAAATCCGGCAGGTTGTGGATCCGTACCCATTTCACCGGCTTGGTTATGCCCGTATATTTTTGAGCCGTCTTGTCCCAGCCGACCGCGTCGTACAATTTAGCGATCTGCGCATCGTAGAATGCTTTTCCGTGTCCATCGGTATTGGTCGTATCAGAAACTTCGGAAATGTTTTTGTGGCAGTTCATACAAACGTTCAGCGACGGGATTCCGGCAGTTTTGCTGACGCGCGCCGAAGAGTGGCAGTATTTACAATTGATGCCGTTGCTTCCGGCGTGGATCCGGTGCGAGTAGTGAATCGGCTGTACCGGTTGGTAATTCTGGTCTACACCAACCTGCATCAGGTAACCGTAGGCAAAATATCCGGCGGCAAGCACGAGGAAAACTGTAGTGATGAATACTAAAAACTGGTTCCGGGCAAAAGCTTGCCAGATCGGCATCGTCGGTTCTTTTTTGGCAACTTCGATCCCGTTGTTTTTCGCGATTTTAGACAACACGCGATTCACCAGGACCAGCATTACGATCAGGATAATCATCACCCCGATCAGGCCGATCAGGATCATGTTGTTGGAAATTCCGCTGTCGTCCACCGCGACGCCTGGAAGTGCCGCGGAAGCAGATTTTTTATCTTCTTTTGGGAGCGAAGTATACGCGATGATATTGTCGATATCGGAAGTCGAAAGCTGCGGGAACGGCGTCATGACCGTGTGGTTGTTCTCGTTGAAAAGAGCTACCGCCTTCGCATCGCCCGACTTGATCATTTCAGAACTGTTGTGTACCCATTTGTAGATCCAGGCCATATCGTGCCTTTCTGCCACATTCCTCAAGGCAGGGCCGGTCATTTTGTCGTCAAGCTTATGGCAGGCGGCACAATTGGCACCGAACAAAGCCTTTCCTTTTACCGCGTCGCCGGCAGCCGGGGCAGCGGCAGTTCCCGCGTCTTTAGGAGCCGCAGGTGCGGTTGCAGTGGCGCTTTCGGATGGTGTTTTGGGAGCTTCTTGGGCGGAGGAAGTTAAAGAAAGGTTCAGCATGAGCGCCAAACCGACAACTAAAACCCCTGAAATCGAATTATGGTTTCCCACTTTTTTCATATTCTAAAATGATTATCGACTATAAATGGATTGTATGAACTTTTAGGGCGCATCGCGCCCATTATTTCAAAACTTGCACAAAAATACGATTTATGAACTATTCTCAAAACCTTAAAATAGTCTTAAATATCAATTTATATTGAGTCTAAATAATAAATTTTACGTGCTTTATCGGGGAAATAAGTACATTTGTGTACAAATCACTACTTTATGGAAATGACGCCTCAAAAATCACTATTTTTCGCCCTTGCCGTTTTCTGTTTTTCACCAGTAAAAATGTTGGCTCAGGACGATAAAACTACCCTTTCCGAAGACCCGAAATTCGAACAGATGTTAGCCGAAAAAAGGAAAATAAACACCTCGCTGACCATCAACGACAAGTATAAAATACAGATCTATAACGGCGACAGCGAAACGGCAAAAAAGACATTAATAGATTTCAAAAAAGACTATCGGAACATCGACGGTACAATCGTCTTCAGCACACCGGCCTACAAGGTTTGGGTAGGTAATTTCCGGTCCCGGATCGAAGCCGAGCGCAACCTCGCGGAATTGAGGAAAAAGTATCCGAACGCGCTTTTGATCAAGCCGAATAAGTAGAGGTCGAAATCCTGAGAACCTAAATACTGAAATTAAAAAAGCCCCGATAATTCGAGGCTTTTTTATGATCCAAACTAATTATTTTAGCTTTTTCTTCACGGCCACTTCCTGGAACGCTTCGATCGTATCGTTGATCTCGATGTCGTTATAACCTTTGATCTGGATACCGCAATCGTAGCCTTTCGAGACTTCCTTGACATCGTCCTTGAAACGTTTCAAAGCTGTAAGTTCACCGGTGAAAACCACGACGCCTTCGCGGATGAGCCTGATCCTGG
This sequence comes from Bacteroidota bacterium, assembly GCA_048498055.1. GTDB lineage: Bacteria > Bacteroidota > Bacteroidia > Flavobacteriales > Flavobacteriaceae > Flavobacterium. The sequence goes on from JBEHYS010000008.1 coordinate 51,931, forward strand.
AATTCCTGAAAATCTTGCCGTCGGTAACCATACAGCCTGCAATCGTACCGACTTTTGAAATCTTGAACAATTCCCTGATTTCGGCAGTTCCGGTGACTTCTTCCTTCATCTCCGGGGAAAGCATGCCTTCCATCGCATCCTTCAGGTCGTCGATTGCGTCGTAGATGATCGAGTAATTCCGGATATCGATTTCTTCCTTGTCGGCCAGCGCTTTCGCATTCCCGGCCGGACGTACATTAAACCCGATGATGATCGCATCCGAAGCCGAAGCGAGCATGACGTCGGTTTCCGTGATCGCGCCGACGCCTTTGTGGATGATGTTGATCTGGATTTCCTCGGTCGAGAGTTTCGAGAAGGAATCCGACAACGCTTCGACCGAACCGTCCACGTCGCCTTTGAGGATGATATTGAGTTCCTTAAATTGGCCCAGCGCGATACGACGCCCGATCTCTGCCAATGTAATGTGTCGTTGCGTCCGGACGGACTGTTCGCGTTGCAACTGCGTCCGCTTGACGGCAATCTGTTTCGCTTCGCGTTCGTCTTCGAAAACGTTGAATTTGTCGCCGGCAGTCGGAGCACCGTCCAGACCAAGTACTGAAACCGGCGTTGACGGTCCGGCTTCCTTCAGGGAATGGCCGCGTTCGTCGTGCATCGCCTTGATCTTTCCGTGGTTTTTGCCCGCGAGCATATAATCGCCGACTTTGAGCGTTCCATTCTGTACCAGGATTGTCGCGACATATCCTTTCCCTTTATCGAGGAAAGCCTCGACAACAGTTCCCTGCGCAGCTTTGTTCGGATTGGCTTTCAGATCGAGGATTTCGGCTTCGAGCAATACTTTTTCGAGCAATTCCTTGACACCCAAACCGGTTTTCGCCGAAATGTCGTGCGATTGGATTTTTCCGCCCCAATCTTCGACGAGCAAGTTCATACCCGCGAGCCGTTCCTTGATCTTGTCCGGATTGGCATTGGGTTTATCGATTTTATTGATCGCAAAAACGATCGGGACGCCGGCCGCCTGTGCATGGCTGATCGCTTCCTTGGTCTGCGGCATGATGTCGTCGTCGGCAGCGATCACGATGATTGCGATGTCAGTTACCTGTGCACCACGCGCACGCATCGCGGTAAACGCCTCGTGGCCCGGAGTATCGAGAAACGCGATTTTCTGTCCGCTGTCCAGTGTTACGCCGTAAGCGCCGATGTGCTGCGTGATTCCGCCCGATTCGCCTGCGATTACGTTTTCTTCACGGATGTAATCCAAAAGCGATGTCTTACCGTGGTCGACGTGGCCCATGACGGTCACGATCGGCGCGCGGGTTTCGAGATCTTCCTCGCGGTCTTCGACTACCTGTATGTTTTCTTCGAGATCGGTCGTGATGAACTCGACGTCGAACCCGAACTCGTCGGCAACGATCGTCAGGGTTTCCGCATCCAGACGCTGGTTTTGCGTCACCATGATGCCCAGCGACATGCAGGTTCCGATGACTTTCGTGATCGGCACGTCCATCATCGAAGCGATTTCGCCTACGGTAACGAATTCGGTCACCTTGATGGTTTTGCTTCCTTCCTCAAGCGTTCTTTGCTCGTCTTCGGTTTTCTGTCGGTGTGTATCCCTTTTGTCCCTGCGGTATTTGGCAGCTTTCGATTTTCCGCCTTTACCCTGAAGTTTCTCTAAAGTTTCGCGAATCTGGTTTTTGACTTCTTCTTCGGTTGGCTCTACTTTGGCAACGATCGCGGGACGGTTTCCTTTAACGAATCCGCCGCCCGGACGCATACCTGGCTTGTTACCTGCATTTCCTGACATTCCCGGACGGTTTTCCCCCGGTTTCGGTGGAATCCTTTTTCTTTTGCTTTTATTGGCCGCGGCATTTGCATCGGCAGCGGTGGCCGGTTTCGGTTCCTCCTTTTTCTTTTTGGGCTTGTTGAATTGCGACAAATCGATCGTCTGTCCGGTTAAGGTGGCGCCGGAGAGTTTCTGATATTGCGTCGTGAAGGCTTCTTCTGCCGGCTTTTCAACTTGTTTTTCGGCAGGCTTTTCAGGAACTGCCGCTTTTTCAGGCGTTTCTTTTGCAACAGGCGCCGATGGTTCTGCAGCCGGTTCGGGCTTTTTGGCATCGAGGTCGATCGTGCCTACCGTTTTTGGACCGGTCACCGTGGCTTTGGCCTTGATGACTTCCTGCTGGCGGTGGCGTTCTTCATCGTGCTTGCGCTTGTCCTCGATTTCCTTTTCGCGTTCGATCCGCAGCGCTTCCTTTTCCTTGCGCTTTTCCTCGCCCACTTCGAGCGAAGCCGCCTTGTTGCCTTTGTCGCCGGCAAACTGGCTCTGGAGAATCCCGTATTCGCCTTCCGAAATTTTCGCGTTCGGATTTGACTCGATGGCAATACCCTTATCTTTGAGATAATCGACAGCCCGGTCAAGCGAAATGTTGAGTTCCCTTAAAACCTTGTTTATTCTTATTGTTCTTTCTTCAGACATAAAAACCTTTTAATTTTACCTTATAGTTGTGTTGTTGCGTTTCGATTAGTTGTCGAATTCTTCCTTGAGAATCCGCATCACGTCGAGAATGGTTTCTTCTTCCAGATCGGTCCGGCGCACCAGGTCGTTGACATCCTGCTTCAAAATGCTCCGGGCCGTGTCGAGACCGATTTTAGCGAATTCATCGATCACCCAGCCTTCGATCTCATCGGAGAATTCCGCCAGTTCCACGTCGTCTTCCTCGGCAACGTTGCCTTCGCGGATCACGTCGAGCTCATAACCCGTGAGTTGCCCCGCCAGTTTGATGTTGTGCCCGCCGCGGCCGATGGCTTTCGATACTTCTTCGAGTTTCAGGAACACTTCGGCGCGTTTGTTTTCTTCATTGATCTTGATCGACGAGACTTTCGCCGGGCTCAAAGCCCTCGTGATATACAATTGCGTGTTGGTAGTATAGTTGATCACGTCGATGTTTTCGTTGCCCAATTCGCGGACGATTCCGTGGATGCGGGATCCTTTCATCCCGACGCAGGCGCCGACCGGATCGATGCGGTCATCGTACGAATCGACGGCCACTTTCGCTTTTTCGCCCGGGATGCGGACGACGTTTTTCACCATGATCAATCCGTCGAAAACCTCAGGAATTTCCTGCTCGAAGAGTTTCTCGAGGAATTTCTCCGAAGTCCGCGACATGATGATCTGCGGCTTGTTGCCTTTCAATTCGACGCTTTCGATGATTCCACGGACGTTATCGCCTTTGCGGAAAAAATCGGACGGAATCTGCTTTTCTTTCGGCAAAACGATCTCGTTGCCTTCGTCGTCGACCAAAATCACGACGCGCGGACGCACGTGGTGCACTTCGGCCGTGTAAATATCGCCAATTAAATCTTTAAATTGCTTATAAAGATTGGTATTGTCGTGCTCGTGGATTTTTGAGATCAGGTTCTGGCGCAGCGCCAGGATTGCACGGCGGCCCAAATCGATGAGTTTTACCTCTTCGGAAACTTCCTCGCCGATTTCGAAATCGGGTTCGATCTTGCGCGCTTCGGTCAATGTAATTTCTTCATTTTCAAGATCCAGATCTTCGTCGGCCACGATAACGCGCCTTCTCCAGATTTCCATATCGCCTTTATCGGGGTTGATGATGATGTCGAAATTGTCATCCGACCCGTATTTTTTCTTTAATGCATTGCGGAACACGTCTTCCAAAATCGCCATAAGCGTTACACGATCAATCAGTTTGTCATCCTTGAACTCTGAAAATGAATCGATTAATGCTAAATTTTCCATGCCATCTCTTAAATTTAAAATGTTATTGTAACCTGTGCTTCTTTTATATCCGAATAAGGGATTTCCAGTCTTTTTTTGACGGTTTCCTTACCTTTTCCAATTTTCTTCGGCTCGCGCGCTTCCCATTCCAGGACGATGAACTCGTCGTTGGCTTCGGCCAGCTGAGCCTGGGTTTCGCCGGTCGCGGTTTTCACTTTCAGCGTCCGGCCGATATTCTTTTTGTACTGCCGGACCATTTTCAAGGGCGACGTTGCACCCGCTGATGCGACTTCGAGCGAAAAATCCTGCTCCTCGCGGTCGAGATTGTGCTCGATGGCGCGGCTGATGTCGATGCAGTCCTGCAAAGTTACGCCATTATCGCCGTCCAATGTTACGAGAATTTTAAAACTATCGTTGATATTGAGGTCAATAAGAAACAGCGAGGGCTTTTCCCTGAGTCCTTCTTCGAGCAGTCCGGCAACTTTTTCCTTAAATGTCATACAGTATAAAAAGAGGGGACGAATTGTCCCCTCATTATTTAGTTTTGAATAAATAACGCTGCAAATATAGCGATTTTTTTAAATTCATTTCAACTTTTTTTATCGCGCCTAAAAATCAAGGCCTCAATTGCTTTATGTTAAAAAAAATCTTACCTTTATTCAGTGAAATCAAGTTCATTTATTGTATAATTTCTTACACTTTAACACCATGAAACGAATATTAGTCCCTACAGACTTCTCCAAACATGCGGAATATGCGCTCAAGGTCGCCGCACAAATCGCGAGAAGCAACGACAGCGAAATCATACTACTGCACATGCTTGAGCTTCCCAACCAAGCGGGCGATGCGCTCGGATCGGGTCACAACATTCCCGAAATCATGTTTTTCAAGAACAAGGCCATCGCGAAGCTGGAGGATCAGATGGACGCGGATTATCTGAAAGGGATCAACGTTTCGGAAATTATACAATTTGAAAAGGCGTTCGAAGGCATACTTGCCGTAAGCCGGAAGAACAATGTCGATTTCATCGTCATGGGTTCGCATGGCGCAAGCGGGTTCCAGGAAATGTTCATCGGTTCCAATACCGAAAAAGTCGTGCGTTCGGCTGAAGTTCCGGTACTCGTGATCAAGAATGAAACGCCGCAGTTCAATGCTGACAACTTTGTCTTCGCTTCGGATTTCTCGGACGAAATCAAGCGGCCGTTCCGCCGAGTGCTCGAATTCGCCAAGACTTTCAATTCACATTTGAGCCTGGTGATGATCAATACGCCGAACAGCTTCAAGTCTACCCATGTCGCCGAACGGATCATGAGTGATTTCGTCAATGAGTTCGGCCTCAGCAATTATTCGACGCACATTTACAATGATTCAAATGTGGAAAAAGGAATATTGAATTTCGCCAACAGCGTCAAGGCCGACCTGATCGGGATGTGTACGCACGGCCGCACGGGCTTTTCGCATTTCTTCAATGGCAGTACGACAGAGGATTTGGTGAATCATGCCGTTCGTCCGGTGATTACTTTCAAGATTTGATCTTTAACAAATAAACAAAAAAAAACTCCTCATTTTCGTGAGGAGTTTTTTGTTGGCCCACTAGGACTCGAACCTAGAAAGACGGCACCAAAAACCGTAGTGTTACCATTACACCATAGGCCAATTACAGGGTGCAAATTTACTATATATTTTATTTTTTGCAAGCAATATTTGAATTTTTATGAAAAAATTGTTTTTAGCATTTCCTTAAGCAAAAAAAACAGTTTCTTTGTATCACAAAATAAAAACCTTAGAAAATAATGGCTCCATTTAACTTCAGGAAATGGGATACGATTGTAGGATGGACGGTTTTTGCCATCGCACTGATCACCTATTCATTAACTGTTGAACCAACGATGAGCTTCTGGGATTGCGGCGAATACATTCCGACCGCCGCAAAACTCGAAGTCGGACACCCGCCCGGAGCGCCATTATTCCAGATGATCGGGGCATTTTTCGCGATGTTCGCTATGAACAAGGAACATATCGCATTGATGGTTAACATGATGTCGGTATTTTCGAGCGCTTTCACGATTCTCTTTATGTTCTGGTCGTCTACGATCATTCTCAGGAAAATCGTCGGCCGCTTTTCAGACACCGATAAAGACTACTCTTTCGTAATTCTCGGCAGTTCCGCAATCGGCGCTTTGGCCTATACTTTTTCGGACAGTTTCTGGTTCAATGCCGTCGAAGCCGAAGTCTACGCGATGGCGTCGCTTTTTATCGCCCTGCTGTTCTGGCTCGGGCTGCGGTGGGAACAGGATATGGGAACGCCGCGCGGCAATCGCTGGCTGATCGTGATCTCACTGGTCGTCGGGCTTTCTTTCGGCGTGCATTTCATGGCGCTTCTGACGATTCCGTCCATCGGGTTTTTGTATTATTTCAAGCATTACAAAACCATTACGGTAAAGAATTTCATCATTGCAAACGTGGTCGTCGTGGCCATTTTGCTCTTCATCTTCAAATTGTTGCTGCCCTGGACGATGGCTTTTTTCGGGAAAACCGAGATTTTTATGGTGAATTCCTTCGGGATGCCGTTTGATTCCGGAACCATTTTCGCCTTGCTGTTACTGGTCGCTTTCTTCTATTTCGGATTGCGTTATACCAAAAAGAAAGGCTACGTCCACATCAATACGCTGATTCTTTCCATCCTGTTTATCTTCATCGGTTTCTCGACCTGGATGATGCTGCCGATCCGCGCCAATGCGAATGTCGTCATCAACGAAAACAAACCTTCCGATGCCGCCGAGGTGCTCGCCTATTACAACCGCGAGCAATACGGCGTGAACCCGCTTTTTTACGGGCCGCAGTTCTCGGACATGTTCGCCGGGCTCGACAAGGACAATCCCTATCTGGACAAGGCTCCGAACTACGAGCGCGACTACAAGACGGGAAAATACATCATCACCAACAACTACAAAAACGCCGAACAGAACACCGACGACGCGCACAAAACGATCCTGCCGCGAATGTGGAGCACCGACCATGCGGCGAATTACATGAGTTTTACGCACGTATTGAATTTCAGGATCAACCCAAATTATCCGTTTGAGGACGAACTGCCCAAATACGGCATCGACGTCAATACGCTTTCCGAGGAAGAGCTGGCCGGCGCCGTGGCGCAATTGCGCGGCGAAGTCGAAAAAACGGTTTCGGAATTCCGGAAAGCCTACGCCAACAAACAGATCGACAACGACGATTACGTCTCATTCCTGAAAAGCTACGGCGATTACCTGATCGTCGACAAACCGTCGACGGCCGACAACCTCAGCTTTATGTTCGAATACCAGTTCGGCTACATGTACTGGCGCTACCTGATGTGGAATTTCACCGGTCGGCAGAACGACGTCCAAGGCAAATACGACAACCTCGACGGCAACTGGATCAGCGGCATCAAGCCGATCGACGAAATGCACATCGGCTCGCAAAACGACCTGCCGGACGACGTCAAGAACAACAAAGGACGAAACGTCTATTTCTTCCTGCCGTTCCTTTTGGGCATCATCGGGCTGATTTACCATGCGAACAAAGACCTCAAGAGTTTTTACGTCCTGCTCGTACTTTTCCTTTTCATGGGATTGGCGCTTAAGATTTACCTCAACGAACGGCCGTTCGAGCCGCGCGAACGCGATTATGCACTGGTAGGTTCGTTCTATGTGTTTGCGATCTGGATCGGGTTTGGCGTCTATGCGATTTTCGATTATATCCGGAAATTCATCCAGCCGAAAATGGCCGGAATCGCCGCTATCGCCGTTTCGCTGTTTGCCGCGCCGGTGTTGATGGCCTCGCAGAACTGGGACGATCATGACCGTTCAGGCCGTTATACCGCAATCGCGATGGCCAAGAATTACCTCAATTCTTGCGACAAAAATGCGATACTTTTCACTATCGGAGACAACGACACGTTCCCGCTTTGGTATGCGCAGGAAATCGAGAATGTGCGGCCTGACATCAAAATCGTCAACACGAGCCTGTTCATGACCGATTGGTACATCGACCAGATGAAGTGCAAAACCTATACATCCGACGGGTTGAAGATTTCGTTCAATCACAACGATTACGTCGGCGACAAGCTCGATTACACGGCATTCATCGAAAAGACCAAAGAGCGCATGCCGCTGGGCAAAATCCTCGATTTCATCAAAGATCCGCGGACGACAGTCGAAATGCAGAACGGGCAAAGCATCCATTTTTACCCGACCGACAAGATCCGCATTCCGGTCAACAAGGAAGCGATCATCCGCAACAAGGTCGTCAATCCGCAGTATTACGATTCGATCGTGCCGTATATCGATGTCGACATCAAAGGCAACGCTTTATACAAAAACCGCCTGATGATGCTCGACGTTCTGGCCAACAACAATTGGGAACGCCCGATTTATTTCACCGGCGGCAGTTTCGGCGACGACGATTACCTCTGGATGAAGGATTACCTCCAGCTTGACGGCATGGTTTACAAACTCGTCCCAATCAAGACGCCGATCGCCAAAGACGCGAGCCCGCTCGATATGGGTGAGATCGACAGCGACAAGATGTATGACCTGATCATGAAGTTCGACTGGGGCAATGGCGAAAGCACGCACATATACCAGGATCCGGAAACGCGCAAGAACAGCATCACTTACCGGACCAATATGGCGCGGCTCATGGAACAACTGATCAACGAAGGCAAAACCGACAAAGCGAAACACATCATCGATCTGGCCATGACCAAAATGCCGCTCGACCTTTACGGCTATTATACGATGGTCGAACCGTTCGCCGAAGGCTATTACCAGGTCGGCGAAAAGCAAAAGGCACGCGAAGTACTCGAAAAACTCATGACCAAGTATAAGCAGAACCTGACGTTCTACAGTGGCATGACCTTGTCGCAGCAAAGCAGCATTTCGATGGATATTATGACCGATATCGAACGGTACCGCAGCCTTTTACAAACGATGAAAAAAAGCGGTGACGTCGAGTTCTATGACAAAAACAAAAAGACTTTCAACGAGTTCAACCACAAATTCAAGCGCTTCGGACGCGAAGACGAATAAGGGTTGATGCGAATCACGAAAATGCCAAATGGATAGATTTCCGTTTGGCATTTTTTATTTAATTTGGGAAGATGAAACCGTATTGGATAAAAACCCACGCCATCGTCAAGAAAATTTTCTCCGGTTTTCTCTGGGACATTCACACTAATGAAAAAATCGTTTACCTGACGTTCGACGACGGCCCTACGCCCGAAATCACACAGTGGGTTTTGGCGCAATTGAAGCAGTTTGAGGCAAAGGCGACTTTTTTCTGCATCGGGAACAACATCACAAATCATCCGGATATTTTTGCGGAAGTCGTTGCCGGCGGGCATTCAGTCGGGAATCATTCGCACAACCATTTGAACGGCTGGAAAACCGAAACGGCCGATTACATCGAAAACGTCCAAGCCTGCGAAACGCTGATGCCGCAAACCGGGCGCAAGCTTTTCCGCCCGCCGTATGGAAAAATCAAGCTTTCGCAGTCGCGGATTCTGCAGAAAATGGGCTACGAAATTGTGATGTGGGATATTTTGAGCGCTGATTTCGACCGCTCGATCACACCTGAAAAATGTCTGGATAACGTCTTGAAAAACATCGATTCGGGAAGCATCGTCATTTTTCACGACAGCGTGAAAGCTTTTGGAAATCTGGAATATGCGCTGCCGAAAACACTGCAGTTCCTAAAAGAAAACGGATACCGCTGCGAAGCGATCGCATAAATTATCCGATAAAAAATAGAATTAGATTTGCTCCTGGACCAGACCGATTATGGTGTTGGCATCGAGTTCACCCGACTGCCTCCAGACCATCTGGCCTTCTTTGTAGATCATTAAAGTAGGAAGTCCTTTTATTCTTAATGCATCGGCCAGCTCCTGGTTTTTGTCTACATCGATCTTGATCACTTTGGCCTTGTCGCCCAGCGCGGCGGCCACATCGCGGATTACCGGATGCATGGAAACGGACTGATCGTTCCACTCGGTGTAAAAATCGATCAGGACAGGAATTGGCGCATTAATAAGTTCTCCGAATTTCGACATCGTGTTGAATTTTTTAATTGCTTTTTTGCCGATTTATCAGCATTTCAAATACAAATGTAACATTTTTAGCGAATTATGCCACATTACCTCGTTTTTTTAGTTCAATGACCGTAATTTCGGGGCGAATGCCCGTCCGGCCCGGATAAGCGTGGAATCCGAATCCGCGGTTTACGTAAACGTACCGGCCATTCGTTTTATACAATCCGGCCCATTGCTTGTAAAAATATTGCGCCGGACTCCATTTGATGACGCCCGGAATCTCGATCCCGAATTGGAATCCGTGCGTATGGCCTGAAAGCGTGAGCTGGAAATTCTTCGGATGTTTCTTGATTTCGTATTCCCAATGCGACGGATCGTGCGACATCAAAACCTTGAAGTCCTTGTCTGTCAGCCCGAGCGACGCCTTGTGCAGATCGCCGGCTTTCTTGAAATTGTGTCCCCAGTTCTCGACGCCGACCAGTGCGATTTTCTGGCCGCCTTTTTCGATGAACAAATGCTCGTTGAGCAATAATTTGAAGCCGATCTGGCCGTAAAGCGCTTTGATTGCCTTGAAGTTTGCTTCTTTCGCGCGGAGCGTATCCCATTCGACATATTCGCCGTAATCGTGGTTGCCCAAAACCGAAAACTTCCCGAACGCAGGCGTTTCGATCCGGTTGAACGTGTCGATCCAGGGATGCATTTCCGTCGCGTGCGTATTGACGATATCGCCGGTAAACAGAATCATGTCTGAGTGCTGGGCGTTGACCATGTCGATCGCATAATTGATCTTTTCGGGATTGTCGAAACTCCCACTGTGCACGTCTGAAATCTGGGTGATCGTAAAGCCGTCGAACGCCTCGGGCAAATCATCGAAAAAAACCGTCTGCTTAATCACGTGGTAATCGTATTTGCCTTTGGTCATGCCATAGAGCAGCGACGAAAACGGAATGGCCGCGACACCGAGCGCGATCCGGCTGATGAATGTGCGCCGGCCGGGCATGAATCCGGCGACGTCGTTGAATTTGGTTCCGGAAGGCTTGCCGATGTAACGCGCCAGGAAAACGCCGAGACGATAAATATCTTCGATCAGCGGGAAAATAGAAAGGATGACTTTGGGCAGGACAGAAATCAGGAGCAATCCCAATGTGAAAAGCGTAGTCTGGGTCTGCCCGACCGAACGATCGAAATGGAAAACCTGCCATACGATGTAGAAAATGGTCAGCAGGCTTATCACTTCGTAAACAATGGCGACCCATTTAACCTTTACCGCTGTCCTGACGGCTTGGAACGCATAAATTTCGATAAGGAAAAGCAGGGAAATGATAAGAAGCCAGCGGAAGACCATGTTCAAAGTTTTTTACTACGTAACAGTTTGGTCTAACGACCTCAGGTCGCAAATTAACAAAGAAACCAAACGCAGGTCATTTAAATTTAAGTTAATTTCTCCCGCCGCGAAAATAAAAAAGCCGGTATCCCTAACACCGGCTTTTCCAACAATTAAAAACTACCTTTTACTAACTTTCCTCTGGCGAGGTTCCCAATGCTAGCTGGTAAAGAACACTACTACTTCTTAACGGCAGTTTTTGTTGTTGTAGATGTAGCTTCCATTTTTTTGTCGCCGTCTTTTTTCACTTTCTTGTGTTTTTTAACGGTTTTTACTTCTTTGGCCGGAACGGTTTTAGCCGGTTCCTGAGCGTTTACCATCATTGTTGTTCCCAAAAATGCAACTGCCAATAACAAAACTTTTTTCATGGTTTCTAATGTTTTTAAAGATTAAACAGGTCAAAGGTATTTTTGGTAAATGAAGATTGGATGAAGAAAATCCCGCCGCTGTGACTTTAACTTTTATTTAGGCTTTGGGAAAAACCAACGTGAATCTGCTGCCTTTCCCAAGCTCGGAAACCACGTCAATGCGGATGTGGTGAAACTGCGCGATACTGTCAGCGATCGCAAGCCCGATTCCCTGCCCTTCCGCACCGGCGTTGATTCGGGTAAACCGGTCGAAAATCCTCTCGAGATGTTGTTCTTCCATCCCGATTCCCGAATCGGCGACCGAAATAGAATAGTTCCCGTCGCGGAAACCGTCGCTAATGGCAACGTTTCCCTGCTCAATATTGTATTTGATCGCATTGGTCAGCAAATTGTAAAACAGCGTATGCATCAGCGCGGCGTTTCCCGTAAATGGGTAATCCTGCGTCAAATCAATCGAAACCGAAAGCTGCTTTTCCTGTACCCGATCTTCAAGGTCTTCGGCGAGTCCGGTAATGAGCGCCTTAAAATCGATCGTCTCGTTGGCTTCGTACTGATGGTTTTCGATTCTCGAAATCAGCAAAAGATTGTTGATGATTTTCCGGAGCATATCCAGCGTCCGCATCGAAGCCACAATCTTATCGGTTGCGGCATCGTCGAGCGAAGGATTTTGGAGCAGGTTCTCGAAACGGTTCTTGAGCAGCGCGATTGGTGTCAGCAGTTCGTGCGACACGTTCCCGATAAACTGTTTTTCCTGTTTGAAAAGCGCCTGCATCCGGTCCATCATCTGGTTAAGCACCGTATCGAGTTCGCGGAAATCGGAGGTGCGCGAGACAATCGGCGTATGATCGAACGCTTCGGGCTCGTTGACGCGCCTGATTTTCGTATCTACGATATGGTAGAATGGTTTGAGCAGGTATTCGATATAAAACGTATCGAGCAAAAACGTCATGACGACGATCGCGAGCAAAAGCCCGATGACGAATACCCGTATGATGAAAATCAAATCCTTGATCTCGGCCAGGCTGCTGCCGATTTCCAATTGATAATTCGTATGCTCATACGTAAAGTTGTACACCAGGATCCGGTAATCGTTCTGTTCTCCCTCAATTACACGCGGCTCGTTGATGAATTGCGCCTTTTTTTCGGGAAGCTTGCCCGCAATCCTTGACAGCAGCAGGAATTCGTTGTGCAGCGTTGAAAAACTCGCATAGGTTTCGGTCGAGTCGTTGCGCACGATAAAATCGTTGATTTCCTGCTTGTCGAGATGCCGCGTAAAGGTTTTCCTTTTCTCGACGAGCCCTTTGTCGATGTTCTTGTAGACGACCTGTTCGGCGAGTTTCGGAAGTACGAGCCAAAGCAAAAGGATGATGAGCAGCCTGGTCAGTGCATTGAATATCGCGAGTTGGTGCTTGATTTTCATAGTTCGATGCGATAGCCTACGTTGCGTACGGTTTCAAACCACGGGATTTTGCTGTGTACGCTTAACTTCTTGCGTAAATTCCGGACGTGCACATCGATGAAATTCGAATCCGAATTCACTTCCAGGATATCGCCCCAAATGTGTTCGGTAAGCTGCAACCTCGTGATCACGCGGTTCTTGTTGAGCACCAAATACCGGAAAATATCGAATTCCTTTTTGGTCAGGTTGACCGGCGCCTGCCCGAAGTTGACCTTATAATCCTGAAGCTTGATCGTAAAGCCGTGCACGTCGAGATCGTTCTGCACAAAGCCGTGCATCCGCCGGATCACCGCATAGAGCCGCGCCCCGAGTTCGGTCAGCGCAAACGGCTTGGTCAGGTAATCGTCGGCGCCGAGCTGAAGCCCGTTTACGCGATCGTCGAGCTCTCCGCGCGCCGTCAGGACGATGATCGCCATCTGCGACTGCTTTTTCCGGATTTCCTTAAGGACGTCGAAACCGCTGCCGTCGGGCAGGCCCAGATCGAGCAGCATCGCGTCGAAGGTATTCACGCCGGCTTCTTCCAGCGCATCGGCAACGGTCCTGCAATGCCGGCAAACGTAACCGCTGCGCGAAAGGTAATCGATGACTTCATCGGCCAGTTCCTGGTGGTCTTCGACAATTAGGATGTTCATAGGTAAGGATTTAACTTCGCCCGTTCGGCTTTGCAGCCTCGTTTGCAGGCCAAAGTAACGAAGAAAGCTTTTGACGATGTTCGCGCGTTAATTCAATTTTAACGGTTATTCGTATCTTTGGGCTTTCGCCCGACACATGACTTCTTTTTTTTCGAAAAACAAAAGCCTGATCTATTATGCCGCAGGAATGGCCGCGATCATTTTTTTGCTGAAATGGCTCGAGCTGAAACTGCTGATCATCGGGCATGCGTTCGAAATTTACGCGGGAATCATCGCGATCGTTTTTACCGCGCTGGGCATTTGGCTGGCCGTAAAGCTGATCAAGCCGAAAACGCATACCGTCATTGTCGAAAAGGAAATTCCGATACAGCCGGAGTTTGTCTTCAATGAAACTGCCTGCGCCGATCTGAACATCAGCAAACGCGAACTCGAAGTGCTCGAACTCATGGCTTCCGGATACAGCAACGCGGAAATCGGCGAGAAAATGTTTCTTTCGGCCAATACGATCAAAACCCATGCGGCCCGGTTGTTTGAAAAACTTGACGTAAAGCGGCGCATCCAGGCCATCGAACGCGCCAAACAGCTCGGATTGCTTCCCTGACCCAATCACCTGAAAGGATGAAAAGGTATTTTTTTTGAAAAATCACCCGAAAGGATGAGCGGCAAAATCCGCCAATGATGGAGTTTTGCGAAAACATTTAAATCAAAAACATGAAAAAAACAGTACTTACTTACGGATTGATTGCGGGGCTGATCGTCAGCGTCATCATGCTCGGCTCGATGCCGTTTATGGAAAACATCAACGGCATCTGGGGAATGTTCATCGGTTATACGTCCCAGATCATCGCTTTTGCGCTTATTTTTGTGGCTGTAAAAGCGTATCGGGAAAAAGAAGGAAACGGCACCATCACTTTTGGCAAGGCATTCCGGATCGGATTGTACATTTCGCTCATTGCCTCGACGATGTATGTGGTTACCTGGATGATCGAGTTCCATTATTTCCTTCCCGATTTCATGGATAAATTTGCGGCAGCGACCATCGAAAATCTTAAAGCCAACGGCGCATCCGCGGCCAAAATCGCCGAAACCACAAAACAAATGGCCGAATACAAGGAGATTTACAAAAGTCCGGTAAAGGTTTTCCTGTTCACGTATGTCGAGATTCTCCCGACCGGCTTGCTGGCTTCGCTACTGGCGGCGCTGGTTTTGAAAAGAAGACCGCGCCAACCTTTGACGGCATGATCATGAAAAAGCTTTATACGATCGGGCTGGCGGTGTTGTTGTCGTTTTGCTTCGGATTCGCATCCAACTCAATACTCACAAATAAAAAACAGATAAAAATGAAAAAAGTAACAGGCATCGGCGGCATTTTCTTCAAATGCAAAGACCCGAACCAAATGAAGGAATGGTACAAAACCCATCTCGGACTGGATACGAACGCATACGGCGCGACCTTCGAGTGGAAAGACGCATCCGACGCGACCAAAAACGGCTCGACGACCTGGAGCCCGTTCCCGGAAACCACGAAGTATTTCGAGCCTTCGACCAAAGATTTTATGATCAACTATACGGTCGCCGATCTCGAGGCGCTCGTCGGGGAACTCAAAAAGGAAGGCGTGACTATCGTCGATGAGATCGCGACTTACGATTACGGGAAATTCGTCCACATTCTCGATCCGGAAGGCAACAAGATCGAATTGTGGGAGCCGGCAGGCTAAAGCAATTGACTTTGATTAAATAAAAAGGAGGCTTTTCAGCCTCCTTCAAGTAATCAAATTATGATTCTGATTTATCAATTACCGGTTTCTACGCAAAAGTATAGCCGGTTGTGGATTCCTTTGTAATGATATAAACCATCCGAAAGGCTTTGTCTCCTTATAAATGAATCAGAATCACATATCAAATGTAG
This sequence comes from Bacteroidota bacterium, assembly GCA_048498055.1. Classification (GTDB taxonomy): domain Bacteria; phylum Bacteroidota; class Bacteroidia; order Flavobacteriales; family Flavobacteriaceae; genus Flavobacterium. The sequence continues at coordinate 67,489 of JBEHYS010000008.1, forward strand.
TAAGTTCTGCTGAAAAACAAAATTGTTTCGACGTGTTTTTAATAATTTTAACACGTTAACAATCAAAATATTACAAACAAATTAAAAAACATCGTTATCAACAGTTCCGTTATAAAATCGACTATGAAAAATCAGGCAACCTGGAAAAAAGGCCGGGGAAAATTGGGAATCCTCCAACCGCTCTTGGGCAGCTGGAAAGCCGAAAGCGATTCGCCCCGGGGGAAATTCACCTGCACAAGAACATTCAAGTCAATTCTCGGCGGCAAGTACATCGAATTGCAGGCGCACTGGGATTTCGACGACATGACTTACGAAGAAACGGCCATTTACGGTATGAACGGCGACAAGCTCTCGTTTTGGTCGTTCACCAACGACGGCAAGCGTTCCGAAGGTTATTTTTCGACTGCCGACGACGTGCATCCGGATGCCATCTGTTTTGAAGCACAAATGCCGGCCGGATTGGCGCGGATGATTTATTGGCCCGGCGAAAACGGATCGTTCCATTGGGCCGTCGAATACAAAACGAAAAAAGGCTGGAACCGGTTTACCGAACATTTATATAAGCCGGCAGATTAGATTGCGGTTTTGATGTCGTCGGGATAAAAAATCAAATCCGTTTCGTTATTTTTACAGCTTAAAAAATTTTTTATGCCTGCCCAGAAACGACTTTTCCTGCTCGATGCCTATGCGCTGATTTTCCGCGGCTATTATGCCTTTATCAAAAACCCGAGAATCAATTCGAAAGGGCTCGACACCTCGGCGATTTTCGGTTTCATGAACTCGCTCCTCGATGTGATCAAGCGCGAAAAGCCCGATCACCTGGCCGTTGCGTTCGACAAAGGCGGAAGCCACGTCCGGACCGAAATGTTCACCGATTATAAGGCCAACCGGAGCGAAACCCCGGAAGCGATTATGCTGGCCGTTCCATACATCCACAGAATCCTCGAGGCGATGCACATCCCGATCATCGAACTGGAAGGCTGCGAGGCCGACGATCTGATCGGGACGATTGCAAAACAGGCCGAAAAGCAGAACTATCAGGTGTTCATGATGACGCCCGACAAGGATTTTGCGCAATTGGTTTCCGACAACATTTTCATGTACAAGCCCGCGCGATTGGGCAACGGCATCGAGATTTGGGGCGTTCCCGAAGTTTTGGAACGTTTCGAGGTCGAACGCCCCGAACAGGTCATCGATTTTTTAGGAATGATGGGCGATGCCGTGGACAACATTCCCGGATTGCCGGGCGTTGGCGAAGTGACGGCGAAAAAGTTCCTCAAGGAATTCGGTTCGATGGAAAACCTGCTCGAGAATACGCATCTGCTGAAAGGCAAAATGAAGGAAAACATCGAGGCGAACAAAGCGCTGGGATTGCTTTCAAAACAGCTTGCGACGATTCTTTGCGACTGCGACGTCAAATTCAACGAAGACGATTACGAGCTGACCAAACCCGACGCCGAAAAAGTCGAGGCGCTGTTCCAGGAGCTCGAATTCCGCCGGATGGCCGACCAGTTCAACAGCATTTTTTACAGCGAGCCGAAATCGTATACGGCGGTCGAAACCACTACCGAACTCGCGCCGACACGGACCATCGTCAAAAGCGACCAGTTCGATCTTTTCGCAGGCGAAGACGGGCAATTGCACGAGCACATTTCGGGAGGCAACTATAAAACCCTTGAAAATACCGACCATTTTTACCAAGTCGTACAAGGCGATATGGCGCTGAAATTCCTCTTGCAGAACCTGCTCAAGCAACCATCGGTGAGCTGGGATACCGAAACCACGGGCATCGACGCGCTGACTGCGGAACTTGTCGGGATGTCGTTTTCGTGGGAAGCCGGAAAGGGATTTTACGTCCCGTTCCCCGAGAATTACGACGACGCGAAAGCGCTGGCCGAAAAATTCCTGCCGTTCTTCGATGCCGAACACATCGAGAAAGTCGGGCAAAACCTCAAATACGACATCAAGATCCTGAAAAATTACGGCATTGCGGTCAAAGGCAAATTGTTCGACACGATGCTCGCGCATTACCTGATCAATCCGGACATGCGCCACAATATGGACGTTTTGTCGGAAGCGTATTTAAATTATTCGCCGAAATCGATCGAGTCGCTGATCGGCAAGAAAGGCAAAGGCCAGAAATCGATGCGCGACGTCGAATTGGAAGACATCAAGGAATACGCCGCCGAAGACGCAGACGTGACGCTGCAGTTAAAAGAAATCTTTTCGCCAAAGTTAGATGCCGCCGGAACCAAAAAGCTCTTCGACGAGATCGAGACGCCGCTCGTTTCGGTTCTCGCCGATATGGAAATGGAAGGCGTCCGGCTCGATACGGATTTCCTCAAAAGCCTTTCGGGCGAAATGGCCGAAGAAATCAAAATTTACGAAGCCAAGATTTATGAAGCCGCAGGCGAAAAATTCAACTTGGCCTCGCCGAAGCAACTGGGCGAAATCCTGTTCGACAAAATGAAGATCGGCGGCGCGAAGCAAAAGAAAACCAAGACTGGCCAATACGCGACCGGCGAAGAAGTGCTTTCGTATTTGGCTTTATCGAGCCCGTTCGTACAGGATATCCTGGACTGGCGCCAGCTCGTGAAATTGCAAAATACTTATGTGGAAGCACTGCCGCAGCAAGTCTGTACCAAAACCGGCCGCGTTCACACTGATTACATGCAAGCCGTCGCTGCAACCGGACGGCTCAGCTCTAACAATCCCAATCTGCAGAACATCCCGATCCGGACCGAACGCGGAAGATTGATCCGCAAAGCATTTGTCCCGCGCGACGAGAACCACGTCCTGCTTTCGGCAGATTACTCGCAGATCGAACTTCGCATCATCGCGGCGCTGTCGGGCGAGCCGAACATGATCGATGCGTTCCGAAGCGGTGAGGACATTCACCGTTCGACGGCGGCGAAAGTATTCAACATCTCTCCCGAAGAAGTCACGCGCGACCAGCGAAGCCACGCGAAAACGGTCAATTTCGGAATTGTTTACGGCGTTTCGGCGTTTGGATTGAGCAACCAGACGTCGCTTTCGCGTTCGGAATCCAAAGACCTCATCGACGCGTATTATAAAACCTATCCGAGATTGCGCGAATACATCAGCGAACAGGTCGAAATTGCACGTGAAAACGGTTATGCCCAGACAATTTCAGGACGCAGGCGCTATCTGAAAGACATCAATTCGCAGAACGTCGTCGTGCGCCAGGCCGCAGAACGCAATGCCGTAAACGCTCCGATCCAGGGCAGCGCGGCCGACATCATTAAGATCGCAATGATCAACATCCATAAAAAACTGGTCTTGGAAAACTGGAAAAGCAAGATGTTGCTCCAGGTTCATGACGAACTGGTCTTCGACGTGCATGTTTCGGAACTCGAAGCGATCAAGCCGATGATCAAGCACGAAATGGAAAACGCATTTAAGCTGGACGTACCGCTCGAAGTCGATATGGGAACGGGCGAAAACTGGCTGGCGGCGCACTGATGAAAACGGTATTTCGCCTGTTGGTTTTTTGCCTTCCGTTGCTGTGCGCGGCGCAAAAAGTCACGCTCGAAGGAACGATCGGCAACAGCGCGATTTATCTCACCTATGAAAATTACAATACGTCGGGCGATAAACATCTCGGTGAAGTGCGCTATTTCTACAAAAGCCGGCTGCGCGATATTGTTCTCAACGGAACGAACTCCGGCAACCGTTTCGAATTCGTATTTGAAAACGGCAGCGGCGACACGATCCGCGAAAAATTCAGCCTGACCGAAAACCCGCAAGGCAGGTTTGCCGGAACCTGGGAAAACGCGAAAGGCAAAAAACTTCCCGTAAACCTGAAAACCTTCGATGAAGATGCGTTCCGAAAAAACCATCCGGAGGCGAAAATGACCGAATTGCTCGGCGAAAACCCGTTCGATTTCATCCGCGCCAATTTTACGGAATTCCAGAAGGATTCCGTTTCGGTCTATAAAGGAAAAACGCTCGAATGGTTTTCCGAAAAACACTGTAAAGTTCCGTTTTTCAGGCTCGGCGCCGGATTTTCCGAAACCGTAAAAAGCACCGTAAATCCGTATCTGGAAACGCGGCATATTTATGAAGCGCTCAATCAGCTCGGCTGTTCGTCAAGGTTTGAATATACAGAAGAAAACGGCATCGATTACACCATCAAAATCGGATATCTCGACCAGAACCTGCTCGGATTCTGCATCGCAAGCTCGTGGTTCTGCGGCGGCGCGCATCCGGATTTCGGTTCGAAAGGTTACTTGGTCGATCTGCACAGCGGCGAAGATTATGAGATCGACGACATTCTGGCCTTCGACAAAAGCGTCACGACCGAGAGCGAAAGCAACTTCGAGATGTTTTCGGAATACCGCCAAAAATATTTCGCCCCGAAACTTCTGGAAGTGCTTAACCGTTCGCAGCATTTCGCAAAACCAGCCGAAAATGAAGACGAGGAGAATTGCGATTATACCGATGTGGAAGTCTGGGATTTCCCGTCGTGGAGTTTCACCGAAAACGGAATTGAGTTCACGCCGTATTTCACCCGAGTGCAGCGGAATTGTGAAGAACCGTTCCTGGTGCCGTTCGCCGACCTCAGGAAATATAGAAATCCTTCGTTTCCGTATAAGTTTTAAGGCTCGGATGAACTACAATTATTTTCTAAATGGAAAGTCGATGACCGGAAAAAATAAAAATCGGCGATTTCAATAAAATCAGCGGTATACATTAAGTGTACAGCTGATTTTTTTTATGGCCGGGCTTCATTTTATGAGTATATTTACTTTGTGGAATGTGCACCGTTTTTAAGGATTTATTGCCCGAATGGAATTTTTACCGCAAAATAGTCCCGGAATGCGCAACCTTTCCCGCAAAACCACATCCAAAAGATGTAACCCAAAAAATGCTATTGTAGAACCATTACCCAACCGCTTGGAATCACTCAAAACCATCCTGTACTTCTCCATTTTCAAGTATCCGCTGAAGCTGGAGGAAATTTACGGCTTCCATCCCGACAAAGACCGCGGGAAAATCGAGGCCGAACTCGATGCGCTGATCCGCAAGGGCGTGATCTGCAAAGTCGACGAATTTTACCTTCCGGACTGCGATGTCGAATGCATCGAAAAACGAAAAAAAGGAAACCTGATGGCCGCCGAAGTCCTCGGTAAAGCCAAGGAACGCGCCGAATTCATTTCGCGTTTCCCGTTCGTTGAAGGCGTCGGTGTTTCCGGATCCCTTTCGAAAGGTTATTACGACAGCAAAAGCGATATCGATTTCTTCGTCATTACAAGGCCGGGCAAGGTTTGGATCACGCGGACGCTGCTGATGCTCTACAAAAAAATCTTTCTTTTGAATTCGAGGAAATATTTCTGCATCAACTATTTTTTATCGGCCGCAAACCTCGAAATCGAAGAGAAAAACCGCTTCACGGCCACCGAAATCAAGACGCTGATCCCGTTTCAGGGCAAAGACACGCTTGAAGCTTTTTACCGCAAGAACGAATGGGTTTCGAATATTTTCGGGCCGTTCGCACCCGATCTGGAAACCGTTCCGAACATCCGGAAAAACGTCATCTCGCGAACCGCCGAACACGTTTTCGACAACCGTTTCGGCGACTGGGCCGACGAGACGTTCAAAAAAATCACGCTCCGTTTCTGGAAAATGAAATTCCGCGAAATGCCGCAGGATGATTTCAGGATCGCGCTCAAATCGACGAAAAACATCTCGAAACACCATCCGCTGAATTTCCAGAAGAAAGTAATCCTGGCGCTCAACGACAAATACGACGAACTCCGCAAAAACCACAATATCGAACTGCCGAAAGAATATGCCTGACATCCTTTTTTCACATTCGTATTATTACCGGCTCGACCCGAAACAGTGGAAAAACAAAACGCCTTTTCCGCCCCTGGGCACGTTGTATGCGGCATCGCTCATGCGTGAAAACGGCTATAATGTCGATTTGTTCGATACGAACCTGCTTTCGAATCCTTCCGAAATCAGGCCGTACCTTGAATTCCGCAAGCCGAAATACCTGGTCATTTACGACGACGGCTTCAATTACCTGACTAAAATGTGCCTGACCAACATGCGCGAGGCGTGTTTCGAAATGATCGAAATGGGCAAACAGGAAGGCTGCATTGTAATCGTAAGCAGTTCCGATTCGACCGATCATTACCAGAAATACCTCGACAAAGGCGCCGATTTCATCATCCAGGGCGAAGGCGAACTGACGTTGCTGGCGCTAATCAATGCCATCGAGGATGAAACGCCTGTGGACGACATCAGCGGGCTGGTTTTCGCAAAAAATTCCGAAACGATCGTCAATCCGAAACGCGCGGTGCTGCACGATCTGGATGAATTGCCGCTGCCGGCCTGGGATTTGATCGACATGAACAGCTACAAACTGATCTGGCTCGAAAGCGGCAAGCCTTTTACGCTGAACATCGCCACCACGCGCGGCTGCCCGTACAAATGCAACTGGTGCGCAAAACCGATTTACGGCAATCGTTACAATTCGCATTCGCCTGAATATATTGCCAATCACATCCAGCTTTTGCGCGAAACCTACGGCGTTAGGCGGTTCTGGATGTGCGACGATATTTTCGGGCTCAAGCCGAACTGGGTTTCCGAATTCGGCAAACAGCTCAAACAGCGCCATCTCGAAATCCGGTATTACATCCAGAGCCGCGTCGATTTGCTGCTTAAGGAAAATGCGATCGACGATTTGGCGGCATCCGGGCTCGAGGAAGTCTGGGTCGGGGCCGAAAGCGCTTCGCAGAAAATACTCGATGCGATGGACAAAGGCACGAAAGTCGAACAGATTTACCAAGCTACACGGTTGCTCCGCGCGAAAAAAATCCGGATCGCGTTCTTTTTGCAGTTCGGTTATCTGGGCGAAAATACGGATGACATCGAAAAAACCATCGGCATGGTCAGGGAACTGATGCCCGACAATATCGGGATTTCGGTATCTTACCCGTTGCCGGGAACGAAATTCTATGAAAAAGTCAAGGAAGACTTCCAACAGAAAACGAATTGGAAAGATTCGGACGACCTGGAAATGATGTTCAACGGCACGTTCAAATCGGAGTACTACAAAAAACTCCAGCGGTTCGTCCACAAAGAATACCGTAAACGACAGGGCATTTCGAACCTTCGCGAAATTGCCGGAAACCCGATGGAATTGTCCTACGCGAAGCTTAAGTCGATTGCAAAACTCGGCTATTACATTCCCGGCGCATTCGCCGATCAGCTGACCTTGAAAAAAATACAGCGGAATGGCTTCTGATATTTCCGGTGACGCATTCGCTTCGGTTTATGATGAATATGAAAAACTGAGCCGCGAAAACCCGATTGACATCTCAAGGCGTAACCTCATCCGCAAACACATCGAGTCCTATCTGCAACCCACCCGAAAAATTCTGGAAATCAATGCCGGAAGCGGTATCGATGCATTGTATTTCGCAACAAAAGGGTACGATGTGCTGGCGACCGATATTTCCGAAAAAGCCGGCATTTATATTCAAAACAAAATCGCGGCAAACGGATTGGCCAATCTGAGGTTCAAACAATGTGCATTTGCGGAGCTGTCATCGCTCGGGCCCGAAAAATTCGACTACATTTTTTCGAATTACGGCGGACTGAATTGCACCGATGATCTTTCAGGCGTTTTCAGCCAATTTGACGATTTGCTCAATCCGGGCGGATTTGTTTCGCTGGTAATTATGCCGAAATATTATCCGTGGGAAATGCTGACAATCCTCAAAGGAAATAAAAATGCCTTCCGTCGGATGCGGAAAAATGTCGTTGTTGCGAATGTTGGCGGCAATCCTGTCGCGACGTTTTATCATTCGCCCAAAAAAGTAAAGACGGCATTCCCCGGAAATTTTCGGCATCTAAAAACCACGAATATCGGGACGTTTTATCCTTCAGCACATTTCACTTCGCTGCATAAATTTAAAAACCTCATTGCCCGATTGATTAAATTTGACGAATGGATCAACAGTTCGCCGCTGATGGCCAAAGGAATCGGCGATTATTTTATCATCACGTTCCAAAAAAACCCTGAAACAATACGAACCAAGGCATGACACAAAAAGACATTCTTTCCTGTTACGGATTAAAGTACACTGATGTTTGAAAAATATTTGAAAGGCTATTTTATTGAATGCCGCAAAACATGAGCAGATCGCAAAACAATTATATTATAATAATCCTTTTGGTTTATTTGACTTTGGGCATTTATGGAATGATGCACCACGAGCTCTGGCTTGACGAATCGCATCATTGGCTGCTTGCGCGCGATAGTGTTTCGTTTGCGGATCTGGTCAAGAACACGCGTTATGAAGGCCACCCGATTTTGTGGAATCTTTTGCTTTACGGTATTACACGGCTGACGTTGAATCCGCTGTGGATGCAATTGTTCCATCTGTTTTTGGCCGTATCGGCGGTCGCGGCTTTTTTGCGCAATGCGCCATTTTCGTTGGCTTTCAAAACGCTTTTCGTCTTCGGGTATTTTTTCTTTTTCGAATATTTTCTTATCAGCCGCAATTACATGATCGGCGTTTTGTTCCTTTTTATTGCTTGTTCCTATTTCGGTAAGCGCGAAAAGAATTTTACCTTAGTCTGCGTCTTTCTGGCATTGGCCGCAAACACGCACCTGATGTTTACCGTAATTGCCTTTGCTTTGTTCCTGACGATGCAGTTTGAGCACTGGCAAGACAAAAGGCTGTTAAAACCAACGTATTTTGTCGGAACTATTATTTTCATCTTTGCCCTTTTTATTGCGGCATTGCAGATTATTCCGCCATCCGATTCGGCGTTTCTGCATTCGGCTTCCAGTTCGCCGCTGAGCGGAAAGTTCATCAAGGGATTCATTTCGCTTTTTAAGGGATTGATTACTGTTCCGGATTTCAGGACCATTCATTTCTGGAACTCAAATCTTATTGTCAATTTAAGCAAACCCGTCGCTTCTTTCTTCGGGTTGGCGGCTTACCTATTGCCGCTGGTTTTGTTTCGCAACCGGAAAACGCTTTTTTTTGTTTACACCGCACTGCTCGGCACACAGGTTTTCTTTTTCCTGACACAATTGGGCGCTACACGGTATGATGGCATGACTTACATAATTTTCATCATCGCGTTGTGGATTGACCGGTACTATGCCGATGCGTTTGCCACAAAAAGGAAATTGAAATTGCCTTCCGTGCTGCAATCTTTGCGTAATCCGATTGTCTACAGCATTCTGATCCTACATTGCTGCAGCGGGATTTATGCGTATTCGATGGATTTCCGATTGCCGTTTGCAGGGTCAAAAGCCACGGCCGGCTTGTTGCGGCAAAATCATCTGCAAGACCAAAACATGGTTTGTATTACCTGTGAAGGCACGATCATCAGCCCGTATCTCGATAAAAAAATGTTCTTTTTATGTGAAGGGCAATATTGCAGTTTTTGTCAATGGCAGTCGCAATGTACGGGCCGGACAACCCCAAATGTAACAGGTTTGCTGGCCAATTATGTGTCGGTGCACGGCCATGCTGTATTTATCGCAGGCAGGCCGTTGCCTAAAAGCGATACGTCCGGATTTGTCTCCCGGCTGGTAGGCAAAACTCCTGAAAGCATTATAAGGAACAATGTTTTCTATATTTACGAAATCACTAAATTGTCGGGAACATGATCGGCAATAAAAAAATAATCGTCGTGCTGCCCGCATACAATGCAGCGAAAACCATCGAGAAAACCGTTTCGGAAATCCCGATGGATATTGTGGACGATATTATCCTGACCGACGATTTCAGCCGCGATGCCACGATCGAAGTCGCAAAAAAGATCGGCATCAACCACATTATCGCACACGAAAACAACAAGGGTTATGGCGCCAACCAGAAATCCTGTTACAAAAAAGCGCTCGAGCTCGGCGCCGACATTGTCGTGATGCTGCATCCGGATTACCAATATACGCCCAAGCTGATTCCGGCCATGTGCATGCTGGTCGCCAACGATTTATACGATGTTGTACTGGGCTCGCGGATTCTCGGCAAAAGCGCGGTGCAAAACGGCATGCCGGTTTATAAATATATATCGAACCGGTTGCTGACGCTGGCGCAAAACCTGTTGATGAGCCAGAAACTTTCGGAATACCACACCGGTTACCGCTGTTTCAGCGCCGGAATACTTGAAAAAATCCCGTACGAAGGCAACGCCGACGATTTTGTTTTCGACAACGAAATCCTCGCGCAGTGCTGTTTCTTTAAGGCGCGGATCGGTGAAATTTCGTGCCCGGCCAATTATTTCGAGGACGCGTCGTCGATCAATTTCAGCCGGAGCGTGGTTTACGGACTCGGCGTTTTGCGGGTTTCGTTCAGCTATTTTTTACAAAAAACGCGTCTGGCTTCCTTTTCAATCTTCAGGTCATGAAAACAGCGTCCGAAAAATATTATGCGCTCGTCCCGGTTTCACTGTTTTGCCTGGTTTGCATTTACAAGGCTGCCGGTTTTGAAATCCATGACTTCGCCAACTATTATTTTAGCGGCTATTTTCTTAGGGGCGGGATTTTTACCGAAAATGTTTATTTCCCGTACTGGTTCAATAAGGAAATCGCAGCGCTGGGCCACGACTCGATTTTTGCCAATTTCGCTCCGAATTCACCATTTTTGGCTTTGCTTTTTTATCCGTTGTCGTTTTTATCGGTTATGGTGGCCAAGCTGGTTTTCAATGCAATCAGTGCGGCGCTTTTCGTTTACAGCCTTGGCAGATTGGCGTCGTTTTATAAGATCGGTCCCGTTTACGCTTTATTGGTTCCGGTATTGTTTTTCGTTCCGATCAAAAACGAATTGTTCTTCGGGCAGGTCTATTTCCTGTTGTTTTTTTTCCTGGCCGAATATTGGCTCGCCTACGAGAAAAAGAAGTTTGCCGTTTCCGCAATTTTTCTGGCGATGGCCATTTTGCTCAAAATATTCCCGGTTTTGCTGCTCGCGATTTTCCTTCTCCGGAAACAATACAGGCCGCTTTTTTACACGGTTCTATTTTGTGTTGCACTTGCTTCGCCGACGCTGTTTTTCTGCGGCTCCGACGTATGGATTTTTTACTTTAAAAACGTACTTTCGAGAGCTTCTGCAGGCGGCATCGCGTCGGCTTACGTCGATAACTACCAATCGGTTTTTATGCTGTTCAAACGCATTTTCGTTTTTGAGCCGGTTGAAAATCCAGGCGGTTTTTTCAGCGCGCCGGTATTGTTTTCCGCCTTAATTTTCGCCATTAAGGTTACGATACTGGCGATCGGTTTTTACATTTCAAGGAAAGTCAAAAACGAACTGCTCGTTTTTTCCTACTGGATTCTGGCGTTGATTCTCATTTCGCCTTACGGCAGCACCTACACTTTTGTACTGATGCTGTTCCCGTTTTTTGCTTTGGCGAAAACCCCGCTGTCGAAACCAAAAAAGATTGCATTTCTGTCGCTGTTGTTTTTAATAAACAATATGCCGCTGTCGGCCTTTATGGAAAAACCATTTCCGCTGTCCTACCTGCGGCTGTTTGCATTGATTGCTTTTTTCGCGCTTTTATTGACCTTGGTTTACAAATCGGTCGATTGGAAAATGGTTTCATCGATTGGATTAGCATCGATTTTTGCCGTCTGGTTTTTCGGAAAAGAGCCGGCGCATCCGGAATACGTATTAAAAAAATCGCCGCTTTTGGTTTACGATTACAAAATTGAAAACAACCGCCTGACTTATTGCTATTGGGATCAAAAAGGCGAACATTCAAAATCGGTCCCGATTAAGACTTCGGGTCTGACAAATGCCGATTTGACCGGCAATCGCATTTATTTCCACGGAAAAAAAATCGCTTCGGATGATGGAAACAAGCTCAAACCGATACGCGTTGGCGGCAAAACCGTTTATTACCTATCGGATGCTGACCGTGGTATCGGGTTTTATACGCTGCGGAAAATCGATTTGAACCAAAATCCGAAGCATTGAAATCAAAAAACCTCACCCGTTTCCTTTTCATTTCAAACAATGCTTTCTGGCAGGTTTCGACTTCGGTATGGGGAATGGCGATCCCGTTTTTGGTCATCCGCTACGCCTCGAAGGAAATCTGGGGCGGTTTTGTCGCGCTGCTGCTTTACATCCTGATGGCCTCACAATTGGCCGGTTGGGGAAACAAGGAATACCTGATGCGGCGGTTCAGTCTTGCGCCCAATAAGATAAATGCCGACTATTCGGCAATCTTTTTTACGCGGTCGCCGCTGATTATTTTGCTTTCAATGAGCGCACTTTTCTTTTTCCCGCCGGCGTATTTTTTTCCTCTTTTTTTATGGCTTTCGGGACGTTATTTTACCCAATCCGCGGAGGTATTGGTGATTTACGAGAAAAAATTCGTCGCTTCGCTGCTGATCGAAATGGTTTGCTTCGGATTGTTTGTTATTGCTTTTTCAGCTTTGAAATCAGGATTGGATTTATTCCGACTGCTGCTGATTTACGGCATATACCAATTTATAAAAGGCATTTGCTTTTGCCTGTTGTTCAGAAATTTTATCGCCCTGGGGAATTTTCGCGCCGAACTTTCCTATTTTAAGGCGGCTTTCCCGTTTTTCCTGCTGTCGGTTTTTGGCTTTCTCGTTTCCAAAATCGATGTTTATATCGTGACCTGTTTTACGGGCGAAGCCACAACCGCCGATTACCAGGTCATCAACAGCCTATTGGTATTTATCGTTTCCGCTTCGGTTTTTATCTACACGCCGTTTACCAAAAATATTTACCGCAACAGCGAATCGGTAGTCCGGAAAGTCCGGCTGTTTATCGCATTTTCAGGACTGGCGATTATTCCGGTCGCGCTGATTGTCGTGCGGTATGTCTTATCGTGGTATCTGGATCTGGAGTTTTCGTTTTGGTTTTATTTGATTGCTTTTTTATATGTTTTCCCTCCGTTTATTTACGGAATCCGGATTATCGGGTTGTTCAAGCGCAAACAGGAAAAAAAAGTAATCCTTTACCTGTTTGTCGTTGCGGCCCTGAACGCGATGGTTTCCGCTTTGCTGCTGGCATCGGGTTACGGGATTATCGGGGCTTTGGCCGGCGGCGCGGCGGCTCAGTTGCTGTCGCTGTACCTTTTCAGTAGACATTAGGTTTACATTTGCGGATTTGACGGACGACGCAACTAAAACATTGAATTTTCATCTGAATATTATCTATTTTTACTGAAATTACGCCTTATGATCGAACGTGTCCTGAAATACGCCAATAAAAAAGTATTGCCCGGAAACTACCTTTTCCCGCCGGAATGGATCGTGCTCGGAATCAACAATACCTGTAATCTCCATTGCAAGATGTGCGATGTTGGGACGTTGAATCTCGAGACCAATTTCGCAAAGAACCTCGTTGGAACGACACCGCTGAACATGCCGCTCGAGCTTTTTGAAAGAATTGCCGACCAAACCCAAAAATATTATCCAAACGCAAAGTTGGGCTTTGCATTCACTGAACCGCTGGCCTATCCGCACATCGTAAAAGCCGTCGAATATGCCAGCAGCAAAAATTTATATACCGCTATCACAACCAACGCCTTGCTGCTGCCAAATAAGGCCGAAGCGCTGGTAAATGCCGGATTGAGCGAAATCTTCATATCGCTTGACGGCCTGATGGAAACCCATAACATGATCCGGGGAAATGAGAAATCGTTCCAGAAAGCCCTTGAAGGAATTCACAAACTGTTTTCGTTTGATCGGCACCCGAAAGTATCCATCGTAAGCGCGATAACGGAGTGGAATGCTGAAAAGCTAAAGGAATTTACCGACTATTTTAAAGATTTGCTTTTGTTCGAAATCGGATTCATGCATACGCAGTTCGGCGAACCGTCGATTGCCGTGGCACACAACAAACTCTGGGGAACTCGTTATCCGGCAACCGAATCCAATCTCGACGAGGTGAATCTCAACAACATGAACCTTCAGGAACTGCTCGGACAAATCCGGCAGATCAAGGCAGCCGATTATCCGTTCCGCGTCTTTTTCTCCCCGGAACTCAACGATCTGGAAAGCCTCGAGACGTATTATCACAAGCCCGAAGTTATTTTAGGCAAACGATGCGAAGCGGTATATTCGAGCATTATGATCAAGTCGGACGGTTCGGCCATACCCGCGCACGGACGCTGTTACAATCTCAAGGTCGGGAATATTTATAACGAATCGCTGAAAAGCATCTGGACATCGGAATCTTTCGGGGAATTCAGAAAGGATTTAAGGGATGCGGGCGGATTTCTCCCAGCCTGTAGCCGTTGTTGCAGCGCGTTTTAATTATGAACAAGATTATTCTTTTCAACCCCAGAAGCGCCCGATGGAAACACCGGATACCGAACTCGATCCTCCAGGTCGGCGCGTCGGTCCATGGCAAATACGAGTATGTTTTCGTGGATGGCAATCTCGAAAAAGATCCGTGGCAAACCATCGAGAATTATCTGAAAACAGGTGAGTTCAAATATTTCGGGTCAACGGTCATGCCCGGCCCGCAACTGCGTCAGGCAATTCCGTTCACCAAGAAAATCCGGGAGAAATTTCCGGATATCGTTACGGTTTGGGGCGGATATTTCGCATCGAACCAATATAAGGTAGCTTTGAATTCAGGCGTTGTGGATTATGTGATCAACGGTCCGGGCGACAATACGTTTCCTGAATTGGTCAAAGCACTCGAAGCCGATGACATTGCCGCTTTGCCTTCGATCAAAAACCTGATTTATAAAGAAAAAGGCGAAATCGTCAAAACCGCCGTCGAAGCGCTTCTCGATCAGGACACGCTGCCGAAATTCCCATACGATTATCTCGACTCGTTTTATCCGGTGAAAAATTACCTCGGCAAGACCTTCATGGGCGGCAAAACGCTGTCGTACCACTCGAGCATGGGCTGTCCTTTTTCGTGTTCTTTCTGCGCGATCGTACCGATTTTCAACGCGAAATGGAAAGGCATGTCGGCCAAGCGGATTTATGAAGACGTAAAATATTTCAAGGAAACATACGATATCGACGCGATCGAATTCCACGACAACAATTTCTTTACCGCCAAAAGGCGCGTACTGGAGTTTTCGGAGCTGATCATGGACGACAACATCAGCTATTGGGGCGAAGGCCGGATCGATACGATAAATATGTACAGCGACGAGGAACTCAAATTCATGCGTAAAGCCGGCTGCAAGATGATTTTCCTCGGCGCCGAAACCGGAAACGACGCCGTACTAAAACAAATGAATAAAGGCGGAACGCAAACCGGCCAAATGATTAAAGACTTTGTGCTCCGGATGAAAAACGCCGACATCATTCCCGAATTGTCGTTCGTTTTGGGCATGCCGGCCAAAACCGAAAAGGAAGTCTACGACCAGATTTTGTGGGATATCAATTTCATCCGCGAGATCAAGGCGATCAATCCCGATGCGGAAATCATCATTTACCTGTTCAGCCCGGTTCCTACGGAAGGCTCTGAATTGTACCGGCAAATTCTCGATGCCGGGTTTTCGTTCCCCGAAAAGCTCGAAGACTGGATTTCGCCGAGCTGGGAGAATTTCGATTTGCGTAAAAATCCGCTCACGCCGTGGCTCATGCCGTATATGATCGATACGATCAAGGATTTCGAAACGGTCCTGAACGGCTATTACCCGACGGTTTCCGATTTCAGGATCCGCGGATATAAAAGGCAGGTGCTTAAAATGTTTTCGGGTCTGCGATACAAAACGGGAATTTACAATTTTCCATACGAAATCAAGGCATTGCACAAATTGTGGAAATACCGCCAGCCGGAAATCGAAGGCTTTTATTCGGAATGATGCGGAGCACAATCAAAAAAATACTGGATCCTTTTATCAAAAAAATTCACGCGTTCTGGCTGAAAAAACCGCGCAGATATTCCTATAAAAATACACATGTAACCGTTGTGCCGGGCGTTTTTCCACCATTTTTGACATTCAGCACCAAAATACTTTTGGATTTTGTTGACGGCATACCGCTCAAAGGGAAAACCTTTCTCGAACTGGGCTGTGGCTGCGGCATCATTTCGATTGTTGCGGCCAAAAAAGGCGCCTGGGTAACAGCGAGCGACATCAACGAAACGGCGCTTGAAATGCTTCGTAAAAATGCCGGCGAAAACTACGTCGCATTGGAAATCGTCTATTCGGACCTGTTTGAAAACCTCACGGGAAAAGCGTTCGATTACATTTTCATCAATCCGCCGTATTATCCGCGGGAACCGAAAAACGTGGCCGAAAATGCGTGGTACTGCGGCGAGAATTTCGATTACTTTGAAAAGCTTTTCCCGCAGCTGGCGTGGTTTATCAATCCCGGAAATTGTGTTTACATGATCCTTTCGCAGGATTGCGATTTGAGGAAAATCGAATCGATCGCAGCCAAAAGCCGGATCCATTTTGGGCTGGCGCTGGAAAAAAAGACCGCCGGCGAGCGCAATTTCATTTTCAGGCTTACCGTTTCGTAGATTCGCGCCGGCGGAGTTCGGTCCGGACGACGACCGTTTCCGGCTGGAAATCTTCTTCGCCCTTTTCGAGCCGCCTGATGAGCAGTTCAGCCGCCGCCTCTCCGATTTCCGGGCCGTGCTGGCTTACGGTTGACAGGCTTGGCGTCAATCTTCGCGACCAGACGCCATCGGCAAACCCGATCAGTGACAATTCTTCCGGAATTTTATACCCTTTTTTAAGCGCGGCTTTATGTGCGGTCACCGATGCATATTCGTCAAGAGCGAAAATACCGTCAATCCGCTGAGAGTCGAATAAATCCCGGAACTTTTCGTCAAAGTCCTCGGGCGAATCGGTCAGTACGATAAGTTCCTCGTTTGCCCGAAGATTGTTTTTCTGCAATGCTTCCCGGTAACCCTGCGCACGGAGTTTGCCCACGCTCAAATTGTCAATCGAAGAAAGTAATGCGATTTTTTTGCAGCCGGTTCCGATCAGGTGTTGCGTGGCATTCACTGCCGATTCGTAGTCGTCGACGATGACCTTGTCGCACTGGACTTCGTCGGTCACGCGGTCAAACATCACCAGCGGCATGCCGTCGGAAATGAGCCGTTTTAAATGATTGAAGGATTGCGTTTTCTGGGCTTCTTCGGAAATCGACAAAATGAATCCGTCCGCCGAGCCGTTGCTGAGCATGTCGAGCGTATGGATTTCCTTTTCGAGCGATTCGTCGGAAATGCAGGTGATGATTTTGTAACCGCGTTTCTCTGCAGTTTTCTCGATACCGCTGAATACTTTCGCAAAAAAAGGGTTCAGGATGTTTGGAACGATCACGCCGATTGTCCGGGTTTTGCGGTTCTTGAGGCTGAGCCCGGCCATATTGGGTTTATAATTGCGCAGCCTGGCGTATTCCTGTATCCGGTTTTTCGTGCTTCCGCTGATTTCCTCACTGCCGTTCAGGGCTTTGGAAACGGTAGAAACCGAGACACCCAGTTCGGATGCGATTTGCTTTAATGTGGCTTTTTCTTTCATTTTGATCGGTTGCGGGAAAGCGCTAAAATTAGATTTTTCCGTCCAATAAAAAAAGGTGTGCGGAATATTTTCCCGGCAACTGGAAAGTGCAGTGTTTCAGGCGTTTTTTTGAGCCTTAAAATAATATTTCACAGGCATTTGTATTTAAAAGAAATAATTGTACTTTTGCAACCCCTTTATTGGGGATGGAATGTTTAATTAAAATAAATTTATTGTGAACACATTAAGTTACAAGACTATTTCAGCCAACAAGGCCACTGTCACGAAAGAGTGGATCGTTGTTGATGCTGAAGGCCATAACTTAGGTCGTCTTGCTTCGAAGGTCGCCATGATCCTGAGAGGAAAGTACAAGCCAAGTTATACGCCACACGTAGACTGCGGCGACAACGTGATTGTCATCAACGCAGAAAAAATCAACCTGACGGGTACAAAGATGGACGACAAGATCTACATGCGCCATACCGGTTACCCAGGAGGTCAAAGAACCCTGACTGCTAAAGTCCTGCAGGCGAAAAATCCTGCTGCCTTGGTAGAGAAAGCCGTAAAGGGAATGTTGCCTAAGAACAAACTGGGCGCTGAACTTTTCCGCAACCTGAAAGTAAACGTAGGTCCTGAGCACAAATATGAGGCGCAGAAACCTAAATCTGTTAACCTAAACGATCTTAAGTAATGGCTACAATCCACAAAATCGGAAGAAGAAAAACCGCTGTTGCACGCGTTTATGTTACAGAAGGTACCGGTAAGATTACCGTAAACAAAAGAGAATTCGCGACGTATTTCCCAACCGCTACGCTTCAGTACAAAGTTTTGCAGCCGCTTTCCATGACGGAGAACGCTTCAAACTTCGACGTAAAAGTAAACGTAAACGGAGGCGGAACCACAGGTCAGGCCGAAGCAGTTCGTATGGCATTGTCACGCGCGATGTGTGAAGTCGATGCTGAAAACCGCTCAATCCTGAAGCCGGAAGGCTTGCTGACCCGCGACCCAAGAATGGTTGAGCGTAAGAAATTCGGACAGAAAAAAGCACGTAAGAGATTCCAGTTCTCGAAACGTTAATCTTTTGGTCGATGGCCTAATAGTCGTTAGTTGCTGGATTAAATTCCATACACAGCATACCAACGACGAAAGACCAAAGACCAACGACTAAAAAAATAATTAAAAACAAGTTATTGTTGCTTCCTTCGGGAAATAGTTTAGCATCTAAATGAAGCCTTGCCAAAGTGCCAATAGGCGAAAGCCGACAGCCAAAGGGAACATTGCTAATTCAACAGAACGTAAACTAAAAATTTAAAATGGCAAACAAAGTAGAAGTTAAAGACTTGCTGGAAGCCGGAGTTCACTTCGGGCACATGACCAGAAAATGGGATCCAAACATGGCTCCTTACATTTACATGGAGCGTAATGGAATCCACATTATCAACCTGTACAAAACCGCTGCGAAAATCGAAGAAGCCAACGAGGCTATGAAGAAAATCGCCGCATCGGGACGCAAAATCCTTTTCGTTGCGACCAAAAAACAAGCAAAAGACATCGTTGCCGAGAAAGCGGCGGCAGCAAACATGCCGTACATCACCGAAAGGTGGCCGGGCGGTATGCTGACCAACTTCGTTACGATCCGTAAAGCCGTCAAGAAAATGGCTTCCATCGACAAGATGAAAAAAGACGGAACGTTCGCGACACTGTCTAAAAAAGAGCGTTTGCAAGTAGATCGTTTGCGCGCCAAATTAGAGAAAAACTTAGGCTCGATCGCCGACATGTCAAGACTTCCGGCTGCACTTTTCGTAGTGGATATCAAGGCTGAACATATCGCAATAAAAGAAGCTCAAAAATTAAACATTCCAGTTTTCGCAATGGTGGACACGAATTCTGACCCTCGTGAGGTAGATTACGTAATCCCGGCGAATGATGACGCTTCAAAATCGATTGAAAAAATCCTTTCTTTGGTAACTGCCGCCGTCATTGACGGATTGCAGAACCGGAATTCAGACGCGGTAGCCGAAGATATGGCTGCCGACGCAGATGCCGATACTACAGAAGCTGTTGCTGCTCCTGCCGTTGAAGCACCGGTTGCAGAGCCAGCTGCCGAAGCAACTGCTGAAGTTGCCGATGCTCCGGAGGCCGAAGCTTCAACCGAAGAATAAATCATCTTATAGATTCCAGTTCTAAATTCCAAATTCCAAAAGCCTTTCGGTTTTTCATTGGAATTTGGAATTTGAAAACTGGAATTTCTTTTTTTGAACAATTACACCCGAGGCCGAGAGGCCGAATTGAACGAAGTTAAACTTTTAAACATACTTACAAAATGAGCACAATCACTGCTGCAGATGTAAATAAATTGAGAACACTGACCGGCGCCGGTATGATGGACTGCAAGAAAGCCCTTGTCGAAGCCGACGGCGATTTCGAACTCGCTATCGAAAACCTGCGTAAAAAAGGACAGAAAGTAGCGGCAAACCGCTCGGACCGCGAATCGACCGAAGGCGCTGCCGTCGCTGTCGTAAGCACCAACAAGAAAGAAGGCGTCGCAATCACATTGAACTGCGAGACCGATTTCGTCGGAAAAAACGAAGGTTTCGTGAAGCTTGCCAACGACATGGCAACATTGGCCCTGAAATACAACACTAAAGACGAATTCCTCGCGGCTGATTTCAACGGCATCAGCGTTTCGGAAAAACTGATCGAGCAAACCGGAGTTATCGGCGAGAAAATCGAGATCGGTTCTTTCGAGAAACTCTCAGGCGCATTCATAGGCTCGTACGTTCACTCGGGCAAAATCGCCGTTTTGGTTGCTTTGTCAGCCAATGTTGACGGAGCCGAAGAAGCTGCGAAAAACGTAGCGATGCAGGCCGCCGCAATGTCTCCGATCGCTTTGGACGAATCAGGCGTCGACGCTGACACTGTCGCAAAAGAAATCGAGATCGCGAAAGACCTGCTCCGTCAGGAAGGCAAGCCGGAAGCAATGCTCGACAACATCGCCAAAGGCAAGTTGCAGCGTTTCTTCAAAGACAACACTTTGGTGAACCAGGATTACATCAAGGACGGTTCGATGAGCGTTGCCGCTTACGTAAAATCGGTTGACAGCAACCTGACCGTTACCGGATTCAAACGCGTTGCATTGGGATAAATTTTCCGAAGTACAAATATAAACCCCGGGCTATTGGCTGGGGTTTTTTGTTTTTGGGCGTTGCGCAAGCGCCGGGCTTTTCGCCGTGCGCGGCACGTTGCTGCAATCCCTAACGCAGATGATTCTATGCAATAAACCATCCTATCTGTCCTAGGGACGGAAGCGGACTTCTCTCAATCCAACCTTTCATACCTGACAGCCACAGGCTGTCCTCCTTTTAATTTCAAATGCCGTGCGCGGCACGTTGCTGCAATCCCTAACGCACCGTAAAATGATATTTTTCCATTATATTTGAATCTCTCAAAAAAACAGGAATGTTCAAAACCAAAAAAGACACGGTCTACGTCGTCCTGGCCGGTATTTTCATCACCAACGCCGTCGTGGCCGAGCTCATCGGCGGCAAGCTCATCAACGTTTTCGGAATCCCGATGAGCATCGGAATCCTGCCCTGGCCCATCGTTTTCGTCACGACCGATCTCATCAACGAATACTTCGGTGAAAAAGGCGTACGCCGGCTGTCCTTCATTACGGCGTCGCTAATCGCATATTGCTTCCTCGTACTGTTTCTGGCGCTGAATATCCCGGCGGTAAAAAATATGGGAGTTTCGGACGACCAGTTTACGGCTGTTTTCGGGCAAAGCATGTGGATCATCGTCGGCAGCATTACGGCCTTTATCGTCTCACAGATCATCGACGTGACGCTGTTTCATTACGTCAAGAAAAAAACCGGCGAGCGAATGATTTGGCTCCGCAGTACCGGATCGACCGTAATTTCGCAGCTTTTTGACAGCTTCATCGTCTTGGGCATCGCGTTCTGGCTTACGGGCAAAATGCCGACTGATGTGTTCCTGAAATCGGCCCTGGCGGGCTATTCGGTCAAACTCGTGATCGCAATCGTTTTGACACCGCTGATTTACCTTGGGCACGCAATCATCGAAAAATATATTCACAGCGACGACAACAAATAAACATCATGGATACCAAAATCCGCTGCGCCTGGTGCGGCACCGACGAGCTTTACATGAAATACCACGACCAGGAATGGGGAACTCCGGTTTACGACGACCGGCTGCTGTTCGAATTCCTGATTCTCGAAACCTTCCAGGCCGGCTTGAGCTGGATCACGATTTTGCGCAAACGCGAGAATTTCCGCAAGGCGTTCGATCGTTTCGATTACAAAAAAGTCGCGAAATACGGCGAGGATAAAATTGCCGAACTGATGGAAAATCCCGGAATCATCCGCAACGGGCTAAAGATCAAGGCCGCCGTTTCAAATGCCGTCGCGTTTATGGAAATCCAAAAGGAATTCGGGAGCTTTTCAAATTACATTTGGGGCTTTACCGGCGGCAAACCCGTCGATAATGCTCCGAAAACACTGAAAGACGTTCCGCCTACCACGCCGCTTTCGGACGCCATCAGCAAGGATTTGAAGAAACGCGGGTTCAAATTCGTCGGCTCGACCGTCGTTTATGCGCACATGCAGGCGACCGGAATGGTCAACGACCATGTGGCCGATTGCTGGCGGCGCAACTAGGATTTCAGTATTTCCATAAATACTTTACGCGGGATTTCGCGTGCCCCGAGACTTTCGAGATGTTCGTTGTAAACCTGGCAATCGAGCAGTTTATAGTTTTCGGTTTTCAGCTTTTCCATCAAAAATAGGAATGCGGCCTTCGAAGCGTTCGGGACTTTGGAGAACATGCTTTCGCCGCAGAATACATGCCCGAGATCGACGCCGTACAATCCGCCGACGAGTTCATCTTCCTGCCATACTTCAATGGATTTTGCAACGCCCATTTCGTGGAGTTCACAATACGCTTCGAGCATTTCGTCAGTTATCCAGGTGCCGTTTTGTCCCCGACGTTCGGCCTTTTTGCAATTCGCGATGACCTCCCGGAAATTTTGATTAAAAGTCACCTCAAAAATGCCGCGGTTCAAAATATTTCGCATGCTTTTAGAGGCTTTGAATTCCTCCGGGAAAACAACCATCCGCTGCGGCGGCGACCACCAAAGAATCGGGTCGTACGGGTCGAACCATGGAAAAACTCCGCTGCGGTAAGCCAGCATCAGCCGTTCGGGCGATAAGTCGCCGCCGATGGCAACAAGTCCGTGCCGATCGGCGTTTTCAACCGGCGGGAAATACAACTCTTGCGTCAGGAAATACATTTTAAATAAAAAGCCAGAAGTTAAATTCTGGCTATTAGTTTAATGGTTTCAGCTTTCGTTTAGAAAGGCAGGTCGTCGTGCTCTTCCTCGTTGAAGTTCGCAGCCGGTTCGAATGCCGGTGCGGCCGGCATGGCTGGCGCCGATTGAGCCGGAGCCTGGCCTTCTGGAGCCATTCTTTCGATCCTCCAGCCTTGGATGCTGTTGAAATATTTCGTTTCGCCCTGCGGATTGACCCATTCGCGGCCGCGAAGGTTAATGGATACCCTGACCGGTTCGCCGGCTTTGTAGCTGTTTAAAAGATCGCATTTGTCCTGTGTGAACTCGATCATGATGTGCTGCGGATATTGCTCTTCCGTAGTCACGACCAATTCCCTTTTCTTGAAGCTAGCGCTTACCTGCTGCTCCGGATTGATCACCTTGATTTTCCCTGTAACTTCCATCTTCTCTGTTTTTAAATTTATAATTGTTTGGCTAATAAGACTTTCCATGCAGAATCGACGTCCTTATTAACTATGAACTCTTTTGCCATCTGGTGCTGCATTATTTGGTCATCGGCGCTGAGCACACCCTTGACGGCAAAATTCTGCTTCACAAATATATCAATTTCTTCTTTGGTAGGCAAGGATTCGATATTGCCCAATATGCCAAGATCGTTGCCGTCGAAAACCCCGGATTTCCGAATGAACTCGGGAATATTGTCTACACCGATACCCAACGTGGTCAGCGGTTTCGGCACTTCGAACAACCCGACGTTCGACCGCGAATACCAATTGCCGCCCAATCTAGCAACCAGATCGATCTTATGCTGGTCGATCACGCCGTTTTCATCGATGATTTTCTCGTCGATGTGAAGCTTCACGACTTCGCAGATGATGAGATTTCCCGCGCCGCCGCCATCACCCAGGGCAATGATTTCGTTGACCTTGCATTCGAACTGCACCGGCGATTCGGCCACGCGATACGGTTTTACGATATCCGACGGAAGCATTGTAAGCCCCGATTTCAGGAACTCGTTGACGCCTTCAGGGTATTCGGTGCTCGAAAGCGACGCCTGCTGCACAATATCGAAATTGACGACGTTGATCACGACCTGTCTCGTCGCTTCGCAATTCAGCAAAGTATGCTTGACCGTATTGTCGCGGACGCGGCGCGCAGGGGAAAAGACCAGTATCGGCGGGTTGGCGCTGAACACATTGAAAAAGCTGAACGGCGACAAATTGGGCTTTCCGTTTTTATCTACGGTACTGGCAAACGCGATCGGGCGCGGCGCGACGGCGCTTTGCAGATAGCCGTGGAGCTTGGCCGTGGAAACGTCTTTGGGTTCGATGCTGAGCATAAAAATTTGTTTGCACAAAAATAGGAATTGGCAACGGACAATGTGTGATTGAAAATTGGAAGTTATCAACTTCACGTGAAGAAAATGCATCCGCGTGAGCGATGGAAGCGGCATCCTTTTATGGAACGCAGTGAATAAAAGATACAGCGGACAGCGCGGCCCGCAGGGGCACGCCCAAAAGTAAAATACGAACGATCCGAATCGGAATTTTGAAACTATCCTTATATTTATCCGAAATTGTGCCTATGGATTTTTCCGAAAGACGAAACGCCACCCGCTGGGTCATTATTGCCGCATCGTTCCTGATCATTCTGCTGATTTTGTGGAACACATACAATTTTTTCGTGTATTTCAAGGACGAGGAACGCGTGAAGATGGAAATTTGGGCCGAAGCGCAGAAAAACTTTATCAATGCCGACCTGAATGCCGACATTCCGCCGCTGACCCTGACGATTTTGGGCCACAACCAAACCATTCCGATCATCTGGACCGACCAGAAAGACAACATCATCGGGTCGTCGAACGTCGATGAAAAAATAATGCAGGACAAGGCCGGCGCGCGGCGGATGCTGCTCAGGCTCAAGAAAGAGAACGAGCGCATTGTGATTGAATATGTTCCGGGGAAATTCCAGTACTTGTATTACGGCGATTCGTCGCTCTTGAACAAATTGAAATACTATCCGATTGCGCTGGTGCTGATTATCGTGCTTTTCGGCGGCGTGGTCTACAATTTTTACCGAAGCATGAAAATGGCCACGCAAAACAAGCTCTGGGCAGGAATGGCCAAGGAAACCGCGCACCAGATCGGGACGCCGCTTTCATCGCTGATTGGCTGGCTGGAAATCATGAAAGCCGACAATGTAGACGAAACGACCGTTACCGAAATCGAAAAAGACGTCAATCGGCTGCAGACCATTACCGACCGTTTCTCGAAAATCGGATCGGAACCGGTACTCGAGCCGCTCGACATCGTGGCCGAAACCGCCGAAACCTTCAATTACCTGCAATCGCGTTTTTCGAACCAGGTCGAATTTTCGTTCAAGGCGCCGCAAACCCCGGTGATGGTTCCGATCAACGCGGCGCTCCAAAGCTGGACGATCGAAAATCTGGTCAAGAACGCCATCGATGCGATGCGCGGGCGCGGCAAACTGGCTGTCATTATCGAGCAGGATGCAAAACTCGTGAAAATCCTTGTCACCGATACCGGAAAAGGCATCCCGAAAAAGCAGTTCCGGCGCATTTTCGAGCCCGGCTATACGACCAAAAAACGCGGCTGGGGATTGGGATTGTCGCTGACCAAACGGATTGTCGAGGAATACCACAAAGGAAAAATCCGGGTGCTGCATTCGGAGGTGAACAAAGGCACGACGATGCAGATCAGTTTCAAGAAAAGTCAAAGTTGATCGTTTCGCGAACAAGATTTCATAAAAAAGCCGAAACTGAAAATCCGTTTCGGCTTTGTGGTTTTTTGAATTTATGCAAGCTATAACTCTTTCCGGATTGATGCGGCGATTGCCTCGAATTCTTCCGGCGCGAGTTTCACTTTCCGCTCAAAACGCATATCGTCCATATCCTGGAGCGGAATCAGGTGTACGTGCGCGTGCGGCACTTCGAGCCCGACGACGGCCATTCCGATCCGTTTGCACGGCACCGCTTTTTCAAGCGCGATGGCGACTTTCCGCGAGAAAGTCATCAACCCGAGGTACAAATCTTCTTCGATGTCGAAAATCTTGTTGATCTCTTTTTTCGGGATGCAGAGCGTATGCCCTTTCGCATTCGGATTGACGTCGAGAAACGCCAGAAAGTTTTCGTCCTCAGCCACTTTATAAGCCGGGATTTCGCCGTTGATTATTTTGGTGAAGATCGTTGACATCTGTTCTGGAATTATTCCCTGGTGATTTCAAGCACTTCAAAGTTCAGTTTCCCGTTCGGGACCGTGATTTCGGCGACTTCGCCCACCGATTTCCCTAACAGTCCTTTTCCGATCGGCGAGGTAACGGAGATTTTACCGGTTTTCAAATCGGCCTCGCTTTCGGCAACGAGCGTATAGGTCATTTCCATTTTATTCGCCTGGTTGCGGATTTTCACTTTGGAAAGCACAAGCGCTTTGGAAACGTCGAGCTGTGTTTCGTCGATCAGCCGCGCGTTGGCGTGCACTTCCTCAAGCTTGGCGATGCGCATTTCGAGCAAACCCTGGGCTTCTTTGGCGGCATCGTATTCGGCGTTTTCGGACAAGTCGCCTTTGTCGCGCGCTTCGGCAATGGCCTGCGAGGCTTTCGGGCGTTCTATATTTTTAAGCTGGTCTAATTCTTCCCTCAATTTTTTTAATCCGTCGGCAGTGTAATAAGATACTGTACTCATAATCGTCATTTATATAAAATAGAAAAAATCCCGCTGGGCTGGGATTTCTTTTCGCAAAGATATTAATAAATTGTTTTAAGCCTGTTAATTTATATGCAACCAAAGTTAAATAAATTATTTTTGTTATCAGAAAATAAAACTATGAAAAAATTCATCTTCCTGTTGTTGCTTCCGTTGGCATTTGCCTGCGAAAAAGACAATTTCAACAACCACAATCCTTACATCCCGAACTACGGTTTTTCGATAGACCTCGATATGACGCTTCCCGCCTACAGCCAATTGCAATATGCCGGAAACGCTTATTTCTACAACGGCCCGAATGCCGGCGCGCGCGGAATCATCGTCTTCAATACCGGCAGCGGATACAACGCTTTCGATGCGGCCTGCCCGAACCAGGCGCTCGGCTCCTGCTCGACGATGCAGATTACCGGCGTCAATGCGCATTGCAATTGCGACGATGCCGAGTACAGCCTTTTTACCGGACAAACTTCCACGGCGGGACACGAATACCCGCTCAAGCAGTACCGCGTGCAGCAGCACGGGACGGTTTTGACAATCTACAATTGAAAATCCCAATTTTTTAAATTCCAAATTCCAACCTAGCGATAATTTCTTGCAAAGGTTGGAATTTGGGATTTTGACTTGGAATTTTCTGAAATCCGCTAGAATTTCAGCGTCACGCCGCCAAGAAAATTAATCCCGGCCTGCGGGAAATAACTCACGTAATCTTCGCCGTATAAATAAGCGTTCGACACGTAATGTTTATCGAATACGTTGTTGGCCATTCCGGTGAACACGATCGATTTGAACAGCGATTTGGTCTTAATCTCGTAGGTGATATTGAAATCGGTTGTCGAATAACTGTCCAGCTTCGTCACATCGGTATCGATGTTTCCCGCATATTGTTCGCCGACGAATTTCGACAGCGCCGCCACGTGGAAATTAGCGCTGAAATCGTACGATACCATCAGTCCCGATACGACATCCGGCGAAAACGAAATGTTCGTCGTCCCGAAATTATGCAGCCCGGTTTCGGTTATAATCTTATAATCCTTGATTTTGTTCGTGCTCAGGGCAAGATTCGGGCTGACCGTCAGCTTTTTGATGAATTTCAATGTTGCATCGATTTCGATTCCCGCGCGATAGCTTTTGTCGACATTGGCATTGATCTCGTTGCCGACATCGTCGAGTCCGCCGGTTTTCACGAGCTGCCCGCTGTAATTCATGAAATAGAGATTCGTGCTTATCCTGTACTTTTCCGAGGAATAACGCCAACCGAGCTCAAAATCGTCGAGTTTTTCGGACCGCGGACTGCCGTTCTCGAAGTCGGTACGGCTCGGTTCCTTGTTGGCTTTCGCGTAAGAAAAATAAAGGTTGTTCTTTTCGTTGAGCGTATAGGTTACGCCGCCTTTCGGATTGAAAAAACGGAATTGCTCGTCGATTTTCCGGGCCGGATCGACAGTCGTGCTGTAATCGACGTTGCGGTATTGCAGATCGCCGAACAAGCTCCATTTTTCGGTCAGCCGGTAGGTCGCTTTCGTAAAGATATTGAAATCGGTCTTGACCGCATTCTGGTCGTAGTAATGATCGCCCGGTTCGGAATCTGAAGCGAAACGCGCCCAGACGATTTCGCCGTAATGCGCGCCTTCGTAATTGTTGAGCCCGCCGCCGATGATCAGATCGAGCTTGTCTTTACTGTAATCGGCTGAAAAAGTCAATCCGTAAAAATCGTTGTCGAGCCATTTGCGGCGCACGAGATCGGTGGTTGAAATGATCGAATCGCCGATGGCCAAAGGCGTCAATCCGTATTCGCCAAAATCGGCGTCTTCCTTGTAATTCTCGTAATAACCTTTGCCTTTGGTGTAATGAAATGCGAGGTTTGTCCGCCAGGTTTCGGAAAGTTTTTCGTTCCAATGCAGTTGGAAATGATCCTGCTGGTAATCGTCGACCTCGTTGTCGTAAAAACGCGTATTGCCGAATTCGTCGGTATACATTCCGGAATAATTAAATGTCGGATCCGAAGCCAACGTTTCGGCATCTATACCGTTCCAAGCTTGGTATGTGCGCTCGTGCCCGCCGAAAACCAAGGCTTTGACCAGCGTCGTTTTTCCCACATAAGTTCCCTGCAAAAAGTATGATTTCAAATCGGAAGTCGCGCGGTCGATGTAGCCGTCGGAATGCAAGAGCGACAAACGTCCGGCAATTTCGAAATGATCGTCGAGCTTGCCGGTGCTGAATTGCACCGAATGTTTCCGCGAGTTGAAGCTGCCGTAAGAATTGGCGATTTCGGCATGGGCCGTTTCAGAAATTTTTCCCGTGAGCAGATTGAGGCTCGCCCCGAAAGCGCCTGCGCCGTTGGTCGATGTTCCGACGCCGCGCTGGAGCTGTATGCTTTCAAGCGACGAGGCAAAATCGGGAACGTCGACAAAGTAAGTTCCGCTGCTTTCGCTGTCGTTGTACGGAATGCCGTTGATGGTGACATTCACGCGGGTCGCATCGCTGCCCCGCACGCGGATTCCGGTATAGCCGAAGCCGTTTCCCGCATCGGAAGTCGTGACCACAGATGGCAGGAAATTTAACAATTGCGGGATGTCCTGCCCGAGGTTGCGCCTTTCGATTTCCTTTTTTGAAAGGTTGCTAAAAGTGACCGGCGTCTTGGCTTTGGCGCGGACTGCGGAAACCATGACCTCGTCGAGGTTGACGGTTTTTGTAGAATCCTGCGGTTTTAGCGGATCGGTTTGTTGGGAAAAAGCAGCCGGGGCAAAGAGAAAAGCTGCAACGGAAGTTGCGTTAGCGATTGCAGCAAAGTACCGCGTACTGCGAAAAGCGCGGCCTGTAAGGCAACGCCCGGAAAAATTCATGAATAAAGTTTTCATTCGTAAAAGTTTACGAATAAAAGGGGTAATTATTCTTTGTTAAATTAATAAATGATTTTATGAAAAGCGCGCGCTGCTTTTCAAAATTCCTTGGCAGCATTACCTGCCCAGGTTCCATGGGTATAATCTCAGCCCGTTAGAGCACCCCTTTGAGATGGCACAAAGGTAAACGTTTTTTCGATTTCCGGCTATCCAAAACAGTCAAATTATTCGTCGGGATTCAAGTTGTTGAGATTCGGCCTTTTACGGGATTGCTTGATTCCCGAGGCATTTTTCTTCGACTTGAGCCGTTTTTCGATAACCGATTTCGGGATTTTCGTCGCTTTTCTCTTTTTAGGTACGATCAGCGATTTTTCGATCAGTTCGAGAAAGCGCTTTGTAACAATTTCCTTGTTTTTGAGCTGGCTTCGGTCTTCGTCGCAGCTTAAAATCAGGATCTTCTCGGAAGTAAGTTTCGAAGCAATCTTGCTTTGGATGCGGGTTTTTTCTTCTTCGGACAGCGCCTGCGAATTCGCAAGGTCAAAAGACGACACGACTTTCGTCGACACCTTGTTGACGTTTTGCCCGCCCGGGCCGCTGCTTCGGACGGCTTTGTACTGCAGTTCGGATGTGAGTTTTTCCAAATCCATTACAAAGGCTGGTGCGCCGGTTTTAAAAGGTCGTTGACGGTTTTCACCGGGTTGAACGTGATGAGCGGCACTTCGACGAACACCGTGATCCATTTGGCCATCGCTCCGTTCCAAAGTCCCGGAAGCTCATAGGCTTTGAGCGGTCGGCCATTCTTGTTTTTCTCGACGATGAAGCCGCTGTTGGGATCGACGTATTTCAGCAGGTCGAATTTCTGTCCCTTGTGGTTTCGGATGCCGCAAACCAAATCGACCGGATTGAAATGCGTGGATCGCGCCAATATCGCCGCTTGTTGCGGATTCAGCAAATCGATCTGCGAGCTCTCGACGATCTGGAGCGAGGAGTTGCCCTTCAGATCGCGTACCCAGAACGGACCGCCGCCGGGTTCGCCTTCGTTTTTGACCATGCCGCAAACGCGGATCGGACGGTTGAGGATTTCGGTGATGGAGTCGATTTTGGCCTCGAGCGTGTATTTCGGGAAATCGTCGATAATCTCGATGTTCAATCGGTAGCGGATGAAATTGATGATTTCCTCGATGCCTTTCTCGTTGATGTCGTCCTTTTCGATCTCGCTGAGGCAATTGAAGATTTCCTGCTGCAATTCGGTCAAAAGACCGGCGAGCGCATTTTTATAGAATGCGATTTCGGCGACATGGTCCTGGATCACGTTGTCGATGTTCTTGATGAAAATGATATCGGCATCGATGCGGTTCAGGTTTTCGATCAGTGCGCCGTGGCCTGCCGGACGGAAAACCAATTTGCCGTGAACGTCGCGGAACGGCCGGTTGTCCAAATCGACGGCAATCGTATCGGTAGCTGTATCCTGGTAACTGAAATTTGTATTGATTGTGCTGCCTGAGCGTTTTTCGATTTTTTCCCGGACTGAGGAAATGATTTCCTCAAAAAGGCGCTGATGCTGCTCGGTAACGGTAAAATGCAGATTGGTACTATTGCCTTCGCCGTTGCTGTAATAAACCGTTTCGTTCAGGTGTTCCTCGACTGCGGTCGCGATATATCCGCCGTAATTGTGGAACGGCAACACGCCCTTGGGTTTGCTGCAGAAATCAAAATGCGCCGGTTCGAGCATCATCCTGATGAAATGGTAAATGCGCCGGTCGAGCTCCCATGAATTGAATTCGGGATATAGTCCGACCAGCTGCGCGTTGGCCGTTTCATAAAACGGGAATTTTTCGATCCCGGCCAGGAAGATATTCAGGTTTGCCGCCTTTTTACGGTTGATGTAGGCGTTGATCGATTCGTTTTCCGGGTCGAAATCGTTGAGGAATTCGTTGAGGAATTTGAACATCCGGCTGGCCGCGCCCGAAGCGGGAATGAATTTTTCGAGTTTCTGGCGTTGTTTTTTCGACTGGAAATAACCCGCATATTCGCTGAATTCCTCATCGGTGAGTTTCAGTATTCCGTCTTCGGCAACCGCCGGCCGGTCGAGGATCGCTTTTGGAATTCCGTCCCGGAAATGATTGAGTTCGGTTTCGATCGTGGCCATCGACATACCGTGCCGGTAAATCTGGATGAAATCCTGCGATGAAAAACCCAGTCGTTTCGCTTTTTCAAGGTTGTTGAGGATGTCGATCGCCTTGGCCAGCCGGGTTTCCGGATCGCCCGAAAGCGTGATGAACGGCTTGTTGTGATCAATCAATGCTTTCTTGAAGGTCTCGAACATCATCTCACGGTCGTCCGGGCGGTCGCGCAAATCGTCTTTTTCCCACGGCACGTCGATATCGGTCAGGAAAAACAAATCGTATTTGTGCTTGCGCGCGGCTTTGTCCAAAAGCGGATCGACGGCGTTGTAATAGATTTCCGAATAGACTTTGGTAACCAGCAGACAGGTATCGGCAAATAGGAACTTGTTGGCTTTGCCCAGCATTTCGTTCTCCAATGCGGTTTGCCCGTAGGCAATCGGAAGGATGTCTTCGGGCTGGCAGATCGTACCCGCATCGTCGAATTTTTCCTGCAGGTAATCGCGGGCGAATTCGGGCGCCCAGCTCGTATTGAAATGTGCGGCAAGCTGTTTGGCCAGCGTCGTTTTCCCGGTACTTTCGGGCCCGTAGACGGCGATTTTGATGATATCTGAAATCTCAGGATTTACTGAGAGCTGTTTAAGATTTTCCTCCATGCGAGATAAGCCTGAACGGCCAGGATTGTAAAAAACACATATTGCAGCGACAGCATCCCGAGCCCGCGATACGCGTAAAGCGGCACTGCGATGACATCGCCGATGATCCATAAAGTCCAGTTCTCGATCTTTTTGAGCGCCATGTACCACATCGCGGTAAAAAACAATCCCGAAAGGAAAATATCGACATAGTTGTCGGTTTTCAACGGATGATGACTGATTTTATAGACCGCGAAAATTACGACAATTGTCAGAAAAAACATGGCGATCCCTGTTAATTTTTCTTTCGCGGACGTACGGGTGATGTCGAGGTTTTTCTGTTCGCGCTTTCGTGTCCAGTTATACCATCCGTAAAGGCTCAGCACCGAATAATATACATTGACGATCGTATCGCCGAGGTAACCCGCGGCATAAAAAAGATATGCGGTAATCGTCGTCGCGATCAGCCCGACCGGATAAACCAATATGTTCTCTTTTTTAGCATACCAGACGCTTGCGATGCCGAAGAAAAACGCAACGGCCTCCAGCGCGATGTTTATCCATGAAGCTTCCTTATACGGATCGAAAAAGAAATGCGCCAGCTCGTTCATCGATCGAAGAAATTAAGGTCGTTTTCGAACGCCGTCCCGATGACGACCAGATCGGCTCCGGAATCAAAAGTTTTTTGTATCGCTGTTTTGCTGCTGATGCCGCCGCCGACAATCAGCGGAATCCGGATGTTCTCGGAAACCAATTTTACGATTTCGTGCGGCACAGGATACTGCGCGCCGCTTCCCGCTTCGAGATAAATGAGTTTTTTGCCGAGCATTTCGCCGGCCTGAGCAGTATGCAAAATAGTTTCGGCATCGTCGAGCGGAATGGTGCCGCTGACTTTTGCGACCGCCGTTTCGTTTTGCGAACCGATCAGGATATAGCCGGTCGGGATGATTTCGAGATTCGACGCTTTTAAAACTGGTGCCGCTTTGATTTGATGTCCGATGAGAAAGTCGGGGTTTCGGCCCGAAAGCAGCGACAGGAACAAAATGCCGTCGGCATGTGTCGAAATCTGCGACGGATTTCCGGGAAATAAAACCACGGGCAAATTACAATGTGCTTTCAGGTTGATGATCAGTTCGTCGATTTTATCCGAAAAAACCTGGCTTCCGCCGATGAGCAGATGTGTTGCGGGCGAGGAATTGATTTTCTCGATCAAATCACGGAAATTAACCCAGTCGATTTTATCCGGATCGAGCAGAATCGCAAGCAAATGACGCTTTTTCGCTTTGGCGTCCAGGATGTCTTGGTAGATGTTCATCGTTGCAAATATACGCGAAAGATAGACCTGTTGTGTTTTTGCGGCAAACGGTATGAAGTTGAAAAAAAAATCCCAAATTCCAATTGGAATTTGGGATTAAGCCTGATGCGAAAGCGTTATTTTTTAATGACTTTCAGGGTTTTGGACGCATCGCCCGAAGTTACCTTGACGAAATAAGTTCCGGCAGTCAACTGCGAAAGGTCGATGTTGCCTTGGGTTGCATTGATGTTTTTGGTTAACACTTTTTGACCCAAAACATTCAGCACACTGACATTTTCGATTTCGTTTGAATAACTAATGGTAATCATGTCCGATGTCGGGTTCGGATACAACCTGAAATTCGCCATGTCAAAACTGGCGTTGGCCAAGAACGTGGTAACGGTAACCGCAAACGGCTCGCTCGGACAACCCTGCGCCGAGGTATTGACAGCATAATATGTGCTTCCGTCAATGACTGCCGTCGAAGTGGCAAGTTGGTTTTGCGCTGCGGAAGCATCGGCCAGGCTAGCATACCAAGCCACATTGGTAGGGCTGACCGACAAATCGGCAAGCGTCGAGCCTTCCTCAACATCTTGTAGCGGTTGCCCGGTAATTGTCGCAACTTCATTGATCGTAAGGTTCAGTGTCGTGGTGTGTGTGCATCCAGCGGCATTGGTCGTAATCACAGCGTACGAACCGCTGTCGGTATAAGTGTTTCCGTTGGCTGCCCAGGTGAAATTGCCGCAAGCCGTTTCAGAAATGGATTCTGTCGTCGGCTGGTTGACCGTCAAATTCAGAGTTGTTGTGTGCGTACAGCCGTTGGCATTCGTGGTCACGTTAGTGTATGCGCCGCTTTCGGTGTAAACCTGTCCATTGGCAGCCCAGGTGAAATTGCCGCAGGTCGTTTCAGAAATGGATTCTGTCGTCGGCTGGTTGACTGTTACTGACAACGTCGCGATAGTGGCATGTTCTCCCACATTCGGCGTAAAAATGTACGTGCCTGGCGCCGTATTGTCTATCACAGCCGGCGACCATGTTCCCTCGATACCGTTGTTTGAAGTTGTCTGCAAAGCCGGAGCGGTGTCGCCTGCGCAAATTGCCGCAATCGGGTCGAAAACCGGAACGGCAAGCGGCAACATGGACGGGTTACTGTATTTCAGGACTACCGCATTCTGCTGATTGTAGCCGCACATATAAATCGAACTGAAGTCGTCCGATGCGAAAAACTGCGTAATGTAGTTCTGGTTGGCCGGAGTATTCGGATGCGGAATGTCGAATAGTGTATATCCACTGGTGCCAAAGGTCGTGTCGAGCGTGCCGTCCTGAAGATAGCGCGCCATAATCAGGTTCGGATATCCAAAACTGACACTGTTGTAGACAACGCCCGCCAACAGGAGCTTCCCATCAGTTTGGACCAGGATTTTGCGGAAATCAGCTTTGGACGACGCGTCGATGTTCAGGTAGGCAAGGGTCAAAACACCCGCAGTTCCGAATGAGCTGGCCGTATTGCCCGCGGCCGTCCATTTCTGGACGACATTGGCCATGTTGCTATTAGGGTATGCCAGCCCGCCGCCCAACATGTACATGTTGCCGTCGGCATCGAAAGCCATATCCGATTTCTCGGCATAATAGCTCGAATAATTTTGCGATCTGACCGCCGGCTGGCTGCTGCCTGAAATGATAGCGAATGTTGCCTGCTGGTGTCCCGAATTCGTACTGTCCCGGTATCCAGAAACACCGCAAACAATCACCGAGCCGTCCGGTCTTAGGTACAGATCGTACATGTCTTCGATCGTCGCATAGCCGATAGGGGTGTGAGTAATGTTGATGCCAAGTTCCGATGCATCAAAATTAAACGTACTGTCATAGGTGCCGTCTGCGTTGTACCTGCGGACGTAATAATCATCGTAGCTTCCGTAAGCCGTATCGCTGTTTCCCGCGATAAGCAGCTTGTTATCGGCCGTTTCCCTGAGCGTGACATGGCTCTGCAGGTCGTCGCCCAAATCGATTCCGGTGTATCCGGCTCCCGAACCCAGTGTCGCATCGACCGTTCCGTCCAGATTGTAACGGCCTAACGTATAAATGTCATAAATCCCTTTGGTAATAAGTGTAATATGGTTGTTGTTGACCGTGAAGCTCTCGATGTACTCGAACGGCTGCACGATGTTGATGAATCCGCCCGCCCCAAAAGACGTATCGGAAGTTCCGTCTGCATTCAGTCGTTTGAATTTTGTGCCTTGTGTGTAGATGATTTTTCCGTCGGGCTGGACGAAACGCGCGAAAGAAGCGCCATCGTCATTATTGAGCAATACGTACCCATTGGTCCCGAAGGTTGTTTCGGGCACGCCGTCTTGCGCAGACATAAAGCCGGAAGCCAATGCAAATAATAAAATAGTAATTTTCTTCATGGTGTTTATTTATTGAAATATAATTCGAATTGAGATTGCCCGTTGAACGAGCCAACTTTTTTTTTAAGCGTGCAAACATACTTTATTTGCCTGCACAAACTTTAGCTTCGGTGTTAAGTTATTAACAGGAATTTTCATTTCGTATTTGCC
Organism: Bacteroidota bacterium; assembly: GCA_048498055.1. Taxonomy (GTDB): domain Bacteria; phylum Bacteroidota; class Bacteroidia; order Flavobacteriales; family Flavobacteriaceae; genus Flavobacterium. The sequence goes on from JBEHYS010000008.1 coordinate 103,407, forward strand.
CAGCCGATAACTCCCTGAAAGCCACGGCGCAAAACTAAACCATAAAAGCGGATGGATTTTGACGGATGTACGTACGCGAAGATTTGGCGTACTACCGTAAGGATTTTAAAGATTAACGTTTTTTGATGGTGCGTCTACCGGTTCTCAAAAAGATATACTAAGGTGTATTCTTCGATCTCGTCGAAGTAAACGTCGTAGGATGTTTTAAGGCTGTTGAAGTGCAAAACGGCCGTCGTCCTGCCGTCGCTTATTTCAAACGGCGCGGCTTCGATGTGGTCTTTGAAGCTGATCCCTTTTTCGTTGCGGATTTTAAAAACGGCTTCCTTTATTCCCCAGTTTACCGTGAGTTTATTGACGTAATCGGAAGTATTTTTATCGAGGATCAATGTCGGTTCGGTGAATTTATCGGCGATGACCGCGATTTTGTCGCGCCGCAGTTCCAAGTCGAGTCCGGTGGTTTTGTCGCTGATGATGATAGCAGAAAAATCGTGCGAGTGCGAAATCGAAATGTGTTTTTGGTCAGTTAAATGCGGCTTCCCAAACCTGTCGTAAAATAAATCTTTATCAGAATAACCGGCTTCCTGCAATAACAGTCGTACCGCGAGCACGCCTTTTTTGTGTTGTTCCGATTTCATCGTGCTTAGTCGAAACAGCGTCCGATCTGTAATGTCGGCGCGGTCGAATAAATCTTCGAGGGATTCGGTAATTTTCCAAAGCAGCACTTGGGTTTGGCTGTCGTGATGTATAACTTGGTGTAAAGGCATTGGCTTGTGATTAGCCCGGATGGAAGCGCCTAGCCTTTTGCAAAAAACCGCCTGATTTCTCAAGGTTTTGACGGCGACCAGCGGAAGCCGGAAAAAGCTTTGTGAAATCGCGTTTTTTAAAAAAGCTAGGAGCGTACAGCCGGAAAATGCTCCTGAAAACAGCGCCTTGTATTACAGAAACTTACTGGTTTGGACAACTCATAAATAGTTGATGAAACCTGTTTTTAATTCAAAGTAATCCGTAAATTTGCGCGACAATTCGCTAATAACAAATATACGATAATGAGTACAACGACAATGCCTTTTGTGGCGTACAAAGTAAAAGACATTTCCCTCGCGGCCTGGGGAAGAAAAGAAATTGAGCTTGCCGAAGCCGAAATGCCGGGACTGATGGCGCTTCGTGCCGAATACAAAGACGAGCAGCCGCTCAAAGGCGCGCGCATCGCAGGCTGTCTGCACATGACAATCCAGACTGCGGTTTTGATCGAGACGCTGATCGCTTTGGGCGCCGAAGTTACGTGGTCTTCCTGCAACATTTTCTCTACGCAGGATCAGGCTGCCGCTGCAATTGCCGCTGCCGGAATCCAGGTTTACGCTTGGAAAGGTTTGGACGAGGCTTCATTCGACTGGTGTATCGAGCAGACGCTGTTCTTTGGCGAAGACAGAAAGCCGCTAAACATGATTTTGGACGATGGCGGCGACTTGACCAACATGGTTTTCGACCGTTATCCGGAACTGGTTCCGGGCATCAAAGGCTTGTCTGAAGAAACCACGACTGGCGTTCACCGTTTGTACGAAAGAATGAAAAACGGGACTTTGGTCATGCCGGCGATCAACGTGAACGATTCAGTGACCAAATCGAAATTCGACAACAAATACGGCTGCAAGGAATCGGCTGTGGATGCGATCCGTCGCGCGACCGACGTCATGCTGGCCGGAAAACGCGTCGTGGTCTGCGGATACGGCGACGTCGGGAAAGGAACTGCGGCTTCGTTCCGCGGCGCGGGTTCAATCGTTACCGTTACTGAAATCGACCCGATCTGTGCGCTTCAGGCCGCAATGGACGGTTATGAAGTAAAGAAACTCAACACGGTCGTGGGCAATGCCGATATCATCATCACGACCACCGGAAACAAGGACATCGTTTTGGGCAGCCATTTCGAGCAGATGAAAGACAAGACGATCGTTTGCAACATCGGGCACTTCGACAACGAGATCGATATGGCGTGGCTGAACAAGAACCACGGCGCCTCGAAAATCGAGATCAAGCCGCAGGTCGACAAATACACGATCGCAGGGAAAGATATCATCATCCTGGCCGAAGGCCGTTTGGTGAATCTGGGCTGTGCGACCGGACATCCGAGCTTCGTGATGAGTAATTCATTCACGAACCAGACTTTGGCGCAGATCGAACTGTGGAAAAACAGCGCGAACTACAACAACGAAGTGTACATGCTTCCGAAACATTTGGACGAAAAAGTCGCGGCGCTGCACCTGGCGAAACTGGGTGTCGAGCTTGAAACGCTGCGGCCGGACCAGGCCGAGTACATCGGCGTTGAAGTCAAAGGCCCGTTCAAGCCGGAATATTACAGGTATTAAATCGCATTGAGATTTTAGTACTAAGTATTGTGATAAAACCCTTGCAGCGATGCAGGGGTTTTTATTTGGAATTTTCTTATATTTATACAACTAATAAAACTTCTGAATCATGAGAAAAATAGCAATGACACTGGCCGTTGGCGTAATGCTCGTTTTCGCCTCGTGCAAAAAAGAAACGAAGACTGTTGAAACGACTTCAAACGACGGAGCGGATACGACGGTCACAAAAACCGAAACCACGACTGTTTCGGGCGACGACAATTGGGACGCACGCGTACAAGTTGCCGAAGACAATTACAACGACGCAAAGGAAGAAGTCAAAGAAGCGATAGCCAAGGGCGACAAAAAAGCTGAGGAAGCGGCGCAGAAAACAGCAGACGACGCAAAAGCCGCTTGGGAAAAACTCAAAGCCGAAGTCAAGGAAAGTACAGCCAAAGCCAAGGAAGATTTGGATGAGGCGAAGGAAAATGCGAAGGAAAAATATAACGAGGCTTTGGAGAAAGCGAAAGCGAAATAGTTTGAACCCCGATTGATATCGGGGTTTTTTCTTTTTCTTTTGGTGCCAAAAGAAACAAAAGCACTTCTTTTGTCTGGCAACAAAAGAAGCAAAAATGCCGCGGCGGTCACAAATTTGGCTAAAAATCGACGCAAGCGCTAAAAGAAATAAACTCGCCTGCGGCTCAAACAAAATTTCTTTTTTAACGCGCTTTGCTTACGATTTTCTTTACGCCAAATCCGTGGAAGCCGCACTAATTGGAATTTTATATTTTCGTTTTTAGCTCGCTGGCACAGCGCCAAAAAGCGACAATCTGCTGGCCGGGGCATCACTTTACTTTTTCAGCCGAATAGAAAAAACTAACATCCGGCAAGGCACGGCAGCTCACCTCGGCATTTTTTAATTTTTGTGGATTTTCCAGTCGAAGCTGCCCAAAGACAATTACGAGGTTAGCAATCAACAGCGGCCCGCATGAAGCAAGCTTGCAAAGCTTGCGGCTTTCGGGTCAGCGTGAAAGGCAGTTCCGACTGTGAAAATCCTGAAAATTAAAATAAGCCTTGATTTTTTTGGTTACTTTTTGTATCAAGACAAAAAGTGACGAAAGAAAACCGGACCGTCTCCGGCGAGACAAGACCCTAGTCCGGATTGCAGCGAAAAGCCGGAATCAGCTCCAAAAAATAAAAAAACCCGATTCTCTCGAATCGGGTTTACTATCGGATAAAATCTAATTTTTACGCTTCAAACGGAAGGATAGAAACATACGATTTGTTATCTCTTTTCTTTTGGAACTTCACGATTCCGTCAACCTTTGCATGCAAAGTGTGATCCTTGCTGATGTAAACGTTTTCACCCGGATTGTGCTTAGAACCACGTTGTCTTACGATAATGTTTCCAGCAATAGCAGCTTGTCCACCATAAATCTTAACACCTAAACGTTTCGATTCTGATTCCCTACCGTTCTTGGAACTACCGACACCTTTTTTATGAGCCATGACGTATAACTTTTAAATGTTGATTATTCTTCTGTAGTCTCTTTTGCAGCTTTTGGAGCGGCTTTCTTTTTCGGAGCTTCAGCTGATTCTTCAGCCGGTGCCGCTTCTTTCTTGGCAGCTTTCTTCGCGCCTAGTGTGATTCCCGAGATTTGGATCTGCGTCAAATACTGACGGTGACCGTTTCTCTTTTTGTAACCTTTTCTCCTTTTCTTCTTGAAGATGATTACTTTTTCTCCTTTTAAGTGCTGCAGCACTTTGGCTTCTACCGAAGCGCCTTCTATAGCCGGGGCGCCCAAAGTGATCGTTCCGTTGTCATCCATCAGAAGGACTTTGTCGAAAGAAACTTTCGCACCTTCGTCATCTGAAAGACGGTGAACATAAACCTTCAGGTCTTTGCTAACTTTAAATTGTTGCCCTGCTATCTCTACGATTGCGTACATAACAATGATTTATTTGTTTATAAAATGGACGGCAAAGATACAATTAAATCAGAAACGTGCAACGGCATGAGCCAAATTTTTCAAATTATTGTAAATCAGGCAGCAAAATCCCTATAAATACCTGAAGCCACTGGGCTTCCTCCTTTTAATTTCAAATGTGCAACGGGTTGAGGAAAAAGGTTTAAAGTTTCGGGTTTAGGTTAAAAGTTGGGCGTGCCGGCGTTATTAAAAATGTCCAATTCCGTTCAAATTTCTGCAACGCCGTCGCGCTGTCTACTCTATCTTTTGCTCGTTCCTCGCAAAAGGATGCCGCGCCCATCGCTCACGCAATCGCGACAATGCCTAACTTCAAACCTGAAACCTTAAACTTTACTCCTGAACTTTAAACTTTAAACCTAAAAAAAGCTATTTTTGCCGTAACGAACGAAGCCAGCCTTCGTCAAACCGATTCAAAATTCAAAAATTATTAATCTTTATGAAAAAATCACTAATGGCTTTAAGTGCTGCGCTTACCCTGGGAGCGACCGCTTCCGCCCAAAAAGTAGCTTTTGAAGAGTACGACCTGAGCAACGGGATGCACGTTATCCTGCACAACGATCCTTCGGCTCCGGTTGTCATCACCTCAGTAATGTACCACGTGGGCGCCAAGGACGAACAGCCGGACCGCACGGGTTTCGCCCACTTCTTCGAGCATTTGTTGTTTGAAGGAACCGACAACATCAAACGCGGCGAATGGTTCAAAATCGTCACCTCGAACGGCGGAACCAATAATGCCAATACTACCGACGACCGTACGTATTACTTCGAAGTATTCCCGTCGAACAACCTCGAACTCGGCTTGTGGATGGAATCCGAAAGGCTCATGCACCCGGTCATCAACCAAATCGGCGTCGATACTCAAAATGAAGTTGTGAAAGAAGAAAAAAGGCTTCGCGTAGACAACCAGCCGTACGGACAATTGATCGCACAGGTTAAGAAAAACCTGTTTTTCAAGCACCCGTATCGTTGGGCCACAATCGGCTCGATGGAGCACTTGGATGCGGCAAAGCTTGAGGAATTCCAGGCGTTCAACAAAAAGTTCTACATCCCGAACAACTCCGTATTGGTCGTTGCCGGCGATTTGAGCAACATGGCCAAAACCAAGGAATGGGTGCAGAAATACTTCGGAACGATTCCGCGAGGCGCCGACATCAAGCGCAACACTTTTGTTGAAGACCCGATCACGAAAACACTCAACGCGACGTTCGAAGATCCGAACATCCAGATCCCGATGATCGTTGCGGCTTACCGCACGCCGTCGATGAAAACACGCGACGCCCGCGTACTCGACATGATCTCAACTTATTTGAGCGACGGAAAAAGCTCGAAACTCTACAAAAAAATCGTAGACGATAAGAAAATGGCTTTACAGGTAGGCGCGTTCAGTTTCAACCAGGAAGATTATGGTTCCTACATTCTTTACGGCATGCCGCAGGGCGATACCAAAACCGCCGACATCCTCAAGGAAATGGACGACGAGATCGTGAACCTGCAAACCAACCTGATCTCCGAAAAGGATTTGCAGAAACTCAAGAACAAAAAAGAGAACGATTATGTGAACGGCAACTCGAGCGTTGAAGGCATCGCCGAGAATCTGGCCACATTCTATCTGTTGTATGGCGATGTAAACCTGATCAATACAGAAATCGATATGTACCGTTCGATCACCCGCGAGGAAATCAGGGATGTCGCCAAGAAATACCTGAATCCTAACCAGAGGCTGATTCTGGATTATGTTCCTGCAAAAGATAAAGCTCAAAACTAAGATCAATCATGAAGAAAACAATTATAGCACTAGGCTTGTTATTCACCATATCTATGCAAGCACAAGACAATAAGAATACGCCAAACAAAGCCGAATCGATGCCGACCCCGACCAACATGGGCTTGCAAAAAGGCGACAGGCCGCAGCCCAAACCGGGTCCGGACCCGAAAATCAACATCAACAAACCCGAGACTTTCACACTCCCGAACGGGCTTAAGGTCATGGTCGTGGAAAACCACAAACTGCCAAGGGTTTCGTTTAACCTGACCATCGACAATTCGCCTTATGCCGAAGGCAACAAAAAAGGCGTCGACGAACTGACCGGAAGCCTGATCGGAAGCGGAACGAAGAAAATCTCAAAGGACGCCTTCAACGAGGAAGTGGATTATTTGGGAGCCGACATCAGTTTTGCGACCGATGGCGCGTATGCCAGCAGTTTGTCGAAATATTCGTCGCGCGTACTCGAGCTGATGGCCGACGGCGCACTCAATCCGGTTTTCACTCAGGAAGAATTCGACAAGGAAAAAACCAAACTGATCGAAAGCCTGAAAACCCAGGAAAAAAGCGTTCCTGCAGCAGCAGCCCGCGTGACCAACGTTTTGGCCTTTGGGAAAAGCCATCCGTTTGGCGAATACCTGAGCGAGGAAACCATCAAGAACGTTACGCTCGACGACGTGAAAAAACACTATCAGGAATATTTCGCCCCGGGCAAGGCTTACCTTGTGATCATCGGCGATGTGAAAGTGAAAGATACCAAGAAAATGGTCGAGAAACTCTTTGGCGACTGGCAGGCTTCGACCGCACCGGCTTATGCTTACACCGATCCGCAAAACGTGCAGTACACGCAAATCAACTTTGTCGATATGCCGAATGCCGTTCAATCCGAGATTTCGGTTTTGAACACGACCAAATTGCAGATGAAAGATCCGGATTATTTCCCGGTAATCGTTGCCAACCAGATTTTGGGCGGCGATTTCAACAGTTACCTGAACATGAACCTGCGCGAGGCGCACGGCTGGACTTACGGTGCGCGTTCAAGCGCCGGGGCGAGCCGTTGGATCACGTCTTTCAGGGCTTCTTCGCAAGTGCGGAACGCAGTGACTGACAGCGCCGTGGTCGAATTTATGAAAGAGATCAACCGGATCCGTACCGAAAAAGTCAGCGAGGAAGCGCTTCGTAATGTAAAAGCGGGCTATATCGGAAGATTTGTCATGCAGATCGAAAAGCCGCAGACCGTCGCGCGTTATGCCCTGAACATCGAAACCGAAGGATTGCCGGCAGATTTCTACGAGAATTACATCAAGAACATCAATGCGGTTACTCCTGACGACGTAATGCGCGTCGCCAACAAATATTTCCTAGCAGACAAAGCGCGTATCGTCGTGGTCGGGAAAGGATCTGAAGTACTTCCCGGACTCGAAAAACTGAAAATCCCGATTTTCTATTTCGACAAATACGGAAACCCGGTCGCCAAGCCGGAAGTCAAAAAAGCGCTTCCTGCGGGTGTTACCGTTAAATCCGTTATGGACAGTTACATCAAGGCGATTGGTGGCGAGAAAAACGTGAAAGCCGTGAAAACCATCATGATGACCGGATCGACGACGATTCCGCAAGCACCGGCTCCGTTGTCTTTCGTCTCGAAATCGGATGTAAAAGGCAAGGCTGCCGTCGAATTGACGATGGGCGGCATGAGCATCATGAAGCAGGTCGTAAACGAAAAAGAAGGCTACATGATCCAACAGGGCCAGAAAAAACAGCTTGAAGGCGACGATCTTAAGGAAATGCAACAAGGCGCTGCCCCTTTTGAGGAATTGCGCTGGGCGACCAATCCTGCTGCGACCGTAACCGGTATTGAGCCGATCGACGGAAACGACGCTTATGCAGTGAAAAACGGCGATTCGACCAATTACTACGATGTAAAAACCGGTTTGAAAGTTGCCGAATCCAAAGAGAAGGAACAAGGTGGACAAAAAATGACACTGATGACCTACTACAAAGATTACAGGGATGTCAAAGGCGTTAAAATCCCGTACAACATCGTCAAGAATGTGGGCATTGAGCTCGACATCAAAATGGACACCGTCAAGATCAATGAAGGCGTGACCGATGCCGATTTCCAATAATAATCAAAATAAGCATAAATGAAAGAGCCGTCTTAACTGACGGCTTTTTTTATTTCTTCCCCGAAAGATAAACGCCGATCAGGATAATGGCCGCGCCCAGCAATTGCAGCGGAGCCAGGGTTTCGCCATACAGAAATCCCCAACCGCAGGCAACGATCGGGATCAGGTACGTTACCTGGGTCGCAAAAACCGGAGTTGACATCTGGATCAGTTTATAGAAAAGGATGTTGGCGATTCCGGTGCCGAAAACACCCAATATCATTACAAACAAGGCGGAATGGACGACCTCAATTTTATGAACGGTTTGAAAAAATCCCGAAAATGCTAAAATCGCAAACGCCGGAAGAATCATCACGGCGAAGTTGCCAGCCGTGATCGCAAGCGGGCTCAAGTCCGACAGGTATTTCTTGACCAGGTTGACGTTTGTCGCATAGCATACAGTTGCTATCAAAACGAATCCGGCAAACCTATAATCCTGGCCCGGATTGCCGATTGCCCCGCTGAAAATCAGGATTGCGGTTCCAATCAGACCGATGGTCACGCCAATAGCCTGAGTTCTTTTGACAACCAGCCCGAAAAAGGTGGCACCGAGCACTAAAGTATTCAACGGCGTCAGCGAATTGAGGATCGAAGTCACCGAACTTGAGATTTGTGTTTCGGCAATGGCAAAGAAATACGCTGGGATGAAATTTCCGAACAATCCGGTAAGCGCGACGTATTTCCATTGATGCCGCGGAATTTTAGCCAGATTCCGGAAACTTACCGCCAACAGGAAAACCCCGGCGAACACTATCCTGAGCGAACCCAGCTGCAGCGGATTCAGCCCAACAAGCCCCAGTTCTATAAGGATAAACGAACTGCCCCAGATCAGGGCCAGAACGGTCAGGTAAAGCCATTTAAGTTGATTGGACGCCATTCCGGAAGCGATTTTTTGCCGATCAAAGTTTGTAATAATTTTGTGAACCGCACGCCGTTTTTTTGTTATTTTTGTAAGCGCCTGAAATCGCAGGCCTTATCATTAAAAAAACAAGTATGAATATTACAAAAACCTTAGCGACTATTGCACTGGCCGGAATTTTACTGACCGGGTGCAAAGACACATCAAAAGCGCCTGAAAATACGCCGGCTGCGGATAAAAATACCGTTGCTGCAGAAGCTCCTGCAAAAATTGAAACGGCAAGTTTCAACATCGAAGGCATGACCTGCGCCATTGGATGCGCGAAAACCATCGAAGGCGATCTTTCGGGCATGGACGGCGTCAAGACCGCCAAAGTCGATTTCGACAAGAAAACGGCAACCGTCGAATTCGATGCGTCGAAGCAAACAACAGAAAAAATTGTCGCAAAAGTGGAAGCGGCCGGCGATGGAAAAACCTATAAAGTTTCCAACGTGAAATCGTCCGGCGACCACGCGATGCTCATCAAGGAGAAGGAAAAGAAGAAAAAAGACAAAAAGGCCGATTCCAAAAAAGGCTGCGCTGAAGGCAAAGAAGGAAAGAGCGGCTGCTGTGCCGGCAAAAAGTCCTGCCACGGCGAAGAAAAAACGATGTAACGAATAGTAATCGAAGAAAGGGAACCAAGTCGGCTCCTTTTTTATTTCCAGTTCATCGATTCCATGATCATCCGCATGTCGTTGCGCACATAAACCGCAGCAGGCAGTATCGAATCGAAATTCGGCTTGGCGTAGAAATAGACCGAAGCCGTCACGAAATGCTTGACGCTGTCGGTCACATAAAACTGCGCGTTGGTGGCCGCATTGCCCTGAATCCGGTAAAACATCCCGTAAACCTTGCTTTTGGCGTTGACGAAAGGCTGTTCGATGATGTCGTCGGCCTTGATCACGTGTTCGTAGGTGAGTTTCTGCGCATCGCGCAAAAGCGCATTGATGTTGCCGTTTACCGGTTTGTAGGTCAGGTAGATCGTCGCCTTCATTTTCGGGTAATTGATCTGGAAACTGCAATCGGGCTTGCCCTTGATCACCGCTTCGTTGTTCATGTTGAAACCGTACGGGCAATCGTTGGAAAAAGCAGCATATTCCGGGATCGGGTATTCAAGGCTCAAATGACCTGCGGGCTTCGGGATCGCGTCATCCTTACAGCCGCAGAGCGTCAGGGCGACAATTCCCGGCAATAAAAAAATCGCGATTTTTTTCAGCATCGGCATTTAGAATGGCAAATCGTTTTCCGGCATGTTCTGGCCTTCGTAGCCGCTGCTTTTGGGTTCGGCCGAATGCTTGGTCACATCCGTATCTTTTTTGGTCGTGAGGAACGTGAATTCGGTCACCTGGATTTCGGTGGTATATTTGGTCGCGCCGTCTTCGGCCTGCCACTGGCGCGACTTGATCCGGCCTTCCACATAAATCTTATCGCCTTTCGAGAGGTATTTTTCGCAGATTTCAGCGGCCTTGTTCCTCACCACGAGGTTGTGCCATTCGGTCGACGTGATTTTTTCGTTGGTCTGGCGGTTGATGTAGACTTCGTTGGTTGCCAACGGGAATCTTGCGATGCAGTTCCCGCCGTCGAAATAGTGCATTTTGACCTCGTCGCCCAGATGGCCGATGAGCATCACTTTGTTTAACGTTCCGTTCATTTTCCTGGATGTTGATAGCTACCAAATGTACGAAAGTTTGGATACTATTTCCAATGGTTTTCTATAAAATTATGAAGCACGATCGGAAACGGAAAAGTATGCAGCTCGTCAATCGGGACACCGTTCGGGATTTCCCCTTTTACATTGACCTTGACAAAGCGGATGAACAGCCGCTGGTGCGAAAGTTTGTGGATTACCGACGCGGATTCGAGCGGTGTTAAGGAAATGATTTCTTTTCCGTAACCTGTTTCCGGGATTTCCGAAACCGTGTCGCTCTCATGCTCAACCAGCGGAAATTGATAAAGGTTGTGCCAGATGCCTTTTTCGGTTCTTTTGGTGATTGACGTTTTGCCAACTTGATCTTCGTAAACGAAAAAAGTAAAATATCGGTCAGTGACTTTAATCTTGTTTGATTTGATCGGGAGTAAATTTACTTTTTTATACTTCAGCGCCAGGCAGGCCGTATTAAACGGGCAAACGTCGCAATCCGGGTTTTTCGGGACGCATTGCAAGCCGCCGAATTCCATGATGGCCTGGTTGAAAGCCGCCGGATCGTCTTTTGGGATAAGTTCCGCGGCGAGGGCCGTGAATTCTTTCTTGGCTCGTGACGATGCGATATCGGTCTGGACATCGAAAATGCGCGCTAAAACCCGGAAAACATTTCCATCGACAACCGGAACGGCTTCCCCGAAAGCGAACGATGCGATCGCCGCAGCCGAATACTCGCCGACGCCTTTGAGTTTCAATAAGTCTTTGTAGTTGTCCGGGAATTTTCCATCGAGCTCAAAAGCAATATACTGCGCGGTTTTGTGCATGTTCCGGGCGCGGGAGTAATAGCCCAATCCCTGCCACAAGCGGAGTACTTTTTCCTCATCGGCATCGGCCAGATCAAATACCGTCGGAAAGTGTTCAACAAACGTTAAAAAATAGGGCAATCCCTGCGCAACACGCGTTTGCTGGAGCATGATTTCGGAAAGCCAGATAAAATACGGGCTGTCGGTTTTTCGCCACGGCAAATCTCTTTGATGTTGTAAATACCAGCTGTTTAGCGTTTTAGCGAAATCCATAATGCAAATCGAAAGTTAGCAAAAGTAAAAGTTTATGTTGTTAAATTTTAATCGTTTATGCTTTATAATTCTTTTTTAAATTCCTATATTTGCAACCTCAAAAATTTACACATAAACTAAAAAATCGAAAAGAAAATGACGAAAGCAGACATCGTAGCGAAAATCGCGGAGAAATTGGGTCTTGAAAAAGGAGACGTTCAGGCAACTGTAGAATCATTCATGGAAGAAGTGAAAACGTCACTCGAAACAGGCGACAACGTTTACTTGAGAGGTTTCGGCAGCTTCATCATCAAGACAAGGGCTGAAAAAACCGGAAGGAACATTTCTAAAAACACCACGATCAAAATCCCTGCGCACAACATTCCGGCATTCAAACCTGCTAAAGTATTTGTGGAAGGTGTAAAGACCAATACCGAACCTAGCGCCTAAGCACAAAAACGAAATAAAAATATTAACGTAAAACTCTAAGTATGCCAAGTGGTAAAAAAAGAAAAAGACATAAGGTAGCTACGCACAAACGTAAGAAACGTGCGAGAGCAAACCGCCACAAGAAGAAAAAGTAGTGCAGACTACTTTTTCTTTTTTAAACGTTCATTGAAATCGGATCGAAATCCTGAAATCCAAAAAAAGACAGCTATTCCAATCGCCTTCGATTTTGGACTTTTGATTTCATCCACCGGGTATAAAATACCTGTTTAATTATTGTTTAATCCATCCTTGTTGAAGTCGATGGTTTGAAAGTCTGTAGTCGATGGATTCTATTCAACGGCCAATGACCAAAAGACCAACGACCAATCCACGGATAAAAATTTACAGTGTGAATAAAGAATTAATCATCAGATCAAGTTCTGAAGCCGTAGATTTTGCCTTATTGAAAGATGGAAAACTAATAGAATTGCACAAGGAAGAAGAAAAAAGCAACTTCCAGGTCGGCGACATTTTCATTGCGAAAATCCGCAAACCCGTTGCCGGACTCAACGCCGCTTTTGTAAACGTAGGCTTCGAAAAGGACGCCTTTTTGCATTACCACGATTTGGGCCCGAATTTATCTTCCCAACTGAAATTCTTAAAACTTGTAAGCGCAGGTAAACTAAAAGATTTCTCACTCAAAAATTTTCAGTTTGAAAAAGAGATTGACAAAAACGGTGCGATAACCGACGTGTTAAGCGCCAATCAGTCCGTTTTGGTACAGGTTGTCAAGGAACCGATCTCAACCAAAGGCCCAAGAATCAGCTCAGAGCTGTCGCTGGCCGGAAGGTATATCGTTCTGGTTCCGTTCTCCGACCGGATTTCCATTTCACAGAAAATCGAATCCAAAGAAGAGAAAGACCGTCTCAAACGGCTCATCCAGTCAATCCGTCCAAAAGGTTTCGGCGTCATCGTACGTACCGTAGCCGAAGGCAAAAAAGTCGCAGAACTCGATAAAGACATGCAGAATCTGCTGAGCAGATGGACTGCAATGTGTAAAAAATTACCGACTGCCCATCATCCGTCAAAGGTTTTGGGAGAACTCAACCGGGCTTCTTCCATCCTCCGCGACATCTTCAACGACACCTTTACCGGAATTTATGTCGATGATGAGGAGTTGTTCCACCAAACGAAGGACTATATTGAAGAAATAGCGCCTTCCAAACAAAACATCGTGAAGTTTTATCAATCCAGAGACACTCCGATTTTCGAGAAACACAACATAGAGAGACAAATCAAGACTTCATTCGGGAAAACCGTTTCCATGAGTAAAGGCGCCTATTTAATCATCGAGCACACCGAAGCTTTGCACGTCATTGACGTCAACTCCGGGAACCGGTCCAACAAGGCGACCAATCAGGAAGACACCGCACTTGAAGTCAACATGATCGCTGCCGCCGAAATCGCAAGACAATTGCGCCTTCGCGATATGGGCGGAATCATCGTCATCGATTTTATCGATATGTCCAATCCCGACAACCGCAAAAAGCTCTTCGATTATCTCCGTGACGAGATGGCCGATGATAAAGCCAAACACAAAATCCTGCCGCCGAGCAAATTTGGACTCATCCAAATTACACGGCAAAGGGTCAGGCCGGAAGTAAACATCAAGACCAGCGAAGAAGATCCGAACAACGGCAAGGCCGAGATCGAAGCGCCGATCCTGATCATCGAGAGAATCGAGTCCGACCTCGAAAGAATACTCAAAACCCACAAGGGCGCCGTACTCAACACGCACCCGTTCGTGGCTGCTTACCTCAGTAAAGGTTTTCCATCCTTACGCTACAAATGGCTTTTGCAGCATAAGAAATGGGTGAAAATCATACCGCGTGACGCTTACACGTATTTGGAATACCACTTTTTCGATAAAGAAGGCAACGCCATTTCGGAATAGAAAAAAACCGCTTTTCGCAAGATCAGCGGTTTTTTTATTTTGCTAAAGCAAAAATACCTGAAGCCCACTGGGCTTCCTCCTTTTTATTTCAAATGCTACAAATGGCTTTTGCAGCATAAGAAATGGGTGAAAATCATACCGCGTGACGCTTACACGTATTTGGAATACCACTTTTTCGATAAAGAAGGCAATGCCATTTCGGAATAGAAAAAAACCGCTTTTCGCAAGATCAGCGGTTTTTTTATGCTTGAATTTTGGCGTTGCGCGGATATTCGGCAAAGTGTCAGCCGCCTTTTCTTCGATAACCCGCGCCGCGTCATCGGCTGCACGCGGTGCCTGCCTCTACCGCTAACGCATTCCTAAGAAACTTTTTTCCCTGTCCTAAGGACGGAACCTTAATTCACGATCAGTTTTTTCATCACTGATGCGTCGCCCGAGACAATCTTTAAGAAATACAATCCCGATTGCACACCCGAAACGTCGAACTCAAACTCGCTCACCGAAGTTACCGATTCCAGAATTTTCTTGCCCCGGATGTCATACAATCCTACGGTTACATCATTGGCCAGAGTTTCGCCAATAGCAACCGTAACGGTTTCCGAAGCCGGATTCGGATAGATCTTCAGATTGTTGAAATGATGGCCTTCCACCCCAAGCAAATCCAATAGTTGCGTAGCCACCGTATTGGTCGGCACCGGCGGGTTGAAATCGAAATAAATATCCGCATTGTTGTGGATAATATCGCCTACTGCCATCGATTGTTTCGGCTTGACCGTATAAGTCACAAAACCGTGGCTCGCCGGCTCATTCGCGGTGCTTCCCGGCAGATTGATGCCGTCGAAACGGAACGTCACTTGGTCGCCCTGCCGCTGGGCATGAAAACCGTGGCTCGCCGCTACCGGACGGAACGAATCCCAATCGAGGTTTGCATCGAGTGTGTTTGCGATTTTGACATTCACCGCGTCGGCGTTACCGATATTCTGGAAACGAATCGTATAGTTCAGGTTGTCGCCAAGTTGCTGTAAATAGATGAAATCGCCCTGCGCGACCGAAATGTCGTTCGGGTCATAAGAATTGACAACAAAGTAAGTAAATGTATGCTGATTGTTTTCAGGCGTTGCATCGGGAAGCGGCGACTCGGAATTGAGCGTAAAGGCTATTTGGTCGCCAACATTGGCGATCGGTGGAATTTCGGTCATAAATGACAGCGTGTAAACCTTTGTATGAAACGGCTGCAGATTGCTGTAATCGAAAGTCAGCGAGCCTGGAACTTGTGAAGTTTCGACAGGCGAAGCGCCTGTAAAATTTAGCCTTGCATCGTCATAGGCAACGCTCAGCGTCCCGCTTTGCACCGTGTTGCCCATATTGTAAACGATGGCGTAATACGAAGTCGCAAACCCCGGGCGTGGCGGCACCTGCGCCGATAACGAAACCAACAAATCGTTCACCGGTACCGACGGCGTTATGCAGAAATCGGCCGTATAACTGTTGTTTCCCGAAACCGACACGGGCTGTTCCATAGGCGACGACGTGCCCAGAAAGCCGGGTGAGGTGTTTAGGATGTAATTTCCTTGGGGCAATTCTGAAAAAGTATATTCGCCCTGGCTGTCGGTATAGGCATATTGTACCGTGTTGCCAAATGTGGCCGCAACCGGTATGTTCGTCGCCGGGCCGTCGCTGGGTGAACAGCCGTTGTTGTCTGCATCTATACGGACAATTCCCGAAATGGTTGCGCACGCGATGGCTTGCAATTCGAGTAATCCCGTGCTGTAACAGCCGCCGATACCTTCAACTCTTACAAAAAGCGGTTGCGGCGGAACGGAGATATTTGTATACGGCGAAATGAGCGGGTTTGTGCCGGTCTGCGCATCGCTGAGGGTTTCATGATAAGTCACCGTCAGCCCCAAAACTCCATTTACAATAGCCGCAGTCCTCGAATTCAGGTCGAACGCGGCAAGACCGTCACCATCCGGATCGCAGACCGTCAATGGTTGTTGCGGTGCAATGACCGGGTTGCCGATCGTTACCGTAAAGCTTTGCTCGGTCATACAATTGGCGGTCTGGTGCAACTGATATAATGTGGTCGATTCGGTGATTACGGTTCCGGCGGCAATCGGGCCGAATCCGCCCGGTGCCGAAAAATACGAATACTCCGCAGGTAAGTCCGGAAGCACATATTCGGTACAAGCCTGCACATTCGCAACCCCCAAATAACCCGCCGATTCAATCGTAACCGTAAAACTCCTTTGCGCGTCGCAGGTACCGTTGCTTGCATACACGTAAACCGTTTGCGAACTTGTGATGACATCGCCGGGAAAGATTTGCGTCCCTGCGCCATTAGGCCCGTCGGGCGCCGTAAAATAATCGCCTACCGACAATGCGGGAAGCACGTACGAATCGCAGGCAATCACATCGGCGATTTGGGGAACTACAGGTTCCGGAAGCACGATGGCCATGAAACTGCTCGGCACCCAGCAATAGCCGTTGTGTTGAAGATAAATCTGTGTCGTGCTTGTAATGGCCAACGGCGCCGCAACCGTACCAGCTTCATCCAGGGTATAACCCATTCCCGGCAACGGCGGTGGCAAAATAACGGCACCACAGTGCGTAAAATCGCTCCATTGCTGTACGTATTGGGTTGACGGTGCCGAAGCGACGAAACTGGTCGTATCGTAACTGTTGTCCTGTGTATTGGTAACCCTGACGTAAATGTCCTGCCCAGTAGCGACAATCGTGTAAGCCGACGGATCGGGAATCGCGTTGGTATTGGCGTTGGCATCGGCCTGTGTCGTAAAATACCCGACCGTGAATTGCGGTTGCTGCTGGTTTCCCAACACGATTGGCGTGTTTACCGTCAGGTCAACAACCGGGTTATCGCACTGGATCAAAAATCCAGGCTGATAAGCCGTCGCCTGTGAAAAAGCCGTGAGAGTGAAACTGAGCAACAGCAGAAGAAGTAGTAGTTTTTGTTTCATTGTGTTGGGATTTATCGGATTAATCAGCTCAAATATAGCCATTTTGGATCAATCCCGGACAATTTCAATCTTCCGCTTGATCTCATTGCCGAATTCATCGGCCACGGTAATGTAATGCGTCCCTGATTCCGGCGCGATCGGCATTTCGTGGAACGTCTTGGTCGTGCCTTTAAAAACATTATCGACATACCAGAACAACTGCGTTTCGCGTTGCGAGTGCGCGACTTTCAGGATAACCGGCTGTACCTGACTGTTGAAATCCCTGGTCAGGTAAATCCTGCCGTTGTTTTTGGGGTAGATGAAATCCATCGATGCAGCCTGCGTGCCGCTGCAATCGTCCCGGAAAGGCGGCAGCGGCTGGTATTCGATGTGCTGGCTTTTGTAATACCATTCCATCACAGGCGGCAGTACGAACCAATTTTTGGTAATCATATCGTCGACATTTTCACAACTGCTGTTCACGCGGTATTTTCCCGTTTTATCCAGATGCACGATCTTGTGGTACGGGCAAACCGGGGTCGTTTTGCCTTTAAGCGGTACCAGTTGCTTTATCTTAGGGCAGTCGTCCTGTGCCAGATAACCGCTCTGGCTGCAAACTTCGACTTCTTCGAGATCGTTGAGCGGCGTGGCAAACCAGCGCTGGCGCGGCAGGAGGTTGAATACGTCAAAAAGTACGGGCGCCGCGCTCGATACGCCGGTCAATTCGGGGCGGCCTTCGCCCGAAGCATTGCCGATCCAGACGCCGACCACGTACCTCGAATTAGTTCCGATCGCCCATGCATCGCGGTTGCCGAAACTCGTCCCGGTTTTCCAGGCGATTTTTAGCGAACTGTCGTAAAATTTCCAGGCTTCGTCGCCTTCGGGCCGGTTCACCTCTTCCATCGCGTTATAGGTAAGCCATATCGATCCGGCTCCCAATATGGTTTTCTGGTAGCTTTCCTTGCCAAAATCGCTATGGAAATCTTTTAAATAGTTAAGCTCGGCGAATTCCTTCGTGCGGTATTTCCCTTGGCTGTCGTTGAAATAGTCAATCGTCGACGACATTCCGGCGTATGTCCGGCACAAATCCCAAAGGTTGCTTTCGGCGCCGCCCAGAATCAGCGACAAACCGTAATGGTCGGGCTGCTTTGAAATATCATGCAACCTGAATTGCTGTAGTTTCTCATAAAACTTATTCACTCCGTAATCCTGGAGCATCAAAACAGCCGGAATGTTCAGCGATCGCGACAGTGCGCGGTGTGCCGGGACCGCGCCGTCAAAAGTCAGGTTGAAATTCTGCGGCGCATAACCCGAAATCTGCGTCGGAATGTCGGCAACCAAAGTGTTGGGCAGCAATTCGCCGTCGTCGAGCATCGAAGCATACAAAAGCGGCTTTAAAATGCTTCCCGTGCTTCGCGGCGCGCCAATGATATCGACGTCTTTCTGGTGCGCGGCATCGGTCGGGGAATTGCCGACGTAACTCACGATGTTCCGGTTGCGGATATCGATGACGATCACTGCGAGATTGTTGACTTCGTTCTGTTTATACTGGTCGTAATAGTATTTCGCGATTTGGTTGACACGTCGCTGCAACGAAATATCGATCGTGGTTTTCACGCGCTGTCCTTCCTGTTTTTTGGCGATGCGCTGCAACAGATGCGGCGCGGTCTGCGGCAGATCAAAGGGTTTTTGCGGAAGCGGTTCGGCCATGGCGAGCTGGCAGGTTTGCCGGTCGATGATTTTTTCCTCCAACAATTTTTGCAGCAACCGGTTGCGCTTGTCGAGTAGTTTCAACTGGTTTTTCCCCGGATAAATCAAACTCGGCGCATTGGGCAGCACCGCGAGCGTCGCGCTTTCGGCCCACGACAACTGGTCGGAACGCACACCAAAATACCGCCACGAAGCCATTTCGAGCCCGACGACATTTCCGCCGTAAGGCGCATGAGCGGCATACATTTCAAGAATTTCCTCTTTGGAATAACCGAGCTCGAGCCGCGTGGCCAGGACGATTTCGACGGCTTTCTCGAAATAGGTCCGCTCCTGCCCTTTGCGCGAAAGCCGGATGACCTGTTGGGTCAGCGTACTGCCGCCGCGGACAACACGACCGGCCGAGTAGTTTTGTGCCGCCGCATTGAACATCGCCACAGGATTGAATCCCGGATGATGGTAGAAATGCTGATCCTCGAATTCCACAATGCATTGCCTGAACTTATACGGAACGCTGTCCTGCGCCGGAAAACGCCATTGCCCGTCGCGCGCGATCTTGGCGCCGAGAAGCTGCCCATCGCTGCTTTCGATGACCGTCGAATACGGCTCATCGAACAATTTGCCGGAGAGCGAAAAATAGTAGGCCAGCAACAGCAAAAACGCAATTGCCGATTTGATTTTGTTGCTTTTTATCCAGTTCGCGATGCGTTGGAAAAAAGCTTTTATTTTCTCTTTCAAAGTTGAAAAAAGTTCAGAAGTTGTTTTATAGCCCTGATGGAGGCGGCATCCTTTTTTAAATCCGGAGGTTTAAAAAAGATAGAGCAGACAGCAGGACAAATCGCGATGAAATTTCCTGCCATCTGCTCCAAATTTATTTTATTACCTGAATCCACTGCCCTTTCGTACGGGCGATGAACGAATGATCGTACATAGCTTCGCACTGCAATCCCGGCAGGTAATACGTGCCGAGATACGACGCATTGAGCAGCACCCGGAACGTTTTGGTCTCGCCGGCCTTCATGCCGAAGTAGAAATTCGTGCGGTCGTCGCGGATGTCGATGTAGTCAACGTTGTTGTTGGCCGTCGCATCGCCGTAATCGGTAAACCGCGTGTTGACGATCTCGAAACCAGACGGCAGAATTTGCGACAAAGCGATATTTTCCATATACTCATTCCGCTGGCTTTTGACCGTGATTTCGGCGACGAACTCTGTCCCTTGCGTGATTTTCGATACGTTGACTGGATTGCCTTTGCGATCTTTGTAAACGACATTTGCAATGACGTTGCTCTGCATCGGCTGTTCCTTCCCGATCGGCAGGATTCCCGAATTCAGGACGCGCACATAAAGCATGTTGCCCTTGTTGTTTTTGATCGTTACGGCATTCGTTCCGGATTTGACTTCCAGTTTGCGGTCGGCGAAGGATTTGCCGGTCGTGATTTTTTCGGTTTTACCGGCCGAAGTAATTTGCACGTCCATTCCGCTGCCGCCGTTGAACTTCGCGAATTTTGTCATTGCATAGAGGCAATACGCCGTGGTTTGGGTGCTCATCCACTGATCCGCCGCCATATCTTTGGCGACTTTCGACGCCATCGTGAACGCGCGTTGTTTCTGGCCGAGCAGGATCAAAGTTTCCAGCGTCATCGCGCGGTTTCGGTCCGGCGAGCCGTAGTAATACCAATTGTACGGGCTGTTTTCCTCATCGATCTTGCTTTTCGCGAGCAATGCCATCGCGGCCGCTTTCTGTCCTGCCATGACATAAGCCGCGGCCAGACGGAGTTTGCTTTCGTTGGAAATGCCGCTGGTTTCGCGCAGGCGGTTCATCGAAGACAAGTCGGGCGATCCGGCCAATGCCAAAGTGTACAAGCGGTAAGCCTGCGCCATATCGTCGCCGAACTGCGTATTGATGCGCCAGCTTTTGGCTTCTTTTTGCTGGAAAGCGATCCATTTCGATTTGAAGCCGATCGGCAATACATAACCTTTCTTCTCGGCCTCGATCAGGAAATGTCCGGCGTAGGAAGTTCCCCAATCGTCAGCCGTGCTATTTCCCGGCCAGTACGAAAATCCGCCGTTGGCAAGCTGGAAACCGCTCAGGCGTTTGATGCCCGCGGTCACGTTGGCCTGGATGACGGCTTTGCGGTTCGTATCGATATCGGCAATGTCGCTCAGGTACAATTGCGGAAATACCGACGAAGTGGTTTGCTCGATGCAGCCGTACGGATATTCGATCAGGTATTGCAGCCTGCGGTTCAGATCGATAGTCGGCATCGACGAAATTTCGATCCGTGCCTTATTGCTTCCCGCGACGCCGAACG
Source organism: Bacteroidota bacterium (assembly GCA_048498055.1). GTDB lineage: Bacteria > Bacteroidota > Bacteroidia > Flavobacteriales > Flavobacteriaceae > Flavobacterium. The sequence goes on from JBEHYS010000008.1 coordinate 124,616, forward strand.
GCTGCCAGGTCATGCTTTTCGCAGCATTACCATCGAGAACGACATCTTTGAACGCGTGCGTCACCGGATTCGGATTGGTCATGTCGATCTCGACGTCGTAAGTCGATTTTTCCTTTCCGGATGTCGCGACGACCTGCACTTTCCCGATTCCGGTCTGTGCGCCGACTTCAAGGTTGAAATAGGCCAGTTTTTCGTCAGGTTCGGTAAACGTGAGGTTTTGTGAAGCGCTTCCGACGATTTTCAATCCGGTCGCCTTAATCTGTACGTTGACATTCTTCACGTTTTTTTCCATCGCAAAAACGGTCACCGGGATCGTTACGCGTTCCGACGGCGAGATTTTTCGCGGCAGCGAAGCCAGTACCATCAGCGGGCTGCGCACCGGTGTAGCTTTCTCGGTACTGCCGTAAGCGCTGGTTGCTGCATCTCCGGCAACGATCATCGTACGCACCGACCCGACGTATTTCGGGAGCTTGACCGAATGCACTTTAGTTTGCCCTTTTTCAAGTTTGAAAGGTCCGAGGTAAATTACCACGGGTTTGAATCGATTGGCTTTTTTTGCCTTACCGCCGCCCAGATCCTGGTCGCCGCCGATACTGAAAATCTGGTTGACTTTTCCGCCGTAAGCGCCGATGACGTCGTCGTAAACGTCCCAGGTCTTGACGCCCAAGGCCTCGCGGGTATAGAAACTGTCCCAAGCATTCGGGGTTTTGAAACGGGTCAGATCGAGCAAACCTTCATCGACGATGGCGATCGTATAAGTCATCGCTTTGCCCGATTTCTCACCGACTTTCACGTTGAACGGCTGTTCGGGCTTGAGTACTTCGGGCATGCTGAGCGTTGGTTCGAGGATTGTATTTTTATCGACAACCTCGATCGGGACAATGCCGTACATCCGGATCGGCGAATCGTTTTTGGTTGTCGCATGCGGCTGGAGCAAGGTAATGTTGAAATAAACGTTCGGCGCCATTGCGGAGGTGATCGGAATATCGACGTTGGTTTCGCCCTGCAACGTCTTGATCCAGAACGTCCGGACGACTTTGGTGCCGTTTTCTACCGAAATCAACGCACGGCCGCCTTCGCTCGACGGAAATGAAATCTTCGCGTTTTCGCCTACGGCATATTCTTTTTTGTCGGTTGAAAAGACGAGCATGTTAGCGGTCGATGCATCGGTATTCCGGGTTTTCCCGGACCACGCCGGCCAATCGATCAGCACGGTTTGCGCCGTGGCATGTCCCCCTTCATGATCTTCGACACGCACCAGGTAACGGCCCCATTCCTCATCAGTCAAAGCAAATTGGAAGCTTCCTTTTCCCGAAGCGTCGGTGCTCACGGTAAAATTTTTGAACGCCGTCGTTGCGTTGGTAGCATTGTAGACCGATAAGTCATTTTCGTTCGACGCATCCCACCACCAGCGCCATTCCACTTTGTACACCCGGACGTCGAGGTTTTTTACAGGCTTCGGATGGCCGTTCTCATCGACGGTCACGACATCGAAACGGTTCATTTTACGGGTTTCGAGCATGCCGTATTTGCTCGGCTCTGGCGTTTTCAAACCGACGTAAGTGCGGTAAGGTGAATAGGTTGTCGCCACGACATCAGTACTGAAATCGCCGCCTTCCTCATAAACTTTCGTGATAAACGCCGCGCGAAGCATTCCCGGCGCCTGTTCGTCGAGTTTCGGGTCGATTGGTATCGATGCACGACCATTCCCGTCGATTTTGCCTGTGAAAATATTCACTTCTTCGGTGCTGAACTTGCGCACGGCATCATCAAAAACATATTTGTCGAACCCTTTGAACGTCGTGGTTTGCTGCGAGAATTTCGCCTGCATGTCGACCTTGAGGTTTTTCGCGACCGCGCCATGCAGCCAGGTTACTTCGAGGTTCGCAGTATTCGGATGTGCCGAAGAAGGCACCGGATCCTGGAAACGGTTTTTGATGCGCAGGCGGTTCGGCTTGATGGTTTCAATCTTGATATTCTTAAAAAAGCGCGCGCCGCCGACGCTCACCATGGCTTCCCAACTTCCGGTAGGCGCTTCGGTATCGGTTGGGACGACAAACGCGTAATGGTTCATGTCATTGGCCTTTTTGACGGCTTGGTAAACCACTTTCCCGTTCGGGTCAGAAAGGCGAAATTTGATCGGCTGGGTCTTCGGCAATTTGTTCTGCGCATCGTTGAGGATGAACGACAAGTACAGGTTATCGCCCGGACGCCATACGCCGCGCTCCCCGTAAATATAGCCTTTAAGCCCTTTCTGGAGCGTTTCGCCCGAGACGTCGAAATTGCTTACCGAAAGCGAATTCCCGTCGTCGAGCTTGATGTACGTCGCATTATCGCCTTGCGTAACAATCGCGAAATACGCGAACTTGTCAATCTTGAAATTGACGATTCCCAGCGCATCGGTATTGGCGGAGCCGAGCTTTTGCTGCTGGAAACTGTAAATATCGACCTTCGCACCGCAAACCGGTTCAGTCGTCACGATGTTGTTGACGGCAAAAAAATACGATTTGTTCTCGCCGCGTTTCGCGATGACGCCCAGGTCAGTGGCCAGCACGTTGGTGGCGATTTTCGTATTGTAATAATATGAGTTCGTGCACGGATCCTGACGTTCGCGCCATTCGTAGTCATCGTAATAGTAATCGTCGTAGCCGTTGCCTTCGCTGTAATTTACGTCATTTTCATCGGCTTCCTGCTCGTCTTCGCTTTCGCTGTTTTCATCGGCTTCCATACTGTCGCACGTGTAAAGCGAATACGATTTCTTGAACGAGAATTCAACGTGGTAAATCGCGCCCGGTTCCGGCGTAATCAGTTTCGAGAGATCGAGCGCATAGGTATTCCATTTGCCCGAATTCGCAAGTTTGCTGTCTTTAAGGCTGAGCGTGGTTTTGGCAATCGGCTGGCCTACGCGCCTGAGGCTTTGCGATCCGTTCAGGTCGTTGTCCTGAAGGAATTGCAGAATATTGTTTTTATAAATTTTGAAGACACGGACATCAACGTGACTCAGGTTGACTGCCTCGAAATTGAGCCTGAGATTGTTCGAGCTCGGCATGATCGTACCGCTTTTGATCAGCCGAACGTTGGGCTTGATCTGCTCGAAAAGCACACGCGTCGCGAAGGTTTTTTTCATTTTGAAGCCTTCGTCGCTTTCGATGCCCTGAAAAACCTCGAGCAATTGGTTGCCTTTGAGCGGTTCGGCAAAATAGACTTTCAAAACGTTGCCTTGTGTCGCGTATTTGAGATTTTGCGCGGTTTCGACCGATACGAGTCCGCTGAAATCCTGTCCTTTCTTGAGCGGATCGGTAAAATTGATCAGCAACGCCTGATTGCTGCTGTCGGGCACTTCAACATTGATAACCTTGAAATTGTCCTTTCCGGCAACCGGATATTTGATGTTGCCTTTCGTTTCGATATCGACGTCCGAACCGTCATACTTGATTTCGAGCGTCGTGTCTTCGACATAGCGCCTGATACTGTCGATGACGAACTTGAATTCGGTCGGCGTGCTCATATCTTTATTGAACTTCACTTTGAGCTGTTTGTCTTTCTGCTGGGCGGTCACAAGTTTTTTAGCCGATTCGAAATCGAGGTCGTCGGCGGTTTTGAGCACGCAGTTCAGGTATTGGTAGTCTTTACTGTATGACTGCACATCCTGCGTCGCGATGACGAAATCCTGCTTTATGGTTTTGAGCGTAAACTTGAAATTTTCGAGCCCCGGCGTGGTCTTGATTACTTCCGACAATTTAAAGGTGACTTGGTATTCCGTATCCTGATCGAGTTTTTCCTCGGGAATGAACGCGACGGTATTGTTGGAAAGCGCAACGACTTTTCCGTCGATCGATGGCGAAATGTCGAACAAATTCTTATCCAAAACCTGATTGGGCTTCCAGTCTTTTTTCTCGAAGGCAAGGACGACGCGGATGTCCGATCGCGTCGAGACCAGACCGCCCGTAAAATTCGAAATGTACTCTTTGAATAATGAAAAATCTGAATCAAAATCTGCAGCCGATTTTTTCCTGCAGGACTGGAACACGAAAAACACGAGTAACGCGCAAACAAATCCTTTTGTTTTCATTTTTGTATAAGAGTTTAGAGGTTAAAGAGCGGAGAAAATGAAAAATTTAACACTTCCATTTTTTGCCATAACTGGGAAGAGCCAATTAATATTGCATTAAATGTATCGAATTTTTTGAAATATTTTAAGAGGATTTTTTTGACTAAAAAGAAGTGTTGAAATTGCTGGATTTTTTGATTTTCAGGGCGTTGCCATATCTTCGGCAAAAGCTAGTCGCTTTCGCCTCGATAGTTGCCGGGCTTTCGGCTGCACGCGGTGCTTGCCTCTATCCCTAACGCTTCCAAATCCGCAACTTTATCGCTTTCTTCGCGATTCGAAAAACCGCAGCATCAGTTCGCCGCATTCCTTGGCCATGACGCCGTGTTCCACGACAGTTTTCGGATGCAGTTTCGTACCCATTTCAAGATAGCCGCGCTGCTCGTCGCGCGCTCCGAAAACTATTTTTGAAATCTGGCTCCAGTATAATGCGCCGGCGCACATCTGGCACGGCTCGACGGTGACGTAAAGCGTACAGTTTTTCAGGTATTTCCCGCCGAGGAAATTCGCAGCGGCGGTAATCGACTGCATTTCGGCATGCGCCGTAACGTCGTGGAGCATTTCGGTCAGGTTGTGGCTCCGGGCAATGACTTTGTTGTCGATGACAATGACTGCCCCGATCGGAATTTCACCTTTTTCGAAGGCGGTTTCAGCTTCAGCCAATGCCTTTTTCATGAAGTATTCGTCGGTGAAAATGTTTTCCATTGGGCAAAAATACGTTTTTGGGCAGAATTCGCGTTACGTTTAAGTCAAATCGCAACCCATGAATAACCAATTCAAAATCAGCATTCCAAAACCCTGTCATGAAAACTGGGACAAAATGTCGCCGGACAAAACCGGGCGCTTTTGCCAAAGCTGCGCGAAAAGCGTCGTCGATTTCACTGGAATGAAAGCAACGGACATACAGGATTATTTCATTGCACACCAAAACGATCGTGTTTGCGGACGTTTTAAAAATGAACAACTAGATTCGATTATCATTACAATCCCGCAACACATCTTGTATTCGCAAACGCAATTCCGGAAAATGTTTTTGCTGGCTTTGTTCGCGAGCATGGGAACGGTATTGTTTAGTTGTTCCGACGCAAACGGCAGCAAGCGACCGATCGACCGGATCGAGGTTTCCAACGGACACGAACACGTCACGACGGGCATGATGCTGCCGCCAAAGCATCAGGACTCGGTTACCCAGCAACCGCAAACGGCAAAACCTGTCAGGAAAACCGATAAGACCGTAGCTACAGGCAATCTGTTACCGCAAATAATTTCGGGCGATGTCGCGGTAGAACCGATTGATACCACATCTTTTATTATGGGTATGTATCGCGCGCAACCGCATCCCAAACCAATTTCGAAAGATTCCATTGACGGTAATCGGAAATAAACGGGAAGTAAAAACAAAACCGTAAATTTGTTCGCACAATTGTGAAATGAGCGAAACTTTACTTTCAAATATTCAAAATCCTGACGACCTGCGACAGCTCGACGAAAAACAGCTGCCGCGACTCGCGAAGGAACTGCGTGATTTCATCATCGATGTCGTTTCGGTCAAGGAAGGTCATCTCGGGGCGAGCCTCGGTGTGGTCGAGCTCACAATCGCGTTGCATTACGTCTTCAACACGCCCAAAGATTTGTTGGTCTGGGATGTCGGACATCAGGCATACGGCCACAAGATATTGACCGGGCGGAAAGATATTTTTCATACCAACCGGCAATTGGGTGGTATTTCCGGTTTCCCGAAACGAAGCGAAAGCGTTTACGATGCGTTCGGCACCGGGCATTCCTCTACTGCGATTTCTGCTGCTTTGGGTATGGCCATCGCCTCGAAACTCAAAGGAGAAAACCGGCATCATATCGCGGTAGTCGGCGATGCGTCGATCGCTTCGGGAATGGCTTTCGAAGGGCTGAACCATGCGGGTGTGACCGATGCCGATCTGCTGGTTATCCTTAACGATAATGCCATTGGTATCGATCCGAGCGTCGGCGCGCTGAAAAATTACCTGACCTCGATTAAGGAGGGAAAAAACCCAGGCGACAAGAACATCTTCCAATCTTTGAATTTCGATTATTCCGGGCCCGTCGACGGACATGATATTTTCAGTGTAATTAAAGAATTAAAACGCCTGAAAAACGTTGCGGGGCCTAAGTTTTTACATCTCATTACAACCAAAGGGAAAGGCTTGCAACAGGCCGAGGAAAATCAGGTCAAATACCACGCTCCGGGAAAATTCGACAAAATCACCGGCGACATCATCCCGAAATCGGAAGCACATCTGCCTCCGAAATTCCAGGATGTTTTCGGCTTGACCGTATTGGATTTGGCCCGAAAAAATAAAAAAATTGTCGGGATTACGCCTGCGATGCCTTCGGGAAGTTCGCTCAAGTTCATGATGGATGAAATCCCGGACCGTGCCTTTGACGTCGGGATTGCCGAGCAACATGCCGTTACGCTGGCCGCCGGGATGACCACACAGGGAATGATTGTTTTCTGCAACATCTACTCGACGTTTTTACAGCGCGCTTACGACCAGGTCATCCACGATGTCGCCTTGCAGGACTTGCCGGTGATTTTCTGCCTCGACCGCGCCGGATTGGTCGGTGAAGACGGCGCAACGCATCACGGCGTTTTCGATTTGGCCTATCTGCGCTGCATCCCGAACATGATCATCCATGCGCCGCTCAACGAAATCGAACTTCGGAATATCTTATACACTGCACAATTGGGGTTGGAACATCCGATCGCAATCCGTTATCCGCGCGGACGCGGCGTCGTGACCGATTGGGAAAAGCCTTACCGTAAAATTGAAATCGGAAAGGCAAACAGGCTGAAAAACGGTAAAAAAGCAACGGTATTATCGACGGGATTTATTGGAAACAACGTAATTGAAGCTCTTTCAGCAACCGGTTTCGCGCACTACGACTTCGCGTTCGTCAAGCCGCTCGACGAGGAATTGCTGCACGACATCTTCAAAAATTTTGAAACCGTGGTAACGATCGAAGATGGCGCAATTAAAGGCGGTTTCGGTTCGGCGATTGCAGAGTTTGCGGCCGAAAATCATTATACTTTGCGACTGGAAATACTCGGCATTCCGGATGAGTTCATTTCGCACGGCACAGTCGAGGAATTACAGCGCCGGTGCGGGATCGATACCGAAAGCCTGAAAAGCTTTTTCTCCAGGCTTTAATCGCCCATTTTACCTGCGGTAATGATTTTGTTGTAGATGATTGCTTTTCCGTCGGTGAGCATCGACACGAAATGGCAGATGTGCATCAGCCGTCCGTAAAGTGTTTCCTTTTCCAAGTGGTGTTTTTCGGGCAGGATTTTCAGCAATAGCGTATCGAAATTTGTGGCCGTGCCTTCGTATTTATTATTGTAGGCCGTGATGAACTTGTCGAGCAGGTTGTTGATGACGTGATAGCCCGTGAGCTCTTTCTCGATCACTTCGCGGCTTTGGTAAATATTTTTGACACTGAGCTTGATGATGTCGTCCATCTGCGCCTTGTATTTGCTTTTGTCCATCAGTGCGTAAGGAAATTTCCCCTGCAGGATCAGCGATTCGTTTTCGACAAAAACGTTCACGGCATCGTTGATCAGGCTGCCGATCGCGAGCGCGCGCAAATAACTGATCCGGTCTTCCTTAGTCTCGAGGGTTTTGTACTTTGCCGTGTCGATGCTGTCCTTGACGAGTTTGATCAGGTATTCCAGCGCGAAATCCTCGGAAACCAATCCCAGATTGATTCCGTCCTCAAAGTCGATGATCGTATAGCAAATGTCGTCGGCCGCTTCCACAAGATATGCGAGCGGATGCCGTTCGTAGCCGATGTCGCCGCCGGATTTGTTGGGCAGCAATCCGAGTTCAGTCGCGACTTCCTGGAAAAACGCCTTGTCGTTCTGGAAAAAACCGAATTTTTTGTCTGAAATATTCGCTGTAGGTTTTTTCGGCAGGCTTTCCTTTGGGTATTTGATGAATGCGCCGAGCGTTGCGTAAGAAATGCGCAAACCGCCTTCGTTTCCGGGACGCGATCCGGTGAGTACCGAAAAGCCGTTGGCGTTGCCTTCAAAATCGATCAGGTCCTGCCATTCCTTTTCGGATAATTGGTCCTTGTATTTCTGGCCTTCGCCGATCTTGAAATATTCGCCAATCGCTTTTTCACCCGAATGCCCGAAAGGCGGATTCCCGATGTCGTGCGCGAGTGCCGCCGCAGCTACGATCGCCCCGAAATCGTTCATGTGGAAACCGTGCGCTTCCTTCAAAGCCGGATATTTTTCGATGATCTTTTTACCAACCAAACGCCCAAGCGAGCGCCCAACGACCGAAACTTCGAGGCTGTGCGTCAACCGCGTGTGGACGAAATCGGTTTTGGAAAGCGGAATGACCTGCGTCTTGTCCTGCAGGCTGCGAAACGCCGATGAGAAAATGATCCGGTCGTAATCGACTTCGAAGCCGAGCCGCGTGTCATCCTGTTCTTTGCGGAGGCGTTTGCCTTTGTCGCCTTGGCGTTTCAGTGAGAGAAGTTGTTCCCAGTGCATCATTTGTTATCCGGATGTGGTTTGTCGTTGGCCAAAAAGAAATTGTTGCTCTTCATCGGGTACCAGCCTGCGCTTGCATCGCTCGGGTTTGCAATAACGGTTTTGAGATTGACGACATCACCGACCTTGAATTTGTTCGCGACTGTGTATTTGTAATCGAGCAGGTATTCGCCGCAGAAAAAATTCCCGTATTCGTCCTGTTCGATTTTACCGGTGTAGACGCCTTTTTGTTTTGACATGGTTGTTGAATTTAGTTGAAAATCCTAGCCCGGATTATCTCACGAGTTAATGTTTTTATATGTGTTCGATGAATATTTCATATTTGAGCCGATATCCTTTTGTGCCGAAGAATGAGGCAGAAAAGATAAAGGTGAAAGCCGGAAAAGCTCCTAAAAATATTTTAAATCAAAAACAGCCATCAAACGACAGCTGTTTCAATTATTCATTATTAACTATTAATTATTAATTAACTGCCGCACATTTCACAATCGTCCGGCGCCGCATTTTGCGAACGCTCGAGCATCGCGCGGAATTCGTTCGGGTCGATCGCCTGTACTTCGACGACCGGCGCGGCGACTTCCTGGCGGACGATATTGGCCGGTTCGGTTACCGTTGCCACAACTTCTTCGGCGACAGGTTCTTCTTTTTTGTCGTTGTTGAGCGTGAATTTGATCGCATCTACGGCCGATTTCGTACGCAGGTAATACATCCCTGTTTTCAGGCCCGACTGCCAGGCGTAGAAATGCATCGAGGTCAGCTTCGCGTAATTCGCGTCCTGCATGAACAGGTTCAGCGACTGCGACTGGTCGATGAAATAGCCGCGTTGGCGCGACATATCGATGATGTCTTTCATAGACATTTCCCAAACGGTTTTGTACAAATCCTTCAAATCCTGCGGAATCCGGTCGATGTTTTGTACCGAACCGTTGTGGCGCATGATTTCCTGTTTCAAATCTTCGCTCCAAAGGCCGCGGTTGACCAAATCCTCCAAAAGGTGTTTGTTGACGACGATGAATTCGCCCGACAATACGCGCCTTGTATAAATGTTCGATGTATACGGCTCAAAAGCTTCGTTGTTCCCGAGGATTTGCGAGGTCGAAGCGGTCGGCATCGGCGCGACCAAAAGCGAGTTGCGCACACCGTGTTTCATGACTTCCTTGCGGAGCGATTTCCAGTCCCAACGGCCCGACAATTCCTCGTCTTTCAATCCCCAGAGGTTGTGCTGGAATTCGCCCTGCGACATCGGCGAGCCTTTGAAGGTCGAGTACGGCTCTTCTTCCTTGGCCATTTCCATCGAAGCGGTCACGGCGGCAAAATAGAGCGTTTCGAAAATTTCCTGGTTCAGTTGCTTCGCCTCGTCGCTCGTAAACGGCATGCGGAGCAAGATGAACGCATCGGCCAATCCTTGTACGCCCAATCCGACCGGACGGTGGCGCATGTTCGAGTTTTCGGCCTCGGGAACCGGATAATAGTTGCGATCGATGACTTTGTTCAGGTTTCGCGTGACGCGTTTGGTCACGTCGAACAGCAATTGATGGTTGAACTCGTTGTTTTCGATAAACATCGGCAGCGAGATCGACGCGAGGTTACAGACTGCGATTTCGTCGGCGGCGGTATATTCCATGATTTCGGTGCACAGATTCGACGAGCGGATCGTACCGAGATTTTTCTGGTTCGATTTGCGGTTCGCCGCATCTTTGTAAAGCATGTACGGCGTTCCGGTCTCGATCTGCGACTCGAGGATTTTCTCCCAAAGTTCGCGCGCCTTGATCGTTTTGCGGCCTTTGCCCTGCGTTTCGTACGATTCGTAGAGCTTTTCGAATTCTTCGCCGTAAACGTCGTACAATCCCGGACATTCATTCGGGCACATCAGTGTCCAGGTCGAATCTTCCTGTACGCGCTTCATGAACAGATCGGACGTCCACATGGCGAAAAACAAATCGCGCGCACGCATTTCCTCTTTTCCGGTATTTTTCTTCAGATCGAGAAAATCGAAAATATCGGCATGCCAGGTTTCGAGATATATCGCAAAGCTGCCTTTGCGTTTTCCGCCGCCTTGGTCGACGTAACGCGCGGTATCGTTGAATACTCGCAGCATCGGGACGATTCCGTTGGAAGTTCCGTTCGTGCCGCGGATGTACGATCCGGTCGCGCGGACGTTGTGGATCGAAAGCCCGATTCCGCCGGCCGACTGCGAAATTTTCGCGGTTTGTTTCAGCGTGTCGTAAATCCCGTCGATCGAATCGTCCTGCATTTGGAGCAAAAAGCAGGATGACATTTGCGGTTTTGGCGTTCCGGCGTTGAATAAAGTCGGCGTGGCGTGCGTGAAGAATTTCTTCGACATCAGATCGTAGGTCTGTATCGCCGCTTCCAGATCGCCCAAATGGATTCCGACAGAAACGCGCATCAGCATGTGCTGCGGACGCTCGACGATCTTGCCGTTGATTTTCAGCAGATAGGAGCGTTCCAGCGTCTTGAAGCCGAAATAATCGTAATTGAAATCGCGGTTGTAGATGATGTGCGAATCGAGGAAAGCCGCATTTTCCTCAATGACTTTCCAGACTTCCTCAGACAACAGCGGCGATTCTTTTCCGGTACGCGGGTTGACGTAATGGAACATGTCCGACATCGTTTCCGAGAATGATTTTTTGGTGTTCTTATGTAAGTTGGAAATCGCGATTCGCGCCGCCAGCTGGGCATAATCGGGATGTGCGATGGTCATGGATGCCGCAGTTTCGGCCGCCAGATTGTCAAGTTCTGAAGTCGTCACGCCGTCATACAATCCTTCGATGACGCGCATCGCGACTTTTACGGCATCGACAAGATCGTTGAGACCGTAACATAATTTTTTAATCCTGTCCGTGATTTTGTCGAACATTACCGGCTCTTTGTGGCCGTTTCTTTTGACTACATACATAGGTTGAAGTTTTGTGAGGCGACGAAATCCCTTTCGCGCTTCTGGTTATTTGTAAATGGTTTTTGGTCGCTGGTCATGAGTCGTTAGTCTTTGGATTTTACCATCGACTAAGACAATTGACTATTCTAAAAATCGGCGTCAAACGAAATCTTCTGCGCATCCGAATCGCCGGACTGCGTATTGTTCAGAACGCCGGCTTTCTGGTACTCCGAAACGCGCTTCTCGAAGAAATTGGTCTTGCCCTGTAACGAGATCATGTCCATGAAATCAAACGGGTTCGACGAGTTGTAAACCCTCGGACAACCCAATTCGACAAGCAAACGGTCGGTCACGAATTCGAGGTATTGCGTCATCAGGTTCGCGTTCATCCCGATCAGGCTTACCGGAAGCGACTCGGTCACGAATTCGCGCTCGATGTTCAGCGCATCGACGATAATTTCCTTAATTCTCGATTTCGGCACTTTATGGATCAAATGATGGTTGTGCAGGTGCACGGCGAAATCGCAATGCACGCCTTCGTCGCGTGAAATCAGCTCGTTCGAAAACGTCAGTCCCGGCATCAGTCCGCGCTTTTTGAGCCAGTAAATCGAGCAGAACGCACCCGAAAAGAAAATTCCTTCGACGGCGGCGAACGCGATCAATCGTTCGGCGAACGAATCGGATTCGATCCATTTCAGCGCCCATTCGGCTTTCTTTTTAATGGCCGGAAAAATCTCGAGCGCGTTGAAAAGCTCGGCCTTTTCGGTTTCGTCCTTTACATACGTATCGATCAAAAGCGAATAGGTTTCGCTGTGGATGTTTTCCATCATGATCTGGAAACCGTAAAAAAACTTGGCTTCCGGATATTGCACTTCGTTGACGAAGTTCTCGGCGAGGTTTTCGTTGACGATGCCGTCCGAAGCCGCGAAAAACGCCAGGATGTGCTTGATGAAATACTTTTCGTCGGAATTGAGTTTGTTGTTCCAGTCCGACAAATCCTGGTGCAGGTCGATTTCCTCCGCGGTCCAGAAACTGGCTTCCATTTTTTTGTACCATTCCCAGATGTCGTGGTGCTTGATCGGGAAAATGACGAAACGGTTTTTGTTTTCCTGCAGGATCGGTTCTGTTTTAGCTGACATATTTGGGGAAATTAACTTGGGATTTTTAACAAATTTTTAGGGTTTTTCCTGATTACAAAGATTGGGATTCAAATCGGAAATTGAAAGGCTAACTTATCCACATTCTCCAATAGTTTTTAACAACGGATGCAATGTTCATCCGTATTTTATTAAAACGCAAAACGTTGAAATTTAACGTGTTGAAAAATTGTTTTTTGACCAACGCCCTAAAATCAAGGCTCTCCGGAATCTAAAAAAGAAGTAAAATCAACGAAACGGCTTGCCTTGTTTTTTCCATTCTTCGGCAACCTTTTCGAGTTCGGAATACCAGTCTGCGCCAAAACGGCGGATGAGCGCTTCCTTGACGAATTTGTAGACCGGAACCTGGAATTCCTTGCCGAGCGAACAGGCTTCGTCGCAAATTTCCCATTGATCGTAATTGACCGCGGCGAATTCCGAAAAATCCTTGACCCGGACCGGATACAAATGGCAGGAAACCGGCTTTTTCCAGTCGATGATTCCCTGATTATAAGCCTGCTCGATCCCGCAAAGCGCGGTTTTCCCGTCGAAAATGACATAGGCGCAATCTTTATCATCGATCAGCGGAGTTTCGAGCGTTCCGTCTGTACCGATGATCCATTTACCCTGCGCCTCGATCGCGGCAATGCCTTCCGGGCGCAGGAATGGCTTGACCTTCGGGTAAATGTCGTCGAGGATTCTTGTTTCGTCCTCATTCAAAGGCGCACCCGCATCGCCGCCGATACAGCACGCGCCGTGGCATGCCGAGAGGTTGCAGACAAATTCCTTTTCGAGGATGTCTTCGGAAACGATGGTTTTGCCCAGTTGAAACATCCGGCAAAGGTAATACAACCCCAATGGAAATTCCAGCCGGCAAAGCGTTAAATTTTTTAAGCCGAATGGCTGTATTACATGAACTTATAATCGGATTTGGTAAACGTAGTCGCGCTTTTTTCGAGCGAAAGGCATTTCAGCGATGTCGTTTTTCCCTTTTTTACATCCTTGATATCGACCGAAAGCATCAACGGCTTGTCGCCCGGCTTGAAATAGCCGCTGAACGCATTGGGCATTTGCTGTGCCTGGGGCGATTTGAACAGATCGGAGAAATTGACCGGCGCATCGTTGGTATAATAAAACGTCATGACGTATTCGGTATTCGTAGCCTGGACGCCTTTGCATTTGTAACCCAGCATGGTTTTTTCGGGAAGCTGCTTATAGGTGAACTTGCTCAGGTTTTTCTGTTTGGCGATGGCGTTATAATCGGGCATTTTGGTGGCGGTCGCCATTTTTTGTGCGCCTTTCCCGAATGCGGTTACGGTCAGCTTATTTTTGGTATCCATGACCATAAGCATGTCGGCCTTGCCTACTTTCATCCCGAAATATCCGGCATTGGGCTGCAAAAGATATTCGGCGTTCATCGGTTTGCCGTCGGCGGTAATCTGCATCGTGTATTTCCAGGTAAAATCATACGATGCAGGAACGGCTGCAGGATCGGCTTTGTTCACGCCCATCGGCATACCGGGCACGGCCTGTGCGGAAACCGCAGCTGTAAAAAGCGAAAAAAAGCTCAGGAACAGAAATTTGGTTTTCATAATATCGATTATTGTTTGTTTAAAATTAAACATTGATTACCAATTATTTACCGATGTTGAAAACTATTTATTGCGTTTTCCAGTCGTATTCCGATTTAAGGAAAACAACCGGTTCTTTGGCAAATCGCGTACAGGTAATGACTGCGTGACCTTCGCTTTTCTTAAGCGTGACGTCGCTGAGCATCAACAGCGATTTCGAGGTAAAGCCATAATCGGCAAACTTCATGACCAGATCATGGACGCGCAATTGTTTGTACAGTTCGGGATATGCGGTTTCGGCTTCATTGGTGAAGTAAAGGATTGCCGTCTCGCGTTCGCTTTCGGCTTTGATGCCGATGCATCGGTAGCCTAAAATTGTCGAATCGCGCAATTTCGTGTATTGATATTTGGCGATCGGCGGCTTCCTGTCCGGCTTTTGTTCGAGCGCCGAAAGCGTCGCGCGACGTCCAAAAGTCTTAAATGTCAGTTTGCGCTTGAGATCAGTAACGCTCAATACTCCGGGAAGCATTTTCATGGCATAGCCAAAATACGTTGAATCGGGCTGAATGCGATACGTCATGTCCACTTTTTGTCCGTTTACCTCGACCGAAAGATCGTACGCCCAGCTGAAGGTATACTTCTCAGGAACTTGTGCGACACCGGGTTTTGCCGGCAATTGCGCGAGCATGGTTGCGCAAAGAAAAAACAGGGAAATCAGACTGAAGGCTTTCATAAGTTTATTTTTGTCAAATGTATCCAAAATAAGTTAACGTATTTTTGGCTATCTTTCCTTTGTTGTTAAACTAATTTTGCAGCCTGACCCGAGGCCAGGCCGAATTGTCTGTAAGGAAAAAAATCTGATGGAACTTGATTTTAGGGAAATCGCAACGGTAAGCATGGTGCTTTTCGCAGTGATCGACATCGTCGGGACGATTCCCGTAATCGTCGACCTCCGGAAAAAACACGGCCACATCGAATCGGAAAAAGCGACGCTCGTTGCCGCGATTATCATGATCGTATTTCTTTTCGTCGGCGAGGAGCTGCTGAATCTCATCGGTATCGACGTGAATTCGTTTGCGGTCGCGGGTGCGTTCGTACTGTTTTTCATCGCGTTGGAAATGATTCTCGGCATCCGCATTTACAAAGACGAGGATTCGGGTTCGGCCTCTATTGTCCCGATCGCCTTTCCGCTGATTGCCGGCACGGGAACGATGACCACGCTGCTTTCGCTGCGGGCGCAATACCAGACGATCAACATCATCATCGCGATTCTGCTCAACGTCATTGTCGTGTATGCCGTGCTGAAATCGTCGGCGAAAATCGAGAAAATGCTTGGTAAAAACGGACTTAGCGTCATTCGGAAGGCCTTCGGTGTCGTACTGCTCGCGATCGCTGTTAAATTATTCGCGGCTAATGTTAAAGCGTTATTTGCCTAATTGCGTTTTTTATTATTTTTATTCCCTGAATTTCATCAAATGAAAATTTTCACCTACACATTAATTATCCTCGCCATCGGGCTGATCATCTACAACATCACGCTCCTGGATTTCGATAACCTGCTCAAAGGCGACAGCCTGATTGCTCTTATCGGGATCGCGGCTTCTTTCTGCGCCGTATTTATCTTGCTGATTTTCAGGATGTCGAAACTGATCGAGGAAAAAATGAACGACAAATAATGTTTGACGTTTTGATCATTGGCGGCGGCGTTTCGGGAATTTCCTGCGCGCTCGTATTGGGATCGGCCCATCGCAAAACCTATGCGGCCGACAAACGGATCGCCATCATTACCCACCAGAAAAGCTCGTCTTTACAGGAAGCGCTGTTCAATAACGCTTACGGTATTCCGCCCGGAAAAACCGGCGCTCAATTGCTTGAGGAAAGCACGCGGCATCTGACCGATTTGTATCCGCACATTGAGCAGATCCCGAACGAAAGAGCAATGCATATCGAAGGCCAATACGGAAATTTCACCGTAACTACCAACAAACAGTCTTATCAGGCAAAAATCATCGTAATCGGAATCGGATCCGCAAATACCTTTTACATCGATGGATTGATGCAATATGTGATTCCGCACCAAAAATCCATTCCCGAAAAAAACCGGATCCAGCTTAAGAATGAAGACCACAAAGTAGCCGACGGAATTTATGTAATCGGGACGCTTGCCGGCTGGAGAAGCCAATTGGCAATTGCCGCAGGAAGCGGAGCTGCAGTCGCGACCGACATCCTGACGCTTTGGAACGGCGGAAACCAATCGCACAGCCACGACAGCATCCGGGAATAATTACTTCAGCACTTCCCGGATCATTGGGTCTTCCTTCAAGGTCACGGCATAATATTTTTCCTCGTTGTAAAGCTGTCGCGCGAATTCTGCCGTAAGATATCGTTTTACGAGCGCCTTGTTTTTTGAAAGGTCGATCTGGAACCCGCTGTCGTTGAGATAATTCTGGAAAGCGTGAAAGTAGGCGTCGGTTTTGTCCATTTTGGCGACGAAATCCGCAAACGGTAATCCCGCAAATGTTTTCCTGTTTTTGTCGAGCTGTTCGAATGCGAAATGCCCAACCGCGCCGGATTGCATGAGGTAAGCGACACTTTCCTGTCCATGTTTGGCTTCAAGCGGAACGAAAACATCCGGAACGATTCCGCCGCCGCCGTAAACGATACGACCGTTGCGGGTCTTGAATTTGAGCGTGTCGGCAATCTTGATTGAATCTTTTTTATACAATTCGCCGTTCTCGAACCGTTTCTCGAATTCGTTGAAATATTCCTCGTTTCCTTTCGCATACGTTTTCTGGATCGAGCGTCCGCTCGGCGTGTAGTATCGCGCTACGGTCAGCCTTACCGCCGAACCGTCGTCGAAATCCATTTCGCGCTGCACCAAACCTTTCCCGAAAGACCGCCGTCCGACAATCGTACCGCGGTCGTTGTCCTGGATTGCGCCGGCAAGGATCTCGCTTGCCGAAGCGCTGTTTTCGTCAATAAGGATAAAAAGTTTTCCGGTCTCGAAATCGCCGCTGTCGGTCGCAAAGGTCTTGTCAATGCGGCCTTTTTTATTTTTCGTGAAGACGATAAGCTGTTTTTCGGGCAGGAATTCGTCGGCAATATCGATCGCGCGCTCCATATAGCCGCCGCCGTTTTCCCTCAGGTCGACGACAAGCGTTTTTGCGCCCTGTTTTTTGAGCTCCGACAACGCTTTGTGGAATTCGCCGTAGGTCGATTCGGCGAAACGCGCGATTTTGATGTAGCCCGTGGTCGGGTTGAGCATGACCGAAGCCTCGACGCTCTGGATCGGGATTACATCGCGGATGACTTGCTTTTTAAACGTTTTGTGTTCGCTCTTACGATAGATCGTCAATTGGATTTCTGATCCCTTGATTCCTTTGAGTTTGGAAAAAAGGCTGTCGGTCGGAAGATTTTTACCGAAGAGTTTGTCGTTTCCGGCATATAGAATACGGTCGCCGGCTTTGAGTCCGGCTTTTTCCGAAGGGCCATTTTCGATTGGTTTTATAACGGCTACCGTATCGTTGTACATATAAAAATTGACGCCGATCCCGACGAAATCGCCTTTCATCATTTCGGCGACTTCGGTCTGCTCGCTTGGTGGAATGTAGACCGAGTGCGGGTCGAGGTTCGCCAGGATGTTGTTGACCGTCAGATCGACGATCGAATCGGCATTGATGTCGTCTACGTATTCGTTCTCGATGAAATCGATCAACCTGTTGAGCTTGTTCTTGTAAGCATTTTTGGGCGTCGCGATTCCCGAGGAAGCCGAAAAGTTGAGCAATCCGCCCAACACGATTCCAAGAGCGATACACGAAAAAATGACTATCGGTAAATATTTACTTTTCATCTGCAACAAGGTCTTCCTGCAACGGGATGTATTGAACTTCAACTCCTGCCTTCACCAAAAAATCCACGCCCGAAGTATCGCGGTAACCGTTCTGGTAAACAACCCGTTTGATTCCCGACTGATGGATCAGCTTGCTGCATTCGCGACACGGCGACAGAGTAATGTATAATGTCGCACCTTCGCAGGATTGGGTTGAACGCGCGACTTTCAGGATTGCGTTTGCCTCGGCGTGAAGCACTTCCCATTTGGTCATTCCTTCATCGTCTTCACAGCAGTTCTCAAACCCCGACGGCGTTCCGTTGTAGCCGTCGGAAATGATCATCCGGTCCTTGACGATGATCGCGCCGACCTGTTTTCTCTTGCAATAAGACAGCTTTCCCCATTCTTTGGCAATCCTGAGATAAGCTGTGTCGTATTTGTTCAATTTTTTGTTTTCCATTAATTCCATATTTCACTGCCGAGAATCATCGGCACCACAACGCCGGCCACAAAAGCCGACATCACCAAAGTCCAGTCGCGCTTGTTGAAGCGGAAGAACGTCTGGGCGATGTAAGCCAAGATCAGCACTGCGAGCACGACGATAACCTGTGCGCATTCGATCCCTAAGGCAAACTCGAGCAAAGGTATGAGTTTATCGCCTGGTTTTCCGCCTAATATCGCGTTAAAATAATTCGAAAATCCGAGCCCGTGGATGATTCCGAAAAACAGCGTAATGAAAACCGCTGCGCCGGTCTTGTCCATCTTGGCAGGCTTGCCCGCGGTAAACAGGCTGTAAAGTGCGGTAATGAGAATCGTGACGGGAATTAAAAATTCGACAAGGCTGGCTTTTATCGTGATGATTCCGAACACAGAAAGTATGAGCGCCAGCGTATGTCCGACGGTGAAAACCGAGACCAGCAGCAGTATCTTTTTCCAATCCTTGAACGTATAAGGAACTGTGAGCGCGGTCAAAAACAGTAAATGGTCGTAGCCGTGGATGTCGAGCACATGCTTCAGGCCGATTTGCAGGTAAATCCAGAATTCTGACATGATTTTTTATTTAATTGATTCGGGGTCTGTAAACTTACGTTTTTTTCGGATACGTTCAGCCGGACAACCATGCGGTTCGGTAGGTAAAGGGTTGAAACGCACCGATACCGCAATTGATTTTACAGTCTCAAACTTTTTGAAAAAGAGTTGAAATAAAAAATAAATACGGTTATCTTTGCACAAAATTTTAAGAAATTATGTCCATTTCAGATTTATTCGACAGCGAATTCAAAACCCGGAATAAAGGTCATTTCTCAGCAATAGTGCGTGTTGCGCTCGTTGACGGCATCATGGCGCCTGAAGAAAAAGCGTTCCTTGACAAGTTGGCCGCGAAACTGGAAATCACCAAAGAGGAATATGAGGAAATTCTTGAAAATCCTCTAAAATACCCGATCAATCCGCCGTCGTTGCACCTTCAGCGGCTCGAAAGGCTTTACGACCTCGCCCGGATGGTTCACGTAGACCATCAGTTAGGCGACAAACAGGATCTACTGCTTCGCAAGTTGGGTCTGGCCCTTGGGTTTACGCCCGGAAATGTCAATTATATCGTTGATAAAGCGCTGACACTAATTGACCACAAAGTCGATGCGGACACCTTTATTTACGAGATGACGCACATGAATAAATAAGATAATTCCAATAAAAAAGTTCCAAATCCCAACGTTTCGACATTGGAATTTGGAATTTTTATTACTGCTTATTTGTATTTCAGCATAAATTCCTCCGCTTTCTCGACCATATTTTTGCTTCCGCAGAAAAACGGCACGCGCTGGTGAAGTTCGCCGGGCTGGATTTCCATGATGCGGCCAAAACCGTCCGATGCTTTTCCGCCCGCCTGTTCGGCAATGAACGCAACGGGGTTGCATTCGTAAAGCAGACGCAATTTTCCTTTCGGCGCTTTCGAGCTGGTCGGGTAAATGTAAATTCCGCCCTTGATCATGTTTCGATGAATGTCCGAAACAAGGCTGCCAATGTATCGCGAAGTATACGGCCGGTCGCCTTCCTCAGTCTGGCAATATTTGATGTAATCTTTGACGCCCTGCGGGAAATGCACGTAATTTCCTTCGTTGATCGAATAGATATTGCCGTCTTCCTTAAACTGCATATTCGGGTGCGACAAGTAAAACGTCCCGATGGCCGGGTTCAGCGTAAATCCATTCACGCCGTGGCCTGTCGTATACACCAGCATTGTCGAGGTTCCGTAAATCACATAACCGGCCGCGACCTGTGCCGTTCCCCGCTGGAGGAAATCCTCGAGCTGGACCGGCGTCCCGACCGGCGTTACCCTTCGGAAAACCGAAAAAATAGTCCCTACCGAAACGTTTACATCGATGTTCGACGAGCCGTCGAGCGGATCCATAAGTACGACGTATTTGTTGTTGTGCCCGTTGTCCAGTCCTTCAACGGTAATGAAGTCATCGTTTTCCTCCGACGCGATGCCACAGACGATTTCGCGGTTTTTCAATGTTTGGATAAACACCTCATTCGCATAAACGTCCAGCTTTTGCTGGTCTTCGCCCTGGATGTTCTGCTCGCCTGCCGCACCGGTGATGTCGACAAGTCCCGCCTTGTTGACTTTGTAATTCACGACCTTGGCCGCGAGCCGGATCGAATTGATGATTTTGGACAGTTCTCCCGTTGAATAATTATGGTCTTTCTGTTTTTCAATGATGAATTCCCCTAAAGTCCTGTTGCGTTCTTCCATTTCGAAATCGTTGTAGTTAGGCCGCAAAGATAGGTATTTTATTCACTGCGATCATCCATTCAGCCGCGTATCGAGTGAAAATTTCAAAGTTTAAAAATCTGAAATTGAATTCGCTGTAAAATGGCATTATTGCCAAACCTCGATCGTATGAACCTTTTACTTTAGCATTTCATATGGCTTTCCCGTAATAATCTATTCCGATTTTTTCTTTGGGATTACATTTTCCCTTTCCCTGAAGGTAAGATACGTTTTTCAAAAGAATTACAACTGCGGGAAAGCCGCACTTAACAAAAGCGGCTATAAATTGATATTCTTCATCTTCGATTGACGGTTATCTTCATCTTCGCTGGTCTTTTGTCTTTCGAGTTATTATATTTGTTTCATGATTATACGCAAAGGCACCAAAGACGACATGCCGTCAGTATTGAAGCTGATCACCGAACTCGCCGTATTCGAGCGCGAGCCCGAAGCCGTTGTCGTGACGGCCGACGATTTACGGCGCGACGGTTTTGGCGACAACCCGCTGTTCCATACGTTTGTTGCCGAAAAAGACGGAAACATTGTGGGCATGGCGCTGTATTATTACCGCTATTCGACGTGGAAAGGCAAAACGATCCATCTCGAGGACCTGATCGTGACCGAAAAAATGCGCGGCAGCGGGCTCGGGTTTGCCTTGTACTGCGAAATTATCAAACAGGGAAAACGCGACAGTGTGCGGCGCATCGAATGGAACGTGCTCGACTGGAATACGCCGGCCATCGATTTTTACGAAAAGTCGGGCGCAAGGATTTTGCAGGATTGGCGCGTCGTAAATATGGACGAAAACGGAATCGACAATTTTCTAAAATATATTTCATGAGGATATTCAAATTTGGCGGCGCATCGGTAAAAGACGCGGCCGGAATCCGGAACGTATACGAAGTGTTGCAGCAAACCGGTTACGAAGACGTGCTGCTCGTGGTCTCGGCGATGGGCAAGACGACTAATGCGCTCGAGGCCGTCGTCAACAACTACTTCAACAAATCCGCGTCGTTGCAGGCATCGGTCCAGGAAGTCAAAAAATACCACAACCAGATTCTGCTCGATTTGTTCGAGGATGAAAAACATACCGTGTATGTTGAAGTCGCGAAGCTTTTTGCCGATCTCGAATATTTCCTCAAGAGCAACAAGTCGCCGAACTACAATTTCGTTTACGACCAGATCGTCAGTTTCGGCGAACTGGTCTCGACGACGATCATTGCGCAGTTCATGAATTCAATGCATATCAAAACGCTGTGGCTCGACGTCCGGAATTTCATCAAGACCGATGCGAATTACCGAGACGCCGGGGTTGATTGGGAACTCACGCAAAAAAACATCGCGAAAAACGTCAGGAAAAAAGTGCTGAACATCACGCAGGGATTTCTCGGTTCCGACGAAAACAACTTCACCACGACGCTCGGCCGCGAAGGCTCCGATTATACCGCCGCCATTTTCGCCTATTGCCTCGGCGCCGAAAGCGTGACGATCTGGAAAGACGTTCCGGGCGTGATGAATGCCGATCCGCGTTATTTCGACAATGCGGTTTTGCTCAACCAGATTTCATACCGCGAAGCGATCGAGCTGGCATTTTACGGTGCGAGCGTCATACACCCGAAAACTTTGCAGCCATTGCAGAAAAAGGAAATCCCGCTCTACGTGAAATCGTTCCTGAACCCGAAGCTTCCCGGAACGAGCGTCAGCAAGGGCGCCGATTTGGAACCGCACATGCCGTGCTTTATCGTCAAGAAAGGCCAGTTATTGATTTCTTTGTCGTCGATCGATTTCTCTTTCATCATGGAGGAAAACATCAGCGAGATTTTCGCATTGTTGCACAGATACAAGATCAAGGTCAGCCTGATCCAGAATTCGGCAATCAGTTTTTCGGTTTGCGTCGAGGACAAATTCGGGCATTTCGAGGAATTGAAAACCGCGCTGTCGCGGAAATTCAAGGTTTCCTACAACGAAAACGTATCGCTCTATACGATCCGGCATTTCAACGACAAGGCCGCGCGGCTGGTCTCGGACAACAAAACGGTTTTGGTGCGCCAGGTGAGCCGCGAAACGATGCAGATCGTCGCGAAGGAACAATAGTACGGAACGAAAAACGCGATTAAATACTATACGCCATGAAAACAACGATAATTCAGGAAGAAGTTTCGCACAAAATTTATTTTATCAGAAATCAAAAGGTAATGCTGGACAAAGATCTGGCAGCACTTTATCAAGTCGAGACGAGAAGGCTTAATGAACAAGTCAAAAGAAACAGCTCGCGGTTTCCCGAAGATTTCATGTTCCAATTGACGGAAGCCGAATATCAGGACTTGATGTCGCAAAATGCGATTTCAAGTTGGGGCGGAACGCGAAAGCTGCCCTATGCTTTTTCCGAACACGGAATCCTGATGCTTTCCTCGGTTTTAAATAGTGAAAAAGCCGTCCAGACCAACATCCAGATCATGCGGCTGTTCGCCAAAACCCGAAAAGCGCTTGCCGACAACGCCGAAATCAGGCACGAACTCGAAAAAATAAAACAGCAACTCGATCAGCATGGCGAAAACATCGGATTGGTTTTTCAATATCTGGATCAGTTGCTGCAGCCAAAAACCGAAATTCCGGCGCGGAAAAAAATCGGTTATAAAAAATAACTTCCCGATTAACACTACTTTTGAGGCAAATGCGTTTATTCCGTATGCTGAAAAAAGGGCTTTTACCGTTTTTGCTGTTGTTTTGCTGCCTTGCCTTTGCACAGGACAACCAGTCACCGTACCGAAGCAAAAAGATCGCGGTTTCAAAAAATCCGATCCAGCTCGACAGCGTCAGCATCAACAAAGTGTTTTTCAAGGTGCTTGACAAGTCCGGAAATCTTATCGACAGCACGTTTTACAAAGTCGACTTCCAGAAAAGCATCCTGACTTTTTCGCCGGAATTTTCTTCACCTGACAGCGTTACCGTACGCTTTTTGAAATATCCCGAATACCTGACCCGGAAATACAGCGTTTATGACGAAAGTCGCGTAGTTTCAAACCAGGCGGGGCAAAACCTGTATTCGGTATCGCGCGATCTGCTGAAAAAATTCGTGCCGTTCGACGGTTTAAACACTTCGGGAAGCATCACGCGCGGCATAACCGTGGGCAACAACCAGAATGCGGTCGTGAATTCGAACCTAGATTTGCAGATTTCGGGAAAATTATCCGATAAAGTCACGCTCCGCGCATCGATCCAGGACAGCAACATTCCGTTACAGGAAGGCGGTTATTCGCAGAAACTCGACGAGTTCGACCAGATCTTCATCGAGCTTTCGGGAGAAAAGTGGAACATCCGCGCCGGCGACCTGTTTTTGGAAAACCGGCAGTCCCGCTTTCTGAATTTCAACAAAAAAGTCCAGGGAATTTCGACGACATTCCATTTCGGAACCGAAGAAGATAAAACCACTGTATTTGCTTCTGCGGCGCTCGTCCGCGGACAATACGCGAAAAGTTCGTTCACAGGGCAGGAAGGAAACCAAGGCCCCTATAAATTGCGCGGCCAGAACGGCGAATTGTTCGTTTTGGTGGTTTCCGGTTCCGAGCGCGTTTTCGTCAACGGGATGCTTTTGAAACGCGGTGAAAGCAACGATTACGTCATCGATTACAATGCGGGCGAAATCACCTTTACCTCGACATTCCCGATCACTTCCGAAATGCGGATCAACATCGAATACCAATTTTCCGATCGGAATTATACGCGCTTCGTCACTTACGGCGGCGCGATGCACGAGGAAAAAAAATGGAGTCTGGGCGGTTTCGTGTATTCGGAAAACGATGTAAAAAATCAACCCTTGCAACAAAATTTATCAGAAGAACAAGTCCAGATTCTGACCCAGGCCGGCGACGACCCGAACCTGATGACCGCGCCGTCGGCCTATCAGGACAGCTATTCGGAAAACAAGATTCTATACCGGAAAATCACCGTGAACGGCGTCGAAGTTTTCGAATATTCCAATGTCGAGACCGATACGCTGTACAACGTCAAATTCACATTGGTCGGCAACAATCTCGGAAATTACGTTTTGGCGAGCTCGGCCGCGATTGGAAAGATTTACCAATATGTCGCGCCCATTGGCGGTGTTTTGCAGGGCAATTACGAACCGGTGACGCGGTTGGTTCCGCCGACGAAAATCCAGATTGCGACGGTTTTGGGGAGATATGCGCCGTCGGAAAAGACCTCGGTCGATTTCGAGGCCGGCGTCAGTAACAACGACCTGAATTTATATTCGCGGATCGACGACGGCAACAACGTCGGGCTGGCCGGAAAAATCAATGCAAAACAGCAATTGTTTTCCAAACGCTGGAAAGCCGATGCGTTCGCGAATTATCAGTTCGTACAAAAGGATTTCAGGACGATCGAGCGTCTTTTCACGATCGAATTCGACCGCGACTGGAATTTGTCTAATCCGGCCGGCGACCAGAGCTTGCTTGTTTCGGGCGTGAATTTCGAATTGGCGAAGCCGAAAGATTCGGTTTCGACGGGTTTTGCGCGTTATCAGTTCGAAAAACTCGATTTCACCGAGAATTTTTCGGGAAGCCGGCATGTCGTCGATGCGGCCTTCAGGCTTAAGCATTGGGACATTCTCGAAAATGCGAGTTACCTCAAAAGTGACGGCGATCTGAACTCGTCTGAATTTGCGAGGAATGCGACCCGGGCGAAGTTCCGTTTCAAAAGGAACTGGATCGGCGGAACGCTGCGTTTTGAGGACAATCGGGAAAAGATCAAGGCGACCGGAATGTATTCGGCATTGAGCCAGCGGTTTATGGAATACGGCGCGTTTATCGGCCGCGGGGATTCGACTAAAGTATATGTCGAGCTCGGGTATCTGCACCGAACGAACGACAGCTTGCAGAACGGATTTTTGCGGCGCGTGAATTCATCACAATCATATTACCTGAAATCGAAACTGATCCAGACCGACAAAACCAACCTCTCGGTATTCGTGAATTATCGCAATTTGCATTATGCTGATGAAATCCGCGAAGACGAACCTTCGTTGAATTCGCGGATTTTGTATAACGATCGTTTCTTTAACCAGCTCGTGCAGATTACGACTGCCTACGAAACGACTTCGGGAACGATCGCGCAGCAGGAATTCACTTATCTGAAAGTCGATCCGGGCCAGGGCGTTTACATGTGGAACGACTACAACGGCGACGGAACGCAGCAACTTGAGGAATTCGAGGTCGCGCCGTTTCCCGATCAGGCGATTTACGTCCGCGTCTTTTTGCCGAACCAGATTTTCATCAAGACGCACCAGAACAAGTTCGCGCAATCGGTTACGCTCAACCCGACGCAATGGCAGAACGAAAAAGGATTCAAAAAACTGCTTTCGTATTTCTACGACCAGGCTTCGTACCAGATCGACCGGAAAATCGTTCGGGATTCGGACAATTTCGATTTGAACCCGTTCAGCAGTTCAGACGAAAACTTGTTGGGACTGAGCTCGAGCATCCGTAACAGCCTGTTTTACAACCGCGGCAAGCAAGACCATTCCGTAACCTACACTTTTTTGTCGAACCGTGCGCGAAACCTGCTTTCGGTCGGGTCGCAGGAAAGCAAAAACAATTCGCATCAGTTGCAGTATGCACATTTGTATAAAAAGCATTGGCTGTTCGCAATGGCCGGAAAGACGATTTTTTCGGAAACCGAGTCGGAGAATTTCCCCGAGAAGAATTACGAAATCGACGGCTACCAGCTCGCGCCGAAAATCTCTTATATATTCAACAAGAATGCTTCGTGGGATATTTTCTACGAATATCAGTTGAAGGACAATCAGATCGGGAATCTGGAAAGCCTTGCGCAGGAACGTTTCGGGACGTCGTTTACCTATGCTACTGAAAAGAAACTGACGATGAACGGCGAATTTTCTTTATATCAAAATCGTTTCGACGGTAACGAGCTCTCACCTGTAGCGTTCCAGATGCTCGAAGGACTACAGCCGGGAAAAAACCTCACCTGGCGTTTGCTGATCCAGAAAAACCTGACGGAGTTTTTGGACATCAACATCAATTACCAAGGCCGGAAAAGCGAAACAAGTCCCGCAATACATACGGGAAGCATCCAACTCAGGGCATTCTTTTGATTGGTAAACTTGTAACAATTCCGCGAAATTTCATAAGATATAATCCTTGCAATCGTTGGAACTTTGGATAAAACCAAAAATACGATATTATGACAACTACAGAATCAATCACCGCGCTGAACGAGCTGATCGAAATCAACAACGACCGTGTCGAAGGTTATAAAACCGCGATGAAGGAAACCAGCGATCCGGACCTCAAAAGGACTTTTGCCGAACTCAGCGTCACCAGCGAACAAAACCTTGCCGAATTGCTCAAAGCCATGCACAGCCTCGGCGGAACCCCTGAAGAAGGTACGCGTACCGACGGAAAATTATATCGTGCCTGGATGGATATCAAAGCCGCGCTGACCGGTGGCAGCCGTCATCAGATTTTGTCTTCCTGCGAATATGGTGAAGACATGGCGCTCGATACCTACGAACATGTCCTGGAACACCACGTAAAAGAAATGACATCAGAACACGCCGATTTGGTCCGCAGCCAAAAAAGCAGGTTGCAGCAAGATCACGACAAGGTCAAGGCGATGCGTGACGCGGAATAATTGAAACAATTTAGTAAGAAACCATCGGGAAACCGGTGGTTTTTGTTTTTATGATGTTGGTTTTAGCCCGCGAAGGCTACAGACAATTCGACCTGCGAATCGGCTAAATAAAAAACCTCCAGAAAAACTGAAGGTTTTTAAAGTGGAGAATACCGTCCCGAAGCATCGGGAGAACCGGTCACTTCTAAAAGTAAAACCTCCAGGAAACTGAAGGTTTTAAGTGGAGAATACCGGATTCGAACCGGTCACCTCTTGCCTGCCAGGCAAGCGCTCTAGCCAAATGAGCTAATCCCCCGAATCGGGAGCAAATATAGTGTTTTTTCGCGATTTCAAAATATAAGTTAGTAAATTTGCGGAAATTTCACGCGATGAGCAACATCAGGATTACCAAGCAATTCAGTTTCGAGACCGGGCACGCACTTTACGGTTATGACGGAAAATGCAGGAATGTACATGGTCACAGCTATAAATTGTCGGTAACGGTGATCGGTACGCCGATTTCGGATAATGGGAATGTGAAATTCGGGATGGTGATCGATTTTTCCGATCTCAAAAAAATCGTCAAGGAAGAAATCGTGGATGTTTTCGACCACGCTACGGTATTCAACAAAAACACGCCGCACGTTGAGCTGGCACAAGAGCTTAAATCGCGTGGGCATCATGTGATTTTGGTGTCTTATCAGCCAACGAGTGAAAATATGGTAATCGATTTCGCCCAGAAAATCAAGCTGAGACTTCCGGCTTCGATTGCGCTTTTTTCCCTGAAACTTCAGGAAACGGAAACCTCCTTTGCTGAATGGTATGCGAGTGATAATTTATAATTGATGATTTTATAAACCAAAAACCCCCGGATTGCTCCGGGGGTTTTTATATTCAATGATTCTGGTTTAAGGCTGCTGTGCGGGCTGTCCCTTTACGATCAAAAACTCCGAGCGCCTGTTCTGTGCGTGCTGCTCCTCGGTGCAGTTCTCCCCGCAGTCCACTTTAGGCTCGGACTCGCCGTAGCCCTTGCCCGAGATCCGG